>CAWJYO010000005.1:0-146842 GCA_963847085.1 uncultured Chitinophagaceae bacterium | reverse complement strand
TATGTTGTGCCTCAACTTTCAGTTTGGCGTATTGAGAACGCGAAAGATTTTCACACCCTATAGGGTAGTAACAGTAAACTTTACTACCCTAATGTGCGAGTGTGATTTTACTTCTGGGCTTGCGACTGCGAAGATTACAAGTAAAAGAACTGGCGGGGATACCCGGTATGTTCACTTTGATGATGCGTTTGTATGATTTGATGGCCGCACCGTTTGCTATACAAACATACTATCAATTCAAAATTACTTTCACTTAAAAGTCTTTCAGTTTGTATCAAAGTTTTGTAACTATCTGGCGCCTGGCGAAACGTTTTGACGTTGCAATAGAAGAGGCAGAGGCAGACTATCCATGTACTGCCACGCCTCCAAAGCAACGGAATAACCTAAAAAAGCAAAGGGTAGATGACTACAAAATGAAAGTTGCATTGACTATGCTTAAATAAAAAGAAAACCGCATAAAAGAAAAACGGAGAGATCCTTCAAAATTATTCAACACTTGTATTGTTCTTGTCTGCATGTTTTGGAAAAACATAATCTTCTTCGCGCCATTGATTCCAATGAATCACCAGATCATTCAAAATATCTTCATTTTTACTTGCAAGATTTTGCTCTTCATCCCGGTCTGTTGAAAGATCATATAAACTCCATGTAGTTCCTTTTTTATCCTTGACGGCTTTCCAGTTGCCTTTACGCACAGCCTGCCAGCCTTCATGCTCCCAATACATGTACTCATGTTTACTAATTGTATCGCCTTTTAGTACAGGCGCCAGGCTTCTACCCGTGAGCGGATAAATGGTATTGCCTTTAAATATTGCAGGATATTTTGCATTGCCCACATCAAGCAGTGTCGGCATTATATCAGGCAAATAAGAAGGTGTGGTTACAATACTGTTCTGTTCTTTATCGCCAATGCCTTTCGGCCAATACATGATAAAAGGTGCAGAAATGCCGCCTTCTTCTGTTTCGCGTTTCCATTTACGGTAAGGTGTATTGGAAGCATTGGCCCATCCTTCACCATATGATATGGCAGTAGACAAAGCACCGTTATTAATGTCGCTTTGTGCACCTCCGCCAAGTTCTTTATATGGCTCCGGGCAAGCACCATTATCACTCAAAAAAATAATGAGAGTATTATCAAGTTGATTCTTCTCTTTTAAAGTGGCTATCAGCTTTCCAACATTTTGATCAATACAACTTACCTGGGCTGCATATACCTGCATACGGTACGCAACATTGTTCTTATCTGAATCAGCTAATTCATCCCATGCCCGTACTGACGTATCCCGTTGCGATAGCTTGGTATTAGCATCAACAATGCCCATTTGTTTTTGACGGGCATATCTTTCTGCACGTATTTTATCCCATCCTTTATCATACACTCCTGCAAACTTTTGAATGTCTTCAGCCTTTGCCTGCAATGGCCAGTGTGGTGCATTAAAAGCCAGGTATAAAAAGAAAGGTTTGCTATCTTTCTGTTCTTTTAAGAAAGCAATAGCAGAATCGGTAAAGGCATCAGTAGTATAATAGTTGCCTTGCGGTGGGGGTTGTTTTGTATTCATATACCATAAACCTCTGCCCCCTTGTGGTTTAAAATAACTCATTGCACCATCTAATACGCCGTAGTATTTTTCAAAGCCACGCTGCAAAGGCAACCTGTCTTGCTGTTGCATACCCAAATGCCATTTACCCGTCATATAAGTATGATAACCAGCAGCGCTTAATACTTCTGCCAGCGTTACACAATGATGGTTAAGATAACCCTGGTAACCTTCCGTTCCCCAGTGATAGGCAGAGGTATCGGTTGAATTTTCTGTCATCTGTCCAATGCCTGCTTCGTGTGGAAACAAACCGGTGAGCAAGCTGGCCCGCGTAGGGCAACATCTGGCGCCATTATAAAATTGGGTAAAGCGAACACCTTTAGATGCAAGCTTATCAAGATTAGGAGTTGGTATCTCACTTCCAAAACAACTGATGTCCGAATAACCCATATCATCAGCCAGAATAAGAATAATGTTTGGGCGTTGCTGGCTGAATATACAATTTGATATAACCAGTAAAAAAATAATACAACCAATTGTTTTAATCTTTTGCATTGTAAGTAGCTTGTTGATGGAAGAAAAACTTGTCATATCGGCAGCAAAATAAAAAATTCCTACTAATCTAATAGGAATTTAAACTGATCAGTATGTGGCAAGATATTCTTACTATGTTTCCCCGACCAAACTGCTGATACTGCGCCGTGTCTGCTTCGCTTGCTGCATTGCTTTTGTTGTGCGCTGTTTGTCCTTTAGGCAGCAGTACTGTCAATTATATGGCGATTAACCCATCAAGGTAAATGTTGCGAGAGGCTATGGCAATTAGGTATCAAAGGCTAAAGTGAGATGTAATAAACTCTTTTAGCCTTTTAATTAATAACTCAACTCCTTCGGGATCGTATGTGTAGAGAATATAATCAAAATGCCGGATATCTGATGGAATGTCCTTTTCTGACCTTGTGATGAGGACTACTTTCTTCCCAACTGTGTGGGTCATCCCTATTTCATAAAAAACGTTTGGATTCTGTTCAGTACAGTCGGCCAATATCAGTTCAGCGGCACAGATGCCGTTCCAAACCTTTTCCATAAAAGGCCTTGCGACGAATATTTCGTCGCCACGACGAATATTAAGCTTTAATTCTTCTCCAAGTTTTTTAATATGGTTGGTATACACTTTTTCCAATTCAGTTTTGAATGGCATCAGCACAAAAACATCTATTTTTTCTTCGGGTTTATTAGGTCTACCAAAAGAAGGAACGATGGCCATTCCTTTTGAGTGCCGGGATATTTTTGCCGTCTCTGACAAACTCATACCACCGAAGGCCACGCGAATCTTTGACCAAAGGTCGGTTTCATTAATTTCACCGACAGGTTTCTTTCCAAACGGAGTTTCCTCGTCCTTAAAAGTAATTAGTCCCAGCTCACGCATGCTTACCAACTTATTGCGAAGCGTCATTGTAGCTGTGCTTATAAGGTCATCAGGGTAAACATATTCATATTGGTTGCATAACTTTTCCCACGTATTATTTTCTCTCAAAAGCAGAAGGATCTGAGCTCCGTTTTCAATTTGCTCGTATGGTATTTTATTTTTCATTGTATAGCTTTTATTACAAATTGTGAAACTATACCAGTTGTCGCTTTGGGTTTTCAGCCAATCTAAATTTCTCCATCGAGACATCTACCTTCAATGTGACATTCAAAGTCGTTTGGTCAAGCACTCCTTTTGGCTATCTAACCTTAAACTTGTAAATAATCACGAATCTTATAATTGCGCCCAACAAATATAATATACGAACCTACAGTACCAAAGAGCGAACGCATGAAGGTTGATAATCAAGACCAAGGATGTCGCCTTTTCGTATTGTTGAGGTTTGCCAATCCACACATCTTTAATATCTTCGGTTTCTTAAAACCACAACCAGGAAATACATCTTCTCACTTCTTTTTGTTGCGTTTTCGTTCCTGGCAGATTCACAAACCATCAAACCAGAACAAGCTAAAGACAGTGTTGGTAAGAAAGTAACCATATGCGGGGAAGTAACCGGAACACATACTACAGATAAAGTCACTTTCTTAAACATGGGTGGCAAATATCCAAACAACGCTTTTACGGTGGTCGTATTTAAAGATGCTGCAAGCAAGTTGCCTTACCAGTTATCAACTTTAGAAGGAAAGAATATCTGTGTTACAGGCATGGTTAAAGACTACAAAGGCAAACCTGAAATTGTGGTAGATAATGAGAAGCAAATAGAGCGAAAGCAATAAATATAAAGAATAAAAAGACCCGTCCATAAAGACAGGTCTTTTCACCAAAATCAAATGCTGCTTTCGCAGTACACTATTTGTGTAGCAAACCCATCAAAAAGGGATTGGGAAAAACAAGTAGCTTCGTTCTCCCATTCAGGTATCCTTTCATCCATTCATAACAATTAATATCCCAACTATGAAAAGAGTATTTACTTATGCAGTAGCCATGAGCTTATGCATTGGTGCTGCTACAGCACAAAATGGTTCTCCTTACTGGAGCACTTCCGGCAACAACAATGCAGCAGGCACCAGCAAACTGGGTACCACCAACAGCATCAGCCTTCATTTCTTCACCAGCAATGTACAACGCATGTACATTGATTCTGCCAATGGCAGGGTAGGCATTGGTGTGATGTCGCCGCAAGACCGGCTGCATGTTAACAGCGCCAGCGGTGAGAACGCCTTTCGGGCACAGATCAGTGGCGTTACCAAACTGCTTGTGGCTGCCAATGGTGGCACAGCCCTGGGCTCAAATGTAACGCCACCATCAAGTGGTTTGTATGTGTTTGGCAACACAGGTTTAGGCAATACAAGTCCAATCTATAAACTGCAGGTAAAAGGAGACATTGCCATTGATTCAGGTGTCTATCGCCTTGGAGGCGATCCGGTACTCAGGTACAACGTACCCAACCAAAGCATTGCTTTGGGCAACAGCGGTGGTACAGGCACAAGGCTGAATACTGCGGTAGGTTATCAGGCTCTGAACAATAATACTGTAGGACAGGCAAACGTAGCAATTGGTCATAAAGCACTGCTTTCCGATAATTCAGGCTATTCCAATGTAGCGGTAGGAAGCCATGCTCTCTACAGCAATACAAGCGGCTATCAGTTGATTGCTATTGGCGATTCGGCTTTGTATTCCAATACCGCAGCTACTTCTTACCCAAACATAGCCATTGGCAGTAAGGCACTGTTTAGCAGTACTACAGGATCTGCTAATACGGCTACAGGTTTCCAGTCACTTTATACGAATACTACAGGAGATGATAACACTGGCATTGGTTTTTGGGCACTTATTTCCAATACAACAGGCAATTCCAATGTTGCCGCAGGACTTAGCGCCCTTTATGAGAATACGACCGGCAATTACAATACCGGCATCGGCGTTGGTGCCATCAACTTCAATACAACAGGAAGCGGTAATACAGCTATTGGTTATGCTGCCAATGTCAGTTCAGGCAATTTAACCAATGCATCTGCACTTGGTTATTTTGCTTATGCCACTGCCAGCAACCAGATAATGTTGGGTAATAGTAGTATAACGGCTATAGAAGCCTATGCACCTTATACAGATATTTCTGACGGACGTGTAAAAAAGAACGTAAAAGAAAACGTACCAGGGCTTGCCTTTATCAATACATTGCGACCTGTAACTTACAATTATGACATACATACTGCTAACCAGTTAACAGGTGTAACCGCCATGCTTAACCAACGCAGTAAAGAGGTTTCAGCAACAGATAAAAACACAGAGGATAAAATAGATGAAAATGGCATGAATGCTAAAGAAAAAATACTGTACACCGGTTTCGTAGCCCAGGAAGTAGAAGCCGCTGCAAAGAAGCTGAACTATGATTTTAGTGGTGTGCATCATCCTGAAAATGACAAAGATCTGTATGGTTTAAGTTATAGCGAATTTGTAGTGCCACTGGTAAAAGCGGTGCAGGAATTGAGCAAGCAAAATGATTCCCTTAAAAACGAACTGGCAAGCATGCACAATGATATTGCACAACTAAAGTCGGTTGTATTGAATGGTACACATACAGGAACTCCTGTAGATGCAACTTCACAAACGGTCATCTTATCTTCTGCTGCTTTGCTTCAGAATGTGCCCAATCCGTTTGGCAATTCCACTACCATTAGTTATACTTTGCCGGTCAGCTACTCAAAAGCATCGGTTGTGATTACGGATAAAAGCGGCAAAACACTGAAAACGGTTTCTTTAAACGGCAGTAATTGGGGCAGCATGCAAGTGGAAACTTCTACCCTTGCGGCAGGTTCTTATCAATACTCGCTTATGGTAGATGGCAAACTAATGGATACAAAACAAATGCTTCTGGCAAGATAAATATCATTTATTCATGGCAGTGCAAGCTTCATTTACGATGCCCCAAATAATTTCACAGATGTTGAAACTTTGTGTTACAGGCATTAGAGCAGAAAGGATGGAAAAGACAGGGCGTTAACCAAAACAAACTCATGCATACTGCATGAAGTTAATAGGATACAAAATTAAAAAGAGATTAGAAAAACCTTAGAATGCGCTTTAGTAAACAAAGGCTTTAGTAAACAACATACTTTTGGTATCTCATAAAGAAGATGATTTCAATATTTAGCTGCTGTTTCGCCCAGCGGCTTTTTTATTCTGCTTAACTATACTTTACCTTACTTATTCACAAAATTTGTTTAACTAAATATTTTAGCGTTTACTTTGCTAACATATTTAGTATTATGGAGCGACTTACTTACTACCAACTAAAAGGTAAAGCTCCGATTATCCCAATCTCCGAGTTGAATGGGATGGCTACAACAGGCTTTCCTTCGCCGGCATTGGATTATATGGAGGACGAGATTTCACTGGATGAAACTCTTATCAAAAACAAGCTGGCAACGTTTCTCATGGCTGTTGCCGGTGACAGTATGATTGAAGCGCACATTCCACCAGGCGCGTGGATTGTTGTTGATAGAAGCATTAAACCTAACAACATGGACATCATTGTTGCCATTCTGGATGCAGACCTTACAATAAAATATCTGAAGCGCGAAGGGGACAAATGCTTTCTTCTTCCTGCCAATAAAAAATACCAGCCCATCGAAGTAAGAGAAGATATGCGCTTTGAAGTCTGGGGTGTTGTCATTCATGTTATTCATTCACTCAAACCAACCTCTTATGTACGCTTTGATGGACTGTAATAACTTTTATGTTTCCTGTGAGCGTGTCTTTCGTCCAGATTGGGATAACAAGCCGGTAATTGTGTTGAGTAATAACGATGGCTGTGCCGTTTCAAGAAGCGAAGAAGCAAAGGCATTGGGCATACCAATGGGTGCCCTTGAGTTCCAGATGCGCGATTTCTTCAAAGACCATGGTGTTATTGTGCGTTCAAGTAACTATACCCTATATGGAAGCATGAGCAACCGGGTAATGAAAACTGCCAGCACTTTTGTACCACGCTTGGAGTTGTATAGCATAGATGAAGCTTTTCTGGACATGCACGATATGCCGCATCACAATCTCTTTGACTTAGGAGCTAAGATTAAACGCATAGTAAAGCAACATACCGGAATACCTGTTTCAATCGGTATTGCTCCTACCAAAACCTTGGCTAAAATGGCCAACCGCTATACGAAGAAAAAACACCGTGAGATAGGCGTTTATCATGCTGATACACAGGATAAGCTGGATGCCATACTTCAGTTTACAGAAGTGGAAAACATTTGGGGTGTTGGCAGTCAGTATGCGAAGATGCTACATGACAATGGCTTTCATACTGCTTATGATTTACTCCATGCACCGGATGATTTTATCCGCGATAAAATGACGGTAGTGGGTGCAAGATTGCTCAACGAACTGAAAGGGAATCCTTCCATTGAATGGGAGTTTGAAACGCCTGCTAAAAAGAATATCTGCACAAGTAGAAGCTTTGGTAAACTACTTACAGAAAAGAAAGATATCAGCCTTGCTCTTTGCACTTATACGGCACGATGTGCCGAGAAGTTAAGAAGACAAAACAGTTGTGCAAAATCATTGGAAGTATTTCTTCATACCAACGGCCACCGCCAGCAAGACAAACAATATTGCGGTTCAATAAAAATAAAACTGGAAAGAGCTACCAACGACACCGGAACCCTTGTTCAATATGCAAGAAAAGCACTTGACATTATCTTTAAATCGAATCACAATTACGTGAAGTGTGGCTGCATGGTGATGGACTTAGTACCTGCCGGTGCTGTGCAAAACACACTTTTTGGAAATAACGATACTTCAAAGAAAGACGCCTTAAATAAAGCAATGGATAAGATCAATTTCGGCATGGGTAAAAGAGACTTTGTGCGTACCGCTGCACAGGGCTTTACCAAACCTTTTGCCCTGCGTTGCGACAATCTTTCCTTGCGCTATACCACCAATATTAATGAACTAAGAACCATACAATGACACAATCTATCTTACAACCGTATCGGAAATTAGAACCACAGCACATTTCAAAACTTGCCTACAATGGCAGCCTGTTTTGGGTTTCGCAATCTTACAAACGCGGGCAGTTAGAATTGGATCATAGCAAAACAGCGATTCTTTTCAGTCCTTATAAAGACAGACTGGAAGCCAATCAACATTTCAACAAGCTTCAGAAGGATAAACTGGCAGCAAGAGTGAATATAGACAACAAAACCCACCTTGCGCGATTAATCAACCTTTGCAATGGTAATACTCCATTTGTTCCATTCATCTCTTTAACGTTCAATTTACCCTTTATTGACATGTTTATCTTCCGGCATTACCGTGATAAATACAGGGCATGGATTCGTAAGAATAAACCTGATTGGATAATACGCGAGCACAATGCGGTTGATGCGCACTTTGAAACAGTAATGGGTGAGCCGATGCTAAAGCTTACTTACGGAAAACAGTTTGTGATGGTGAGCCTTGAGGAGTTAGAGAAAATGTAGTATTGGAAACGGAACAATTATGAAAGTAGAAATAACACAGTCAAAGCATATAAACAGTTGGTATTACAATAAAATTGGAGAAGTGTTTGAGGTTATTCCATATGAAAAAGATGATGCTTATTGGGAATTGACAGAAAAACCAGAACCGCATATCACCCGACTAATTAAGAAAGATGAATGCAAGGTAGTCCACGAAAATTAAACCGGCTGCAACGTATTTATCTGTGCCGTTTGCTTTCCTGCATTTTTAATTTCTTCAATCTCTGCTTTGTATTCAGGCCATGCTTCTTCTTCAGTGATGGCTTCGCCCTCTTTTGCTTGCTTACCTGTTAAGGGTGCAACGGCATACGTACGCAACGCATCTGAATGAACCTGGTAATTTAAAATATCGTTGATGTCTGCTTCTGTGCTGTCCGGGTTCAACCATCGTTCTTCCATCTCGTGGTCAATAACAAGCGGCATACGGTAAGGATTATCGCCACCATTATGCACCGCAGTGAGCAAATCATTGGCAACAATGGTAAACATGCTGTAGGTGATAATGTTCGTTTTGTTTTCTTTATCATACCAATGTGAATACAAAGCAGGCACTGCAAACAAAGGTCTGCGGGCCACTTTCACAAGAAAAGGCACACTCACCTTCCCCTTTAAGGGTTCGCCTGTTTTCTTGTTGTACTTATCAAAATGGTGGTGCTCAAAGTAATAAGAGCAGGGAATCAAACACCTTTGTTTCTTCTTTAGTAACGGTGCATAGAGCTTCGATTCATACACCGTTTCAGAACGGATATTAACAAGGTTAGAAGCGGCAACAACAGCTTCTTTGAAGGTGTGTTTCCAGGGTGGCAGAATGCCCCAGAACGCATCTGCAGAAATGTTGTTGCCTTCTTTGTTACGCAGGATAATGGGAATGCCTGCCGTTAAAGCAGGTTGCATGTAAGAAGTAGCGTAAGCATCTTCATAACTCTTACTGCTATCAATCTCCCATCGAGTGATGTGTTGCTCTTTGTCCGGTGTATAGCCCTTATTTCTGCACATTAGATAAAGTTAGGAGAAAACCTTCTCAATTACTTTACCAATGGCTTCTGAATGTTCCGTTTTTCCTTTGCCCCTTTCTGTCCAGCCGAAACCCGCTATGTGTTCAATCACGCGGACGGCTTCAGAGGGATCGAGCTCTTTCTCGTCAGGGAAAATGCCTTGCAATTGTTCATCTGTGAGAGAAGACAATTCTTCGGGAGAAATGGTTTGATACTCGGTCTGGTCCGTGTATTCCTTACCTTCAAACACATAATAGCCTGGCGCCACTCCCTTTCCTTCACCCATCCATTGAACGACTACAAGGTGTTGTTCTCCTCCGTCAATTTCATAAGAGACTTCAAAGGACTCGTCAGGGAAAAGTGTCGGGAACTCGCCAAGAGTTACCCCTTCATAAGACTGATTCATACGATTTTGTTTTTGTTGGAATAATTAAAGCGTAAAGATAAAAGAGTTAGTAAATAATTACTAATATTTTTAGCAATTATTTTTAGAACAGCTTACCTTTACATCAGGAATCATTTATCCGGTTATGACAAAGCACATAATCAGACAATTTAAAACGAGAAGTTGTGGCAGAAACAAGTGAACCAACAGAACAAAGAGTTAGTACAGTCTATAGTCCCTCTGCAATCACCAATATATTCAATAACGTGCTTACTAACAGCCTTACTAAAACAGTAATGGTGGTAAAAGGTATTTATGTAAAAGGCAGGGGAATGAGCTATGGTGGTTACTACTATGACCAATTAAAGGACGAGAACAGCGATGCTTGTATTACCTTGATTATTTCTGCCATTGTAAGGGCCAATCTGTCATCCAATCAATTAATTGAATGCAGTGCTTTCCTGACTAAAAAAGTGGAAGCCAACGGCTCTAAAATCCTTTTACAGTTGAATCTCATGGAAGTGATTGACCAACGGGAAAGTAACATTAACGAGAATCAGTTAAAGACAATCAAACTAATTCAAAAGAAAGCTCTGACTGGTTACAGGGATGTGGATTCTTATATCAAAACAAAAATTGTAAATGAAGAGAAAATAAAGGTAGTGATTATCATCGGCAACAATGCCATTATCGATAATGATATCAAGCATCAACTGGAAGAAGCGATTGCGTTTTATAAGTTTCATTTTGAACGAATCAGCCTTATCTCAGAAACCGCAATTATAAGCGCATTACAGGCCTTTGATGCAGAGGCTGACATATTAGTCATAGCAAGAGGCGGAGGTGAAAATTTGGGCATCTTTGACAGACCAGCTATTGCTGAAGCAGCCTTATCCTTACGCTCGTACTTTCTCACTGCCATCGGGCATGAAGTTGATAAAACGTTGTTGCAGCAGGTGGCAGACAAAGGCTTCATAACCCCTTCTCATTTAGGGCAATACCTGAACAGCATTTACAATGATACCATCGCTGAATTGCAAAACTCTAAGGCAAAACTTGTGGAGGATATAACAAAGCAATTACAAGCCAATTATGAACATCAGATCAACAACTTAAAACAACAAGCTGCGAAAGTTGATGAAATACATGCACAAAGAATCAAAGAGTTAAAGTATCTCAATGAAGAAAGGGTAAGAATGGTGAAAGAAGCAGGTATCCATCCTGCGGTTTATTGGGTGTTAATTATAAGTGCTGTTGTGATTGGATTGCTGATTGGTAGAGGGTGTAATTAAACTCACGTGCACAGTTGGTGCATGGCAGGACACCTCTTGCAAGTAAAGACCTGGCCGTACCGGAAAAGACTGCTATCGAGCAATTGTTTGACCCATGTATAGTTTCCAGCTTATATTTACTGTAACCAATTCTATAAGCCAAAGATAACGATCACTCTCAAACCGCTTTTTCATCGTAATCAGGAAAGCATTGCCATTTGTTTTCCTTTTAGCCCATCGGTAACCAACAGAATCAAGAGGGTACAAAAGGCTAAGTGGAGCCGGACCCATGCTTGTTGGTACATTCCATTAAATAAGGTGCTTTATGATGCATTAATACAGTCTATAGGAAATGACGTTCAGATAGAGAACAAGGAATTAAAACAATATCTGCAACAGCGAAAAGCAGTCGTTCTGGAACCGGGCCAGCCCCTTACTCTTGCAACCGCTAAAATGATCGCTGCCTACCCTTTGAATGAAAACAATGCAAAAGCATTGACCGACTATAGAAATTTACTATTGTTAAAAGGATACAGCCCCATGACCATTCATACCTACTGCAATGCTTTCCATCATCTGCTCAGGTTACTTAAGGAGCGAAATGCAGTCGATATGAGTAAGCAACACATTCTGTCTTATCTCTTGTGGCTGATAACGAAGCAAGGATATAGTGAAGTACATATTCATACAACGGTCAATGCCATTAAATTCTATTACGAACAGGTATTAGGGAGGAAAGCTGAATTTTATAACTTACCTCGCCCGAAAAAGCCCTGGAAGCTTCCTGAGGTCTTGGCAGCAGAAGAAGTGACAGAAGTGATACAAAAGGTTGAAAACATAAAGCATCGTGCCATGCTGATGGCAGGCTATTCTGCAGGATTGAGGGTAAGCGAAATTGTGAATCTAAAAATCAAGGATATTGACAGTAAGCGAATGATGATTCATATTCATGGTGCAAAGGGAAAGAAAGACCGCATGGTTCCCCTCTCTAAAAGGCTATTGGATGTACTAAGGTTATATTTTAGGCAATACAAGCCTAGAGAGTTTTTGTTTGAAGGTCAACATGGTGGTGCTTACAGCACAAGGAGTATACAATTGATACTGAGCGAGGCAAAACGGAAAGCAGGAATCAAAAAGAAGGGAAGTGTTCACTCCCTCAGGCACAGTTATGCTACTCATTTGATGGAAAGCGGGACAGATGTTCGCTTTATTCAGGAACTGCTCGGACATAACAGCATTACAACAACTATGCGGTATACGCATGTAAGTCAAAAAAACATGGCAAAAATTGAAAGTCCGTTAGATAAGTTGAATTTAAAATGAACTTTTCGTTTTTGGGTTGCGCTTTCGTTTTTTGGGTTTCTCAATCTCACATAACATTTTCTGTGTAAAGTTGAGAAACCCAAAAAACGAAATCATGTTTCTTTGAGAATCAAACGGAAACATATATTTTTAGTCTTTTAAAGGCGAAGGGAAACTTTCGTCTATTTAAGAGTTGTGCGTCATGGCTGACAAGCACAGAAAATTTAATCATCAAAAGCTAATATTATGACTTACTTCTACTCGTCAAAATCTATCCCTAAAATTTTGTTGTTGGTTATATTAATAATAATGATTTGCCAACTAAATGTAAATGCACAAACAATAAAAGTTGTTCCTAATCCTGATCCGGGTAATAAGAAAGGAAGTAGTTATATTGTTTACAATAATCAGTTATATACTGGCTATACTGATGCTGAAAACAAAATTCATTTGGCAAGATGGAATGGTTCTGGACTAACAGTTATTCCTAATCCAGATAATGGAACTGGCTTTGCTGACTTTCCTATTGTGTTTAATAATAAGTTATGTTTTCGATATTTAAATCAAAGTAAAAAATACCAGTTAGCACAATATGATGGCAGTTCGATTGCATTAGTTTCTAATCCTGATAACGGAACTGGATTTAATGGAGATCAATTACTGCAACCAGCACCAACCATTTTCAAAGGAAAACTTTACATACAGTACTTAACTTTGACTGCTTATAATCTTGCTGCTTTCGATGGATCAAATTTACAAATAGTAACAACAAAAGATAGTTTGCAAGATTATGTAGGAGCACCTATTATTTATAACAGTGAGTTTTATTCAGTTTGGGTTACCAAAAATCAAACCGGTCAATTAGTTGCTTACGATGGCACAACATTTACAATTATTCCTAACCCTACAGATGGAACCTTTTTGGGTCAAGGACTTAATTTTGATAATAGTACTATTGTTCAATATCCACATCCAACTGTTTACAATGGTAAGCTCTATTTAACGTATCATGATAATACTAATCAAACTATTAATTATGTATTTCAACTTGCTCAATACGATGGTTCAAATACAGTACTTATTCCTAATCCAACGAATGATGGAGGATTTGGTGTTTATTATAATGATCCTGTTATTTACAATAACAAGCTTTATGTGACTTATAATGACACTATATCCATACAATCATCGGGAGAAATTGGTAGTACTGATTATTTAGGCGAATTCGATGGACAAAAACTAAGAGTTATTCCAAATCCTGATTCAAGCTATAGTATTATCGGAATAGATTATAGTCGTACAAACTATATTACTTATAATAACAAACTCTACTTTGCAACCTTGGATTCGAGAGATAGACGAGATTTAACTTCCTTTAATGGAATTAATGATTCTTTAATTAGAACCACAATTAACAACGATATTGATGAAACAATGCCAATTGTTTATCGCAATAAACTATTTTTCGCACTTGAAAGCCTAACTCAATATGATGGGCAAAGTATATCTACAGTAAGCGATCCTAATGGTGGAGGCTATTCTCAATACCCGTTTGTTTTCAACGACACTCTGTTTTTTGTTTATAATAGCTCAACTATCTACCATTTAGCATATTTGGATTATGGAACTTTAGCAGTCAACTACTTAAAATTATCTGTTCAAAATCAAAGCAAAAATGTTGTATTGAATTGGGAAACAGCAAACGAAACAAACACAAGTTATTTTAATATTCAGCGAAGCAGTGATGGAATTCATTTTATTACATTAAACAAAGTAGTTGCAAAAGGCAACAGTACAAACGTTAATGATTATGGATATACTGATGCGAATGTTACTGCATTAAATGTAACGAAACTGTACTATCGCTTACAGGAAGTTGATAAAGATGGAACAAGCACTTATAGTAGTATTCAGACGGTTGACTTTTCAAAAGCACATCTACTGTTTTCTGTTTCACCAAATCCATCAAAAGATTTTATCAACATAGTTTCATTAGGCAATGTTTCAAATGCACAAGTAAAGGTTACAAATATGGATGGTAAGACATTATATGAAACAAAACAAAACTTTGTTACCGGACAATTATTAAGAATATCATTATCACAATTTTCTAAACAAGTTTTAATAGTAACCATAGTAAGTGATAATAACCATGAGCAATTTAAAGTAATTAAAGAATAAACAAGGTACTTTTTTAAATCATGGTATCGTTTAGGTTGACGATGCCACGAACGCACAACAAATGCATTTGTAAAAGCATGGCTTGACAAGCAGCATTTGTGCAGCAATTATTCTTATCATCTTTTGTTCAAGCCGACATTACTTTATTCAACATTTGTAATTATCTTCAACATCAGTTTTTCAATTAAGCATTTGTATCAGGCTGACCAATTTCTATTGCCATGCCTTCCCAAATGCTGTAACGTTAGCGGTCATCCCTCCTTTTTTCGCTTGCAAAAAATGATTTCCATAGCTAACGTTTGCAAGATGCAGCATTGTAATTAGTTATATTGCTTTGCTCTATTGTAAGGCCGGTTTAAAACTGTTGCATAATAGCACGGGCGTCATCCTGGTTGGAATGTAAAAAGCCTTTCTGCTTACAACAAAAAGGCTTTGCGATGATTTCAGTGGAGGAGTAATTATTACTACCCCGATCAGAATATTTACATGTCAAAGATACATTCCCTTAGGACATTTTTTATCACTTTAAAAAAAATCTGATGAACAAAAAAATTTCAATGGAAATCATCAATGAAAATGCTGCGGGCATTGATGTAGGCAGCCGCTCTCATTTTGTAGCTGTAGGACAAGGCAAAGGTGATGTAAGAGAATTCGGTGTTTACAATGAAGACCTAAAAGCCATAGCAGAATGGCTTAGAGAAAATAATGTAAAGACGGTAGCGATGGAAAGTACAGGAACCTACTGGCAAAGCTTGTTTGCTGTTTTGCAGAGTGCGGGCTTACAAGTTATCCTTTGCAATGGCAAGTTTACTAAAAACATTAAGGGCAAGAAGACAGATGTACAGGACTGCCAATGGATACAGAAGTTGCATACTATTGGGTTATTAAATAGCAGCTTTTTACCCGATGAAGCTACAGACAATTACGAACCTATTGCAGGCATCGCACTAATCTATTAGATAATGCTGCTGATACCACCCGGAAAATACAGAAATACCTTCGCCTGCTTAATTTAAGATTAGATGTTGTTGTAAAAGATGTTGTTGGTTTAACCGGTCTATTAATAATAGAAGCTGTTTGTAAAGGAGAAACGAATGCAGAAACACTCGCATCACTCAGAAACGGTAACTGCAAAAAAGCGAAGAAGAAATTGCAAAAGCACTGCAGACCAATGGAAGAAAAGATTATCTGTTTGCCTTCAAGGCATGAATATAAAATGTACCAGGCACTTCAGTTATCGATAAAAGATTCGATACAGAAATTGAAAAAATGCTTACCGAACAAATCACAGGCAATAACGATAAACGCAACATCACATTGAGAAGAAAGCACATAAAAAAGTAAATAAGAATTCACCTAAAACCATTGACATCAACCTGACTGTCTTATCAATATTTTGAAGGCATCGACTTCATTAGCTATTGAAGGATAAGTTACTCCACTGCGCTTACATTAATGAGTGAAGTTGGATTGGAAGGTTTAAAGAAGTTTGATTCTGCCAAACTATTTGCCTCCTGGCTTCGGCTTGTACCCAACAATAAAATAAGCGGAGGTAAGGTGCTAAGTCATAAAGTGCCAAAAGGAAGCAACAGACTCAAGATTGCGCTCAGACAAGCAGCCAACGTCATAGGCAACTTAAAAAATACGCCACTGTCGAACTTCTTCAATCGCATCAACTTTAGAAAAGGAAGAACAGCAGCCATAAGCGCCACCGCAAGAAAACTTGCGGTAATTATATGGAATATGATAATAAAGAAACAACCCTACAACAACGAGCATAGCTATGAATTCTTAGATCAGAAACGCAAAAGAAAAGTGCAGGAAATGAAGAAGCTTATTCATAAGTTTGACATAAAGACTAACGAATTAGGACTGCAACTTACTTAGCGAATCATAAAACGTTAGTCAGAACCTTTATAGAGTTTGCCAAAAATGATATTCAAAGAGATTGGTAATATTTTTCGTGAACCTTACGGAATTCATTTGCGTTATATATGTATAGTTGGATTCATTAGACATCCCTCTGTAATGTGGGTTGTTGCTTTTGCAATTAGTTATATTCTAACCTTAGTTATTTCAGGTACTGCTACAGCAAAAGTTTCTGCAAAAAATGCTCAAGACTTTCTTCTATATTTTGAGGAAGATAACGGAATTGAAAACATTAAAGAGTTTCCACTTCCCAAAGACATTAATTGGTACAAGCGCTTCTATCTTTGGAATTATTATCATAGGACAGACCCTATATTACGTGATGCACCACCCCTTAGAATTTTTGATGTCAAAGGCTCTGACGGAAATAGTCTAATTAACTTGAAATCATTCATGAATACTTTTGCAACATCAATAATATTTATTCGATATGGACCAAGTGATATTTTAAAACCTATTCAAAGATTTAATCTCTACCATGAGATTGCTCATTGCTCAATTCCTGGATTTATAATTGGGGGTAGGATTTATGGTATGCATTATTCTGCATTTTTAGCTGCAATAACTGCTACCGTTCTTGCACCTGATTCAAATCGCTTATTAATTGGAATTCTTGGCTTATTATATTGGATTAGTAATTATCATTACTGGAAGTATTCTGGCAAGAACGCAATGTTAGAAATTTATGCTGATTCATTTGCTATTAAACGGCTAGCTGAAGAAGATTTGAAAATGGCTAAATTAGCAGGAAATTATTGGCTTAATACGTGGACACAAGAACTTGAAAGAGGCAGTCAGCGGTGGGTAGAATTAAAGGCAAGAATATTTGAGATGAAGTATAACCTAGGAATAATTGAACGATGGGAAAACAACAAAATTGTTATTGGCGGAATTCGAGAAGATCCTAGCAAAATAATGCTTATAACAGATTATTTATTTCTACTCTTATGTATCTATATCGGATGGGAATCACTATATGCAACTAAAAGCATCATAATTATTTGGGCAACTATAGGTATTGTATTAATATGGATCGGGCGTAGTTCTATTAGATTTGTGTCTCGTTGTCATTTTTGTTTTATTAATCTTTTACTGCCAAAATATTTATATAAAAACAAATAAATTCGAAACCATGGAAGATAGAATAAAGGAAATTAAATTAATAGCTAATGAATTTATTGGCGACCATTTTGATAATTTAGGTTCTGAACTTACCACTAACATCATCCGGCATGCGGCAAATGGTGATTCTTTGACGCCTATTATCGAAAAAGCACAAAAAAAGTCAGTCGGCGGAGCCAACTTGGATTTAGTTTTTGTTGTTGAAATGGTATTTAAGACTGCATCTTTTATTAGTGCTTGCCTTACTATTTATAAGGAATTAGAGCGTCGTTTTAAAAGAAAACCAAACGAAGAAGAAATAAAACAAGAGACAGAAAATACAAAAGAGGCATCGGACGTTGATAACAAGGAAGAAATCATAAAAGCTGTTATTCAACATGAAGATTCTAAAACTATTCCACAAACAGAGAGTTCCCAATTAAAATAAAATTGTCTCTCAATAGACCGTATTTCAGACAAGGCGAACGCACAACATGCGGTTTACCGCAAAGCTGGCGGGACGAATAAATTTTTTTCATTGGAATTCTATGGAGCTTTAGTACGGGCTGTAGAATATAATTCGGCTTTGTATTTATCTTCAACTTTATATTTTCAATGGGCTTTCGTTACGGTTGGACGTTTTAAAAATGCCAGCTCTGCGGTAAGCCGATTACGTTATGTGCAACTTTACAGGACACACCATAAATTGACAAAACAATACAGTAGAAAAATGACAAATTCAGATTAAACTCAAAAAATATGGCTGAAAAGTTCAACTACAACCAACGAATGGATATTAAGTATGACCATCAAGAACTAATTGACGTTAATCAAATAGTGAGTGAATGCACCGACAAGTGGTTTAATCAGACACTTTCTAAAGTAAATGGAAGTGTAGTGAGAATTGGTATTGTAGAAGGTGAATATCATTGGCACAAACACGATGACGATGACGAATTTTTCTTTGTTTTGAGTGGCAAACTTTACATTGACTTAGAAGACAAAACACTTGAGTTAAACCCAAACGAAGGAGCAACAGTTTCAAAAGGTGTAATGCACAAAACAAGAGCACCTCAAAAGACAGTAATGCTTATGGTTGAAACAGATACCATTGACCCAATCGGCCAATTGAAATAAGCAATTTTGGTTGAACACAAAAAGGCTGCACATAACATGCGGTAACTGATGCGCAACTTTTTTTTGAAATTAGCCACTATTAATTTTTCCGGATTACATACTAAAACACAAACCCCGGATTTATTTCATTATTCTCAGCATATAGTTTCTATTAGAGTTTATAGAAGCAATAAGCATTAAAAAGCATTTTGCAGGCATTGCTGCATAGCTTTTACATCTGCCTGTCCTTTTTGGGTTGTGAACTTCAATAATTTTTTAAGGTTGTAAGCCACCGCTGCCATCAGCATGCATTTGTTTGCCCCTTCGATGCCTCTTGTGTTCACCCTTCGCATACCTAAGAAATTGACCAGCGTTCCCAGCACCGGTTTTACCGTGCTGCTTCTTAGCTTCTTCATCCGTTTGGCTTTCGGAGTTTGCAGTCTTATATGCATCCGGTCATAGTAAGGCTTGTCAACACTATCATCCATCTTTTAAAATCACTCCTGCCAATACACACACTTCTTAAAGGACGATACCCGATACAGTGGAGAACCGCGCAGCCTGCAAAGTACCCTCCCCAAACACTTTGCAAGTAATGCGGGCTTCAAAAGCAGTAATGCCAGTGCAACGGTTGCCTCAAATCAGGCATAATAATGAACAGGAATTAAACCGATACCTTCAACAACTGCAATTGAAAGCCGTTCATACAGATTAGGTTTTCAATCGCTCGGCCTCTTTTACATAGGGGCTATTGATTTCTGTGTCCAAACTTCAACAATGCTTTTTATAATAATTGGATAAAAATATTGAACTTATTAAACAGATTTTTTGCAGTTTGGATGCTAGATCAATTATCGATAAGATCATAAATCGTTAGTGAAAGAATATTACATCAGAAAGAAAAAATATTATCGCTAATAAAATTTGAAATAAGGCGAATTCGCTCTTTGTTGTATTCGTTTCTTGTTTTCTTTTTGGATTGTGCCAAAAGCAAGTTCAAAAAGATATTATAGAGACGATGGCTTTCTTGCTGCAGTTGGCTTAAAGATTCGGGAAATCAGGCTATCTAAAGACATTACACAAACTTCATTAGCCTTTAATTGCGGAATTCCTGACAGTCAGATTAGCCGTATTGAACTCGGTAAGGTAAACTGCAGTCTCTCTTATCTTCCGCTTATTGCTTCAGCATTACAAGTGAATCCAAAAGAATTGCTTCCTTAGTTTATCCTTCATAGCAATATTACCCCTCCAAGAATTGTGAACAAAAAGACATGTGTATATGGAGAACTTATTTCAATTGCTGCATTCGATTGCGCCATTATCAACTTCTCTTGAAAGCTATCTTAAAGCTACCCTCAAACGAAACCTTTTTAAAAAACGCACTTACTTGCTCCAGGCCGGTCAGGTAAGTAACTCCATCCACTTCATGGAAACCGGATTAGCCAGATGCTTTTATGATAATGGAACACAGGAAATCAATATCTGGTTCATGGAGGTTGGTAATGTTATTATCTCCGTTGAAAGTTTTCTACGGCAAATCAAAAGCTACCAATACATACAGGCAATGGAAGAATGTATAACCTGGTCTATTAGCTATGCTGAGTTACAAAGTGTTTACTTACACTTCCCCGAATTCAACTTGCATCGTGCCGTTTTGTTGGAAAAATATTATGTGGAAAGTGAAAAAAGACAGCGTATTCTTTCACTGAATACGGCAGCGGAAAGGTATGCTCTGCTCATGGAAACACAACCTCAGCTTGTATTAAAGCTTCCAGCTAAATATATAGCCTCTTATCTGAACATTGATGAAGGTTACTTAAGCAAAATCAAAGCAAAGTATGCGGGTTAAAATCTTGTGATTTTCCAACCCAATTTCCTGTCATTTTCCAATACTGCTTTAACAGATACCATTCTACTTTTACATCACCAAAGAAGATAACCATGAAACATTTTCTTGTCGCTACATCCATTGCTTTGTTTCTTTTTTCCTGTAAAAAAGAGAACAACGCTCCAATAGATTCTGCCGCTAATATAAACCTATCGTTTTTTCAAACGGTAAAAGCACAATTGAAAGACAGCCTTTCTGCCGTTGATTATGGGAGCCTTGATGTCAACCAGTTTTACAAGAGCAGGGATGCGCAAAGCAAAGGCTGTTTTGTAAGAATTGGTTTGCTGAATAAGAATATGGCAACCGATTTTATTTTACTGAAGACAGACTCTTTGGGTAACATCAGAACGGGCAAAACGGTTCATGTAGATAAAGACAATGGCAACCATACGAAGTTTAAGGGACGTTTTTCCATTGCTTCTCTCAATAGAGCGAGCACCACTCTCAAAAACATATTGAATGGAAGATTCAAATCGGTACACAATGCAGTGGAACTAATGGAAGCAGACCCATCTGTGGGTGAACAAACATTGCCAGATTGTGTGATTACCTGTTATTCAACTGATGGCATTGATGAAGGCGACTGGTACTGCTATGACGGCTTCTTTGATGATTATGGCGGAGGCGGTGGAGGCTATACATATGGTTATTCAGGTGGTGGCGGAAGCAGCAGCGGTGAAGGCAGTGACAACACAATGGTGGTTCAAACAGAATCGAATGATAATCGTCCTATAAAAGTTGAGGATTATATTAAATGCTTTGGCAGCGTGCCGGATGAAGGAGCAACCTACCAGATAACAATTTATGCAGATATGCCGGTAAATAATGATCCTTCTGTAATGTTTAACTGGAATACCATGTCGCCGGGACATACCTTTATTGAGCTAACCAAAACCTCTGGTTCGATGACCATTCACCAAAATTTTGGATTCTATCCCCGGGTAAGCTGGCAGGTGCTAACAAGCCATCCATGCAATAGTAAAATAGCAGACAACGGTGGACATCGCTACGATGCTTCCCTTTCTCAAACGCTTAATAGCTCACAATTTAGTGCAACTATCAGCAAGCTCCAGTTATTGGAAAACACAAGCTATGATATTAACAACTGGAACTGTACCGATTTCGCGTTAAGCCTTTATAATGCCTCTACTTACAATCCACTAGTAATACCACAATACATCACGGAAGGAAGTGGAGAAGCGATGAACTCTCCACAAGGTTTATACACAGAAATAAAGATGCTACAGGCATCTGGCAATACCGCGCATGGTATACCACATGTTCCCAACGATGAACAACTCGCTGATGCCAGTCACGGAAGTTGCGGACAATAAATACTAAAATCGATTTTATGAAAACAGTCATGCAAATATTTATACATCCGGTTACAATATCCTTATTGTTTTGCTTTCTCATTATCAGCGGAGAATCCAGTGCTGTATTTTATTTCTTTGCTTTGCTACTGGGCTTTGTACATGGGGTGTTTCACTCTATTATTGGACTAGTTGGAATTATACTTCTTTTGTCTTCAATGGTGAGCAAATCCAATTATAAACATCTCTTAGATATCATAGGAGCCATGTGTATGCTCATTTCATTGATACGGTTTTTTACACAACCAGGAGCCGATTATAACTATAATACGTTCCGGGAATCGGTTCCCTTGATACTGATGATTGTTTTTTTAAGTCTTCTTCTCCTGAATTTACTTTATCATTTATTGCAGTTTAGAAATCGAACGGTCTCTTCTTAGCTTGATTGAGCTTTAATTATTGTGAAGAAAGAAAATGTGAGTTATGAGTATATCATTGACATGGGTGGATTATGCCCTGATAGTAAGCCTATGCTTGCTCATTTATTACGCCATTATTGCTATTGTTTATCGCAAAACTTTTCAGCATCTTGTTGCAAAAAGAACCAACCTTTCGTTTGATTCTTTAGAAGTTCCCTCCAGTACAGATGTATCAGGACCGCAAAGCAGTCTCAATTTGTTTGGCGAAGAAGTGCCAGACGAAGAATTGAAGACGGTAGAAGATGCAGACGATCTGGCTTCTGATGCACAAGAGTTTGCTGGTGAAATCGAAGCCTATACATCATCATCCGGAGATGCTGTAAACAAAGAGGAACTCATTGCCAGCCTAAGAAAAATCATCCAAAAATATCCCTGTCTTAATCATAGCGAACCCAAGTATGAATTAAGACAACTCATCGCTGTGTACTGCGAAAATTACTGTTCTATTCATTTGAGTGCTGAAGAGTTACAGGCATTGTGGAATGACTGAATGACATCAATGAACTCTGCATTGAAGAAAGGAGTAAGAGAAGCGTGTCGGTGTGAATGAACAATGCAGAAAGAGTCCTGTTTGCCCTCCTGCTCCCTTTGGTTGGCAAGGGGAGCAGAGGCAACAGGTAAGTAAAGGTTCTTATTATCAAACTATAAAAGACGTGAGTATGAAACTGTATGTAAGAGTCAGTGCGAAAAAAAGAAAGCGGATTCTTGTTGTGGCAACAACACTTGTTGCTTCCTGTCTTATTTCCTCAGGGCTACAGGCTCAGACGGGCGATGGCAATGCCGGCATCAACCAGGCAACAACAATGGTGAAAGGATACTTTGATGCCGGTGCAAACCTGATGTATGCCATTGGTGCAATCGTTGGGTTGGTAGGAGCTATAAAAGTATATCAGAAATGGAGCAACGGTCATCCTGATACAGGCTCCACAGCGGCTGCCTGGTTTGGCTCCTGTGTGTTCCTTGTCGTGGTGGCTACGGTACTCAAATCATTCTTTGGCATTTAAAGAGAGCTCATGAGCAACACCATTTATCACATCAATAAAGGCATCAATCGCCCACTTGAGTTCAGGGGGTTGCAGGCACAATACATCTGGTATCTGGCGGGTGGTCTGGTGGGCGTATTGGTCTTGTTCAGCATCCTATACATCTCAGGGCTCAATGCTTACTTATGTGTAGCCATTGGTCTTTGCCTGGGTGGCTCCATTTTCTTTCTTGTTTATAGGCTGAACAATAAATGGGGACAACATGGACTGATGCAACGGGCTGCCCAAAAGAGAAGTCCCAAACAAATTATTAGTAAACGGAGAAAGAATTTTATTCAGCAATAGTATGGAAAAGTGGTTAGAAGAACATACACCGATTGCATCGGTTGAGCACAATTGCATTCTTTCAAAGAACGGGGATATAACCGCTTTGTTTCGTGTCTCTTATCCTGAATGCTTAACCCGATCCAATGAGGAATATGAAGCCTTGAACGACGCCAGAATCAAAGCCATTCATTCATTGCCTCAAACAGTGTATTCGTGCAACAGGATTGTTACAGAAGCAAACAATGTGCAATTGCAAAAGGCGAAAGAAGCTTTCTGGCAAGAGCAAGCGACCAGATTTTTTCAGACCGCAGTTATTTGGAACATACCTGTATCATCAGCGTTACAATCATGCCATCCAGAAGAGAAACATCAACTTCTAAAATCAATAACCTGCTTCGCACTTCTTTTGTGCCTCAACAAACAGTAAGTATAGAAGCATTACAAGCGTGGGAAAGCGGGGTTGCGCAATTTGCGCGGCTAATGAAAGAAGCGGGAATTGTATTGGAACGTTTGACGGATAACGATATCATGAGTCATGAAAAGGCGGCAGGTTTAATCGAACAATACATCTATCAAATAGATGATGAAAGCAAGCCACTGATAAAAGATATTAACTTCAGGGAGGGTGTGAAAGTAGGAACAAAAATCTGCCAGTTCTTTACATTGGCTGATGTAAATAGTTTTCCCAGCTACTGTTCTTCACGGATCACACATGACGGATACAGCACGGATCGAACTGTTTTTCCCGTCTCTTATGCTGCGCCGGTTGGTTTGTTTTTGCCAATCAATCACATCACCACCACTTTTATCTTTTTAGGCGATGCATCCGAAAGCAAACGACGCAACGAACGGAAAGCAAAACGCACTTTATCACTTGCACAATATTCAAGAGAGAACGCTATTTCCAACGAAGCAATCAATGAATATCTGCACGAACTAACAGCCGATAGCAGAAGGCCCTGCTTTTTGCACCTGAATGTGATGACACTCGCAAACGGATGAAGAAGCCAACAGTCAGATAGAAACGGTTCGCGCTGCCTTTGCACAAATAGATGCAATTCCAAAACAAGAAACGGTTTGTGCTCCGCAACTGTTTTGGGCAGGCATACCCGGCAATGGTGCAGACCTGCCACGAGATCATCAAATCGAAACGTTTGTGGAAGTAGCATCCTGTTTTCTCAACAGCGATACCGCATACAAAAGCAGCTCAGGTTACTCCCTCCGCCTTACAGAACGGCTATGGGGTAGACCTGTGGATGTTGACCTCTTTGATGAGCCAATGGAAAAGGGCATTGTCACCAATAGGAACATGATTGTTGTCGGTGGCTCAGGGGGCGGCAAGTCTGTCTTTACAAATCATCTTTCCCGTTCCTTGTATGACAGCGGTGCTCATGCGGTAATCGTTGATATTGGCGGTAGCTATAAAGGCTTATGTACACTTTTCAATGGCTACTATTTCACTTATACAGAAGCATCTCCGATCCGGTTCAATCCCTTTTATATTGCGGAGGGTGAAGCATTGGATACGGAGAAAAAAGAAAGCCTGAAAGCCCTGCTCGTATCGCTTTGGAAAAAGGAAAATGAAAGCTTTCAACCGCGCCGAATATGTGGCCCTTTCCAATGCTTTGCAGGGTTACTATGATTGGTTGTTGTTTCATAAAAACGTCTTTCCGTTCCTTCAATACTTTTTATGAGTACTTGCAAAGTGTTTATGTACAGCGTGTTAAAAGAGCACAAGGTAAAAGACAAGGACTTTGACATTGATAACTTCCTGTATGTACTGAGACCTTACTATAAAGGTGGTGAGTTTGATTACCTGTTGAATGCTAACGAAAATCTTGACCTTTTACAACAACGCTTTATTGTGTTTGAATTAGATAACATCAAAGATCATCCGATTCTCTTTCCTGTAGTTACACTCATCATCATGGAACTCTTTATCTCAAAAATGAGAAAACTCAAAGGTGCCCGCAAAGTGCTTGTGATAGAAGAAGCCTGGAAAGCCATTGCCAAAGCGGGCATGGCAGAGTTCATCAAGTATGTATATAAGACCGTGAGGAAGTTCAACGGGATTGCTGTTGTGGTAACACAGGAGTTAGATGATGTCATCAGTTCGCCTGTCATCAAAGAAGCCATCATCAATAACGCAGATATCAAAGTGCTGATGGACATGCGTAAATTCCTGAACAAGTTTGATGGGCTGCAGGCGGCTTTGGGTTTATCGGAAAAAGGAAAAACGATTTTATTGTCAGTTAATCGCAACAATGAGCCTGGTAAAAAATACCGGGAAGTGTTTATTGACCTCGGTGGACAGATTATGAAAGTCTATCGCAATGAACTCTCGCCGGAAGAATATTTTACCTATACCACAGAAGAAAGAGAAAAACTGAAAGTGCAGGAATATGCAGAACAGTATGGAAGTATGGAGCGGGGCGTCAAACAATTAGTGGCTGACTTGAAAAGGGAACACCAATAAATTTCATCATTTTAAAACATCATTTATGCGTTATATACGAACAACATTTCTTCTTTGCCTGATCGTCGTTTTTGGATGTACGGACGAATCGGGTCGAAGCAACTCCATCAAACACTTCATACCAGGTACTTATGTCAAGGAAGTGAGAAGCAAATTTGTTATCGCAAGTGATACCTTAATCATTCAGCGTACGTCCGGTGACAATTACTTAATTGTCAACCGGACAGCTTACCGGCGAATTCAAGGGAACCGGCTTTCTGCGCAACAGTATTCCGAAATGGCCTTCGGGGCTGTTTTTAATAATGAGTCGCAAAACTTATACGAGCAAAGGCTGGGCAAGACATTCTCGTTTGATCCGGCCAATGGACGGCTGTTTGAGGGTGGTAGTCAATATACCAAAGTCAATCCATAGGTAAAAAGTTGATAGAGTTTAAACATTTGGTTTTATGCAAAAAGTTATCGTTGTTCTCGGCCTTTCTTTATGCGTATTTTTTACTCCGCAAGGTGCACAGGCGCAGATACTGGTTGCTGATGTTATCAAGCAGGCGATAACAAAAGTTATTAAAGCGATTGACCTCAAAGTACAGCGATTACAAAACCAAACCATCTGGCTGCAGAATGCCCAGAAGGTGATTGAGAACAGCATGAGCGAGTTGCACCTGAACGAAATAACGGATTGGGTGCAAAAGCAAAAGGACTTGTATAGCGATTACTACAAGGGCTTGGCCGAAGTAAAATCTGTGATTACTTATTATCATCAGGTTAAGGACATTTCAATGAAGCAGGCACAACTGGTAGCTGAATACAAAAGGGCCTGGCATACGATACGGAGCGATAAACATTTTACTGCGGGTGAGTTGAATTATATGTCACAAGTGTATTCCGGTATGTTAGACCAAGCGGCGAAAAATGTTGATCAGCTTTTGCTTGTCGTTAACTCTTTTGTTACGCAGATGAGTGATGCAAGAGAATCGAAATCATCAATCAGTAGCGAATGGAGTGAGTAAAAATTGGGATGACCTGCATCGGTTTAACAACCAAAATGCAATGCTCTCTTTGCAAAGAAGCAAAGATGAACATGAAATAGCAGTGGTGAAAGCGATGTATGGCTTGTAGGCAGTAGATGCATGAAAGAGAATAACGACAGATTTTGTGAAGTTGAAAAATGGTGAGTTATGAAAAGGAAAGATAGTGCTTTTTATTTTGGTTTTATCCTGTTTCGGAAGTGTGTGTGCACAAACGGGGGATGAATGGTTTGAACAAAAGAAAACGCAAATCAAATATCTCACCCAGCAGATTGCAGCGTTGCAGGTATATGAAGGGTACCTAAGTAAAGGGTATAACATAGCAAACAACGGCTTGCACTCATTGGTGACGTTAAAAATGCAGAATTCAGATCTGCACCAGGTATTCTTTTCTTCACTCTCCCAAATCAATCCGGCCATTCAACGTTATACCCGTATTGCTGACATTATTGCAATGCAATACAATACCCTTGCGCTGTACAGAGGATGTATAAAAGGGGCTAAGCAAAGACCAACTGTTGAATGCTTATGAAATACAATATATCTCTTCCGTTTTTACTGCTTTATTGAAATGGCTTTGCTAACGATGTAAGTGATTTGGTTTCGCTTACTACTAACGGACAATTGCAGCTTTCTGATGACGAGCGATTAAAGCGGATTAATGTCGTCTGCGATGACATAAAGGATAAGAATTCTTTTGCTCAAAGCTTCAGTAGCGAAGTGGCGGCGCTGATGCTGAACCGGCAAAAAGAAGAAAAGGAAATCCTTTCAACAAAAACATTATTCAACGGTAAATAGAAGAGATCATGAAGCTCACTTTAATCATTCTTTTCGTTAGTGTTATCGCTTCGACAGCAACCGTATCAGCACAATCTTATGAAGCGGAGCAGTTGCTGCTGGATTGGACAAAGCTTGCACAAATGAAAGGGATACTCAAAGACATGAAGGAAGGATATGAAGTGGTGGCAAAAGGGTATTCAACCATCAGGGATATTTCAAAAGGAAGTTTCAATCTTCATGAAGCTTTTTTAGATGGCTTGTGGCTGGTAAGCCCAACGGTCCGAAACTATTGGAAAATACCCCAAATCATCAATAACCAGTTGCAGCTTATCAAAGAATACAAATCGGCTCTTGCATTCTTATAAAAGAAGTGGTCTGCTGAACCCTGATGAGATTGTTTATTTAGGTCAGGTATATGGCAATCTATTCAATCAATCACTGAACGATTTGGATGATCTCACCCTGGTACTTACCGCTAATAAGCTACGCATGAGTGATGATGAACGGCTTACGGGTATTGATAAAATATACGACCACATGCAGGATAAGCTTCAGTTCCTGCGAAGTTTTAATAACCACAATTCTATTCTCCTTCTCCAACGTTCAAAAGAACAAGGCGAAGTAGGTCAAATGAATCGTCTCTTTAATGTAAACAAGTAAAACAAAACTATGAATCGGTATGTAAAAATTGCCCTTGGGGCAGTAACGGGCATGCTATTGCCTTTTCTGTCCCGGGCACAGAGTAACGGAGGCAGCTTTACAGGTGAACTGTATAGTCTGCGGGATGTATTGGACGGAATCTACAATCAGATGATACCCCTGTGTTCACAATTGATTGGTATCGGGCAGCTCATTGGAGGCTTTGCAGCGTTATGCTTTATGGCAATGAGGGTGTGGGGACATCTGGCGAGGGCAGAGCCAATAGACTTTTATCCTCTTTTCCGGCCCTTTTGCGATTGGGATTGCCATCATGCTCTTTCCTTCCGTTATCAGTATCATTAACGGTGTGATGCAGCCAACAGTAGAAGCTACGGGTGCGATGGTTACGAACTCTGACAGTGCAGTTGCTTTTCTGCTACAACAAAAAGAAGAAGCGGTCAAACAAAGCTATCTGTACCAGATGTATGTGGGTGAATCGGGCGAAGGAGATAAGGATAAATGGTATGAATACACGCATCCGGGCAAAGATGCATCTGATGAAGGAACTTTTGAAAGCATTGGCGATGACATCAAGTTTGCGATGGCAAAAGCCTCCTACAACTTTCGCAACTCGATAAAAGAATGGATGAGTGAGATACTGCAGGTGTTGTTTGCTGCGGCTTCTCTATGCATCAATACCATCCGAACGTTCAATCTTATCATACTTGCCATTCTGGGTCCGCTTGCTTTTGGATTGAGCATATTTGATGGCTTTCGCCATACACTTCACCATTGGCTTTCCCGCTACATCAATGTGTTTCTCTGGCTGCCCGTTGCCAACATTTTCGGCGGCATCATGGGAAAGATACAGGAGAATATGCTGAAAATGGATATTCAGCAGGTAAACACCTTTGGTGATACCTTTTTCAGTCAGACCGATATGGCATACCTCATCTTTCTCATCATCGGTATCATTGGCTACTTCACCGTTCCTTCCATTGCTAGCTTACATCGTTCATGCGGGCGGCGGCGATGCTTTGGGCAGTAAAGCAAGTGCCATCGCAGCAGGCGCCATAAGTGGCGCAGCAACCGGCGGTATGACGGCAGGCTCTTCACTGATGCATCGTGTGAATGGGGGCGAAAAAAACCTGATGGGTGCAGCAGGGAATGTAAGGGCAGGATATAGCACACCACCTTCCCATTCCGGCATCGCTCATGGCGCAGGAAAAGCGTTTGGCCATGCGCATCATTATTTGAAAAACAAGCTTTCAAGCGATAAGAAAATTTACTGACCATGTTTACAAAAATGAAAAACATAGAAACCGCGTTTCAGCATGTAAGGCTGTTTACGGTGGTCATCGTGGCTTGCTCTTTTCTCTTGTGTGGTTTTGTACTGTTTAAAAGCTACCAGCTAGCTGCCATTACACAAAGCAAAATCTATGTACTCGCAAATGGGAAAGCACTGGAAGCAATGGCAGCCGACAGAAAAGATAATATTCCGGTGGAAGCAAGAGACCATGTAAAGACGTTTCATCAATATTTCTTTACGCTTGATCCCGATGAAAAAGTGATAAAAACAAACATCACAAAAGCCTTGTATCTCGCAGACGAAAGCGCCAAACGAGAGTATGAAGATTTAAAAGAGAATGGGTATTATAACAACATCATTGCAGGCAATATCAGCCAGCGGATTGACGTAGATAGCGTTAGCATAAATATGGATAGTTATCCTTATTACTTCCGGTGCTTTGCCACTCAGAAAATCATCCGTTCAACCAGTATTGTCTATCGCTCGCTCATCACCGAAGGTTACCTGCGCAATGTCTCACGCAGTGATAACAATCCGCATGGGTTCCTTATTGAAAGCTGGAATACAATTGAAAACAAAGACATAAAAACGGAAGCCCGTTAAAAAGGAGATTGAGTTATGTTTAGGTTATTTAGGAAAGAAAAGATAAGAGGCCAAATTCAAAATCATCTCAACGGTGTACAAACATTTTGCAATCGATAAACTTCATCAACTGGCGGGTTATTTATCCGGGCAGGCACAACGCATTCCCGGGCAAAAGTTGGCGCGAACGTTAATCGGCCTCTTTCTTATCATTACCCTTGCTCTTACCGGCAAACTGTTTTATCTCTTCAGGCAACGAATGCACATGGAGTTTCCATCTGTCCGTGCACCTGTACCCAAGCCTATGAATGGGCCTTCGGTTGATGCTATTGTGCTCCGGCGCATCAGGCGCTTTCATCACTATCTCGATAGCATACAAAAGAACAATCCGCGCCAGTATGATCGCCTGATGGAAAAAAGGCCTCATTTAAAGGACAGTATCACCATGGTAGAACAATTAACGCATGAACAAAATGACCAGCCATGAAACAACATAAAGACAATAGTAAGAAAATACAAAAAAGGCAAGTGAGATTTTTGCTGCTATTACCCCTCATTGTGCTTCCCTTTCTTACCTTCTTTTTGTGGTCATTGGGAATAGTCGGAAAGAGCAAAGCAAAAGCCTCGGCAGTTACGGGTGGATTAAACATGCAGTTGCCCACCGCTAAGGATAAAGAAAATAGGGAATGGGACAAGCTTTCTTTTTACGAGCAAGCCGATAAAGATTCTGCAAAGTATAAGGATGCCGTCAAAAATGATCCGTTCTTCCATCGAAACGTGGATAGCGTATCGCGAGCGGCCTCGCCGTCGAATCGTTCTTCTTCCCCTTTTGGTTATAATCCCTTACCGCCGGACAATACAGACGCCAATGACTATAAGGTAACGCAAAAGCTTGCGCAATTGAATGCTGTGATTGAGAACGACAAAAAGGCAAGCTCATCGCTGAAAGTTGACAGGAAAAGCGAACCAACGCCATCTTCCCTTCAAACAAAAGATGTTGACCGGCTGGAACGAATGATAGGAACGATCAATCAGCCGGATACTGCAAGAGATCCCGAAACAGTGCAGCTAAATGGACTAATGGATAAGATATTAGACATCCAGCATCCTGAACGGGTAAGCGACAAAATCAGGCAAGAATCGGAGCAAAACAAAAAGGAGGTGTTTGCGGTTACAACAGGAGGTAGCGATGGTTACTTTTCCCTGTTGGAATCAACCAGCGAAAATACAAAACAGTGGAATCGAACACACAACCAGATATCGAAACCGAATGCCTTTTATTCATTAGGAAATGAAATATTAGAAAAAGGAAAGCGTAATGCCATTGAAGCACAAATTGAAGAAATGCAAACTATAACGAGCGGCTCCGTAATTAAGCTGTCTTTACAAACAGAGATTTATATTAACGGCACTCTGATACCAAGAGGGACGCCTCTTTGGGGCATCGCTTCTCTTGTTGGTGAACGGCTCAATATCTCCCTTACGACTATTCATTATCAAAATAATCTGTTCCCTGTTGCTCTTGCTGTGTATGATCTTGACGGTTTGCCAGGAATCTATGTTCCCGGCTCTCTTAGCAGGGATGCCGCAAAACAATCGGGAAGCGAAGCCGTCAGCAGCTTAAGTATATCTTCTCTTGACCCATCACTCGGTGCACAGGCTGCTAATGCGGGCATTGCAACAGCCAAAGCACTCATGAACAAAAAAATAAGAGTAGCGAAAGTAACGATCAAAGGAGGATATAAAGTTTTACTTAAAGACGATAACCGGAAATAAAAGCAGCAATACTATAAAACTTCAAATTAAATGAAACACATTATTGTTATGATGCTTACTGCCATCTTTTGTTGCAGGCAGCAAAACGACTTATTAGCTCAGGATGTACCAAAGAGCATAGCACCTTATCCAATCACCATCAGCTATGACAAGACAAGCAATCTTATTTTTCCTTCATCAATAAAAAGCGTTGACAGGGGAAGCAGCGCAGTGCTTGCCCAAAAAGCACCCGGCGTTGAAAATATTTTGCAGATAAAAGCAGGAGAGCAAAACTTTAAAGAAACGAATCTTACAGTAGTAACGGCTGATGGACATTTTTATTCGTTTAAAGCAAGTTATCAAAATGAACCGACTACACTCAATTTCTCTTTTGTAAAAGATAGCAGCGAAAAAGCTATAATAAAAGACCAGCCTGTAAGCGGAGTGTCTTTCAGCAATATTGCAGGTTTTATCAGGAGCAAAAAGCCTGCTTTGTACAAGAGCATACGACAGGCCGGTATCAGGCTCTCTCTTCAAAATATTTTCATTCAAAATGAAATGGTGTATGTAGAGATAGGAGTACAAAACAATTGGCTCATTCCATTTACGCCAGCTTATGAGCGTTTCTTTTTGCGCGACAGAAAGACAGCAAAACGAACGGCTTCACAGGAAATAGAGCTCGACCCTCTGTATCATACACCAATAGAGAAAGTTGAGAAAGGAAAAGCTCAGTCATACGTATTTGCTTTTGCCGCTTTTACACTGCCCTCCAACAAAGAATGGGTGATTCAAATAGAGGATGCTTCCGGCGGCGGCTCTCTTTCTCTCATCCTCAATCATCGAATCTTTCAAAAAGCAAGACAGATATAATCTCTTTTCAAACCATTTAAATTATATTGTATGAACGAAGTAAATTATAAGTATCTGACAGAGCAACTAAAGAACACCGGTTTCGGTGATACGCTCAATTTGGAATTGGCCAATAAAATATCTCAGGGGGCACTGGAATTTCAATTAGCGCACAATAAGACATTTGGAAAAGACAACGTGGTTGCCAATCTGCATTTTAAAAAGGGCAAAGACTCTGACATGTATTTCTTCAACCGCTTCGAACTGAAGTTGATGACTAATAAACCCGATATCAAGGCAAGGCAAATGTTTTACATCAATAAGGGCAGTTCCATCACCTTTAAAGAAGGATATAACTTACTTGATGGACGCGCGATCCATAAAACGCTTACTGACCAGAAAGGAGAAAAATACAGTGCCTGGCTGCAGCTCGATTTTAAGAATGTGGCTCAAACAGGCAATTACGAGTTTAAAAAATTTCATGACAAGTATGGTTTTGACTTGAATGAAACGCTGGCAAAGTATCCCGTCAAAGACTTAAATGACGAGAGGAGCAAACAGGAATTGATAAGGTCATTGGAAAGAGGCAATCTTCAATCAGCCACATTTGAAATGGGTGGCAGAGAAGAGAAGCTATTCATTGCAGCCAACCCGGAATATAAAACACTCACGGCTTATAACCCGTCCGGTCAAAAGGTCTCTTTACGCGAGATGTTTCAAAAAGAAAAGGAGGTGGATAAACAGGAGATAAAAACGGAGCAAAAGGAAAAAGTGGCAGAAACAAAGGTGATAAAACAAAAAGAAGAGAAGCCTGCTCAGAAGCGGAAGAGAAAACAAAAAGTGTAACCGCAAGCAAGGCGGAAGAAGCTATGTTGTACAGCAAGGAATTGAATCAGTTCATGCAGGAAATACGCGAAGATGGCCGCATCGGACCGTCGCACATCAGTTTGTTTGTTGCCATTATCCGGTATGCAGAAGAAAGGCACATGCAAAACCCAATTTGTGTGTTCAGCAAAGACCTGATGCCCTTTGCCAAGATATCCACCATGGGCACTTACAATAAGAACATGTGGAATCTGCATGAGTATGGTTATATCCGGTATGTTCCGTCGTATAATCATTTTTTGGGTAGCTTGATTTATATCGGCTGATAGATTGGACAATTAAGTGGTTCAGGAGGAGGAGGTAATTATGGATAAAAATGAAGAGTATCAGGAAACATTGGACAAGATGCTGTATATCCTTCAGAAGGATACATTGACCCTGGAAGAAGCATGTCTTTACTTAGGCATCAAAGCTTCTTTTATGTACAAGTTGACAAGTAGGCGATTGATTCCCCACTCTGTGCCAAACGGCAAACTTATCTATTTCCAAAGGTTAGAGTTAGATCAATGGGCACTTCGCAACAAACGAATGACCAAGGAACAGATGGAGCACAATAGTAAAAACTATTTACAAAAAGCTCATAGATGATAGTAATTTACAGCACATCGTCCAGCGATCGGAATCAATCTTATTAAGCTACGAGAGTGTAAAATAAACTGTGTCAGGAGTTAAGTGCTTAACTTTAAAACACAGAAAATGGAGAACAAAGAAAAGGAGCCGTTTGATTATGAAGCGGCCAAACAGAAAGTAAAGGAACAACTGCGTAGCGGTAAGTCCTTGTTTAGTAAAGGCGGTGCCTTTGCACCCTTACTTGAAGATATCATTAATGAGATGCTGGAAGGAGAACTTGAAGCGCACCTCGATGAAGAAGAGCGAAGAAGGGGCAACCGCAAAAACGGCAAAGGCAGCAAGCTTTTAAAAACCTCAGCAGGCAGTATAGAAATCAATCCACCGCGTGACCGGCTGAGTAGTTTTGAGCCGGAGATCGTAAAGAAGCGGGAAACCATCATGGCGCAAAGCTTAGAAGACAAAATCATTGGTTTGTATGGGTTAGGCACCAGCCTGCGCGACATCTCAGCCCATATCAAAGAAACATACGATACCGACATCTCTGCTGCCACTTTAAGCAGTATAACGGACAAGGTTATCCCGCTGGTAAAAGAATGGCAGCAGCGTCCGCTGGAAAGCCTCTATTGTATCGTATGGTTAGATGCTATGCACTACAAGGTAAAGGAGGATGGCCGCACACAAACCCGGTGCGTTTACAATATATTGGGCATAAATAAAGATGGAAGAAAAGAAGTATTGGGCATGTATGTGTCAGGGAGTGAAGGGGCTAACTTCTGGCTGGGCGTTATCAATGACCTCAAACAAAGAGGCGTAGAAGATATACTGATTGCCTGCGTTGATAACCTCAAAGGCTTTGATGAAGCCATTCGAACCATTTATCCATTAACAGAGATACAAACCTGTGTGGTACATCAGATCAGAAACAGCATAAAGTATGTAGCCTCAAAAGATCAGAAGCTGTTTATGGCAGACCTGAAGCCGGTCTACAGAGCCGGTAGTGAAAGCGAAGCCCTGGATAAACTGGAAACTTTAAAAGAAAAGGGGAACAGGAAATATCCCATGGTCATTGCTTCCTGGCAAAACAACTGGGGTAAACTAAGTACTTATTTTAAATATCCTGACGGCATCCGCAAGCTTATCTATACTACCAACACCATCGAAGGTTATCACCGGCAGCTTAGGAAAGTAACAAAAAACAAAGGCGTCTTCACTTCTGATATGGCACTACTGAAACTCATTTACCTGGCAACAGAGCGCATAGAGAAGAAATGGACCATGCCGCTCCTTAACTGGGCTCAGTCAGCCTCTCAACTAAAAATTATCTTTGCTGACAGAATGAAAACAGATCTTTGATAATGCACCGTAAAAAAGAGGCGGTGCCTTGCTCTTTGAAGGGAGCCAACACCGCCTCTTTTAAACTATTACCTCATTATCTTTTGACACAGTTCGTTTTACAGACCCAGACGTCCTCGTACCACACAGTAGCACAAAGCTGAGATAAGAAATTGTAAGCTCGGCATTGGAGATTATGTAGGTTCAAGTCTTGTCAAACGATACCAGCGCTTCGGCATACAGTAAGGTCGTTTCATCTTCAAAGCTATCCAGATAACTCTCTGTGGTCACAACGCTGCTATGGCCCAAAGCATCTTTAATGTAGGAAATGGGAACACCTTTTCTCTTTAAAACGGTAGAAAAAGTATGTCTCGCGGCATAGGTATTTGTCTTTACGTCAATCTCCAGTTTTTCACCTATTTCATACATTCTTCCATTCACCCATCCTATAAAATCGCAGCAACGGCTCTTGATTTTTCTGGCGGATAAACCGGCCTCAAGAATCGGAAACAGATATGGATTTCCAGGTTCTCTGCTTCTCCATTTTTCTATAATTGACAATGCCCTTTGACTTAAGCCTACCTTTATTGGACGTAAATCTCTCTTTTTCGTTCGGATCGTCTTTTGTCTGTAAAAGAAAAGAAACCGTCCCGAAATGCTGTGAGGCTTTAAAGAGATAATATCAGCAAAATTCATCCCATTGCACAAATAAGAGAATATCCAAAAGTCTATCGCCTTTTGATGATCCGGTCGTTCAGGCTGGTAACTAAGTAGCTTTTCAACATCCAAACTCTTCAATGCTTTTTTTACATTTTGTCCTGTAGGAATTTGATAGTTCCTGAACGGATAATCTTCTTCAGCCACAAGTTTGTCTTTGATGGCGTTCTTAATGATTGCCCGGAGATGGCGCATATAAATGCCAATGGTGGCTAAGGATTTATTTTCTGTTTTGAGGTGTTCTTCGTAAGATTGAAGAAATGAAAAGGTAATATCATCCAGCAGCAAATCTTTCTTGAAACTGTTGATCGAATTGAATGTACTTCGATAAATATCTGCCGTACCTATTTGTTCATTGGCTGCGAGGGTTGAAATAGTAGCACGAAACCAAGTTGAGAGTTCTCTTTTCTTTTCTGTTTCGGAGTAAGCCGTTCGATCTGAATTAATTGGCACTTTGTTAAAGAAGCTCTCCTCAAAAGAGTAAAATGAAAATGGAACTATTGTTTCGATTAGCTTTTCGGCCTCAGTTTTCAAAGCGTTCAGTTTCTTTTGAACATCTTTAAGCTTCTCGTCTTTTAATTTAGGAGCATTTAGTTTTTGCCAATCCTCCTTACGCAAGTGAAATTCTGTTCCATACCGCTTCTTTCGCGAATTTTGGTAAACGGTCATCTTGATTAAACAAGTTCCATCGGAACTGGGTCGTGAAGCGTCTAGAAAAAAAGTGACGAAAACCGGCTTCTGATGCATAAGTTCATTTTTTAATTGCAGAATGTGACCACAAATGTGACCATAAAGGTAACCAGTAAATGCAAAAAAGGGTATACAAACGACGACGTATAGGGTTATAACACATTGATAATTAACAATTGAATAAAAAAAGGAAGAGATACGAAAAGATAGGATAAATGAAAATATTGACTCTTAATCAATGGGTCCAGAGTTCGAGTCTCTGCGGGGTCACATTAGGGAACATTTCAGGAAAATGACTGATTTGTTCCCTTTTATTTTCTCTGAAACCCTTATCCAGATTGTATATTAGCTGTACCGCTTCATTGATCCGGGTAGTTCGATAATTGATTCCATCAAAAACTAATTTATCGGGAAATATTGAACTAATGATTTCTCTTTTGTGAAGCATACTGCTTTTTAGGTACAAACAATCGAGATGTGAGAAAGTATTCAATGCATTTTCAAGCATGTTGTCAAAATCCGAATGCTTTACAGAATCATGCGATAATTTTGCTTCCAATCGTCTTATTTCATCTTCAGTTTCGGTTTTAATTAACCGATAATCGGCGGCGTCAATTGTTTCGGAAATGAGCAGATTTTTTGCTTTTGAGAGTATAATGTTAAGCTGATTAATTCGCTCAATTAACTGCTTATGGTTTTCATATTTACTTTTAGATTGAACCTTATATTCTCGACTCAAAATGATTTTGTAAACTTCTATCATTTCTATGCGGGGTACATATTTTCTTAATTCGTCTACAAATAATTCATTCGCTTTTACAACATTAAATCTGCAACCACAGGAGGACAGGCAATAATAATAGTAATATTTGTTTCTGCAGCCTGTTGAAGCACTACCTGTTAAAACCTTACCAAACTTAGGACAAAGAAGAAAGCCTCTCAAAGGCAACCTATCATCGACTTCCATTTTTGTTCGTTGGTGTTTTCTTTTTCCATCCAACACCTCCTGCACTGTATAAAAACTCGTCATCTCAAATATGACTTAATATTATTAGCATACTGATCAGAAAGAAGGTACAATATTTATGCACTCTTTTGTGGTTACTTAAAGTTTGTTCAAATAATTTGAAATGAATATTCCGGCCAACTTTTGAAGAAATTCAATAATCATATTTGCTTGTTCAATGTTTATTTCCATGCCCTGTTGTCTTAAAATGTTTACTACCTTTTCTGGTTGTATATTTTCCATTACTAATACATTTGAACATTTCTATATAAAATACAACTTGAAAACATGATAATGCCTAAACTTTTATTTTTACTTCCGGATTAAGACAAAAATGAATGTCGCTTGAGATGAACAAGAACGCAATTGTTACTTATTATTTGATGTAAGTAGTCATGCAAAATTATCCATACAAAATTTAGTCATCAGATTCCGAGTAGTGTCTCAGTTTGAAAATACAGTGTCCCGCAGATGACGCAAATAGCCGCAGATTCATATAGAATATCTGCGCAGATCGGCGAAATCTGCGGGACAAATTCAAAGTAATACACTACCAGGTTCCACACAAAACCCTCATAAAATTGATTTATTGTAAGCAATGTTGAGGGTAATTGCGGAATGACCAAGTCGCTTTATTATCCGTTTAATTTTGCATGATTACTTATCAACCAAAAGCCAATCAAATCTTGATTCCCTGATAGGTATCGTTTTGTAGCAAAAAGACTCCGGGAACAAAAGAGGCATAACGTTTCAGCCTGAGAGACGACTGGCAGATGCCCGGTTGATTTCAATGCAGAAATGGTTGAAAACTAAAATTCAAATTGCGATACAAACGGTAATCAGGCAGCGCGGCTGGGCCTTACAGTTCGATAAACCATAGCAAGCTGCAGGCGTAAAAACCGGTTGCCTGCCAAATGAAGAGAACTGCTAACCTGCCATTTTCACATTGACAGCATTCAGTCCTTTATGCCCAATCTCTGTTTCATACTCCACTTTGTCGTTTTCTTTTAATTGACCTGATAATTGGTTGACATGAACAAATGCGCTTTCTCCCGTTTGGATATCTTTTACAAATCCATACCCTTTTGAAGAGCTGAAATAAGTAACCACACCTTTTTTTATGGTACTCATCTCATTCCTTTCTCCTTCTTTTGGCGTTTGGATCTGGATGTCTTCCATGGCAAACACCTTCTTTAGTTTCGGGTCAGGGGGCGTAGAGGAGAGGTTGCCGTTTTCGTCAAGATAAGCGAGCATATCCATCAGGCTCTTTTCTTTCTTTACAGTGTTCCTGCGTTCCTGCATCTTTTCGGCTTTATCCTGCCGCTGTCTTACCTTTTGCTTTTCCAGCTCCTTTTTTCTGAAAGTCTCTGTTGATCGTCCCATGTATTTTTACTTTATTTGATTATCTATGAAGATACTCAGGTAATGTCGGAATTCCCAGAAGAAGGACGGTTATAACAAAGCCTTATGTCTCTGCTCAACCATCCGGAATAATACTGGAAAACACAATTGGCGGAAACCTTTTTGCCAATCCATGTATCAGCCTTATAATGATGATAATAGAACACCTGACCGTAGCGGAGTAAAGCAGGATCCATCCAAAAGCAGGGGCTTGTGTCTGTTGCTTGCCGGTGGCAACCCGTTTATCAAACGCACGGCCCAGGCATTACAAAAAAATCCGACAGGCTTAAACCGCAGAATTATACATACAAAAGCGGCCATTCCCTAAATATGTAGCGGAGCAGAATGAATTTGTTGGAACAAGCGGTTTTATGAGGGCATCGAAAATGAATTCTGCGGTAACTATTTATTTTCATCATGCTACCTCATTCCATCCTCAAATTGTTGGCCGGGGTCTGACGCTGCTGCTGTTACATACAGAACGAGAAGCAGATTAAAATGCGCGTAAAATTATATCTCTCGGCACTTGGGTACTGGAAAGGCAAGCATTACAGGCTACTATTTTGTCAAAGCAGGCGACGCCAAATCATCAAAGTGTTTGCACATTAAGCAGAAGAAAAAAATAGAAAATTTTGATCGAACTCTGATGCGAGTACAATGTAAGCTGGGCTAAGTTGTTAAAAATTACCGCCGGACAGTTACTGGAATCCAAGTACCGGGTGCGGCTTGTACTCTTCTTCCAGGCGTTTTATTTCATCGGCTGATAAGGTCACATCCAGCGCAGTCACGGCATCTTCTAAGTGCCCGGATTTGCTGGCACCTATAATGGGTGCTGCAATGTAAGGCTTGCTCAGCATCCATACTGGGGCTACCTGCGCAGCAGGCAATCCTTTCTCTCCTGCTATTTCCGATACCCGTTTTACAATTTCAAAATCGCCATCCTGGTCATAGAGGGATTTGCCGAAAGTATCTGTCTTTTAATGATTGATGAAGATAATACATCCTGAATACGGTTGAGTCATTACGTTGTTTGCCTGTGCAGTGGCAAAGATATTTTCGTGCCCTACTCAGCTAAGAAAATATTTTTGTGCGCTGGCTGGTTACGTTTTCTGCATAGCGGCCTCCTTTGTTTTTGCTGAGTAATAATAGTTCTTCCACGTTCTTACCTGTGGCCCTTTTGCTGGTGCACATCAGCCGGTATATGCCAGTTCAAACTGCTGTGCCTTCTTCTGTGATTGTAAATAGTAATGCATCTGGAGATGTGTATGGAGGTTGCATGAATATCACTGTAACGGCTGCTGATTAACTCCGTTTTTAAGATGCCGTTCACTCTTTCAGCTATTGCATTCTCCGATGGATCTCCACTTTCTGTCATACTGATCATTGCATGATGCTCAAGTAATAAACTTACCTACTCATTACTGCAATATTGTATGCCGCGATCACTATGATGGATGACAATTGTTTCCGGTGGCTTTTGTGCCAATGCCTGTTGTAAGGCAACCACCGCCGAACTTACTTTCATATCATCACTTACATGGAAACCAACGATCTTTCTGCTGTAGGCATCTGTTATTAAAAACAGGTAAGCAAACCTTTCTTTCAGCGGTATATAAGTAATATCACTTACCCAAAGTTCATGTGCCTTCATCAGCGTGAAGTCCTTTACCAGGTTGGGATAGCGCCGGTAATGATGCTTGCTCATCGTTGTATAAACATTGCGTTTTGTTTTACGAACCAACAACTTGTTTCTTTTCAGTAAATCAAAGAATCTATCTCTTCCCATTGTGATGTTGTGTTGTGCAAAATAAGATTGCAGCGTGATGAAAAGCTTTCTTCCTCCGCACTTGGGCTGCTGCTTCCTTATGGCATCAGTTTCCTGAAGTAGAAGTCCTTCGGTAAAGTGTTCTGCAAATTGTTTTTTGTTATGCTTATGATATGCCTGAGATGAATAGCCCAACAGTCTGCATGGTTGCTCAATGCTAATGACAGGATGCACCTGTTTTAGCTGCTTTACTGCTCTGGGCACCCCGCTTTTTTCTGATAGATACAGTAAGGTCTTTCGCTGCAATATCAATCATGGTGTTGAGCGCTTCTGAGCAAAGCTGCTCCCATTGGAGTTTCTTTTCTAAGGCGGCGACTTTTGTTGCAAAACTTCAGATGATTGCTGTTCCTCTGTGTTTAATTTATTGTGCTTATTGCTCACGGCTGTAAACAGAATGCTTCTGTTGCTTTTCTGTTGGTGGCAAGTTATGAATGCCCTGGTGTATCATTACCCATTTGCAGATGGTGGTGCGGCTGATGCCATACTTTTTGGCTAGCTTTCTGAAGCCGCCGCCTTGTGTTAAATACTCCTGAATGATCTGCTCTTCTACGTCCATAAAATAAGCTGTTTTAGTCAACCTATTTCAAGACAAGACAACTTGCAGCTGATTGTACTTCCGTCAAGCCCCCGTTTGCGGCAATAGTTTTGTTAGCGGTTCGTTGTTTGGGGGGCTTTAAACGTGTGATAGATAGCTAATGAATGTCCATGCCCTAAATCAAAATCTTTTTTGAGCCATGCAATAACTTCGCCCGCTTTTACTGTCGGCTTCAATACACCTTTTTCAAAGAACCCTTTTGTAATGGCTATTTTTTTGAAGTCGGTAGGTGTTTTGCCTGTCTTTTTTTGATGCTGTCGAAGTACGCTGGCAGATTGATGCGGCTCATATTTTTGTTTATTTTTTTGAGATAAATGAAACCACTACAATGCCCCACTATTATCTTATTCTTACTATTATCTATTTTTTAAATGATAGCCCGTTTGTTTGCAAAGCTTTACGAAGCTTCGGTATTGAAGCTGGTCCCATTCCATGTAATTCCAATATTTCTGTTTCACTGAATTGGGATAGGCGCTGCAAAGTAGTGATGTCTTTACTTTCTAAAGCCCTTCTTGCAGGTGCTGCAAGCAAGGAAAAAAAACTATCTTTTGGTTTACGTGCTTCTTCACAAATGGGACAAGTAGGGCAGCCACTGCTTTTATAATATTTGTGTCCTTTGGGGCAAGTCCTTAGTTGTTTTATTGAAGTCGCCATTTTTGTCTATCTAATGTCTTACACTGTCGTTTTACAATGACCGCTAACGTTCGGGGCTTGGCGTAGTTGGGATATTTGCAAAACGTCTGCCGGAACCGAAGTTAAATTTATAATTAAAAGTTGATGTTAGAACTAAAGTTCATAGCTGTTTGTCTAGCCGGAACAAAAGAAAAATAGAATTACAAATGTTTATTTGTTAGTTGGTCAAGCCCCAATAACGCCAAACCTAATGTTGGGCGTTCGCTTTCTCCTATATTTTGTCTACGCCTAATTATATAATATCCAGTCGAAAATAAAGTGTCTACTTTGCTTTTGAGTAAATTATTGTTTGTTCTCGTCTTTTGCAACAAACCTGTCATAGAAAACACTTGTTCCTTTTGCATCAATTCTTCCAACAATCACTTCTGTTGAACTTTTACTTATGTCAAGGTTAGGTCGTAAATGAATATGTTGTCTTGCTCCAATTGGAAGGTCTTTTATGTTGTCTTGGTTTAAGTCAGCTATTCTTATCAATAGTCTTGCAAAAGATTTAAGTCCTTCAGGGTCTCCGTGAATTAATATGTCTTGCCATTTTGTTATTTCGCCTTCAAATTCGTCTTCATTGTCTGCAATAAATATGTCTAAATGTCCAGTGATTTCTGATTTGTATTTTTCCATAGTTAAGTCTAAAAAGTATCATCATTTTGTTTTAACATATCATGTGTTCAAAGTGACGCCCAACACAATATTATACGCAATAAGCTATACCAACAAAAAATAAATGCCCCTTGATTATCAATGCTGTTACTATGCGCTTTTTGTATTGTAGTTGCGCCAATACAACTTTACTTATTGTTTTTATACAACTTGTCAATCGGGCTTTTGTTTTTGCCCAAATTTTTTTATGGTGTAATAGAAATATATCTTACTGCGCTCCGTATTGAAACAAAATCTGTACGATTGAGTTCAATACACTTTGTTTATAAATAAAATATTTTCCACATTATTTTCTTCCCTTCACCGGCGCTTCTTCAATCACGTGCTTATTTCTTCCAAACAAATAATAAATGGGAATGCCAAGCAGCACAATGCCCAAACCGGGGAACGTGAATTTAGGCTTGTAAATAAGCAACGAAATGCAGATGGTTCCGGCTGCAACAATGTAAAATAACGGCAATACAGGGTAGCCAAAGGCTTTGTAAGGTCGTGGAATATCTGGGCGCGTGCGACGTAAAATGAATACACCCATAATGGTAAGAATATAAAAAATAAGAACCGTAAAAATGATGTAATCCAAGAGGTCGCCATACCTGCCGCTCAGGCATAACACAGAAGCCCACAAACACTGTATCCACAAGCCTTTTGATGGCACGGCGTTTTTGTTTAAAGAAGCTGCGCCCTTAAAGAACAAACCGTCTTTCGCCATGGTGTAATACACACGGGCACCGGATAAAATCAATCCGTTGTTGCAGCCAAATGTTGAAATCATCAGCATGATTGCAATTACGGTGGTTCCCACATTACCAAAAATCAATTTGGCAGCTTCTACGCCTACGCGGTCGTTCTCGGCATGGGCGATGCTTTGCAAGGGCATCACGGCGAGATACATTAAATTGGTAGCCGTGTAAATCAGCGTTACGATTAATGTGCCCAAAAACAAACTTAAACCAATATTGCGTTTTGGGTTTTCAATTTCACCGGCAATAAACGTTACGTTGTTCCAGCTATCCGAGCTAAATAAGCTGCCTACCATTGCGCCTGCAAAAGCGCCTAAAACAGCAGCTCCGCTGTAAGGTATCAACACATTGCCATCCATCTTTCCCAATGCAAAACCGGTGCTCCAGTTGCCGCCCCAAACAGCTTTGCCGGAATGGGCAAAACCAAAGATGATTAAGCCAAACAGGGCAGCCAGCTTCGTTAAAGTAAAAATCGTTTGTATGATTTTCCCTTCTTTCACGCCGCGCGTATTGACCCAGGTAAGAAAAACAATTAATAAAATAGAAGTGATTTGCGCAGCGGAAATTTTGATAAAACCAAAATCGGCAATGAAATGCGTTTCGCTTAGCGCGGGAAAAATATAAGCTGCAAACTTGCTGAACGCAACACCAACAGCAGCAATAGTTCCGGTTTGTATCACCGCAAAAAAACTCCAGCCAAACAAAAATGCGATGAGTGGATTGTAAGCTTCTTTTAAATACACATATTGCCCGCCGGCTTTGGGAAACATAGCGCTTAACTCGCCATAGCTTAAAGCAGCAATCAGGGTTAACACGCCGGTAAAAATCCACAACAAAATGAGCCAGCCTGCCGAGCCAACGGTGCGCGTCATATCGGCACTTACAATGAAGATGCCGGAGCCAATCATCGAGCCGGCAACAATCATGGTAGCATCTAATAAGCTGAATGATGGTTTGAACTGTTCCGCTTTTGTTGTGATAGCTTGCATCTGTTGGTTGGTAGTTTGATAACGTTGTAAAATAAACGAAAAGAGACTGCATAATACAACCTCTTTCATCATTTTAAAAGAAAAATTAATTACCTGTTTATCGTAATGTTTTGCGACTGATAATTGTGTGCGTCCGTTACTGCGAGGCACGAAGCAGCCTTTGTTATACAGCAAAACCTAACTACTATTTGTGAACCTCTTTCGCTATCATCCACAGACTGCTTCGAGCCTTGCAGTGACGATATAATTGTTTCATGCAGATAAGCAGTAAAGAAATGATTACAAACGTTCTTTCAACTGAAGCACCACATTTTGTATGTTGTTGAGAAACTGGTCTGATGTTTTGAGGAACTCTTCCGACATCTCGCCTCCTAAAGCCAGTTGCTCTAACTGCTTAATATCGTCAAATAAAAACGGCTGACAAATGTTACCTACACTGGGTTTGAATTTGTGCGCAAGAGGAGCTACTTTTTCAATGTTGTTGTTCTTGATTTCTTCTTTCATTTCATCTATAAACAATTGCGCCTGGTGAATGAAGATGCCAATCATTTTAAAAACAAAATTGTTATCGCCACGACTGATTTCTACTAACTGCGAAAGATTGTAAAGTATGTTCTCCTCATTGTTGGCGGTTTGTTTTTGCACTATATTTTTATCATTTATTTTTGCACTGTCCAGCTCTTTAATAATGGCTTTTATCAAATCATCTTCATAAAAAGGTTTCAGCACATAGCTGTTCATTCCACAGGCTAAATATTTTTCATGATCGCTTCTCACAGCATTGGCTGTAAGCGCAATAATCGGCACACTGCTTTTTAATTCTTTCCGTATGATTTGCGTTGCCTGAACGCCATCCATCACAGGCATTTGAATGTCCATCAGCACGGCATCAACGGCTTCGCGTTGCAACAGATCAACCGCTTCTTTTCCATTCTTTGCTTCCAAAATATGAACGTTATAATTTTGAAATACCACCATTATCAGCAAGCGGTTCATGTCGTTGTCATCTGCCACCAAAATGGTTTTCCCTTGCAGCAGTTTGGTTTCATAAGGCATAATTTCATTTCGCTGTATATCGTCCCCTTTTCCTACCGGGCAATCAAGTGTAATGATAACGTTAGTACCTACTTTTTTCTCACTTTGCACTTCAATGGTTCCACCCATCATTCCAACCAATTGCTTGCAAATGTGCATACCTAAACCGGTGCCACCGTATTTGCGTGTATTAGAACTGTATTCCTGGTAAAAGGCATCAAAAATTTTATTTACAAACTCGGGTTCTATGCCAATGCCGGTATCTCTTACTTCAATGGTTATCTTTTGGCTGTGGGCAGTTTCGCTTTGCACAAAACAACGCAGGCTAACCGAACCTTTGTTTGTAAATTTTACTGCATTGCTTAACAGGTTTAATAAGACTTGATTGATGCGATACGGATCGCCTAACTGCACCGGTGCAATCTTTGCATCGTAATGTTCAATTGCAATTTGCAATCCTTTTTCTTCAGCTTTATGCTCCACTACATGAATAGCTCTGTCAATTACATCTTTGAGGCAAAAGCCAATCGTTTCCAGCGTTAGCTTTCCTGCATTCATTTTCGATAAATCCAAAACATCATTTACCACTACCAGCAAGTTATCTGCAGCCGTATGAATGATCTCTAAAAACATGCGCTGCTGCTCACTTAACCCAGTTTTGGCAAGCTGATGGCTCATGCCAATGATGGCGTTCATCGGCGTTCTTATTTCATGGCTCATATTGGCAAGAAACACCTGTTTGCTGCGCGCAGATTCTTCGGCTTCTTTTCTTGCCAAAATCAAATCACTCTGTAACTTTTTTTGCTCTGTAATATCGAGATGAATGCCAATGGTACCAACTACTTCACCACTGTTATTAAAATGAGGTGCGCCGCTGATCAACCACCATTTTGGCTTCTCGTTTTTATGTTTCACAGATAGCTCGTACACGTCGCAATATCCTTCTTTGCGCAGCTTTATTTTTTCGTTCATCATGGGCAGCGTATCATCGTTTAAAAACAAACGAGCCGCATTTTGCCCAATCAATTCTTCCTGCGTATAACCGCACATATTGCAGAAGCTTTGATTCACATAACGTATCACATCGTTGTTATCAATCTCCGTCAGACCGAGGTTCATATTGGCAATAATGCTGCGGTATTTTTCTTCGTGCAATTGCACCGCAAGCTCGGCTTCTTTTTCTTTTGTGATGTTGGTAATGAAGCCGGTATAAATCCGCGATTTTTCATCAACTACAAGTATAGATGACGAAACAATACGAAGCCAGATGATTGGTTTATCGGGAACTACAAAACGACCTTCAAAATAGTAATGCTGATTGTTTTCAACAGCTTTTTTTCTTGTTTTCTTTTCACGTGCAACATCATCAGGATGCAGGGTGCCATAAAAGTTTTGAAGCTGATCGCCTGTTATTCCTATCATCTTTTCTACATTCGGACTCAGAAAGGAAAAGAAGCCGTTTTTATCGCGGTAATGATGATACTGATACAGCAAGCCCGGAACATTATCAACAATTGAGTGAAAGATCTGTTCGTTGTATGACTGATAAGTGATTTCATCTCTTTCGTAATCCTGTTGCCACTCATTATTATCAACGCCTTCAAGAGGCATTTTTACAATATTATTTAATTTTTGGTTTTGCCATATTTTGTTTTGATAACTATCTTCTTCATCCATTGCAAATATGGGCTGGGTTTGTTTTCTATTATTTTCAAGAGTATAATAGAAGCGGCTGATAGTGCGAAGAAATGCATCTACTTCTTTGTTGTGTAAAAGATGCTGAGGCATTCCTTGTTCAATTTGCTTTTGCAGCAGCGGATGAAAATTCATAATGGAGAAGCAGTGATAATTGGAAAATAAATAATGGTTGATACAGAATCAGCAAACCGCAATTTCGTTTAACTGAAGCATTTTATAAATGGTACTTCGCCCGATGTCTAATTTGTTAGCAACAAGCGGCACATTGTTGTTGTATTTCTTCAAATACAAACTAATGATTTCGCTATTGTGTTCCTTTAAAGTTTTATCAGTAACAGCAATTGTTTTTTGACTTCTTTTTTTGGTTGTATAAATAATATCGTCGGATTTAATTTCTTTTCCGTTGCACATCACGCAAGCCAGTTCTATCATGGCTTTCAGCTCGCGCACATTACCCGGATAGTTATATTGCATCAGCTTTTCTTTTGCATCTTGTGTAAGCTCAAGACTTTGCATTTTATTGCCTTTTACAAACTCATCAGCAAAGTGTTTGGCAAGAATTAAAATGTCATTATCCCGTTCGCGCAAAGGTGGCAGTTCAATGGGCAAGCCTAAAATTCTAAAAAACAAATCTTCTCTGAAATTGCCGTTCTGAACTTCTTCATGCAGGTCTTTGTGCGTGGCAACAACGAGGCGGATATCGAGCTTTACTTTTTCGTTTCCGCCTACTCGTGTCAGTTCTCTTTCCTGCAACACGCGAAGTATTTTGCTTTGCAGGCTAAAGTCCATCTCAGCAATTTCGTCCAAAAACAAAGTGCCTCCGTTGGCTTCTTCAAACTTGCCAATCTTTCGCGCAACCGCACCTGTAAAAGCGCCCTTTTCGTGCCCCATCAGTTCACTTTCCAAAAGCTCGCGCGGAATGGCTGCCATGTTCACTTCAACAAAAGGTTTTTTCTTTCGTTCGCTGTTGTAATGAATGGCTCTTGCCACCAACTCTTTGCCGGTGCCGGTTTCGCCGGTGATAGACACATTGATGTTGGTATGAATGGCTTTTTCCATTAACCCAAACACACGTGTAACAGCCCCGCTTTGACCTTTTAAAATGTTGCCGAACAAATGCTTTGTATTGAACGAATATTTATCGTCCAACTCATTGCGAAGTTGCTCTACCTCTTTTTTCAGGGCTTTGTTTTCTCGCACTTTTAAGATAGCATTCCAAAGCAAATCAATGGTGTTGTTATCTTTTACAATGTAATCGGTGGCGCCCATTTTAAGCAGCTTTACGGCTACAGAAATGTCTTCCTGGCTGCTGATAACAATTACCGGAATATCGGGATTAATTTGTTTTATTTTTTCCAATAATTTATCGCCTCTGTATTCGGGCATAGAGAAATCTATAGTGATTAAATCGGGCTTTTTATTTAATGCACACAACACCTCTTTGCCGCTTGCAAAGCGTGTTACGCTATAATCAGGATTTAATGTAAGATGATACCCTAAAATTTCGCTGTACCAATCGTCGTCTTCAACAATAAATATTTGGAATGGTTGCATAATATTGAACATTGGACGTTTACTAATGCAGTTAAATCGTTACTGCCTTCTTTTGTTTTTAGTGCAAAAACAATTCGTTGGGTAAAGATAAGTTTGAGGTAGTGATATGTATATCAACCTTAAAACAATTTAATTAGAAAGCCCTTTTTATTAGTTTCTTTTAAGAAAGAGCAGAGGTTTGGTTTTGCCGGTATTATCAAGTAGCAATCAACCTGTAAACTACAATAACAACAAGGCTTTCAGGCAAATTAGGTATAATATAAAATGTATTTTTTCTTTTCCTTGTTGCTTCTTTTTTGGCTAATGCGGCCTTTCTTTTTTTCAGCACATTATACTTCGCTTAAAATGTGATTAAACACTACTTTGAATAGTTAATGAAAATTATTTTTGTTCTGCAAATCCAATATTATTTCATCCAATATTAAACAGAACAGATGAACTACAAAACAGAAAACGACAATCACATTTTCATTATCGAAGACGACCTGTACATGCAAAGTGTTTTAAATTATTGTTTCGCGAAAAATTACACAACGTCCATTTTCAGCAATGGCATGGCAGCCATGTCGGCTTTGCAAAATGGTACAATACCGGACTTGATTATTACTGATTTAAACACACCTTTTTTAAATGGACTGGAATTGATAAAGCAGGTAAAAGCAAGCGGCTTGTTCAGTTCTATTCCCATCATTATTCTTACGGGCGATCATACATCAGAAAATAAAATTAAATGCTTATCCGAAGGTGCTGATGACTATGTATTAAAGCCGTTCAATCCTAAGGAACTCGAAATAAGAGTAAGCATTGTTTTAAAACGTTCAGGCAATTTATATTCTTTAAAGCACGCATAATTATGCAAACAGCTACCTATACTACTTCTCCTAAAATCATCGCCGTTGTTAGCAGCAATGAAGGGCTGCTGCATACGCTGAACGAGTGTGATATTCCTGGCCACCGGGCAATGATTTTTAAGAATGGATATGAGCTGTTCTCAAAATGGAAGGCAGAGCAATTTTCGGTTTCGGTTGTCATTTCCTGCAACGAAATCATGAGCTTGTCTGGCATTTCATTGTTGCAAAGTTTAGAAGCCAAACAATTTCCTGATGTGCCGTTTGTGATTTGCTCATCGGGCGTTACGCCAGGTCTTCGCAAGCTATCGCTACGCGCTGGTGTTGCCGAAATTTTCAGCCCTGCACCTTCAAAACAAGATTTAGAATTAAGACTTTGTTTTTTGATAGACAACTGGCAATTTTTAAGACAGGAAACCAAAGCTGCCAAACTGAAACCATATCGTACGCCGGTGCTGAAACGCTTGTTCGACGTGGTTTTTGCTGGCACTGCATTGGTTTTGCTTTCGCCGCTTTTTTTAATCATTGCGGTTTTATTAAAGCTCGAATCGAAAGGTCCGGTGTTTTACTATGCGCTTCGTGTAGGAACGGGTTACAAGCTGTTTAAGTTTTACAAGTTCAGATCTATGTATGTAAATGCCGATCAGAAGTTAAAGGACTTAAAGCACCTGAACCAATACAACAACGAAGTAAAAAAAGAAGAAGTTGTAACAGCCGAAGCTGCCAATCACATAACACTTTGCAGTGAATGTGCTGCGGCAGGAACAGAATGCCAGAGTTTGATTTACGCCGATAAAATGCAATGGTGCGAACGGCAATATATCAAACACAAAAAGGCAACGAGCGGCTCGGCTTTTATTAAAATTAAAAACGATCCGCGCATTACCAAAGTAGGCAATTTCATCCGCAACCTGAGCATTGACGAGTTGCCGCAGCTTTGGAATGTTGTAATTGGCGACATGAGTATTGTAGGCAACCGTCCATTGCCACTCTATGAAGCCGAACAGCTAACCACCGACGAGTACGTGCTTCGCTTTTTAGCTCCCGCAGGCATTACCGGCTTGTGGCAGGTTGAAAAAAGAGGCAAAGGTGAAATGTCGGAACAGGAAAGATTAATGCTGGATAATGTCTATGCAAAAGACCACAGTTTTCTTAAAGACATCAAGTTGATTTTTAAAACTGTACCAGCGTTATTTCAGAAAGAAAACGTATAACCAATGATAAGCAAGCATGTATGTGCTTTGATAGCGGCCCTCCTGCTGCTACATAGCAACGGCTTTGCACAAGTAAAGCTGGCAGCCGCCAGAGACTCTTTGTTTTTAGATGAAGAAGCCGATCTTCAACAACAACTGATACCGCTCGATAGTATCATTACCATTGCGCTCCAAAATTCGCCTGCCATCAAGTTTCAACAAGATGTGGTGGATGCTGACCGCTACCAGGTAAAGTTCATGCAACAGCAATGGACAAACGATATATCAGGGTTTTTTAATTACTCGTTAGGAAATCAAAACCTTCTTACTGCAGGCAACACAGTTCCGGGCAGTGTTACATCTTCCAACATTAGCAATGGCTATCGCACGGGTGTGCAAATTACTTTGCCCCTGTACGAATTTATAGGCCGGAAGGCAAGAGTAAACCTGTATAAAGCCACATTGCAATCCAGCATTGATAAGCGCGACCAGGTAAAGCAGGATGCTGTACAGTTTTTAATTCAGCTTTATTACCAACTTCTATATGCACGCAACCTTATGAACATCCGAAGCGATGCCAAGCAGGCTGCCATTAATCAGTACCAGGTTGGATCGCTTGAATTTAAAGATGGCATTATACCGGCTTCCGAACTATCGCGTTTAAAAACGATAGAAGCCAATGCCAGAGCGGATTACGAAGAATCAAAGCGACAGTTCTCCACGTTCTATTTTCAATTCCAGAACCTGATTGGCGTGCCGATGTCTCAAATTATGCTACGAAAAAAATGAAAGTTATCCATTACATACGATTATTGCTCCGCAAACTTTTATGGGTGCTTTTGGTGCCCATTATTTGTGCGGGTGCAGTGTATTATTTCACGCGGAATATGCCGAAAGATTACGTTAGCAACACTACTTTATACACAGGCGTTGCCAGCGGCTACTCCATTACGGGTGACGATGACCAGCGCATAGATTATTTTGCCGTAAACAATGCGTTTGATAATTTATTAGCAACGGCGAAATCAAGAGAAACCATTGAACAAGTGGCGATGCATTTGCTTGCCGAACATCTGTTGCTGCGCAAGCCCGATGTAAAAGAATTAAGCGGCCAGGGCTATGAAAATCTGCAGCATGTTGCCGGTGAAAAATTAATGCATGAAGCACAGCAATTAGGCGATACACTAAGCGTTTATAATTATTTAGAAAGCGTTTATCACTCCAAAGCTGATAATCCCATTGCACGCATACTGGACGCAAAAGGATCGTTTTACAGCATTGATAATATCATTGCAAACCTTACCATTTCGCGCATTAATACCAGCGATATGGTTCAGATTGGTTATACCTGTTCCGACCCGGCTGTTTGTATGCGCACACTGGACTTGCATTCCCAGATTTTTATGGGCAAATACAAAAGTTTAAAGGTTGACCAAACCAGTTCGGCCGTTGAATATTTTGAAAGAAAGTTAGCCGAAGTAAAAGGCAAACTGCAAGTTGCTGAAGACAATTTAAAAGACTTTGGTAAGAATCACCAAATCATCAACTATTACGAGCAAACGCGCTACATCGCACAATCAAAAGAAGAAGTTGATAAGGAAATTTACAGAATGAAAGAAGAGCGGGATGCCAGTTCGCAAGCTTTAAAATTGGTGGAAAGTAAGTTAAACGGGAGAGAAAAGCAAATTACCAATAGCACCAATCTCATGCGGCTTCGTCAAAATCTTGGCGCTGTGAATGCTCAGATTGAGGTGGCCGGTGTTTATAATAATGCGCAAAAAGTAAGCGAGCTTACAGACAAGCGGCAGGCAATTGAAGACTCGATAAAGCATGAAACCAGCAACTACAACAATCTTAGCTATAGCATTGAAACAGTGCCACGCACTAATTTGATTCAGGAATGGGTAAACAATGCCATTGCTTACGATAAAGCCAATGCGAACATTAATGTACTAACCAATACACGCGGCAACTATTTAGATGAATACAGCGAGTTTGCACCTTTAGGTTCGTCAATTAAAAGGCTCGACCGACAAATTGATATCAACGAGCAGGAATTTCTTTCTATTCTTCACGGTTTGAACTTAGCAAGATTGCGCCAAAGCAGCATCTCTTTAAGTTCCAATCTGGTTGTTATTGATGCACCTTTCTTTCCATTGGTGCCGCAGGCCTCCAAACGCCTGTTGTTGGTGATAGCCGCATTTATGGTGGGCTTTATTATGGTTGGTTCTGTAGTCATTGGTAAAGAAGTTTCCGATGCTTCGGTTCGCACACCCGAACGGGCTAAAAAGATCATTGGCTTGCCGCTGGGCGGTGTTGCACTTTCAGAAGACGAAACCAAAGCAGGTAAGTTGTACAAGTCATCACTTGCTACCATATTAACTGAACAATTGGTAACCACATTGTTGCCGTTTATCAACCATTCTATTGATGTGAATGAAAAAGCTCAAATTTCATTCATCACAACAAAAGCTGATGTTTACAAAGCAAAAGATATTTTGGTTTTGCACCAGCAATTAAGTGCTTTGTATCCCGATTTGTTATGGGTTGTTCCCCAACAAAACAAAGCCCTTTTTTCACAAGTATTGCCAGCACATTCGTTGGCAGCTTACACACCATCAACCGAACAGTTGAATTACAAATGTGTGAGCCAATTGATTGGACAAGACATTTCATCTCACAGCGTCATCTTGTATGTATCACCCAACATTTCACGCAATGCGTTGCCGCATTCCATTATCAAATCATCCGCAGCCAACTTGCTGGTATTTGATGCGAGAACCGTTTGGCATCCTGCTGAGCGTGAATTATTGGCAAAAACAAAAAACATTGACCGCAGCATTCCTTTTTATACCTGGCTGGTAAATACATCGGATGTAAACATTGATGGCGTAGTGGGAGAGATACCTAAAAAGCGCAACTGGCTTCGCCGCAAAGTAAAAAAAGTAGTGGCACATAAATTATCATAACATGAAATCATCAGCCAAACCGGAACATATCATCTGCTTTGCTTTACCTCAATGGGAAGCCGATTATCTGCGCTCAACCGTAGAACTGATGAAGTGTGCCGCAAATAATAATCTCGTGTTGTATGTTGATTATGCCTACACTATTTCGGATTGTATAAAGGCATTGCGCGGCAAAACAAAACTGGAATGGAAACGTGCGCTGGGTTTTAAAAAACGCTTGCGTAAAATGAGTGGTGATGAAGGCAAAGGCTTATACCTCTTAACGTTGCCGCCGGTATTTCCTTCGTTTGTTTTTACATCAATAAAGCTGTTTGCCAAAGCCAATCAATTCAACGCTGCTTTCACAGGTTATTTCATCAACAAAGCAGTGAAGAAGTTAGGCATGACAAACATTACAGGCTTCAATGCCTTTCAACCTTTTTTAGGTTTGTGGTGGAAGATAAAGAACGTTGATTTCAATATTTATTATTGTTATGATGACTTTATAAACGTACCTTATTTCAAAGGCTTTGCCGAAGAAACAGAACATAAATTTATTGCCCAGGTTGATTTGCTGATTGTAACATCAGACGAATTAAAGAGGCGAAAACAACAAGCTTGTACACCTGTTGAAATTGTTTACAACGGCGTTCATTTCAATTCATTTTATCAGTATAAAAAAAGAGCTGATGTAGCAGCTACGCTGCCTAAAACCATTGGCTATACCGGCAGCATTGACAACCGCATTGACATTGATTTGCTGGAGCCGGTGGTAAAGGGCATGCCTTATGTGAGCTTTACTTTTACCGGAAAAGTTTTTGATAAAACAGTTTACAATCGCTTGTCTCATTACAACAATGTAACCTTTATTCCACCTGTCGCGGCTGATGAAGTTCCAAAGCTGATGAGCGATGTGCAGATAGGCATCATTCCTTATAAATTAAACTCACTTACGGCTGCCATTTATCCGTTAAAAGCCAACGAATATTTAGCCATGGGATTGCCTGTAGTGATGACGCCGTTTGCTTCTATTGGTGAAGCGGATGAAGTGATTTATCGCGCCGGAAACAGTGATGATTTTATCAGCAGTATAAACGATGCTTTTCTGCAAAACAATACTGAGTTGCAGGAAGAGCGAATCAGCATTGCAAAGAAGGCCGACTGGCATATACGAGCAGAGCAATTGATGAGTTTTATAAAAATGTACAAAAACAAAAAGGAAGTGGCGAAGCTCTGATACATTCAACAGCAATTCAATATCATGCTTAAAAAATTATACTATAGCAATACATCATGGTCGTTGATTTCTAACGTTGCCACTGCATTGCTGGGCTTTGTAAACCTTGCGTTTATTGCCCGCCAGTTTTCACAAACCGATGCGGGTAAATGGTTCATGCTGCTTACCGTTTACACCTTGCTTGAAATGCTTCGCAGCGGCTGGGTGCAAACACCGTTTGTCCGCTATTTTGTAGTAGCAAAAGATGAAAAAGAACAAGGCTATTTAATAGCCGCTTCCTGGCAATTGCTGCTCGGTTTTACTATTGTTCTTTCTGCCGTGGCATCTGTTGTATTTTATTTTATCAATCATCAGTCTGTTGCGTATTCATTGGCAGCGCAGCTAACGGTTGTATGGTTGTTTGCTACCTTGCCTTATCAGTTGTTGCAATGGCAATTGCAGGCAAAAAGCTGGTTCAAAAAGCTGGCAATTGTACGCCTGATATTTCCTCTTTCTTTTACCGTTTTGTTGTTGTTTCAACTCAAATTAAAGTTGGGTATTGAAACACTTGCAGCCATTTATGCAATGCTTCAATTTGTTGCAGGAATGATTGGCTTTCTCACCGGATGGTTACATTTTGGTAGCTGGAAAAGTGGGGCAAAAACAAAACGTAAACAACTTTCGGGCTTTGGAAAATTCAGTATGCTTACCATGGTTACAGCCAACTTGCTAAGAAGCTCCGACCAGTTTATTATTGCATCCTTTTTAGGGCCAGCGGCTGTAGCTGTTTATTCTGTTCCGCAAAAATTAATTGAAGCTATCGAAATACCGGTTCGTGCATTTGCATCGGTTGCTGTTCCTAAATCCACATCACTTTGGCAAAACGAAAAAGTACAACAGCTTCGCCAGTTTTTTTATAATCAATGCGGTATGCTTACTGCGTTGATTATTCCCCTTTTACTAACGCTTCTCCTCTTTCCTTCTTTTATTGTTTCTCTGTTGGGAGGAGGCAAGTATCAGCAGTCGTCGCTGGTGTTGCAAATCTTTTGTTTTTACGCTATTTTATTACCGCTCGATCGGTATTGCGGCGTGCTGTTAGATGCCAGCAACCGCCCGCATAAAAACACAATCAAAGTAATCCTTATGCTGCTGATTAACGTTGCCGGCGATTTGGTTGCCGTGTACAGTGGCTGGGGTATTTATGGCATAGCAGCTTCTTCTACCATTACGTTTTTATTGGGTGTTATCATCGGCTGGATTCAATTAAAAGATATACTCCTCGGCTTCTCTGCCAGCTCTCTTTGGAAAGAAGGCGTACTCAATTCTTATCAAACATTCATCAACAAACCGCAAGCACTGTAATGACAACAGCAAGAGCAATTTATCACTCAACGTTTACGCAACTTCTGCTGATAACAGGAGTGGCTGTGGCATTGGGTTATGTGATTGCTAATACCGGCATCAACGGCGCCGGGGCCTTGCTGGCATTGCCTTTTGGTATTGCTTATATTGCTTTGTTGTCGAAAAATCCACGCGTCGGTTTGTACACAGTAATGCACATTGGCTTTATATCAAACGGCATTGCCCGTTATGCTCCTGATGCACCTTTGGGTTTAAGCATTGATATTGTATTATTGCTTACGCTTATTGTTACTTTTAGCAAGCTGCCTAAGCGCAATTATAAGTATTTGAAAAACCCGTTTGTATGGGGCATCACAGTGTGGACGGTATTTACTATTTTGGAAGTTGTCAATCCTGAATCGCGAAGCACAGCAGCCTGGTTTTATGCCGTGCGCGGAACTTCTTTTTATATGATTCAGCTCATCATTCTCACCATTTTATTGATGAATGACAGAAGGAGTTTAGAAACCTTTTTACGCATCTGGATCGGCTGGTCGGTATTTGCAGCTTTATGGGCACTAAAGCAAACCTATATTGGGTTAAATAGTGCCGAACAAGCGTGGATGGCAGCGGGTGCATACAAAACACACATGCTGTTTGGAAAGCTGCGTGCTTTCTCGTTTTATTCCGATGCAGGGCAATTTGGTGCTTCCATGGGTCATATACTTTTGGTGTGCATCATTCTTGCCATCGGCCCCTTTTCATTGAAGCGAAGATTGATACTTTGGGGCATGTGTATTTTGTTCTTTTGGGCAATGGCAATTTCCGGTACACGGGGCGCCATGTTTGTGCCACTTTCGGGTATTATGGTGTATTTGGTTTTGAGCAAAAATTTCAAGATTCTTTCTATCGGTATTCTTGTCGTGTCGCTGCTGTTTTGCCTGTTGAAATTTACAAACATTGGCGCAAGTAATTATCAAATTGCGCGAATGCGCAGCGGCCTCAATCCTAACGATCCTTCTCTCCAGGTTCGCTTGAATAATCAGGCAAAACTAAAAGTGTATCTGGCTTCCCGGCCTTTGGGTGGCGGCATTGGTGCATCGGGTTATTGGGGACTTCGTTTTTCACCCAATTCATTTCTTGCGCAAACTCCAACCGATAGCTGGTATGTAAAAATCTGGGCAGATACAGGCATTATTGGTTTGTATTTGCACATCGCTATGATATTAGTATTTATGGTAACGGGTGGTTTTCTCATTTTTAAAATGAAGAACGATAAAATATTAAGGCAAATCGATGCTGCTTTGTTTGCAGGCTTTGTAGGCATTGCATTCGCCAGTTATGGCAATTCGATTATCGGGCAAACGCCAAGCACTGTGCTGGTATTTATGAGTATTGGTTTTATATGGCTGATATATCGCTGGGATAAAGGCATCAAACAAAAACAATAAAAGAAGAAAATCTAATAGAAGAACCCATTGAAAACTAAAACAACATATCAACCACTTGTTTCCATTATCACCGTTAATTACAACACGGCTGATGTAACCTTGCAATTGCTCGAATCGTTGCAAGCCATTACCTATCCAAACGTTGAAGTTATTGTGGTTGACAATGCCTCTGCGAAAGATGCTTCGTGCATACCTGCTGCCTATCCGAATATCATTTTCGTGCAAAACCAAACCAACGAAGGTTTTGCGGGTGGCAACAACAGAGGTATTAAAAAAGCGAAGGGTGAAATTATATTTTTATTAAACAACGATACAGAAGTAGATTCTTCGTTTATAGAACCGGTAGTGAAGTTGTTTGGGGAAGATAATAACATTGGCATCGTTAGTTCGAAGCTTATTTATTATCATTCCGATAAAACCATTCAGTACGCGGGAGGTAAAAGTCTCAATCCGTTTACGGCGCGAGGCAAGTTCATTGGCTGTGGTGAGAAGGATAACGGGCAATACAACCAACCGGCGCAAACACATTTGGCGCATGGTGCTGCAATGGCAATTCACCGGAAAGTGTTTGATAAAATTGGTTTGTTGCCGGAGATGTATTTTTTGTATTACGAAGAGCTTGATTTTAGCGAACATGCACAACGGGCAGGCTTTACCATCTGGTGTCAGCCACAATCAGTAGTCTTACATAAAGAAAGCATGAGCGTTGGCAAAATGAGTTCTTTAAAAGTATATTATCAAAATCGTAACCGGCTGTTGTTCATCCGCAGAAATATTTTTGGAATGAAAGGTTTTATCAGTCGTTTGTTTTTTATAACTGTATCCGTGCCGGCTGGCATCATCAAATACAGTTTGAAGGGCAAATGGAACTTTGCCGGTAAAATATGGCAAGGCTTAGTGTGGAATTTTAAATATTAAATCAAGAAACAAGAGACAGGATACAAGATTCAAGTAACAAGAAGCAAAAGACAAGGAACAAGTATCACAAATCATAAATCCGAAATCATAAATCTAATATCAGCTTATGAATTATCTGAATTCATTCATTTATTACACAACACTCATCCTGTTTATTTTTCTTGCGTTGCAAAGCGCTTACTTACTGGTTTTTGCGTTTGCAGGAAGATGGATTACAATGCGCAAATACAAAGCAGCTCACCAACAAGGCAGCTTTGTTATTTATATTCCGGCATATAAGGAAGATGCAGTAATTGTAGATACGGCAAAAGCAGCTTTGGCTTTGAATTATCCGGCTTACCGAAAGCATATCGTAGTCATTGCAGACTCGCTGCAACCCGCAACACTATTGGCTTTGCGCCAATTGCCAATACAAGTGGTTGAGGTTTCGTTTGAAAAAAGCACAAAAGCAAAAGCCCTGAATGTTGCCTTGCAAAAAACGGCCGGCGATTACGATTATGCTTTAATTCTTGATGCGGATAATATTTGTGCAAAGGGTTTTTTATACCGGATGAACGACGCGTTGCAAACAGGTTTTAAACTGGTGCAGGGACAGCGCGTGGCTAAAAATACCAACACCACTTTTGCTTTGCTCGATGCCATTAGCGAAGGCATTAACAATCATATTTTTCGCAAAGGTCACCGGGCATTAGGTTTGTCGGCAGCAATCATAGGTTCAGGTATGGCAATTGATTTTTCTTTGTTCAAAACCATTATGCCGCAAATAACAGCGATAGGCGGTTTTGATAAAGAACTTCAACTGAGTTTATTGCACAACCGCATCTGTTTTGGTTATGCACAAAAAGCTATTGTGTACGACGAAAAAATAACGCAGCAGAGCCATTTTGAAAACCAGCGCAAGCGATGGCTTTCTGCGCAGCTTCACTACATGAAGCGCTACTTTTTTTCAGGTTGTCTTCATTTGCTGAAAGGTAATATTGACTTCTTTGACAGTGCTATTCAAACAGCTCTGATGCCACGCATCATGCTTTTGGGGGTTACACCAATAGCCGCATTATTATCTTTATTAGGAGGACCAGGTTTGTCTTCTGTTTACTGGATTGTATTGTGGGCGGTTACTTACTTTTCTATTTTGATTTCAATACCCAAAAAATATGTCAGCAACCAATTATTTAAAGCTTTATTGTTCCTGCCGGTTGCGTTTTTGAGTATGGCTAAGATCTTTTTAAAGCTAAAAGGAGCTAACACAACATTTCTTCACACACCGCATGGCGGCGATATTAAAATACAATAAATGAAAATTGCTATAGAAGCGCAACGCTTGTTCCGACCGCACAAGCATGGAATGGATGTAGTGGCTTATGAACTGTTGCGCCGGCTGCCATTGCAGAAAGATGAACATGAATATCATGTTTTGGTAAAGAATGGAAAGGACAAGTGTATTGGGCAAGTTGGTTCGCGAACTGTACATGCTACACAGGCTGTGCCTTATGCCGTATGGGAGCAAGCTTTTCTGCCCAACTATTGCGATATGATAAAAGCTGATGTGCTGCATTGCACTGCCAGCACAGCGCCTCTGCACGTAAAACAACCGCTGATACTCACTTTGCATGATGTTATTTTTTTAGAACAATCGTATGTAAAAGCAAGTTGGTACCAACGTTTAGGCAATACGTACCGCAGTACCATTGTGCCTGCGATTGCAAAAACAGCTGCACATATTATCACTGTTTCGGAGTATCAGAAAACGATTATTTCGGAACGCTTGTCTATACCAAAAGAAAAGATGAGCGTGATTTACAACGGTGTGGACGACAGATTTTTTATTCCTTATAATGAAACCAGTATAACTGCAACGCTTGAAAAATACGGCATTGAGCCCGGCTATATTTTTTTCATGGCAAACTCAGACCCAAGGAAAAATACCATTGGTGTTTTACATGCTTATGCCATGCTGTTAAGCCGGTTTCCTTCATCGCCGCGGCTGGTAATAAAGGGATTGAAGAAAGAGCAACTGTATCTCATTTTGCAAAAAGAAGGTTTACAATCGTTGATAAACCACATAGATGTTGTTAGTTACGTTGAGCATGAAGACTTACCCGCGCTGTACCAGGGTTCATCCATGCTTTGGTTTCCTTCCTTTAAAGAAGGCTTTGGCCTGCCAATTATAGAAGCAATGGCTTGTGGCGTGCCGGTAATTACTTCTCATACATCGTGTATGCCCGAGATAGCAGGCGATGCAGCTTTGTATATCAATCCTCGTTATCCGCAAACCATTACACATGCAGCGACACAAATTTTGGATGACAAAACAACTGCTTTGGAATTATCAAAAAAAGGAAAAGAAAGAGCGAGATTGTTTACATGGGATAATGCTGCAAAGCAGTTGGTGCATATTTATAACAAAGCAGAACTGATGATATCCTGAATTATGAGCATTTCCAAACGCATATCTAAAAAGGCAATGGCTTTGTCGAACGAATACTATGGTCGTTCCCCGCAAACTTCATCCGAAAAAATAAAAATATATGCTTTGCTTTTGCAATCATTTTGCAATGGAGCATTACGCATAGCCAATGCAAAATGGCGTTTGCGAAAATGCAATGCAGGAAAGATGGTGATGGTAAGAGGCAAAGCAAAAGTTGTGGCAAGGGGTAAAATTATAATTGGCGACCATTGTAATATCTGGTCGCACATCGGCACAACGCAGCTATCTGCCGGACCCCGCGCCACCATTGAGATTGGCGAGCATTCATTCATCAATACCAATGCTATTATTTCGGCAAGAACACTAATAAGAATTGGCAAGAACTGCCAGATTGCAAACGGAGTTATTTTGATGGACAACGATTTTCATGGCGTTGATAACCGTGAAGCAGCCCCGGAAAAAGAAGCTATCATAATTGGTGATAACGTGTGGCTGGCAACCCGTGTAACTGTGTTAAAAGGTGTAACCATTGGCGAAGGTGCAGTAGTAGCAGCCGGTGCTGTGGTTACGAAAGATGTTCCGCCCTATACACTGGCTGGCGGCGTGCCTGCTAAAGTAATCAGGGCGATTGAAAAACGGTAAGCAGATATTTGGAAGATAAGCATTTGCAGAATGACGAAAACAAAAGTAAAATTCAATATTAAAAGACCAATATCATGCAACTCATTACCATTCTTTTCTGGGTATCATTTTTTATCGTTTTTTATGCCTTTATCGGCTATGGAATTGTAATCACTTTATTGGCAAAAACAAAAGCGAAGCCCGTTACTACCGAACCTTCCGAATGGATGCCGGTAACATTGGTTGTGCCTTGCTATAATGAGGCTGATATATTATCCGAAAAAGTAGCCAACTGCTTTGCATTGGACTATCCGAAAGAGAAATTGCAGTACATGTTCATCACAGACGGATCAACCGATAACTCGCCACAAATCATACAACAGTACAGCAACATCACTTTGTTGCACTCGCCTGTTCGTGGTGGTAAAAGCGCAGCAGAAAACCGTTCGATGCAACACGTAAACACGCCGGTTGTCATCTTCACCGATGCCAATACAAGCTTAAATACAAACGCTGTAAAAAATATTGTGCGCCATTTTTATGATGAGAAAGTAGGTTGTGTTTCGGGCGAAAAAAGAGTAATGACGGCAAGCGATGACGGAGCCAGCGCAACAGAAGGAGTATATTGGAAATACGAATCGTTTTTAAAGAAACAAGACTCTGACTGGTACACGGCTGTGGGTGCTGCAGGCGAGTTAGTTGCCTTTAGAACTTCGTTGTATGAAGAGATGCCACACGATACTATTTTAGATGATTTTATACAAAGTATGATCATTGCTTCCAAAGGTTATAAAATTGTTTATGAGCCCGAAGCGTACGCCATGGAAGTGCCTTCGGCAAACATAAAAGAAGAAATAAAAAGAAAGGTTCGCATTTGCGCCGGTGGCTGGCAAAGCATTGCCCGTTTGCAGCAACGCATCCACTTTGCAAACGATACCAGGCTTGCATTTCAGTATTATTCGCACCGCGTTTTACGCTGGACGGTTACTCCTTTTTTAATGATTGTTATGTTCATCACATCGGGCTTGTTAAGTGCAAATGGAAATGGGTTTCAACAAAGCCTTTTTGTTTTGCAGGTATTATTTTATGCAAGTGCGTTTGCAGGTTATCTGGCAGAAACAAACAACATAAAAATAAAGTTATTGTATGTACCTTTTTATTTCTGTATGATGAACTGGTGCGTGATAGCCGGCTTAAAACGCTACCTGAAAAAGCAGCAATCGGGAGCCTGGGATAAGGCAGTAAGAAAAACAACTATCGTTCAATCCTAATCATTATTTCGATAACAGTTTTTGTGCAAAAACAAATCCAATGAATATAACAGCTACCATAAAAAACGATGCACGGTTGAAGCAGCTTGTGCATTCGTTATTAATTGCGAATGCACGTCCCCGCCTTTGGGTGCGTTGGTTGGTTACGCCGTTTACCAGCAGCCGAGGTAAGGGTGCCGTAATAAGAAGAAAAGCAAGATTGGATGTACTTCCGTTCAGAAAATTTTATCTCGGTGCACATTCTACCATCGAAGACTTTTGCACGGTAAACAATGGCGTTGGCGATGTAATGATTGGCAACGATTCGCGCGTTGGTATTGGTAGCGTGGTAATTGGTCCGGTGAGCATTGGCAACCAGGTTATCATTGCGCAAAACATTGTAATGAGTGGGTTAAACCATACTTATACCGATATAGATGTTCCTATCCGTTTGCAAAAAGTAACTACTGCGCCCATTGTTATTGAAGATGAAGTGTGGATTGGCGCCAATGCTGTTATTACTGCCGGTGTTACGGTTGGCAGGCACAGTGTTGTAGCCGCAGGCTCGGTGGTTACTAAAGATGTTCCGCCATACAGCATTGTGGCAGGCACACCTGCAAGAGTAATCAAGCAATATAATTTCGAAAAGAAAGAATGGTTGAAAATGTAAGACTTAATGCCATTTTAATAGATGATTGCAAAGACAATCAATAGCTTTGCATTTCATTCATCGCAACAATACCATTTATCCAATATCATCTTTTCACATATTGTTTCTGTTAGTTCAACAGTTGGCTGCAAAGTAAAGAGGAGAGAATTCAATATGAAAACAAAACAATTGATTCCAAGCTTAAATGGCTTGCGTGCGGTTAGCATTCTGATGGTTATTTTTTATCACTTCCGCTCTGATAAATATTTTGTTTTTCATAGTGAATGGGCTAACCAGTTAGGTTCTGTTTTTATCAATGGCGAGCTGGGTGTAAATATCTTTTTCATTATTAGTGGCTATCTCATTACTACATTGCTCATCAAAGAAAAAAACAAAACAGATTCTATATCATTAAGAGATTTTTATCTGCGAAGAACATTAAGAATTTTTCCTGCTTACTATGCACTTTTATTGGTGTATTTGGTTTTGCAATGTTTTCATTATTTCAAACTTTCGCCTACCGACTGGCTATCTGTAATCTTGTATAGCAAACAATTCTTTTCCTCCCCGGTACACGAAATCGGGCACTTGTGGTCGCTTTCTGTTGAAGAAGTTTTTTACCTAGTGTATCCCTTTCTTTTTATTCGCTTCTATAAGCATATCAGGCTGGTTGTTTTGTTGTTGATTCCTGTGTTTGTAATAGCTCGTTTTCACTATTACCAGTTTCCACTTCCTTTATTGAAGAATACCATTTTTACTTCCGGCGATTCTTTGCTAATCGGTTGTTTGTTTGCTTTTGAAAACGATAGAATCAAGCGCTTCATTACTCAATATAAATATGTAGCGGGGATGGCAATTTCGTTGCTGGTTTTTTCTATTGTTTTCAATTTATATATCTTCTCTGTTTTCTTTCATTCATCCAATAGTTACATTACCCGGTTTTCTTTTTTGCCCAATGTTACATACAGTTTATTTGGTAATGTAGGATTGATAACCAATCTGCTGGTGGCATATTTATTTTGTTTTCCATCAATGTACGCAACTGGTGGTTTCGTTTTCTAAATACTTCTGTAATGAACTACATAGGTTTGATGTCGTACAGCATTTATTTATGGCAACAGTTGTTTACCGCCGACAGGAATTATCTGCATCAATTAGGAATTCCCTGCCACTCTTTTAATCATTTTTATTTTTGCATTTTTATCGTACCAGTTGATTGAAAAGCCGTTTTTACATTTGCGCGGAAAACTGTTGAAGGAAAGAACGAAAGACAAAACGGTGGCAGCGGCTGTACTATCTTAAATAGTCTGAATTAAAATAACCCGCATCTGTATTGAAAAATTGTATTGAACCTTTGATTTTACAATCTCATTTTTTCATATTATTATTACAAAATTATTTCCAAACTACTGTCTTATGAAGCATTCGCTCACCGTTTTGTTTTTGCTTTTTTATGCGCATACACTATTTGCAGCAGCGGACACAATTGTAATAAATCGAGCTTCCAACAACGCGGTTTATGTGGCCGATGCCAGTAAGACAATCCGACCAGGATCGGTAGTTCAGTTGCAAGGCGATTATCTCTATTATAAAGTGCTGAATGTGCAGGGAACGGCTGATAGCCCAATTACTTTTATCAACAAAGGTTTGGTACGCATCGGAGGTTTTAAGCCTTATACGTTTCAGGTAACAGGTCAGCATTTTATAATAAATGGCAGTGGCGATCCTAACTATAAATATGGCTTTCTGCTGAATTATGATACAACCGTAACAGGTGTTAGTTATTGTTATTGCGCTGATAATTCGTCTGACTTTGAAGTGCATCATGTTGAGATGATGAATGCAGCCGAAGGCGTTTTGCAAAACCCATATTCAGGCGGACCGATGAACAATGTATTTTACCATCACCTTTACATTCATGATTTGAAAGATCCTTCCGGCGATCAACCGGGCAGGGCAGAAGCATTTTATTTGGGCAATACCAAAGACACGGTTTATCATGCTTCTTACGATTTCCACAATTGTCGTATTGAAGATTGCTTTATTCAAAACTTAACGGGCGACGGTATCCAGGTGGGGCATGGTGATTTTATTATCCGAAGAGATACAGTGTACAACTTTGCCACCATGCATGTGCCAATGCAGGATAATGGCATACAGATAGGCACTTATACATCGGCATTTATTGACAGTGTGATTATTGATACGGGTAAAGGTATTGGTATGCAGGCATTTGGAACTGATAGTCTCGTTGTTACCAATTGTATATTCAGAAACATTCCCAGCCAGGCTTCGCTGAATGAAGATGTGATTTATATAAATGGCAAAGGTCCGGTTCCTTTAAACATGCGTTTTCAAAACAATATCATTACTGGCTGCACCGGGCGCCATGGTATTAATAACATAACACTAAGTGCTAACACTAACGGCTCTGTTTTTATTAATAATTACATTGATGGCACTTATACAACGCCTTATTGGATCAATAAAGCAAAAGATCAATGGATTATGAACCCGATTTCTTTTAACAACCAACGAAAGAAAAGTGCAAACTCAGCTTCTTTACTGACGCACTATGCAATGATGCACTGGAAATAAAGATGAATGGAGTGTTGTAAATGAATATAATTTTTATTCATTGTTTTTACGGCAACTTCGTTTTTGTTTTTGCCACTTTTTTTAATTGATAAAAACAATTGGTTTACATCCCCGCACCTCAATGACTTCAAATAAAAAAGCTGATGAATTTTGTTTTCATCAGCTTTTTTATTTTTCAAAATCATATTATACATTGATTTCTTTTTCCCGCTGCCACCATTTATAACCAATAAAACCAGCAATACTCAATGGCATTGCCATCAAATACAAAATACCTGCATTCAAACCTTTTCCTGGTGTTTCGCCCATCTGGGATGCTGTTTTGCTGCAGATAGAACACTGTGCGTTAGCAACAGTTATCGTTGTAAAACTTATTACAATTATCAGTAACCACTTTTTCATTGTACGCTCATTTTCTCTGCAAAAATAAAATGAAATATTGGAATGCAAAGCAACATCGGGTGTTATCATCGCTTAGCGTACTTACGCATAAGACCTATAAGGTGTAAGAAACTTATGCCAACTCCGAAACTCGTAGCTATAAGCTCATAGCTCGCAGCTTTCCTACAAGCTCATCATCTCTTTGAACTTCACTGTTTGCCTTCGGCTTACTTCTATCTTTTCTCCGCCTTTCAGTTCTACCAGCAAGCCGCCGTTGAAGTAAGGCTCTATTTTTTCAATCCATCTTAAATTGATAATGTGCTTGCGATTGGCACGAAAAAAAGTTCGCGGGTCGAGCCGTTCTTCCAAAGCATTCAGCGATTTTAAAATGAGAGGTTTGTTTTTGTCGAAAAATACTTTGGCATAATTGCCAGCACTTTCAAACAAACGGATTTCGCCCAGCTTTACAAACCAGCAACGCTCGCCATCTTTTACAAACACCTGGTCAGCATCGGTAAGTGGCCCGCGCGAAACCACACCGTTGGCTTCAGCCGCTTCTTTCGATATTTCGTATTGCACTTTTTGTATCGCATCGGTTAAGCGTTTGGGTTCTATCGGTTTCAATAAATAATCCAGCGCATTCACTTCAAATGCTTTCAGTGCATATTCATCATAAGCCGTTGTAAACACCACATGCGGCGCACGCTCCAGTTCTTCCAGCAACTGAAAGCCGGTTTTGCCAGGCATTTGTATGTCTAAAAAAATCAAATCAGGATTTTGCAATTCTGTTTTTTCGATGCCCTCATCTACATTGGCGGCTTCATCTATTACCTCAATTTCAGGATGGTCGTGCAACAGTTTTTTTAACTCGTTGCGGGCAAGGCGTTCGTCATCAATGATAATTGCTCTGATAGCCATGTTGGTAGGTTGTTTAATGTACGATGTTAGATGTATAATGTAATTAGCTATGAACCATGAGCCAACGAAAATAATGTAAGAATTCAATTGATTCTCATGTGCTGATAAAGTAAGCCCCGTTTGTTTTCAATTATACTTTTAGCTTCTCATTTTGCATTTGCGTTACAGGCAGTATAATTTTCGCTTCTACCAAATTTTGATCGGTATCTTTTATATGAAAAAAAGCCTGCGAGCCAAACAGCAATTGCAGCCGGTTTACTGTGCCATTAATGCCAAAGCCATCTTTGTTGCGCAAGCTGCCGTTTAATACTCCTGTGTTCTGTACAATCAAGTTCGTGATGATCGTCAAATCTGTCTGATTTTACTTTAATCATACCACCATTTTTTTGTTTGCTGATGCCATGTTTAATAGCATTTTCAACCAGGGTTTGCAACATCATGGGTGGCACAGGCAGGTCTAATGTTTCTTCATCAATCTCATATTCAATTTGCAGTCTGTCTTCAAACCTGATATGCTCCAATGCAAGATAATCTTTTACAATGCTCAGTTCTTTTCTTAACGGCGTTGTTTCCATTTTCTCGGCATACATACTGCTCCGCAAAATGTTGCTCAACTCAGTGATGGCTGTTCGGGCACGTTGCGGGTCTTCATCAACCAAAGCCCGGATGCTGTTCAACGCATTAAAAATGAAATGTGGATTGATGTGTGCCTTGATGGTTTTTAGTTCAAGCTCTTTTACAAGGCTTTGTAAACGAATTTTATCTAATTGGTCGTTCCTGTTGCGAACGATATAATGATAGCTGAAATAAATTAAATTCCAGATACACAGAAAAAGAAACGGAACCACAATGTTGCCCATTACTTTTCGCAAAAAAGAAATATCGCCTGTTTTTGAATCATCCAGATTTAATGTTATGGTAAGAAGCGTATCAACAATAGAATATAAAAAAGAAAACGAAACGGTGATGATGAGCATGTTGGTAATTTGCTTCGCCAGCGGCTGCTGAAGCAACTCATACTTTCGTATCACGGTTCGCATAATATGGCTGATGACAATACCTTCTATTGCGAAAAGAAACAAAATAGAAAAAAAGGAAGGTGAAGGATTGGCACCGAATGTAATATATACCAACGCATATACTACGGCAAATGCGCCCCAGCCTGCCTGGCACACCCAATAGGGAGATAGTTTTTCTTTCATGTTGTGTAAAAATAAAAAAGAAAACGGTTGCAGGCTAACAACCTATGATTAATGGCAATTACAAAGGCTATGTGGCAAATAAAACAAGCTTCAATTGTCGGCATTTTTTACAGAGGGCCGGTTGTCGTTTGGTGCCCGATGTTCGTATTGAATTTTGAAATCAGACAGGTTTGGTTTTACCGCTTTTTTGCGGCGCAATTCATAATTGTAAATGGTTTGTCCCAACTGATATAAAAAAGGTTGTCCTACACTTTCGTATTCATATTTTTCATCGTTTAAAATGGCATCCTTATTTACATAAATGGTTGCCGAAAGCATGAACTCGATGTTGTTTGTAAAATCAGTTATGTACGATACATCGGTTAAGAAACCATAGGCCCAGCCAACTTTATTAAACACACGAATATTATGTGGCATCGTGTGATGATTGCTGTCGTTAAAAAAGAATTTTACATAGCTATCGTAATACTCTGTTGTATCATATTTCGGATAAGATGTTTCTGAAGGATACTGTGAAAGATATTGTTTTAAAAAAGCATAATCTTCTTTTGTAAGATTAAAACGTTGTTGCTGAGAAACTGAAAGCGGAAACAAAATGGATTGCAGCATTTGCTGTAAGTCGTGCAAGGGAATGGTGTTGTGCTTTGCAAAATCCATCGGTTCATTTATCAAACTATCCTTTTTGTCTAAATAGCCTTTGCCTATATAAACATGCGTTGGAAACTGAAATGAATCGGTATTGTAAGCCATCGGTTGCTCGTAGAGAAGGTTTGTTTTTGCATCAATAAAACGGATTGGATTGGTGTGCCGGTTTTCATCATCGGTAAAACCGGCAAACTGCCTTACAATGCGCGTGTTCACATATCCTTTTTGATGCAGTTTTTCATTAATGGTTTGCTGGCCCACAAACTGGTACATGCGGTTGTAAGCATCGTTATCGCTGATTAAAAATGCCTTTCTGATAAACTGTGCAATGGAAGGCAAACCGCGTTTGCGAAGTGCTATCCAGCAACTCTTTTGTTTGACGCGGATAAGCGCTGTCAAACTGCATTGAAGTGAATTTAGTAATGCCTTTTTTATGCAGGCTATTCAGCTTTTCTAACGAAAGGGCAGCCAATGGCAACTTTACGGTTGAAGCCGGATAAAAGTAGAGTTGCGGATCAACATGAAAAGAATAATCAGTGAAAGAAGGTTTGTTGTTTTTGTCCCGGTTGATTTTTGTGTAGATGATTTGTAGCCGGTATTCATCAGGATGCGCCAACACGTACTGAAACATGGAATCTTTGTTTTTGCCTAAAATAGTAGAGAGAAAAGCATCGGTTTTAGGTTGTGAAAATAAATGGAGCGAAAACAAAAGGAAGGAGCAGAAAAGGAAAAAGCGCATGGTTAAAAGAATTGAGTGCAGAAGTTAAGTTTGTTTTTACCCTAAAATGCAAAGAGTTGATAAAGTTAGAAATAGTTAATAAAGTTGCGGATATTGACTTGTGTGCCTAACTCTGATAATCAAAATCATATCCTCTGAAATAAAATAACTAACTCGCAACCGATGTTTTTCAAAAGCTCTGAATTGGTTTTTTTCATTGTTTACTTTGTACCGATCAGGCGGATGTCTTTCGGGAAACACAGGCAATGAGTCAATGATAAGCAATATGTCAGTTCGTACTTTAAGAGCATTTTGGAGAGAATCTTTTCTAATGTAAGCGATAGCATTTTCAAATTGATTACTTGCCAATTTATCCCAAACAATTTTTGCTTTTTTCATTACCAATTTTTTGCCATTTCTTTCACTTCTTCATGCGTATAATATTCGCCTGCTTCAATTCTTTTTACAGCTTCTTCCAACTCTTTATTATATTCCTCAATCGTCTGCGGCTTTCTTTCTTCTTCATTTTTTACAAACGATTTTATCAATTCCAGGATGGATTTTTTCTGCGATACATCAAGTTGTGCAATGCAATCTTTCAACTCTTCATCAAGGCTTATAACAGTTGCTTCCATACATTTTATTTCTTACAAATTTAAGCAAAACCAAATTGCAGAAAACCAATAAAAAAGCCGAAAAAGTAATGAACCTTTTCAGCTTTTCTCTATGAAAAATCAACCTTTTATCCTACATGCAAGCCACATTCTTTTTTAGAGGCTTCCCACCACCATCTGCCGGCACGTGCATCTTCGCCTGGCTCAATGGCACGTGTGCAAGGCGCACAACCAATGGAAATAAAGCCTTTGTCGTGCAGCTTGTTGTAAGGCACATGATGTTCTTTGATGTAGTTAAGTACTTCATCGTAACTCCAATGCAACAATGGATTGAATTTATACAAACCTCTTGCTTCGTTCCATTCAACCAGCGGCATGTGGCTGCGGTTTTCGCTTTGTTCGCCACGAATGCCCGTTACCCAAATTTTACAACCCTGCAAAGCACGGTTCAATGGCTCAACCTTACGAATGCTGCAACAGGAAACACGGTTTTCTACCGAATGATAAAAACCATTGATGCCTTGTGCATTTACAAACTCCTGAACCGTCTCGGCCTGTGGAAAATAAGTATTGATGGTAATGTTGTACCGATAGCCAGTTCGCTCCAGCAAATCATACGTTTCAGGAAACAACCGGCCGGTATCAATGGTAAAGATGTCAACACTCAATTTATTGCGGGCAATGATGTCGGTTAACACCTGGTCTTCCTGTCCTAATGAAGAGGAAAATTTTACAGCACCGGGAAACAAACGGGTGAAATAATCCAATGATTCTTCAATTGAATGTTCGGCAGCGTATTCTTCCAGTAAATTCAAATGTTCCATGTTGCTCTTTCTCAATCTGTTTATAATAGATGAATAATAAACTACACGTAATAGTTTACTTTTTCATCAAAAACAAAACGAACGATTAATCAATGTTAGGCTGCGGTGTATAACGCAAATAGGGCTTTACAATCTTTACGCCTTTTGGAAATTTCGCATACGCATCTTCTGTTTTTACAGCGGCAGTAATAATTACGTCTTCACCTGCTTTCCAGTCGGCTGGCGTAGCCACGCTGTGGTTGGCGGTAAGCTGTAACGAATCAATTACACGCAGCACTTCTATAAAGTTTCTTCCGGTAGAGGCAGGATAAGTAATGGTAAGTTTTACTTTTTTATCAGGCCCAATTACAAACAAGGAACGAACCGTAAAGTTTTCCGAAGAATTGGGATGAATCATGCCATACAAATTAGCCACTGTACGGTCTTCGTCGGCAATAATAGGAAAACCAACTGTTACGTTTTGCGTTTCATTAATATCATTCACCCAGCCATGATGCTTGTCCAATGAATCAACACTTACAGCTAACACTTTTACATTGCGTTTTGCAAATTCATCCTGCAAGGCAGCCGTTCTGCCCAATTCGGTGGTGCAAACCGGCGTGTAATCGGCAGGATGCGAAAACAGAACGCCCCAGCTATCGCCGAGAAAATCATAAAAATCAATTTCTCCAATGGTTGTTTTAGCTGTAAAATTCGGCGCGGTATCGCCAAGACGTAAACTCATAATTAATGATTTGTTTTAAGTGTAAGAAAACAAAATTAAGGCGTAAAGATATTACTTCCCTACTATTTAAGTGGACTAATGGATTTTTTTACATTTTTTTGAAAGATATCAATTGCAAACACTCGCCCTTTCTTAACAATTTGCAGCATAACGTTTGCTAAACAGCAATAAAATAAAAGTATGAAAAAACTAATTTTTGGTTTGATGATGTTGCTGGCATTAGGAGCAACTTCGCAACTATTTGCCCAAAATGGTAATGGTCAGCAAAGGCAGCAAGCAATGAAATCCTATTTAAAAGATTCACTGAATTTATCGGATGTGCAGATAGATTCTGTTACTTCTATCCAGACGCAATATCGTCCGCAAATGCGCGATATTTTTATGGATCAATCAGCCAGTCAAACCGACAAGCAAACAAAAATGCAAGCCTTAAGAACTGAGATGGAAGCCAGGTACAAAGCCGCTGGCATAAGCGATGATGTAATACAAAAAATGCGTGATCACGATGCCAGAATGATGGCGCAGCGCCGCATGAACAATGGTGGTGGCGGACAATAAAAGAAACCCATTAATAAAAAAAGACCGTTTCAAAAACGGTCTTTTTTTATTAGTCAACTTTCTTCTCCTTTTGGTTTTGCCTATTTTTCTGTTGTTATCACTTGTTTTACATTACCTGTACGCTTCAACACATTCCAGCCTTGTCCTTCTCCTTTAATTGCTTTTCTGATAGAACGATATAAGATAACATACATCAATTGCCGGTACACCAATCTCTGCGGAATGAGCCAGAGCAATTTGACGAAATTTTCTTTTTCAAACGCAAAAGCAATGATACTTACCAAAATATCAACACCGAAAAAGAGAATATAATACAACTCTATTTTGTGCAAGCTTACCGGGTCGTTGTGGTTCCAGATAAGGCTTACAATCAGTATCAAATCTGCGAGCGGAGCAATAATGGGTAAGATAATCTGGAACAGTAAAACATTGGGAAGTGCAACCATGCCTAAGCCTTTGTAAGCCGGATTAAAACAAGCCTCCCTGTTTTTCCAAAATGCCTGCATGATGCCATAACTCCAGCGAAAGCGCTGTTTCATAAACTGCCTTAGTGTTTCGGGAGCTTCTGTTACTGCAATGGCTTCGGTGCAATTCACTACGCGGTATCCGTTCCGCAAAATACGAATGGTAATGTCGCAATCTTCAGCCAGCGTATCGGTGGTAAAACCGCCTGCTTTTTCGATGGCTTCTTTTCTAAATGCACCAATAGCGCCGGGCACTACGGTAATGCCATTGATCAAATCAAACGCTCGTCTGTCAAAGTTTTGCGCCGTTGTATATTCAATGCTTTGCCAGCGGGTTATCATGTTGTTTTCGTTGCCCACTTTTACGTTTCCGGCAACCGCGCCAATAGGTTTATTATCGTTTGGTTTTGCCAACATTTTTTTCATCAGTTGTGTAACGGCGTCCTGTTTTAATTGCGTATCGGCATCAATACAAATCACATACTCATTGCTTGTTTGTAAGATGCCATAATTCAACGCAGTAGCCTTGCCGCCATTGGGTTTGGTAAGAACCCGCACATTGCTGTAACTTTTAAAAGCATCGTGTACTTTTTGATAAGTGCTGTCTTTTGAACCATCATCAATAAAAACAATATCAAAATGCGGATAATCCTGCTGCAACAAATTATCAACGGTTTTTACGGCATTTATTTCTTCATTATAAGCCGGAACGATGATGCTTACAAAAGGTGCGTCCTCAACAACAAAGTCATCTCCATTTTTGTTTTTGCGCGGTTTTATTTGTTGAATGAACGCCATTACTGCCATTAGCGCAATGCGGAATAGCCCCAATAAAATGGCTGTCCAAAACGCAGCAGTAATAAATTGTAAAAACCAATAACCAACCGTTGCAATGCTTCTGTTCAAACTGATAAGATTGCTGCTGGCAGGAGGCATCACTACATCTTTTGTGGTATGCAACAGTTGAGCTACCGAAATAAACTGAACGCCTTTGTTTTTAAAATAATGAATGATGCGGGGCAATGCCTCTACTGTTGCCTGGCGGTTGCCGCCTGCATCATGCAATAAAATAATACCTTTTTCCGGATTCGCCTCATATTGCTGTACCACCCTTGCATAAATGGTGTCGGCACTAACACCTTGCTCCCAGTCGTTGGGGTCAATGCTTTCGCCAACAGTGTAATAATTCTTTTTTTTGCTGATGGCAATTGGTCGCAGTTCTGCTTCGGTAGTCGGTTCAGCATCGGCATTGTAAGGTGCGCGAAACAAAACGGTGCTTCTGCCTGTAATGGCTTCAATCAGCAAACGGGTGGTTTCAATTTCATTCATTGCCCTATCGGCACTTACTTCAGCAATGTTCGGATGCGTGAATGTGTGATTACCAATTTCATAACCATCATTGAAAACCTTTTTCACCAGCGGCAAATTGTTTTCTGCCTGAATGCCAACCATAAAAAAGGCGGCGGGTACTTTTTCTTTATTGAGAATATTGAGTATCTGCGGCGTATAAGTAGGGTCGGGTCCGTCGTCAAACGTGAGCAGCACCTGGTTTTTTACGTTGCCATATTTTTTGATAACATAATTGGTAGGTAATTGTTCATACACTTCTTCTGAAATCAGACCTTCCGAACTATCTACTTCTAATTTTATTTTACCAGGAGATGGTGCCGTAATTACACTCAGCACTTCGCCATCGCCAATATAATCGGGCGTTCCGGTGGGTGTATTTACGTTTTGCAGAATAGAATAATCGAAAGGTTTTTGTTTCAGGCTATTGTTATCGAGGCTGCGGTTGTAAAACAACCACAATCTTTCATCTTCGCTTCCCAGCCGCCACAACGCTGTTCCGGCAGTGCCATATTCGTCGGCAAAACAAATGGTGTTGAAGTTAGTGATGGCATCAGTAAAATAAACCGAATGCTGCAGGCTATCGGCATCTTTATAAGTGTAATTGTTGTTGTAATCATCATTATCAAAATCAATGCTGGCATCGAATTGCTTTGCCGTAGCTAACGCCTGCTGATACGTTATAGTTGTTCCCTGGTTGCCTTTCGACCAATCGTAGCCATAACCGGCAATGCTTAAAATAATTTTATTGGAAGGCACATCTTGCGCAGTTTGATCCATCATTTTTTCAATCCATTTCTGGCTGCTCACCGGCCCGGGAACACTGGTGCTGTAATGCTCATCATACGCCATTAAAAACAAATAATCGTTGTAGTTAGCCAGTTCTTTTAAATTAAAATCTTCGTTGTCCGGCATTATATCCTGCGTAACCAGCAAGCCCTGGCTATGCAACACTTCATACAACCTTTTCTGAAACAGAATCAAAGGCTCGTCTGATTTTTCCTGCATTTCTTCAAAGTCAATATTGATTCCATTTAGGTCATACAGCCTGATGTACTTCACGATGTCGTTGATCAAACGCTCTTGTTTTTGCGGATTGTGAAGGATGCGATGCAATAGAGCGCCATCAAAATCGCCTTCTTCTTTAGCTATGTTAATATTATTGATTAAAGGAACAATAGTTACATTGTTTTTCTTCATCAAATGAAGGGCAGCCGTATCAATTTGCGGTTCTAATGTATCAGTAGCCGGATTGATAAAAAACCATTCGGGCACCACCATGTTCAGCTTTTTTATATTCCGTTGTAACGAATAAAAAGCCTGTGGATCCCAGTCAACATAAAAAGCGGCGCGTACCTGGTTTGTGACCACGCGCGGCGGATGACTTCGTAAAGAATCGTTTTTTTGTTTTGCCAATAAATAAGGAGTAAAACCTTTGTATCGCTTTAAATCTTTCTTCGACATCGCCAAAGGTGTAACCGGATGCACAAGGCGAAAAGGCTTGTTTGCCGAATCGGAAAGCGTGGGCAATAAGGGCGATAAGCCCTTAGATAATGTAATAACAACAACGGGTATCATTAACAAAGCGGCGGCCACTAAAAACCTTCCTGTCCATTGAAAACTGCGCCATCTCCACTTTGATTTTGTTTGAAATATTTGCCTTGTCTGGCTCATTTGTATTGTTCTTTTTATGCTAAATGTTGTGTTTGTTTTTGATGCTTTTTTGTTCGATTCGCTTACTAAGGGAATGGTAATTTATGCCAATGAAAACAGTTCAAATTACACAATAATAAATGCAAGCTAAAACGGATTTCATGTCAAAAGTCGGCAATTGAAAAGAGGCAAACAAAAAGGGCAGTAGTTTTTTGCTACTGCCCTTATCATCCAATCGCTTAAATGCGTTACGAACGAGTATCGGAAGAAGGACTGATTGAATCGTCTTTCTGATTGTTCTGCTGATTGTTCTGATTTTGATAATTGTTGTTCTGACTCCGGTTTGGATAGTTATTCATTCTTCCCTTTCTGAAATTTTCCTGCGCAGCAATAATTGCCTGTTCACGTTCATTTTTCAGATTGCGGATTTGCGCCCTTCTTTCAGAGTGGCTAAGGCTTTTGTTATGCCTTGTTTCTCTGATTTGAGCCTTATAATCCAATTTGATGGATTGAATCTGATAAGACAATTGCGCCGACGCATTGTTGTAACCATAACCGCCCCTATAACCATAAGCAGGATAAGGATAACCGAAATAGGGATATCCAAAAAACGGATAACCAAAACCCAATCCTAAGCCTACACCAGGATAACCAAAACCATAGCCATAGCCAAAACCAACGCTTGGAGCTACCACTACACGAGGTGCAACATAAGAATGAGAAAAACCACCATAAGAATGAGAAAAGCCACCAGACCTTCTTTGCGCCGATGCTCCCACACATAATGATAACGAAATCATTACTGCCAATACCGTTTTCATAATTCTATTTTTTATTTGCTTTTAATATTAGACTTTACAAACTGAAAAAGTAATGCCCCTGTTTTATAAAATCCCGTTTTTAACATTGTATTGATGTAACCCAATTTTTTACAACCTATATCTGCTTAACAATAATGCGGGCACTTACTACTTTAGCGATTTATGGCATACATTTTATATCCATTTCTACTCTTAAAATTAATAAAACATAAGCTATGGAAAACACAAAGCAAAGCTATCATTTTGAAAAAAGCTTTACTGCCAGCGTAAATGATTTATATGATGCATGGATAAATGCCAACAAACTTAAAGAATGGTGGCAACCCGCTGGAAATAAACTGGTGGATGTTGAAAATGACGTACGCGAAGGCGGTGCAATTAAATACGAGTTTGAAGGAAAAGAAAAGCAGAAAACCATTGTAATTACAGGACAGTACAAGGAAGCGAAACCCGCACAGCGACTGGTTTATAGCTGGAACTGGCAATTACCAGGCTCAGAAAATAGAAGTGAAAATCATTTTGAATTGACGGTTGATTTTTCGGGCGACGAAAAGGAAAGTCGAATTCGGGTTACGCAAACCGCTCAGGACGAAAACGAATCTATTCAACCGCGGGAAAAAGGTTGGGAAGATGAACTGGAAAGCCTGCATCAATTTTTACAATGAGAGAGTAATTTTTAAATGAAGCGTCTAAATGAAAGCTTTGGTTTTGTGTATATTTTTATTTATTTAGTATGAGTAAAATTCAGCGTTTGCAACGCGTTCAGTTGTTGAATTTATCGTTAGATGAAGCCTGGGATTTTTTTAGCTCACCACGTAATTTGCAAACCATCACGCCGTCTTACATGAAGTTCAAAATTATCGGCGACACGTTTAGCGATGCCATGTATGCCGGGCAAATTATTGAATACAAAGTGAGTCCGTTGCTTGGCATTCCGTTGTATTGGATGACCGAGATAACCCAGGTAAAAGAAAAACAGTTTTTTATTGATGAGCAACGGTTTGGTCCGTATGCATTTTGGCATCATCAGCATCATTTTAAAGAAACACAAAACGGTGTAGAAATGACAGATTTGCTGCATTATAAACTGCCCTTGTATGCATTGGGCAGAATAGCGAATAAGTTGTTTGTAGAAAAACAAGTAGCCAAAATTTTTGATTATCGTTATCAAAAAATAAAAGAGTTGTTTGGATGAAATGTACCGCGAAGACGCAATAGCGCTAAGATGTTGTCGTCACTGCGAAGAACGAAGCAGTCTATAAATTTGTGATTGAAGAATTATGATTTGTGAGTTTTGATTTATAAAATAATTATTTCTTATAAGCATCACTTATTGTATAGCACAGACTGCTTCGTTCCTCGCAGTGACGAGTTTATTTTTTATAACGAAAACAAAAGCCTCTACCAACAAATCAATCGCATAAAACTTACTTTGCGCCTTCGCTTCTTCACGGTAAAAAAATGGGCAAAAACAAACCGACATGCAAGAACAAAGCAAGCTGCAAATGTTTCAAAACCGGTTGCTGAAAGTGTACAAGCACCGCAGCAAAATGGCCCGCCGGCAAAACATTAGTTGCTATCGCGTTTACGACCACGATTTGCCCGAAGCACCTTTCTCTATTGAATTGTATGGTGATAAAGTGTATGTTGCTGAATATCTGCGCAGGCATAACATGAGTGAGGAAGAACACGATGAATGGCTGGAAGATTGCCTGCAAGTGATTTCTTCTATATTAGAAATACCAACCGACCATATTTTTACCCGTGAGCGAAAACGGATGAGCCATCGCAGTCAGCAGCAGTACGAAAAAATAAACCTGCAAAAAGAATTTTTTACAGTAGAAGAAAATGGCTTACAATTTTTAGTAAACCTTACTGATTATGTAGATACCGGTTTGTTTTTAGACCATCGCATAACACGTGCCATGGTGCGTGATGAAGCCGCAAACAAACGTGTGCTGAATTTGTTTTGCTATACAGGTTCATTTTCGGTGTATGCCGCGGCTGGTAAGGCTTCCAGCGTTGTATCGGTTGACTTGTCGAAAACTTATCTTAAGTGGGCAGAAGATAATTTTGATGCGAATAAATTCGACAAAACAAAACATCAGTTTGTTCATGCCGACGTAAAACAATACTTAAAAACGTTGCAGCCAAATAGCTTTGATTTAGTAGTGATAGACCCGCCCACTTTTAGCAACAGCAAGCGAATGAAGGATTTTTTAGACATTCAGCGCGACCATGTAGAATTGTTGAATGATCTATTAAGAGCCACAACACCGAATGGCATTGTTTACTTCAGTACCAATTTGTCATCTTTTGTTTTGGAGAAAGAAGAAATACAATGCAGCGAAATAAAGGACATTACCAAAGCTACTACACCTTTTGATTTTGAAGGAAAACTAAAGCGATGGTGCTATAGGATGGTGAAGTAAAAGCTTTGAGCTGTTAGCTGCGAGCTCCGAGTGTAAATAATGTAATACTCATTTGAATTCGCTAAATTCAATAAATGTTCATGCAATTTTATAATCTGCGGTAATAACATTTGTTGTTCGTCATTAATCAACACAAAATCACACAGCTTTATCTTTTCGGCTTCATCCATTTGTTTACTCATGCGTTGCAGCACTTCTTCTTTTGTAATGCTATCGCGCTTCATCACCCGCTGAATGCGCAACTGTTGCGGTGCTGATACACCAATGATGTAATCCAATTCTTTTGCGGTTCGGGCTTCAAACAACAGAGCCGCTTCTTTCATTACATACGGCGTTGTTTGCTGTGAAAACCAGTGCTCTGCTTCAGCTATTGCAACCGGATGAACGATTGCATTTAATCTTTCCAATTGTGTTGCATCATTAAATACAATGGATGATAAATAACTTCTGTTGATTGCACCATTTGCATACACTTCTTCACCAAACGCTTCAATCAACTTTCTGCGCAAAGCCGCATTGGTATTCATCATTTCTTTGGCAACAATATCAGCATAAAAAACAGGAACACCCAGCACTTCAAACACTTTTGCTACAGTGCTTTTGCCACTGCCAATACCGCCTGTTAATCCTATGCGTAAAGGTGATTGCATAAATATGTGCAAAAACAAAAAAGGGAAGTTATAGCTATAAGCCTCAAGCTGCAAGCTACAAGGACAGCAAACATTGAGTTAACGTTCTTACTTCTTGGAGCTTGCAGCCTGAGGCTTATCATTAATCACTTGAGGCTTGCAGCTAACAGCTTGTAGCTCTCTTTATTTACTTCTTCTCAGCTACTGCCGTAGTTGTAGCCGCTTTATTTAATGCTGCCGTCCATTCGCTGCTGATAGCACTTTTCTCAATCTTCATATACATGCCGGGGCTTACTTCCAACTGAAAAGTATTGTCATCATTTATACGATTAATAGTGCCATGAATACCGGCAATGGTTACAATGCGATCACCTTTGGTTAGGTTCTCTAAAAACTTCTTTTGCTCTTTGGCTTTTTTTGCCTGCGGACGAATCATAAATAACCAAAACACCAGCATAATGGCGCCTAACATGATAAACTGAAAACTGCCACCGCCCGAAGGCTGACCGTTGGCACTTGTAGCTAATAAAACAGGGAGATTATGAATCATATCATTGTTTGTTTTGTAATGAATTAATTTGTTTTCGTGGTGTTGCTTTTGGCTTCTACCGTTCCCGTAAAAACAAGTGTTGTATTTGTTTTGGCCGTATTGGTGGTAACGGTAATGCTCTTTCTAATGTCTCCGGGCAAACCATGGTTGCTATCAAAAGTTCCAACAATTTCGCCTTCCTTACCAGGAGCGATAGCACTTTTTGTAAAATCGGTTACAGTGCAGCCACAGCTTGGCTTTGCATCGGCAATCAGTAGCGGTTTATTGCCTGTGTTCATCACATGAAACACCAGCTTTACTAATCTGCCACGCTCTACCGTTCCAAAATTTTGAACTGAATCGGGAAACGAAGCCGTGGTAAAATTCTTTGCATCTTTCAGTATGCCTTCAGCCTTGTTATTCTGGCAGGATAATATTGCTGTAAAAACAAACATCACCGCAAAAAAGAGGCAAAGGAAAACCGGCTTCATCTTACTTTGTTTGGGATGCAAATTACTTTCTTAACCGTTAGTTTTTTGTTTAAAATTCACCTTCTGAATTTTATCCTCGCGCAGCAAATCTTTATGAATGTTATCTAAAATACCATTGATAAAATTGCCGCTTTGTTCGGTGCTGTATTCCTTCGCAATGTCAATGTATTCGTTAATGGTAACCTTCGTTGGGATGGTTTCAAAATACAACAATTCACAAACTCCCATACGCATCAAAATCATATCCAGCAAGGCAATGCGCTCGGCATCCCAGTTTTTTAATTTGGGTTTGATAAGGCCCGTTACATGTTCGCGCTTGTCGAGAGTTGTGGTCAACAAATCCTGCGCAAACTTCCATTTGTCATCGGTCATCAAATTGTGAAGATCGAAGCCATTCGGTTTAGAAAGAAAGCTCAATACCAATTGCCGCAGCATATCGGCATCATCCTGCCAGTTAGAGAAATGTTCTTCCGCAAACGAAACAAACATTTCATCAGGCAACATTAAATCGGTAAAAATGGCTTGCAGAATATCGCGCTCGGTATTTTTGTCTCTGCTTTGTGTGTTGATGTATTGTTTATACTCATCTGTTGTTAGCAATGATTGATACACTTTGCGCACCACGTCCTCATCATCCAACGCATCTACTTTGTATTCTTTTGAAAGAGTAACGAATGCCGGATTTTCTTTTATCTTCCACAACAGTTCGTTGCCTGCCAGCTTGGTGTTTACATTCAGGTCTTCATGTGTAACTAAGTTTTTAGCAGCACGGTTTCGGGCATCTTTCTCGGCATAACCGCCTACTTCAACTATAAAATAAAGCAAATAAAAAAACAACTGTTGTGTTTGAGCAATCTGCTCGCGCAAGGTTTTCACAGGGTTTGTTTTTGCGCTATTTTCTTCCTGCACCGATTCAGTTGCATAAATTCTCTGCATCACTTTTACCCGAATGTTTCTTCTGCTAATCATTACTATGCACTCCTTTTTTGCGGGCGCGAAGATAGGCGTTTCCGGTGCTGCATAAGAAAGAGTGGTGGTAATAACGCGTTATATTTTGAATGAGAAAGAATTATACACGCAACGATTTAAGATTACAATGAATAATAGCAATCATTTACCAATGAAATTTTGTCATACCATTTAAAACAATCGTTCTTTGCGCTCCCGCTTTACTGCCATATAGCTGAAATTTTGGCTTCTTTAAAGCTCATGGCAAACTAATTGAGAGTATGGAAACATCTTTTAAAAATCAATTTTAAAACAACAAATATGGCTGACACACTGAAGGTAACTCCGCTTCACGACAGAGTTATCATTAAACCTGCTGCGGCAGAAGAGAAAACATCATCAGGTTTAATTATCCCTGATACTGCAAAAGAAAAACCCCAGCGCGGAATCGTTGTGGCTGCTGGCCCTGGTAAAAAAGATGAACCCGTTACGGTAAAAACCGGCGACACTGTTTTGTATGGCAAATATGCCGGAACCGAAATCCAGATTGAAGGCCAGGATTATCTTATCATGCGCGAAAGCGATATTTTAGCGATTGTATAAGTGTAAGGTGATTGCACATTTTACATTCATAAATCATCATTCATAAATCTTAATTTTCTTTATTATGGCAAAACAATTATTCTTCGAGATAGACGCAAGAAATAAAATGAAAAGAGGCGTTGATATACTTGCCAACGCCGTGAAAGTAACACTAGGACCCAAAGGTCGCAATGTGGTAATTGAAAAGAAATTTGGCGCACCTACTGTAACGAAAGATGGTGTTACTGTTGCCAAAGAAATTGAACTGGAAGACGCCATTGAAAACATGGGCGCACAAATGGTAAAAGAAGTTGCCAGCAAAACTGCCGATATTGCAGGTGATGGTACCACTACTGCTACCGTTTTGGCTCAATCTATTATCAGCGAAGGTTTGAAGAACGTTGCTGCCGGCGCGAACCCAATGGATTTGAAACGTGGTATTGACAAAGCCGTTGCTGAAGTTGTAAAGAACTTACAATCTCAGTCTCAGACTGTTGGAAACGACAGCAATAAGATAGAACAGGTAGCTGCTATTTCTGCCAATAACGACGAAGCAATTGGTAAGCTCATTGCCGAAGCATTTGGTAAAGTAGGCAAAGAAGGTGTTATTACCGTTGAAGAAGCAAAAGGTACCGATACTACAGTAGATGTAGTAGAAGGTATGCAGTTTGATCGCGGTTACATTTCTCCTTACTTTGTAACCAACAGCGAAAAGATGGAAGCTGAATTGCAAAACCCATACATCCTTATTTACGATAAGAAGATTTCTACTATGAAAGACATTCTTCCTATCCTTGAAAAAGCAGCACAAAGTGGCCGTCCTTTGTTAATTATTGCGGAAGATCTGGAAGGCGAAGCTCTGGCAACCTTAGTGGTAAATAAATTGCGTGGCACACTGAAAGTGGCTGCTGTAAAAGCTCCTGGCTTTGGCGACCGCAGAAAAGAAATGCTGCAGGATATCGCCATCTTAACAGGCGGTACTTGTTATCAGCGAAGAGCAAGGTTACAAACTGGAAAATGCAACGGAAGCTTATCTTGGTAAAGCCGACAGCATCACCATTGATAAAGACAACACAACTATTGTTGGCGGTAAAGGTGATGAAGAAGATATCAAAGCCCGCGTTAACCAAATCAAATCTCAGATTGAAACTACCACTTCTGATTACGATAAAGAAAAATTGCAGGAACGTCTGGCTAAATTAGCCGGTGGTGTTGCTGTATTTTATATTGGTGCTGCTACTGAAGTGGAAATGAAAGAAAAGAAAGACCGTGTTGACGATGCATTGCACGCAACCCGCGCTGCCGTTGAAGAAGGTATTGTACCGGGTGGTGGTGTTGCTTACATCCGCGCTACGCAAAACCTGGAAAACATTAAAACTTTGAATGAAGACGAAACTACCGGTATTGCTATCGTTAGACGTGCTATTGAAGAACCACTTCGCCAGATTGTTGCTAACTGTGGTTTCGAAGGCAGCATCATCGTTCAGAAAATAAAAGAAGGAAAAGGTGATTTTGGTTTCAATGCCCGCACAGAAGTTTATGAAAACTTATTTGCTGCCGGTGTAATTGACCCAACCAAAGTTACCCGCATTGCATTGGAAAATGCAGCTTCTATCGCTGGTATGTTATTAACTACCGAAGCAGTAATTGCTGATAAACCTGAACCTAAATCGGCTGCCGCTCCTGCTGGTATGCCAGGTGGTGGAATGGGTATGGATTATTAATCGTTTCCATAGTCTTAACTATTATAAAAAGCTCCCGACTTGTCGGGAGCTTTTTGTTTTTGTACCTATTTTTTATCTGAAATTAAGTCCGGATAAATCAGGTCTTGCGGAATGACGGCGGCACCAAACATCTTTTTAAACAAAACAAAACTTGATTCTCCCTCTTTCTCATAAACCATTACTGGCATACAATTAGACGTTCATCCGAAAAATGTTTTATGGGAGACAAAGTAAATCTAACCAATCAGGATGCGATAGAGAAGTTGCGGGACATGGCAGAAGAAGTAAGAATTTGTATGTTTTGTACTTATGATGCCAGCCATCGGTTACAAACGGCACCTATGTCGGCAAACAAAGTAGATGAAGAAGGAAACCTTTGGTTTATTAGTGATAAAAACAGTAAACGCAACGAAGACCTTACAACTAATGTAACAACCGATTTAATTTTTGGTGATCCATCAAAAGAAAACTTTATTTCTGTTCATGGCACCAGTGAGATTATATATGATAAAGAACTGGTAAAAGAACTATGGAACCCAATTGCAAAAACATGGTTTCAGGGTGGTGTTGACGATCCTAATATTAGCATTATTAAAGTAACGCCGCATGATGCTTATTACTGGGATACAAAGCATGGGAAAATGGTGTCGTTTCTAAAAATTGCTGTGGGCGCATTAACAGGCAAAACGATGGATGATGGCGTAGAAGGAAAATTGAAGTTATAGATGATGTTTAATATTGTAAGTATGATGTGAGTTGTAAGATGTGCTTCCCATCATAGATTCGGATTAAAAAAAGGGGCAAAAACAAATGTTGCTTTCATTTGTTCAATAAATTCATATCCCACATCGTACAATTAAACATTTCATTTCATCCTTTACTTTCGCGCAAATAAAAACGATTGATGAAGGTAAAAGAAGTAACTGATGCGGGCACAGCAAAGCTCTTCTTAGAAGTAAATGCTGTGATGAACAAAAGCAACCCTAATTATATTCGTCCGCTTGATGTTGAAATCAACGAAGTATTTGACAAAACCAAAAACAAATCATTCAAATACGGCGAAGCCAAACGCTGGATTTTGTTAGATGATAAGAACCAACCTATTGGTAGAATTGCAGCTTTTACCAACTCGAAATACATCAATAAAGGAACCGATTATACAGTTGGTGGCGTTGGCTTTTTCGATTGTATTGACAATGCCGAAGCTACTGCCATTTTATTTGATGAAGCAAAACAATGGTTGCAGCAAAAAGGTATGGAAGCAATGGATGGCCCTATCAACTTTGGTGACCGTGATAAATGGTGGGGCTTATTAATTGAGGGAAGTGAAAAGTCGCCGGTGTATGGCATGGCTTTCAATCCACCGTATTATCAAAAGCTGATGGAAGACTACGGGTTCAAAAATTATTATGATCAATATTATTTTGCGAGAGGAGTAGATGATCCGTTGCCATCGAAGTTTCCTGAACGTTATACAAAATTCAAAGCCAAACCCGATTATAGTGCAAGACATATTTCAATAAAAAATTTAGAAAAATATGCGCAGGATTTTGCAACCGTTTATAATGCTGCCTGGGCACAACATGGCGAGGGTAAAGAGATAAGCAAAGAGCAGGCGATGAAGCTGTTTAACAAGATGAAACCGGTAATGGATGAGCGTTTGATATGGTTTGCTTATTATAAAGAAGAGCCGATTGCCATGTGGATTAACATACCTGATTTAAATGAATACTTTAAGCATTTTAATGGCAAATTTGGCTGGATAGAAAAGCTGCGGTTGCTATGGATGAAGCGGCGTGGCGAATGCAAAATTTTTACCGGCGTTGCGTTTGGTATTGTACCAAAATATCAATCGCTGGGTGTAGATTCTTTTATGATTCAGGAAGGTGCTTATCTTTTTCAGCACAGAGGCTGGTATCATACTTATGAGATGGGCTGGGCGGGCGATTGGAACCCTAAAATGATTAATATTTATAAAAGTTTAGGCTCGCACCAGAGCAGGCATTTAATTACCTACCGATACATTTTTGATGAACAAAAACACCCGTTTGAACGGCATCCGGTGATGGAATATAAATAAGCTGCAAGCTATAGAGCTACGAGCCATGAGCTATGAGCAATAAATGTTGAGGTTTGTTTTTGCCACTTTTTTACTTGTAGCTCGTAGCTCGATGCTCACAACTCGTAGCTCTCACCAATCATCTTCACCAAATTCAACTCTTTATCCAGCACAATCATCGCTGCCGGATAGTCATTTTTCAGCAGTGCAATTTCATCACTTTTCTTCAGTACATGCGCCGGATACAAACTGCACATACGCAGGGCTTCTTCAACAGGAACAGCCGCTTTTTGAACCAGGTTTACAAACGCTTTGTGCATGTTTAATGCCGAGCCGCTTAAGATGCCGTTGGATGTATAACGGTCGCCTTCAAATTTGTGCTGGTAATAACCTTCTGTTGTGGTAGTAACAGCATCCGTAATAGCAAACAAGCGGTTCCCCAACATTTTTTTAGCAATGCGAATGGCAGCAAAGTCAACATGGTAACCATCAGGAATAATGGCAGCTCTTACTATCGGGTGTAAAAATGTTGCGCCCACCAGTCCTGGCTTGCGATGATGCAATGGGCTCATGGCATTGTACAAATGCGTTACGGTGTTAATGCCCCAGTTGTCGAATGCATGGGTTGCTTCCTCATACGTGGCATTGCTATGACCTGCCGAAACAATTACGTTGTACGATTGAATCAGTTCAATCACTTCAAGCGAGCAAACTTCCGGAGCAACCGTAATCATTTTAATAACGCCTTTGCCATACTCCAGCAGCTCTCTTGCCTGTTCAACGGTAGGCGAAAATATCCAGTCGGCATTGTGTGCACCTCGCTGCTCAGGGCTAATCCAGGGACCTTCCACATGCAGGCCCAATGCGCTTTTGCCGCCTTGCTGCCAGTATTCTTTTACCGCATCAATGCACTTGAAGATAATTGGATAAGGGTTGGTGGCAACCGTTGGCATACACCAGGCAGCACCGCCTTCTTTACAATACCGCACGATTTCACTTACCGTAAATGCATCAGGATACAAAGCCAGTAATCGGTTCATAAGCACCGTAAATCTGAAGATCAATAAAAGCCGGTGCAATAGAAGCATCGTCGCCAAAAGCTTCTTTTGCATAATTTTCGGGTACAGCAATAGACGGCACTAAACCTTCTATCATTCCCTCATTAACCAAAACGGCGTGATGGCGCAACCAATCTGTTCCTGTGTAAACGGTACCGGCGATGTAAGCTTTTTTTGTATTCATGTATGGATGGTAAAATTATCTCTGTCGCGCAAGAATGGAAAGCCATTTCTGATGTCGAGCAGGTTTTGTTTTTGCAGTGTAATGGTAACAATATCTTCTTCACCAGCTTTGCAATACAACACATTTCCTAACGCATCTACAACCATACTGTTGCCGCAATGTGCAATATTGTTGCCATCCAGACCTACACGGTTCACACCAATTACATAACACTGGTTTTCGATAGCACGTGCTGTTAGCAATGTTTGCCATGCGCTATTGCGGCGTTCAGGCCAATTAGCAACATATAGCAGCACATCATACTCATCTTCGTTACCTTTCATTTCAGCTTGTGAAGGAGCTTGGCGAGACCAAACGGGGAAACGCAGATCGTAACAAATTTGCGTGTTGATTTTCCATCCTTTTACTGATGTTATCAATCGTTTATTGCCTGCCGTATAATGCTTGTCTTCTTCGGCGTAGCCAAATAAATGGCGCTTGTTGTAACAGCCATACGAGCCGTTGGGTAACATCCAGATTAAACGGTTGTAATAGTTGGCCTCTTCTTTAATGATCAGGCTTCCGGTGAGAATGATTCTTTTTTGCTGCGCGATATTTTTCATCCATTGCACGGTTTCTCCATCCATCGCTTCAGCAAGTTCTTCAGCTTTCATGCTGAAGCCGGTGCTGAACATTTCAGGCAGAATCACCAGTTCTGTTTTCTCTTCGATGCTCATTATTTTTTGATGAAGCATGGCAAGATTGGCAGCTTTGTCTTCCCAATGCAAATTGGTTTGTATAATTGTAATGGTGAGTGATGATTGCATAAAAAAGCTGCAAGTTAAGAGCTATAAGCCACAAGCGGTGAGCTTGAGTTTTGAGCTGCAAGCGGTGCATCAAGTTTGTTTTTGCTTCATTTTTCTTACTCGCAGCTCATAGCTCGCAGCTCGAAGCTTTTTTACAAATATTGTTTTGCCATTTCCAAATCTTCCGGTGTATCTATACCAACGCCTTTAAAATGAACCAGCACCATTTTTAGAGGAATGCCATGTTCCAAATACCGCAAGCATTCAATCTTTTCAGCCTTTTCCAAAGGCGTCATCTGCCAGTTTGTAAAGTTCATCAACGCCGCTTTGCGAAAGGCATACACGCCAATGTGATGATAATAATCCACTTCAGTATTTGCCCGGTTGTATGGAATTATGGAACGACTAAACAACAATGAATTCATGTTGTTATCAACCACCACTTTTACGTTGTTAGGGTTTTCTACCCTATTTGTTTTTGTGAAGATTTGCATCATACTTGCCACTTGCACATGGTTGCCTTCTTCACCTTCAAATACCTGCAATAATTTTTGTAATGGCTCGCGTTGCACAAATGGCTCATCGCCCTGCACGTTCAGAATAATATCAACATTCATATTAGCAACCGCTTCTGCAATGCGGTCGCTGCCGCTTTCGTGTTGTTGGTTGCTCATCATCGCTTTACCGCCGTGCTGGGTATTTCGTCATAAATAATTTCACTGTCAGTTACCACCCACACATCATCAAACAAACCTGTAGCTACTGTGTTTTCGTAGGTTCTGCGAATGATCGTTTTATCGCCCAGCATCTGCATCAGCTTTCCCGGAAATCGGGTAGCTGCATAACGTGCCGGTATGAATGCCATTTTTGTAATCATAACAAGTCAAGTATCAAGTATTAAGAGACAAGATCAAGATCAAAGTTCAGGAATACACAAGTATTAGGGTTCAAGAATACAATTTTATAAACAAATGATATTGTGATTGTTCGTGATTTTGTTTTTGCCGAAATTTTGTTCATCGTGTAAGAGTAGCGTTCCGATGGAACGCCATTTCCACTTTTATTTTCTTCTTCTGCTATCCGCCTAACGTTCCGATGGAACGAAGAAACAAAGGTTCAAGTGATTTATTATCTCACAATTGCATTTTCTTTTTTGCTCCTTAACCTGAATCTTGTTCTTTGAACTTGTTCCTTGATTCTTGTTCCTTGTATTTATAGTCTTAGCTCTTGTATCTTGTTCCTTGATTCTTGTAGCTTGATTCTTGCATCATTTATCTTTGCCCACTTTTTATTATAACTTATGAATCATCAATTATCCGAACAGGAAGGCATCAGACGGGAAAAACTGGCACAGTTAGAAGCCAAAGGCATTGATGCGTATCCGGCGGCATTGTATCCCGTATCGCATTATTCGGCTGATATCAAACAGCAATTTTCCGATGAAAACAAAGATCAGTTTGCATAGGTTACCGTTGCAGGCCGCATCATGAGCATCAACGATAAAGGCAAAGTTTTTTTTATTAAAATACAGGACAGCAAAGGCATTATTCAGCTTTACATAAAGCGCGATGACATTTGCCTGGGTGATGACAAAACCTTGTTTGATGCCGTAGTAAAAGGTGCTGATTTGGGCGATATTATTGGCGCAACCGGGTTTGTTTTTATCACCAGAACAGGTGAAACTTCAGTTCATGCACAAACCGTTACCTTACTGGCAAAATCGCTAAAACCTTTGCCGGTTGTAAAGCGCGACGAGCAGGGCAATGTGTATGATGCCGTTACCGATCCCGAATTCAAATATCGCCAGCGGTACGCTGATTTAATCATCAACCCAGATGTTAAAACTGTGTTTTTGCAACGCACCAAACTCATCAATACCATCCGCGATTTTTTAAACGAACGCGGTGCCATTGAAGTAGATACGCCGGTGCTGCAAAGCATTCCGGGTGGCGCCATTGCGCGACCTTTTGTTACGCATCACAATGCGCTGGATGTGCCGTTTTATTTGCGCATTGCCAATGAACTGTATTTAAAACGATTGATTGTTGGCGGTTTCGATTGGGTGTATGAATTCAGCCGCAACTTCCGCAACGAAGGCATGGACAGAACGCACAATCCTGAGTTTACCGTACTGGAATGGTACACGGCTTACAAAGATTATTTCTGGATGATGGAAACCACCGAGCAACTGATGGAACGCATTGCCATTGCGCTTCACGGCACTACCGATGTGCCGCTTGGCGATAACATCATTTCATTCAAAGCTCCTTTCAAACGCATTGCACTTTTGGATGCGATAAAAGAAAACACGGGCATTGATGTAAGCGAAATGAATGAAGCGGAACTTTTGGAAACATGCAAAAAGCTGAACATTGAAACGGATAAAAGCATGGGCAAAGGAAAGCTGGTGGATGAGATATTCAGCAACACATCCGAATCAAAATATATCCAACCTACATTTATTATTGATTATCCCGTGGAGATGAGTCCGCTTACCAAAAAGCACCGCAGTAAGAAGGGCTTGGTGGAACGTTTTGAACTGATGATCAACGGAAAAGAAATTGCCAATGCATACAGCGAACTGAACGACCCGATTGACCAACGCGCCCGCTTTGAAGAACAAGCCAAATTGTTAGAGCGTGGCGACCAGGAAGCGATGTACATTGATTTTGATTTTCTTCGTGCTCTGGAATATGGTATGCCGCCTGCAAGTGGCATTGGCATTGGCATTGACAGGCTTGTAATGATGATGACCAACCAGGTGAGCATTCAAGATGTGTTGCTGTTTCCGCAAATGCGGCCGGAGAAAATATAATTCGTCATTCCGCAATTGCCGCCGTTTAGTTTTGCCCAATAATCGCTGATGCAAGCGGCTTTGTGCGGAATCTGATGACTGATTAGTGAAGATGTTAAATGAAATAGGAATGTTTACATTAGAAAGACTGATTCGAATTAGAATGAGCAGATTCCGCACAAAGCCCTCACAGATTTGATTCCGCTTCATCGTCGTATTGAGGGTATTTGCGGAATGACGGCGACCTCAATTATTATATAAAAATTTACTTCTCTTCCCATCAAAAATACCTCTTCACACATGACTATAGAACAAGCGCAGCAGCAGGTAGATGAATGGATACAAACCATTGGGGTTCGTTACTTTAACGAGCTTACCAACCTTGGCATATTAATGGAAGAAGTGGGTGAATTAAGTCGCATAATGGTGCGCAGGTACGGCGAGCAAAGCAGTAAGGAAATTGAGGCAAAAACAAACCTTGCGGATGAAATGGCAGACGTATTGTGGGTGTTGATTTGCTTAGCAAATCAAACCGGAGTAAACTTAACTGAAGCTTTACAAAACAATTTTGAAAAGAAAACAAAACGCGATGCGAACCGGCACAAAAACAATGAAAAACTGAAGTAGTATGCAATTGAAAATAAAAAATATTTGGACGACTTTCAAACAATCGGGTAGCGATTTTGGTAATTATAACGTTTTAAAACTAAGTGCTGCACTGGCCTATTACACTGTATTTGCGCTTGCGCCTATGCTGATTGTTCTGATTAGTATTGTTAGCTTTTTTTATGGAAGGCAAGCTGCACATGCACAAGGACAGATTTATGGACAAATCAAAAATGTGGTAGGAAGCGATGCGGCAGCTTCTATTCAGCAGATTATCACGAAAGCTTCTCTTTCGCCCAGCTTTACATTTGCCTCAGTTGTAGGTATCATTGCACTTCTTTTTTCAGCAACCGGCGTATTTGCCGAAATTCAATCGTCTATCAATTTGTTATGGAACTTAAAAATCAAACCTAAAAAAAGCGGCATTTTGCAAATGCTGAAAATACGGCTAATCAGTTTTTCGCTTATCATTAGTTTAGGTTTTATTGCTTTGGTATCATTACTCATTAACTACCTGGTTGATGCACTTTCGCACCGGCTCGAAAGGTTTTTACCAAAAGATACTTTGTTTATCAGTTATATCGTCAATGTGGCAATAACACTGCTTGCCATCTCGGTTTTATTTGCTATCATTTTTAAATTTTTGCCCGATGCCGATGTAAAATGGAAAGACGTTCGGGTTGGCGCGGTTACTACTGCCATTTTGTTTATGATTGGTAAGTTCGCCATCAGCTTGTATATCAACAAAAGCAATCCAGGCTCGGCTTTCGGAGCTGCCGGTTCTATGATTATTGTGCTGTTATGGGTGTATTATTCTTCAATCATTTTATATTTTGGAGCGTTGTTTACGCGCAATTATGCGCAAGCCATCGGGCGACACATTTATCCAAATGATTATGCTGTGTTTATTGAACAGGTAGAAGTGGAAAACAAGGGTTCGTTGCAAAATCAAAATGGCAAACAGGTGAAAGAGGCAGATACTGGCGAAACAAAACCAAAATAACATCTGCAGAAAATAAATCTCAATATTGATGTAAAAACAAATCGCCGTCCGGTATAAGTTTGCCGATGATGAAGCAGCCAAAAGCAAAACAACAATGGATACAAATCGGAATTCTTTTTATTGTTGCACTGCTCATTAAATTGCTTTCACTCAACAGCCATTTGATTGAGCAATATTACTCCAATGGCTTCTATATTTTCATCAGCCGTACATTGCGAATTGTATTTGGATGGCTGCCATTCAGCGTTGGCGATATCTTGTATTTTGTAGCGGCTTTGTGGTTACTGATAAAAGTGATTCGCTTTGTTCAACTTCTCTTTAAAAAACAATTGACCAAACAAAAATGGGGTGCTGCTTTTCGCAAGCTTCTTTCTGTTATACTACTTGTTTATATTGTATTCAATGTCTTATGGGGATTGAATTACAACCGCAGAGGAATTGCTTATCAGTTGGGGCTTCAAAAACAAAATGTATCGAAAGAGCTTTTGTTTTCGTTGACACAGGAATTGCTAAGCCATGTCAATTCAGCAAGAAAAATGGTGCCCGATCGTCTCTTAACTGCAACCGATAAAAAGTTTACCGATAATGCGGTATTGGCCTATCAAAATCTGCATAAACAATTTCCGTTTATTTCTTATCAAAACAGGAGTGTAAAATCATCTTTCTACAATACCGTAGGAAATTATTTGGGCTTTTCAGGATATTACAATCCGTTTAGTGGTGAAGCACAGGTAAATACCAGTTTGCCCAAATTTTTATTGCCTTATGTTACCTGTCATGAGATGGCGCACCAGTTAGGTTATGCCACTGAAGATGAAGCTAATTTTGTGGGTTACCTGGCAGCCGTTTCAGCACCCGATCCAAGATTTCAATACTCGGTTTATTTTGATTTGTTCAACTATGCCAACAGCGAATTGTTTTTAATGGATAGTACCGCTGCACGAAACAATTATAAGCAGTTGGATACTTTAGTAAAAGCCGACATTAAAACATACAGGAAATTTATAAACAGTTATAAAAATCCACTTGAACCGTTGGTAACCGATTTATATGGAAATTATTTAAAAGCAAATAATCAACCCGAAGGAATGGAAACTTACAACGAAGTGATTTCGTGGTTGATTTTGTATCGGATGAAATATGGAAAGTTGTAAAATATCTTACTTCATAAAACCAAAGCATTATTTCAATAACCTCTTCGCTTCATAGCTCAGCACTTCGCTTACTACTTCGTGCAGCGAGCCTTTTTTATCGTGCATTAAATATTCAAGTATAAACTTGTTCAAATCCAAACCTGTTGCATTTGCCGGAAGTGTAGCACCAATCTGGTTTACCACCAGCATGTTTTGTTCTTTCAGATTTTTTACAGCATTCCAGGCATCGGCGCTCACATAAATTTGCTGGGTAATGTTGTATTCAAACTCATCTTTAATGCTTTGCGTAAGCAAGTGCTGCATCTCGCGGGCACTGGCATTTGGCTGATTTAACCGGCTAATTAAATTGTGCAGTGCAATTCTATCTACCAATAAAATCAATCGTTCATAAGCGTTAAGCTGTATTTGTGCTGTTGCGGCTGAAACATTGGAGCTCTCGTCATTTCGCGCAGCTTTGGAAGTATAAATGTAAACAGCAACCGCAACAACAACGATGGCCATAATAATTAAAACAGTGTTGGACGAAAAGAAAGTCATAAGCTTATAAAAGTAAGATTTGTAATTGTAAACAAAACGTCATGTTTTGTGCAATATTATTTGGAGAAGCTATCAACGTTTGGTTTTGTAGTAATTTTGAAATATGGAAATGATTGAAACCGCTCCGGTAACATTAACCGAAGGTGCTGTTGCCGAAATAAAAAGATTGATGAGCGAGCCTGTTTTTAATGCGGCTCAAAAACTGCGTGTTGGCGTAAAAGGCGGCGGATGCAGCGGCTTAAGTTATGTGCTTGGCTTCGACGATCAGCAGCCCGATGATATGGAATTTGCCATTAACGAAGTGCCTTGCATTATGAACAAAAATCATGAATTGTATTTGTACGGAATGCAGGTTGACTGGCAGGATGGATTGAACAGTCGCGGCTTTATGTTCAATAACCCCAACGCTTCCAGCAGTTGCGGTTGCGGCAGTTCGTTTGCAGTGTAAGTTTGTTTTTGCAGGAAAAGTTATAGCTTTAAAAAGGGTTGAAGATGCGTTTGTCTTCAACCCTTTTTCATTTCATAAATCTCTTTGTGGACTTGTATTTCAGCCGTTTTGTTTTTGCCACTATTTCATAAACAAAAACTTACTTTTATACAATTAAACCTTCATAGATGGAAACAATGCTTACCGAAATCCGTAACCAGCAGCAAGCAACATGGAACACCTTTTCGCCCGGTTGGAAAAAATGGGATGGCAACACGATGCACTTTTTACAACCTATGGGTGATGCTATTATTAAGGCATTGCAAATAAAAGAGACCGATGCTGTGCTTGATATTGCATCGGGTACCGGCGAGCCTGGTCTAACCATCGCCGGCATTGCTAAAAACGGAAGCGTAACAGCGTTGGATATTTCGGATAAGATGCTCCAGACTGCGAAGGGAAAAGCAGCGCAGCAAGGCATTGAAAATTTTACCATACAGCAAGGAGATGCCTGCGAAATGCCTTTTGCCGATGAAAGTTTTGATAAGATAAGTTGTCGTATGGGCTTCATGTTTTTTCCGGATATGCAGTTGGCTGCAAACGAAATGTTTCGCGTGCTGAAACAGGACGGAAAAATAGCAGCCAGCGTTTGGTATTCGCCGCAAAAAAATGTTTGGATTGGTAGTGTAATGAGTGTTATCAATAAAAACATTCCTGCTCCGCCACCACCGGCTGGCGCACCGGGAATGTTTCGATGTGCGCAGCCAGGATTGATGAAATCTGTTTTTCAAAATGCAGGATTCACCAATGTAGAGGAACAGGAAATAGTGGGAAAAAACCATTATGAAAACTTTGCTGATATGTGGACGCAGATGAATGAAGTGGCTGCGCCGGTGGTAAATGCGATGAGCAAGGCAGATGATGCCACCAAACAAAAAATAAAAAGCGAACTGGAAACAATGGTAGCGCCTTTTCAAACGGAGAATGGTTTGTTGCTCGATTTCAGTGCGTTGGTAATAAGTGCAGATAAATAGGTTTGTTTTTGTTGATTTTTTGGGCGCTATTTACTTCAATGATTGAGTTTATTCAACCTGATAGGCTTTATAGTGTAACTTCTGTTTTTACATCTGCTACATTGATTGTAGGCAAACGTTTATTTTTGCCACAATTATCAATCAAAACATTTCACCAAACACTTCATACGATTACATTATTACAGGCGCAGGCTGCGCCGGTTTGAGCCTGTTGTTGCGCATGATGACCCATTCTTTTTTTGCAAAAAAAAACATATTGCTTATTGATGCGGATGACAAAAAAAAGAATGACCGCACGTGGTGCTTTTGGGAAACAAAGCCCGGCCCTTTTCAACCCGTTGTTTATAAAGAATGGGAAGGCATAGATTTTTATAGCTCTTCATTTTCAGGCAGATGGGAGATTGCTCCATATCGGTATAAAATGATTCGTGGAATTGATTTGTACCGGTTTGTTTTTGCCCAAATTTCACTGCATCCCAACATTCATTTTTTACAGGATAAAATTCAGCATCTGCGTACAGAAAACGGTCGGGCTTTTGTGCAAACCAGCACCGCAGAATTTGATGCACAATATGTGTTTAACAGCATTCTTTTTCAACCCGGATTGTTACAGCAAAAAGGAAGTTTGCTACAACATTTTAAAGGCTGGATGATAAACACTGAAGAAGAACAATTCGACAGCCAGTTTGCTACGTTTATGGATTTTAGAATGGGCAACCCCGAACACAATGCTTTTGTTTATGTGCTTCCACTGACCAACAAAAAAGCGTTGATTGAATACACTGTTTTATCATCTTCATTATTAAGTAACGAAGAATATAATGAGAGATTGGCAACCTACATTTCCCAATTTTTACGTATCTCTAATTTCAAGATTGAAGAAGAAGAATTTGGTGTGATTCCAATGAGTAATTTTGCATTTACAAAGCAGGCAACTTCGCCGATAGTGAATATTGGAACAGCCGGCGGCCAAACCAAAGGCAGCAGTGGCTACACCTTTCAATTTATACAAAAGCAAACGGATGGCATCATTCGATTGCTTTTGAATGGTAAGTATCCTGTTAAGCAAGATAACTTGTTGAACAAACGTTTTAAATTGTATGATGATACCTTGCTACATGTTTTGTGCAGTCAACAACTAACAGCATCACAAATTTTCAGCGATTTATTCAGTCGCAATAAACCGCAACTTATTTTTAAGTTCTTAGATAATGAAACAACTGTAACTGAGGAGCTAAAAATTATGAATAGTGTTCCTTCGCAAATTTTCCTGAAAGCGGCAGGCAAACAATTGCTGGGTTATTAATTTTACATCGTTATGAAAAAATCTCTTTATCACATTTCGGTTTTGCTTTTTTTATTTGTGGTTGCCAGCGCATTTGCAGTATTGCAATTGAAGCCTGTTGACTCGGAAAATGCAGTAACTTTTGTGATTAAAAATTTAGGTATCAATACAAAAGGCGAACTAAGCGGATTGAAGGGAGCCATTGAATGGAACGAAGAATCTCCCACGGATAGCAAATTTGCCATAATAGTGGCCGCTAATACCGTAAACACAGGCATTGATGCGCGCGACAACCACTTGAAAAGGGAAGAATATTTTGATGTTGAGCATTACCCCGAAATAAAAATTGTGAGCAACAGCATTACAAAAAGCGAGACTGGTTTTACAATGAATGGAACGCTTACTATTAAAGATGTTTCTAAAGATATTTCGTTTCCTTTTACAGCAACCAAAAAGGCAGATGGATATTTGTTTAACGGAAAATTCAACATTAACCGAAGAGATTTTAGTGTGGGAGGAAATAGTGTTGTGATGGGCGACAATGTGGAAGTCACGCTGAATGTAACAGCAAAATAATCTGAACTGAAAAGTGTGAGATAATTGAGATAAATGAGGTGAGATAAAAGCAAAATGAATAAAACAAGCAAGTTAGGTTCGTAAGATAGAACCTAACTTGCTTGTTTTATTTACGCAAATTCAAGTATCACTGTGAACACGGTTCCTTTCCCCTGCTCGCTTTCTACATAAATGCTTCCGCCATGGTTAAGAATGATGTTTTGTGTATGTGTCAGTGCCAATCCGGAGCCTTGCTTGTTGGTAAGATGCGGCTCAAACAAACGTTCTATTTTTTCCTCGCTAATGGCCGCTCCATTGCTTTGAACCGTAACTACACATTTATTGTTTTCATTGGCAGTTGTAATAACAATTCTTCCTTCAGTAGGCTGCACTGCTTCAATAGCATGTGTAACAAGGTTTTCAAAAGCCATTTTTATTTTCTCCCTGTCAATAAAAAGCTCGGGCAGATGATGAGCCAACTCAGTTTGTATGGTAACATTTTTACTCGCAGCAAAATGCTCTGCATCTTCAATCACTTCATCTAAAATTTCGTTGACAGATTCTTTCGAAAAATCGAGTTGTGCAAACTTGGTAGAGTTGATTAAATCGGTAATGAGTTGATTGATGCGTATTGTGTTGCGACTAATCATTTCGAGCAGCAAATTCACATCTTCGTTTTGCGGAAGTTCGCCTCCCAACTGCTCCAAAGCCAAACCAATATTGGTGAGCGGATTGCGTATTTCGTGTGCAAGGCTACGCGCCATTCTGCCGGCAGCCGCAAACTTTTCAACATTTTTCAATCGAATGTTTTCTTCATTGGCTTTATGCAATTCTTCTATTTGCTGTTCCAATTCTTTAATGTGGTGCTTTTCATTTATTGCAATCTTCTTCTTATCCGCGTCTTCTTTCTTTGCCATACGCCAATATTAAACATCATAAAAAAGGGTTTGAGTTTGTTTTTACTCGCAAAATTCTTCTAACTTTTATTGCCGCCACTTACCTTACTGATAATCCAGAATATAATGGCAACAACGATGATAATGCCAATGATGGCCGTCCATGCACCAGCTTTGAAAATATCACCAATTGCCTGGCAACTGCTCAATAAAACCGAAATGCCGAGGACGAAAAATGCAACCTGTTTGTTGTTCATGGTATTTGATTTTTAGTTTGTTACTGCTTCTTTTAAAACCCACACACATACCGATCCTGCTACCACTTCAAACACACCGCAACCTTCTTCGTCTATCGTTACTTCTCCGGTGTGCTTTCCCAAATAATCTACAAACACTTTGCCTGTAAATTTTTTGCCGATACCCATTTTTTTAAAGCCGCTATCGCTGTTTGAAACTAGTACCGCACAACCTGAATGTTCGTTTTCATCGCTGCCCTCGCGCGTCCATCCTACACAGTTTGGATGATCAAAATAATCATGCTCTTCACCGTATGCAAACTGCTTTCTTGCCATCAGAAGCTTCTCCAAGTCATCGCATTTATTAAGCCAAATCTCATACTCATTTCCATCCCTGCCTTTGTCTTTATAATGCGCGCCGTATAAATCGGGATAATACACGCAGGGATAACCTTGCGAGCGTAGTAAAATCAAAGCATAAGCAATTGGCTTGAACCATTCTTCTACTGGCGCTTCCAGCGATTGCAAAGGTTGTGTATCATGGTTGTCAACCACAGTAACAGCAAAAGTGGGTGCGTCTTTTACAAGACTTCCATCAAAAATAGTAGCGAGGTTAAAATCTTTACCCGCTTTAGAAGCTTCATGAAGATTTGTATGCAGCGATGCATCAAACAAACTCATCTTGCCGTTTACTGCATCAAGTATTTTTTCAAAAGAGGAAGATCACCGGGTGCCCAATATTCTCCAACTGCAAACATATCTGGTTTCACTTCGGCACGCATATAATCGAGCCACTCGTTATAAAATTCCGGAGCAATATGTTTCACAGCATCTAAACGCACACCATCGAAGCCAAGTGTTTCGTAAAGCCACCGTCCATAATGTTTTAATTCCTGCCTTACATAAGGATTTCTGAATTCTATATCAGCAAACATCAGGTAGTCGTAATTGCCTTTTTCATCGTCCACCATTTCTTCCCATCCTTCATATTCATTCATAATTTTAAAGATGCCGTTCTCACCGGTTCTGGCATCAAAATCTACACCTGTAAAACACTGATAATCCCATTTAAAAGTAGAGTATTTTCCGTTTCTTACCAGGAAAAGTAAATTTGGTATAAGCTTCAATTTCAAATACATCGCTAATGTACTCGTTTCTATTGTCAGGATCTACTTTACGTGCCATTACAGTTTCCTTTTCGTCGGCACCGCCCATGTGGTTCACAACAATATCTACGTACACCTGCAAACCTTTGCTCTGCGCGGTTTTCACTGCATCTATCAATTGTTGTTTGGTGCCATATCTAGTGCGTACCGATCCTTTCTGGTCAAACTCACCAAGGTCGTAAATATCGTACACATCATAACCTTCCGACAAGCCGCCTTTTGTTCCCTTTCCTGCCGGTGGAATCCATACCGCATCAATGCCTAAATTAGCCAATCGCTCTGATTCGGCCTTTAATTGATTCCATAAGTTGCCATCATCTGCAATATACCAGTGAAAGAATTGTATAAGTGTTCCGTTTATCATGTTTGTAAAATTCTGCTTGTATGGTGTTTGTTTTTAATGGGAATTAAAATCAGGCATTAATAATAGAACATTGTGCCATGATTTATACGTGTTAAGAAAGTGTGCAGAAGAAAATATTTTCATTACAATGATTTTTGAATAATGAACTACAAAGGTTCAAAGAATAAGTTACATGAAGTCTTCTTTTTTCTTCTTTGTGCAGCTTGTGTTCTGATTGACTTCGTGGTTCAAAAAATTGTCAGGCAGCTTCCAATATTTTCATCAATATTTTTTCTTCTGTGGCAAGGTCGGCTTTGTTGTCGTTTACCTCAATCTGTTCCAGATCGCTCAGGTAATGTTGCAGGTTTTTACTTTCATACAAAGAAATAACAAGGGGATGCACGTAATACTTTTTGCAAACAGTTCGGGTGTTGCCAAGATGTTTAGCAACGATGTCTAAAGCTTCAACAATCTTCTTTTTCGTTTCGGTTTGTGTTTCAAAAAAGCCAAGTTCTTTAAACGCTATAATGGCCTGCACGGAGCCAGCCCAGGTACGAAAATCCTTTGCCGAAAAATCGCCGCCACTAATGTGTTTAATGTAGCTGTTCACCATCCCTGAATCAATGCTTTTATGAGCACCTTCTTCATCATAATATTGAAACAATTCTTTGCCGGGAATATCACGGCATTGCTTTACAATTTTCGCCAGCTTCGGGCTTTTGAGATTAATGTCGTGATGCACTCCTTTTTTCCCTTTAAATGTAAAACGCAGCTTTGTACCTTCTATGGTTACATGTTTATCTTTTAAAGTAGTAATGCCAAACGAACCATATAATTTTTCATACAAATTATTACCTACTCTAATGTTTGTGCGCTCCATGAGGCTTACAGCTGTTGCGAGTACTTTTTCAACCGGCAAGCCGGGAAGTGATAAGTCTTTTTCCAATTGCAAACGGATGACTGGCAGCGTTTTTCCAAATTCGTGTAGGCGATAAAACTTTGTATGATTGCGCAACGCATTCCATAATGGATGATAGCGATATTGCTTTCGGTGAAGGGCATCAACGCCTGTGGCTTGCAAGTGCCCATTATCTATCGGGCTTATCCAAACATTCTCCCATGCTGGCGGAATCACGAGGCTTTTAATGCGCTGTAAAGTTTCTTCATCGTCAATTAATTTTTTCCTGCAAAAGATAAGAAAATGATTGTCCTTTTTTAATGCGCATGATGCCTTCGGTACTATCGCTGATGTAAATCAAGACTAACTGCTTTAGCTGCTTTTTCAGCATTGTGAATAATCGCTTTTAATTTCTTTTCAGGCAAGCCGGAGAATTTGCTCCATATCTGTTTCCATACGTTGAAGAAAACAATTTTAAAACCAGTTCAAACGGCAAAACAAACCCTGTTATCAAATTTATCCGTAAATGAAAAAGAATGCTAGAGAACGCTTGCCAACCTTTCTTATAAGCTAGCACTGTTATCCTTTTGGTTGAAAAGTCGTCTCAAAAGAAGAGAAAACAAGTATGATTCTTTCCCATGTTGAAAAAATTACATAATAAGTTAAGAGATTAGATAGTGAAGACAACGCTACATAAGCAGTATGTTTTTGAGGAAAAAGTTCTACAAAATTTAGCAAAAACAAACTTGAAAGCTATTTTCTTGTTTCAAAGTTATCTGGTATGTCATTTGAATTTTAAAACTCTAAAATATCCCTTATGCAACCGAACGATACTACTTTGTCTTTCTTGAAACAAAAAATTGAAGACATAAAAATTGCATTTTTCAAAGCTGAAATAGCTTCTGTTTTACGCTTACCCAACAATATTATTAGCACCTTAAAAGTAGATGACGATGGACATATTTGGTTTTACACATCATGCAACGGGATGTATGCGCACGAAATTGACAAAGAGTTTTTTGCATACCTTGACTACTATCAAAAAGGGAGAGATTCGCGTTTACGAGTTAGTGGAAGAACATGCATTGTTGAAGACAGTGATACGGATGCTACTGCCGTAGGAGACGGCAATTTGCTTATTACTGAAAATGAAAATTATGCAGGCAGAATATTTTGGCGCAGACGCAGAAAAACAACAAAACTGGATTCATAAAATTAAAACCACATTTACTGAGTTGTTGTCAACAACAGCTTTGAGTAAAAAGTATCGTTTTTCGTAATGATAAGTTTGTACAAAACAAAAGGCTTGTAGCAATTAAAACATTTTAAAACCGGTATCATCACCTCAACCTTCCTATACTTTCTCCAATTATCACTTTCCTAATTTTTACTGTGATACAGGATGAGCCATTTGAATAATAAAGCCTGTTTTCTTTTGCCATAAAAAGTTACAATTAATTTTATAGAGGTATTGCTTCGAGGTATAACAGCCTTTGAAGTTTATGATAATTTACAGGAGTCAAAAATCGGCAAAAACAAAAGTTAATACGGACAGTTTGTTTTTGCCGATTTTTTATGCAATAAAAGCAAACGCATTTTAACTCTTTATGAAATTTTTTAGTACAATGAAATCAATTTGATGCTATGCTTCATCGTAAGTAATTACATTCGTGTTTTATAACCTCGATTCACCAAAATAATGTACGATGAAAACTCTGTTTTTCTCCTTGTTTTGTTTTGATTTCTTTTTCTCTGTTTTCTCAAAAAGATGTAGCTTCTAAATACGCTGCAACCATTACACCCACCGAATTAAAAAAGAAGCTTACTGTTATTGCAAGTGCAGCTATGGAAGGACGCGAAACAGCTACGCCCGGGCAAAAAAAAGCAGCTTCTTTTATTGAATCTTATTTTAAAAAAATAGGATTGCAACCAGGTACTCCAGATGGCTACCAGCTTCAATTTCCTGTGTATCGGGATAGTGTTGAAAGTGCCGTCTTCAACATGAATGGAAAGGATTTAGAATTGAATAAAGATTTTGTTTTGCAAACGGCTTCGTTAGCCTCAGGCAACTGGAGTGCAAAGGATATTGTATTTGCTTCGTTTGGTTTATCAGATACAGCAAATAATAACTTTGATGGATTAGATGTAAAAAACAAATGGGTGGCAGTGATTGACGGCACACCAGCCGATATGGATAGTTCATCAGCTGCAAAATCATATCAAAACTTATTATGCCCGTCGCTTAAAACCCACTCAAATAAAAAGCAAGGGTGCAAAAGGCATACTCATTATTGTAAAGCAGTTGCCAACCGGAGCTGCGGCATCTTTACTCGGGAATATGTATATTAATAAAAACGAAAATGCGGTTCCTGTCATTTATATTACTACATCAATTGCATCCGGCATATTCAACCAACCGATTGATAGTTTTGCCACATTAAAAAAAGTAGTGCGTGGTGTATATCCGGCAACGCTTTCTTTTAATGAACAAAAAACAACCGTTCACCTGCAAAGCAGCGATGTGATTGGTGTACTGCCCGGCACTGATAAAAAAGATGAATACGTGTTTGTAACAGGGCATTACGACCATTTGGGAAAACAAGGCAATACCATTTATTATGGCGCTGATGATGATGGCTCAGGCACAACCAGTGTGTTGCAAATTGCCACTGCATTTGCTGATGCAAAAAAAGGTGGAAATGGTCCGCGAAGAACGATGGTATTTATGACCGTTTCGGGTGAAGAGAAAGGATTATGGGGCAGTGAATATTATACAGATCATCCACAATTTCCATTGGCTAAAACAAGTGTGGATTTAAACATAGATATGGTGGGAAGAATTGACCCAAGCTACAAAGGCGATTCGTTGAATTATATTTATACAATTGGTGAAGATAAGCTGAGCAGCGACCTGTTTCCCATCAGCGATAGCATCAATAAAAAGTACATGAATTTACAATTAGATAGAAGATACAATGATCCGAAAGATCCAAACCGTTTTTATTACCGCAGCGATCACTACAACTTTGCTAAAAACGGTGTGCCTGTTATCTTCTATTTCAATGGTGTACATGCCGATTATCATCAGCCAACCGATACGGTTGATAAAATTAATTTTGATTTGATGGCAAAGCGCGACAGGCTTATTTTCTACACTGCATGGGCAATGGCCAACCGCGATAATATGTTAAAGCGTGATATACAATTGAAATAAACCTTGCACCATCTTTGTAATATCGAGGAATACCAATTGAAATCCATTTCTATCATACTATTGCTACTGCTTTCTTATCCTGTGTTAAGAGCGCAAACCTGCAACGGATCCGTTGGAGACCCGATTGTGAATATCGCTTTTGATTCGGATAGCGCACTTGCGCCAGGCATTACCAATCTTACTTATGTATCGCATGATTGCCCGACTGATGGAAGCTATACCATTATTAAAAAAACCACCAATTGTTTTACTGATAGCTGGCATACGCTTACTGACCATACAAAAGATTCAGCAGCCAATTTTATGTTGATTAATGCTTCTTATGATCCCAGCGATTTTTTTGTGAAAACTATCACCGGTTTGTGTACCGGCACTACTTTTCAGTTTGGTGCTTGGATAGCCAACATAGGTAATTCTCCAACTGCCATAAAACCTAATATTACTTTCAGCATTGAAAAAACGGATGGTACGGTCTTAAGCAGCTATAATACCGGAGATATTTCTATTGACATCAATGCTGCCGACACAGGCGTCTGGAAGCAATACAGCTTTAATTTCACCATGCCTGTTGGTATTTCTACAGTTGTACTTCGAATGAAAAATAATGCTCCTGGTGGCATTGGCAACGACCTTGCCCTGGATGATATTACGTTTCGTCCCATTGGTCCGGCTATCTCCATTTCTTCTACTGATTTTACAACAGACAGCCTTTTATTCTGTGCAAAAGATACCCGCAATCTTACGTTTCATTCCACTGTTGAAAACTGCTATGCGGCTACCGGCTATCAATGGCAGGTAAGCACCGACAGAGGAACGACATGGACAGATATTGCAGGGGCTAATAATCCCGATTTTACTCGCGCACCAACGACTACTGGTGTTTATCAGTATCGGCTTTCTGTAGCTGAACTCAACAACATCAGTTCGGCAATTTGTCGTGTTACTTCTAAAAAGTTTACTGTTATAGTGTATGGCGATAAATGTTCGTACCATCACTATCTCAACGCCATCAGGTGTTGTGTGCGAAGACCAACCGGTTACATTTATAGCTTCAACTACGTATGCAGGAAGCAATCCTTCTTTTCAGTGGATGGTAAACAACGCAAAGGTAGCCAATGAAGCAAGCGATTCTATATTTACCACTTCGAGTTTAAAGAATGGTGATAGAGTAGCCTGTTATTTTGTAAGTTCTCTTTCCTGCAACGATCCGCTTACGTCCAATGTAATTCCGGCAAATATTAATATGAAAGCCCGCCTAACGGTTGACAAGACTCTTTGTGAAGGCGAATCTTATGAAGGATATACAAAATCGGGCATTTATAAAGATTCTTTTCCGGGGAGCAATGGTTGCGATAGCGTTCGCACACTCAACCTCACTGTTTATCCTAAAGAGCACACAACATTCGATACTACTATTTGCTATGGCACCAATTATTTAGGGTTGAATGTAGAAGGTAATTACGATTTCACCTATCAATCTGTTCATGGCTGCGATTCGGTTCATACCATTCAGCTTCATGTACTTCCCAACAACAATACAAAGCCTTATCTCGATACCATTTTATGCAGTGGCGATTCAATAGTGTATTCGCCTGGCATGTTTGACAATTATCTGTGGCAGGATGGTTCAACCAACAGCAATTACACTATCACCCGGGGCGGAAATTACCGCGTTACATTTACCAATAAATGTGGTACGGCAACCCGGAACCTAACCGTTGATGAGCGGGTTTGCATTGTTGCTTTTCCAACTGCTTTTTCGCCCAATGGCTGATGGCAGAAACGATATTTTTAAAGTGGTAAACGGCTACAATTTAAGCCAGTATCATTGTATCATTCTAAACCGTTGGGGACAAAAAGTATTTGAGTCATCTGACCCTGAAAGAGGCTGGGATGGAACGATCAATGGCAGGCAGGCAGATGTAGGTGTTTATCTTTGGTTTTGCGATTATACCAGTAAGAGCAAAGGAAATAAAAACAGTCTAAGAGGAACAGTAGTGTTGCTGAGATGAGGTAAAACTGCATCCCAATAATAAGGCAAAAACAAAAACGGACAAATAACCAGATTTTGTACAAAAACAAACCTGCACTTCTTCTTACAACTATCTTTCAATATCAACTTTGCCCTGCAACATTTTATCGGTACTGCTACTTACGATAACCTGATAAGTACCCGTTTGTAAACTGCGCAATATTGTTGATTTGAACAACTGCGCCCGAACCAACCGCATAAGTATTCTGATACACTTTTCTGCCTGAAGCATCATACAAAGTAACCGTTGCAGAAGATGCCGAATAGTTGGAAGGCAGTAACAGGGCAACGGCTCCTGAAGATGGGTTTGGATAAATTACAAACTTATCATCAGCAATACCGGCAACACTTACCACATTTGAATAAGCAATGCTTCCATCGCTGTTTTGCTGTTCAATCCGATAATTGGTAACACCGGAAAAGTTGTTTACATCCATCAAGCTATAATTCGTTTTACTGTTATTATTGCCCTTGCTATTTATAAAAGTTGTGGTTTGAAATTGCATTACTATTTCGCAAACGACCGCTGAACAAAAAAGCCTTTGTTGTTCGTTTCGGTTAGAGTGTACCAGCTGAATGCTACGTTGTTTTTGTTTTGCCGTTTTCCTTCCAGATGCAAGCCTGTAACAGCTAACACGCTGTTACAATTGCAACGGCAAGTTGCGGAAGTAGCCAACAAACGTTTGCCAAGCGAATAATTGCAGTTGTTGATGGTTGTGGTTCCTAATGCAGATAACATACCTACAGAAGACACACCTAATTGCGCATAGCTACTTGTTGTTATACCCAAATAAAATAAGCACAAAACCAAAAGCATTTTCATAACCAAAAGTTTAGAAAGATTTATTGGTAGTTATATCCCATCCTCCGGTTGGTCCTGATGTTGTATTGCCGGAAGGAGAAGTTGTGCTTCCTTTCCATTGTATTTTGGCATACGCAAGATGAATTTCTTCAAACAAATTATTGCAGTTGGTTGATGTGTTGCAGGAAGGGGATAAAATAGAAACCGATTGAAACAAAACATCTCCTAAAACAATTTGATAGTATGGACTGCTTGTTTCGGCTGAACCGCCTGTTATACCAGGTAATAGTTACGGTTGCAATGTGCTTACCAGATGCTAAGATCCATCATGATCGTTGGATTTGTTGCGGGATCTAACAACTTTTGCAGCTTTGCGGTACCAAAGCTTACTTTGCCTGCACCAGCACCACCACCTGTAGCTCCGATATTAATATTGGTTGAATCAGTTGTTTCAAACGAAGTAACTAAAAACCCGCCGTTGTGTACCTTTTCTGTTAGCTGGTTATGCCCGCAAACTGCACATACACATTTAACTGGCAATATGCTTTTGTGAAACAAAAGGAAGAAGAGAAAAAGGATAGCCAACAAGAAAAATTGCTTTTTCATAGAAAGTAATATTTTAAAGATGATGGTTTTGATTAATGATTACGAATGATGTGTTTTTTGTATAAAGATAGTCTATGATTCGTTTGTTTTTGCACGTATTTTGCTCGCTAACATTCATTGCTCCGGAACGCATTCAAGTGCTGAAAGAAGTTATGTTTTGAATAGTAACTATGAAAATCGAAATAGAGGTATTTGCTATTGAAACTAGAAAGTTGAAAATTGTATTCCCTTGCTGGCAGTTGCTTTATTTATCTGTGGTAAAACAAAACTATATAATTTCAAATGAATGCAATATTATTTTTATAACATTTTCTCTTGTAAATACGAAATTGAATAGTATGAAGTTGATAAGCTTGACTCATTCTGCAACCACTTATCTTTATTCATTCAAAACAAATAACCATTGAACCGCAGACATTTTATTCAACTCAGTGGCGCTTCGTTAGCCTCATTGCTGATTGCTGATATTGCCCAAGCCGCTGGCAATCCAACAACGCTTTTACCAATGCCCGACGCTGTATCCATTTTAGTGGATGATGCATATATTTCTTTGCAATCTTCCGATCAAAAAACATGGAAGCATCAGGATGTAATTGTAGAGCTAAAACCCAATGGCAGATGCGGTTTCCGTATTTATTCAATCGCCCAATTATCCTGTAAAAGAAGTACAACTGAACTGGAAATATGCAACATCTAAAGAAGCAACCGTTGTTAGGCGATGCATGGGAAAGAACTTATGGCAACATTGCCTGGCAACCTGTTGCAGACACTAAAAAGCTGCCCTGGTATTGCGTAGCGCACAGCGGCAATCACACATTTTGTTTTGGCGTAAAAACAGGTTGCAATGCTTTTTGTTATTGGCAGATAACCAACACAAATCTGCAATTAAATTTAGACGTAAGAAACGGCGGTAGCGGCGTAAATCTTGGCAATCGTCAATTGCACGCAGCCGATATAATTTCGGGCAAAAACAAAGAAGGCGAAACCGTGTTTGCTACGGTTCATCGCTTTTGCAAACAAATGTGCGACCGCACCAAGAAAAGTAGCACAACCGGTTTATGGTATTAACGATTGGTATTTTGCTTATGGTAATAATTCGGCCGATTTGATTTTGCAACATACGGCGCTGCTTTCTCCGCTGGCAACTGATAACCATAACCGGCCTTTTTCTGTGATTGATGATGGCTGGTCAACCGGCACCGATTTTTCAAAGCCAAACGAGAAGTTTGGCGACATGCAGAAGCTTACAAATGAAATAAAAAAGCTGGGTATGCGCACAGGCTTGTGGACAAGACCTTTGATTGCAAAACCAAATGAAAAGAAGAGTTTGTTTTTGCCCAAATTTCAAAACGATAATAAAAACGATGACGCTGCACTCGACCCTAGCATTGATGAAAACATTGAGAACATCAAAAGCAATATCAGGCTATACAAACAATGGGGTTTTGAAATGGTAAAGCATGATTACTCAACCTTCGACATCTTTGGCAGATGGGGTTTCGATATGGGCAAAAATATGACTGAAGAAGGCTGGCATTTGAACGATACATCAAAAACAAATGCAGAGATTATTTTGCATTTATACAAAGCCTTGCGCGAAGCCGCTGATGACATGTATTTGATTGGCTGCAACACCGTAAGTCATTTATCAGCAGGTTATTTGAACTGAATCGAATTGGCGATGACACCAGCGGTAAAGAATGGGCACGCACAAAAAAAATGGGCGTAAACACGATGGGTTTCCGCATGGCGCAACACAAAGCGTTTTATGAAGCGGATGGTGATTGTGTAGGATTGACCACCGCCATTCCCTGGAGTAAAAACAAACAATGGATGCAACTATTAGCGCAAAGCAGCGCACCCCTATTTATTTCGGCGCAACCTGATGCAGTAGGTGCGGAACAAAAAGAATTCATCAAACAATGCTTTACTGATGCAGCCAAAGTGCAGCCCATTGGAGAGCCGCAGGATTGGCTTACGAACCCGTTTCCAGAGGTATGGAAGCTGGACGGAAAAATGGTACATTTTGATTGGGAGTAAAAAGAAACAAAGCATCAATCTTCTTTCAGCTTTTGCTTGTATTGAGCTTCCAGGTTCATTCAAAGCTTTATCATATCCCTGCCTGTCTTTAAAGGCATCAGGATTGTAAGCGCCGCCGGGTTTGTGTTTCGATTCCAAATCAAACTGACCTGCATGAGAAGCCAGCCATATATCAAATGATATGTTTTTCATAGCGCGAAATGTATAAGCATAATCGCTCGCAATGTTTGGATATGCAGTAACCTCGCTGAACTTTTTATCTACCACAATAGTTGGCAGATTAGCAATTAAAACGCGATACTTTTTCAGCTTATCCTTTACATCAAATAAAAAGCTGCACGAACCTTTTGTGTGCCCCGGATGATGCAACATAACCACCTTCATGTTTGCGAGTCTTATGGTATCTCTATCGTGTAACAAACGGTCTGCCTTTAGGGGTTGAAACAATGCGCCTTTGCCGCCAAATACATAATCAGAACTGCCACCATCTGCCAATACATCCGCATCTTTTTCATCAACCATCATTTGTGCGCCTGTTTCATTTTTTATAGCAGCCATTGCGCCTACATGGTCGTAGTGAACTTGTGTAGTTAAAAGTATTTTTATATCGGAGAAATTGAAGCCCAATTGCTCAACACTTTGTTTTATTGTTGCTGCTGAAGAAGCAACTCCGGTATTGATAAGAATGTGGCCGTTATCGGTAGTAATAAGATAACACCCTAAATCGTAAGTGCCGACATAATAGAGGTTACCTGCTATCTGAAAAGGAGGATATGGTTTCGTCCAATCAGGATGATTCGTTACTGATGGCTCGTGTACATTTTGCGCCGTTACTAAGTGGATTAAGAGTGATAAAATAAGGGTAAAAACAAAAGACTTCTTTGTATTAATCAACATATAAAATGATGAGAATAATTTAATGTCTTCAAATGTATCTGTGTCTCATTTATTATCCAGCTTCGTTATTATGTTTTGTCGAACCATTGCTTTTTCCACTGGATGATAATTCACAAAGAAAAATCGAGTAAAAACAAAAGGTGCAAGCGTTTGTTTTTACTCGATTTTCATACATCAACATTTAACTCATCACTACTTCTTGCTGATACGGTAAATGTCTCCATCATCAGTAATGGTGTACAGCATATTGTTTAAATATGTTATATCGCGAAAGCGATTGTTTTTATCAGTCAGCAATCTTTCTTCACCCACTACTTTATTGTTTTTGATTACAAGCCTGTCAACATGCTGACCACTCAATGCAGCAAGGAACAAATTGTTCTTCCATTCCGGTATCGCATCTCCTTTGTAAAAACAAATGCCGCTGGGCGATATCGAAGGATCCCAATAATAAAGAGGTTGTTCCATGCCTGCTTGTTGCTGAATACCTGCGCCCAATTTTTCGCCGCTATAATCAATGCCATAAGTAATAACGGGCCAGCCATAATTTTTACCAGGGTGAATGATATTGATTTCATCGCCACCGCGCGGACCAAATTCGGCTTCCCATAATTCACCCGTTACGGGGTTGATGTCAGTTCCTTCGGGGTTGCGATGCCCATAAGAATAAATACCAGGTAGTGCGCCCGCTTTGTTAAGAAATGGATTGCCTGAAGCAGGCTTTCCGTCTGTTGTTATTTTTACTATTTTTCCAAGATATGAATTCAGTTGTTGCGCCTGCAGCCTGTTTTCAGGAGTATATTTTTCACCCACACTTACAAACAAATTTCCTTCTTTATCAAACACCAGCCTTGAGCCATACTGCAGGTTGCCGTTCGTAGCGGGCGTAGCACGAAAAATGACCGATACATTCTCTACTTTACCGGCTGCTTCGTTCAATTTTCCTTTCGCAACGGTTGTTATATTTCCTCCTCCATATTTTTCTGAATAACTCCAATACATCATTTTATTACTGGTAAAATTCGGATCGAAAGCAACATCAAGCAAGCCTCCCTGGCCTTCGTATACTACCGCAGGTAGCCCCGTGATTTTTTTAACCAGCTTGCCGGTTGCATCATGAATTTCGGCGTAGCCCGATTTTATAGTTACCATCAACCTGCCATCAGGCATGGCAACAATGGCGAAGGGCGCACCGAGCTTGTCTGCTATTTTTTCAACCTTGTAAGGTGTGTTTGTTTTTACACCGCCAATTCGTGTTTGCCCGCTCATTGCCGGTTTATAATTGGAGTTGGGCGATTTGGTTTCAACCGGCGCAGAACCTGTAGTGTCTGCATCATTGTTAGTAGTGTCTGCATCATTGTTATTAAACGAACCATTGTTATTTGCACAGCTTGCAGAATAAACAAGCATTAGAACAATCAGTAAGTAAAAGGTGCTTTTTGTTCGCATACCAAATTGTATTAAGAAGTGAAACAGAATTAATAAAGAGGTTAAGCGCAAATTGATGTTATCTGTCAATAAACCTTTTTATCGAAAATACATCGTGCTATTTTACAGTATAAGCCACCAGCATATTCTTCATCATAGCAGGAACATAAATTGTTTTTGAAGCAGGATTATAACCCAGATCAGCCGAATTAATTCCTTCTTTTCGTGTATCTGAAAGCGGCTGTATTGAGCCGTCTTCTTTTGCATAATAAATAGTGCCTGCCCAGCCGGTAACAATAAACTCGTGTGGTGCTACCATTTCAATGCCATCTGCACCACCTTCTATTCCTTTCACTAATGTGGTAAGTTGTTTGCTCGCATTTGCTTTTTGTAAAACGCTATCGGTTAACACATATAAGTCGCTTCCAACTGCTAATACCCCATTTGCACTTTTCATGTTTTCCAAATACACAGAAGCTTTCCCGCCTTCAATTTTATGAACCTTATTGGTTCGCGTATCACTTACATAAACAATGCCTTTTAAATCAACGGTAATATCATTTAAAAATTGGGCGCCTTCAACCGGGATGCGGTTGATAATTTTTGCCGTATTCACATCAATCACGGCAACCGCCGTTGGTTCTGCGGCGTACAATGTATTTCCGTACAATCCCAGTCCTTTGGGTTGTGTAAGTCCGGTAACCCAATCCAGCTTTATTACCTTGCCATCCAATCCAACTTTACTGATAAAGCCAACGCCTTCTTTTTGAAAATCGCCAATGTTTGACACGTACAAAAACTTTGATTGCGCAACATACAAAGCCGATTCAGGCAACTTCAACACCGAATCGGTTTGCCAAAGCTTTTGCAAAGAATGCTGGGCAAACAAAGATGAGGTAATGGCAATGGTAAGCATTGCAAATAGTAAATGTTTCATAGTTGATGTATTTAAAAAATTGAAGATACTTTTTTGTGAATGATATGCAAGAAGCGAACTTATTTTGATTGTGCAACTTTTACTGTTTCTCTATGCGAAGATGTCAGCTAGACAACCATCTTTTATAAGTTATCTTTTAAGGTAAAAACAAAAAGGTACAAACAGCTGTTGTACCTTTTGTTTTTACTCATTTTTTATACATAAATAGTTAACTCAATAATTCTTTTACCGTGTTGGAAAGCTGCTCGCGTGTAAATGGCTTTTGAATATAAGTATCTGCACCATTGTGCAATGCAACATCTTTTGCCGCACCATCAAAACCCGAAATCATCGCCACTTTTATGGCCGGATATTTTTTCTTTACCGAAGGAAGCCAGTCAATTCCAAAACCATCCGGCAGTTGATTATCCAACAGCAGCAACGAAGGCTGTTCTTCTTGTAAATAAGCATCGGCAGCCGCTAAGTTTTTTACATGATCAAGCTCTATTTCTTTGTCCTTTAAAATAATGTTCAGCAGAAGGCACATATCCCCTTCATCTTCTACAATTAATATCCTTTTTGGTTGTGCAGCAGGCGCTTTGGCTCTTGGCATGTTCGTTATAATTTTTGGCTGCTTATACTTCAATAGCCGTTCCAACTTTTATGAAAGAATGGATAAGAAAAATAAAAAACAATTGGAATGAAAATGTGCAAAAAACAAATGGAGCATGAAGATGAAGAAGTAAGCGAATGCTAGAAGTGATTGCTGAAGGCAATCCGTTTTAACCTGATATACGAACAGTCAGTTACTAATACCTACTTATTTACTCTTTGCAAACGAATCTGCCAGTGCATCTATTTGTTTCGGAGAAAGAGTCGTATTCCCGTCTTGAACAACGATGCGATAACGGAATGTAATGGATTCGCCTTTCTGCAGGTGCAAATTTTTAGCGCTTTTACCATTGGTAAAAATGTTTTCACCCAAAGGGTTGGCAGCAAACAAACCATAGCCGCGTGCGTGCCAGAAGGTAGGATAGTTTACGTTTAACGGGTGATCTATTATAGCAATGCTCACCGAATCGCTTCCCATCTTTCCCCACACTTTGCACCAGCGGGCGCGTGTGCTCCAGGCGTCATTGCCCACTTTTCCTTCGCTGGTAAGATAATTTCCATTGGCAATGGTATCGTTGCCTCCTTTTACAACGGTTATGTTGCCTTTGTCATCGGTGTATTGCTGGTCTTCTTTAGAAGAAATTTGAAGTTCGTGTGCCAGCCGCAAGCCCAGCATACCATCTTTAGCATCTTTAAAAAGAACGGCAGTATCGGCGGTTAATGTAGTAATCCTGTCAATGATACGTTCATTTTCATTGCCGCTGAAAATGTATTGTGTTCTTTCTTCCAATAATACATCATTAGCCTCATTTGTCCAGTTCGCGTGATACGATACAATGCCCTTTTCACCACTGCTTATCTTCTCTATTTTATCGGTTTTTATCCAGCCATAACCCTTCTTTTTTTCTTTTGAAATTGCATACGAGTTGTTCCAGAAATCCAGCCCGTTTACATTTTCAAAATTGAACCAAAGCCCTACGTGATGCGGATGATCGGTAGGATCGCCGGCGCGGGTAGCCAACGGAAAACCGCGGGTAACTACTCTTTCCATCGGCTGCAATAATGGGGAACAGCACCGGCTTTTCCAATGTATCGGGATACCAAAACGTAGTGAACGGTTTGCCACCAATGGTGATGGTAATTTGTTTTGCATTGTTATCTGCCACTACATTTACTCTCTCCATTTTTTGTGCAAAACCAAACGTAAGGATGAAGTAACTGCAACTAACAAGAACTATTCTTTTTACCAACATAAAACTTACGAGTATTTAAAAGGTTTACCATTTGCCATCACTTCGCCGGTTTGTTCATCAAATGTTACTTTGGCACCGGTATGAACGGCAGCATTTGCCATAATCACAGCTATAGCATGAGCATAACCGGCTTCTACCGGCGCATGAGGTTGTTTGCGGCTGCGCACACATTCCATCCAGTTGCGAATGTGGTTTGATGTAAGCACATCGCCACCGGTATTAGCAGATGCAACCACTTTTTCTGAAGAGGCAAGGCTCATCTCAGGTAACAGGTTGGGTTGCATGTTCATGTCAGCAGCAAATTTTTGTGTAAGCCCGCCTGCTGGTGAAACTTTATTGGTATTGAGATTTAATTCACCTCCATTGGAATAATAAATTTCCTTTGGATTTTCATCGCCATTATCCATACGCGAAGCAAAGGTTACCTGGAAGCCTGTAGCCGGATCGTTGAGAGGACCGTAATCAAAAACAACGGTCATGGTATCCCAGTTTTTTCTGCCGTCTTTCCACATATAAATGCCGCCGTTGGCAACGGCACTTCGCGGATGAGGCAAGCCCGTAAACCAATGCACGGTATCTATCTGGTGGCTCATCCACTGCCCCGGCAGACCGGATGAATAAGGCCAAAACAAGCGAAACTCCAAGTATTTTCTCGGGTCGAATGTATCATTGGGACGGTTTAGTAAAAAGCGTTTCCAGTCGGTATCCTGTTCTTTCAATAAGGGCACTAACGATGGCCTGCGCCAGCGTCCGGGCTGGTTTACATTCCATGTCAATTCCACCATTGTAACGGGTCCAAACTTGCCCGATTGGATAAAGTCGTTAGCCGACCAATAGTTGGCGCCGCTTCTGCGTTGCGATCCAATCTGCACAATTTTACCGGAAGCTTTAATGGTTTTTAATGCAGCACGGTTATCGTCCATCGTTTCGGCAAAAGGTTTTTCCACATAGGCATCACAGCCGGCGTTTACTGCTTCCATTGCGTGCAGCGCATGTTGAAAATCGGCCGTGCTGATGAACACAGCATCCACTAATTTTTTATCATATAATTCTTCGTTGTTGCGACAGGCAACCACATCATGTCCCATTTTTTCTTTCCAGGCAGCAGCGCCTTCTTCTCTTCGCCGGTTCCATATATCCGATACTGCCACTATATCAAAATTCAGTTCTTTGTAATGGTTCATAAAACTGGGCATGTGCGAGCTTTTATGCCGGTCGGAAAAGCCAACAACGCCTACCCGCACACGGTCGTTGGCGCCAATGATTCTTTTATAACTCGAGGCAGAAAATGCAGTGACGCCTAAGAAAGCACCGGCAGAAGTAAGCGTGGTTTGTTTGATAAAATGTCTTCGCGATTGTGGCATAACAAAATGTTGTTGGTGATAGCTGATGAAGGTATTGAAAACAGGTGGAATCCGGTTTTAGATTTATGATTTCGGATTGGTGAAAGCGTTATACACAAAAGATTCCTGCACGAATATGAAAACGCCTGATGAATTGAAATGATTATTGTGGTAAAACCAAAAGCAGGCAAGAAGAGTGGATACCGTGCAAGGTTATATTTAAATTCTCTGTTTCTGCAGTTCATCACTTAAGCAATATGCAAAATTTTCTTTGCCAATGCTATTTCTTCGCCATCGCCCGTGTGTTTGCCTTCTTCATCTGATAGCTTTACCACTTTTGTCCATGGCTCTGCTTCAGGAAGTGCTTCAACTCAGCTTCATTACAATATTTATAGGTGGCAAACCAACATCGTTGGTGAAGTTGGTGCCAATACCAAACGACATACCGATTTTACCTTTGCAAAAAAAGGCAATGCGTGCTACTTTATCATAATTCAAGGCATCGGAAAATGTGATGGTTTTGGAGAGTGGATTAATGCCCAGGCTTTTATAATGGTTGATTGTTTTTTGTGCAAAAACAATCGGGTCGCCGCTATCGTGTCGCACACCATCAAACAGCTTGGCAAATTTTTTATCAAACTGCCTGAAAAAAACATCGCTGGTATAAGTATCAGAAAGTGCAATACCTAAATCGCCACCATACACATGGCTCCAGTGTTCCAATGCCAGCGAGTTTGCCATTTTATAACCATACTTTGCTGCATGAAACATAAACCATTCGTGGGCGTGAGTGCCAATTGGTTTTACACCCTTGCACATTGCCAGATGCACATTGCTGGTGCCTACAAATGCAGCGCCACCGTTTTGTTGTAAAGCCTGCATTACTATCTGATGCACTTTGTAGGAATAGCGGCGGCGTGTTCCAAACTCTGCAATGGTTACACCGAGTTCATTGTATTGTTCTATTTTATGTTTGGTAATGTTATACACTTCTTCATCGTCCACGCGCTGCAGGTGGTTCAGCTTATAATACAATTCCGAAATAAGGCACAATAAAGGCACTTCCCACAAAATAGTTCGGTACCAATACCCTTCTACTTTTACGCTGATATCAGTGCCCCTTTGTTCAATGCTAACTTCAGCAGGGTTGTACCTATAACCTTCCAGGAAATCCAAGTAAGTAGGCGGGAGATAAGGGCATGTAACCGTAAGAAAATCTTTTTCTTCCTTTGTTAATTTCAGCGAAGCCATTGCATTCACGCTCTCATGCAATGCGGTTGCAAAGCCTTCTGGAAAAAGATGTTTGCCCCGGTTGATAAACGCATATTTTGCTTTTGCCCTCGGAAACAAATGAACAACAGCATATTGCATGGTAAACTTATAAAAGTCGTTATCCAGCAAAGAAGAAAGAGAGGTGGTTGATGGCATAGCAGTGTGATGCATTGTAATGTAGGTACTTAACAGGAATGAAGAGAAAAGAAACCTTCGATTTTATTTTTTGCTCAAAGGTTTTCATTATTCTCTTTGCGATTGGCCATAAATCCAAAATTGTACTACACACTATTTCTCGCCGCGTTGATGATGCCAAACGAACAACGAATAATGAGCTTTTCATACACATCGTGCGAGGGTAGCTTTGTTATTTTCTCACTGCTTTCGCGCAGCTTGCTTAAGCAGTATTGCTGAATCACAGCAAGCGGCAATACAATGCGTTCGCGCATTTGAATTGACAGTTGCTCAACCGGATAATCGGCCATCAACTCAGTATTTCCAGAAAGGCGGAGAACGTATTTTAAAGTAAGCTCATATTCATCGTACGCCATTCTCCATATCTCACCATATTTAGGATGTTTTGATAAAAATGCTGTGAGTGGAAAAAAGCATTTTTTCATTGCCATCTCACAATTGTCAATGAGCGTTTTAAAAAACAGAGAGTTTTTATACAACGCCTGCACTTCTTTCCATTTGCCTTCATTCTCTATTGTTTGCAAAGCCGTGCCTACGCCGTAATAGCCGGTTACATTTTGTTTGGTTTGGCTCCATGCACCTACAAACGGAATGGCACGCAAACTATCTAAAGACAATTTAGATGAACCGCCGCGCTTCGAAGGACGACTGCCAATATTGGTTTCGGCATAATACCGAAGCGGACTTACATCGTTTAAATAATCTATAAAATCAGGATGATTTTTTAGCTTGCTATAAGCATCATAACCGATGTTTGAAAGCTCGCGCCAGCAGGGCTTCTTCCTCTTCTGTAAGCGTAGCTTTCCGGTTCGATATAATATCATTTGAGATGCCTGCATGAATCAGTTGTTCAATATTGAACTGTGCTGTATCAACAGTTCCGAAATTAGAGCTTACCGTTTGCCCCTGCACAGTAAGCTGTATTTCTTTGTTAGAAATGTTTCTGCCCATCGAAGCATAAAAGCGATGCGTTTTGCCGCCGCCACGCGCCGGCGGACCACCACGGCCATCAAAGAACACTACATTAATACCATATTTCTCACTGGCTGGTAGTAAGCTCTTCTTTGGCTTTGTAAATGCTATAATTTGCCATCAAGTAGCCGCCATCTTTTGTGCCGTCGGAAAAGCCAAGCATAATGGTTTGCGTGTTGTTGCGCAGTCCCAAATGCTGTTTGTATTGGCTGTTTTTATACAAGTTTTCCATCACCGGAGCAGCCGCTTTCAGGTCGTCAATCGTTTCAAAAAGCGGAATGATGTCAACTGTAAGTTCTTCTGCCTTCCATCCGCTTAACAAAAACAAACCATACACTTCCAGCAGGCTTAATACACTTGTGCTATGGCTGATGATGTAACGGTTACAGGCTTCTTCACCATTGCCTTCCTGAATGTTTTTCATTGCTTGCATAGAAGCCAAAGTATCTTGCTGCAACGCATCATCCAGTATAGAAATATCATCTAATTTTTGTGTGATGGAAAGCAGTGAGTTGGCTTTTTCTTCTTCGCTCAATTCATCATAATTCTTAGGCAGTGCGTTTGTTTTTGCCACAATACTGCTGATCGTTTTTTCATGAATCGAACTATCCTGCCGCACATCCAGCGAAGCAAAAAATAACCCGAAGGTTTCAATTTTATTGATAAAGTTTTCAACCGCATGAAGAAACAAACCGTTGTGTTCGGTGATGATGGTTTGCTTTACCTGCCGCAAAGTTTGCAGCATTTCATCTTTGTTGAGAAGATGCGTTTCTTCAGGCGCAATAAGGCTTTTATAAATCTTCTTTTCCAACTCCTGTATAGGTGCTTCCACACCTTTGAAAGTCAATCTGCGCTTCAGTTTGCGAATATCTAAATAGTAGCATCTGATGATAGCTTCGCGCAAGTGCTGCTGCTACTTTGTGTGTAATATCAGCCGTAACAAAAGGGTTTCCATCTCTATCACCGCCGGGCCAAAATCCCATTCGTATCACAGGATTATTTTCATGCACGGCATGAGGAAACAAAGCTTTTAAAGAACTGATGATATTGCCCGAAGCCTGGTAAAACACATTCTCCAAATACCATATTAAGCTGGTAGCTTCATCAAAAGGTGTTGGCTTTTGTTTTCGTAAAAAAGGCGTTTTGCCAAGCTGCTGCAAATACGAATTGATGAGTGCTGCGTTTTCATTCATTAAGGCTTTCGATAAATCGTGAATGATGCCCAGCACTTCACCCGGATAAAACTGTGTAGGATGTGCTGTAAGCACGAGCCGCACATTAAAATCCTGCAGCTTTTCTTCCAGCGCAGTCTCTTTATCAGCACTATTCACGATGGATTGCAATTGCTTCAATGTGCCTGCGCCATTCATGTCGTTGATGTGTGTAAACGCTGCATCTTCCAGCGCATCAAACAACACGACTTGTCGCTCGGTATATTGTACAAAACGAAACAGCAAATCCAAACCTTCCTGCAAATTGTAACTGGTGTATTGCGAAAAAACGAATCAATAATTTCTGTTGGGCTTTCGTTCTTTTTTAAAGCCATCCTCGCAATGAATTAAAAACAGTGATAACAAAACGCCGGTTCTTTCAATGCGATGAAACGGCAGTGAAGTAAACAGGCTGTTGTACAACTGAAACCTGATGGCGACAAGGTTTTTGAATTGCTGCAAACTGTTGCTGGCATACGTGCTCATACGTGTTTTTCAATTAAAATGTTCAGGCAGGCAATCGTGTATTTGCGGCGTTGAAATTAAGGGAAAGAAAAAATATGATAGCAAGATAATTTGAAACTGGGCGTTAGAATAGTTGGGTTGAATGGTTTGGTTTTGTACAAAATTCGCTGCAGTAAAGCGTTGCAATTCATTCTATCAACTATGGTTTTACTTTCATAAAAAGGGGCAAAACCAAAAGCAGCCTTACAATCATAAAAGCTGCTTTTGGTTTTGCACAAAAAATAAAACTTAACTGCAATCGGTGCAGCAAACAAATGGCACTTCAGTAAGTGGCGATGTGCGCACAATGCGATAGTTGCCCAAGCCGTCGCTTAAAGGTTTGGGTGCATCCAAATACATCATGGCTGTTAGTTCGTTGTTTGAAAACTTGCCGCGCGGCTTCAGTTAATTGCGCTTTTGCTTCGGGATGAATAGCAGCTAACTTATTGGTAGCGTTTGTTGCTGTGGCTTCATCATTTAAAGTGGTGATGTGTTGCCGGAGGTTGGTGATGTTAGAATACACTTCAACACACAATACACTCAACGACGAATCGGTTGGCAAGCCGTACATCGAAAGCAAAGCGTTCACTTCATCATTTTGCCACAATGCGGTTCCCCACTTCGTTGCATCTTTGTTTATTGTAGTGTAATCAACCGGAAATAAATATTGTTTGTTATTGATTCCTGTTAGCTTCGGATTCCAGTTTTGAAATGCCGATAATTTTAAATTCGAGTCACCTGCTCATCACTCAAATTCAAATACGCATCTGCTCGTTTGATTAAAGGCAACCTGTGTACGCCAGTCCATCTTTCTATCATCCAATAAAACATTGCGATAGTCTTTATTATCGGCTTGTTTTACCTGTGCATATAATAAGGCCCAAAGCTGTGTGCGTGGCGGATTTGCCGTTACATTCCTCCCTTTGTAAACGGCTTGTGCATACGGTGCAGTAACAAACAATTTTTCATCATCCCGGTTCACATTGCACAATAAAATAGGAGCCGGATGTTGTATGCCCGTTGCCCGTAAAGCCCTGCCAAATCTGCCTTGCGCCGTTGTCCAAACGTTTTGCGTTGTGCCTTTGTATTGATAATGCCCCACGCGAATTTCATAGGTAAAAAAGCCAAATAATTCCGGTGATTCCGAATTCAATGCGGGTGGCAGTGGCAATAAATAATGCCGTTCGCTATCGTTCGCTTTTTGCATTAGTTGCATGGCATTCATGCCGGCATTATCAATGCTTTGGTCAGGCGTAATCACACGAATGTATTCGGGGTCAATGGGCAACGGCGGTTCATCGGGCGCAGCCCATAAGTCGGGATTGTTATTGCTGATTAACTGGTCAGGAGCATACGCCAGAACTCTTGCAAAATAAGCGTCTTTGCTATCGTGTACCGGCTCTTTAAATTCAATCCACAAGTACCGCTGGCGCGGGGCCGTAGATGAATATTTTTCGTTGCGATGATATGGTGCTAACGCAATGCCAGCCGAAGCAATTTGCGGCAATTGTGCAGGCGTTGTAGTAATAGGCAATTGCAAATTCAGTTGCAACGGTGCATCTTGTTGCGTAGCATAGCCTTCTTTGAATTGCGGCGTAATGGTATATTCCAATTCAATCAAATCGGGGAAGCGTAGCTCAGTTTGATGTGGTGAAGGTTGCGTCAACGCGTTCTTTGGCTCAACCGCATCAATGAATAAAATGGTTGTGTTGCTTCTGTCCGCATTGATGAGTGAATTGATAGAAGCGGTTTTTTTGATTACAATTGAACCGACAATTTCCGTTTCCGATTCGGTAGTTTCATCATCATGCTGAAACCATTTTTTTCTTTGAATGATAAAGCTGATGTCCTGTAACGCATCCCATGTCCAGTCGCGGACTACTTCCAATGTAATGCAGACTAACCAATGATTGATGAGGTCTTCTTTGCTCGCAAATGTGAGCGAAGAATTGTCGGGCGAAAGTGTATGCCGTATGCGATTGGAACAACCAAACTGAATACGTTGCCCCGCTTCGCCAACCAGCGTTAATCCGGAGTTTTGAATGTTCAACTGGCTTGATAAACGCTGCACAATATCAGGCAATGGCTGCGTTGTTTTTCCTATCAATGCATTGATGTAATTACCATCAAAAACTGGTGGCGGATCGGGTTGTAGATAAATGCCCTTGATTTGCGAAGCCGCACTTTCATTCAACAACAAATGTGTTTCATCCTGCGAAGGTTGGTTCACCAAAAACTGAGTAACTCTTCCCCATCGTGTGTTCAAATTTGGATCGCTTGCTTCGGATCCAAAATAGCCCACCACTTCTTTACAAACCGCTCGCAGCGTGAGTCGTACCGTTCTGCCCGTTGGCAAAGGCAAGGCATCCATTGCATCAATTTGCGCTTTTGTAAAAGTGAAATCATCGCCCAAATCGCTTTCATCTCCAAAGTTCAACACGTGCGCATCCACATATTGCAAAGGCACATCCAACTCATCATCAAACGTAGTAGAAGCAGTAGGAAATTTTCTGGTAGTGGTATAATATTTTATGTACGATTCTGTTCCTGTTGCACTTAACAAATTGTCCATTTGCAAAGCTTTGATTTCAACTACAATTTCAACGCTAGTTACGTCGGGATCGCTAATACCGAACGCTTCTTTGCCCGCCATGTTTTGCGAAGCCGTTTTCAAAAGCCCAATTGGGTCGGCATATTTTCCTGTAAAAACAACAGAAGGATAACCGAGCAACGGACGGTTTATTTTTATTGATAAATCAGTAAACAATTTAGAATCATCATTCGGAATCAGGTCTGCAATGCGCAAGGGGTGAGGCGCAACATATCTTTTGAAATGGGTTGTTGTGATGGGCGAAGGTGCTTCATAAAATGGCTTATCACCCGCCGAAGGCCCGCCGCCGCTGATATCACTCATGCGAATCCTAAACTCGTAAATGTGTCCATACAATAGGGAGGTCTTGATATTGCCTGGTCTATAAATTTTATTGAGATTGTTTTGTGTTGCGCCGGTTACATTGGTTAACGGATCGGGCTTTACATCGGCATTGTTTTGATAGATGTCAGCCGCATCATCATCCTGCAAAACCATTGATTTTCCTGCCCAGTTGGCAAAGTACATCGGCAACCAATAATTGCTTGAAGTATCACCATTTATCTGTGATGGATATACGTTATAATTCAATTCGCCTGCATAAGTTCCGAAGTTTTGCTCAGCAATAAAAAGAGGTGCTTTGCTCGTAACAAAATTGAGCGAATTCCAATCGGCAGCACCTTGTTCGTGCACATCAATTTTATAACCCGACACACCCAAAGGCGCGTCCAATCTTTGGTTTACGCCCACGCTACTATCTTGTGCCAAGGCACGAACATACCAGGTTAAAATTTGTTCATCATCCCAGCCCAAACGGATGCCCGTTTCTTTGGTGGGATGAAAGCCATCGCTTTCTTCAGACAGAAAGTTTTGGCTCACCGGCTGAAACGAATGTACCAGTTTGGCAAAACCATCATCATACTCAGACGCTTCAATAAAAACATTGTCATAAGTACCTGCTGGCTCCGTTACCAACACCGGAAACTGTACCGGCGCAAACAAGTGTTCTGGCAGAGCCATGTTGTAAGGCAGGAATTCGCGCAGCATACAATTTTACAAAGCTGCTATCGGTAGTTTGCTGCGCTTTGTAATCGCTGCCATCAGCCAAATCAACATACAGCCAGCCGCCTTTGCTTAATAATGTTCCATCAACCGGAAATTCAGTGCTGTAAAGCATTCCAGCCTTTGCAGCCAGTAAAGGTTGCCGCAACAAATAAGCAAATACCTGCCCCCAATTAATGGTATCGCCTGATGGTGTAAAGCCTGCGTTATTACCTGTCTTTCGCATGGCACAATGGTAGCTGTCATCAATCACTGCATTTTGCACCGGCGTTGTAAAATTGAACGACTTGCGATAAGTAATGGGCAAGTATTTTTTTACGGATTGATCAACAGCCAACGCCGTTTTGTTTTTGGCATTTATTACATTGGTGTTTGTATTCAATGCACCGATGTTGGTGATGCTGAACTGCGAAGCCAATGTATCAAACAACCCTATTCTGTCGCCGCTGGGTTGTGTAGTAACCGTGAGCGGTTGAAAAGGCAACGTAGTTACCGGGAAATTTTCTAAACTATCAATCACTTTTGCTACAAATGAAAGATTGGCTGATGCAAACGGTGGTGCATCAGCAATGGTGGGATGCATCGTAATAGCATTGGTTAACGGGTTTTGGTTTCGTGGCAAAAACACAATGTTGAGTTTGATGGAAGCGCCACCAAAATATTGCGGAAAAGTGAGTATGGTAAACCGTGTATTATCTTCCATAAAAAAGAATTAAAGATGTGAATTGAATGAGGTATAAAAAGGTTATGCGATCTGTCGTTGTTCGCTCCAGGATTTGCTGAAATCAATATCAATCACAAGGAAAATACTGATGTCAATAGCAAACGTTACCTGCGCTTCACAAGTGGTTTGACCGTTGCTTCGTGAGATGCCGCCCTGTGCTTCAATGGTGATGGTAATTTCAAGCAGGCCACCCAGCAAATCGGCATGTCCCTGGAATAGAAGCGAGGCGGTTACGGTTAGCGTTTTGGCATCATAATAAATCGCAACACCAACCATATACAACACACTTACATTGCCCACAACAGGAAGCCCGACAACGATTTGTGCCCCAAAACCAAACTTCATATCCAGCGAAGGGCCATTGGCCGTATCCGCAGCAATGGTTAAATCAACGGTTCCCACCGCATAAACGGTAGCAATACTAAGCGAAACGCACATCACCGAAAGCTTGCCATAAAATTCAACAAAGGCACCGGCAGATGGCAATAGCTGGGAAGGATCAGTTGTTACTTTTAATGTTTCGCTGAAGTATACGCCCAGCTTCATGGAAGCTTCTAATTTTAATGGCGTGTTGGGATCATCATAAACGATATCAGGAACCGGAAATTTTACCAATGGTATTTCCTGCGAGGCATCAAACTTATATTGCCAGCTATCAGCATCATTACTCATCGCAACTTTCAATCCCTTCTTCAAAGCTGCGGCATAATTGCCACCCTGCAATTCAATCAGTATCTGCAAAATATTCATCACCACATCCAGCACTTCGTTAAATTCAAGTTGTGGTGTGGGAAAATCCGGATCGCTGTCATCACCCTGGTAAGCAGCTTCAGAACCATTCTGCGCGTTAAAGTTTCCTTTAATGGTTACCAGCCTTGTCAGCGGGCCAAGGTCAACAACCATAGCAATATTATTCAGCTTGCTTTTCCAGTTATCAGCAACGTTGGATGCAAATGAATCCACATCAAAATTCAATAAGCCACTGGTGTTATTAAAGTTGGCCGGGTTGTGATAATCAGGACTGCCGTCGGGATTGGTTGGAATGGCATTTCCGTTTCTTACATCGGCTTTGTATTCAACATAAATTTTTATAAAGCTTGTGTTTATAAGGTACCATGGCTTCGACAAATCCTGAGCAGGGACGACAAATCAAAATTTTCAGCTTGCTTTAGCAATTTATAACCCTGCTGCAACAACTTTTCCTTCGGCATCTTTCAAATTGATTTGCATCAATTCCAATACTTGTTTTCCTGCATCAGTGATGGCATTGGAAGCAAAGTTTTGGGCAAGCGCAATGGCATCGCCATAATTGGTTACCGCATCACCGATATTTGGGAAAAATACCTTTTGAATTCATTATCCGGTAAGCATCCGCAAACAAGGGCGGCGTTTTGCTCATTAATTTTCCAACGGTTGTTGGGTCGGTTAACAACTGGTAAGCCGGTGTTAGAAACAGGGCTTTTTGTGTATTGGTTGATTGAAGAAAACCAAAGTTGACGGTATCGGTTGTTGGCATTCGCAACAATTCGGTTGGAGCTGCAATGCGAAGCAAACCATCGGTTGGAAAGTCACATTTACATCCACTTCGCCAATGCGAATAAGCGGCACTGTAACGCCCTGCGGAAGGGCAACCACTTCGCCCGTATTGCCGTGTGCATCACCATGCTCCACGAGCCTTCTTTTGGCAAAACAACATTGCCTCTTGCAGGCTGCAACGAACATGGGGCTTGTATTTGCCGCATCTACCGAAGTGTTTACATCAATACGGTTGATACGCATTTGCTGACCATTTTTACCAATATCAACAACACAATTTACCGGACCACCGATGCTGCCGTTTTGATAATTTAATAACTGCCGCAAAAGCAGTTGGAGTTAGCGGAATACCTATTGGCAATAATTGCACAAAACCAAGAATCTTTTTAGAAGGAACCAGATTATTTACCTGCCCCTGTATCGTATTTTCTATGTTGATGTCGGCATCAAAATAAACCGGGTCTAATTCGATGTTCACTGTTTTTGAACCTGCGTTATAAGGAAAAATGGTTTTATTGCCCGCATCGAAATCGTACCAGTTATTAATGTCCATTGTGCTGGCAAACGGCTTAATATCATCGGTTGCAGCTACAATATTTTTGATATTGTACAAACCTTGTATCGTGCCCGGATGAATATGGTAAGGCACTACCGGCGCTGCATCCGTTGCTGAACCTTGTGCGGTTTTTGGTGTAAAACCAAAGTTGAATTTACCATCGCTTTCGGCTTTCCATCCACTGTCATAACGGTATTCATAACCACTTCCCGAACGAAACAAAGTGATGGTTCTTACCACGCGAATACCCCACGGATACAACAGGCTTTTTACTTGTATTACTTCATGCGCGGTTCTGCCAACAAACACTTCAAATTCTGCCTGGCTCGTGGTTGCAAACTCAGCGCCTTTGTCTTGCCAGTTGCTAAAAATAGAAGCGCCATAACCACTCAAATCAAAACGGGTTAGCGGCACGCCACCTTGTTTATCAAAAAACTCTCCGTTGAATATGGTAGTAACATCGTAGCCCAAAGTACTGGCATTTGTTTTTACACCATTTAAGTTTAAAATGTTATTTACCTGAAGCGTTATGCCATTAAACTGGTTGCTTACTTTATTATTCGTATCTACCGAACCGCCGCTTAATTTCAGTTGAATGCCGCCCCCAATTTTACCTTCAAACGAAGGTTCGTTTTTATGAATGCTCGCTTTTTGTGATTGACCTTTATCAATTTGATCCAATTCAGCCAAAGCCCGCAAACCAAAAGGCAACGTGAACTTGCGCGCCATCTTAGCTCCCTTCTTCATGATGATAAGAATGCAGCAAAGAATGTGTAACCGGAATAGGCGCAAGCGGCACCAACTGCACACTGTTAGTAAATAATCTTGTGGCGCCGCCATCATCAGGATAATAGTTGAATAACAAAGGCGGATCGCCCAATTTTTCCGGATTAGTAACATTCAACACCGGCTCCCATGCAATCTGCGGAAGCGTAAATGCTTTTACGTTTTTGTGTTGCGAAACCACATTCATTCCCTCAATCTGAAGAGGAAAATTGTTTCCGCCTGTGGTGGTAACATCATGTGTTTTATAAAGCGTAAGCGTGTTGTCATTCGTGCCGGTAACGCCTCTTTCAAGATTCATTTGAAAGCTAATGCCCATCTGGTTTGCATGGCTGCTTACATCAAGCAGGGCAAACATATCATTGGCAAAAAATCCATAGTTATCATCCCAAATTCTTTGATAGTCGGGCAAGCCTCCTAACGCCATTTCTGTTTGGAAAGCACGTGTTGTTACTGTTGATTGTGAAGAAGTAGCAACACTGTTTTCAGTTCCTTCAAAGTGTTGAAGAAGGGTTTGGTTTTGCACAAAAAATGGACGAGGTGATTGAGCGCTTATTCATCGTTCTATTCGAAAGCCAAAATAGAAGTTGACTGTGTTTGTTGCGGCAACGGTGCAAAAGAAAAGGCAACATGCACATTGTCTAAATCATCGTTTCTATCAGTTGCTTGTTTCCGCTCCATTTTATCGAACCAATCAGCAGCATAAAAACCTGTTGATTGGCCCGATTGTAAGCCGGATCACTTCCGCCAAACTGCTGTTTTAGAACACCCAAGTTCGCTGCATAAGGGTCGGGCAAGATGGGCAGATATGCATAAACTCCAAAGCTTAGATACAGGTTGCCATTATCAACCGTAACAAAGTCATCAGCCAGGTTGCCGAACAAAACAAGCTCAGCCGCTTTTGTAGTTTTAAAAACGGCATTTTGCAAAGCAAAAGAAATAGACTGCGGGAAATAAGCAATGGCAGTTATATTGGCATTATCAGCCAGGATATTAGTATCGAACAAGTACACCGTTTTCTTGGTTTGCGATACCGAAAGAAGCAACGCACTGTTTTTGGTTTTGATAGAAAGCGGCTGACCATCTACCGTTACAGGACGATCAATGTGTACAACAACATTGGTTTGCGCAACAATCATTTCTGTTCCCGCGGAATCGGATAAAAACAAAAATGCAAAAGCTGTGTTGTAAAAGGCTTCAATGGTGGAAGGATGCGGATTCAGTGCATCTTTCCATAAAATAAACTCCTGCGTTCCTGCCGTATTGATGGCCGCAAAGTCAAGCACAGTAAGCTTTCCAACGCTTAACTGAATGTAAGGATTGGCAAGTGTTACCGCACCGTTCTGCGAGCCTGCCCATTCACTCGATAATCCTCCATTGCAACGAATGGTAAGCGAGCCAATGCCTTCAGCAGCGGTGGGTTGGGTAATATCAATTTGTGCAACCGGCAAACTCCATGCGCTCCATTCAATGGGTGCGTTGCCCCGTAAAGTATGGAATGATGATAAATTGTTTTGAACAGAAAATTGTTCTGCCGAACAGGAAAGAGGGATCATGATTTCGCGTAGCAAAGCATCAAAGGACGCAGCATCTCTGTTCCAGGAAAAGCTGTCTTCAGAGCCATATAAATTCCAACCCGCATCACCCACCATTTGTAGGGTTGCAGTATTATTTCCTGTAAAAGAAAAATTCAGTTGTTGCGGCAATTGCAAGGTGGCAGCGCGTGCATCTTTGCCCCAATCACTTGTAGGGTCGGCGTTCGTAATCTGCGGTTGCACCAATTGCAGTTGCACCGTAATTGTTGCGCCTGCACTTACCGTGATTTGATTATTTATGTTTTGCAGCACTTCACTCAAACTAATTTCACCACCGCTTATTTGCAAACCGGTGTACCAGCCGGAAGGTGCGTCATTTGTAAAAAGGGGCGAATGAATCCAAACGGTATTGCCCGTTAACTGATACGAACTTGTTGATTGAGCCACAAAAGGGATGTTATCAAACCATCTCCGCAATGTGCTGATGTGAAACAACAACACTGGATTTGGATTGCCCTGCACATACAAAGCAATTAACTCTTCAATAGGGTAGAAATCATACCACAATTGCCTGCCATCGGCTGTTGTAAAAGGTCCCAATGTTTTATCGGGTGCCGAACCAACTGCCCATGCGGGAACCGAAGTTTGGATTTGTGCAGCCCTTACCGGTACATCGCGTACAAACACACGCTGCGTGGGCTTTCCGGCGTTTTGCAAAGCTCCTTGCAAAGAGTTTTGAAACGCTTGCGTAGCTTCAGTTTGCGAAGCTGTTGTTTGAAATGTTTGTGCGTTTTCAAATGAAAAGAGCCTGCTTTGCAGGTCGGTTGTGTTTACGTCAATAACAGAAAGGACAAGTTGTTGATGCAATGATTGCAAAGCCTGTTGCTGCTCTGGTGTATTGGCTTCGATAGAGGAACTTAGGCTTGTGATGGAAGTAGCCAATGAAGGTTGGTTCATAGAATATTTATGAAGGTGAGAGAATACTGATTTCCTGTCTGCGAATCGTTATATCAACTTGGGGTATGGCCTTAACTATTACACAAACTTATAAGTAAATAATTGAAAATAAAAAGGGGAGTGCTACGGAAGGCTTTTTTGACTGATAAAGTTGGTTTTTTATGCAAAACAAAACATCTGTCTAAATCAAACGGCATGGAATGTCTTCATCTTCCGAAAGATAATAAGAAGCGCAAACGCGGTGATAGCCATCTGCAATAATCAATTTATGATTGAACCGAACCAGTAATATTGGCGATAGCTTCTTGCCCCTCTTTACTCTTTTCATGTCAGTACGCACATGAATGTTAGTATCGGCCAACAAAGGCAATGCGCTTGCCCGCAGAATGTCTTTTGCTTTTTTGATTATTGTTTTTGCATCCTTTAAGTCGGCTACCATTTTCTCGGCTTCTTCTCTTATAAAGAGCAACTCCAAATAATCAGCGGCTGCGGGATAGTCGTGCTTTTCGGGATCTTGTAACCAAAATTTTTCCATAATAAATAATGATTGTGATTGATGAATTAACTAAACGTTTTCAAACATACAAAAGTTGAGAATGAAAGGAAGTAAAAAGAAATAGCTTCTTTAGGTAAAAACAGACGAATGATATTATTCATTGTTTGCTACTGTTTATGTAAATACAAGAATTCAAGTTTTCCTAATGACATAAAAACAAAAACCCTGAAGCTATTCACTTCAAGGTTTTCAATCTCATTTATCTGGCGAGTCTTATACCGATCTGTTACCACCAATTAGCTTAATAAGAAAAACAATAACCGCAATCACAAGTAAAATGTGTATTGCCCCTGAGGTAACATGAAAAGCAAAGTATCCAAGTAACCAGGCAATAACCAGAACTACTGCAATGACGTACAAAAGATTTCCCATGATGGAGATAATTTTAATGTTAACAATGATAACTGTTTACTTAACTAAATTTTATGCCAGATAAACGGAACAATCTACCATTGTAGCCCGTAAAGACACTATGTTTTGTTTTACCGCAATTGTTTGCAGCACTTGTGCCAACCTGCATTTATAAACTTAAAAACATTCTTTTCAAAAGAATCATAACAACCAGAACATTATTTTTGATGATGCAATTAACACCAATGAACAGAGCATCTTTTCTTACGATTGTTTCACTTCTCTTTATCACTTCTTCTTTTGCGCAGCAAAGCGATAATAAAGTGTTTACGGCTTCCGATTATGGGCGTGCTGAAGCTATGTTAAGCTACAATACCAATGCTTTGGTAGATGGCGCAAACCTACGTCCGGTGTGGCTTTCAGGCGATCGCTTTTGGTATCGCGTTTTAACATCGCAGGGCAGCGGGTTTGTGTTGGTTGATCCTGCCCACAAAAGCCGCAAGCCCCTGTTTGATGCACAAAAAGTAGCCACTGCACTTTCCTCTGCAAGCGGCAAACAATATGATGCGTTTCATCTTCCGTATCAAAACATGCTTGTTTCGGATGATGCTGCAACGATTTCTTTTTTTGCTAATGGAAAGCGATGGAAGATGAATGTTTCTTCTTATCAATTTACAGCAGATTCTTCTCATCCAAAAGAAAGGAGCGAACGCAGAGGGCTGGAAGTTCCTTCGCCTGATGGAACTAAAACCGTTTTTATCAGGGATTATAATTTGTGGATGCGGGATGTAGCAACAGGCAAGGAAACACAACTGACAACCGATGGTGTGAAAGACTTTGGTTATGCTACTGATAATGCAGGCTGGAAACACAGCGATGCGCCGGTGGTAAAATGGTCGCCTGATAGTAAAAAGATTGCTACGTTTCAGCAAGACCAGCGCAAGGTTGGTAACATGTATCTGGTAACAACCAATGTGGGCACACCGCATTTGGAACAATGGAAATATCCACTTCCCGGCGACAGCAATATTGCGATGATTCAGCGTGTGATTATTGAAACGGAAAATCCAAAAGTCATTCGGTTGCAGGTTGCGCCCGACCCGCACAGGGCTTCACTTTCAGATGATATTTCAAGCGCCGGTGAAGGTTTGGATGATGTGGAATGGACAGACGATGCAATGGGCCTGGCATTTGTGTCTACATCAAGAGATCATAAGCAGGAAAAATTTAGAATTGCCGATGCAGCAACGGGTGCAGTGCGTGAAGTGTTTGAAGAGAATTCACCTACACAGTACGAATCGGGACAAGGCAAAATCAACTGGCATTATCTGCCAAAAACGGCTGAGATTATTTGGTATTCTGAACGCGATGATTGGGGGCATTTGTACCTGTTTGATGCAACAACGGGAAAGCTGAAAAGCCAGATTACAAAAGGCGATTGGGTAGTAACGCAATTGTTGAAAGTGGACATGAAAAATAGAAAATTGTACTTTTTAGCAGATGGTTATAACAGGGACGAAAACCCTTATTTCACACATTTGTTTTCGATTGATATGAATGGAAAGAATCTAACTCAGCTAACACCCGAAAAGGGCAATCATCAAATTGAATTTTCGCCTTCGGAAAATTATGTAATTGATGCGTATTCGCAACCCGATGTTCCGCCTGTTACTACTTTGCGCAGCATAGATGGCAAGTTGATTACAACACTCGAAAAAGCAGACGTATCAAGGCTTTCAGCCGCTGGATGGAAACCAACCATACCCATCACCGTGAAAGCACATGATGGTAAAACCGACTTATACGGGCTTTTGTTTTTGCCCCAAAATATTGACTCTACAAAAAAGTATCCGGTGATTGATTATATCTATCCCGGGCCGCAGAGCGGAAGCGTTGGTTCCTGGTCGTTTGCGGCTTCGCGTGGCGATAATGAAGCTTTGAATGAACTGGGTTTTGTGGTGGTAGAGATTGAAGGTAGCTGCAACCCGCATCGGTCTAAATCATTTCATGATATGTGTTATGGAAACATGGCTGAAAACACCCTGCCCGACCAGATTACAGGCATACAACAACTGGCACAACGTTACCCGTTTATGGATACAAGTAAGGTGGGCATTTGGGGACATTCAGGTGGTGGCTTTGCAACGGCTGCGGCTATGTTCCGTTACCCTGATTTTTTTAAAGTGGGTATCTCCGAATCGGGCAACCATGAAAACCGGAATTATGAAGATGACTGGGGCGAGCGTTACATTGGTTTGCTTACTAAAGATGCGGCTGGAAAATCGAATTACGAAGGGCAGGCGAATGAATTGTATGCGAAAAATTTGAAAGGAAAATTATTGCTTGCGCATGGTTTGATGGATGATAATGTGCCGCCTACCAACACGCTTTTAGTGATTGATGCTTTGGAAAAAGCGAATAAAGATTACGACCTGATTGTGTTTCCCAACAGTCGTCATGGCTATGGCGCTTTTTCGTATTATATGATGCGCAGAAGATGGGATTATTTTGTAAAGAATTTATTGGGCGCAATACCGCCAAAAGAATATGAGATAAAACCAAAAGCGGACGAGAGGAATGCAGTGCAATAAAGTTGCTTTTGTTTTGAACCACAAAGGCAGGAAAAACACAAAGCTTCACGAAGTTTGCTTTTGCGTCTTTGCGAGGTACGAAGCAATCTGTGAACAGCGCAATGAGGTAGCAGTCGTTTGTAAATAGTACTAATAGTTTATCTTCTTGCAAACAGCATTTACTCTATGACACAGATTGCTTCGTACCTCGCAAAGACGGATGCGGCTACTTCACTACACAATACCCTTTCACTGTCTACAAAAAAGTTCCGAACCTTTTGAAGGTTCGGAACTTTTTACTTTTTACGCAGAGATGCAAAGTTTGTTTTTGTTTGTTTTATTTCTTAGCGTCTCAGTGCCTTCGTAGTTGAATTAGAACTCGTATAAATGCTTAATTGATAACAAAGCGTTGAAGAGTGCGACGCAACGATGTGTAACCGGAGCGTTACAGTTCGGTACAAAAAACTGTATTTTGTTTTTATCGCTTTTTAATTGCTGCAGCTTTCGATGATGATTTGCTCTAAATCTTTTGGTTTGAATGGCTTTGTAATGAAGTTGTTGATGCCGGCATTTAAAAACGTTTCCTTTTCTTCCAAAGCATTTGAAGTGAGTGCGATGATGATGGGGCGATGGCTTTTTAAATAAAACTCACGGATGCGGCGCGTAGCTTCCAGGCCGTCCATTTCGGGCATGAACATATCCATAAAAATAAGGTCGTATTCGCTTTCGATGGCTTTGTTTACGGCTTCCGATCCGTTCTGAACCATTTCGCAATTGTAGCCCATTTTGAGGAGCATGGAAGATAGCACCATCTGGCTGATTTCATTATCATCGGCAGCCAGGATGCGCAAGGGGAATCGCTTGAATAATTCTTTGTCAATTTGCTGCGGAGCGCTGCCTGAATTTGTTTTCATAACTGTGGTATCGGATGTTCTTTTTACTTTGATGGTAAAGGTAAATACAGTGCCGCTTGCTGATGTGCTTTCTACCTTAATAGCACCACCCATAAGGGCTACGAGGCGCGCTGCTACCGACAAGCCAAGCCCTGTGTAATGCGATACATACGGCGTTACTTCGGCATCTTCGGGTGTGAGAGTAGTAGGTTTTGTTTTGTCGCCCATATCGGCAATCTTAAATTGCAAATTCATCGTTGCATCCTGCTCATTCAACAGTTCCACAAACAACTTTAATTTGCCGGTATCGTTTATCTGGATCGCATTGCCGATAAGGTTCATTAATACCTGGCGAATGCGGGCTAAATCGCCGTTAATGTAGGTTGGTATTTGTTCATCAATTTCATAAACAATATCCGTGGGCCGATCGGTAACCAATATCTGCAATACTTCTTCAACTACCAGCCGCAGTACAAACGAGTTGCTTTCTATTTGCAGCCTGCCGCTTTCTATTTTAAAAAAGTCAAGACTGTCGTTTACAATAGATAACAGCGTAATGCCATCCCGGTGAATGCCGTTGATTCCCTTTGCCTGCTGCGCATCCAGGTTGGTTTGCATCAGCGAAGATGCGTTGCTTACCACACGGTTGAGCGGTGCACGCAACTCGTTTGTCATGGTAGTTAAAAACTGTGCTTTGGAATGTTTTGCGTCCTCAGCTATGTTTTTGGCATCAGCAAAACATTTATCGGCACTATCCTGTATGTGTTTGTTTTTACGAAATAAATAAATAATGATTCCAGCCGCTGCTATGAAAGCCAATGTTGTACCCGCCAAAAAATAAATTCCGGTTTTGCCGATAAGAAACTCTTCGCTGCCATTTGTTTCGAGTGAGAGTTTATAAAAACTGTAGAACGACCGAATAATAAAGAGCAATACACATACAGCAACGATTACAGAAGCAGTTATCCATATCGAGTGTTTGATATTGCCGTTTTTATATGGTGGTTGAGTGTTCTTAATAGTACAAAAATATTATTTGATGCTGCAAATAACTACTAACATGCCATAAAAGCAATTAAGATTAGCTTAAAGAATGATGCTGTCTTAATGGGATGTAAACAAACGAGTTAGGATAAAAATAACTTTTTTCTGTATTCAGTACAAATGCGCAAAATACTTTCGTGCAATGGGCGATATTGAAAATGGGGAAACAGGCGCAACAGCTTTGCATTGTTGTAAAATATCCTGGTTTGTGCGGCAGCAGCGGTTTCTTTTGTTAGCAGAGGCTGGCTGCCCGAAAACAACGAACGTACCGCTTCGGCACGCCAGATAAGCGATGCCAGCAAGGGTGTTACTTTCCGGTGCGGTTTGTTTTTGCCGAAATTTTCAGCTATGCAATCGAACAAATCTTTATAGCGAACATTTTCTGCGTTAAGAATAAACCGCTCTGCAGTGATGGTGCTGTTCATCAGCAATATCATGGCATTTACAACATCGAGCACATCTACAAAACCGGTAACGCCATCCGCGTACCAGGGAAACTCTTTATAAAAAGTTTGAAAAATTTTTGACGAACCTTCATTCCAGTCTCCGGTTCCCAAAATAATAGAAGGGTTTACAATCACAGCTTCCAAGCCTTCGCCTATCCCGCGCCACACTTCCATTTCAGCCAGATGTTTCGATTTGCCATATTCACTGCTGTTCTGTGCCAACCAATGCGAAGTTTCGTCAATCTCTTTGTTCTCAAGCCTTCCCAAAGCCGCTACAGAACTTACATGCAACAACTTTTGCACGCCGGTTTCTAAACAAGCATTTACCACATTGGCCGTGCCTTCTACATTGGTTTTGTATAAATCCTCTTTTTGTTTTGGATGAAAAGAAACCATCGCCGCACAATGATATACCTGCTGAACATTTTGCAGTGCTTCGGTTAGCGATGGCACATCTAAAATATCACCCTGTATCCATTCAACCTGCTCACTGTTTTTGAACTGCGGAATGCGTGAGCGATACAATGCTTTCACGGGCTGCCCTTGCAGAAGCAATGCCTGCAACAAATGAGAGCCAAGCAAGCCGGTTGCACCCGTTACAAAAATCATGTTTGAATAAATATTTCGCAAACATACGAGATGCAATGAATGAGTGAAAGGGATGAAATAAAACTAAGAATGATGATATTGGAATTTGATTTCTTTACTCATGTTATCTCTTTTAGAAAAAGAGGTTAGCATCTGGCAGAATTACCCATGTTTTTATCTTTTCAAACCTGACAGCACCGACCTGCTTCTTTTTGTATTTTTGAAGATGAAAGCCCGTGAGATAATTAAAATCATTGAACAAGATGGTTGGTTTTTGGTAAGACAAAAAGGAAGTCACCGACAGTACAAACATCCAACAAAGAAAGGGTTGGTTACCATTGCCGCTCATAAAATGAACGATGAAATTGCTTTCGGCACATTAAACAGTATTTATAAGCAAGCTCAAATTGATAAACAATGAGAAAGTATTTAGTGGTATATGAGAAAACGAAAACTGGTTATTCAGCTTATGTTCCTGATTTGCCCGGTGTAATTGCCACTGGGAAATCGAAAGCAGTGGTTGAAAAAAATATTTTCGATGCTATCCAGTTTCATTTGGAAGGGTTAAAAGAAGAACGGCTTAGTATACCCAAATCAAATGCAGAAAGTGAAGTATTGGTTTTTGCATTGTAAAAGTTGAACCTACTTTTCTCTATTTTAAATTGCAGGCGAAACGTTTTCGTGCAAAAACAAACTTCATTTTGTTTCACTACCTACATCCGATACCAGTTTTTCGCTGTCAACACCTTCGGGAACAAAGAAGATAAGGGCAGGAATAACGAACAAAACATAAGCAATAAAAACGTTTATATATGCCAACGGAATAGAAGCCAGATACACCAATGCGCCGATAATGCCTTTGGTGCGTGCACGAAGGGAAACCTTGTAAATCTTCCGCCGCAGGTCGCGGTTTTCATCTTTATGAACCAGTCCTTTTCGCATACTGTAGCTGCGCATCATTACAAAAGAGCCGGTAGTTAGCAACATTACCAAACCATAGATTGCCGGTGATAAAGGAATGAATGGGTTGGCGCCAACAAGTGCTGTTGCAAACGGTATCAAACTCAACATGAACATGAACAAAAAGTTCTGCCATAACAAGGTTTCGTCTGTGTTTTCTAATAGGAAAAACATGTGATGATGATTTGTCCAGAAAATACCAATCATCATATAGCTAAACGCATACGTGATAAAGTAAGGAAGCAAGCCATGCAGATAAGAAAGAATTTGCGTTGTAGTAGCAGTATGTTTATCAAGGTTCGGCAGCTTCAATTCCAAAATCATAACCGTAATGATAATGGCAATTACACAATCGCTGAATGTTTCTAACCGAACGGTGCTAATCTTCATGTCTTATTCTTTTTTGCCGGGCTGTAAACCCAATGCAGTAATATAACTGCTATTGATGATGCAATTTTGAAACCGGCAATTTTCTAAAAAGCCATCCATTGCTTTTTGTATTTGCTCGCCATTTTTAGGACGCAGGCTTCTGATGTCGGCAAAGTTTCTTTTTGCTGTATCGGCATAAGCCATAACGCTATCATAATATTGAGGTATTGCAAAAGTTATGAAGCCACTCTTGCTATCCATTTTTTTATACGGCCAGAAGTGCCAGCCAATATTGTTTTCTTCCAGTGTTTTTCTAAACTTCATGATCCATTCATCATTGTTTTCACCGGTTTCGCCGCAGTAAATAGGAACGTTGTATTTATCTCTGAAATCAATGTATTCCTGAATTACATCTTTGGTAGTTGCCGTCCAGTATTTATGAAACTGATACACCAGTTTCGAATCGAACGGCGCACCAAAGGGCTTGAAGTTAGAATCCCATTGCGCACCACCCAAAAACAGCAAATGGTTGTTATCAACCGTACGAATGGCAGCGGTTATTTTTTTATATACCACTTCCAGCATCGGGTTAAGTTTGTTTTTATCGAAATAATGCGCAATCGGTTCGTTCAGCAAATCGTAACCCATAACAGTGGTTTCGGCCGCATAATGTTGCGCAATTCTTTTCCAGATAGAAGCGACTTTGTTTTGGTCGGCTTCGCTTTCAAATAAAAACGGATAGCCATAGCCATCATCAATATTATCGCCGGTTTGTCCGCCCGGTGCACAGTGCATGTCCAACAACACATACAAACCTTCCCCTTTGCACCAGTTGATGACTTTATCAAGATAAACAAAGCCGCGAGTGCTATCATTATCACCCATGTAATTTTCAGGTGTAAACAGCCGATAATTAAACGGTATGCGGATGGAGTTGATGCCGGTGGTTTTAAGGTAATGAATGTCATCCTGCGTAATGTAAACATCAAGATATTTCTTCCAAAATTCTTCCGTAGCAGAAGGCCCAACCAGTTCTTTAAAAGTTTCATCAATCAGCCTTGGCGAATTGGCTTCTTTAAATTTAAACATATAGCCTTCGGGCACCAACCAGTTGCCCAGATTGGTGCCTTTTATTAAAAAAGGCTTGTCATCAACGCCTATAATTTCTTTTCCTTTTGAAGTGATGAAACGAGAGGTTTGGGCTTGCGCGGCACAAATAAAAAAACAGGCAAAAACAAAAGAGGCAAACAGTTTTTTTATCATAATTGATAATCTTTAACAGGAAGAATTATTTTGTTGGCTATTATATATCATGAACTACAAAAATGGATAATTTGCCGAAGTTATAAAATAAGAACTCCATCGTCATTTCCTTATCTTTATTTTTAAAACAACTCAGTTATGAGGATTCGCTTTCTATTTTTTATCATCGTTCTTTCAGTTTGCTCTTTTTCGTTCTGCACCAAATCATCTTCACCCAATGATCCTGCCGTTACGCCACCTTATGTTCCACCAGTCACTCCGGTTGATACTTCTACTTACCAGTTGGTTTGGGCAGATGAATTTAATGGCAATTCGATAGATACAACTGTCTGGAATTTTGAAACCGGCGGCAATGGATGGGGCAATCACGAAAAGGAATACTATCAAAAGAACAATGCAACCATTGAGAATGGCAATTTAGTAATTACGGCAAAGAAAGAAACGGTTGGAGCCAATTATTATACTTCCTCGCGTATGACAACGCAAGCCAAAAAAGAATTCACTTACGGCAAGGTAGAAGCCCGTATTAAAATACCCGTTGGGCAAGGCTTGTGGCCTGCCTTCTGGATGTTGGGTAGCGACATTAACACCATTAACTGGCCTGCCTGTGGCGAAACCGATATAATGGAACACATTAATGCCGATAGTATTATTTATGGCACCATTCACTGGGATAATAACGGGCATGTGCAGGATGGTGGTAATACAAATTCAACACCTTCGGATTTTCATGTTTATGGAGTAGAATGGACAGCCACTTCCATCAGGTGGTATGTGGATAGCGTTACCTATCATACATCGGACATAACCACTAACAGCACTGAAGAATTTCATCTGCCTTTCTTCATATTATTTAACCTTGCTGTTGGCGGAGACTGGCCCGGGCAAACGGTTGATAACAGTAAGCTGCCCGCAAAAATGTATGTAGATTGGGTGAGGGTTTATCAAAAGAAATAAAACAGTTTCGTTGCTTGAAAATTCGTGTAAAAACAAATTGGCTACATACAAATTGAAGCCGGATTTTTGTTTTTAAAAAGGCATGCAGAAGAAGAAAAGTTTTCCTAATCAAAGTCATGATTTCACCCGGCTGGTTAGCAAAGCAATTAACGAATACACCACGCCGATAAGAAAGAGATTGAAAACAAAGTTCATCAGCGTATCGCTTACTGAATGCGAGCGGCTGTCAATATCAATAAACGTATAAACTGCATACACAAGGGCTGCGATTAAAATCATCCAGCCAATAAAGGTTTTTGGAATGAATATCATTCCTTTTCGTGTGAACCAACGCAGTTTCATGATGTTTGTTTTTACTGTAATTTGATTTATACCCACTCACTTCTCATCCTTTCCATCCAATATCAACGGCGTGTTTCCATTGCCGCCCATAATAATAACTTTTGAGTTGGGCGATTTGGCAATTTCCAATTGCGCTTTAATGCGTTCGTATTGCAATTGCTTGTCGGTTAAACTTTCACTGATGATGCGCTGGTAATCGGCAATGCCTTGCGCTTCTACCCGTTTGCGCTGCGCTTCCTGCTGTTCTTTTTGCAATACAAACTGCATCTTCTGCGCATCTTGTTCAGCATTTATTTTTTGCTCAATGGAAGCCCTTACACTTGCAGGCAAGGTAATGTTGCGAACCAGCAAATTTTCCAGCACCAAACCCCGCGTTTCTGAAATCTTTTTCGATGGTAGCAAAAATGCGTTGCTGAAACTCATCGCGTTTCGTTGAAAACAAGGCAACTGCATCGTAATACACCGCGTTATCTCTTATACGTGTACGCGTAACAGGACGCACAATTTTATCTTCATAATCCGCTCCTGTTTCACGCAACAGTTTTGGCGCTTCGGAAGGAACAACGTGATACAGCACTGATAAATCTATGGTTACTTCCAGGCCATCGGCAGAGAGTACACGAATAGCATCATCACCTTGCTTATTGCCTTCATTGCTGGTGCCGCTCATGGTATAGTTTTGTGTTCTTATATCCAAGATGCTGAACTTCAACCAACGGATTGATGAGGTGCAAACCACTGTTCAAAACGTTGTTCTGAACCTTACCAAATAATTTTTGCACACCCACTTCGCCGGCATCAATTTGTACAGTGCCTGCGGCGACAAAACCCAATACTGCAATTAATAATCCAATGCCCTGAACTGTTTTTGCATATCGCTGAAACGTCAGGATTGGTGCGGCTTACGCCCAGACTAACAAAGAAGATAACAAGACCGATAATAAGCAGAAACATAATGGTTGACTATTTTTAAATAACAAAGCAAAAGTAAAATAAGGACATGAAGGCATGATATTTATTATCTTTTGCAAAACACAAAACGGGCATGAAAGGCAGGAGTATATTTTACTTATTTGCATCAGAACTGGTGGGCACAGCTTTGTTGATGGCTGTTGGTTTAAGCTTTGTAATTTTAGATTGGGGCGAAGGTTCGGTAGTTGCACATTTCATTCCTTCCGTTGGTGCAAGGCGTTTGCTCACAGGCTTTTTATTTGGATGCACCGGATGCCTTATCACTCTTTCACCCGTAGGTAAAATAAGTGGTGCACACATCAATCCGGCTATGTCGTTTGCCTTTTGGCTTCGTGGAAAAATGAAGACTGGCGCGCTTATAGGTTATGTCATTTCGCAAATGTTAGGCGCTGCCATTGGCTGCCTGCCCCTTTTGTTGTGGAAAGGGCAGGGTAAAAGCATTCAGTATGGCATTACCTTACCAGGAAGCGCAGGCATTACGGCTGCTTTTGTAGGTGAGATGGTTACAACAGCAGCTTTAATAGTGGTAGTGTTTGTTTTTGTAGGAATAAAAACGCTTCGTCATTATACTCCATTCACCATGCCTCCTTTGTACAGCTTTATGGTATGGGCCGAATCGGCATACTCGGGATGCAGCACCAACCCTGCCCGTAGTTTTGGACCTGCATGGCTTGTGAACAATTACAATGATTACTGGATTTATGTTGCTGCTCCGTTGCTATCTGCGTTTGTGGTTGCAATTGTTTTCAGGTTGTTGCGATTGCATCAGTTGCTTCACATTAAAGCAGCAAGAATTAGTTATCACAATGCTCCAACACACGAAGCTATTACGACTGGAGATGTGTTTGAAGAATGAAGTTGCAAGAATCTAGATTCAAGGTTCAAGATACAATACTCAAGAGATAAGTTGCAGAAACAAAAAGAGGTAAAAACAAAAAGTGAAATAACAATTCTATTCTTACGCTTTTTTCCTGCTACATGTAATTTCTATTCTTCTTCCATGAACCTTGAATCCTGAATCTTGATTCTTGTTTCTTGTTTCTTGATTCTTGTTTCTTGATTCTTTTTGTCTTATTTTGAAACCAGAAGCAAACCGAACTTATGAAGCAAATCATTCTTCTCCTTGTTATTATTCTTTTATTCATTACCAAAAACATTGCGCAGTCTTCGTCTATTACAGGCTTTAATGCATCCAACGCCAGGCAGCAATTATCTATCGAAAAACAATTCGACCAAAACCTAAATGCAGCTCACATTGGCAGCACCATAAAGCTATTGTCATCGTATCCGCATCATTTGGGTTCACCAGGCGATAAAGCGGTTGCAGACACCATTTACAATCGCTTTAAACAATATGGCTGGGATGTAAGAATAGATGAGTACACGGTACTCTTTCCAACACCTAAAACACGCGTGCTGGAAATGGTATCGCCTACCGCTGTACAAAGCCATTTTAAAAGAACCTGCCCTGAAAGAAGATGCTACGAGCGGACAAAGCGGGCAACTGCCTACTTACAATGCCTGGAGTGCCGATGGTGATGTAACCGGCGCGTTGGTGTTTGTCAATTATGGCCTGCCTGATGATTATGATTTGCTCGACAGAATGGGTATTAATGTAAAAGGAAAAATAGTAATTGCCAAATACGGCAGAAGCTGGCGTGGCATTAAAGCCCAAAGTAGCGCAGGAGCATGGCGCCATTGGCTGCATTATTTACAGCGATCCTGTTGATGACGGCTATGCGGCGGGTGATGTATATCCCAAAGGTGCTTACCGCAGCGAGTATGAAGTGCAGCGTGGCAGTGTGATGGATATGCCCATTTATCCGGGCGATCCTTTAACACCTGGTATTGCTTCAACCAAAGACGCCAAACGCATTGAGCGAAGCGAAGCCAAAAACTTATTGAAGATACCTGTGATTCCTATCAGCTATCACGATGCTGCACCATTACTGAAATCGTTGGAAGGACCCGTTGCGCCGCGCGAATGGGTAGGTGGTTTGCCATTCACATATCATGTAGGTGATGACAAAACAAAAGTGCATTTAAACATGCAGTTTAACTGGAATGAAGTGCCCTGTTATGATGTGATTGCTACCCTTAAAGGTTCGCAATATCCGGATGAATGGATAGTAAGAGGCAACCATCATGATGCCTGGGTGAACGGAGCCAACGACCCCATTAGCGGACAGGCTGCATTGTTGGAAGAAGCGAAAGCCATTGGTGAATTGGTAAAGACCGGCTGGAAGCCCAAACGCACGCTCGTGTATTGTGCGTGGGATGGCGAAGAACCTGCCTTGCTGGGCAGCACTGAATGGGTAGAAGACCATGCAAAAGAATTGCAGCAGAAAGCGGTGGTGTACATTAACAGCGATGACAATGGAAGAGGTTATTTTGGCGCAGGTGGCTCGGCAGCATTACAAACGATGGTGAATGAAGCCGCAAAAGAAGTTACCGACCCGGAAACCGGAATCAGCATACAAGCAAGAAGTCTGGCTAAAGAGATAGCCGATGCAAAAGGTGCAAAAACAAAAGAAGAAGCAATGGGTAAAAAAGAATTAGAACTTGAGCCGCTTAGGTTCGGGTTCTGATTTTTCGCCGTTTTTGCAACACATTGGTGTGCCTTCGTTAAACCTTGGTTTTGGAGGTGAAAATGGTGGTGGCGAATATCATTCAGCTTATGATTCGTATGATGATTATCGCCGGTTTAAAGATCCTTCGTTTCAATATGGCGTTGCTCTTGCAAAAACGGCAGGACGCACTGCTTTGCGCATGGCAGATGCCGACCGTGTGCCTTTTGATTTTACCCTTTTATACAAAGCCATCAACAGTTACACAAAAGAAGTGATTGCCCTTGCTGATAATATGCGCGAGAACACACGGATAGAAAACAAATTAATTGTTTCAGGCATCTATGGGCAAACTACTGATACGGCGTATCATTTATTAGTGCCAAAAACAAAAGAGGCTGTGCCGTATCTCAATTTTGCGCCTTTGCAAAATGCAACGGACAGCCTGCAACGAGCACTGATAGCTTGCAAGCATTGTTAAGTAAAAGAGATACAGCATTAAACAATGATGCCATCAACAAAGCTTTGTTTGTTGCCGAACAGCAGTTGTTATTACCCAACGGTTTGCCACGCCGTGAGTGGTACAAACATGCCATTTATGCACCCGGTTTTTATACCGGTTATGGTGTGAAAACATTGCCCGGCATACGCGAAGCCATTGAGCAGCGCAACTGGACTGAAGCGCAAGCCCAGATTGGTATTGCGGCGGATGCAATTCTTCAGTTTAGTAAGTATTTGGAAGGGATAGGGAAATAGGTGGTAAGTTGTATTGGCGCAACTACAATACAAAAAGCGCATACTAATAGTATTGATAATCAAAGGCAATTGATTTTTTGATGGTATGGTTAATTGCGTATAATATTGTGTTAGCAGCAACCCTACTGCGACACCCTACTGACGTTGAAGGATTGACGAATAAATCTATTCGACTTGTGACTTTTGTAAAATGACATTCTTCAATCGTTCTTCATTTTCATCGCCCCAATTACCTAAAACTGAAATGGCAGGAATTAGGGTTTTACCAAAATCTGTAAGACTGTATTCAACTTTTGGCGGAACTTGCGGATAAATAATTTTTGAAACGAGTTCGTGTTTTTCTAACTCTTTCAATTGAATATTCAAAACCCTTCGGGAAGCATCAGGAATTTTTCGTTGCAGTTCGTTTGGTCGCTGAAAACCATCGTTGATAAACCATAGCAAACGGATTTTCCATTTGCCATAAAGCACTTCACCAATCAGGTCAAGACCACAATTTAAGTTCAACGAAATTTTTCTTTCATACATACTACAAAAGTAACCCAATGTTCTAACTATGCTGTAGGGGAAAAATTAATCCCTATGCAATTCGATTTTCCGTACTTGTACAAACTGTTTATATGCACCAATTTTGCCCTTAAATAATCATATAGATGGAACAACAATTTAATTTCAATAATGAACTAAAGGGCAAAATAGCATTAGTAACGGGTGGCACAAAAGGTGCAGGAAAAGCTATTGCCGAACGGCTGCAACAAGCTGGTGCAACTGTTATCATTACCGCAAGGAACAAACCGCAAGAAGAAAATAAAAGTCTTCATTTTATTTCAGCCGATTTGAGCAAACCAGATGGCACAGAGAAAGT
>CAWJYO010000004.1:0-506127 GCA_963847085.1 uncultured Chitinophagaceae bacterium | reverse complement strand
ACACATAAAAAAGAAGTACAAACTTTTGACTTGAACGATTGTATAAAAAACGTTGTTGTAAACAGTGAATATCACTTCTTAAATACTTACAGGTATTATTCTTTCTTTTATTTTGAAATGGCACAGTTGTAGGGGACTTCGTTTTACAATATTTTCAATTGCTATCACCTATGTTTTACAAAAGCATCATCCTTTTGCTGTAACCGCGCTTTTTTTATGCAACGACATAAAGGCTCAGGATGCGGCACACACTACAACAATGCCTCAAATGCCACTTACAGCACCCAGCAACGAAGCCAATAAAAAACAGCTCCAATCTGCACGTGCAGAAGGCGATTCGGTTGATAAGTGCGTACAGGCTTTATTGAAGTTTGGTGGTTCTGCAGCAGGACAAACAAGAGCCGGTGAATACATCGTTACTTATCTTATTAGTAAGCCCGAGGGATGGTACGAATTGGAAGAAAAAAACAACCTTAGCTGGCATGAGCCAACGGGCGCAAATGCACATCTGTGGCTGTTTGTGCAAGATGGCTCGGACCATCGGTTGGTGCCGGGTTTAACCATTACAGCATCGTTAGAAAACGCGCAAAAACAAATGCCTTATGGCTGGGCACCTTTGATTAATGGTTATGGCGATAACATCAATTTATCTAACAACAAAAATGATGTGATTACCATTCGTATCGCGGCACCGCAATATCGCCGACACGACCCTTATAATGGTGATCGTTTTACAAAAACTACTACTGCTGTGATTCCTGTTTCTATCAACCAAAATCAACTGGCTCAACAGACATTGGCAAGTGAATTTATGGAAGAACAAACGGCATTATCAAAAGGTGCTGGCGCTGGTTACAGCAACACTTTAAAGGTTATGTTCACGCAGGCAAACGAAGGAAAAGATACGGTGCAGGGCGATTATTTTATTGCCTTTGCCGATGAATATTCGGAAGGCTGGTGGCATTATATGAATGGAAAATTTATGTACATGACACAAAACGATGAAGGTGGTAAAACCAATGCCCACATTGAAATAGCAGTGTTAAATAAAAGTTCGCGGCGCTTTCTGCCCGACCTGAACGTAACGGTTACATTATACGATAAAAACAAAAAATCGTTGGGAACAAAGTCCGTTCCTTTTATGTGGCATCCATGGTTGTACCATTATGGCGAAAACTGGCGCATACCGTCAAGCGGCAAGCAATATTCAGCGCATGTTCATGTTGATGCGCCGCCATACAAACGATACGGAAAACAATGGGGCAATCAGTTTGCAGTGCCCGTGGATATTGACTTTGACAACCTTACCATTAAAGGCAGGACAAAAATAAATTCGCATGAAAAGGAAGTTTGTTTTTATCGTTTTTTTTGTTGCCGGCAACCTAATAATTAATCAAGCATTTGCGCAGGAACTTTTGTATAGAGTTTATCAGGTTGAAACGCCGTATCAGGGTCATGTAAACGTGAACTTGTTCACAACCGGAATTCTTAACAGCAACAACAGCAATGAGCATTTTGGAAAGATGTTGGATAACAAAGGTTTGCTTGGCAATTCGGTAGAAATAGAATATGGTTTATTGGATCATTTGGAAGTATCTGCTTATGCCGATTTTGTGTCCGGTCCAACTCAAAATTTAGCCTTTACACAATCGCATTACTCATTAATGTATCGCTTTGGCGAACGCTTTGATCACTTCATCAATACAGCTTTGTATGCAGAATATTATTTCCCTCGACAGGCTTATTCAACCAGCCAGGAGGCTGAACTGCGTTTGATTTTAGACAAAGACATTGAAGATTTTCGCATTGCAGCTAACCCCTACATTAGCAAGTACACAACTGGCGATGAAAGTAAAGATTTGGGATATGGATTGTCCGCAGGTTTATATTACCGGCGTGGCAACAAAGTTCAGCCTGGCATTGAATACTATGCAGATTATAAAGAGAAAACGGCTGAACTATTTCCAACAGTTGTCATCTATCTTACACCGCGTGTAATATGGAATGTGGGTGCCGGTTTTGGGTTGAATAAACAAAGCGATCAGTTTATTATCAAAAGTGTTTTAACGGTTGATTTGCAGGTAATCCGTCCTTCTAAACTATTAAGAAAGAGATACGAGCCAACACCGGCCTTGCGATGTATATAGTTTATTTAGATAAATTGAAAAAATGCAAACCGTTATATTTGTAGAAAGCAAAAGATATGGAAAGAGAAGCTTTGCAAAAAGAACTGCAGAACATCATTGCAAATGGTGATGACAATCTGCTCGAAACATTGTGCGAAGTGGCAAAGGAATATAATCAGATGCCTGAAGAACGCATGAGATTAGTTTTGCAGGAAAGAGAGAACTATTTAAACGGAAAAGGGAAATCATATACTTGGGAAGAAGCAAAAGCCATTGTGCGAAAAGGTAAATAATTATGCCTTCTACTATAGAAGTTCGTCCGTTGGCGCTTGCGGATTTACACGAAGCATATATTTATTATAACTCTGTAAAAGAAAATTTAGGAGAGAAATTTTTAGAAGAACTGCAAACGCTTTTTGACAAGATTGAAAGCAACCCCTTTATTTTTTCCTACACAAACCAATCCATTCGACAAGCAAAGCTTCGTCGTTTTCCCTATGATGTTATTTATGAAGTACATGATAATGAAATAATCATCTATAGCATTTTCATGGCAAAACAAAACCCCAATAAAAAGAGGACTTCGTAATTTTTATCTTGATTATTCCATAAAAAGCATTTGCCTTTACCTTCACCGCATGACTTTATCTGAAAGAGACAAGCAATGTATCTGGCATCCGTTCACTCCACAGAAAAACATGCCTTTACCCATTGCCATTACAAGCGCAAAAGGCACGCTTTTATTTGACGAAAACAACAACACTTACATTGATGCCATAAGCAGCTGGTGGGTAACACTGCATGGTCATGCGCATCCTTACATTGCCCAAAAGCTTTACGGGCAAGCATTACAGCTTGAGCAGGTTATTTTTGCAGGCTTTACACACAAACCTGCTGTTGAGCTTGCCGAGAGATTATTGCAAATTTTGCCCTCTCATTTTTCTAAAATATTTTATAGTGATAATGGCTCTACTTCAACCGAAGTCGCACTGAAAATGGCGATACAATTTTGGTGGAACCAGGAAGCAAAAAACAAGGTAAGAAACAAGAAGCAAGAAACAAGATGCAAGATGCAATGAAGAAGATTCAAACAGCGACAATCACGAATCACAAATCATAAATCATAAATCAAAAACAAAGATTTTAGCTTTCAACAATTCGTATCATGGTGATACGTTTGGTGCGATGAGTGTGAGTGATAGAAGTGTGTTTACATTGGCTTTTCATGATTTATTATTTGAAGTGATATTTATTGACGTTCCGGAAGAAAAAAATATAGGCAAAACCAAACAAACAATAGAATCACATGCTGAAGAGATAGCCGCTTTTATTTATGAACCATTGGTGCAGGGCGCAGGTGGAATGAAGATGTATGATGCATTCTGGATGAACGAACTGTTGAAATATGTGCAAAACCAAAACATCATTTGCATTGCTGATGAAGTGATGACCGGCTTCGGCAGAACAGGAAAGTTATTTGCTTCTGAATACATGGAATGCAAGCCTGATATTATTTGCTTGAGTAAAGGTTTAACGGGCGGCACAATGGCATTAGGTGTTACCGCTTGTTCGCAAAAAATATATGATGCCTACCTGGATGATGATAAACTGAAAACCTTTTTTCACGGGCATTCTTTTACCGCCAATCCATTGGCTTGCACAGCCGCCTTAGCAAGTTTGGATTTGTGGTTTGAAAACAATTGCCTTGAAAAAATTAAGTGGCTTGAACAACAAAACAAATTGTGGATGCAAAAATTAGTGCAAAAACAAAACATCAAAAATCTGCGTGCTCTTGGAACAATTGTAGCGTTTGAAGTTAGCAAAGGGAAAGACGAATATTTAAACAACATCAGCACAATCATCACCAACCGAAGCATTGAGCAAGGTGTTTACATACGTCCGCTTGGTAATACCGTTTATATTATGCCTCCGTATTGTATAACAGAAAATGAATTGAACAAAGTATATGAAGTAATACTCCATTTGGTTGATTCATTTTAGTGATGCTCTGTTATCGCTTTCAGCTTGTCTAAGCTTTCTTCCATGAAAGGCCCCCAGATTTTATCGGTGGCGATGGCAGACAACCGCTGCCACGGATACCAGCTTAGCTTTTGCTCAAAATACCAGTTCAATTTTGTTGTGTTGCTGGCAGTATTGTTCGACAACAGAAAAACGCAAAGCAGGCTATTTCCTTTTTTATTTTGCCATATTGTTTCTACTGTATCTCTTGTGCTTTTTGTAATATAAATTTCTTTTTTATCATCGCTTGATGCTACTTTTTTTCAACTGTTTGTGATGACATAAAATGAACAGTGTTTGCGTTGATTCCTTCCATCCACAACTCCCAGTTGTTAAGAATGCCAACATACTTGTATAATGAATCCTGAGGCGCATCAATATTGATAGTGCGTGTTACCCTTACGGTTGAAGGTAAAGCAAACCCATACATGTAACAATGAAAAACAAAACAACAATACTGATTATAGCGAGTTTGGCAATCTTCATACTTTAACAAGTAAGATGAATTTTATCAAAAAATATATCACCATTTAATGCAAAATACTTTCTAAAAAAAGCTTTGTATCCCTTTCAATATTGGTTGAATTTTCGATGGCTTTTATGTATGCCGTACCGATGATTGCACCATTGGCAAAGCGGCAAGCCGATTGAAATGTCTGCTTATCTTTAATACCAAAACCAACAAGAATTGGATTTTTCAAATTCATATTTTGCAGGCTTTGCAGATAATTTTCAACTTGTGTAAAATCTTTATCGCTGCCAGTGATGGATGAAGATGAAACTGCATATAAAAATCCGGTGCTCAAAGCATCCAATCTTCGTATTCGTTCTTCTGATGTTTCGGGAGTGATTAAGAAAATAAAATCCAATCCATAACGCTTAATAATGTCGCCATACACCGTTTGATATTCATATTCAGGAAGGTCGGGAAGAATCAAACCATCCACCGGAAGTTCTGCTGCTTGTTTGCAAAATTTCTCAAAACCATACTGCAAAATGGGGTTCATGTAACCCATTAAAATCACAGGTATTTTAATGGCGTCTTCAACCTTCGGCGTATTGCGAAAATCCTTTAATTGTTCGAATAATTTTTCTATTGTCATTCCATTCTGCAACGCAATGCCGTTGCTGTGTTGAATGGCAGGGCCATCTGCCAACGGATCGCTGTAAGGCATTCCGATTTCGATGATTTCAGCACCGTTGTTTTGCAATGCTTTCATTACTTCAAGTTGTGCTGTTCAATTGCGGATAACCAGCCGTACAATAGACATTCAACACGTTTCTATTTTTATGCTGAAATAATTTTTAATGAGACTCATTTGCAATTAACCATTAAAATTTACAATTAAAAATCACTTCTCCATCGCTTTCATATACGTATCCAAATCTTTATCACCACGCCCGCTTAAACACATTACCACCACATCTTTCGTACTTAATTTTAATTGGTCTAAAGCGCACAAAGCATGAGCACTTTCCAATGCAGGAATGATGCCTTCCAACTTCGCCAACTGAAAGCCGGCTGCTAACGATTCATCATCTGTTGCACTTAAAAAAGTAGCACGGCCACTTGTATACAAATGCGCATGCATAGGCCCAATGCCCGGATAATCCAACCCTGCAGAAATGCTATGCGGCTCTACAACCTGCCCATCCTCTGTTTGCATTACCAAACTTTTGCTTCCATGCAATACACCTGGCTTACCCAATTGTGTGGTAGCTGCACTTTTGCCACTATTGATGCCACAACCGGCTGCTTCAACTGCAATAATTTTTACACTGTCTTCATCCAAAAAATGATAAAATGTTCCAGCAGCATTGCTGCCACCGCCTACACAAGCCACTACATGCGTTGGCAATTCTTTGCCGGTATGCTCTTTCAACTGCCATTTGATTTCTTCGCTTATGATACTTTGAAACCGCGCTACCATATCGGGATAAGGATGCGGGCCAACCACACTGCCAATGACATAATGTGTTTCGAGTGGATCATTTATCCATGCACGTATAGCTTCGTTGGTTGCATCTTTCAAGGTTTTGCTTCCACTCGTAGCAGGAATCTACTTTCGCTCCTAACATTTTCATGCGGGCAACGTTGGGCGCCTGTCGTTCAATATCTACTTCGCCCATATACACCACACACTCAATGCCTTTCAAAGCACATACAGTTGCCGTAGCCACGCCATGCTGACCTGCACCGGTTTCAGCAATGATGCGCTTTTTACCCAAACGTTGTGCAAGCAGTACCTGGCCGATTGCATTGTTTATTTTATGCGCGCCGGTATGGTTTAAATCTTCGCGTTTTAAGTAAACAGTAGTATTGTATTTGTTACTTAATCTTTGGGCTAAAAATAAAGGTGTAGGTCTGCCAACATAATCTTTTAGCAAGCTTCTGAAACTCTTGCTGGAAGGCAGGTTCATACATGATTTGCAGATAATTGTTTTTCAATTCTTCTACATTACGATGGAGCATTTCGGGAATGTAAGCACCACCGAAATCTCCGTAATAACCAAAGATGTTCGGCTGTTTGTAAGTGCCTCTGTTATTGAATGAGGTAATGTTTATCATAGTTATACTTGTTGTTATAATTATGTATTACTGTGCTAATCGATTCTGTAAGAAGCCAAGAAAACTTCTGTACAGAGAATATTTGCATGTTTTTAAGCAACTTCATAATATCAACTCCATAAATTTTAAATCGAGCCATCGGTTGAATTTATAACCCACTTCTTTAAAATGCGCCACTTCTATAAAACCAAACTGTTTGTGCAATGCGAGGCTCACTTCATTAGAAGCATCAATACCCGCAACAATAGCATGTAAGCCTAACATTTTTAGCTGCCTTTATTAATGGTTCCATCAACATCTTTCCAACGCCTTTTCCTCTGCAATCGTTTTTTACATATACCGAATTCTCAACCGTGTATTGATAAGCCTGCCAGGCACGAAACGGACCGAATGAACTAAAGCCAACAATTGCTTCTCCTTCTTCTGCTACAAACACCGGAAAGCCTTGTTGCTGCTTTGTTTCAAACCATTCTGTACGCATTTCCAATGTGTGCGGATCGTAATTGTAAACGGCTGTTGTATGCAAGATTACATCGTTATAAATGTTAAGTATTTGAGGCAAGTCTTCTCTTGTTGCTTCGCGAATGAGAACCTCATTATGGTTGGATGTGTTATTCAGTTGAATCATGTTACTTTTGGTTTTGCCTCTTTTTAAAATACGATTCTCTTATCATCAGCGTCTTCTCCTTTTTGCTTTATAGTATGGATGAATGTTGTTACCTGCTGAATATCTTTTATGCCTGGAGATATTTCAAAACGACTATTAATGTCAAGAGCAAACAAATCTTTAGCAACCGCCTCTTGTTGAAACTGCTGAATGTTAGCAATATCGTCCGGCGCAATGCCACCGCTTAGAAAAAAAGGTTTACCAATATTAGCTTCCTTCAATATTTGCCAATCGAACTTCTTTCCTGTACCGCCATAACTTGCGCCTTCTGTATCAAACATAAATAGATCAGCCTCATCATAATAGTCTTTTATTTTCCACAAAATATTGTCGCCTTCGCTCACCCGAAACGCTTTGACAACAGTAATGTATTGAGAAATTTTTTCGCAGTAGCGTGGCGATTCATTACCATGAAGCTGAACCAGGTATAACCCGCAATCATCCACCGTTCTCAATACGTAGTCTATATCAGCGTTTACAAAAACGCCAACCTTATTAATATTGCGCAGCTTTTTAATTTCATTTGCCGGCATGGTTTTATACACATAACGCGATGAAGGCGGATAAAAAATAAATCCCACAAAATCGGCTCCGGCATCGCTTATTTGTTGCGCCTGCAAAGACTGAGTAATGCCGCATACTTTTATTCTCATGTTGTTTGTTTCAACTCATTTACAAACTGTATAAAAGCGATTGAAGGATCGTTGTTTTTCATGAAATTTTCACCGATTAAAAAGCCTTTGAAACCAGCATTGCGCAAGGCTTTGATGGCGTTTACATTACTAATTCCGCTTTCTGCAATGGCAGGTTTTTCTTTTGGTAAAAGTGTGATCAAATTCAAAGATGTGTTGATGTCAACTTCAAATGTTTTGAGATTGCGATTGTTTACGCCAATCATGTTTACTTCATCACAGATGTTGGCAAGTTCTTCTTCATTATGAATTTCAAGCAGCACTTCCAATTCCAATTGCCTTGCTGTTGTAGCAAGTTGTTTTACTTGTTGTTGTGAAAGACAAGCAGCAATTAATAAAATTACATCAGCACCTATTGCCCTGGCTTCGTAAAGCTGATATTCATCTACAATAAAATCTTTTCGCAATAAGGGAACATCAACCACATTTCTTGCCGCTATTAAATCGTCATTACTGCCACCAAAAAAAGGTTCATCGGTTAGCACTGAAATACCTGCAGCCTGTTGACTGTAAGTGCTTGTAACGGTGGCTACGTCTGCATTGCCGTTAATAATTCCTTTTGATGGCGACTTACGCTTAAATTCTGCAATGATGCCTGTTGAATCTTCTTTTAGTAAAGATTGCCGCAATGATTTTCGTGCAAAAGAAAACATCGGCATCTGTTCGTAAGATGCGATTGAAACAGAGCTTTTCTTTTGCTCTATTTCTTTCCTTTTTTCAGCCACTATTTTGTCGAGTATATTCATGTTATTTTTAATTGTCTGAACCATGATTTAAAAGAGGCTACTGATTAACCAGATCTTTGAAAGATTTGATTTTAACGCATTTACTTTCATCTGCCGAATCAACATAATCTTTTGCAATCATGGTTCAGGCTTGCATATTGATCAATATTTCCAAACAATTGTATGCACTGCCACTTTCCAGGCTTTTTACAGCGGCCTTGTAAGCATCGTTATAACCCTCATAACTTCCTGTACAATGTAATGCCATCGCAGCATTGGCAAGCACTACAGCCGTTTGTGCCCACGTGCCCTCGCCCCTTATAATTTTAGTAAAGAGCTTAGCGGCTTCTTCTGTTGTATTGCCGCCATAAATATCTTGTTGCTCAACCATTCGCTTGCCCAACTGTTCGGGAGTATATAAATATTCACCTTCATTAGTAATGACTTTTGTATCGTTGGTTAACGAGATTTCATCATATCCATCGAGACTATGTATAATAGTAAAGGGTGTTCCATTCTGCTGCAATAAATAGTTATAGATTCTTGCCATTTCCAAATTGTAAACCCCAACAAGTTGATAAGTAGGCTGCGCAGGATTTACCATTGGTCCAAGCATATTGAAGAAGGTTCGCAGACCAAAATTTTTACGAATTGGCGCCACCGTTTTTAGCGCAGGATGAAACAGGGGCGCATGCATAAAGCATATATTGGCTTCTTCTGTTTCGCGAAGCAACTTAGCATTGTTGTTTGAAAACTGGTAACCCAGATTTTCCATCACATTACTGGCTCCGCTAATAGAAGTAGCTCCGTAATTGCCATGCTTGGCTACTTTTTGTCCAGTGCCCGCAACGATAAAACAGGCCAATGTTGAAATATTAAAAGTATTTTTTCCATCGCCGCCGGTGCCAACAATGTCAATGGTTTTGTGCCCATTCAAAGCTACTTTCACGCACAATTCCAGCAACGCATCGCGAAAGCCCTGAAGCTCTTCAATGGTAATACTGCGCATCAGAAATACGGTAATAAAAGCCGTTACTTCAGTGTCGTTGTACGAGCCTTTTGAAATGGCTATCAGCGTATCTTTTGCTTGTTGATAAGATAATGTTTTGTGCTCGAATAAATAGGATAATAATTTTTTCATCTTTTGTTGTTATGCTTGTAACCAGTTGCGCAATATCAGTTCGCCCATTGGCGTCAACACACTTTCCGGATGAAACTGTACCCCTTGTACATCATACGTTTTGTGCTGCAAACCCATAATATAACCATTGTCATCTTCAGCCGTAATTTCAAGCTCATCCGGAAAAGCCTTTTTATCAACTACCCAGGAATGATAGCGACCGATTTCCAAACATTGAGGCAAGCCTTTGAACAGTAGACTCTTGACTGACGACAGTTGACAGCTTGTTGCCACTCCATGAAACACATGGGTTAAATTGGTAAGCGTTGCACCAAAGGCCTCTCCTATTGCCTGATGCCCCAAACAAACGCCCAGTATGCTTTTACGCGCGGCATATTCTTTAATTAAAGGCAATAATAAACCTGCTTCTGATGGCACACCCGGCCCCGGTGAAAGAATGATTTTATCATACTCAGCCACTTTTTCCAATGGGATTTTATCATTGCGAAACACATCAACTTTATCATCCACAATCTTTTCAACCAAATGAACAAGATTGTAAGTAAACGAATCGTAGTTATCAAACACTAATATTTTCATATTTCAATCTTACTGCGTTTTGTTTTTACCCGAATATTCCTTTATTCCAATTCAAACAGTTTAACTATGAAGAAAAAAAACCTCATGAAATCGTTTCAGCCAATTGAATGGCTTTCTTCAAAGCACCCAATTTGTTGGCCACTTCTTCCAATTCATTTTGCGGGTTGCTTGCAGCAACAATACCGCCGCCAGCCTGATAAGTAAGCGTATTTTCTTTGCTTAAAAATGTTCGTATCATAATTGCCTGGTTGCAGCTACCATCAAACCCAACCGAACCAATGCAACCGCCATAAAAACTACGCGGCGTAGTTTCATATTGATCTATCAATTCCATTGCTTTAAACTTGGGTGCGCCGCTTAATGTGCCAGCCGGAAATGTAGCCGCGAGCAGTAAGAATGGATTGGTGTTTTCTTTTACCGTACCGCTTACTTCACTCACGAGGTGAATAACGTGCGAATAATAATGTACCTGTTTGTAAAAATTCACTTTTACATCCTTACAAAGACGGCTTACATCATTGCGCGCCAGGTCAACCAGCATCGTATGTTCAGCGTTTTCTTTTGCATCATTTTGCAAAGCTATTGTTAGCCGTTTATCTTCTTCGTCATTGCCGGTTCGTTTGGTGGTTCCGGCAATAGGATGAATGATGGCTTTGCCGTTCTTTATAATCAATTCCGATTCAGGGCTACTGCCCATCAGTTTGTAATCGCCATAATCGAAATAAAATAAATAAGGTGATGGATTGATGCTGCGCAATGCGCGATACACATTAAACTCATCGCCAGAAAATTTCTGCTGAAAGCGGCGGCTTAGCACAATTTGAAACACATCGCCGCGCAGGCAACTTTGAATGCCTTTCTTTACCGTTTCTATGTGCTGTTCATCTGTTATGTTCGATGTTTCTTCACCCTTACTTTGAAAAGGAAATTGCGGCACATCTTTACTGCGAATCAGCGATTCTACCAGAGAGGCTTCCGAAGGCAGATTCTTTAGCCTATTCTCGCAAATGAACATTTCATTTTTAAAATGATTGATGGCAATTACATACTGATACAAACGATAGCGCATCAACGGAATGGCAGGTTTGGTTTTGCCGCATTTTAATTGTATCGTTTCAAAAAACTGCACGGCATCAAACGTAGTATAGCCAAACAAACTTTGCGCAATTTTTACGGCTTTTTCACTCGTTTCTTTTACATCAAATTGCTGCATAAAATCCCAGACAATGTTGGGCACATCCTGCCCGTTTTGCAATGCTTTCTTCTCAGGTTGCCCACCAGGATATTTGCATTCAATTTCGTTGTAACTGCTGATTTCAATGCCACCAATGGCATTGATGCAAATAAAAGAAGAGCTGTTCTCAGCCGAGTTGCTATCAGCACTTTCGAGCAGGATGGTGTCGCGAAACCTGTCGCGCAAACGCAGGTAAATGCCAACCGGCGTAAACACATCGGACAGTATTTTTTTGTGAGTCGTTTCTATTTCAATTTTCTTCATGGTCTGAACCAGGATTTTGTATGATTTGTTTGATTGAACTGATTATAATGTGAAGCCAACTTTTCTTGTACTATCTGCGTTTTTGGTTTTGCCGGATTTTTATTATTTTGATCAACTGATTGATTCTTTTACCAGAAAATTATTGATTGTCTTTCTCTCACATCTGCCGAATCAGATAAATCATACAAAATCCTGGTTCAGACAAAGAAAAAGCCCCGACATTGTCGAGGCTTTTCACTATTGTATTATAACGCATTGGTACGCGCCGCTACAAGCCCCGATTGAGGATTGTGTGCCACCACCAATTGTTATTTTGTATTTGCTTTTTCATTTGCGCTGCGAATATAGAAAGGGAAATGGAAATAGAATAAAATTATTTTTCCAACTGCTTTTTACGGTTTGGTTTTGCCTCTTTTTCGCGCTTTTGTTTCTCATGAAAATTATCAGGTAAACCTGTTTCATAGCCAAACACATTACCATCTTCATATTCACCGCAATCTTTTACCCACTGCGATAAAAAGCTATCATCATTTTTGCTTTGATTGACGCCTATAAAATAGCCAATCAAAATGCCGGTAAGTAATCCGGCCAGCACGCCACTTGTTATTTTTTTTGATTGTTTGTTCATCATACCATTGGCAACTTTATTTCGTATTGCTACTATTTTGTAATGGAGATAAAGTTAATCAAAAACTATACAATAAAAAAGGAAACAGCACAAATAACACAGAGATAACGAAAGCTTTTTATCTTTTTAAGCAGAATCAAATGCAGTTGCAGCAAGCCCTTTAGCAGGCTGTAACGTATGTTTATAATTTGTGTAAAGAAATGGAATGATTTTGCGTACTCTTTCCAAAAATACATCATCTATGAAAGCACTTGTTTTTCACAAACCCAAAACGGTGAGTGTTGATACTGTTCCTGATCCTACCATTCATGCAGCTACCGATGCCATCATCAAAGTTACCTCAACTGCCATTTGTGGCAGCGATCTGCACATTTACAATGGCATGATTCCACAACCTAAACCAATGACGTTAGGCCATGAATTTATGGGTGAAGTGGTAGAAGTAGGTTCCGGTGTTACCAATCTGCGAAAGGGCGACAGAGTGGTTGTGCCATTCCCCATTGCATGCGGAAGTTGCTGGTTTTGCACACATCAGCTTCACGACCATTGCGAAAACTCCAACTCAAATTATGGTCCCGAAGGTGGATTGCTCAAAGAAAAAGGTGGTGCCTTATTTGGCTATACCGATTTGTATGGCGGGTATGATGGCGGACAAGCCGAATATGTGCGTGTACCGTATGCCAATGTAGGTCCGCGCAAAGTGCCTGAAGGTTTGCGGGATGAAGAAGTTTTGTTTTTAACCGATATATGGCCTACCGGTTATTCGGCTATTGAATGGGCTGATATGAAAGGCGGCGAAACCGTTGCTGTATTTGGTTGCGGCCCTGTAGGTTTGATGGCTCAGAAAGCTGCCTGGATAAAGGGCGCCAGCCGTGTGATTGCATTGGATGTGGAAGACTACCGGCTTGCCAAAGCAAAGATTTTAAACAATGTGGAAGTGATTAATGCGGGCGATGAAGATGCCATTGAAAAGATACGATCCATGACCAACGGACGCGGCGCCGATGTGGTAGTGGATGCAGTAGGCATGGAAGCACATCGTTCGGTTTTAGATAAAGCAGCCACTTTGATTCGCGCCGAAAAAGGAACCATTAATGCTTTAAAAATGGCTGGTAGTGCAGTGCGCCGCGGTGGTGTAATTTCGATTGTTGGTGTGTACGGTTACAATTATGATAATTTTCCGATTGCTCAATTTTTTGATAAAGGCGTTACGCTAAGAATGGGGCAAGCCTGGGCGCATGAACTGATTGACCATTTGGTTGATTTGGTAGCGCAAAAGAAAGTGGTGTTGAATGATATTATCACTCATAAATTGCCTTTGAGTGAGGCAGCGCACGGCTATGAAATTTTCAACGATAAAAAAGATGATTGCGTGAAAGTAGTGCTGCAGCCGTTTGCATAGTTTTTGGAACACAGATGACACAGAGTTCCTGCACAGATTGGCAGGATAGTCTGAATTGGGATGAACGGGATGTTTGAGATTTCATGGATGTTGATGATGTTTGTTTTTACAACAATATTCAACCCTGAATATCCGTGCACGTAGTCCGTGTTATCCGTGTTCCATTATTCACAAAAAAAGGAAACGACAATGCCGTTTCCTTTTTTTATAAAAGTTCCGATTGAATTACTTCACTGAATTAATCAAAGCAGTGAAAGAAGCCGGTTCGTTCATCGCCATATCGGCCAATACTTTCCGGTTCAGTTCTATTCCTTTTTTGTTCAATTTATCAATAAACTGGCTGTACGTTAAACCTTCAGCACGAACCGCTGCATTGATACGTGCAATCCAAAGCTGGCGGTATTCGCGCTTTTTTAATTTACGACCTACATAGCTGTAAGTCATCCCTTTTTCTACAATATTTTTGGCAACGGTATAAACGTTTTTACGCTTACCATAAAAGCCTTTGGCCTGATCTAAAATCCGTTTTCTTCTTGCACGCGATGCAACTGCATTGACTGAACGTGGCATAATTAATTATTTAATATTTCAGAATGAATATGAACTTCTGAAATGAATGAAGTAATGTTTTTAAAATGAAATCTTCCGAATCAGATAAATTGTATGAAATCTGCGTTCTTATTTCAAACGAAGAAGCCGCATAACAAAATCTTTGTTGGCTGCACCCACAACGCCTTTCATGCGCATAGCACGTTTGCGTTTGGTAGATTTTTTAGTAAGAATGTGGCGTTTGAAAGCTTTCTGAAATGTGATCTCGCCTGTGGCGGTTACTTTAAAGCGCTTCTTTGCGCTTGAGTTTGTTTTTACTTTTGGCATTTTTTGATAACCTAATTAAAGATTACACCCTGCTGGTGTTCCCGAACCGACGGGACGCTTGTTGAACCTTACGGGTAATGGCCTGTTTTTCAACAGGGCTGCAAAAGTATAACAAAAACAAAAGAAACACAAAGGATTGAGGAAATTTTAGGATTGCTGTTTATAAAAGAGCAACAGTATATCATTTGTGAAAGCGAAATCTAATAACGCTTTTTATAGGCTTCCGTTCGCTTACGGGATCCGTAAGCAGAAACAGAATCAAACAAAATTTTTAAAATATCGGGATGTGCCTGGTAATAATTCATGCTTTTATAAAAGCCGGCTTTATCGGTTTTGTATTTTTTAAATACTTGCAAATACAATGAAGTAGCATCCATGCGCAAAGAATCGTTTTTCATTAAAAATCGCTCTGTTGCGGTTTGTTCTGCCACTTCCAAATCCCAAACCATCATCTTCATTTTGTTCATTGGAAACACATCAGGCGGCAGCTTATCTTTATTCGAACAAGACAAACAAAAAAGGGCAAAAACAAAAGTGAGCCGTTGTTTCATCGCAAATCATTCCTGTATTTATCGGCATTAGAAGGGTCAAGCTCAACCAGAATTTGCAAGGCTTTACCCCGCATATCAGGAGATGCTTTTGCGAACATGCCTGAGAGTTCGCTATATCTGCTTTGCATAAAAAATTGCAAGGCCATTGTATTTGGATTTTCGCGGTTAAACGTTTGCAATTGGGTTAATGTGGTCAGCACATTTTGTTGTGCTGTGGCTGCATCTTCATACATTTTATCCAACCCATTGCGATAGTATTTGTAAATGATGTCGTTCATCACATTGTATCGAGTGTTGGTCATATTATTTGCCAGCCAGTACCGGTTGCGCTGTCCGTCAAACGCTTGCCAGCCGCTGATACCGCGGGTTTCAGGCGCATTGTTCACAATATTTTGCGCAGCCACAAAATATGGATCGCCGCCTTTTGGAGAAAATGAATCGTAATCAAAACCTAAAATCATGTTCACATAATAAGCTATTACTGCCGTCACATTTGCCGTTAAAGGGTCGGTGCCTGCAACATTATTTTCATTGAACTCTACCGGCTGAAATTCAACATATTTAAACGTAATATCATTATCAATAAAATTAATTATGGGCGATTTATAAGATGAATTAAAAACAGGTCGCGCTGCCTGCACCGTTAGAGTTCCGCTAAAAACATCCTGATCTGACGATTTATTTAAATTGATTAAAAAATTACACTCAATTTTTTCCTGCTGATTGAACTGATCTTTTGTCCATTGCCGGTTATTGATAAGATTGGTGAGTTGCTTTGCCAAAGTAGTAAACCGTTGCTTACTTACTGATGTTGGCAATTGATTGGATAACACGGTAACTTTTGCCTGCAGCTCCTGCGACTGCGATGCAGAAGCAGTGAGTGTTAGCAAAAAGCACGAAACAAAAAGTTGTATTTTATTTTTCTTTACAAATAACATCCAAAATAAATTTTGCGATTTCTTTTTTTGATAATAAGCCAGATTCATATTCATTGCCTGCTGCATCGAAGACGGTAACTTTATTAGTATCCTTTCCAAATGTTGCGCCTTCGTCGTGCATCGAATTTAAAACGATAAAATCCGCCTTTTTCTTTTGCAGCTTTTCTTTTGCAAACATGTTTTTCGTTGTGCGTTTCTAAAGCAAAGCCAACCAGCGTTTGATCCGTTTTGTTTTCTTTCGCCCAATGTTTGCAAAATATCTTTTGTTTTGGTTAATGAAATGGTAAGCTCACCCGAATCTTTCTTTATTTTTTGTGAGGCAGGATGAAGTGGTTTATAATCAGCAACCGCCGCTGCAAGGATAGCGATGTTTGTTTTTGCATATAAATCAACACATGCCGCATACATTTCTTCCGCTGTGGTTACAGGAATAAACTGAACGCCTTGCGGTGACTGCAAATGCACAGGACCCGCTACCAGCGTAACTTCTGCGCCTTCATCCCTGCATTGTTCCGCCAGGGCAAAACCCATTTTACCAGATGAATGATTGGCAATAAAACGCACCGGATCAATCGGTTCGTAAGTAGGCCCTGCGGTAATCAAAACTTTCTTTCCCGCTAAACGTTGTGAGGAAGAAAAAAAATGATTCAGATATTGAATAATTTCCTCCGGTTCTGCCATTCTTCCTTCGCCAAACAAGCCGGAAGCCAGCTCGCCATTGCGGACAGAAATTATAGTATTTCCAAACGTTTGTAGTGTTTTAATGTTTTGTTTTGTAGCCGGATGATGCCACATATCTTCATCCATTGCAGGCGCAACTATTACCAGGCAAGTGGCAGATAAATATGTTGCCAACAACAAGTTATCACAGGCACCATTTGCCATTTTACTTAGCGTATTACAGCTTAACGGAGCAATCAGCATCACATCTGCCCATCGTCCTAACTGCACATGGTTTGCCCAGGTATCTTCTTCAAACAAATCAACTCAGCACTTTGTTTTTCGATAAGGTAGAAAGCACCAGCGGCGAAACAAAATTTTTGGCAGAAGGTGTGAGTATCACTTTTACTTCGGCGCCTTCTTTTACCAATAAACGCACCAGTATAATAGCCTTATAAGCAGCAATGCTGCCCGTTATGCAGAGTAGTATTTTTTTATTGAAGCAATGGTTGGAATATCGTTTTGTGATTGCAAAGATGGATGCCTTTTGGTTTTGCATCAAAAAATGATTCTTTTATACAACAAAATTCATTAGATTTTCTTTTGAAGAAATTGAATAAAAACAAACCCTTTTCAATGGCTTTATCGTATCAAAACCACCGTTCCTTTTTTCACAAGATGCCGGTTAAGATAATCAATGCCACTTGCAACAAACACATAAGTTCCGGGTGGCTGCTTCACTCCTTTGTAAGTGCCATCCCAACCCACACCAACCGATGGCGTTGTGAACAACAACTGTCCCAACCGATTGTAAATACTAAAGTTTTCAAACTGCTTAATACCCGCAACGATTGGTATTAAAATATCATTTCGTCCATCGCCGTCCGGTGTAAATGCAGATGGGATAAAGATTTGTGGTACCGTTTTAAATTGATACACTTTCACAGAATCATATCCCACACAACCCTGAGCCGTTGTACCTTTTACAGCATAGGTTATTTCCTGTACTTCATCAGGCAACTTTATCAACGGATTGGCAATATCGCTGTTGCTCATGCCTGTTGAAGGCGACCATTGATAGCTGTTGGCGCCGGTTGCATTCAACTGCAAAGGCTGTCCTGTCACAATATTGGTATCGTTGCCGGCATACACTTGCACGGGCGGAATGACCACAACGGTAACTGTGTCGCTCACCGGTTTGGGGCAGCCGCTAATGGATCTGTCGTAAGCTGTAAATGTATAAAGTGTAGTTTGCTGCGGACCAGCAGTAGGTGTGAGTGTATTGTAGTTAATTAAAGAATTGATTGGTGACCACGCAAAGTTTGTTCCCGTATAAGAAGCATTGAGTTTTGTGGTTGAACCATAACAAACAGGCAATGCTGTGCCTGCATCCGCTACCGGGTAAGGTGCTGTGTTTACAGTCATTTCACCATCGGTAAAACAAGTGCCAATACTGGCTTTTACATGATATATTGTTTTGGATGAAGGAACTGCCAACGGAGCTTCTGCGGTGCTATCGTTTAATGTTGAAGAAGGCGACCACGCAAACTTCAACGCGTTGGAAATCGCCATTAACTGCACCGTATCGGTTAAGCAAATGGTGGTATCTGGTGATAATATCAGGTTTACTTTATCAGTTACATTTACCCGAACCGAATCTTCATTCACACAACCGCTTCCGGCATCTACAGTCACATAATAAGTAGTACTGGTTTGCGGGTTTACCACCGGGCTGGAAGTGTTAGCGCCTCTGATGCCTGAAAGAGGCGTCCACGTGTAGGTAGCTGTGCTTACATCGGTAGAAGCGGAAAGCTGCAACTGGTCAACATTACAAATGAGCGTATCATGAAACGGCATTGTAACAGTAGGCTTTTCATAAATGGTTACCGGTTGCGAAAGCGTATCCAAACAACCTTTGGAATTGCTTACAATTAGCTGCGCTGTTACTGTTCCGGTATCGCTGTATTTATAAGGCTGAGGATTTTGCAAAAGGGAAGTATCTGCTGTTGAAGCCGGATCGCCAAAATTCCATCGCCAGCCGTTTACTACGCCATACAACGTGGTGCTTTTATCGGTAAAAACAAACGCGTTCTGCACACAACTTCCGCTCACCGAAAAGTTAGCGACAAAGCCGGGAAATACGTTTGCCTGTGCTGTAGCTGTGGCAGAACATTCGCCTCCTTTATTGATGATTAAAGTTACATTGTACGTTCCGGCTTTAGAATACGTATGCGTTGCTTGCGGCAATGTAGATATACTGTCGGTCGAGGCAGCATCGCCGAAATTCCAGTAATACGAATTAATATTGGCTGAAGTTGATTCATTGGAAAAATTAAGATCAAATCCATTGCAGGTAATGTAAGATGGATTCAGTACTGCCTGCGGCACATTACAGTCTTGCACCCGAAGAATAAAATCTTTCCTGTGTTGGGCAATGTTCGCTCCCTTTCTCCATTCATACACCACCACGCTTACTACATACAAGCCTGCTGCCGGCGAAGTGCCGCTGATTCGGCCTGTAACCGGATTGATGGAAACCTGGTTTCCTAATGGAGAATTCCCGGAAAAACTTTGGCCTGTATTATAACTTACAAAATTATAAGGCGGCGTTTCTGCAGGCTGCGCGTCGTTGGCACCAGCAAACAAAACACCTGAAGTATAAGCCGGTTGAAAAGCAAACGAAACAGAATCCCCAACATCAGGATCGGTAGCACCATAATCCAATGTAAAATGGGTATTATGACAAATAATGTCGGGCTTTTTTAAATTGAAAACAGCCGTTGAATTATGTCCGGTTGGCAATAAATTTTTTCCCGGAATCGAACAATCATAAGTAACACCTGGCAAACCTTGTACAGAATATCTGTTGTTGTTCAAAACGTTTAAAGTGGTAGCCCTACAGCAGTTTTCATAAGCCAAAAGATAGCCATTATTATTATCAGCCAGTGTAACCGTAGTAGAATAAGTTTTCACTTCATAGCAAATGGGAGGTTTGGTAGTAATGCAAGGCGGATAATCGCCCGGATACGCTGGATCTAACGATAGCGTTTGGTCGTCAGTAAGCGGCAGATATAACTCTGCAACAAAAGTGTTAGTATTGACCTCATACACAGAAATGACTGTTTGTGCAGGCAGGCAAGCCACATTGGTACCATCGCCACAGGGCACAAGACAATCCCGGAACAAGCGCATCGAAACCTTGTATGTGCTTTTACCGTTGCTATCGCTGCTGATGTATTGATAAAATACTTCACCACCTACAATGTGCGTTGCCCTGCAAAAGTTGGCAATGAATAAAAACGATAGTATGCAGAAGATGCTTTTCATGGATGATTACATTGTATCGAAACGTTTTGGTGCTGTTATATCTTGCATAAACTCCAACAAACCTTTGTTCACTTCTTCCTTTTGTTCCCACATACCCATGTGTGCGCTCCTTTCCAGGATATGAATGTAAGAAATAAGGGGCAAATGCGCTTGTTGCAAAACGTCGTCTATGGGCGCAGCTTTATCTTCCTTACCCATGATAAACAATACCGGCACTTTGCTGCTTTTTAAAACAGAAGTTTTGTCTTCGCGCAACATCATCGCTTTATAATATTGCTGCAATGCAGCGGGTTGAAAGTTCTTTCCTTTTTCAATTAGCACATTGATTTGTTCAGAATGGTTTTGTTTAAATTGTGACGAAAACAAATTGGGCACAATCGTTTTTATAAATGCATAACTTCCATATTCTTCAATGGTGTTGATGCTTTTTGCCCGCATCGCTTTTTTTTCATCGCTATCGGCAAACGCTGTCGAATGAACGAAACCAAATCCTTTGATAATGTTCGGGTGCCTTTCAACCAACGCCAATGTAATGTAACCACCCATGCTATGTCCAAACACTGCGCATTCATTGATGTTCTCATGTTGCAGAAGGGCAAAAATGCAATCGGCATAATCGCTTATAGTTACATCTTCTGCATTTGTTTTTGCCAAAATTTCCGAGGCTCCGCTGCCAGGTAAATCAGGAATGATAACGGTAAATTTTTCCTGCAAAACCAAAAGCTGATTCCTCCAAATCTCACCATCTTCAGGAAAGCCATGAATCAAAACAACCGGAAAGCCGGTGCCCACCTTCCGATAGCTGATTCTTTTATTTTGATAGATGAATGTTTGCATGAAACTGTTTCTTTTTTTGAATTACAAAAACACGAAGAGCACAAAGGTTCACGAAGTTTTCATTATTTATTCTTTCTGAGACTTTGTATTCTTACTGTCTTGGTGGTTCAAACTTTTTTCTCATTGCAAGATTTCCATAGCGATACAACATTAAAAATACAAATGGCACTAATGATACATTCAGTTCCTGTGGCAGCCACCACCAACTTATAAGAAGTAAAGCCGTCAACACAAAAGATGCATAAAAATAGTTGCGCAACCATTGTGGATTTTTCCATAAAAACAAAACCGCGACGATGTTGGTTGGCAACGCCCACAGCAAATTAAAGTTGTCTTTCGTCATCCGATGGTCGGTTCCCCACCACATAAACAACAAAAGCAAACCTAGCAAACCGGTAAGATATAGGAGAAAAGAATCTATTACTCTGCAGACTGTTTTCATTCGCTGATAAGGCAAAAAATAAAGCGAAGCAATCAAACAACAAACAATCGTAAATACAATCAACGGAACATATTTGCCAGTGTATTCGATGGGTGTTGCAGCATTCAAAAGGGTTTGCTTTCGCCTTACTACAGGCTGCGCATTGTTGATGGTTGCGCTATCAATTCCCTTCAACAAATAGTCAGGTAAAAACATAGCTACATTGTTGTTAACCGGCTTGTCTAATTTCGCGCCCAGCAAAATATCAATGCCCAATTTGCTCCAGGGTTCGCCACCTTTATCAAGATAGCTGTGTATGAGATCGCGTGCTGTTGTGCCTTCAGCAATGAGTTTATGGTTTACACCACTTCCTGGAAGCGAATGAAAAAGTAAATCGCGAACACGGGTAGTGCAGTTATCGTATATAAAATCGTATTTGTAATAACGGTTACTGCCTTGCATGTTAATGTCGAGCGCCGTAACGATCTGTAGTTTTTCATCGCAGGTTAAATTCAACCCCTGCTCTTGCACGCTACGCTGATACTACGATACTCCTACATGAAATCAGGATATTGATCTACCGATAAAGAATAGTCCAATTTACCTCTTACAAACTTTGTATAGAAATGTGGATCGTCGAAATCAAAAGTGCCATAATTGTAAATCAAATCTGTTCCTCTTGCGCTGTCCTGTATGCGCAACGCAGTGTGTCCGAAAGTTGAATACAATTCTGCACCCGGCGCGCAGGTAAGCAAGCTAATGCGCACATGGCAAACGCTGTCTTGTGCAGATACGCTCTGAAAAAAGGGCAAAAACAAAAGCAATAAACAAAACAGCGGCTTCATACAACAAATAAAGGGTAAAAGTAAATGCGGGGCAGTTAGGCAGTAAGCATTTAACAACGGTTTGGAAGAAGTTTGCATAAGCCGCAAATTAATATTTGGAAGATACAGATGCACACTATTATTTTGCATCCGGAGAGCTGGCAGAGTGGTCGATTGCGGCAGTCTTGAAAACTGTTGACTGTAACAGGTCCGGGGGTTCGAATCCCTCGCTCTCCGCTTAATACAAAGTTCCCGCGCCGGCGGGTTTTTTTATGTATTGATACAACACATTTGGAGAGATGCCAGAGTGGTTGAATGGGACGGTCTCGAAAACCGTTTTACGGGCAACTGTAACGAGGGTTCGAATCCCCCTCTCTCCGCTGAAAACGATTGTTTTAAATAAAAAGAGTCAAAAAGCTTGTAAATCCTCAAATTGCAGGCTTTTTAATGCTTTCTTGCTTTCATTTTACCTCACTTTCTAACCCTTTTTGTGGAGTAATTCGTGTAGTATCTACTCCACCTTTACCTATACCCCATTAAGCCGTTACAACTCACTATCTATTAATTCTATGTATCCCTATTGATCAGAAACCTGCCATTATTTTTTGCAGGACAAAAGAAAATGTAATTGTATTCAAGAAAGAAAAATTGTTTACTATGACTGAAATGAATACAATCTTTGAGTGAGGTGCCCGTCACAAATTTTCAAACCTATTTGTTACACCATGGAATTGAGTAAATTTTTGCTGATTATCTGGTAAGTGCCCTGACACCTTCTTCAATTGCTTAATGACGTATTTCATAGGCATTTTAAAATAAATAAAAGCTCTCGCGCTTACTCCCTCTGTTTAAAAAAATACCGACAGTTTTAATTTTGCAAAAAAAGGAACGCCAGGTGTATTGCTGATTTCATCAACCGGGGCGGTTTCATATTTTAAACGTGACACATACTCAAACTGCGCTTCGTTCCAACGTTCATTCAACAGGTTTTCTACAACCACTCCGATTTCATATTTTTTTGTAGTGTAATTGGCGGTTAAATCGGTAACAAAATAACCTTTTGCAGTAAGAGTATAATCTTCGTTGCCAGCGCGGTCGGCAAGCCAGCGATAACTAATACCTCCATTCAAACCACTTTTAAAATTGGCAAATAAGCCGGCTGTACTGGTAAATGTTGGTGCAAGCGGAACATAATCCTGTCCTTTCGGGTTGTCAATACTTCTGGGCTTTGCGAAGTTCAGATTAAGATTTCCATATAACCAATTGTTCATTTGATAGCGTATTGAAACATCAACGCCTTTCCGTGTTGTTCTTCCGCCAGGCACAACGCTTTCATCACCATAATCCGAACCGTAGGTAAACTCCTGTTGTAAAAACAAATACCATAAAGCTGCATTAAAAAACAAGCGGGGTGCAGGTTTCCAGTTGATGCCAAAATCTGCACCATAAGCTGCAGGAATGATTTGATACCCTTGGTTGGCAATAACAACACGCGCATCATTGGAGTGAAAGCCTTTTCCTGTTTTTATATATAATTGCACTTGCGAGTTCACGGTGTATTGCACATTGAATTTTGGGCTGATAATAGCTTTCCCTTGATTTGTTTTTGCACCCACATATATAGCCGCAGCTGTATCGGAAGCCGGTGCTGTGTTTAAATAATAAAAATGAAAATAGTCGAACCTTGCACCGATGTTGAATAACCATTTGCCGGCTTCAGCGGTTTCATCAACATACGCATTCGCATTCAGCTCTTTTATATTGCCCAGATGAAGGTAATTTAATATTTGTCCGTTCTCTGTATGCGCCAGCCAGCTTGGATGCGTAGCATCAAATCTTGTTCCGATGCCCGCCGTAGATGTAAACGTTGTATTGCCGGAAAAAGATTGATAAGATAACTTGCCATTGTAACCATACATGTCTCTTTTTTCGTGCTGACCAAATTCATCACCGGTAACAGGATTAATGTAATAAAACAAAAAGTTTGAAATTAGGTTGAAGTAATACTGCGAATAATAAATTTGATTTTCCAGCACTGTGTTGTTGCTAAAATTAGTAACCAGTTTTGCATAGGCATTGGCGCGTGAAGTGTAACCACCCTGTGCGCTGTCAATTGTGCCAAACCTGTCTTTAATATAACCTTCTGCCAGCGCGCGGTTTGGAATTTCGCCTGCTGCAAGCCATCTTGAAGTGAGCGATGATGCACTCAACGTTACGTTTGTTTTTGCACCAATTGGGGTGATGTATTTACCAAAAAAATTAAAGCGATTAAAGTGTTGAGGCACATCAAAAGGTCCGCCGTCGGTGTATAATGCTTCACCGGCAATATAAGCGCTTTGCCCGTTCCGCTTTGCTTTCTCGCTCAACAGGTTTAGCATAGCCACTCCGCGAATGGTGTTAAACTGTCCGCCTTCTATTTTAACCATATTCTTGTCCAACACATTTTTTGTGTTGTAAGATACATATCCTGCGGTGCAGAAATCGCCTTTGTTAGTATAATAAGGACCTTTACCAAAATCGTAGCCGGCAACAGTTTCAGGGAATGAGGAAGTGCAAATCGGCATAGCCCTGCCCATGCGCCTGCGACACCAGATTTACCGGCAAGCCATCCACCGAAACATTTACGTCGGTGCCATGATCGGCATCAAAACCGCGAAGAAAAATTTGCTCTGCCTTACCACCACCCATGTGTTGCGCGATAAACAAACCGGGCACCAAACGCATTAAGTCCTGCGCCGATTTTACGGGTTGCATGTTTAAGTCCATACTGCTTAGTGTTCGCGATGTAGTAATGTTGTTAGTGTGGCTGGTAATCACGATTTCTGCCAAATCAACAGAACCTTTTGTAAGCTCTATGCGGTTTGTTTTTGCAAGATTATCGGCTTTTATTTTTTGGATTGTGTAACCAATAAAAGAAACGGTGAGTTCGTCTTCGTTACTTGTATTTTTTAATGTAAAATTCCCTTCCTTGTTGGTTATAGTAGTGCTGTTATTTTTTATATTGGTAATAACAGCAGCTTCAATAGGCTCGTGTGTGTTTTTATCTGTTACTCTTCCCTTTATGGTATTTTGGGCAAAAACAAAAGAGAAGCAAAATTGAAACACACTTATAGCCAGAATAGCTAAAAGTTTATTCATGAAATGCAATGAGTTTTTCCTGAAAAAATAAATGTTGTTTCCGAATGTGCAGGCTTACAAAACACGCAAAAGAGCATAGCAGAAAGCTCTACCTCTCCTTCATTGTTTACTAAGAAAGCACTTGAATAGTTTTTGGTTACAATCGTATTTTGTCAGGAAAATTTGGGCGGGGGAAATGCTTGCTGAAGATAAACAGGTAAGCAACGCGATACAGTAAAACAAAAAGCGATTTGGCTCTCCCTTTTTTGTAAAATGAGGTAAACTAAAAACATAAGTTTTTAAATGAGCCGGCACGGGCTCTTCGTATTTTACAGTGGTTGTATTTTTGTTATTGCCGTTTCGTCCGCTGCTATTTCTTTTTGCAAGTGGTTGTAGCCATACATTGCATGAATAGTAGCTATGTGTTCTTCTTCATTAAAAACATGACTCAAAGCATCGCAGGCAACAGGTATTGCGCATCGCAGCAACACAGTGCAATACAGCAAAAACAAATAATAAGCAACTGCGTACTTCATGTATTAAAAATCATATTTACAGAATAAACATTTACAAAGTAAACGAATGAGAAGATACAAGGTTTGTTTTTACCTTAAAACTGATAACTGATGTTTGCTTTGCATTTACGAGATACTGATTTTAGGTAGTGCTTGGTTTGCAGAAAGGGAAAAATTACACACAACAAATAATTGACTGCTTTGTTGTGAGAGAGCTTTTTGTTTTTATGAAGATGAAAACAACAACATAAAAATTTAATCGAAATGTAAGATTAAATTGCCGGATGCTGAAAACCAATATAGATGCAGGTTTCAACACCAGATTCATTACACTTAATGAACTCGTTGAAAGATTTATTAAGAGAATTATTTCTTTGGTTTCAAGTTTGATTATTTATTCTACACAAAGCAGAACTTACAATCGGCCGAATGCCATTAGGGCAAATCCGTTATAATACTTGCCTAGTAACAAAACCAGCATTATAAAATTGTAATAGCGGTACAGTTTGAAAAAGTGGCAATAACCTGTCATGTTTACTTATTCTTAGCGATTATTGTAAACGTATAACATGATAGGTTTTAATTGAAATATTTCAAACTGTACTACTACCAAAATTGTAACAAAACAAGTTGCCATTTCAATTTTATGCTTCATTCACTGCACTATAATTTAAAAAAATTTTTCATTGTGAAAACTGCTTATCCTGTCAATTGCGTATAACACAGGTTAACGCATGGCATTCCAACAAAAACCACCTTGGGTCTTATCAACAATTATAAATTAAAATTTCAAGTCTATGAGAAGGAAAACTGTACGCATTACTCTCCGGCGGTTTTCATTGTTATTGTTTGCCACAATAATGATGAGTGCTGCTTTTGCTTCCTCACACAGAGAAGCGCCATTGATTTCTAACGATCCGTTGGCTGACAACACGGACGTTTATGCATTCCGCAGCCCGGACGATACCACAACGGTAACGATTATTGCCAACTACATTCCGTTTGAATTGCCCGAAGGCGGACCGAATTATTACACATTTGGAACGGGTATTCGTTATGAAATTCACATTAAAAACAAAACCTCCACAACAGGCGACGACATTACTTATCGTTTCGTTTTTCAACAGGTAGATGAGGATTCTACTACGTTCTTCAACATCAGGCTGGGTAAGCAAAACCTGAAAACAACGTACACCTGTTATAAAAGCACCGATGGCGGACAAACATTTACTACCATTATTACGAATGGTATTGTTCCACCCAACAATATTGGCCCTCGCTCGATAGAAAATTCAACAGTTGGCTTAGGCGTGCCTGATTATAATACGCTCATTACAAATGCCATTGTTAAGCTTCCAAATGCAGAACAGGTTTTTTGCGGTCCTGCCGATGATCCGTTTTTTGTAGATTTAGGCGGTGCGTTTGATGTAGGAAATTTTAGACCTACTTACAATGCAAATAATAAAAACACCGTAAATCCTCCTAAAGATGGTTTAGCCCGTTACAACGTCCATAGTATTGCTTTGAAAATACCAATCGCAATGCTTCAAAAATCTGGCTTGCCGGTAACATCTGCAAAAAATATATTGGATCCGGATTTTGTAATTGGTGTATGGGCAAGCGCCAGCCGCCAGCAAACCAAGGTATTTAATACCGATGGTACAAGAACAGATGAAGGCAATTGGGTACAGGTTTCGCGTTTAGGAATGCCATTAACCAATGAAGCTGTTATTCCGGTTGGGTATAAAGACAAATGGAATGAAAGCAATCCTACCAAAGACCTTACTTATGCAGGCTACTTCGAAAACCCCGAACTTGCTTTGTACATGGATGGTTCTCAGTTTGGTGGCGCCGTTCCTTCTTTAAATGCCCTGCGCATTCAAACCAACTCGCTGGGTACCTCATCTGCAAACGGATTCGATTTCAGAAACGGTAAAGCTGGTTTGTATTCTTTAAAGGGTTCATCTGCAGTGGCAGGTACAGCTTTAGATGATGCAATTTTTGGCAACATATTATTACCTAACAACCATAGCCCACGTGCGGTTGATTTGTTGCCTATTTTTTACACAGGTGTTCCTAACCTTGCGCCTTATCAACTGGCAACGGGTAAAGGCGGTAATCCGCTAGCAGCCGGCAAACCGTTTATCAATAATTTCCTTCCAACACTGGACGATATGTTGAGGTTAAATATGGCTGTACCGGTTACGCCGAGAAACAGTGCTGACTTCAGTTCGGAAGGCATTGTACAGGCCGCCGTGTTAGGATTAACTGATACAAGATTTAACGCGAATACAAATCTTGTGTTCATTCCGAACATGGATGGTTTCCCTAATGGAAGAAGACTGGAAGATGATGTTACTACCATCGAGCTGCAAGCCGTTGGTGGCGTGGCTTTGGCAGCCATTGGTTTGTGGTATGATGATTATGTGCCTGGCACATCGTCAAGCCCCGTAACTACAGACCTTGTGAATGTATTGTCATTTAATGCAGGTCCAACGCACAACGATACTACATTTAAAGCTTCTTTTCCTTATGTGCAAACACCGTGGAGAGGATATGATTACACGCTACAACAAAGGTTCTAACCACTAAAAGAAATAAAAATGAAATCAATTATAAAATTTTATACGGCAGTACTGCTTTGCATTGTATGCGGTTATACTGCATCCGCATCGTCTCACCGCGAGGCGCCATTAATTTCAAATGATCCGCTGGCAGATAATACCGATTTGTATGCGTTTCGCAGCCCTTGCGATAGCAGCAAAGTGATGTTAATAGCCGATTATATTCCGTTTGAGTTGCCCAATGGCGGACCTAACTATTACAATTTCGGCGAGAACATCCGCTACGAAATTCATATTGATAACAATACGCAAACAAAAGGCGACGATATCATTTATCGCTTCACATTTACACAAATAAACGAAGACCCAACAACGTTCTTCAACATAAGGCTCGGTAAGCAAAATTTAAAAACAACTTACACTTGCGAAAGAAGCACGGATGGCGGACAAACGTTTACGGCTATTATCACAAATGGTGTTGTTCCACCGAATAATATTGGTCCTCGTTCCATAGATAATGCTACAGTTGGTTTAGGTAAGAGCTATGATAATATAATGGCAAGTGCCGTAACTACTGCAAGCTCAGGCGAAACTGTTTTTTGTGGTCCTATTGATGATCCGTTCTTCGTTGATTTAGGTGGTGCATTTGATGTGGGCGGTTTCAGGCAAACCGGCAGAGATGGTTTGGCAAAATATAATTGTCATGCCATTTGCATACAAGTTCCAATTTCTACTTTGCAAAAAAGTGGCAAAACAACGGCCCAGGCAACCAGCATTTTAGACCCTGAATTTGTAATCGGCGTATATGCTTCGGCAAGCCGGCAGTCAATGCTAACGTTAGACACTAGTTCTGCTACTTATTCTGCTTCCGGCAACTGGGTGCAGGTATCACGTTTAGGTATGCCTTTGACTAATGAAGCGATTATTCCAATTGGTTACAAAGACAAATGGAACGCAACTTATCCTTCAGGAGATCTTTCTTTTGCCCCTTATTTCGAAAATCCTGAACTGGCTTTGTATATGGATGATTCTCAGTTTGGTAGCGCCGTTCCAGGATTATCTAAGTTGCGTATTCAAAGCAAATCACTGGGTTCTTATGATTTCAGAAACGGACATGAAGGTTTGTATTCACTAAAAGGCAATCCTGCTTTGGTAGGAACGGCTTTCGATCCCGCAACGTATGGAAACATTCTTTTACCCGACAACCATAGTCCACGTGCGGTTGATTTGTTGCCCATCTTTTACACAGGTGTTCCTAATCTTGCGCCTTATCAACTGGCAACGGGCAAAGGTGGTAATCCGCTGGCAGCCGGCAAACCGTTTATCAATAATTTCCTTCCAACACTGGGCGATTATCTTCGTTTGAATATGGCAGTGCCTGTTACGCCAAGAAGAGATGTTAACGGAAATCCCAATCCTGATTTCAGTTCAGAAGGTATTATTCAGGCCGCCGTGTTTGGATTAACTGATACTAGATTTAATGCGCAATACCAACCTTCAGTTCATTCCAAACATGGATGGTTTCCCTAATGGAAGAAGACTGGAAGATGATGTTACTACCATCGAGCTGCAAGCCGTTGGTGGCGTGGCTTTGGCAGCCATTGGTTTGTGGTATGATGATTATGTGCCTGGCACATCAGCGAGTCCTGTAACACCAGATTTGCTAAATGTACTCACTTTTAATGCTGGTGTTACACACAACGATACTACATTTAAGTGGTGCTTCCCCTATGTACAAGCGCCATGGAGAGGCTTTACCGGCGACCAATATTCAGGTCCGCAAAGCAATGTATTGCCTGTACACTTTGAAAGCTTTACGGCTACAAAAGTAGCTCAAACAGTTGCACTACAATGGCAGGTTAGTGATGAAGTAAACAGTGATCATTACAATGTTGAATACAGCACCGATGGTATTACCTATTCAACGTTGTCCAAGGTTACTTCGCACAATGCTAACAACAGCAGTTATCGCTATTTACACGCTTCACCATCAATGACAAAAATTAATTACTACCGCATTACACAAGTTGGTAAAGATGGAAGAACCATTACCTCGCAGGTGCAGGCAATCCGGTTTGATAACAACAATATCATTACGATAACACCTAACCCTGCTACTAATTTTGTAAGTATAATTTCTACCGTTGCCAATCTACATATCACAATGTATGATAATGGCGGAAAGAGAATAATGGAACAGGTTGTAAAAGACAATACTGCAACCATTAATATTACATCACTCGCAAGAGGCGTTTATACAATTGTTGCTACCGACAATAACGGTAAGAAGATAGAAGTAAAAAAGATTGTAAAAGAATAAGTGCGTTGCTCTGGATGGTTTTTTAATTGAAATATTACACGGTGTAACAGCCGTGTAATATTTTTTTACAGACATTTACAAACGGTTTTATTTTGCTTTGGTTAATACACTCAGTTTGTTCGAGTCTTTTCAGAACGTACAAGAGTGCGACGCAACGATGTTCAATCGGAGTAATACAGCTCGTACTATAAAACTGTATTTTAAAATTCAATAGTCAATATTTTTAAATGATTGCTTTGTATGAAGAAGAGTACTATCTATTTAATTTGCATTGTTGTGTTTTGTTTGGCGATTGTTGGTATAGTAGTAAAATATCATCATAAACAAACCGAAGAAGCTAATAAAGTATATGGTTTGTTAGACAGAAAAGGAAGCTCTGCCACCACACCCGAATGGCAGCTCACTAAGAAAAGAGCGACCAGTTTATTAGCTGCATTACAAACCGATCCCGCCGACACAAAATCGGCGTTACAACTTGCTGCTTTGTACATAAAGGAAGCCCGCATAACAGGTAACCATGTGTACTACGATAAAGCTGCCATGAAATACATTAATGATGTGCTTACACAAAACCCCAACAACTTCGATGCTTTGGTTTATAAATCGCTTATTTATATGTCGCAGCACCATTTTGCTGATGGTTTGGCAGTGGCTCACCAGGCACAGCAAATCAATCCTTACAATGCTTATATCTATGGATTGATGGTAGATGGCAATGTAGAGATGGGACAATATGATTCGGCTGTTAAGTATGCTGATAAAATGGTTTCGATCCGGCCCGATCTAACTTCTTACTCACGCATCTCTTACCTACGTGAAATTTTTGGTGATTACAAAGGTGCTATCGCCGCCATGCAGCAAGCCGCAACTTCAGGCGGGCAGGGCGATGAATATACCGAATGGACACGCTCTCAATTGGCAGCCTTATATGAAAAAACCGGCGATTATAAAACAGCAGATGCGTTGTATAATCAATCGTTAAGCATGAGACCCGATTATGCTTATGCGTTGGTTGGGTTGGCTCATGTTGCACTGGCAAATAATGATTATAATAAAGCGATTGCATTATACCAAAAAGCGGATTCGATTGTTACAGATAATACTGTAAAAGAAGAAATGAGCGATGTGTACCGGCGGATGGGGCAAACCAAAAAAGCAAATATAATTTTGCAGAATGTAGTGGATGGCCTCAACAAAGATGCACAGGCAAGTGCATCTGATCCAACTATGGGGCATTATGCCGATAGAGAACTGGCGTATGATTATTTGAAATTAGGTGATAAAGACAAAGCCCTTGAACATGCAATGCTGGAATGGAACCGCAGGCCCGAAAACATTGATGTAAATGAAACAGTAGCCTGGGTATATTACAATCGTGGCGATTATGCCAAAGCTGCTTCCTACATGAAAACAGCTTTAAAAACGCATTCGAAAAATCCCGTCCTCTTGAGTCGCGCTGCATTGATTTTTTATAAAGCCGGTGATAAAGAACTGGCAAAAACAATGTTAGCCGAAACCTCACTTACCAATCCGTACATTGACCCATCTTTGAAGAATGAAACGGCTGCTATTGAAGGGAAATTATAAAAAAATAAACTGCTTTATCATTAACAATAATTTTCGGCAAAAACAAACCTTGCTCATTCCTTGCATAGGTTTGTTTTTATCTGTTTTTTCTGCTACCTCATTGTATGCACACACCATCAATTATGCTTTGGAAAAAGCTCCTGTAAACAACGTTATTTGGTTTTATTTAAAACTTGGTTTTACACATATTTTACCGCAGGGGTTCGACCATATTTTATTCGTAACCGGGCTTTGTTTATTAAGCACCAAAGTAAGGGTTATCTTATGGCAGGCAACCGCTTTTACGGTGGCTCATTCTATAACGCTGGCGTTAAGTATGCAAAACATTATTGTTGCACCCAGCGCTGTTGTTGAGCCGATCATTGCATTATCCATTTTGTTTATTGCAGTGGAGAATTTGTTGCTTACCGAATTAAAACCTTGGCGCGTGTTAATCGTGTTTATGTTTGGTTTGATTCATGGGATGGGTTTTGCATCTTCATTAAATGAAATTGGCTTGCCTCGCAACAAATTTGCTACTTCCATTTTATCATTTAATGTTGGTGTAGAGTTGGGACAAATCACCGTAATTCTCACGGTGTTTGCACTCATTATTATTCCATGGAAAAATATACCCAATTACAGAAAACGTGTTGTGTATCCTTTATCTATTTTAATTGGACTGATTGCTTTGTACTGGACAGTTCAGCGAGTATTTTTTGTTTGATGAAGCAAAGGCAAACTAAGCATTGTTTTTACTTCTCAACCCTATTTCATACAAATACAAAACACCGTACCTGAAATATAAAATTATTGAATAGTATTTTTCAAAAATTCCTCGCTAAAATTCCTCGCTGCAAAATATTCTTTCCTTCTTAAAGTTTAAGTTTACTTAGCTTCTCTTTTTTCATCGGCAAGAATAAGTTGCAGTTCTAAACAGAAAAGTGATGAAAGAAAATGTGAGCGGTGTTAATACAACCTCCATGTTATTTCCCTATGAGCCGGATATCTTCTGGCAAACGATGCGTAAGATTATCCAGGAAGAGGTTAGAAAAGATGAATAACAAAGGCCAGTTCCTCTTTATAAGACGCCTGGACTTACCTATAAACCTCTGTACAAAATGAGTGAAATATGCGCACTCTTTCAGGTAAGCAAGCCAACCGTATAGGATTGGGTAAGACATCAAAAATTGAAGCCAGTTAAAATCCGCTCCCGTGTCTTTTTTCTATGGCAGGACATCCAGCAACTACTATAGTCATCTGCCGAGCAGTAAAGTATTAATTGTTTGGAGAATCTCCTTATTCACAAAGATATTAAACACCGTTTCATTCGGTTTTCTAAGGACATCACATTAAACCAGACTGATGAAAAGAAAAAAGGCATTGACAAGTTTTGAAGTGCTATCTCATTTTTCTTTTCATCAGCCAATACCAAACAAATGGACCAGTGCTTCGATAAGGAATCTGTCAAATAAAACATTTACCAAAGTTCATCTGGATAGCTGCAAGTTTATTTCTCCTTCTATCTCTCGCCTGTTCTGGTTTGTATAACCAACCCATAAGTTAAATGCTTACTTGGCTAAAGATACAAAATACCGCTACCTTAAGCTTATTAATAACCGCAATCTGCAAGTGGTATTAAATTTAACGGATAGCCTCTACTTGTCTCACAATGATATGCGTGATTCGGTTATTCAAACAGAAGAAAAAAATGAACAAAAATTGAAGCTGCTGCACGAGGCAATTGAAAAACAGAAAGAAGCCGATGAGCTACGAAGAAAGGCAAAAAATTAAAATAATTTTTCTACTCTACTTATTGTTTTGGATAAAATTTTTGCTCATAATTAAAGCTTTTAATTTGCACTTTATAAACATACTTTTCCTGCAACCCCTCTTTTGGTTGGCAGGAGGAGATTGCAGGAAAAGTATTAAGAAAATAAAACGTCAGTTGTGATCGCAACTAAAGGAATTATCAGGCAACATCATCTATCATTTTTACAAAATTTTTACTGCCTTTATTTCACTTTGTAGTTCTTTCAAAGTGTTGTTATTATAGTGAGTGATTACTGTAGTAAAAATATCACAAGTTCTAAATAATTCATTTTCAATCCGGTAACAGATAGGTTCGAATCCCTCTCTCCGCCAATAAAAGTCAGGTTGCAGTTATTTTTAAATTCTTTATTGGTTCTTCCTAACAGCCGATATCAAATGCAGTAATGATGGAAAATGTGGCAAAAACAAATGACTTCGCTCTAAACGAAAGAGATATTTTTGACAGGCTGAATGCTGGAGAATCCATCCAGCTGAATGACCCCGAATTTCAAAAAATACATGAGGCAGTTAAGCGTACCAAGAAGCTAAGGGTAGAATTAAACAATGCTTCAGACCCGAATGAAATTCGTGTGAAACCCGGCGAAATAACAGGAACAGTAATTGATGATAGTACAACTATCTTTACTCCTTTTTATATCAACTTCGGTCGTTTCATTACGCTGGGTAAAATATTCCGGCAAATACAGTTTTTGGTGGTGTGCCTGCAAAAATTATTACTACAATTGAATAAAATTGTTTAATCATCTTCGATTAGCCAACATTCTTCATCACACAAAATTCAAAACAGAAAATGCATAATAAAAATATAGTACAGTTATTGACGTATTAATGATATAAAAATTAAAAAAGATTTATAGTTTAAATTCTCAGTAAAATGATCAACATGGAAACAGCAACAGCCGCAGAAGGCGGTAAAACACTTAGTACAAAAACAGTAAAAGCATTTGGTACAGAAGCCGCAACAGCACCCTTAAACCAGTTAAATATTCAAAGAAGAAAGCCAACTCCGCATGATGTAGAAATTGAGATATTGTATTGTGGTGTTTGTCATTCTGATCTTCACACAGCAAGAAATGAATGGCATGGTACGGTTTATCCATGTGTACCAGGTCATGAAATCGTTGGGAAAATTGTAAGTGTGGGTAGTCATGTTACAAAATTTAAAGCCGGCGATTCAGCAGCCGTAGGTTGTATGGTTGATAGCTGTCGTGAATGTGATAATTGTAAAGAAGGACTCGAACAATATTGCGAAAATGGCAATACATTAACCTATAATTCGCCGGATAAATATTTAGGCACACACACATTTGGTGGATATTCCGAAAGCATTGTGGTAGATGAAAATTATGTTTTGAAAGTACCCGAAAATCTCGACCTCGCAGCCACTGCACCCTTGTTGTGTGCAGGCATTACTACTTATTCGCCACTGAAACATTGGAATGTTGGTCCTGGCAAAAAAGTAGGCATTGTTGGTATTGGAGGTTTGGGTCACATGGGCGTTAAGCTGGCTAAGGCAATGGGCGCGGAAGTAATTGTATTTACTACTTCTGCATCGAAGTTTGAAGATGCAAAACGATTAGGGGCTGATGATGTAGTGCTGTCAAAAGATAAAGACCAAATGGAGCGTTATGAAGGCAAACTTCATTTTTTATTGGATTGTGTTTCTGCAAGCCACGACATTAATCTTTATTTGGCCCAGCTTAGAGTAGATGGCACTTTGGCATTGGTAGGCGCACCGGAACATCCGCTTCCAGTAGCTGCATTTAGTATTATTCCTTTCCGGAGAAGTTTGGCAGGATCAACCATTGGCAGCATTGGTGAAACGCAGGAAATGCTCCACTTCTGCGGCCAACATAACATCGTTGCAGATATAGAAATGATTAACATTCAGCAGATCAATGAAGCGTATGAACGTCTGCTGAAAGGCGATGTGAAGTATCGTTTTGTAATTGATATGAAATCATTGAAAAAATAAAATGCTCTATTACTGATACTGAGTAATAAAATCTGGGCAAAAACAAAAGCGGATATGATAACATGGCAAGAATATTCATCACCGGATCAGCCGATGGACTCGGGCAATTATCAGCAAAATCACTAATAGAACAAGGGCATAAAGTTGTATTACATGCACGCAATACTGAACGGGCGCAGAGTGCAATGGAAAAAAATCCGGAAGCTGAGGCTGTTGTAACAGGCGATTTATCAAACCTAGAAGAAACAAAAAACCTTGCCCGTGAAGTGAACCAACTGGGAACTTTTGATGCAGTGATTCACAATGCAGGAGTTTATCAAACTTCATCAAAAGACATTTTTGCTGTCAATATATTAGCCCCTTATGTTCTTACCTGTCTGATAAAAAAACCTAAGCGCTTAATTTACCTCAGTTCAGGAATGCATTTGCAAGGACATGCAAAGCTTGACAACTTTAAAACGGATGTAAGTCGCATTACCTACTCTGATTCTAAGTTATATGTACTAATGCTTTGTATGGCAGTGGCGAGGAAGTGGACGGATGTTTATGCTAATGCGGTTGACCCGGGTTGGGTTCCTACAAAAATGGGTGGACGTAGTGCACCTGATAATTTGCAAAAAGGATATGAAACACAAGTGTGGCTTGCTGTAGGCGATGATGAGAAAGCCAAAGTAAGTGGTCGTTATTTTTTTCATCAGAAAGAAAGGCGTTATAATCCCGAAGCAGATGATGTGTTGTTGCAGGAAAAGTTTCTAAACGAATGTAAAGACATTACAGGTATTTCATTTTCTAAAGAGTAATTGTATAAAGAACTTCATTATGCAAATCACAAGAATAGGCACGCAGCCTTCAATGAAAGGACCTGAAGATTGGTTCACAGGTTCGGTTCGTGTTGATAATTTATTTCAACCCAACGAATCAAGAAGGGCTGCAGCAGCGAGTGTAACCTTTGAACCTGGCGCAAGAACTGCCTGGCATACACATCCGTTGGGGCAAACCTTACTTGTTACTGCAGGTTGCGGCTGGGTGCAACGCGAAGGTGGTGCAGTTGAAGAAATCCGTCCCGGCGATGTCGTTTGGTTTGAAGCGAATGAAAAGCACTGGCACGGTGCAACCGCAACAACTGGTATGACGCATATTGCCATACAGGAAAACCTGAATGGAAAAGTAGTTGAGTGGATAGAGAAAGTAAGTGACGAACAATATAAAAGTTCTAAATAAGTTTGGGAAAAGGAACAATTGCTGATTTAGTAATTGTTCCTTTTTTAATTTAACCGGCGGCAGGCTTTCTCTTCAGCGTTCGTTGTATCACTCACTTATATGTCCGGTAATTCTGTTCAGCTATTTAGCTTCCCATATCTAAAGCCAGAGCTTCTTCATGGCATTTGGTTTTGCCTCTTTTTTCGCTTTCCGGCCACCTCTCCTGATTTGCATCTCACTGTCGAAACCGTTGCGCCATATTTAAAACACTGTTCCATTATCTTTCTGCAAATACCAAAAAATGATAAGTAGTAATGGCTTGTTTGTATCAAGGGCGATAAGTATAAATTCTATTCTTTCTTTGTCGGGAATGATTAATCAACTGAAGGTTGAACGCTTATATGTTTACCCTATTTTTGTTGATAGCAAAGGCGATTGCTACCATGAAAATTATCCTGCACCTGTTGTCCGTTCCGGTCGTTTTGTTTTTATACAAAAACCTTGCAGCTCAGCCAACGAAAGTTGCTTCTCAAACAGGCACAACTTTTTCAAATCCATTATCTGTAGAGCTGGGCGACCCGTATGTTTTGCATACAGGAAATATGTATTACATGTATGGCACCGGTGGCGCTGATAAAGGTTTTGCCGCATATTCATCAACCGATTTGGTACACTGGAAAAAGGAAGGTCAGGTTTATTTTCATGATAATAAAAATGGCTGGAGCAATTCCAATGCGAAATGGGATGGTGCTTATTGGGCACCGGAAGTGTTTGAAGTAAAAGGAAAGTTTTACCTGTTTTACAGTGCGCAATGGAAGGAAAACCCAACGAATGAAGAAGAAAATTTCCGCATTGGTGTAGCGGTAGCCGACAAGCCAACAGGCCCATTTATTGATCTGAATAACAAACCTGTTTTTGACCCCGGATATCCTACCATTGATGCTGATGTGTTTTTCGACAAAGATGGCAAAGCTTATCTGTATTATTCCCGTGTAGCTTATAAACACCCGGTGGAAAGTGAAATAGCAGACTGGGCACGGAACAAGGGCTGGTACAAGGAAATTGAAGAAAGCTGGGTGTATGGTGTAGAACTGAAACGGGACTTTTCGGGCGTTATTGGCGAACCTGTGTTATTGCTTCGCCCGCCGGTAAAGCTCAATGATAAGCAGTCTGAATGGGAAAGCCGGTCAGTAACAGAACACGAAGTCAACCGCCGCTGGACGGAGGGTTCGGTTACGTTTAAGAAAGACGACATTTATTACATCATGTACTCAGCCAATTATTTTGGTGGTCAATATTATGCGGTGGGTTATGCCACTTCCTCCTCGCCCTTAGGTCCTTTCACAAAGGCAGCAAACAACCCTGTGTTGCAAAAAAATACCGATAAGGGTGGCGTCGTATCCGGCACAGGACACAACAGTATTACCTACTCGCCGGATGGAAAAGAGATGTTTTGTGTGTATCATGCCCGAACAACCAAAACCGGAGATGAAAGAGTGGTGTTTATTGACCGTATGACGGTGAAGAACGGAACGATAACGGTTCATGGGCCTACTACCACACCGCAACCGATACCTTCGGGAGTAAAACCATCAGCTACAAACCAACAGTGATAATCTCTGCTGCTGCAATCATCATATCATTATGAAAATCTTATTTTATTCTTTTATGAAGCATATTCTTTTTGTACTGTATTTTTACTATTCCTCTTTTTGTTTTTGCACAAAAAACAAAGCTGTCGCCTTCTTTTAGAGAAGATTTCAGCAGTGCGGCACCCGCTTATTTCAGGTATGGCTCTACCGGGAGCTAAAGACAGCTTTAAATGGAAATCCGGCGTTGCTTCCAGCACCGATTCCAGCACCAAAGTTCTTCTTTTTAAAATAGACCCTGCGGATAGTGCTGGGGCAGGCATTGGACCTGAAATCATCTCTAAGCAGTTTACCTATTTCGGTACCTATTCTGCACGGTTGAAAGTGCCGAATGTAAGAGATGTACAACCCAATACAGGTGCGGTGGTTGGCTATTTTACTTACTATATGGATAGCGTATATGGATTGAGTGAAATAGATTTTGAATGGCTGGTAGCAGACCCTACCATCGTGTATATTGGCACATGGACGGGTTTTGAAGGGCACCTTAAACGAATAGGACGGGCAGATAAACCTGGCTACCGGCACCATCTACAATACCATTTACAAAGAAGGATATACCGGAGAAGGAACGCCATTAACGGGTGCACAAAACGAACCTGCGACCTTGTCTGCCATTCCGGGCTATGATGCTTCTTCACAGTTTTATACTTATGGCTTCGATTGGAATGCCGACCGTCTTACCTGGTGGATGCTGAACCCAACGACGGGAAAGAAATGGATATTATGGGATTATAAAGGTTCGCAAACCGGCATTCCCCAACATCCTACGTTTTACCGGATGAACTTCTGGCATACAAATAACTGGGCGGTAGAAGGCAATAAAGCTGCAATTGAAAAGCCGGTGCATCCTTACCCATTGGAGGTTGATTGGATGTCGTATCAGCCATTAAAACAATAATTCTTTTGATTGACTTGTGTTCTCTATTTGTCTTCGATGAATGTAGTGAATCCCGTGACAAAAAATACAAAGATATCCTGATTAACAGTTTGCTACTTTGCATACAGCAAAAGAGCTTGCAGATTAAAAATTCACTGCATCGGGTATCTTAACCACCCTTGTCTGACTCAGGGAGATTCTCCCTAATTCAAATGGAAAAATATCTATTATGCATCCATAACAAAAATGGATTCTTCTTTACCTTTCCTATAAAATGCTGCTATGAAGAGAGTTTTGTTTTTGCTATTATTATGTACCGTAGTAGTTGCGAATGCACAGAAAGTGATTCCATTGTATAAGGGCACAGCACCCGGCTCGGAAGGGTGGAACTGGAAGGAACAGGAAATCCATGCAGACATTGGTACTGTTGTTTTAGATGTATCCCAACCAAGTTTGATAGTTTACCCCGCTGCCAGACCCAATGGCACGGCTATTATCCTTGCACCCGGTGGAGGCTTTCATGGATTGGCGTTAGATCTCGAAGCTACTGCAGAAGCCAGGTGGCTGAACGAAAGAGGCATTACAGCTTTTTTACTCAAGTACCGTTTGATGCACGATGATCCTGCTCATCCCGAAAATAACTATACCACATTGATAAGAAGCGACAATATGAAAACATTAGATTCGCTGATGATGCCCGTGGTGGCACTTGCTATGCAGGATGGATTGGCAGCCGTAAAATATGTTCGCCAACATGCAACAGAGTACCGCATCAGTCGGGACAAGATTGGGTTTATGGGTTTTTCGGCAGGAGGAGGTGTAACGATGTCGGTTGCCTATCATGGGGATGGGGAAAGCCGCCCTAATTTTATTGCACCGATGTATGCCTACGGCAAAGGAATTATAAGTAATGCAGTACCCAAAGATACAATGCCAGCGTTTATTGTAGCAGCGTCAGATGATGAGCTTGCCATGGTACCTATTAGTTTAGACATTTACAGTAAATGGCTGGCGGCTAAACAGCCCGTGGAACTACATGTGTATGAGCGCGGAGGTCATGGCTTTGGGATGAAAAAGCAACACCTTCCCGTAGATACATGGATAGACCGGTTTGGCGATTGGCTTCGCATGCATGGCTGGCTTTAGTAATCAATTTATATATTTTGGCTTTACGCTATTTCCTATTGGCGGATGCAAATAATAGTTGGAGGATATAACAATTGCAGAGCGAACGCGGACTATTAAAATATAAAGCACAAGCCGGACGCTTGCACGGAAGGATGGTATGGTTTATATTCAGCCATCTCCGGTTTATATAAAACAACCTGTAAAATCGAAAACAGATACGACTCATTCGGATTGGATTATAAACCGAATAAGAAAGCCCATATATCAAGTTACTTGTTCTTGCCAACCAATAACAGCGAAGCAACAGGATTTAATTACACATTATTTTTACAACATGATTGCTAAGCTCTCCTTTTCACTTAGTGTTGTTTTGCTTGTATTTACCAGCTTCCGGTATCAACCCCACACTACACAGGAAGCGATTACTGACAGCCTGCCTCCTGCAAACGCTATGTTTCTTGCCGACCCTACTATCTTTCATTACCACAACATGTACTATCTCTATGGTACCGGTGGCGAGGGTAATAAAGACAGTGGCTTTTTTGTGTACACTTCTGCTGATATGCATAACTGGCAAGGACCATCAGGCACTACCAACGGTTATGCTTTAGCGAAAGGCGATGCTTATGGCGCCAAAGGCTTCTGGGCGCCGCAGATTTTGCATTACAAAGACAGCTTTTACATGGCGTATGCGGCTGATGAACACATTGCCATTGCGCAAAGCAGTAGTCCCGCCGGACCTTTCAGGCAACATACGGTCGCTTGTTTAAGTGGCGAAACCAAACAAATAGACCCCTATATTTTTATTGATGATGACGGTAAAAAATGGCTCTACTTTGTAAAGCTCACCAATGGCAACCGCTTGTTTGTTGCTCAGTTAAAAGATGATCTGTCGGACATCAAACCCGAAACCGTGAAAGAATGTTTTAGTGCTACGCAGCCCTGGGAAAATACGACTGGCGCAAGCTGGCCTGTCACTGAAGGTCCTGCTGTGTTGAAATACAAAGGCTTATACTATCTTGTTTATTCTGCCAATGATTTTCGCAATATTGATTATGCCGTTGGCTATGCCACTTCCTGCTCGCCTGCGGGTCCGTAGAAGAAGTACGAAAGCAATCCAATCCTGAGCCGGCACACGATTGGCATCAATGGCAGCGGGCATGGCGATTTTGTAAGAGATAAGGATGGTGTTTTGTGGTATGTGTTCCATACGCACTACAACAATGAGAAAGTATCACCGCGCGTAACGGCAATCGTTCAAATCCGGTTTGTGGCAGTAAAAAATGAAGCTGACGAATTGGTAATGGATAGCATTCCTTTCTTCCCAGCATTGGAGAATACTTTGAAAGAAAAATAACGCAGGAATTATATCTTTCTCCTTATCTCAACTTACTATTCTTCGCTATTAGTTGATTCTTTATAATCATACTTCGTGTGCGTTGCACCAACACTTCGAAGAACAAGATTTTAAACAGCTTCTTAGCGATAATTTGTTTCGAAGGAGTGCATAATGCCGGGCAGGTAAAAATACTTTGTGCCACCGTAATAGGTACAACTGCAAATGCCTTTCGCAACATAATAATCTACGGTGCGGGATGAAACCTTGAATTTCGCCATCAGTTCAACTTCGTCTATCCAGTCTTCATAGCGGGTTCCGCTTGGTTTTGCCACTTCTTTTTTTGCGTCAGTTGTAGGGCCGTTGGCAGCCGGTTGGTTCTGGTTCATGAAATCAAAAATTATTGGATGATATTGGATATGCGGTATTGTATTTCGCGGCGCTAAGATAGAATGTGTTATTAATTGCTATCATTAGAATTTGATTAAAATGGATAGAACAGGATGTTGAATTGTTTATGCAACGGTCATTGTAATGTTGCAAACGGGGTTATTTCCAAAATAAGCAAACGATTATTTATAAATCACCTATATCCTAACTACGAAGTGCATTGCGCATTTAAGTTTCTGTTCGATGATCTCACCATTCATGTTGAGAGGATGTTTGGTTTTGCACCAAAAGTAAAGGTGTATTAAACCGATCGGGTTCGCGTGTTCTTTGTGTCGGCTTTATCAACACGTGGCTCCATCGGAGCCGGATAGCCGGATCATTTAACTATGTAGCTGCTACAAACAAGTAGCTCCTACGGAGCAGGTTTGTTTTTGTACATATTTCTTCCTGCAAACACTTTGCCTTTACTGAACGTTTTTAATCTTCCCGACACCTAAGGTGAGGACACCAACCAATAGAGAAAAGAAAGCCATAGTAATTGCGACTTGATTACCTTTATCAAAATTACCTATGCATCTTCAACCGGTAGACATCGTGGACGATATAACACCTGCCGATTTTAAAAAAAACTATTTTGAACCGAAGCTACCTGTTATCATGCGCAACCTCGCAAAGCCCTGGCCGGCCTGCACCAAATGGAACTGGGATTATTTGAAAGAAGTAGCTGGCAGCAAAAAATTGGGCATTTACAACAATATAAAAAGCGACGCTTATACCCCCATCAACAAAGCCGATGACTATACCACTTTTGGCGAATACATTGATATGATACGCAAAGGGCCTGCGCAATGGCGCATTTTCTTCTTCAATATTTTTAGCCATGCGCCGCAGCTACGACAAGACTTTACATGGCCAACCAACTATGTAAAAGGATTTCTGAAAGCATTGCCTTCCCTATTTGCCGGTGGCGAAGGTTCTATCACGCACATGCACTTCGATATTGATATGCCCCATCTTATTCACACGCAGTTTATAGGCAGAAAGCGGGTGCTCTTGTTTCCTAATGCCGAGCAGTATAAGCTATACCGCAAGCCATTTGAAGTGCTGAGTCTGGCTGATTTCAGTAATTATTATGATGAGAAGCGGAGTAAGGTAGATACACAGAAGTTTCCGGCATTAACGCTGGCAAAGGGATATGATTTGATACTGAACCATGGCGATACGCTCTTTATGCCAAGTGGCTATTGGCACCACATGGAATACCTCGAAAGCGGTTTTGCCATGAGCCTGCGGGCAATGGACAATACCATCAGCGGTAAACTGAAAGGGTTGTGGAATGTGGCAGGTATGCGAAACATAGATACGCTGATGAAAAAAACGGTGCCGCAGCAATGGTATCACTGGAAGCAAAAAAGAATACAAAAAGAAGCGGCTAAGGAATTGATGCTATAAGAGCACAACTCTTTTTTCGTCGCACCTTTCTTTAAAGAAGACGATGCTTGAATCAACAAAGAACACGAGATGCTTTGCTATTTAAACTTCGGTTCGGTAAGTGAAACTGACCGATAGAGAAACCAGTACCTATAACTTATGTTTGGCACCACTACTATCCGTCTCTATAGTCACGGACAAACCGTTACCGTTCATCTTCTCTCTACCGGAGCAGTAGCTGTTAAAAATAGCTTCAGGGAAAACAAAAGAGCTGGTATCGCTGCGATTGCCTCCTTTGTGCTGGACACACAATTTACAGAATGGCTGCCCATCCACGTAATGGTGGTAGAACATCCCGAGGGTATTTTTATCATTGATACAGGTGAAGTAGCTGCCGTTACGGACAAAGATTATTTCAAGTCATCAGGGCTTTTAGCAAACTGGTTCGACAGGTCGCAGTTCCGCTTCTCGGTTAATCAAGACGATGAGATAGACAAACAATTGGAATCGCTTTGCCTGCCTACCGAAAAGGTAAAGGCGGTAGTGCTTACCCATCTTCATTTCGACCATACCGATGGCATAACGCACTTCCCCAATGTGCCAATATTAGTAAGCCAAAAAGAATGGCAAAAGCCTTATGGTGATTTGCCCAAACTCTATCCCTCATGGTTTGCGCCGCAATTAGTGGATATAACAGAACGCTATGATGTATTCTCTGCCGCTCACTTTCTTACGGCGGCAAAAGACATGGTATGGGTGGAAACGCCCGGTCATACCTGGCATCATACTTCTGTGCTGCTGCAAACCGATGAATGTTTTCTTCTCTTTGCTGCCGATATCTGCTACACGCAGCAGCAGTTGGTAAGAGGAACCTTCCCCGGCAACAATGCGAGCAACCGGCTGGCGAAGGCTACTTATGATACAGTAAAGACTTTTGCTAAACACTACCCGCTCGTTTTTATTCCCTCGCACGATGGAGAAGCGGCTAAAAGATTAAGCCGGTTGGAAACGCTATAGGAGGTATAGGCAATGCGCAGAAAGCTATTGAAGATGATGTTGCGAAGAAAAGGCAGCCTTATTTCAACTGGAGCAAAACACAACTTGCCTTTTCTGTTTGGTGATTGCTGATGTTGAGTGGCGTATTGGGATTAAAGAAAACGTATTCTCCTGTTCTGATATTTTTACTTCCCCCATTCAGTTCACCGGAAATACAAATGAGTAAATAGGCACAAGAGCTTGCGGAAACATGCAACAATGAAGTGTTTGAAACATCAAATTTATAAACACGAACAAGCTTCTCATTAATTGCTGTTTCAACACCGCCTTGCTGCCATGCAGCACAGGAATCGGGTGATGGTTCTTTCTTTACCAATTCAATATCCATTACATGATATACATTGTTATCTGCATTAAAAACCCGGTGTGTTACAGGGTTGGTTTCAAAATGCACGAAACCAACATTGCCGGGCAATGACGTTGAAGGTATTCCTGGCGCTTCACCCCACTTTTGAATCCCAGTCGTTGTTTTTGAAATGGGTACTATAACTGAGGGTGTTTGGTGTACATGATACAAGGTCGTATCACCAGGGTTAAGATGCACATCCAGCAAACGTACATACTCATTTACCAAAACAGGTTTATGATGTGGTTCTTTTACCACCGGAACTTCCTGTGCCTTCATTTGTATGAAATGAAAGAATAACAAATAGAAAACAGAGAAGATACTTTCTGTACTTCATACAATAAGGTTTGAGTGGTAAAGCTATTAATTGAAAAGGAATTGCTTATTAGCTCAGTTTTTCCCATCTCTACATCTATAGTAAAATTGATGCCTTTTGTAAGCATAGTGCAATGTAACAATGAAGTTGAAAATCTCAATAAAAACAAACGAAGTTGCAAAATTGGCTTGGTAAGGAAATGATTCGGAGAATCATTTTATCCCTTCTTCGAGATGCGCTGCGCTAATATCTCGAAGAACGTGGCGTGGGCGTGGGAACGTGGCAAATAATCTGATTATAATGCATCGTCCTCTTTGAGAGAAGATGTTCGAGCCTAAGAATTTTGCCTTCAAAACAAAACATAACTGCACCCGGCTCCTTATTTGTTATCATCTCTATTTTCATATCATTGCAGCCTATGAAAATAACCATTCAACACCTGAGCTTATTCCTTTTTTCTTTTTTTATTCTTATCTTTTTTCAACCACAGGCCATAGCACAACAAAACAATAACAATGCGTTTGTAAAAGGTGCCGATATTGGCTGGTTGCCACAAATGGAAGCTTCTGGTTACCAGTATTATAACGACAGTGGTGTGAAGGAAGATGTGTTTCAAATATTAAAAAGCAAGGGTATCAATACCATCCGTTTGCGTACCTGGGTGAATCCTTCTAACGACCCCGCCAGCGGTCATAATAGTAAGGATGAAACTGTGGCTATGGCGGTTCGCGCTAAAAATTGGGGAATTGCGCGTAATGATTGATTTTCATTACAGTGATAGCTGGGCTGACCCGGGTAAACAAAAGAAACCTGCCGCCTGGGAGGGACATCCTTTTCCCCAATTGCTTACCGATGTGTACAACTATACCAAAGATGTAATGCAAGCCTTGCAAAACGAGGGTATAACGCCGGAATGGGCACAGATAGGCAACGAAACGGCGGGCGGTATGATGTATCCTGAAGGCAGTACAAAACACTGGGATAGCCTGGCGCAATTGATTAATGAGGGCTATGCCGCCATTAAAGCCGTAAGCCCTTCTACCAAAGTAATTTTGCATGTAGACCAGGGCAATAATAACCAACGCTTCCATACCTGGTTTGACAGTGCCACGGCTCATCATGCAAAGTTCGATGTAATTGGTATGTCTTATTATCCTTATTGGCTACCGGGCAATCCTGATTATACTTTGTCCATTGATGATTTGGGAAATAATCTGAAGGACATGGCAGCGCGTTATGGCAAAGAGGTAATGGTGGTTGAAGTAGGTGGCGAAGACTTTAAAGCGCAAAACACGTACGATATGCTGGTGGCGGTTATAAAAAAAGTAAAAGCTGTACCCAATGGAAAAGGTTTGGGAGTTATTTATTGGGAACCCGAAGGTGCGAGAAGCTGGAGCCATTATGGCTTGAGCGCATGGGGCGATAATGGCCGGCCTACAAAGGCATTGGATGCTTTTAAAGTAGAATGAAACTATAAAAGATGTGGAGATATGAATCAATGCAATGGCTGTTATTGCATTGATTCGATTTGTTTCAGGTGTGAAAGAGTTTATTTGCTTCAAAGAACACTAAGGTTCTTTCTCCAAATTTTTCTTTCCCGTAGGGCAAAGATCCAACAACACACATTGCCTGCAGGCCGGATGATAATACAAACAAATTTTTTGCCCGTGCTTCATCATGAGCTGATGATTGTCGTACACGTCCTGCGCCGTAAAACCCGCTGGCAGCAATGCTTCCAGCACGCGGTTGGCTTTGGTTTCGCCTATTTTTTCTTCAATAATACCCAACCTTACTGCTACTCGAAAATGATGCGAATCAACCGGCAAAGCTTTCCCGCGCAAAGTGCTAAACGAGATTACCGCAGCACTTGTTTTCGGCCCCACACCGGGCAATTGTTCTAACCAGGTTCTTGCAGCAGAAACACTCATTTCACTTAAGAAGTCTAACAATAAACTGCCTTTTAATTCGGTTATCATCCGTAATACTTGTTGTACGCGCGGTGCTTTTTGTTCGGGCCAGGTGCAAGGTTGTATGGCAGCTTCTACTTCTGCGGCAGGTGCATCGCGCACGGCTTCCCAGGTGCCAAAAGTTTGCATTAAATTGGCGTATGCTTTTGCTGATTCTCTGTTCTTAGTTCGATGTGATAAAAGCGATGATACCAGTTCGCTTAATGGGTCTAAATCATGAAAATACTTGATACCGCTTCCGTATATTTCCGATAATCGTTCGTGCACTTCCAACACCAATTGCTGCTTGCTTTTTATCTCTTCTTCTGTTATCATGTTCATCTGATTATTCGTGCAAAAACAAACGTTGTTCCTATTTAAAGCTGAACGATTTTGTTTTTGATTGAACATTACAAAAGCCAAATCTTATGCCGCAGGATAACAAGCTACAAGCAATATATAAGCGAATACAATTTTAGGATCTCACATCTTTCCATCACACCCGAGTCAATAAAAATCGTGTAAAACTAAACTTCGTTTTATTCCATTTCAATACAATTTCCCAATATCCTCTCTTCGATTTACGGTACTTTTCTACCCTTGTTGCGTTCTTCACAAACTTCGACGAAATAAAGGCAAAATTCTAAGAGCCTATTCCGGTATTATTCTTATCTGCTTTATAATGTATGGCAATTTATCCTTCCCGATCCACCATCTTTTTGCTGCCTTCGTCGTAGCGGTCGCCAACATTGGGATATTGCTTTAGCAGATCATCTATTTGCTGCATATTATCAGGTGTAAGCTGTACGTCCACGCTGCCGGCATTGTCCTGCAACTTGCTTTGCTTTTTCGTACCAGGGATGGGAATGATATTGTCGCCTTGTGCCAATACCCATGCGATCGCAAGTTGTGCAGCAGAATAACCGATACTTTTTGCCAGGTTGGCAAAGGCAGCGGCTAAGTGCTCGTTGTTTTCGGCATGTTCACCACCATAGCGGGGCAGCTTTTTGCGGAAATCGTTATCGGGAAGATTTGCAAGGTTGAGCGTGTTGGTCATAAGGCCACGGGCCAACGGACTGAAAGGAACTAACGTAATGCCGAGTTCCTGGCAGGCAGGCAGTACACTCTTCTCTACATCGCGGGTGAGCAGGGAATATTCGCTTTGCACAGCGCTGATGGGATGGACAGCATGGGCACGGCGGATGGAGGTAGCAGAGGCTTCGGAGAGGCCGAGATAGCGCACTTTGCCTTGCTGCACTAAGTCTGCCATTGCACCTACCATTTCTTCGACGGGAATGTTAGGGTCAATACGGTGCGCATAGTAGAGGTCTATTGTTTCGATACGGAGTCGGCGCAGGCTGTTTTCGATGGCGGTCTTCATGTAGGCCGGCGAGCCGTTAAATGTCATGTTCCCGCCGGGCGACTGCGTAAAGCCAAACTTGGTAGCAATGAACACTTTGCTTCGGTTCGGAACAAGAACTTTCGAAATCAACTCTTCGTTTTTACCGCTGCCATAAACATCGGCGGTATCCCAGAAGTTGATGCCGAGGTCGAGCGCAAGGTGAAGCGTTTTGATGGACTCATCATCGTCGGGCGTGCCGTAAGCATGGCTCATGCTCATGCAGCCAAGACCGATGGCGGAGAGTTGTTCGCCGATGGCGGCTAAGGTTCTATATTTCATGCTGGTTTCTTTTTGTAAAGAAGAAGAAAGATTGATGCCAGAGATGGATTCAAGAAAATATCGGTAAAAACAAAAGCCACCTGATTGATGTTGAGTAAAAGCGAAAATATTTCCTGCGGCAATTTCGATGTTGTAAAACTCTATGAAAAACTGTTTGACAGTTGATAGTTCGTTTGATAGTTTTTATTCGTAAGAAATGTAGATCGTTTTTACCATCGCCTGGTATCATTATTCAGGTTGAAAGTCGTTTATCAATGAAATCAATAATAAGCTTTCGGTTCCCAAAAAACCAGTTGTTATCCTTATGAATATAAGTGTCGTAGTAACGAATAGCCATTATCATCAGCATTCGCTTTCCATTTTCCGCCCATAAATGATGCGATAGACAATGCACTTCTCCGGTTGCAGAATCATTTAACAATTGAAGGGTGTTTTGTCCATTCAAATGATAAGTAGTATCATATTGTTTCAGCCCTTCAAAAGCAGCCGCCAATTCTTTTCTTCCACGTAATAAGGCATCGGGCTTATTATTACCCGGTTCACCATGATAAATTTCTATGGTTCCATCTTCGGTAAAAAGTTCGGCCTGCTTTTGTGGCTCACGCCTATCAGCAAAGCGAGAATACCTATTGATTAATTCACCGATTGCTATTCTGTGTGTTAGTTCTTCCATCGTTTTTTCTAAAGAGTCGTTCATGTTTTACGCATTTGCTGAATCTAAAATAAAAGAAGTGAAGAACAATTCATTTTTGGCAAATATTGTTTTCCCATCCAAAGCATAAACAAATTTAGCCGGAGACATAAATATTCAATCAACTTACAAACCTGTGATTTCGGTTACTGTGGACAGCGAGTAATGGGAAAGCGTAATTGCTGTTATCCTGCAAAAACAAACTCCCTTTTATATCTTTTCGATAAAATTTTTAAACATCCTCTCTCCTACTTCCGCACTTTTTTCGGGGTGAAACTGCACGCCGTAAAAGTTATCTTTTTGTAAAGCAGCGCTATAAGGCTGAACATAATTGGCCATTGCTATGGTATGGCTGCCCAGCGACGCATAATAGCTGTGTACAAAATAACAATAGCTGTTTTCGGCAATATTTTGAAACAAGGAGGATTCTAAATTGTAAATGTCGTTCCAGCCAATTTGAGGCACTTTTATTTCGTCGCTTTGCGGTGCAAAACGTTTTACTTCCTCGGTAAAAATACCAAGGCATTTTGTATTGTTTTCTTCGCTGTGAGCGCATAGGAGCTGCATTCCCAAACACACGCCTAGCACAGGTTGCGTAAGATTGCGGATTACTTCATCCAGACCTCTTTGGCGCAAATAATTCATTGCCGTACTCGCTTCGCCAACGCCCGGAAAAATAATTTTATCTGCGCTTTGTATTTGCTCAATATCATCGGTAACAACCGCAGAAGCACCTATCCGTTCCAATGCATACAAAACAGATTGTGTGTTGCCAGCGTTGTATTTTATTATCACTATGTTCATAAAATAAATGGCGAAAGTAAAAAGGGAAAAGAAGAAGAAGGCATTCCGGCTTAAACATTTACTTTTTACTATAGCAAAACATAAAGAACCACATAGGATTATAGAAAGGAAAAAGATAGAGAAATACGATGTAAAAGCTATGTTTCCATTGTGGCTTTGTGTTTCAGTAAATATGAACATCGCTGATTTTTTCTTCCTAAAATAATTAGAAAAAATTATTATGCCTGCCTATTTCACCCTAACGAACCTTTACTTTGTATATTAACGAATAAACACCACATGCAAACGGGAGAAGACATTCGCAGGCTGAATGAAGCCATTGCGCAACAAGCCCAATTTATTGATGCGCTACGCAATGAAATGCACAAAGTAATTGTGGGTCAGCAATACATGATTGACCGCTTGCTCATTGGTTTGTTAAGCAATGGTCATGTACTGCTGGAAGGCGTGCCTGGCCTGGCTAAAACGCTTACCATTAAACTGCTGGCCCAGGCAGTTCAGGCTCATTTCAGCCGCATACAATTTACGCCCGATTTGTTGCCTGCCGATGTTATCGGAACCATGATTTACAACCAGCAACGTAACGAGTTTGTGGTTCGCAGAGGTCCTATTTTTGCTAATTTTATTCTGGCTGATGAAATCAACCGTGCTCCCGCCAAAGTGCAAAGTGCTTTGCTGGAAGCGATGCAGGAAAAACAGGTAACCATTGGCGAGCATACGTTTAAATTAGAAGAGCCATTTTTGGTATTGGCTACGCAAAATCCATTGGAACAGGAAGGTACATATCCGCTGCCCGAAGCGCAGGTTGACCGTTTTATGCTGAAGGTAATTGTGGGTTATCCCGACCGTGCGCAAGAGCAACAAATCATTCGTCAGCAAGTGCAGGGCGAAGCTGCACCAACAATAAATGCGGTCATTACCACCCAACAAATTATAGCTGCCCGAAACCTCGTAAGGCAAGTGTATATGGATGAAAAAATTGAAAAGTATATCATTGATATTGTGTTTGCCACGCGCTACCCCGATGAGTTTGGTTTAGGCAAAATAAAGAACCTTATTGCGTATGGTGGCTCGCCACGTGCGAGCATCAACCTTGCACTGGCTGCGAAAGCTCACGCTTATATGCAACGCAGAGGTTTTGTAATACCTGAAGATATTAAAGCCATTTGTAAAGATGTAATGCGCCACCGCATTGGGTTAACGTATGAAGCTGAAGCTGAGAATGTAAAGTCGGAACAAATTATAGACGATATTGTAAGAGTGGTGAAAGTGCCGTGATTTAGTTAACAGATGATAGAGTAGAGATGACATACATAAAAACAATTTAATTCCTGAAAGTTTATGACGTCCTATCAAAATTTAGAAGTTTGGAAACAATCCATGCAATTGGTAAAAGAAACTTATCTTTTAACAAGGAAATATCCGAAGGAGGAAATATTTGCTTTAACATCACAGATCAAGCGGGCAGTGGTTTCTATTCCATCCAACATTGCAGAAGGAATTGGAAGGAATTATAAAAAAGATACGATTCATTTTTTACATATTGCAAGAGGTTCTTTATATGAATTAGAAACGTTATTAATCATTGCTGTTATGGTTGAAATCATTACTGAGCAAGACTTCTCAATCTTTCCGAATAAAATTGATGAAGTGGTAAGGATGCTGAATGGATTAATCAGAAAATACGAACAAAGAACGGATCTGAAATAGTTTGCCTTATCTGTCAACTGTCATCTAACATCTGTCAACTCCAATGAACTCAACAGATCTCATCAAGAAAGTCCGTGAACTGGAAATCAAAAGCAAGCGATTGACCAATCATTTGTTTACGGGTGAATACCATACGGCGTTTAAAGGCAGAGGCATGGCGTTTAAAGAAGTGCGCGATTATCAACATGGTGATGACATCCGGTTTATTGATTGGAATGTATCTGCCCGCATGGGTCATACCTATAGCAAAGTGTTTGAAGAAGAGCGTGAGTTAAGCGTGTACTTACTGGTAGATGTGAGCGCCAGTAGTTTGTTTGGAACCTATAAGCAAACCAAAAAAGATTTACTAACTGAGATATGCGCTGTGCTTTCTTTTTCGGCCATTAACAATAACGATAAAGCCGGTTTGATTTTCTTCAGCGATAAAGTTGAGAAGTTTATTCCTGCAAAAGGCGGACGCGATCATGTGTTGTATATGGTTCGTGAACTGTTGCAATACAACTCGCATTCCTGCACTACTGATATTGTAAAAGCGCTGCAGTTTGCGAACAGCATTTCAAGGCGCAAAAGCATTGTTTTTATTTTGAGCGATTTTGCTGATGCAGGTTATAAAGATGCATTGCGCGTTGCTGCTAAAAAGCACGATGTTATTGGCATTCAGGCTTACGACCGGCGCGATGAACAATTGCCGAAAGTTGGCTTGCTGCAGGTGCGCGATGCTGAAACCGGCAACATGCTTTGGCTGGATACGAACGATGCTTATGTTCGGCTGCAATACAACAAACAATTCCATAAAATTATAGATGATGCCAAATCTACGTTTCGTAATGCCGGTGCTGATTTGATTCAGCTTGCCACCGGCGAAGATTATGTAAAAATATTGCAGCAATTTTTTATCCGCAGAGCATGAGGAAGATGCAAGATTCAAGAGACAAGAAAAAAGGAACAAGAGACAAGGCTCGAGAATCCAGAGGCAAGAGTCAAGGTGCAATAGGCAATCGTTCACAAATCAAAAATCAAAAATCAAAAATCTGTCTTCTTCGCTCCTTTCTCTTTTCTTGTTGCTTATGCGGTTTTGTTTTTGCCTCTTTTTCTCAGTCTATTTCAGCCACCATTGACAGAGATAAAATTGTATTGGGCGAACAAATAACGCTTGAACTAAAAGCCGATGGCCTTAATCCACAAACTGCATCTCTGAGCCGTTGGTTTGCTATTCCTGATACAGCTAATCATATCGAAGTTGTAAAGCGTTCGCCGATTGATACGCTTACCATAAACGGTACGCTGTCGTACATGCAAACGATAACGCTTACTTCATTCGATTCGGGCGCATGGCAATTGCCGCCACTTTTTGTTTTAGTACAAAAAGGGGGCGAAAGAAAAGACAGCCTGTTTGCCAACAAATTAACCTTGCAGGTATTGCCGGTTGATATCAGCAACCTGAAGGCTTATCACCCGTTGAAAGACATCATTGATGTTGAAGTAAAGCCCAACTATTTATTGATTGCATTGGTCATTGCACTCGTTATTTTTTCAGCTATCATTTTGTATTTTGTTTTCTTTAAAAAGAAGCAAAAACAAAAACCGGCAGTAGTGCCGCTGATTGCTGCACGCTCGTTATATGAAACGGCGATTGAACAATTGAATTTACTGCAAAAACAAAACCCCTCTTCCACTATCTTTTATACGAAGATGGATGAAATTTGCCGCACGTTTCTTCAGCATCAGTTAAACATACGGGCATTGCAATCAACCAGCGATGAACTGATGTTGCAACTGAATCATTATTTACAGAACGATGAGCGCACGCAATTTTATCAGTTGCTCAGACTCATGAATGCAGTAAAGTTTGCAAAATATCAGCCTGATGAATCGCAAAAAATAACGGACATCAATACCGCTAAGGGAGGCATCCAAAATATTTATCATCGTTTGCAAAGCAACACACCGCAACATGCTTAACAACTGGTTTCAACATATCGAGTTTGCGCATCCTTGGGTGTTCACGTTGCTTTTTGTTTTGCCCATTTTTATTTACGAATACATTCGCCGCAACCGCAACAACAGCGCGGCTTTGCTCATTACTACCACGCATTTTATTAAACAACCGCGCACCTTTAAAAATGTATTTTTTCATTTTCCTTTTGTGCTGCGCTGCCTTGCTATCCTGTGTTTAATTGTTGCGCTGGCGCGACCCAGAACAAAGTTTACTGAAGAGCAAAATGAAGGCGAGGGAATTGATATTGTATTGTGCTTCGACATTAGCGGCAGCATGACGGAAAAAGATTTTTTACCCAACCGTTTGGAAGCCTCAAAGTCAGTAGCCACGCAGTTTGTAGAAGAACGACCCGGCGATAGAATAGGCATTGTTATCTTCAGTAATTTATCCTTTACCTTATGTCCCATTACGGTTGACCATAATGCGGTATTGAGTCAAATCAACAATATACAAAGCGGTTATTTGCAGGATGAAGGAACAGCCATTGGCAGCGGTTTGGCAACAAGTGTTGACAGGCTTCGCAACGATAAAACCAAAACCAAGATTATAATTCTGCTCACGGATGGCGTTGATTTTGGTGGCACTATTTCGCCCGATATTGCCGCCACTATGGCAAAAACGTATGGCATCAAAATATACACGATTGGCGTTGGCAGCGAACAGGAAATTGAAGAAACAGTTGATTCGCCATTTGGCCCGGTTACACAAAAAAAGAAGCTGGAATTTAATGAAGATTTGTTGAAGCAACTGGCGCAAACCACCGGTGGACAATACTTTCATGCAACAGATGAAAACGCATTGAAGAAAATTTATGCAAGCATCAACGCACTTGAAAAATCGAAGATACAGGTAACCACTTACAACCGCTATACCGATGAATACATGCCCTGGTTGCTGGCAGCTTTATCATTGCTCATTGTTGAGATGTTGCTGCGCTATACCGTGTTTAAGAAGTTTCCATGAATCTTTTTAAAGATATTTCGTTCATATCGTTTTTCATCTAACTTAGCTGCCTGTTATGCCATAAACTAAACTTCTCTAATCAACCAAACATTCTTCACTTATTTAAAACCAATTCTGAATGAAACAATTTTTTACACTCGCCTTTTGTTTTATTTCTTTGATTGCATCCGCACAAAGCACTTTTGAATCTGTACTTTCCTGTTCAAACCATACAGCGTATGAACAAAAAATAATTCAATTAAAAGGTGGCAGTTATGTAGTATTGAGTTTTGATAGTGCTGCAGGTCCTTTGTTAGTCAAACTTAACTCAAAAGGTTCTATTGTAGCTCAAAAGACAACCGGAATGTCAATAACTGCAATTACTGCTACTTCTGATGGTGGTTTCGCCGCAACAGGCTCTATTTTTTTTGCTAAATATGATTCTTCTCTAAATGAAACAGTCGCTTTAAATTACACACTCAATTCGCCTATATTGCATGACTTTTCTGCGGGTTTTAGATCTTCCCAGCAAATTGTGCAAACACCAGATGATGGTTTTGTAATAGCAGGAACTATTGAGCAACGTGACATAGGCTTCGGTTATTTTTTAAAAATAAGAAATGACGGCAGCTACGTTCCAAATTCAGTTGTCGAATTTAGTTTACAACCCTCATTTTCAGGATCTACCCTTTACGATATGACTGTCACAAAAGATGGAGGTGTTGTTTTGCTGTGCAGTTCTCGTGATTACTCATCGTATTCGTATTATGAGGTGTGGTATATGTTAAAAGTTGTATATCCCACTACCGGCGATTCTCCTTCCGGATGGCAAAAAAATATCAATCCACCCCCAATTTACGACCCAGGTGGTAACATTGTGCCAATACATTTTCATACTGTTTTTCCCACATCCGATTCAGGTTTTGTTTTTACAGCTTCTTATGATGGAAAATCAGCGTTGTGCAAAGTAGATGTTACCGGAAATATTGTTTGGACAAAATACATTAATTTTTCTGCGAACAACTCGATTTTAAGCCCGGTAGAAACGAAAGACGGGGGTTATGTGCTTGTTGGTACTTATAACAACCCTAATTCAGCAGATCTCAATACAACAATAAGTTACTTAGTAAAATTGGGAAAAGATGGAATGTGGCAATGGAACAAAACGTTCCGATACCGTGATAGTGCCACATCGGCTTTCTTCAATGTAATCCCTACTTCTGATGGCGGATTTGCTGCTGCTGGCGATGTTGGGAATTTAAACCTTACAAATAGTGATATAGTTGTTTATAAGTTTGACAGCGCTTTTAATGCTTGCGGTCATCTTGATTCAGATACAACCAATCCTGTTACAGACTTAACTTTTACGCTACCAGCTCTCTTTGATGGCTTAAGTGCATCAAGTTATTATACAACTCCAGACACTGTATCCCTCGTTCAAACAACAACCACAGCTCTTAATAGCATTGATTTGTGCAGCAGCGTACTTCCAGTGCAACTGCTTTCCTTCAATGCAATACTTGCAAAACAAAACGGTGAACGTTGCCTGGAAAACAACCAATGAATTGAATACAGACAACTTTGTTGTTGAAAGAAGTGATGATTCAAGAACGTTCACATCATTACAAAAAATTACCGCAAAAGGAAACAATGCTGCAAGTGTTGAAAACTATGCTACTGTTGACTTACAACCATTGCAAGGCACATCTTATTATCGCCTGAGAGAAGTGGACAGACAAGGCGCAGTTACTTATTCCAACATTGTTTCAGTAACAGTTCTTGCCAATGGAACGCTGGTCATCAGTCCAAATCCAGTACATGATAATCTGCATGTTTTATTGCAAAGTAGAGCAAGCGGACAAGCTATATTTGTTGTAAGTGATATAACCGGAAAAATTGTAGCAAAACAAAAGAGTGCTATCATTGAAGGAATGAATACGATTCATATTCCTGCTACTTCATTAAGTAAAGGAATATACGTTTTAAAAGTGATTCAAAACAATGCAGTACAGTCTGTAAAATTTATCAAACAATAAATTCAGTAAAAAAGCCTTGCCAACTTTCTGGTCGGCAAGGCTTTTTTGTACTACTTATTTTTGAAATATTTCTTCGTTAGGTAATGTTTACAATTTTTCTTTTCAAGAAGAAATATCTGTATCAATCCATTGTCTATCATTTTATAAGTGAAATAAACAGCTACTATTCATGTTGGCACTTTTTCATTTATCTTGTGCCCAAAACCAACAACATGAAAAATATCTTTACCTGTATTTTTCTCCTGCTTTCTTCTGCTTTATTTTCTCAGACCACTTTTCGAACGGCTATTGATTCTTCAGGCAATTACATTCAAATCAACAAACTGGCTCAGTTAAGTGATGGCAGTTATGTTGGTGCAGGAACTAATAATATTTTTACTATACCCGAGGTCATCGTGGCAAAATTCGATGCGAAAGGCAATTTGCTTTTTCAAAAAAGCCTTTTATCAAATCCCGGTATTTCATCCGCTTCATCTTACAATCCTTCCGTCAATTCTGTTATCACTACAACCGATGGAGGCGTTGTTGTGGCAGGGTTTGATACTTCTGCCTTTGTGCTGAAAATAGATGCCAGCTTAAATCTGCAATGGCAAAAGGAATACTCATTTCCTGCTGGCTATTCCTGCCAGTCGGCAAATCAAATTGTGCAAACTTCTGATGCCGGATTTTTATTGGTAGGCCAGGTAATGGAAACAAGTGATGGCAACGAATATGAAGCTGGTTATGTGCAAAAAATGGACAATAGCGGCAATGCCCTTTGGGTAAAAACATATTTAGGTTTTGCTGAGAATGAGATCGTAGGTATAACACCCACCAATGATGGTAATTACGTTTTACTGGCATCAACCTCTGACAGCCAAACCGGTGCAAACGTTTTAAAAATAACACCGGATGGTACAAGCCTTTTGTGGACAAATCAAATTGGTTTGTCTACCGGCAATTTTACACCGGTAGCACTTGTGCAATCTTCAGACGGCAGCCTTGCATTTACAGGCAATATAAACAATAACCAATTGTTGATAGGAAAGCTGGATGTTAATGGCAATGCTTTATGGAGCAAAACTTTTGTGCAATCCGGCCAGTACAACAGCAATCAAACTTATGCGCTGGCAGCTACCGCAGATGGGGGTTACATAGCCGGTGGTTCTTATTTTGTAAAAAGCGGAAGCCTGGATTTATCATTAGATACCACTTATGCTTTTCTCCAAAAACTAAATTCAGATGGCAGCACTGCGTGGACAAAAACCTTAAACGGAACCAACCTCGATCATTCTACCGCTGGTCCTCAGTTTGATGGTATCATCCCTACTGCTGATGGCGGTTTTGCTGCTTCGGGTGCAGGTTATGGCAGAAGCGGCTCTTATTTTACAAGAGGTTTGATTTATAAGTTTGATAACAACAACAATATCTGTGGTGATGCTGCGGGCATCCCTTCTCTTGCTGTGAACGATGCGGGTGTTAGTCTATCATCTATTACTTCAAGTGCAACAGCATTAACAATACCATCGGCATCTAATACACCTTTTAGCCTTCATTCTTCATCCGAATTTTTCCAGATCTCTATTTGCCAGACTGATCTTCCGGTACAACTGCTTTCTTTTAATGCAGCACTGCAAAATAAGAGTGTAAATGTTGCCTGGAAAACCACCAACGAAATCAATACTGATCATTTTGTTGTGGAAAGAAGTAACGATGCAAGAACTTTTAGCGACCTGCAAACCGTAACAGCCAAAGGCAATGGCAGTGCAAATGTTGAAAGCTATGCTACCATTGACTTGCAGCCGCTCACAGGCACGTCTTATTATCGCTTGAGAGAAGTAAGTAAAGATGGTTCTGTTACGTATTCCAATGTTGTTTCTGTAACAATACTTGCAAACGGAACGCTGGTTATCAGTCCAAATCCGGTGTATAGCAACATTCGCATTTTATTGCAAAGCGTGCATAGCGCAAACATCACTTTACAGGTAAGCGATATGAGTGGCAAAACACTCACAACACAAAGTACTCAGGTAAGTGAAGGAATGAACACCATTACCATTCCGGCGTCTTCCCTAAGTAAAGGAATGTATATTTTGAAAGTGATCGAAAACAACAATGTTCAAAACGTGAAGTTCATTAAACGATAAACTTAAACAAGAAAAACAAAAAGCCCCGATGCGATTAAATTCCATCGGGGCTTTTTGTTTTTGCATGAATTATTGTTTTGTTTAACTATGAAAAGATATTAACCGATGCCGTCATTCGGTAAACCATAAATTTACAATTACAAAGTTTGTTTTTGCATGAAAAATCATCATTATCATCTTATCATTACCTGGACTGGCAACAAGGGTGAAGGAACAAAAAGCTACAATGCGTATGAGCGTGACCACACTATTGAAGTAAGCGGAAAGCCAGTGATACCGGGCACGTCAGAGGTTTCGTATCATGGCAACCTAACACGCTACAATCCTGAAGAATTGCTGGTGGCCGCTCTTTCTTCCTGTCACATGCTTTGGTATTTGCATTTGTGCGCAGTGAACGGCATTGTTGTTACGGCTTATATTGATAAAGCTACCGGAACCATGCAAACCGAAGCCGATGGAAGCGGGCGTTTTACAGAAGTGATTTTACAACCGCAAATCACCATCGCAGGTTCAGCAGATGAAGGTTTATTGCAACAGTTACAAAAGAAAGCGAATCAATATTGCTTCATCGCCAACTCGTGCAACTTTCCGGTAAAGCATCAGCCTTCGTATCTTTTTGATTCATTGTAATACGTTTGTTTTTGCCAAAAAATGAGCGAAAACAAAGATTGTTTTCGTTCATTCACTATCTGCCATTTTACTTCATCTCTTACTTAGCATTATCAGTTCCCTGGTATTCGTAAGGCTGCGAATCTACCTTGCGATAAGCCCATCCGAAGATGAGCGGAAACACCCACAACGAAAAAATCATGGCGCATAAAATACCACCAATTACAACCCTTGCCAATGGCCTTGAGCTTTCCGAACCAATGCCATGCGATACGGCTGCCGGAAACAAACCGATTGCTGCCATCAATGCCGTCATCATCACAGGACGTATTCTTGAAAGCACGCCCAGTTTTATGGCTGTGTAAAGTGAGCCAGGCTGCCCTTTTACATTGTCTAAATTGTGTTTAAATACCGTAATCAATAAAACTCCATCCTGGATACAAATACCGAAAAAAGCAATGAAACCAATGCCAGCAGAAATACTGAAATTGGTGCCTGTAAGATGCAGTGCAAGAATGCCACCTACGATAGCAAACGGCACATTTAAAAACACCAGACCTGCATCTTTCAAATTTCCAAACATGGTAAACAGCAACAGAAAGATAAGCAGCAGCTGATATGGGCACTACCTGTGTTAATCGCTTTTCGGCACGCTGCTGATTTTCAAAATCACCCTGCCATACCATTTCATAGCCGCGTTTTAGTTTTACCTTTTTATCTACTTTCTGCTGCGCTTCGGCAATGGCGCTGCCCATATCCCTTCCGCGTACTGAAAATTTCAGAGCAGAATACCGTTCATTGTCATCTCTGAAAATCAGGCATGGCCCTGTTTTCTGAGAGATGTTGGCAATTTCTTTGATCGGCACTTTCGAGCCCGCTCTGTGGGAACCAAAAGATTGCCAATATCGTCAGGCGTTTTTCTGAATTCTTCCGGCAGCCGGATGCGGATATCGAATGTCCTAATGCCTTCATACAATGTAGAAGCTGACTTACCACCGATTGCCATGGCAATCACGGCATTGGCATCTGCCGTAGCTACGCCGTACAACGCCATCTTTTGCTGATCGAGATTTATATCCAGTTCAGGCTGACCAATATTATGAATCACACCGAAGTCGGCGATTCCATTCACACCTTTTAAAATATTATATACATCGTTTATTTTCTCTTCCATATAGTTTAATGAATCACCATAAATTTTTACACAGATAGAGCCTTTTACACCGGATACGGCCTCTTCCACATTGTCGCTGATGGGTTGCGAAAAATTAAGCGATGCACCCGGAATAACAGATAGCTTTTGGCTCATAGAATCTATCAGTTCATCTTTTGTAATGTGCGGTTTCCAGTCGCCTTCAGGATACAGCATTACCGAAAATTCGTTGTTGTAAAAACCAGCCACATCGGTTCCATCATCCGGCCGGCCAGTTTGCGAAACAGCATATTTTACCTGCGGAAACCGCATTAAAATCTGGCGAACCTGTGTTGATACCTGAACCGATTTATCAAGCGAAATACTATATGGCATTTGCACACGAAGCCAGATGGATCCTTCATCTAATTCAGGCAAAAATTCAGTACCTAAAAATTTGAATGAAAATAAACCTATCGCCATTAAAATAAATGATACAATTACTACTACTTCTTTTCGTTTGAATGCAGCAATGAACCCGCCCAGCATGAATCGGGTAAGGAAATGAAGAATGGGATTGTGCTTTTCATGCACGTTCTTTTTTAGCAAAAGACTGATGAGAACAGGCACCAGCGTAAGTGTTGTAATCAATGCGCCTAGCAAAGCAAAGCCCAACGTGTAAGCCAGCGGCGAAAACATTTTGCCTTCTACTTTTTGAAAGGCAAAAATGGGAAGCAAACCGGTGATAATGATGAGCTTTGCAAAGAAAATTGCCTTACCCAATTGAGCGCCGTTTTGCTTTATCAAACCCAGCTTGCTAAGCTTATTAAACCTCTCCATGCCAATATCGGCAGCTTTGTGATCGAGCACCACAAACATACCTTCCACCATCACCACGGCACCATCTATGATAATACCAAAATCAACGGCGCCCAGCGAAAGCAGATTTGCACTCATTCCCATCAGGTGCAGGCAGATAAAAGCAAACAACAAAGCCAGTGGTATAATGATAGAAACGATGAGCGTGGTGCGCCAGTTGAACATAAACAACGACACTATCAGGGTTACCAGCAATATGCCTTCCACCAAATTGTGAAGGACAGTGTGTGTTGCATAATCTATCAGATCCGTCGCGATCATAATAAGGCACAATTTGTGTATCGGCGGGCAATACACTGTTGTTCAGTTTTTCAATTTTCTTCTTCATCGCGCTGATTACCTGAGTAGGATTTTCGCCTTTACGCATCACAACGATGGCTTCTACCACATCAGGTTCATCAGTAATCGTTCGCTTGCCGCTTGTGCTGTCTGTTAACGCATTGGAACGTGCTACCCAACCCAAACGCGGTATATTGGAAATTTGCACCGCGCCACATCTTTCACCAATAATGGAACACCATTGATATTTTCAATTACGATGTTTTTAATTTCGTTGAATGTCATTCAACAAACCGATGCCGCGCACTACAAAAGCCTGGTTGTTTTGAATAATCACATCGCCGCCGATGTTGATGTTTGTTTTTTGCACGGCAGTTAAAAACATCCAGCGGCGTAATGCCCGATGGAAGCCAGTTTTGCGGGGTCAACCTGAATTTCATAAGCTTTTGTTTTGCCGCCAAAAGCCGTAATATCACCCACGCCAGGCACCGAGCGCAATTGCCGGTCAACCACCCAATCCTGCATCGTTTTTAGCTCTCTTGCATCGCGTATTTTGCTTTCCAGCGTATAGCGATAAATCTCGCCGGTAGGTCCGGTAGGCGGCTGAACAGAAGGCTGTACATTAATGGGCAATGTTGCGTTTTGCAATAAATTCATTACCTGCTGGCGGGCCTGTGCATCCATCACACCATCTTCAAAAATAGCTTGATGTAACTCAATCCAAAAATGCTGGTTGAACGAAGACTGATTTTCTTTTGCACCGGATTCATGGCAATCTCGATCGGTATCGTTACAAATTTTTCAACCTCTTCGGCGCTTCTTCCGGGCCATTGCGTGATGATGCTGATTTCTGTATTGGTAACATCCGGAAACGCCTCAATGGGCATGTTTTCGAACGTGATGATACCGGCTATTATCAACAGCAAAGCAGCAAAAAGGATGAAGTATTTATTTTTAAGTGAAAAAGCAATTACCTTTTTCAACGTTTTAATCATAACAGAATGTTTTTAGATAAAAGAAGAATTAATCGTTCAGGTCACCATAAATCAACAGAGCCTGTGAAGCCACAAGCTGTTGCCCCGGCTGAACGCCCGACTGAATGTAGGTTCTGTCGCCAATGGTGTTGATAATATCAACCGGCGTGATGGTTATATCTTTCCTGCTTTTGTACACCAACACATAATACTGGCTATTGTCGTAAATAAGAGCGTGCGAAGAGATGCACAATGCCTGTTTGTTTTCCTGGTTGGTAGCCGTAACAGTTACAAACATTTGCGGCTTCAAAGCATAATCCGGATTGTCGAGCACAATACGAACTTTCATTACTTTACTTCCCGAATCAAGCATGTTCATCATCTTATCAACCTTGCCTTTAAACACACGACCGGGATAAGAGACCGTTGTAATATCAACCTCATCGCCAAGATGAATGTTGTTGATATTCGATTCATATACATTCGCCCAAACCCAAACATTGTGCAGGTCGGAAATGGTAAATAAGCTACTGCCATTATCGGCGCGAATGGAGGTATTGTTCGTTACATTTTTCTGCACAACAAATCCACTGATGGGTGATTTTACTACACCTGAACCGCTGTTGCCGCCACTGATGTTAAGCACCTCGCGTACACGGCTCAACTCACTTTTGGCTTGCTGATAAGCCGCTTCTGCTGCCAGCGAATCGGGCATGGAAGCCAATCCGCCGCGATACATATCTTTTGTTTTTGCCAGATTTTTTTCAGCTACAGAAAGAGAGGTTTCGGCATTGATCAAATCGTTGCTGTAACCTGCTACTTCTGTACTTTTTATAATGCCGAGCGTCTGACCTTTTTGTACATAATCACCCAATGCAGCCGTAATATTCTGAATGTTGCCGCTTATCAATGGGTAAATGTTCACCACATTATCCTGGTTAAAATCAACCTGCCCGGTAAGCGTTATCGCGTTTACCAACTGGCATTGTTTTACAGTGTCAATTACCAGAGTTTTAAATAATGAATCAGGCATTACGTAAGGTTGTCTTTCCTCGGTGGTTTGTTGTTTTTTTCCGCAGGAAAAAAGAAAAAGAGAAACAAAAAAAAGAGCAAAAACAAACGTTGTGTATAGGAATGGTTTACTTTTTTTGTTCATATAAAAAAGTTTTAAAAAGTCTTAATAAAAGTTAGTTGCGGTGTAAAAATTAATGTCTTCAAATGCCTGTACACGATTGTACTCAACAGCATTCATCTGAAGTGTATTTTGCTTGAAAGAATCATAGAAATCCAGAAACTCAAGCAAGCTGATATTGCGCCGCTGATAATTGATAATCACTTCATCAAGCAAATGCTTAAAGCTACCCATGAACGATTTATCAATACTCTTGTACATCTTGTCCTGCACATACGCTTTCTGCAGTGCATTCGATACATTTTCAGCCACCGTTTCTTCTGTGTTCTTTTGCAAAGCCTGAGTGTTTTGTATCATGATTTTTGCCTGCCTGATATTGCCCTGATTGCGGTTAAAAATGGGAATGTCAATACCAAGCCCGCCAGACACCAGATTGTTCAAAAAACTACCTTGTTCATCATAACCAACCGACACCGATAAATCGGGAACTGCCAATGCTTTTTGATAATTGTAATTGAGTTGGTTGATGCTCGTATTTTGCCGTGCAATGGCTAAATCGGTTCTGTTATGATAAGCCGAATCTAACAAGGTGGCAAGAGAAAAACGCGAAGGATCAAGCTGCTCAATTTGTGTTGAATCTGCTGAAGGATTAATAAAGGTTGTTGGCTTCATGCGAACCAGTAAACGCAGGTTGCTTTCTAAATCGGTTATCTGGTTGATGAGTTGGCTGTACTCACTCGTAAAGCTGTAGAGTTGAGCCCGAATGCGCACTACCTCGCTTTGTGCAATGTAGCCTTTGCCCTGCTGTTGCTGAAAAGCGGTTACAATTTGTTGCAACGCAGCTATTTCGGCAGTGTAAATTTTAGCTGATTGCTGCAAATAATAAATGTTGTAAAAACTACTGTGCAGCTCATATTGCAAGGTTCGCAGCAAATCAAAAAACTGGTATTCGGTAAGTGCCGTGTTAGCTTCTGCCAGTTTGATTTGTTTGTTGCGTTTGCCTGCAAGAAGTATCAATTGTGAAACACTGGCGTAGGTTTCATCGTTTTTTCCTATCGGAAAAAACTGATGCAATGTGCCTGAATACAAAGCATGACCAACACTAAAACCCGGGTTCGACCATAAACGCGCCTGCAGCTCTGCAGCCCTTGTTGCATCAACGTTGTATCGGGATGCCAATAAATTCAAATTGCTGTCAATAAACATCTTTTCTGCCTGTGGTAGCGTTAGAGAAAGCGTATCGGTGATTTGAGCTGAAGCAGAAAAAAATGTGCAAAAACAAACCAGTGCCACCGACAGTTTGCCGGTCAGCCAATGCGGTCTCATAAAGAGATTCATCAGTATAAATAATTATGAGAGTAAAAAATAATGCAGCCGTAGTGTTGAAGAAATGCTTGCTATGTGCTTGTCAACACACACAGAAACATGCATGCAAAGCAGCATTCAACCGGCTTATGAAATTAAGATTAACAAGAAAGGATTATACAAATAGCTTAGGTGGCGGAGCTATAATATCAGGACTGAAATTGGTGTAAATAGAAAGCACAAAAGAGTTGTATTTATGTTCGGCCTTTGCCAACAAACTCAACTTGTCAAAATTGCTGCTGATTGTAATTTTAAAAGGCTGAAACTTAATAAGATTATCGTGGCTGTTGCTTTGGTTGGGCGATTCTTTCTTTTCAGGAAACGCGTTTTCTTTGTGCATCACTACTTCGGCAATGTATTCTGTAACGGAGTTAATGATATTGGGTTCGTTGCCGTTTTTATCTTTTGCTATGTTTTCAAAATCCTGCGCATACAAGCCAAGATTCAATACCTGCAGCATCACCAGGGAAACAATGAGGTAAGTGAAATATGTTTTTACTGCACGGTACATAAGAATATTAAAACCGCGCGCAAGTTACAAACAACTACTCTTCACAAATAAAAATTGTGCTGTTAAAAACAGCACAATTGCAAAAGAGAAATAAGAGTTGATAAATGATTTGCTTTTTAAAAAGGGTTTGAAGGTTATCGAAAATCTAATTCATGCGTTTTTGTTTTTGCCGCATTTTATATTTTAATGCTGATGTTATCCTTGCCCGTTTCTTTGCTCATTACCTCGTTGTTTTCAACCACAATCACACTGCCATTTGAGTTATACGATACGCTGTACGTTACTATCAATATTTCGTTGCGGCTCATTACATCATTCACATTTAGCTTTGTGTTAATGGCATTGGAAGCCGTTGGAAACTGTTTCAATTGCAAAGGAGTAAATACTTGTTTACTGAGAATAACCTGCTGGTTGTTCTTCACTTTGCTTACAGTTACTTCAATAGTTGCTTGTTGATTATCGTAAGCAGCCAAGCGATAATTGTTGTCAGTAAAAATAGAAAGATTGATTTCTTTGTTTACATTTTGCGCGCTTCTAAACAAAGACAAATTGTTGGGAAATACTAAGGTTACGATGAACAGTACCGGTAAAATTATGATGAGCTTTTTCATAAAAAATGTTTTTAAAAGTGATGTGATGATTAATCGCAGGATTGTGCCGGAAGATGCCAGCTTCTCTTTTATTTTAAGACGAACGGCAATGCAGCGTGATGAATGGATAAAACATTGAAATGATTGGCTGAAAACGGCTACTACATTGATTTTGAGCAAAAACAAAAAGAGATGAAAAGTGTTCGTTACCGAACAAAAACCGTTTGGCTTTGATACAAAAAAGGATTTATGATTTTGGATTTATGATTGTTAGTTCTGAAAATTTCGCCAATTAGCGCAGATGCTTTTGATTTATTTTCTGCAATTATCTGTGTCATCTTGAACGACACACACAAATCATAAATCTCATATCCTATTTTTACGCACAACAATTTCAGGTATGTATTCAGCAGAAGAAACAAAACAGTTGCAACAACAAACGGCTCAATTCTTACAACATCCGCAAGGCATCGGCGTAAACGATTTGCCCCAATTGCGAAGCGTGTTGCGCTTTCATGAATATCGCTATTATGTACAGGACGATCCTTTGGTTTCCGATTACGAATATGATACGCTGTATAAAAAATTAATTGAAATTGAAACAGCCGACCCAACTCTTATAACGCCCGATTCGCCATCGCAGCGTGTAGGCAAAGGCTTAACCAGATCGTTCCCAACGGTGCAACATCTGGTTCCCATGTTATCGCTCGAAAATTCTTATGATGCCGAAGATTTAAGAGATTGGGACAGAAAGGCAAGAGAAGCCGCCCATTTGGATTTGATTGAATATTGCGCAGAACCAAAGTTTGATGGGGCCAGCATTTCGCTTGTTTATAAAAACGATCATTTGTTGCGTGGCGTTACGCGTGGCGATGGTGTAGAGGGTGAAGACATCACTACCAATATCAAACAAATTCGATCCATTCCTTTGTCGGCGCCGTTTTCAAAATATGGGCATTGATGAAATTGAAATTCGTGGTGAAGTCATCATCACAAGAGACAAGTTTAAAAAGTTCAACGATCAGCGTATGGAAGCTGGCTTGCCTCTTCTTGCCAATCCGCGCAATGCAGCCAGTGGCTCATTGCGCATGATTGATCCATCGGAAGTGGGCAAACGCGGTTTGGAAGCATTTCTTTATCACATCAGCGATTACACTACAACCGAAGGCATCAAAATATCAGATGAAGAAAATCATTCAAAACAAAACACAGAGCATGTTGCACCGTTTACCACACATTCAGGATCGCTGGAACTCTTGTGGAATCTGGGTTTCAGAAGCCCGGTAAAAGAAAAACGAGTGTTAAAAGGCATTGATGAAGTGATCCATTATTGCCACGAATTTGAAGGGGGCAGAGATAAAATGCCATACGAAGTGGATGGCATGGTGATAAAAGTAAACGACCTTACATTACAGGATAAATTAGGCATGACATCGCATCATCCACGATGGGCCATTGCCTTTAAATTCAAAGCAAGACAAGCGACAAGCAAATTGAAAGAAATTGAATTTAATGTTGGCAGAACAGGTGCTATTACGCCCGTTGCCAAGATTGACCCGGTACATATTGGCGGCGTAACCGTAGCTCGCATTTCTATACACAACGAAGAATACATAAAAGAAAAAGATTTGAAAATTGGCGATGCCGTGCTGGTAGAAAGAGCCGGTGATGTGATACCGCAAATTGTAAAATCCTTACCCGAATTGCGAACCGGAGGAGAAGAAACGATTCTCTTTCCAACGCAATGCCCGGCGTGCAACAGCCAACTGTTTAAAGAAGAAGGTGAAGCGGTTTGGCGTTGCCCTAACATTGAATGTCCTGCGCAAACGTTGGAACGCATCATTCATTTTGTAAGTAAAGATGCGATGGACATTAAGCATTTTGGAGAAGCCAATGTTCATAAGTTTAACAAGCTTGGGATGGCTGCCCGATGTACCTTCTATTTATAAATTGGACTTTCAAAAAATAAGCAGCTTAGAAGGCTTTGGAAAGAAGTCGGTTGAGAACTTACAGCAATCTATCGAAGCTTCTAAACAACAGCCTTTGCATCGTTTGATTTATGGTTTGGGCATTCGGTACGTTGGGGAAACAACGGCTAAAACATTAGCCAACGCAGCGAATACAATTTTTGATTTCGCAGCAATGACCGAAGAGCAACTGCTGGAATTGGAAGACATTGGCAGCAAGGTTTCTAAAAGCATTCAACACTTCTTTTCCAACCCGCAAAACATCGCCATGTTGCACGAGCTGGAAGCCTTGGGTTTGCAGGTAAAAAATGAGAAAAAACAAACTTCCAGCGAAAAAAATACATTGCAAAATCAAACCTTTTTGTTTACCGGAAGTCTCTCTAAATTGACGCGTAGCAAGGCAGAAGAAATTGTAGAGCAGCAGGGTGGAAAAATATTAAGTGGCATCAGCAGCAAGCTGAATTATTTAGTAGTAGGTGAAGATGCCGGAGGCAAGTTGGAAAAAGCGAAAAAAATAAATACCATCCGGATTATTAGTGAGGATGAATTTTTGAAAATGACCGAATAGATTTGTAATGGAATATTATTAATGGTTACCTGGAAAAACATTGAACGTTTGCTTTCAATTAAAAATTAACAATTACCAATTAACCATAGATTTGCTTCACCATTTGAAAATACATACTATGAACACTTCCCGAAGGAGATTTCTCAAACAAACCGGCGCAGCCTCTGCCTTGTTTTTGTTTTCGCCTAAAAATTTATTCTCAACCAATGCCAACACCTTAATTGGTTTGCAGCTTTGGACGGTAAAAGAAGATGCTGCCAAAGATTTGGATAGTACGCTGAAACATATTGCAGATGTGGGTTACAACAATGTTGAACTGTTTGGCTATAATAAGCGCATTTATTTTGGTCATACGGTAAAAGAAGTAAAAGCGATGCTTGATAAATACAATCTTCGCAGCACAAGTGCGCATGTTGCCATTAACGATTTCTTGTTTAACAACAATGAAGATGAATTGAAGTATGCTATTGAAGATGCCAAAACCTTAGGGCATGAGTACTTAACGCAACCGTGGTTTGCAGAAGACAAACGCAGTATAGATACCTTTAAAATGCTGACTGATAAGTTCAATAAAGCAGGCGAAGAATGCAACAAAGCAGGTTTGAAATTCGCCTATCACAATCATAATTTTGAATTTGTAAAAGCAAACGGCACCTGCGGTTATGAAGTGTTGCTGAATGGCACACAAAAGAACCTGGTAAATTATGAAATGGATTTATATTGGGTAGTGTATGCCGGTGAAAAGCCTGAAACATGGTTTCAAAAATATCCGGGTCGCTTCCCAATGTGGCATGTAAAAGATATGTCGAAAGCAGCCAACAGAGAATCTACGGAAGTGGGCAAAGGAACGATTGACTTCAAACAAATTTTTACGCACAAAGCAGAAGCAGGTTACAAAACATTCTTTGTAGAGCAGGAAGCTTTCGCCGATGAGCCACCTGCACAAGCCATTGAAACCAGTTTTAAATACATCAAAAACAACCTTGTATAATTTACAATTATGAAACAAAAACATCTGTTCATTGCTGCCGCTTCTCTTCTCATTACTTCATTCACACAAGCGCAAACCAAGCCTGAAGAAACCGAAGTATGGCAACCGGTTCCAAAAGTAGTAACACCCGGCAAAACTAATGCTGACGCGCCTTCCGATGCTATCGTTTTGTTTGATGGCAAGGACTTAAGTCAATGGGTTTTTGCAAACGACACTACCAAACCTGCCACCTGGCAAGTTGCTAATAATATACTTACGGTTGATAAAACTACGGGTAACATTCAAACCAAAAGAAGGTTTATGGATTACCAGTTGCACATTGAATGGAAAGAGCCTAAAACATTAACCGGCAGCGGACAAGCACGCGGCAACAGTGGACTATTTTTAGCTTCCATCGGACCTGGTGATGATGGTTATGAACTGCAGATTTTGGATTCGTACAACAACTCAACGTATGTAAACGGACAGGCTGCTGCCATATACAAACAAACGCCACCATTGGTAAATGCCTGCAAACCGATTGATGTTTGGCAAACTTATGATGTGGTGTGGACGGCACCTCGCTTTAATGCAGATAGTTCATTAAAAACACCCGCTTATCTTACTGTGTTTCACAATGGCGTGCTGGTGCAAAATCATACCGAATTAAAGGGACCAACACAATACATTGGTACACCGGCCTACCGTCATGCGCATGGTGCATCGCCTATTAAATTGCAGGCCCATGGTGATAAAAGCGAACCTTTGAGCTTTAGAAATATTTGGGTAAGAGATTTATAAGTTATCTCTTCATTACATTATAAAAGCCCGCAAACATTGCAGTTGCGGGCTTTTGGTTTTGCCGTAATTTATGAAAGTAATCTTTTGTTAGATCGAGGCCGGAGAAATACAGTTTTATGTTACGAACTGCATCGCTCCGATTGATCGTCTGTTGTAATCATTGATTTGTTCTTTTTCTGTTTTGAGTAAACAGAAAAAGAATTTCACTTCAACGTTTTGAAACTAATTGAACTATTAAGCGAGTGCTTTGTTTTCATTTTACTTCGGCATCAACTTCTCTTTATCCTTTTTTATTTTGTCCATAAAAAAAACTTTAAAATCATCGTTCGCGCCTTTGGCAACCATAATTCTGTCGCCCTTTTCGCGGGCATATTCACTGGTAACACTATCGGAGAAATAAGCCTCCCGAAAATCTTTTACATAATCCTTTTTCAATTCATCAGGATCATCACAAACCAATATCAAATTGCTCCAATTCTTATTTGACGGCAACCAGTACAAAAAGCTTGCGTTATCGCTGTATGCTTCGGGAAGGTTATACTTTTTACCATAAAAATTAACTGCACCTGCCATGCCATAATTGTTGCAAAAGATAATGGAGTTTTGTTGTTCTTCCGGTGTGAATGAATGATAAGCTTTAGCTACTTTGGCTGCCATTTCTTCCCAGCCAAGCATATCTGAAAAATCTTGCGGCAAGCGGATGGTTTTGCTGGTCTTCCCAACGCAAAGCACCTGTATTTTTAATGTTCCATTTTTCATAAAAAGAAACCAATCCGGCAGGCGCAAAAACAGGCAGTGCAACCGGTATCATGATGACACCTAACAATATTGGAATAAAAACAAACACATAGCGCAACGCTCTTCTTTTTACTTGTGTAAACTTCTCTAAATGATAAGAACCAAACGCGAGCAAAACGGGATAAGAACCCAACGCATAATATCCTTTTCCATGGCCGGCAATTAAAATGAGCAAAACAAAAAGATAAGACCATCCTACGAAGCGAAACTGCTTATCATTTTTTGAAAACAGAAGGTTATACAACCCGCACATCCAGACAAAAACACAGGGCAGGAAGTCAAGGATCTGGTCGCCCAAAAATTCGGCAGGACTTCCATATTGCAACTGCGTACGCTGCAACTCATTCATGTGATACACTACCGGAAAATGATGCTGCCATTGCCACAAAAAGTTAGGTAAAAAAATGAGCAATGCCACCCCGCAGGCAATCCAAAAATGTTTGTTTACAAACATCTTTCTATATGTCGAAATGAGCATTGCACTCTAACACACTAACTATATAAAACAATACTGAATATTTGCTTAACATACCCAGGCCTGCGCAAACGCCAAAGCCATACAGCCATTGATTTCGATTCGTTTGAACATAGCGAATAAGACAGAACACAATCATTGTCCAAAAGAAAATTTCAGGCGCATTAGGCTGAAATAAAAAGAACACACGCAGATAGCCGCTTAATAAAAATGATAAAAACAAAAGCCATAGAGCAAAGCGGCTTCCTCCCAACAAGAGTACCAGCCTTCCCATCACATAAAAAGTAGCCGCACCAAATAATAAAGGCCACAATTTTATCCAAAATATACCATCACCTAACCGATGGGTAAGCCATGCAAAAATGCTGAGCATGGGTGGCACTTCCATAAAACCGAACGAAAGATGATTGCCTTCTGCGAGATATAAAAACTCGTCTCTGTGCGGCTCGTACATGCTGTTCTGCAGCAAGTAAGGAATGATGATTCGCAGTACCACAAGAAGCCACAACAACCGGGTATTCGTTTTATTCATAAGCATTATTTCAGCGCGAAAAATACATCGCTTTTATGGTTCCTTTTTTTAGGGTTTATTTTTGCACAAATTTCATTTATGTCAAAAGTCATAATTACCTGCTTACTGCTGTTTGTTTTTGCTCATAGCTTTGCGCAGTTTAATGATAGCACACATTACCGGTTTCGCTATCTTGGAACCGGTTCGCTTAACGAAACCAAAACTTCTAAAGCTTACCTCTTCAACAATGGTGTGATGTTTAACACCAGCTACCCAGCAACGGCATTTAGTACTTCTGCCAACTGGACGTATGGACAACAAAACAGACAGTTGACCAACAACGATTTTTTAGCACTTGCCAATTTAGATTTCCATAAAAAAGGATCGAAATTTTATTATTGGGCATTGGCCAATTATCAAACCAGCTATTCTCTTCAAATTGAATATAAAGTGCAGACTGGCGGTGGTTTTGGTTATTCTTTTATTGATTCACAAAAGACCTATATTGGCATCAGCGACGGCTTTTTATATGAAGCTAATAACTTACGCACTGCGCAGGGGAATGATGTGTACAGTACACTTCGCAACTCGTTTCGCCTGCGATATAAATTTATCATCCACAATAATATTACGCTAAACGGAACCGATTTTGTACAGCCTTCAATGCTTTCTATCAACGATTACATTTTAAATTTCAGCAATGATGTTTCGATACAATTAAGAAAATGGCTGAACCTGACGGCAGCTTTAAATTACAACCGCATTAACGTAACAAAGCGCGATAATTTATTGCTTACGTTTGGGATTAGTGTAGATAGATATTTTTGAGTGAAAGAGTTCTTCATTGCGAGGCACGAAGCAATTTATGGATTTGTGATTGATGAATTATGATTTATGAATACAAATTGACAAACTGATTACAACTTGTAAATAACATTTATTGTACAGTACAGATTGCTTCGTTCCTCGCAATGACGCGAATGGCAAACATCAATTCAAACTCCCACCATTTCATAAACAATTAGCACGATTTTTTGTGCAAAAACAAAGTCATTAAAAACAAATCATCATGAGCACGTTTCAACAAGTGATACAACAAGACAAGCCGGTGCTGGTTGATTTTTTTGCAGAATGGTGCGGACCTTGCAAAACCATGGCACCCATTTTAAAACAAGTTAAAGATTCGCTCGGCGATGCCGTTACCATCATTAAAATTGATGTTGATAAAAATCCGCAGGCAGCGAGTGCCTATCAAATTCAGGGAGTTCCTACTTTGATGCTGTTTAAAAAGGGCGAAATGAAATGGCGGCAAAGTGGCGTTGTGCCTGCTACCATGCTTACCAATATAATTAAACAACATCAGCAATAGCGCGTTATTTAGCGCCAACTAAATGCGCCGCTACACCTTCTTTGGTAATGGTTACAGGTTGTATATAAGCCTGCTTTATCAAAGTGCATTTCATCTATGCAAACCACGCGATGGTTACCGTCTGTTTCACCTAAAGGCCTACGATGGTAAACAATGTACCATTGATCGCTTTTGGCATCATGAATAACCGAATGATGTCCTGCGCCTGTGGCAACTTTGGGGTCTTGTTGCAACACGGTAGCCAATCTTGTAAAAGGCCCGAACGGAGAGTCTGACATTGCATAAGCCACTTTATAATCGGGGCCGGTCCATCCACCTTCGCTCCACATAAAATAGTATTTGTTGTTTTTCAAAAACATGTAGGGTCCTTCCACATAACCTTGCGGCGTAATTTCTTTATATAAACTGCCATCAGGCAATGGTTCTATGCCGGTAAAATCGGGTTTTAGTTTTACCACATTGCAATGTCCCCAGCCACCATAATACATGTAATAACTGCCGTCTTTATCTTTAAACACATATTGGTCTATCGGCTGCGCGCCATTTACAATATCATTAATCAAAGGCTTTCCCAAAAGGTCTTTATACGGACCTTCCGGCTTATCGGCAACGGCAACACCAATGCCGCCCACTTCGCCTTTGTGCACATCGTTGGCACCAAAAAACAAATAATATTTTCCCCTTTTCTCCAACACAGCAGGTGCCCACATAGCACGCTTTGCCCATTTTACAGCAGCCGTATCAATAATGTGCGGATGCTTTGTCCAATGTACCAGGTCGGGCGATGAAAAAGCATCCATAAAAAACTGCTCGTTGTAAGGCGCCGAATAGGTTGGAAACACCCAATACTCTTTTCCGTAAATCGTTCCTTCCGGGTCGGCATACCAGCCTTGAAAAATAGGATTGCCGGATAAATTATCCTGAGCTGCTTTTTGGTTTTGCGCATAAATCATGGTACTCAACAAAGAAGCAAATGGATAGAAAACAAAACTTCATGATAGTTATTTTGAAAAGACAAAGATGAATGATAATAACACCGCAAGATAGCCGTTGCCCACTTATTTTTTGTGCAAAACCAAAAATGGATTGCCTATTATTTGCTGCACATTTTTTGTTTTATTATCGTTTCATTTATCAGCCATTAAGCTTCGTGCAATGGAGGCAGAAACCGCAACATATAACGAAGAGAATGAAGATTCTGAAATATCAGCTAACAAGCCAACTTACTGGCTTACACGCTTTGTCATTCTTCGTTTGCTGGGTGCCATTTATGCAATCGCTTTTCTTGTTGCCATTAATCAAATTCTTCCCCTGATTGGTTCAAACGGACTTCTCCCGCTTGGGGATTTTATCAATAATGTCAGCGCTTCGCTTGGTTCAAAAAGAGCAGCGTTTGTGAGCTTACCTTCCTTATTTTGGTTTTGGTATTCCGATACCGCACTCCTGTTTGTTGTGTGGCTTGGCTTTCTTCTTTCGCTTATCGTGGTGGCGGGATATGCCAACGCTATCAGCCTGTTTTTGCTTTGGTTTTTGTATCTATCGCTGGTTCATGTGGGGCAGGATTGGTATGGCTATGGCTGGGAAATTCAGTTGACTGAAACCGGCTTTCTTGCCATCTTTCTTTGTCCTTTGTTAGATATGCGTCCGTTTCCAAAACAGGCGCCGCCTTATCTTATCATTGTTTTGTTTCGCTGGTTAATTGTTCGCATTATGTTGGGTTCGGGTTTGATAAAATGGCGCGGCGATGCTATCTGGCGCAATGGAACTGCGTTGTATTATCACTTTGAAACGCAACCCATTCCTGGCCCGTTAAGCCGCTGGTTTCATTTCTTGCCAAGAACGGTTTTAAAAGTGGGCGTGTGGTTTAATTTTTTGGCTGAATTGATTGCGCCGCTGTTTGCCTTTTATCCGCGCATTGCACGTCACATTGCAGGCGTTGTAATGATATTGTTTCAGTTCAATATTATTCTGAGCGGCAACCTGTCTTTTTTAAACTGGCTTACCATTGTTCCGGCGTTGGCTTGCTTGGATGATGGTTTTTGGAAAGCCATTCTTCCCCGCACATTGGTTCGCAAAGCAGAAAGAGCTGCTGCCGGTGCGGAAGAATCAAAACCAATGCTTGTTACATCGCGTGTGGTTGCGGTAGTGATTGCCCTGTTAAGCATTCAGCCTGTAGTGAATTTACTTTCGTCGCAACAAGTTATGAATACTTCTTTCGACCCGTTGGATTTGGTAAATACATATGGCGCGTTTGGAACTGTGGGTGAAGAAAGATTCAATGTAGTGTTTGAAGGAACGAGCGATAATGATTCAACCGATGCTGCGCACTGGAAGCCTTACCTGTACAAAGGTTTGCCGGTTTTGCTTGATGAAACGCCTCCACAAATCGCACCTTATCAATTGCGATTGGATTGGCAAATGTGGTTTGCTTCTATGTCAACGCCCGACGAGTATCCATGGACGGTGCATTTGGTTTCACAGTTGCTTCATAACAATGCAGGTGCTATTAGTTTATTTAAGAACAATCCGTTTCCAGATAGCCCGCCGATTTATGTTCGGGCAGTATTGTATCGCTACCGTTTTGCAAAACCGAACAATCCTCAACATCTTTGGTGGAATCGCGAGCGATTGGGTAACTGGCTGCCGCCTCTTTCTGCAAATGATCCACGTTTAACTTCATTTCTCCATAGCGAAGGATGGAAACCTTGAGCAAAATTTGTTTTTACTCCAAAAAGGTTGAAATGAATTTTTACCTCAGAGAAGAGAAGTGCATAGAGGTTTCGCGAGGTTATAATCTGCGGATGAGATGTTTTTAAAATGGTATCATCCACTGCGTAAACCGGCTTTCTTTGGGCTTTGCGGTGAAAAGGAACATCTTCAATATAATCATCATTCATCTTTACAAATAACTTAACCACCATTGCCTGTGCGTGCTTCTATACCGGTTAAACCATTGGCAGGGCTTGTATAGAACAACAATTACAAACAACCAAATGAGATAAACAACCGGCAAATGGAAACCAAAATTTTGTGGGCGAAACAAAAAAGGAGCCTGCGGGTTTATGATGTCTTTTTCGCCATAACCGGAAAGGAAAAAAACAATAACCAGCAAGAGATGTATCAAATAAAAATGAAGTACATAATAAAAAAACGGAACGGAACCGTACATGCGAAACACGCGACTGGCAAGGCTTTGCGCATTATCAAGCAAACTTAAAGCTATAATGGCCGGGCCTATCGTCATGCAGGTGTATAAAAGAGAAGGCGGATATTTTGTAACATTTACAAATGATAACAAAGTGTACAACGCATTTTTCTGTTGCGACCAGTGAGAAGGATCACCATACACATTAATGAACCGAATTATGATAAAAAACAAAGTAATACTGATGCCCAACCTAAGTATCTTTTTTCTTGATAAAGAACTGACACCATTTTTATAAACGGTTCCAAAAGCATAGCCTAAAAACATGATTCCCGTCCACGGAAGAATGGCATATAAATCTAAAACAAAATGAGTACGATTAAGGGGCATAAATTTATCAGCCGATGTAAAAAGAAGGCTGCTTACAATTTGTTCCCAGCCCTCTTTTGGTGCCGGAAAAAAATCAAGAATATTATGTCCGAAAACGAGCAGAAAACCAATGAAAACAATCGTTTGTAAATTGAGGAAAGAAGCCAAGCCCAACAACACCATGCTCCATCCAATTGCCCATATTACCTGGAAGATAATGGTATTATAAAAAGGATTAAATGTTATGGCTAGAGTCATCACAATCACTTCAACCAATACCAGCCAAAAGCCACGTTTGATTAAAAACAAACCAGCTTCCTTTTTTGTTCTTTTCCGCGAAGCGAGATAGGCAGAAGTTCCTGATAAAAACACAAATACCGGCGCACAAAAATGAGTGATCCACCGGGTAAAAAACAAAGCCGGTGTTGTGGTTTGAAATCCAATGGATCATCCGTCATAGCCGTTATATGAAAGAAATCGCGCACATGGTCGAGCGCCATAATTAACATCACAACACCACGCAGAATGTCAATAGATATGATGCGTTGTTTCGTTACACTTACACTTTCCATAAAAGCAGTTAGGCAGGAAAATTACATCAACAAAATGGCTTATCAATTATGCAGTTCAATCATTCAACCAGCTTCTTATCAACTTTTTAAAATAGTGATTTCGAGGTTTGTTTTTACTGCAAAAACAAACGTTTTGTTACAACGGTTGTCTCTTTCAATCATTAGCAAATAATCACTTGCCATTCTGTCTGCACAAATTACCTTTGCGCACTAAAATTTTAATAGAAGAACAAGAATGTTAAGTGCTAAAAATATAACCCTTGCCTACGGCAAACGCGTGTTGTTTGATGAAGTGAACATCAACTTCACAAAAGGAAATTGTTATGGTGTAATTGGCGCCAATGGCGCAGGCAAATCAACGTTTTTAAAAATACTGAGTGGCGAAATTGAACCCAATAAAGGCTCGTGTTGAAATTACCGGCGGCGAGCGCATGGCTGTGCTGAATCAAAACCAGTTTGCGTTTGACAATGAAACGGTTTTAAATACGGTGCTGATGGGCCATAAAAAGATGTGGGACGTTATGCATAAAAAAGATGCCATTTATGCCAACCCCGATGCTACCGAAGATGATTATATGCGTGCCTCCGAAATGGAAGCCGAATTTGGCGAAATGGGTGGCTATGAAGCAGAAAGCAATGCGGGTACATTTTTGAGTGATTTAGGCGTGAGTGAGCAATATCATCAAAGCCTGATGCGAGACATTCCAGCAACCTTAAAACTGCGTGTTTTATTGGCGCAGGCTCTGTTTGGAAATCCCGATATTTTATTGCTTGATGAACCTACCAACGGCCTGGATATTGAAACAGTTGGCTGGCTGGAAAATTTTCTTGCTGATTACGAAAACATCGTGTTGGTAGTAAGCCACGACCGTCACTTTTTAGACCAGGTTTGCACCAATGTTGCCGATGTGGACAGGAGCAAAATAAAAGTGTTTACCGGCAATTATACTTTTTGGTATGAAAGCAGCCAGTTGATGGCAAGGCAAATAAGCGACAAAAACAAAAAGACAGAAGATAAGCGTGCTGCCCTGCTCGATTTCATTGCACGTTTTAGCGCTAACGCATCGAAAAGCAAACAAGCTACCTCGCGCAAAAAAGCGTTGGAAAAATTAACCATCGAAGATATTGAACCTTCTAACCGCAAATATCCGGGCATTATTTTTCAGCCGCTGCGCGAAGTAGGAAATCAAATTTTAAATGTTGAAAATCTGGCCAGCAGTGCCGATGGCAGAAAGTTGTTCGACAAAGTAACTTTCAGCATTAACAAAGGCGAGAAGATTGCTTTTTTAAGCAAAGACTCTTTAGCAGTTAGTAATTTCTTTGACATTATTACCGGCAACTTACAAGCGGAGAAAGGCAAATTTGAATGGGGAACTACCATTACCAAAGCTTATCTGCCGGTTGAAAATAGTGAGTTTTTTAAAAGCGGATTAACGTTGATGGATTGGCTCAGGCAATTTGTTCCGCCGCATGTAACCGATGCCGATGAACCGTTTTTGCGCGGCTTTTTGGGAAAGATGTTGTTTAGCGGCGACGATATATCGAAGAAAACAAACGTGTTAAGCGGTGGCGAAAAAGTGCGTTGTATGATAAGCCGCATGATGCTGCAAAACCCGAATGTTATTATCCTCGACCAGCCCACCAACCATCTAGATTTGGAAAGCATTCAAAGCTTTAACGAAGGCTGTCAGTCGTTCCCGGGAATTGTGTTGATTACCAGCCAGGACCATACATTCATTCAAACGGTTGCCAATCGTATTATTGAATTAACACCCAATGGAATTATAGACCGGTTGATGACCTATGATGAATACATGGCTGATGCAAGAGTGAAAGCCTTGCGGGAAGAAATGTATAAGTGATGGAACGTACAGTTGGGTTTGGTAGTGAATGCAGGATGATTCGTTTGCTTTTAAAAGTTTGAAAGATTATGCTTGTAAATGGCAATAAATCATAAAAGAAAAACACCGCCTCAAAAAAATTCTTTTACTTTTATCTTTCACTAACAACAAACAATTGCTATGGCCGGAGTAACGATGACTTCTTCCGCTCAAAAAATTCAATCAACAGGCATTCCTACGAATTACGGAGCTTTAGGCACTTTAGTAACGGTGTTCTTTTTCTGGGGCTTTATTGCAGCAGGCAACAGCGTATTTATACCGTTCTGCAAACACTATTTTAACCTCGACCAGTTTCAGAGCCAGCTCATTGACTTTGCTTTTTATGGTGCTTATTACTTAGGTGCGCTTGGCTTCTTTGCTTATGGCTCGTTTGGCGGCAAAGATTTGGTTGGAAAGTGGGGTTATAAAAGAAGTATTGTCTATGGTTTACTTTTCTCTGCATTGGGTGCTATTGCAATGATTATTGCTGTCAATGCAAACGCTTTTACAGGTATGTTGGTGGGCTTATTTATTGTAGCATTGGGCTTCTCGTTACAACAAACGGCAGCACAGCCTTTCGCTATTGCCTTAGGCGATCCATCAACCGGAACAAGCCGTGTGAACCTGGGTGGAGGTATCAATTCATTCGGCACGATGATCGGGCCAATTATAGTGGCTTTAGCCCTGTTTGGAACAACAGCCGCATTAACAGAAGAACAAATAGCTGCCTTAACGCTCGATAAGGTTATTCTTTTATATAGTGCGGTAGGTGTGTTGTTTATATTAGCAGCCGCTTTGTTCTATTTTTCGAAGAAAGTACCGGCAGGTATAATGATTGAAAAAACTGAAAAAGCCAACAAGGCTTTGAATACATTTCTTGTTATCACGGGCCTGCTTATCATCATGTTTGCGCCGGTATTCAGCAGTTATAAAAGCGATGATGCCAAACGCTTACAGACTTTAGTGGCTCAGACTGCGCCGGTTCAAAAACAAATTGATGCAGCACAGAGTGGAGCCAACAGCAGTGGCACATCAGTTACAGATCTTACCAGTAGCATTCAACCACAACTAACTGAAATAGGTCAGTTAAAACTAAAGCTTGAAACCTATCGAATGAAGTGGCTGTTTGGCGCGCTGGCAGTGGTTGTAATCGGATTATTATTTTCTTATTCAAGTGCCAAACGAAATCCAACAGGCTGGGGCGCTATGCAATATCCGCAATTAGTGCTGGGTATGCTCGCTTTGTTTTTATATGTTGGAACTGAAGTAACCATCGTAAGCAATATGAGTGAATTGTTGAGACAAAAAGATTTTGGTGCTTTTCAGTCTTCGCAGGTAGCCCCTTATATTTCTATGTACTGGGGAAGCATGATGATCGGGCGCTGGGTAGGTTCTATATCTGCTTTTAATTTTACTAATAGTACCAAAAAAATATTAATGACCGTAGTGCCACTTGTGGCGTTTAGTATTGTTATTGGCGTGAACACTTTGGCAAAAAACGACATGACACCCTTGTATGCTTATATCGTTTGCGTTTTGGTTCAGATTGGAGCTTTTTATGCCAGTAAAGACAATCCGGCAAGAATGCTTTTAATATTCGCTGTATTGGGTGCCATTGCTATGATAACCGGAGTGCTATCAACCGGAACAACGGCAATTTATGCATTCCTAAGTGGCGGGTTGGTTTGTTCTATCATGTGGCCTTGTATATTCGCTTTGTCGGTAGCAGGTTTGGGCAAATACGAAAGCCAGGGTTCTGCTTTTTTAATAATGATGATATTGGGTGGAAGTGTGATTCCGCCTCTGCAGGGAAAGCTCGCTGATTATCTTCAATCGAAGAGCACTATAGCAGGCATTGGCATTCATCAATCTTATTGGGTACCCGTTTTTTGTTTTGCCTATGTTGCGGTTTTTGCATTTATTGTAAAAGGCATACTGCGCAGGCAAGGTATTGATTACGACGTGCCAGTCGCAACTGTTATTAAAGAAACCACCGTACCGGGCGAAGGAATTGCCTGATAAAGTGGTTGATTTAATGCTTATAAATTATAATTGCATAAATAAGCATACCTCACAAGCCATATTGAAAATAAAACATCAATTGTAAACATGATTCCTGTTACACAACAATTAGCCATTGGTATAGATGTCGGTGGCACCAACACAGTGTTTGGCATTGTAGATCATCGCGGCGAAATCAAATACCGCGGTGCCATATCTTCCCGGAAACATCCTGATCTTACTGATTATTTGAATGAACTGTACGCTGCTGTTGAACCTGCCATTGAACATGTAGGTGGTAAATCCTACATTAAAGGAATGGGAGTTGGCGCTCCCAACGGTAACTACTATTCAGGCACCATTGAATATGCGCCAAACCTGATCTGGAAAGGCATTATTCCATTTGCCGATTTAATAGCAAAGAAATTTGATTTGCCTTGTGCGCTCACCAATGACGCAAACGCTGCAGCAGTTGGCGAAATGATGTATGGCGCTGCCAAAGGCATGAAAGATTTTATCATGATAACGCTGGGTACAGGCGTTGGCAGTGGCATTGTTATCAATGGGCAAGTGGTATATGGTCATGATGGCTTTGCAGGCGAATTGGGTCACACGATCATTATTCCCGAAGGTCGCTATCATCCCGGTACGGGTGCAAAAGGTTCTTTGGAAACGTATGCTTCAGCAACTGGCGTGCGCATGACGGCTTTAGAAAAGCTGCAACAAAATCCTGATGAAAACACATTGCTTCGCAATTATCCCTTGGATGAAATAGATAGTCGCGTGGTGTACGATTGTGCCATGCAGGGAGATAAAATGGCAAAAGAAATTTACGATTATACCGGCAACATTTTGGGTAAAGCGCTGGCCAATTTTGTAATGTTCTCCTCTCCTTCTGCCATTATTTTATTTGGTGGTTTGTGCAAAGCGGGCGACTTAATTTTAAAACCCACCAAAGCAGGCAATGGAAGAAAACTTATTGCCCATTTTTCAAAACAAAGTGAAGATTATTTTTAGTGAATTGAAAGAAGCCGATGCTGCCATTCTCGGTGCTAGTGCTTTGGTTTGGGAGATCAAGTGAGTCAATAAATTCAGGCAAAAACAAACCTCTGCATATTAACTATGCAGAGGTTTGTTTTTGCATTGATAAGAGTAAACTACCATGACAGTCTTAGCATCACTGGCTACAATGAAGTTTGTTTTTATCCCTTTTTCCTCATAACCGTTCTTATCCCTTCTCCGGCACTTTATATAAAGCCGCACCACCCATCAAACCTGCACCGGCTGCAACCAGAACAACATATTTGCCGGCTTCTAATTTACCACTTTGATAAGCCTGATGCAAAGTAATAGGAACCGTACCTGCAATGCAATTGCCCGCTCTGTTAATGGATACTTCCATTTTGTGCAGGGGAAGTTGTAGCAAGGCAGCCGCCTTTTTCATAATAAATAAATTCGCCTGGTGAGGAATGAACAAATCAATGTCATCAACCGAAAGCCCGTTTCGGCTACAAATATCAAGCGTCAAGTCTGCCATTTTTCGGGCAGCCCAAGCAGCGAATTGCTTTCCTTCTATTGTTAAGCAAAGTTCCATGCAGATCATCATCAATGGTTTTGTGTGAAGAAGGCATTGCACTGCCGCCCGCAGGCACATACAATTGTTTGAAACCTGAGCCATCGGCCCACAACTGAATATCTAAAAAGCCTTCGTTTTCATTGCAGTTAGTAAGCAGCACTGCACCAGCGCCATCGCTGAACATGGGTAAAAATATGGCATCGCTCCTTCTGAGTTGTCTTGATTTTACATCAGCCCCAATTACCAGTACATAGTTCATTCCGGTAGCGATCATGCGCATCCCCAAATCTAAGGCGTATAAAAAGCCACTGCATGATGCTGTAACATCTAATACCGGGCAAGTTGCTCCCAACTTTTGCTGAACCAAACACGAAGCACCTGCATTGATATAATCTGCTGTTTGTGTAGCTACAATAATTCTATCCAAGTGCCCTGCTTCGATGCCCGCATCCTGCAACGCTTTTTTGCCCGCTTCGGCTGCAATATCGCTGGTAGTGAGGTTTTTATCTGCCCAATGCCGTTGGTGAATGCCGGTAATTTCTTCGTGCCGCTTTGTATCAAAATGGGGCAATTGTAAACGCTGCTGCAATTGCTCATTCGTAATGGGCTCACCAGGCAAACAAGCGCCAAAGCCAATCATCTTCACGCCCCATTTTGTTTTGTTTTTGTGCATATTTTTCTAAAAAAATAGCTGCCATTGTAAGAGCAGCTATGAATTAAAAACTTACCTTCTCATGCTTCTATTTTCCCAACACTTCCAATGCTTTTTTTATCATTGCATCACCGGGATTTACCATTTCAAAATAACCTTCCGCTCTAAAGATTTGTCGTGCTAAATAAGCCGGCATTTTTTGCAGCACTTCTTCTTTTACTGCAGGCGAAACGTTATTGAGAGCAATGCTATCATGCGCTGCAAATTGCACAAGGTCAGGCCAGCTAAATTTATTTTCAGTGTATTGCTCCTTCAACTCCTGCGGCGTTTTTATTTTATCCAATGCCGTTTTGTTTTGCACGAAAAAATGATAAATGTAATTGCTGAATGTGCCTTTGTAAAACATATCCGCAACAGCTTTGGGCTGTGCAGTTGTATCGAACGGAACAAAGATGTCCGGCGTAATACCACCACCGCCATATACAATTTTTCCGGATGGTGTTTTAAAAGGATGCGTAGTAGGCTTTGTAGTATCGCCAACCACCACTTCACCGTTGTGAAAGCGTTGAATCAGTTCTTCTTCGTAGGCTTCTTTTCCCCTGTTGTATGGCTTTTGAATGTTTCTGCCCAGCGGCGTGTAATACCTTGCCACCGTAAGCCGCAAAGCACCGCCATCGCTTAGATTATATTGCTGTTGCACCAAACCTTTGCCGAATGTGCGCCTGCCGATAATAGTAGCTCTGTCCCAATCCTGCAAAGCACCACTTAAAATTTCGCTTGCCGAAGCTGATGTTTCATCCACCAATACCACAAGCTTTCCTTCTTCAAACAAGCCTGGTTTTTTGCAACGATATTCTTCGCGTGGTTCTTTGGCTCCCTGTGTGTAAACGACCAGTTTTTCATCACTCAAAAACTCATCTGCAATGTTTACTGCCTGCGATAAAAAGCCGCCGCCATTGCCCCGCAAATCCAGAATCAGCTTCTGCATTCCTCCTTTTTTCAGCGTTTGTAACGCAGCCACAAATTCTCCATAAGTGGTTTCGCCAAATTTATTAATACGAATAAACCCGGTTTGCGGTGCAATCATATAATCAACATCTACCGAAGGCACAGGAATGATTGAGCGTTTTACATTGAACGACACTAATTTTCCATCGCGAAGCATCGTGATTTTTACAACCGTTCCGTCTTCGCCACGCAGTAAGCGACGAACATCCTGCGGCATGATGTTTTTGCCAGTCATCGCAACCGTATCGTTTATTTTTATCATCTTATCACCCGCTTCAATTCCCGCTTTTTCGCTTGGTCCGCCAGCTAAAACATTTACCACATTAATGGTATCGCTAAAAATCTGGAACTCTACGCCAATGCCTTCAAAATTGCCCTGCAAATCTTCATTTACCGTTTGCAAATCTCTTGGCGGAATGTATACGGAATGCGGATCAAGATGCGCCAGCATATCATTGATGGCATCATCTTTCAGGCTGTCGGTGCCTACATTGTCAACATACTTTTGCTGAATTAATTTTAATATTTCCTGTAAGGCAGAAGTATTGTTATTGTTGATAAAAAACGTTGAAGCACCTGCTGTATTCTGTCTTAATTTATAACCGATTGACATACCAGCCACCATAGTAATGGCGAATAAAACGGGCAGCCAAACCTGCAATTTTTTACTTCCCATAAATTGTTGTTCTTTGCACCAACTCTTAAAAACGCGAATATCTTATAGTTTACCGAAAAGGATTTTAAAAATTTATCAAATGGCTGCAACCTTACTTGCCGATAGTGGAGCTACCAAATGCGAATGGTGCTTACTACAAGGCAGCGAACGAACCACAATGGTTACAACCGGCATCAATGCTTATTTTTTATCAAAACAAAAGATTATTGAATTGCTGCAAAAAGAACTGTTGCCCCATTTGCCCTTTTCTGCACCTGAAGAAGTTTTCTTTTACGGAGCCGGCCTCGGAAATAAAGACAACAGAAAGACGGTAGAAGCGGTGTTGAAAGAAGTTTTTGCAACAGCGAAATTATCAATAGAAACCGATATGGTTGCGGCTGCGCGTGCGGCTTGCGGCAAAAACAAAGGCATCGTTTGCATTTTAGGAACCGGCAGCAATTCCTGTTATTACAACGGAAAAAAAATAGCAAAGAACATTGCAGGCATTGGCTTCATTCTGGGCGATGAAGGCAGCGGTGCTTATCTGGGTAAAAAAGTGTTGCAACATTATTTATACAACACCTTTGATGAGGATCTTCGTGCCCGCTTCGATGCCTTATTTGTAACGACGCCAAAAGAGATTTTAGAGAACGTTTACAGCAAGCCGTTGCCTAACCGTTATCTTGCTTCGTTCACCATCTTTTTGGCACAAAACCGGGGTCATTATATGGTTGAAAACATCCTGGAAGACGGCTTAAACGATTTCTTTTTTCAGCATTTATGCAAGTTTAAAGAAAGCTGGCAATTGCCTGTTCATTTTGTAGGCGGCGTTGCTTTTGCCTTTCAGGATGTGTTGAAAGACTTGTGCAAAACCTATCAATTTGAAATGGGAACAATAATGAAAAATCCGATGGAAGGATTGATTCATTTTCATCAAAACAAAATATAATTCACCTTAAACAGATAATGCGTATTGTTTTTGATGATAATATTTTTAATCAGCCTAAGTTATCAGCGCGAGAATGATTTGAAAAATACAATTTTGCAATTTCAACATACAAATGAACGATCTTTTAGAATGAACAAGTTTACAAAAACCACTGAGCAACCTTCCCTTTACCGGCATTTGGAAAAGATGAGTATTGCAGAAATTGTAACGCACATTAATGAAGAAGATAAAAAAGTAGCCATAGCTGTTGAAGCCGCTTTACCACAAATTATAAAGTTGATAGAAGCTACTGCCGACAGAATGCTGGCCGGTGGAAAACTGTTTTACATTGGCGCAGGTGCGAGTGGCAGAACCGGCGTTCTGGATGCAAGCGAATGTCCGCCAACGTATGGCGTTCCGCAAAATTTGGTAACAGGCGTCATTGCCGGCGGCACACTTGCCATTACAGAAGCGGTTGACAGAGCGGAAGACAGTGAAACGCAAGGCTGGCTTGATTTGCAGCACAAAGGGATTGGTGAGAATGACGTGGTGATTGGCATTGCGGCAAGCGGCACAACGCCTTACGTTTTGGGTGCTGTAAAAAAATGTAACGAAAACAAAATTATAACGGGCGGCATTACGTGTAATGCCGGAAGCCCGCTATCTTTGCTCGCACAATATCCGGTGGAAGCTGTTGTTGGACCCGAATTCGTAACGGGTAGCACACGCATGAAAAGCGGCACCGCACAAAAGATGATTCTAAACATGATTTCTACAACCGTAATGATTCAGTTGGGCAGAGTAAAAGATAACCAAATGGTAAACATGCAACTCACCAATGAAAAACTCCTCGACCGTGGCACCCGTATGGTAATGCAACAATTGCATTGGAACGATTATGAACGAGCCAAGCAATTGTTAGTAAAGCACGGAAGCGTTGCAAAAGCAGTAAACGCAGGTATTTAATTCAATCATTTTGAGTCGAAAATTTAATTTTTAATCTTTTTTTAAGGTTGAAAAATTGCGCTAACTTGCCTCTCAAATCATCCTGTTTATGAAAAAAACTCTACTCTCTCTTTTTTCCATTTCTGCATTGATGTCATTGCTTCAAACTGCACAGGCGCAAACATCAACCGCGTTTGCCATTACCGGCGAAACCAAAGGCAGCGTGAACTGGTCTGTTATCCGTGAAATTGACTTAACAACCGGCGCATTGGTAAGAAACATCTATCTGCCAGCTTTGCAAAAGCCTGCGCAAATTGATGCTGCAACCGGTAAAGAAATCGCTTATGATCCAACAATTGCCACAAAAGAAAATCCATCAGCCTGCACATGCCAGCCGCCATCATTAGCTGCTGCTACGGCTTATGATGCAAAACAAAAACGTTTGTATTTTACTACTCTTTTCGGTAATGATTTGCAGTACATTGATGTTACCAAAAAAGACTTGAAAATCTATCATGTTACAGCTCAAAAACTAAAGCCATTTACTTCTGCTCCCGGTGAAGCAGACAACATTACGCGAATGGTATTTGGTGCCGATGGCAACGGTTATGCAATCACAAATAACGGTAACCACTTCATTCAATTTACTACAGGTAAAAATCTTACCATTACCGATTTAGGCTCTCTTGTTGACAAAGCGAATAATGCCATTAGTATACATACACAACCTGCCAGTTGGGGCGGCGATTTGGTGGCGGATGATGCGGGCAGCTTGTACCTGTTTACGGTGGCTGGTCATGTATTTGTTATTAATCCGGCAACCAAAGAAGCTCAATTTCTTGGAACGGTTCAAAACTTGCCGAAAGGCTTTAGCATTAACGCTGCTGCTGTAAACAAAGAAGGCGATGTAACAGTTGCCAGTTCAACTGATATGAGCCAATATTTTAGCGTAGATATAAAAACGCTGAAAGCTACGCCTGTTGCGGCATCCGACAATTTTTACAACGCCTCTGATTTTGCCAATAGCAATTTGTTGGTTACTGATAAATCATCGAATCAAAAAAATAATCCTGTTGTTATTGTTAAGAGCGATGAGCTTGTAAACGTGTACCCAAATCCGGTTAAAAACAAAATAATCAATTTGTATTTCAATGGATCATTGCAAGGCAAACATGCATTGGAGGTAGTAGATGTAAGTGGAAAACGAATTGCTTTGAAAACGGTTGAATTAGATGCGAACAGCAGCTCTCAAACCATTCAGTTGCCCGCTTCAACCACAGCCGGAATGTATGTTGTACATGTATTGAACATGAGCAATAACAAAGTGTTTACAGGCAATGTTGTAGTTGAATAAAGACCAGGATTTTATGCGATTATTCTGATTTTACTGATTGAAAAAACAGGCAAAACCAAACATCATTATTTCGTATGTAATCAATGTAAAAATCTTTCAGATTTTATAGAAAACAATATTTTAAAAGTCCTGCTTACAACAGCAGGACTTTTTTGTTTTATTTTGTTACAAAATCGTTGTAGCCATAGTTGTAAAAAGATAAGATGCAAAAAAAAGAACCATTTCAAAAAAGTCCTTATTATCAATCTAAAAAAAACATCATTGCAGGTCGCAATCCGGTGATAGAAGCGTTGCGTGCGAATCAATTAATAGATAAAATTTTATTGTTTAAAAATGCAACCGGTGAAGCCGTCAATGAGATAAGATTATTGGCAAAAACAAACAATGTTCCCATTCAATTTGTTCCGATAGAAAAACTAAATACTACAACCAACATTCAACATCAGGGTGTGGTTGCATTAAAAGCAAGTGTACAATATCAGGATTTGCAACAGGTGATTGATTGGGTGAATACAAACGGCGAAACACCTTTGTTTTTAATGTTAGATGGCGTTACCGATGTGCGCAATATTGGAGCCATTGCAAGAAGCGCTGTGTGTTGTGGTGCGCAGGCCCTGATTATTGCCGAAAAAGGCGTTGGCGCATTGAACGAAGAAGCAATCAAAAGCAGTGCAGGAGCTTTGGAAAAATTACAAATCTGCAGGGTGAGCAATCTGCTGAAAGCTGTAGAGACACTGCATTTGAATGGCATTGCTGTTTTTACAAGCGAAATGAAGGCAAAACAAAAACTATACGAACTGGATGCGACAGTTCCCTGTTGTTTTGTAATGGGTAATGAAGAAAAAGGTGTGGGAAGAAATTTATCTGACGTAGCTGATAAGCAGTTTTCGATACCGATGACAAGTAATTTCGATTCGTTTAATGTATCGGTTGCAGCAGGAATTATTTTATATGAAGCGATGAAACAAAGAGATGTTCAAAATGGAAAACCTTTCATCAAAGAATAATTATAAAGCCTTACAGTTAGTGGAATGCCCGCGCGATGCGATGCAAGGCTGGCCTCATTTTATTGATACAAAAACAAAAGCAGATTACATTAACCAACTGCTGAAAGTTGGGTTTCATACCATTGATTTTGGAAGCTTTGTTTCGCCCAAAGCTATACCGCAAATGAAGGATACAAAAGAAGTTTTGTCAAGCCTCAAAATAGAGGAAACAAGCACCCAATTGCTTTCCATCGTTGCCAACCTTCGTGGTGCAGAAGAAGCAGTAGTGTTTGATGAAATCAGTTACATCGGTTTTCCGTTTTCCATCTCTCCCACTTTTCAATTGCGCAATACAAATTCTACCATTGAAGAAAGCTTGCAAACCGTTGATGCGATACAGGAAATTTGTACAAAACAAAACAAGCAGCTTGTTATTTATTTAAGCATGGGCTTTGGCAATCCTTATGGTGACGATTATAATGAAGATGTGTTGCTACACTTTGCGCATGTAATGGCCGAAAAAAACATCAGAATCATTTCTTTATCCGATACCGTTGGCGTGGCAACACCGGAGCAAATTAATATTGCATTTTCAACCTTAATTCCTCGCCATCCCAATATTACTTTCGGTGCACATTTGCACACCACGCAAAAGAATTATGAAGAAAAGCTGCAAGCCGCACTGGATGCAGGTTGCAGGCGTTTTGATGGCGCCATCAAAGGCATTGGTGGCTGCCCGATGGCAGGCAATGATTTGGTAGGAAATATGCCTACAGAACTGATGATTGATTATTTGGAAAGACTCGATTTTTATACCCATATCAATCATGCTGAACTGAACAAAAGCATTGCCATAGCGAACGAAATTTTTGTGTAAATGCAGTTTCAGATTCCGATACAAATTCAACGTCTTGAACCTCAGGTTAATTATAACGATAAGATATTGTTGATTGGTTCCTGCTTTACAGAACACATTGGCAATTATCTCTCCAACGTAAAATTCAAAACATTACAAAACCCGAATGGAATTTTGTTTGATCCGCTTAGTGTTTGCAGAAGTTTGATTAGCTATATTGATAACAAACAATACATTACTGATGATTTATTTTGCCTGAATGAAGCCTGGCACAGTTGGCAGCATCATAGCCGATTTTCGCATCCAAACAGAGAAGAAGTTCTACTAAAAATAAATGCTTCACAACATGAAGCGCATCATTTTTTAAAAGAAACCGATTGGCTTATCATTACATTGGGTTCATCGTTTGCTTATCGGTTTTCTTACACAGATGAGAGCATCAATGCTTACGCAAATAAGTATGTTGCTAACTGTCACAAAGCACCTCAAAAACTATTCAACAAACATCTTTGCACCATTGAAGAAACGGTTACGGCTTTGGATGGAACGCTATTTCGTTTGTTTCATTTCAATCCAAAATTAAATATCATTTTCACCATTAGTCCGGTTCGGCACCTGCGTGATGGCGTGATTGAAAACAACAGAAGCAAAGCGCGTTTATTGGAAGCCGTGCATCATTTGGTAAACAAGTTTAGCAGGCTGCATTATTTTCCTGCTTATGAATTAGTAATTGATGTGCTGCGCGACTATCGCTTTTACGATATTGATATGGCGCATCCTAACTATCCTGCAACTCAGTTTGTTTTGGAACATTTTTTTGAATCTTGTGTTGATGCAACTGCAAGAGGATTATCCGAAGAAATCAGGAAAATTACGATTGCAAAAAACCACAAACCTTTTAACGCGGCTTCACAACAACATAAACATTTTTTGGCTTCGTATGCAGGCAAAGTGCAAGCCTTACAACAACAACATCCTTATCTTGATTGGAGCGAAGAACTGCGTTATTTTACAACATAAAAAAGCCACTACATTTTTGGTGTAGTGGCTTATCCCGACCTATCGGGACAGATTATTTTTTGGAGAAGCCCGGTTAGGCGATACTAACCGCAGGCGTCCATGAACTATCTGTAGATTGCATGAATACCTCCTTTTCTTTGATGAAGCATAAAGGTAAAAAATCCTAAGTTTTTAAGCAAATCTATTAGCTGCTTTTAACGATAAAATTCATATTTATTTTAAAAAATTCATGACATGCTGAAGGTGTTGATGTGGAGTGAATTTTCTTTATCAACATATTCATTTTTGATGTGCCAGTCAAGCGCCAGGAATGTTTGTTTTTCATTTTTCGTTGCAGCAGACAACAAGATCAGTTTGTAGCCATTGCCTTCCTTTGTAAAGACGAGTTCTTTGTTTTCAAACATATAACCAAGGCAGTCTTCAAAGAGTTGAGTGGAATAAATAATCGCGTTGTTTTGCTTTTTGATAAACACTTTTGCGGTAAAAACAAACCCCTTATACTCGAATGTTACAATAAACTTTTTCATACCGTTGCTTTTAGTTTTGATGCAATAAAATTATAACAACAGTGAGACTGCAAACATTATAATGCGATTAATTTCTTTAAAAAGGCATTAAAAATTTACATTCCTGCTAACAAACGTTCACTTTATAAGTACGGTTTGCGTACTCCGATTGGTTTGTTTTTGTTTAAAAAAGTTGCAGCATGTTTATATGAATAATCCTTATTCTCATCTGCCTGCATACAACAAAAAAATAACCGGAATCTTATGCAATTGCGGCAATGGTTGTTCTTTCCATTGTTGAACCGTTTGTGTGAGAATGCGTTGGCTTTTATTGGTTAAATCTTTGGCAATACAAAGTTTGGTTTGGGGATGGCAACCCGCTAAAATATCCGATAATAAGGCATTGTTGCGATAAGGCGTTTCAATAAAAATTTGTGTTCTATTCTCAAGTTTTGATTCTTCTTCCAACGCTTTTATTTTCTTCTTTCTTTCACCCGATTCAATGGGCAAATAACCATTAAAACAAAACTGCTGCCCGTTCATGCCACTCGCCATTAATGCAAGTAAGATTGAACTCGGGCCGACCAATGGTTTTATTATTGCTTTGTGCTGCTGCGCAATGTCAACCAGCAATTGCCCTGGATCGGCGATGCAAGGACAGCCTGCTTCGCTAACAATGCCAATGGTTTTGCTTTGATGAATTGAATTTATAAATACAGATTTTACCTCTTCCTCCGCTTTACCGATGGTATGCCATTCATAATTATCAATCACCATTTCGCGCCACAGCTTTTTAAAATAGCGCCTTGCTGTTTTTTCGTTTTCTGCAAAAAAGACATGGCAATTTTTGATTACTTCCAACACATATTGTGGAATGGCTTTGATGGCTTCTTCATCATCGCTTAAAAGGGAAGGGATAAGGTAAACAGTTGCACTCATGAATTGTAAATGTTATGAAACAAAACTTGTCAGGTTAGAAAGGATGACAAATTTTGTTTCATTTTGTTTTACTTAAAAATCACTTTTTCATTTCATCAATGTTTGCCTGTGGCTGCAAAACATTATGATCCTTCTCAACCACCATATCGTTTGCCAAATTGAATGAAGCAGTTTGTTTGATGTCGAGAGAAGAAGCACCAACTTTCACATTATAACTTCCTTTCTCTGCCAGCCAGGATGTTGTTTTTGTATCAAAAGAAGTCAGGTCGGAAGGATACAAAGTGAATATTATTGTTTGCGATTGACCAGGTTGTAACAATCCTGTTTTCGCAAAGGCTTTTAGCTCTTCGGATGGCTTATCCATTGCTTTTGCAGGCGCAGAAAGATACAATTGTACTACTTCTTTACCATCCGTTTTGCCTTTATTTGTAACGCTGATAGTGGCTTTGATAGATTGATTAAAATTGTTATTGCTCAACTTCAAATTATCGAAAGAAAAATCAGTGTATGATAAGCCATAACCAAACTCATAAGCTGGCTTCACATTGAAAGTGTTGAAATAGCGATAGCCAATGTAAATACCTTCTTCATACCTTACTTCAGCAGGTATTTGCTTCATTCCAAAATTGCCTGTCGTAGCCTGATCCGGAAATTCTTTTCCAGGGAAATTTTTCGCCGAAGGCACGTCTTCATATTTCATTGGAAACGTAGTTGTCAGCCTGCCTGACGGGTTTGTTTTTGCACTAATTACGTCTGCAATGGCATTGCCAGCTTCCATGCCCGGTTGCCATGCGAGCAAAATAGCATCGGCATTGTCGCGCCAGGTGGGAACATCAATTACACCACCAATGTTCAACACTACAATCAGTTTTTTGTTTTTGGCATGAAAAGCATCTGCAACGTTCTTTATCAAAGTTTTTTCAGCATCGGTTAAATAATAATCATCTTCCGCTTTTCTATCAGCGCCTTCACCTGCATTTCTGCCAATAGTAACAATAGCAACGTCGCTTTCAGCCGCTTTTTTATCAAGCATCTCTTTGCTCACTTCCATTTCAGCAATGGGCGGCGGTTGCGCAAAAAAGCTTTTGGGCCTGGGTTGTTTTGCTTTTGCCTCTTTTATATAAGGCTCATAGGTTTGGCGTAGCTTATCATCTGTGCTGAAGCCAGCGTTGGATAAGCCTTGCAGCAATGATATTGTATAGGCCTTGTTCACTTCGCCACTGCCTGTGCCGCCAGCAATTAAGTTGTATGATGTATTGCCAAACAATGCGATTTTTTTGCTGCCGGTTAGGGGCAAAGCAGCCCCATCATTTTTTAATAATATCATGCCTTCGGCAGCGGCAGCACGTGAAATTTGTGCGTGCGATTTTAAGTCAGGTTGATCAGAAAAATGGTAGTTTTTAAATGTTGGTGATTTTAAAACCAGGTTCAATACATTCTCTACGTTTTTATTCAATTGCGCAATCGTTAGTTGTCCGTTGTTGACTGCATCTATGATCGCTTTGGTTTGAGTACCTGTACCAGGCATCAATAAGTCGTTGCCTGCATTCATTTGTGCAACAGCATTTTTTCCGCCAAACCAATCGGTCATTACCAATCCTTTAAACTTCCATTCATCGCGTAAAATGGTGGTTAATAAATCGCGGCTTTCTGAAGTGTAAGTGCCGTTTATTTTATTGTACGAACTCATCACCGTCCAGGGCTGCGATTGTTTAATAGCTTTTTCAAAACCCCTGAGATACAATTCGCGCAAAGCGCGTTCGCTAACGATAACATCAACCGTATTGCGGTCGGTTTCCTGGTTGTTGGCTGCAAAGTGTTTGATAGAAGTGCCTACGCCGTTGGATTGAATTCCATTTACGATAGCAGCCGTCATAGAACCAGCAATGAGCGGATCTTCGGAGTAATATTCGAAGTTGCGGCCGTTCAGCGGATTGCGGTGAATGTTGAGTGCAGGAGCTAAAATAACATCCACACCATACTCATGAATTTCATTTCCAAAAGCAACGCCTACTTTATTTACCATAGCTGTATCCCATGTGGATGCCAGCAAGGTAGCAACAGGGAAAGCAGTGGCATAATAGGTTTTGGAACTGTCGCTGTTGCGGATGGGCTGAATGCGTATACCTGCCGGACCATCTGCAACGGCAATCGAAGGAATACCGAGACGAGAAATGGCATACGTTGTACCGGCTACACCAGGCACTTTATTCATGGTTTGACCAATAACAGGGCCACTTGTTTGTGCTGGTTGTGCAGGTTTATTTTTGCCCGAATCTTTGCTTCCATTCAACATAGAAGAGGGAATGGCAGACATGTTCATTCCCATGCCCACTACAAGGTGTGCTTTTTCTTCAAGCGTCATGGCGGCAATCACTTCATTCACTGCGTTTTTGCCCAATTGTGGAAGCGACGCGTTGGATGGTTGGGCAAATGTTGGAACCGAAAAAGAGATAAAAATTATGAGTAAAAACAAAACGGTAGGCAGAACTGGTTTCATGGTGTAAGCAATTGTGGAGTGAATGCCGAAGATAGGAACTTCTGATAGTATGATTGGAACTGTTCGCCATGGCGGGGAACAACGTTATCTGTGGGTTCATTAATGGAGTAGTTTGTGTGTGGTGAAAAGTGAATGGTGAGTGAATGGAATTGACAGCTTCACTACTCATCATCAGTAGTTACTTTATAACACAGATGGCTTCGTCCCTCGCCATGACAATGCGCTTTGGAATGGCCCAATTTTGATTCAATGTATGAAGCGCAAGCGATAAGGTGATGAATGTTGTTGTATTTGTGGTTCGACTCCGTTGGAGTCGCATGTTTATAGAAATGAATGGGCTATAAACATGCGACCGCGAAGCGGTCGAATATTAATAATCAACTGCTGAAGGGCTGCGGGATGGAAGTGAAAAGACCGGTGAAGATTGTGTGCGTTGGCTTTGTGCCGGACTTGTAACGGACAGCCCGAACCGCAGCTAAATTAATAAAGGAAAGGTGACAGCCCCAAAAAAGGACAAAAACAAATCCTTATTATCTATGCACGAAGTCAGTGTCATTCGTGTTCTATTTTATTTAATCTGAATCAAAACAACAAAGCCCATCTTAAATAAGACAGGCTTTTAAGCAAGCAATCAAAGATTCGTTAGAGGCCACTAATCGCGCAATGCCTCACGCGCAATCACAATTTTTTGTATTTCGGAAGTACCTTCACCAATGGTGCAAAGCTTGGCATCTCTATAATATTTTTCTACCGGAAAATCTTTTGTATAACCATAACCGCCAAAAATTTGCACGGCATCGTTGGCAACTTTTACAGCTACTTCGGAGGCATAATATTTTGCCATTGCAGAAGCTTTTGTTACCGGCTGGTTGGTGGTTTTTAAATGACAGGCATTTTGAATTAATAAATCGGAGGCTTCAATTTCAGTTGCCATGTCCGCCAATTTAAAACTGATGCCCTGGAACGAAGCAATGGGCTTATCAAACTGATGCCGTTCTTTTGCGTATTGTTTGGCTGCTTCAAACGCGCCTTTGGCAATGCCAAGTGAAAGGGCTGCAATGGATATTCGTCCACCGTCCAGCACCTTCATCGCCTGATAAAAACCTTCACCTACTTCGCCCAAACGAGCATCATCAGAGATGCGGCAATTATCAAAAATCATTTCGGCCGTTTCGCTGGCTCTCATGCCTAATTTATTTTCTTTTTTACCACCGTAAAAACCTTTTGTGCCGCGTTCAACTACAAAAGCCGTTGCATTGTTTTTGGTGCGCGGCTCGCCGGTTCGGGCTATTACCACTGCAACATCGCCGCTTTTGCCATGCGTAATCCAGTTTTTGGTTCCATTCAAAATCCAGTCATCACCATCACGCACTGCGGTGCATTTCATGTTGCCTGCGTCGCTGCCTGTGTTGGGTTCGGTTAATCCCCATGCACCAATCCATTCGGCAGTGGCAAGTTTAGGGAGGTATTTGTACTTCTGCTCTTCGTTGCCAAATAACAAAATGTGGTTGGTACAAAGCGAGTTGTGTGCAGCTACGCTTAGGCCTATGGAGCCACAAACTTTTGCAATTTCTTCAATCACTTCCTTGTATTCGAAATAGCTTAAACCTGCGCCGCCGTACTCTTCGGGAACGAGCACGCCCATTAACCCCAATTCGCCCAATTGTTTAAAAATTTCTACCGGAAAGGTTTGTCGCTTCATCCCATTCCATTACGTGCGGACGTATGTATCGCTCTGCAAAATCGCGAGCCGTTTCTTTTACCTGTGATGTTATTTCTTCCACTACAAAATCCATACTAACGACTGTTAGTATGCAAATGTAGAGGAAGTTTTGGAAGTGAAAAATTAATTTGCAAAAAATTTATTCAACCGTTAAAAACGGCGCTATTTTCTGAAACAACTCATCTTTGATAAACACAATTTTTTTAAGGTCATCAACCGATGAAAATTTACCATGTTGCTTTCGATAAATGACAATAGCATCGGCAACTTCGGATGGAATGGATGAATTGCTTTTGAGTTCGTCGGAAGTAGCCGTGTTGATATTTATTTTTTGTGATAAAGAAGAGACTTGAGAGTTCCCTTTTGCGGAAGACAATCGCAGGTAAGGCAATACGACTTTATACGCTGAATCAGATAAGCCGTAGGTTTTTCCTACTTGTTCCAATGAAGTAAAGCCACCGATTTTATCGCGGTATTTTACAATGCGGCTGCTCAACACATCGCCAATCATTGGCAAAGCTTTCCATTGCTCTGCGGTTGCAGTGTTTACATCAATAGGTTGCAGTTTTGGCTTTGCAAAAGAAGGTTTGTTTTTATCATTATTTTGAGCCTGCGAAAAGGTTTGTTTTTGCGCCAAATTGATGGTTACAAAAGGCATCAATCGGTTGGCATCTTCTGGTGTTAAGCCATATATTTTTTTTAAATCATCCGGCTTATAAAACCGTCCGCCTTTGTTGCGATAATTGATAATGGTTTGAATCGTTTTATCACGCACGCCGAGTCGTTTCCAGCCTTCATCGTCCAACGAATTCGGGTCAAAAGAAAACAGTTCAGCAACAGTTGCTGTTGGAGAATTCGCCTCGTTTGTTTTTCCAGTAAAATGTGGCTGTAACGAGCTGCTGTCAAGCTTTTCAGAAGATAGGGCTGCAATTGATTCATTCAGATTTTGTACCGTTGGGCTTTCTTCTTTAGGCTCATAAAAAAAGAGCAATAAACTGTAGCCAATTAAAATCACAATCAACGGGATTACTACCCGTCTTTCTTTTTTAGAAAAAACAAAATAGTCTTTCCAGGAGGAACTTGTGTGCATAGTTTTGGTTATAATATTAGCAATTAAGTACTAAGCCATCGAATGCTAAAGATATATGTTTTGGCAGCGTTTGATTTACATCTTTATGTCTTCCCAACTGATGACTGATGTGCGTAAAATAAGCCTCCGGAACTTGCAGTTCATTTACAAGATTCATCGCTTCATTCAACGTAAAATGCGACAAATGATTTTCTCTGCGAAGGGCATTCACTACCATAATTTTTGAGCCTTTAATGAGGTTTTTATTTTGCTCATCAATTTTATTCGCATCAGTGATATAAGTAAAATTTCCAAACCTGAAACCATATACCAGCATCTTATGATGCCACACAACGATGGGCGTTACCGGAATATCGCCAATTGCAAAAGCTTCTTCCGAAATGGTGATGAGATTGATGTTAGGAATGCCCGGATATTTATGCTCGGCAAACACATAAGCAAACTCTCTCTTCAGCGCATTACCCGTAAACTCGTTGGCATATACATCAATGGCAAGACCTGAAAAAAAATTGTAAGGCCGAACATCATCCAAACCAGCAATATGGTCTTTATGCGGATGTGTGAACAAAACGGCATCCAATGTATTGTTATTAATGCGCAACATTTGCTGCCTGAAATCGGGTGTAGTATCTACGACGAGCGTTGTGGTTGCCGATTGCACCAAAATGCTGCTGCGAAGCCGTTTATCACGCTCATCGGATGAAGTGCACACTTCGCAATGGCAGCTAATCATGGGAACGCCGGTGCTGGTGCCGGTACCTAAAAACGTTATGGTTAATGGCGGTTGCAAAGAAGCAAAGTAAAGATTTCGAGTGGATAGTTATGCGTTTGTTTTTGCCTCTTTTTTAATATCCTCATACAGCAATTGCGAAGCATGAGTAAGCTTATCAATATCAATTGGTAATTGCGGAATCAACTCAAGTAAAGTGTTCATTCGGCCTTCAACATCTAAAAATTTATTCAACACAATTACGCGCTTGCTTTCCAGTAAACACCAGCCGCTCTGAAACGTACCGCGCTCATACCGCAAGGTATATTCAGCTTCGTTAACGATAGCAGAAAGCTTATCCAGGTTGTGTTGTGTGGGCTTCATGTTGCAAAGATATTCTTTTGAAAAGAAGACATTTTTTGTTCGATTGCTTTTCTTCTTATCAAAATTGAAACTGATGCAGCAATTGTCCATACATTCTGAAGCATCAATATTATAATTACAACACAAAGCAACTGACTGTAAAATAAAGCCAACACGCCTAAGGTTTGAAACAAAACGCCTAAAACAATAGCAGTTACTATAAAAAAATCAGGCAAAACCAAACTTCCTTTCAGAGCAAAACCTAACATTAAAAACAACGAAGGAGCCAATAAAAAAATATGAATAAAAACATTGGTGAGTTCAAAGCAAGTTACAGCAGATTCAGCATGTCCGGTGTCCCCCGACAGAACAGCCCCCAATGCAAACGTACCTTCTGCTAAACTTAATGAAGTGATAACGGCAGCTGTGAGCAAGGTGAATCGTCCGGCCAATGTTGCTGACCTACCAGCCATGTGCACAAGCCCTAAAGCAAATATTACGGTTATGATTGTTCCAAATTGTTGCAACCATGTATCAATAAAAATAGCTGTGCGATAAGTGGTACTAAACTGCATAATCTGCGTTGTGGTTGCATCTGGCTGCGGTAAAGGAAGCCAGTTATAAGGAGCCGAAAAATAAAGCAATAAAGTAATAGTTCCTACTATACCACAGATTGCCGTTAAACTGATAGTTTGTCGTTTACTCATAATTTTTGGTTTTTGCCAATAATTGTTTTGGTTATATTATTATTGAAAATAAGATATTCATACTAACGCAGTGCACAGAAATGATAAGCCATAACTTTTATACTTCAAAAAAGCCTTATTCTTTACCTTCGCCGCAAAAGGTGAACCCTATGTCGGAAACGGTGGTTTCTATTCAAAATGCAAATATCTCTCAAGGCAATAATCTGGTGTTGCAAAATGTAAACTTCACCGTGTCGCGCGGCGAGTTTGTTTATCTGGTTGGAAAAACAGGCAGCGGTAAAAGCAGTCTTTTAAAAACCTTGTATGGCGAGCTTCCCTTAACTGTTGGAAGCGGCACCGTGGTTGGGTTTGACCTAACCGTAATGACCTGGAAAAAGCTTCCGTTCCTGCGCCGTAATCTGGGCGTTGTATTTCAGGATTTTCAGTTGCTTACCGATAGAAATGTGTATGAAAATTTGCGCTTTGTGTTGCGGGCTACGGGCTGGACAGACAATAAACTGATGGAAGAAAAAATAAATGATGTGCTTGATAAAGTTGGCTTGAAAAGCAAAGGTTTTAAAATGCCCTTTGAAATGAGCGGTGGCGAACAACAGCGCGTTGATATTGCACGGGCTTTGCTTAATTCACCAAAGCTGATTCTGGCGGATGAACCAACGGGCAATCTCGATCCTGAAACCAGCGATGAAATCATGCAATTGCTCATGCGGATTTGCAGAGAATATGGCACTTCACTAATTATGGCAACGCACGATTTTATGCTTTTGCAAAAATATCCATCCCGCATTCTTACCACCGAAAACGGAAAAGTGATTGACAGTAAAACGGTGGCAGTGATATAATTTTTCTTATCAAAAATCTTATTACCGGATTATCTACACATTCATTTACCAATTCCAACCTCATGCTAAAAGATAAAATTTGTATTGTTACGGGTGCGGCCCGCGGCATTGGTGAAGCCATTGCCATAAAATTGGCTGAAAACGGTGCGCACGTTGCATTTACGTATGTCAGCGAAAGCAGTAAAGAAAGGGCTGCTGCATTAGAAAATAAACTAACTGCAATGGGCGTAAAAGCCAAAGCTTACCAAAGCAATGCGGCTGATTTTAAAGCCTGCGAAACATTTGTAAACGATGTGGCAAAAGAATGGGGAACGATTGATGTTTGTGTGAACAATGCAGGCATTAGTAAAGACAATTTATTGCTTCGCATGTCGCCGGAACAATGGGATGAAGTGATGGATATTAATTTGAAAAGTGTGTTCAACATGACGAAGCACGTAATCCGCCCAATGATGAAAGCCAAAAAGGGAAGCATCATCAATATGAGTTCTATCATTGGTATGCGCGGCAACGCAGGACAAAGCAGTTATGCTGCCAGTAAAGCGGGAATTATTGGTTTTACCAAAAGCATTGCACTGGAATTGGGCAGCCGCAACATTCGCTGCAATGCCATTGCGCCGGGTTTTATAGAAACCGATATGACGCATTATTTAAAAGAAGGCGCCGCCGCAGATGAGTTTAAAAAGAAGATACCATTAGGCCGTTTTGGAACCGGTGAAGAAGTGGCAAATGCAACCCTGTTTTTGGCTTCCGACATGAGTAGTTATGTAACCGGGCAAGTGTTGAGTGTATGCGGTGGCATGAACATCTAAGCTTTCCATTTTGACACTTTCCATCATTATAGTTAGCTACAACGTAAAGTATTTTTTAGAGCAATGTCTTTGCTCGGTAAAAGAGGCAATTCAAAACATAGAAGCTGAAGTTATTGTCATTGATAACTGTTCGCCCGATAACACAATTGCTTATTTGCAGCCCAGATTTTCGTGGGTAAAATTCGTGCAAAACCAAAAGAACGAAGGTTTTGCCAAAGCCAACAACAAAGCATTGCAGGAAGCGAATGGAGAGTATATTTTATTTTTAAATCCTGACACCATTTTGGAAGAAGATACATTGGAGCAATGTATCTTTTTGTTATAAAAACAAACCAGCCGCTGGTGCCGTTGGCGTTCGCATGATTGATGGCAGCGGTAACTTTTTGCCCGAAAGCAAACGTTCGTTTCCATCGCCAATGGTTTCGTTTTACAAGCTGATAGGTTTGTCTTTTTTATTCCCACAACACAAATGGTTTGGGAAATATGCACTTCAGTTTTTACAAGAAAAAGAAGTACACGAAGTAGATGTAATTGCCGGTGCTTTTATAATGATTCCAAAAGCAATTTTGAATACAACCGGCGGTTTTGATGAGCAATTTTTCATGTATGCTGAAGACATTGATCTGAGTTATCGCATACAAAAAAGCGGCTATCAAAATTATTATTTAGGCAATATAACCATTGTTCATTTTAAAGGCGAAAGCACAAAGAAAGGCAGCTTTCAATATGTAAAAGTCTTTTATAACGCCATGAATTTGTTTGTAAAGAAATGGTATCATGGCAGTGGTGCGTGGCTGCTTCGGCAAGGGTTAAAGGCTGGCATTTTTTTAAGAGGTTTTGTTTCGGTATTGAATTTATCATTTCAAAAAAAGAACAAAACCAAAGATCAACCATTTGATGAAATTGTATGTATCGGAAATGCAGACACAGCAAGCGTTGCAGAGGATATTCTTCATTTGAATTATCCCAATAAAACCATCATTAAATCATTGGGTTTTATAGAAAGTGTATCATCATTCCAAAACAAAATGGTTGTGTTTTGTATCGGAGATTTATCGTACCAAAAAAGCATTGAATTATTGGAACAAACTGATGCTGCATCTTACAAATGGTTTGGCAAAAACAGCCAGAGCATTGTTGGTAGCGATAACAAAAACAGTAGCGGCGATGTAATCGGCTTTTGATTTGCTTGTTTTTCCGAAGTTTAGACCCAATATCTTCTCTTTAAGCATCTATCATAAAACTTCGATTCAATCTTTACCACAAAATTTATTTACAGATTTCGTTACCAATCAATGTTGCAATGCGATAAATAGTTTGTATCTTGGCGTAGCCAGATATAAAGCTTTAAGAAAATTGCTGAAAAAATTAGTTCTGCAAATTTTTTCTACGATTGGGCATGGTTGGTAAAATGGCCATACTTCTTGATGCAAAATGAAAATTAGCATCATCGCGATTGTTGTTTACAAGTACCCATTCATTTCATTATATAAAGTTTAGAATCATGAAACAGATTTTTTTATCCGTTCTTACGGTTAGCTTTATTGTTGCCATCACCTTCATTCCATCCACAGCACAGAGGAGGGACGGCCACAATCCTTATTCTCCCTATGCAAAAGCAAACGATTCAACGCATCACAAACAAATCGGACTCGGCGTTGAAGTGGGTTTCAATTATGCAAATGTAACAGGTGCATCGTCTATCAATACATCACCTCGCAGCGGTTTTATGGCTGGTGTTGTTTACATGCCGGGAGGTTTTACATCGCATATTTTAGGCTATCGAACTGAATTGATTTTTTCACAGCAAGGTTATAATTTTTCAAGCAATACCACTACAGGAAATGTGAAGCTGAATTATTTAATTATGCCTCATCAGATGATTATCAACATTACCAAATTTGTACAATTACAAGTTGGAGGGCAAACGGCATTTCTTCTCAACGCAAAAGCTGATAGTAGTAACAAAAGCAGCATCCCGATGATAGATAGTTTAGCAGGCAAATCATTGGTTTCTTTCTATAACCGATTCATTTATGGATTTGCCGGTGGTATTGAAGTTCATCCTTATAAAGGTATTATGCTGGGTGCGAAAGCCAACTTCAATTTTAATAGCATCAACAAAACATCAAATGATGGAATGCCTCAGTTGCCAACCCTTATTCCATCGAAAGAACAATTAAAGAGCAACGTGTTTCAAATTTATATTGGCTATTGTTTTTAATTAGATTTTACATACACTTTTTAAGGTTTCTGAAATAACCTAACAGATTCAACAATTCTATTCCCACTCTTTCACTTCTCGCTCTCTATCATAATCCTCCATTGCTTTGTAAGCCTTTTTGGAAACAAAGATGCTTAACTCATACAACGACATTAAAGGAATAAATACAATGGTCTGACTTATCCAGTCAGGGCTTGGTGTGATGAAAGCCGCAATGATTAAAATAACTACAATAGCATAACGGCGCGAGCGACGTAAAAAATTGGGCGTAATTAACCCAATGCGCGTAAGCACGGAAGCCAGCACCGGAAGCTCGAAAGCAATTCCGCAACCGAGTATAATGTTGGTTAAGTTTTCTAAGTAATCGGATAAGGTTGGACGTGTTACCAGCATTCCTTTTGTTCCTAATTGAAATGTGCCTAAAAAGTTGAACGTGAATGGACCCAAAATAAAATAACCAAAGGCCGCACCGAGAAAAAAGAAAAACGAAACCCAGAAAATAATGAAGCGTGTGTTTCTTAATTCTTTGGGTTTTAAGGCTGGTTTTATAAACAGCCAGAATTCCCAAAAAATATAAGGAAAAGCTGCCAGCAAACCGCCTGTAAGCGCAATGGTAATACTGCTTAAAAACTGCCCGCCATAGGTAGTTGTTTGCATGTCAACATGAAACGATTTCAAGACAAAGCGCATTGCCTGCATGAATGAAATGACTAAACTTGCAAAGTGCCGAATATGAAACAAAATCGGGGTTGATGGGACCGGCAATGATGTAATCGAACACCCAATCGCGGTAAATGAAAATAACAATGCCAAGAACAAGAATAGCAAGAACAGAACGTATGATGTGCCAGCGAAGCGCTTCAAGATGATCTATGAAAGACATCTCGGCTGTTTCGGGGCTGCCTCCGCGATTAAAAATAGATGTAGCCATTTGTAAGAGATACGAAATTATTGCGGGCAAAGGTAGGGGTGCCAACAAAATGTTATCGCAACACTTTCATTTTTATCATTTCTATACGTGTGTTGCTCACGTTCAGCACATCAAACTCGTAATCACCAATAATAATGCGCTCTTTAAATTTAGGAATGCTTTTATGTTCGTCAATTATATAGCCTGAAAGCGTTTCGGATTCACTTTGCGGAAACTCGAACCCATATTTTTCGTTAAGGCAATGCAACTCAATTCTTCCCGAAAAAATATATTCGTTTTCACTTAATTGCTTTTCAACCAGTTCTTCAGTATCATACTCATCTTTGATATCGCCAAAAATTTCTTCCAACACATCTTCCATGGTTACAATGCCTGCTGTGTCCGCCAAACTCATCAATTACCCACGCAATGCTTTTGCGCTCACGCGAAAATTTGGTAATCAAATCTGTAGCACTCATACTTTCGGGAACAGCCGGAATGGGTAATAAAATAGACTGTATGCCGGCAGGTTTTTTAAACAAATCCAGCAGATGAATATAACCGGCAATATTGTCAATATTGTTTTCAAACACCACCATCCTGCTCAGCTTCGTATCTAAAAACTTTTGCTTAACAACATCAATCGGAGTTTTGATGTCAACCGCTTCAATTTCGGTTCGCGGAACAAGGCATCTGCGTACTTTTATAGTAGGCAACGAAAGCGCATTTTCAAACAGTTCTTTATTCAGTTCGGGATGCTCCTCATTTTGTTCGTTGCTTTGCTGATAATAGCTTTCCACATCGGTTTTTACAAATGGCTCACTGTCTTCTTTCAATCTTACATTAAATAAAAAGCGCAAAATGCCCGACTGCAAGCGAAACAAAAACGCGCACCACGGGGTATAAAATGTTATAGAAAAATTTAGCGAGCGATGCAAAAAAAGAAAGCAGCGAATCACTTTTTGCACGAAACAAAGCTTTGGTAAACAACTCCAAAAAAAACACGAGAATAATAATGCCAGCCAGCGCATCGGCAACCAAAAACAAATAATCGTTATGGATGTTTTGAAAGAATGGAACCCGCCAAAGAGTAGCTTGCTAACAAATGAATGAGCACCAAAATAAATAAGACTAAAAACAAAACAATACCAGCAATGCAAACACCAAGAAACGCATTTCCGTTTTCAAAAAAATGAGAAAGAAGAATGCCGCTTCGTTTGCCTTGCTTTTTCTTCAATTCAACACCCAAACGGTTGGCACTTACAAAGGCGATTTCAATACCCGCAAAAAGAAGTAAAAACAACAATGTAATGCCCAGTAAAATAGAAAATCCAACTGCTGTCATAGGTTAAAAATAGAACGGAAGATGAAGATAAGAACAAAAAGATAGACACATTTTATGAATAAGTTGTTGCTTTGCTTTTGCAACAAAAATTCGGTTTTGGAAACACTTTTAAAATTGATTTTTTAAGTAAAAACAAAAATGTATGATGAACCTGAACGAGTTTGAACAAAGCCTGAAAGGCAATGCACCGCCGCAACAGGCATCGGTGTATTTACAAGCGTTATGGTATGATGCCGATGGCGATTGGAAAAAGCGCATAGTTTGGTTGATGGTCTGGAAGGTAGCACGGCTGCTACTATTCATGCGTATTTGCACCGCGTGGAAGGCGATAATGGTAATGCGAATTATTGGTACAAAAGAGCGAATAAACAGATGCCGGATATTAGCCTGAAAGAAGAATGGAAACTGTTGGTAGAAGAATGTTTGAACGGGGATAAATGAGATGTTTGAGATTTATGGGAAAGTGATAAAAATCTAAAAATTTGTTTTTGCACGAATATTCAATCTTACATATTCATATCCTAACAATCCGTGCATAAAATTTGTGTCAGCCGTGTTCTATGACGCTGCATACTGCATCATGTTCAAAATCAAATCGGGGTTAGGACAATTTTGTAAATATTTTTCGCGCTCACTCCAAGCGCAAACACCAGGATAATCGCCCCAATTGCCTTCCATGTTTTTAATAATTTGAAAATGCAGATGCGGCGGCCAGTTACCATTTTCAAACGGCTCACCAAAAGCGCCAACCGGCTCGCCAAGACTAATGTATTTTCCTGCTTCCAAACCGGAAAGATTGTGCAAACTCAAATGTCCGTACAAAGTATAAAATACACTTACCGTTTAACTGATGTAACAAAACAATTGTAGCCCCATAATCGCCCCTTTTATCGTTAAAGGCAAAGCTGTGAACCACACCGCCCAGCGGCGCAAATACAGGCGTAGCGGGCTTTCCCCAAATATCAATACCCAAATGCAACCGGCGTGGTTCATTAAGAATATTCGTTGCATTAAACACTTCGCTTCGCGAGTAAATAGTGCGATGCTCGGCATAACCACCAATACCATATCGTGCGCCGCTTTCCTCAATTGTATCGCTAATATATTGTGTGAAGAGTTGTGTGTCGCTCACTATTTCATCGGTAAGCTGCAGGTTACTGGCTGTAAAATCCATCAGCAACAACTTATCTTTTCCTGTATCAAACGGCACAACAGAATGAAAAGAAATTGCACTTTGCTGAAGCTTTGTTTCTAAAGTAAATGTTTGTAAAATCACAGGATGAAGATAACAGAAAACAGCGCATTTGTTTGTAACAAAAACGATAAAAACAAACGTTTGAAAAGGCTTATTTTTATTTGAGTAAATTGCAGTTGATATGGATGAATTGCAACAACATAAAGAACCGGATTATGAAAAAAGCAGAGCTTGATTTATTGAGAGATGCTTTGCGGAAAACGCATGAAGAAAGGTTTCTAACAATGACGAGGCTAATGAAAAGAAGTATTATGTTTAGAGAATGCAAATATTATACATAAACCATTGTCTGCATCAGAAACAAAATAACTTTTTATGGACACCTTTGATGAAGAATTAATTGCTTTTTGGAAAGCCTTAACTTAGTTTCAAGTTGAATTTATAAGGTTGGCGGTGTTGCTACAAATTTGCATGGTTATTTCATGATTGATGATATGCAAATCGTTCCAGGATGGACTTATTTTAATTTGAATAATGGATGAGATTAGATGTAATGGTTGATATGAAAGGGCTTGAAAACTTGTCTTTTGACGACTGCTTACAAATGGCATCTATTGCAATCATCGCAAACGTTCCGGTTCCTTTTCTTCACATCAACCATTTGATTCAAAACAAAAAAGCAGTGAATCGCCCCAAAGACCAATTGGATGTTATCTACCTCGAAAAAATAAAACAACTGCTGCAGGAAGAAGAAGATAAAACCAAATCTCAATTGTAAATTTCCTGTATTTTATCCTTGAATTTTTCCATTACTACTTTGCGTTTTAAGCTCAGTTTCGGCGTCATTTCGCCGGTAGCCACACCCCATTCTTCCGGCAGCAATTCAAAGCGTTTGATTTGCTCAACATGATTAAAAAAAGCATTGTATTTATCACGGATGGATTTGTATAAGTCAATCACTTTTTGCTCTTTAATTATTTGCTCATTGCTGGTGTATGGCACGCCGTTTTCTTTTGCCCATCTTTTCAATGCCGTAAACGAAGGAACAATTAACGCACCTACAAACTTTTCACCTGCGCCCACTACCATTATCTGTTCAATGAACATGCTTTCTTTTAGCTTGTTTTCTATGGGTTGCGGTGCTACATATTTACCGCCGCTGGTTTTAAACAGCTCTTTTTTACGGTCGGTGATTTTTAAAAAACGGCCCTCTTCCATCACACCAATATCGCCGGTATGCAGCCAACCATCAATAATGGTTTCAGCCGTTAAATCAGGTCGTTTGTAATAGCCTTTCATCACACTGTTGCCACGCACACATATCTCTCCGTCTTCTTCAAATTTCAATTCAACGCCGTTAATGACAGGCCCAACCGTTCCAAATTTTACATCTTCTTTCTTCTTTGCGGTTAACAGCTATTACCGGACTGTTTTCTGTAGGTCCATAACCTTCGTAAACCGGTATTTGTGCGGCATTAAAAATGCGCAACAGCTTTTCACTGCAAGCCGCGCCACCTGTTACGATAAACGTAATATTTCCACCCAATGCTTCGCGCCATTTGCTGAATATAAGCCGGTTAGCGAGCTTTAGTTTTGCGTTATAAATAGCACCACCGTCATTACGGTTGTCGTATTTGGTTGCAGTGCGAACGGCCCAAAAGAACAACACCCGCTTCACTCCTTTTAGTTGCGAGCCAGCAGTCATAATTCGTTCAAAAACTTTTTCTAACAAACGCGGAACAGTGGTGAATCCTGTGGGTTTTATTTCTTTTAAATTATCACCAATGGAGTCTAAACTTTCCGCATAATAAATAGAAATTCCGCTGAACAAATAAATATAGGTAACGCATTTTTCGAAGATGTGATTGAGCGGCAAAAAGCTTAATATTTTGGTTCCCGGCGCATCAGAAAACGGAAAGGTTTCTTTTGAATATAAGGCGTTGCTTACAATGTTTTTATGAGTCAGCATCACGCCTTTTGGCGTGCCGGTTGTGCCGGAAGTATAAATAATGGTTGCCAGATGTTCTTCCGGAATAGTGGGTTTAATAGCTTCTACTTTTTGCAACGCTTCCTCTTCAGACAATTCAAGTATTTCGCTCCAATGACGTGCATCTTCTATTTTTTCAAACGTATAGATTTCCTGCAAAGAAGGTACGTCTTTTTGAATTGCCGATATTTTTTCATACAAATCTTCACTGCTGACAAAAATGTATTTTACCGATGCATCGTTCAAGATAAAAGTAATTTCCAAAGGATTCGTGGTTGGATATAAAGGCACCAGAATAGCGCCGGTTTGCTGAACAGCTAAATCGGTAAAAACCCACTCAGGCCGGTTGTTGCTGATAATAGCAATTTTATCAGCACCTTCAGGCTCAAAGCTGCGTGCACCAACGCCCAATTGCAGCAAGCCTGCGCTGAATTGATTCACCACTTTTTTTACTTCTTCGGTGCTGTAGGTTTTCCATTCACCGCCTTCTTTTGCAGCGAGCGTAGTAACATTACCAAATCGTTGTAATTGCCAGTCTATTGCATCAAAAAGTCGTGTCGGCGCAATCATAAAATTGAAGCATTTATAAAATGAAACAAATATAACTGTTGCAATTTGTTTGAAGAGAATGTTTGGTTTTGCCAATATTTCATTCAACCATTGCGTTTCTTTATGCTTCCCTCCTTTCCTTATCTTCGCTACGATTGAAGCAGATTATGAATACAACGTATGGCAATTCTTCGCGCGGCATTAGTGCGTTTGGGCAGTTTGGCATCTTACTGGGTTTGTTAGGCCTGGGCTTTATACTGGCTGGAATCGTATCTATCATCATCGCGAAAGTATCTCTGGGCGTGCCTTTGAGCGGTTTAGCTCCAGCCTTGTTAGATCCGAAAAATGTTCAGGTAGCAAGAGTTATTCAGGTGGTAAGCACATTGGTTTTGTTTGCTGTTCCCGCATTGCTATTCGCGGTAATTGTAAACAAACATCCGTTTCGGTATCTCGGTTTTGCAACACATTCCAACTTGCGACAATTTTACTTAGTGTTGTTAATTGCCATTGCTGCTTTGTTTTCGCAAAGCATTCTTTCGCAGTTGAACGAATGGATACCTATTTCAAAACATTGGGAACAGGTTTTCAAGCGCATGGAAGATGAATACACGAAAGAAGTGCTGGATATGGTGCAAATGAAAACCTTTACCGATTATATTTACTCACTTATTATCATTGCTTTTTTGCCTGCTTTATTTGAAGAATTGTTTTTTCGCGGCGCAATGCAACAAATGTTTATTGGTATGTTTCGCAATGCGTTCTGGGGCATTTTTGTTGCCTCTGTTTTTTTTAGTGCCGCACACTTTTCTTACTACGGTTTTCTCACCCGTTTGTTTTTGGGTTTGGTTTTGGGCTATATTTTTTATTATGGAAAAAACATCTGGCTTAATGTTACAATGCACTTTTTAAACAATGCAGTAGTGGTAACGGGTTTGTACATGTTAAGCCGTTCCGGCAAGCTAACCGAGAAAAGTATGCAGGACGATACCTATCCCGTTTTTGTTGGCATCATTGCTATTGTTGGAGTATTGGCACTGTTTGTTTTGTTTAAAAGAGAATGTATGAAAACAGTGTCGGTTACGCATGATGGCACTACAGAAGAATATCAATTAGACAATAACCGGAGTAGCGAAGAGAACGACATTTTATAATACTTCTATTTGAAAAACAAAAGCCGGTTGGATGCTCGGCTTTTGTTTTTGGCCGAATTTATTTACGCATTTCGGTTGATGCAATTCAAATCGGCAAACGCTTCTTCCAATCGTTTCACAAAAGTTTCTTCCCCTTTGCGAAGCCAAACACGCGGGTCATAATATTTTTTATTCGGCTTATTTTCTCCTTCGGGATTGCCCAACTGAGCTTGCAAAAAACCTTCATTCTTTTGATAGTAATTCTTCACGCCATCCCAAAATGCCCATTGCATATCGGTATCCAAATTCATTTTAATAACGCCATAATTAAGCGTTTCTTCAATTTGGTTTTTTGGCGATCCGCTGCCACCATGAAACACAAAATAAACGGGCTTATCGCCTTCAGGTCTGCCCAATTGTTTGGCAACATATTCCTGGCTGTTCTTTAAAATTTCAGGACGTAATTCCACATTACCCGGACTGTAAACACCATGCACATTTCCAAAAGCAGCCGCAATGGTAAACAAATTGCTAACCTTACTCAATTCTTCATACGCCATGTAAACATCTTCTGGCTGTGTATATAATTTTGAATTTTCAACACCGCTGTTATCAACGCCATCTTCTTCGCCGCCGGTAACACCAAGTTCAATCTCAATGCTCATTTGCAGTTGGCTCATCCGCTTGAAAAACTGAACCGAAGTTTCAATGTTTTCATGTATCGGTTCTTCACTTAAATCGAGCATGTGCGAACTGTACAAAGGCTGCCCGTTTTTCTGCATATAATCTTCACCGGCTGTCAATAAACCATCAATCCACGGAAGCCATTTTTTAGCAGCATGGTCGGTATGCAGCACCACCGGAACGCCGTAGTATTTGGCAACATTATGAATATGCAAAGCGCCGCTAACAGCACCGGAAATATTAGCTTGCAGTTTATCGTTAGGCATTCCTTTGCCGGCAAAAAATTGTGCGCCGCCATTGCTAAACTGAATAATAACAGGCGAGCCTACTTTTGCTGCCGTTTCAAGCACAGCGTTCACTGTATTGCTGTTGGTAACGTTTACGGCAGGCATGGCAAACTTATTTTGCTTTGCATCTTCGTAAAGCGAATGGAGTTCTTCTCCAAATAAAACACCGGCGCGGTATTTAGCCATAGTTGTTGTTTTAATTTTTAAAAAAGCGCGGCGAAGTTAGGGAAATACAATTTATGATTCGGGGTTTATGATTGGAGCTGATAATATTGGCGCAAAAACAAACTGTCATCCTGAGTTCTAATATTTAACTCATAAACTATTATTCACTCATTTGCCCTTGTTTCTTACTACAATGTCATGCGGTCGGCTTCCTTGTTGCCAGACATTTTACTCTTCGCCAAAATAATCACTATCAATTTTTTTCAGTTCATAAATCTGTTGTATCGCACAGCCAAGGTTGTAGTCAATCATAAGTTGGGTTAACTGTTCTCCATCTATTAGAACAATTTTGGTTTCATTACGAGGAGTGTAGTCTATTGCCTCTTTTGTAAAATTAGAAGTTGTAATAAAAATACCTTTTTTCGCTCCTTGACCTGCTAAAGCGCCAACAAACTTATGTAGTTCTGGACGTCCAACTACATTGCCTGGCTTCCAACGCTTAGCTTGAATATAAATAACATCAAGTCCAAGTTTATCTTCCTTAATAGTTCCGTCAATACCCTCGTCTCCAGTTCGTCCGACGGCTTTTCCAGCATCCTTTATGGATCCTCCATAGCCCATTTTTACTAAAAGTTCGATAACAAGCCGCTCAAAAAATGCGGGTGAAAGTTCAACTACTTTATTTAGAAGTTCTGAAGCCAATGATTTTCTTAGTCGCTGGTAAGCTTTATCAAAGGTTTCTTCTGGCGTCTGGGCATTAGCGATAGAAATAGTTGAAACTTCTATTGCTTCATCTTCGCTTTCAGGTTTACTTGCGTTAATAAATTCATTAAAAGACTCAAACTGCCTCAAGAACCTTGCATCAATGCGGCTAAGATTTCTTGCTAAAGTCTGCCTTCCTAAGTCGGTGATTACAAAGTTTGCACGCTTTGGAGAATCAAGAAGTCCTGCCTTCTTTAAATAGGTCTTTGCCCAACCTACACGATTGTCAAAAATTGGCTGGTTTCCACTCGCTAATAATTCCTTCCTTTCTTCGTCCGTTACATGAAACTCGGCTCCTAGTTTCTCGATAAGGTCTCTGTATTTATATTCTTGTCCGTCTGCAACAAGTTTTAAAAGTGGAAGCATTAATGTCTGGTAATCTGGTATCATTTTCTATTTGCCAAGTCGTTTTGTTAATTTCAGAACTGATTATCAAGCTGCTGCTAACTCCCAAATATACACAACTCTTTTTTCCATATAACACGTATCATTTGTATTTGCTAAATCATTACTTCCTTTTCAAAAAGCAATTCTTTCTTAAACATGAATTTAATTACACTCTCTTTACTTTTACTCCGTGAAATTTTCGTTTAAAGCAGAAGTGGAGGGAATGATGATAACGCTAACAGCAGAGCGCATTTATCGTTCTAAACAATCCGAGCGTTTTAAACTTACTATTGTTGGCACCGACTCGGTAATTATTGTACAAACCAATCGCCCTGCTGTAGAAGAAAAGAAGGCCGAAAAAGCTGTGCAATGGCACGTTGTAGAAGGAAAAATTGCCGACAAAAACAAACTTGAAAATGTGTATCAGCAATTAGAAAAAGCCATTCACAAACAACCTTCTTCTTTTCAGGGAACATTGAATTTTATTCACCAGTTTTGAATTTGTTTTAATCAATTTTATCATCATGTGGCAAGCCGTATTACAAGCTGACAGATACTTGTTTGAAAAAATAAACAGCGACTGGACCAACCCCTTTTTAGATGCGGTTTTTCCGTGGTGGCGCAATCAAAACACATGGTTGCCGCTGTATTTGTTTTTGCTTCTTTTTGTGTTCATGAACTTTGGATGGCGCATCTGGCCCTGGGTGGTTACTGTTGCACTCACTGTTACATTAACCGACCAGTTCAGTAGTCATTTGATTAAGTTATGGATTCAGAAACCACGCCCCTGCCAGGATCCGTTGATGATAGACCATGTACGATTGTTAATTGGTTGCCCGGGCAATCCTGGCTTTACTTCTTCACACGCCACCAATCATTTTGGTGCGGCCTGCTTGTTTTATTTTACCCTAAAACCCGTGCTGAAAAAGTGGAGCAACTGGTGGTTTTTTTGGGCGGCAACTAGTGAGCTATGCGCAAATTTATGTTGGCATTCATTACCCGTTAGACGTAGTGGGCGGCACTGTTGCCGGTGTGCTCATAGGCAGTGGCATGGCGGCTTTGTACAACCGTTATGTTGGCTTGCCACCGCTGCTGCAAAAGCCTTTTGGTTTGAGTGAATAGAAGGCATTTGTTTTGTGTTGATTTTAGAAAACCTATGAGATTCTTACCAACTTCTATTCACGGAATTTTGGATTATTTATATGGAATTGCGTTCATTGCTGCACCAAAATTGTTTCATTTAGATGGACAAGGCGTTCCTACTATCACCACTATCATTGGCATTGTCGTGATCGTTTACAGTTTACTTACCGACTATGAATTGAGTCTCTTCAAAAGCATAACAATGAAGTTGCATTTATTGTTTGACTTCTTAATTGGCGCATTCCTTATTGTATGTCCACTTCTATTCCATTTTGGTCATCAGGCAAATCTTACATTCATAGCTTTTGGAGCGTTTTCCATTGTAGCTTCTTTAATTACAAAAACAAACACAACTGCACACGCTTCAGTAAAATAATTGTGTTAAGAAGAAGCAATGCGATACACGCTTGATGCGGCTTTCAGCGATGCATTGCCACCGGCTGCTAATTTTTGTTTGAGTTCATAATAATCTTTTTGCAATTCTTGTTTTCGCTTTTCATCGTTCAACAGCAATTGCAGTTCAGCAGTAATGTTAGCAACCGTTAATTGATGTTGAATCAGCTCCTTTACTACCAATTTATCCATTATCAAATTCACCAGCGAAATGTATTTGATGGTGATTAACCGCTTTGCAATTTCGTAAGAGATGCGGCTGCCTTTATAACACACAATTTCAGGCACGCCAAACAGCGCCGTTTCCAAAGTTGCCGTGCCGCTGGTAACCAATGCGGCCGCGGCTTTCATTAATATATTGTAAGTCTTACCCGAATAGGAAGAAACGTTTTCATAGCCTTTTAAAAGTTCTTCGTAAAAGGCATCTTCTAAACCCGGCGCTTTGGCAACAACAAATTGGTAATCGGCAAACAGCCTGCTTACTTCAAGCATGATGGGCAGCTTTTTTATAACCTCTTGTTTGCGGCTGCCGGGAAGAAGCGCTACAATTTTTTTAGATGACAGAAAAGAATTGGAAGATGACAATTGAGAGTTGGCAGATGAAAGATTCAAAGTTTGAGAGGCATTTACAACATCTGTCATCTGCCATCTGTCATCCGTCATCTCATTACTCATGGCTGATTGCTGAAAATTCTCAATTACCTGCACCAACGGATGCCCAACGTATTCAACATTCCAGTTCCATTTGGTTTCGTAGTATTCTTTTTCAAATGGAAGAATTACGATCATGTGGTCAATTGTCTGCTTCATCTTTTTCACGCGGTTCTCTTTCCATGCCCACACTTGCGGAGAGATGTAAAACACCACTTTATAACCCTTACTTTTTGCCCATTCCGAAATGCGCAAATTGAAGCCAGGATAATCAATCAAAACCAAAACATCCGGATTAAATTGTTGTATATCTTCTTTACAAAAAGAAATATTTTTTAAAATGGTTCGCAGGTTTATCAACACTTCAGTAAATCCCATAAAAGCCAGATCTCGGTAATGCTTTACTAGCGTGGCTCCTGCAGCTTGCATCAAATCGCCGCCCCAACAGCGAACGTTAGCAGAAGCATCTATGCGGTGCAACTCTTTTATCAAATTGCTGCCATGCAAATCGCCGCTGGCCTCTCCGGCTATGATATAGTATTTCATATTTTATACAAAGAAAAAAAGAATTGAGACATATAACTGCAGAGAAAAGAGAGACAAGAGTTTTCGAAGAGTATGTTCTTCCTTTTCTCATCTTTTCCACGGTAAAAGCTATAAGACTGCCTTATTAGCAACACCAACTTCATAACCGGACAAAAGGTGTTCGTTTTCGTACATCTGTATTACACAACCACGCTCAAACGCAAGCTCAGTAAGCGTTCCGTACATTGGCACAGCCGTTGGTAACTTTGCTGCAACCAAATTAATCTATCTTTTATGGCGTTAATCAATATACAACACTTGTCTAAATGGATAACCATTGGCGGCACGCGAAATTTTATTTTGAAAGACATTAATCTCGAAATAAAAGAAGGTGAGTTTGTTTCTATTATGGGACCTTCCGGTTCAGGAAAATCAAGCTTGCTGAACATCATTGGTATGCTTGACGATCCATCCGAAGGAAAATATTTTTTTCAGGATGAAGACGTATATTCTTTAAAAGAAAAACAACGTTCGCAATTGTACAAAACGCATATTGGCTTTGTGTTTCAGGCCTATCACCTTATTGATGAACTTACCGTTTATGAAAACATTGAAACGCCACTCATTTATCAAAACCATAAATCAGGCGAACGAAAAGCCATTGTTAGCGATATACTTGACAGGTTTAATATTGTTGGTAAAAAAGATTTGTTTCCAACACAGTTGTCTGGCGGTCAGCAACAATTGGTTGGCATTGCCCGCGCTTTGGTTGCAAGCCCAAAACTGATATTGGCCGATGAGCCAACAGGCAACTTAAATTCAAAGCAAGGTGAAGAAATTATGCAATTGTTCACTAAACTGAATGAGGAAGAAAAAGTTACCATTATCCAGGTAACACATAGTGAAAAAAATGCGGGTTATGGCCACCGGATTGTTCACCTGATGGATGGTAGAATTGAAAAAATAGAAGTGGCTGATAAAATATAATTTGGTGCAAAAACAAAGGCTTTATTCAATAAAAAACACTATGAAGGTAATATTTCTGGCAATGTTTGTTTTTACCCTGTTTTCAATCCAATGCTTTGCGCAGGATTCAACAGCAACGGGCATTACACTCACATTGAAGCAATGTATAGAAACGGCTATAAAAAACAATATTGACGTAAATCGAAGTGAGTATTCATCGGCTGTTGACAAAACCAATTTAACGCTTGCCAAGGGTCAGCAATTGCCGTTTGTAAATGGCTCAATTTACCATGGCGAAAACCAGGGCCGCAACATCAATCCTTACACCAATAGTTACATTAATCAAAGCATTAACACAGCCAATTATGCGCTGGATGGTTCGCTTACACTTTTTAATGGTTTAAGTCTTGAAAACAGTATTAAGCAATACAGATTGAATTGGGAAGCCGGCAAAATGGATGTACAGCAACAGCGGGATTATGTTACTATCAACGTAATATTGGCGTATCTGTCTGTATTGAGCAACCAGGACCAGTTTACACTTGCCCAACAGCAAGCAGATGTAAGTCGTAAAGAAGTTGAGCGTTTGAATATTTTAAATAATGAAGGTGCTATTGCACCATCTGCTTATTATGATTTGAAAGGTCAGTTGGCAAGTGACGAATTGAATATCATTTCAACAAAAAATGCTTTGGAAACTGCGAAGGTGAGTCTTGCACAATTAATGAATATCCCCTACCGCGAAGACATTGTTCTGGAGCGCCTTTACAACGATCAAACTCCTGTTGATTACGGACGTAATGTGGTTGATATTTATAACTCAGCGGAAAAAAATTTAGCCATTGTAAAAGCTGCTGTATTGCATCACCTGAGTGCTGTTAAAAGCATAAAAGCCGCTAAAGGCTTGCTGTATCCACGGTTGAGTTTAAATGGAGGTTTGGGCACCAATTATTCGAGCGCGGCCACGTTGCAGCAATTTGTTTCAACATCCGATTTGGCAAGCGATAACTACATTATGCTTAACAATCAAAAGCTGCCTGTTTATACACCTTCGCCCATTTACAATACTGCAAAAATTTCGTATGGCGACCAATGGAAAAACAACTTTAACTCGTATGTAAATATCGCCATTACCATTCCTATTTTGAACGGATGGCAAACGCGCACCCGCATTAAGCAGGCACAGATAACTGCCGATGAAACTGCCTTTGTGGAAACCACTACAAAAACACAGTTGAAGCAGTCCATTGAACAAGCTTATGTGAACAATAAATCGGCTTACCAGCGATATCAAACCTTGCTCCAGCAAGTGGATGCTTTTACAGAATCGTTTCGCGAAGCGCAGATAAAATTTGAATCCGGCGTATTTACTTCAGTTGATTTTTTAGTGGTAAAAACAAATCTCGATCGCGCAAAAACAAACCTTGTTTCTGCCCAATACGATTACATTTTCAGAAGTAAAATTTTAGATTATTATCAATCGAAACCTTTGTGGTAATTAAGTGTTTTACTCCTTACTTGCATAGTTTAAAATTTCCAATGCATCCTCATCTAACTGCAACTGTACTGCATCAGTTAACGATTTCAATTGTTGCTGGCTGGTAGCGCTTGCAATGGGTGCAGCAACGCCCGGCTGTGCCATCAGCCATGCAAGCGAAACCGTTGCGGGCGTTGAAATGTAACGTTTGGCTACTTCATCCAAAGCATATAGTATTGAAATGCCGCGCGGGTTCAAATATTTCTTCATACCACCACCACGCTGGCTTTTATTAAAATCGGCTTCGCTGCGATATTTGCCAGTTAGAAAACCGCTTGCCAGGGAATAATAAGTAATCACACCAATGTTATTTTCCAAACAAATGGATTGATAATTTTCCTCGAAATGTTTGCGTGCATATAAGTTATACTCTGGCTGTAAAGTTTGATAAGAAGGAAAGCCTTTTTCCTTACTTGTCTGTAACGATTGCAACAAACGTTCTGCACTCATATTAGAAGTACCAATCCATCTTACTTTGCCCTCTTTTACCAGTTCGCTATAAGCTTCCAAAGCTTCATCAACCGGCATCGTTTCATCGTCATAATGCGTTTGGTATAAATCTATAAAATCTGTTTTCAAACGACGTAACGATTGTTCAACTTCTCTTACAATATAATCTTTCCGAAGCGTTTTACCTTCACCCATATCGCTGCCCACTTTGGTAGCTACAATCACTTTTTCGCGGCTTCCTTTTTGGGAAAGCCAGTTGCCAATTATGGTTTCACTTTCTCCGCCTTTATTGCCTGGCTTCCAGCGGCTGTACACATCAGCCGTATCAATAAAATTGTTGCCTGCATCTACAAACGCATCCAATATTTCAAATGAAGTCTTTTCATCTATCGTCCAGCCAAAAACATTACCACCTAAACAAATTGGCGATACATATAAATCTGAATTACCCAATTGTCTTTCATTCATAAAAAAAAGCTTTTCTGAACAAAAGAAAACATTGTTCCAAAAAAACAAAGGGTTGGCTACAGGCAGAAAGAAAGAGGAAAAGTTTAAGAAATCATATTTCTTTACAGCATGGAAAAATGGGCTTTGATTGTTGCCGGCGGCGCGGGTTTGCGGATGGGAAATACAATACCTAAACAGTTCTTGCCTTTGAACGGCAAACCGGTGCTGTGGCATACTGTCCAAGCTTTTCAACAGGCGTTTGCTGACATCAATATCGTTCTTGTTGTTCCCCTAAATCACTTGCAAAATGAGGCAATTCAAAATCTCTTATTAAATAAAACCATTGCTGTTGAAGGCGGAAATACGAGGTTTGAATCAGTTAAAAACGGATTGCAAAAAGTGCCCAACAATGCAGTTGTTTTTGTGCATGACGGAGTTAGATGTTTGGTTTCACAACAATTAATTCACCGTTGTTATGAACAAACTTTAGCAAAAGGAAACGCTATTCCGGTTGTGGCAGCAACTGATAGCTTACGCATTGAAAATTATGATTCGCACAGTGTAATGGAACGCGAAAAAATCAGACTGGTACAAACACCACAAACGTTTTTGTCAGCCGAATTAAAGCAAGCTTTCGAACAGCCTTATCAAACCGGTTTTACTGATGAAGCTACGGTGATGGAAGCAGCCGGAAAAGATGTGTTTTTAATAGAAGGCGAATATGAGAACATCAAAATTACGCGACCGATTGATTTACTTATTGCAGAAGAAATGATCAAACAACGTTCATCTTTTCAACAACCGTAATGGAAAGGAAAGATGATTGAAATGATAGTGGAAATAAGGTTGATTAATGGCACCAAACGATTGATAAAATGCTTTGATGCCTGGAACATCTGATCCTTCAAAGTCAAGCAGGAGGCCAGTTTCAGCATATTGCCGAATCACATTATCCAACAAAAAGTGCATTGCGTTGAGCTTTCTTCCTTCAGCAGTTGTAGAAGGAAGAATATTATAAATGCGGTTCTCATCTTTAAAAAATAAGGCCGTTGCTACAATGTTGTTTTTTTGGTCAAAAACAAAAGATACAAAACATTGGTTTGATAAAATAAATTGTTGTGCAAGTGTTTTCAATCGCTCAAAATCGCTTTTTTTTATTTGCGGCAAACGAGCTGAATACAATGATTGAAATAGGGAAACGGCCTTGTTTACATCTTCATTTATTTGGAATACAAGTTTGTTTTTGCCCGATTTTTTCAGCTTTGTTTGTAAGTGTTGGCTGTACTGTTGATAAATGTTTTTATAAGACGAAGACAAAGTCAACACATAGTTTTCTGCTCTTCTTACATTCTCCAAAACATCTGCTCTTTTATTTTGAAAATTGAAAAACAAATCGCCATATCTAACGTGCTTTGTAATCTTATTTGCCACTTCTTTCAACAATAGTCTATCATCATTTCCAAACAAGCCCAACTGCTGAACAAACGGCGCGTGATAGCAATAACGGATGCCCCATTTTTTTCGAAAAGGCACTGGCATGATAGCTTCATAATCATTCACCACAACGCCCAACCAATTATCAGTAAGTACTTGCAGATAATCGAATTGAGGATATATCAGTCTGTTTTGTGCCTTTTGCAAACAGCCATTCCATTTGGTTTTGTCAATATTTTTTGATGAGAAAATTTCTATAGAATGGTGTAAACTCATAACCATTATAAGGGCAGATTGCGGTTGATTTTATTGGGCTGAAACTGGCGCAAATCAAAACTAAAAGAAAATGTGCGAACGATGCGGTTAGTAGGATAAAACGACCTGTAATAATCTCTGAATACCTTGCTGTAAACAACAGGCAAATACACGCTGAATGCGGATTTGAGGATAGAAATCTTGAAACCCGCATCGTATAAAAATCTGCCGTTGCTATTGTCGTTTTTCCATACATCGCTGTACGTTCCCACATCAACAAACAACTGAATCGGAATTTTCAATGGAAGAAGATTGAGCGGATTGATTTCATCGGGAATATCACTGTACAGGTTCAATGCCAGCAACCAATTATCCGTTTTACCAACCGGGTCATTAAGCAGTGGCGTGCTTACTTTAAAAAAACCATCACGCTGCATCAGTTGCTGACTCAATCTGCCATTATACTGGCTGCGTCCCATAAAGTAATCACTGTAAGTAAAATCTTCGTATCCATTCGGTCCGGAAAGCGTTAATAGGTAACGGTCGTTGTCACCTTTCGAAAGCAATGTTTGTGGTTGCAAATAAAAAAACTTACCAGCAAAAAAACGAGCTTGCAAACCTTGATCTTTCCTTTGATAATTAAAAAAATAATTGCCCGTGAAGCCAGTCCGCAAAAAAGTTGCGCCCTGATTAATGGTTAAATTGGCATCATAAGGATACAGCTTTCGGTTATCCGTAAGCGTTGCACTTAATTCGTTTACATAACGATAGGTCTTTTGTTTTTGCGCAACATAAAAAGTGTCTGGCGGTACAATGGCGGTAGTACCATTTCCAAAACCATCTTCCCAGATTAAAAAGGTTTTAGCATTAAATGTTATTCGCTGCGTAGAACGTAAATCTTTGTTGTACAAACGATACATAACCGAAGGCGTTATGCGCGTCATTCCAAAGTACAAATGGCTGTTATCATACTGCGTAAACGAGTTGATGCTGTACTTTATTCCGCTCAGCGAAAATTGAAGCAGGCTTTCTTTTGTAAACGTGCTGAAGCTCACTCTGGCTGCACCATTCAGTGCACCGCTGCCAGTTGCATATAAAGGCGCAAAAAGAAAGCGAAAACGGTTCAAAGGGAACTGGTAATTATGCACCAAACCGCCAATCATCAGCTTATCATAATAGTTATAACCCAATGCCGGAGCGAAAGAAAGATAGTTGTATTTATTCGCTTCCCGCTCATTAAAGATAAAAGTTGGTTTTATCGTTTTTTTTGGATTAAAAAATGCCATGCCTGTACTATGAAGCTCGTTAAAATACGTTTGCAATGATTGCCCGCTCGTGCCTTCTAAACTATGCTGGAAATCCTGCGGCGAAGGATGTTTATACTGCCATTGCCTGTAATACATTTTCATACAGCTATCAAACAAAGGTTTTCCTAAATGCCTTTGAATTGTTTTCAGCCACATAGCGGTTTTGCTGTAAACAACAAAGTTGTAATTGAGAAATGTAAAGCTATCTGCTCTCATTTGCAATTGGCTGATCTTTGTGCATTGCCATCACGGTTTGCAACATCAACGTATCATATTCGAGAGGAAGTTTACTAAAGGGAAACTTGCGTTGTGAATCCGATGGATAATATTCAGCAGCGTATCTGTTTTCGTAAAAAGTATTAATGCCTTCATCCATCCATGCATGTTCTCTTTCATTAGTTGCCAGCACACCATACAGCCAGTTATGTCCCACTTCATGCGCCATGATCTTAGCCAGCTCATTTGTGCTGTCGCTAACTTCAATAAAGGCAATGGTTGGATATTCCATTCCGCCGGTTTCTTTGTAAGCATCGCCCAGCACTACACTTACTTCGTTGTAGGGATAATCGCCTAATTGCGCCGAATAAAAACGAATTGCTTTTTTTAAATACTCACCACTGTTTTGCCAGTTGGCTTTGTGCCAGGGATTATAAAATGTAAAGGCGTCAACCGTGTGCGATGGAAGCTGAATGGTATCGTGCTGAATTAAAAACGATTTACTCCCAAACCATGCAAAATCGTGCGCATTCTGTAAGCTGTAATGAAGAGTTTTAAACTCAGTAGCAGAAGGTGGCACTACATCATAAAACCGCTTTTTTAAATAGAATGCTTTGTTGCGGTAATGGTTGCTCCATTCGGCATAATTATACTGACTTCCGGGTGGTAATTCGCCCCACTTCTTCAGATTGTTTAATTCGTCCTCATCCTGCAAATCGCCCGATGCAGCCACTATATAATTTTGGGGCACCGAGATATACACATCAAAGTCTCCTATCTCGCTGTAAAATTCTCCCTGGTCTAAATAAGGCATCGGATGCCAGCCTTCTTTGTCATATACAGCAGGCTTCGGATACCATTGCGTTGCCTGGTAAGTTTGCCCTTCATGCCCGCCGCGTGAAAAGTTATAAGGCAATTTTACGTGAAAAGGCGTAGCAATGGAAATGCTTTGCCCTGGAGCTAAAGGATGGGCAAGAATGAGCTTTGCAATGCTAATGTGATTGCTGTCATATAACCATGTGGCCGCGGTATCGTTCACTGTAAAACGAAGTCCGTTAATGTATCCACGCTCCTTTTCGCTCGAAAAATAAAAGTCGGTATTGCCATTTTGAAGTTCCTGTTCACTAAATGCCGTCTTATCATTTTTATAAGCATTTTGCCACAAATGAAAATAAATAAAGTGCAGGGTATCGGGCGAATGATTTGTATAAAAAATGGTTTCATCACCATCCAATGTATTATCAGTATCATTCAAAGTAACATGAATATTGTAAGCAACATGCTGCTGCCAATAGATCGCTTGCGCAAAAGCATAAACATTGAAGAACAAGCAAAGAAAGAAAATACTGTATTTTAAAAATGTCTGCACTTGTTGAATGTATGATTGTAAAGTGGAAGTGAAGATAAGGGATGCTCTTTTTTGTTTTTGCAGATATTTATATCACTTTCCTTTTCCCATCATAACAATGCGGATGGTATGCAGCATGATCCGTAAATCAAGTAATAAAGAAATGTTTTTAATGTACACTAAATCATACTGCATTCGCTCCAGCATTTCTTCCAGAGAAGACGCATAACCAAATTGTATCATGCCCCAGGAAGTGAGGCCAGGCTTTACTTTCAGCAAATATTTGTAGTAAGGATTGTAGTGCATCATTTTGTCAATGTAATATTTGCGTTCAGGTCGGGGTCCTACAAGACTCATATCACCTATAATAATATTCCACAATTGCGGCAGTTCATCCAACCGCCATTTGCGCATCGTTTTGCCCCAGGCCGTAATGCGCAAATCGGTATCGGACGACAACTGCGGCTCGCCTCTTTGTTCTGCATTCATAATCATAGACCGGAACTTATAAATGGCAAAGGGCTTGCCCTTGTAGCCAATGCGCTCCTGTACATAAAAAATAGTGCCGGGTGATGATAACTTGGTTCGCAAAGCCACATACAAAAGCAACGGACTTAACAGTAAAAGAGCAGCAATACAGGCAAACACATCTATTGCTCGTTTTATGTTTTCCTGCCAGGCCGGCATAAGGCTGGTGCTAATATCAATTAAGGTTGCGCCCAGCACATTTTTAGTTTGCACCGAGCCGGTGAGAATATCTAAATTATCAGGCGCAATTTTTATAGAAATGTCTTTATCGCTCAATCGTGCTAATAGGTCTTGCTCTGTTTTTAATTCGGTTTTATCGAGTGTGATAATTACTTGTTCAATGCCTTGCCTGTCAATGATGTTTTCTACTTCTTTTACAGTTCCCAGCTTTGGCAGATAATGACTCAAACCGTTGCTGCTAAAAGCTTCCGTTGATACGAAGCCTACCGCACTAAAATTGACAACCTGCTTTTTCCTGATGAGTGATTTATAAATTTCCGATGCTTTATGGCTGTTGCCGATGAACAAAGTTTTTATAGCAAAAAGTCCTTTCGACAACTGAGCTTTTACAAGAGAAAGCAACAGCAACCTGCCTGCATAAGTAGCGGTAATCTGGCAGACAACATACACAAAAAAAACTTTATAGTAATACCAATAGCTGTCAGCTTTATCATTCAAAAAAATAACAAAAAAAACAATGGTGCAGCCAATCAAACATTCAATAATGGTGTTGGTAAGTTCGGTTAAACGAGAACGTGTGTATAGTGAATATTTATACGAACCCATGGTAGTAAACAACAATACCCAGAACAGGGGAAACGATAAAAATGATTTAATAAAAAAATGATTATTGTAACTGAAAAGTTCGGCAAAAGAAAACGTTTCATGAATCAATTGCTGCCGGTATAATGAAACGCATATCCACACCAGACATGATGTAATAAAATCGGTAATTACATACCATTTTACCTTAATCTCATGTAGTGTGAAGTGCATTACTATAGTGGCTTAAGCAACAATTTTTGTGCTGTTGATTTTATCTAAAATCTGATGTGCTACTTCCATTGCGGCAAAGCCATCTATTTCGTTTACAGCAACCGGCTTGTTGTTCAAAATAGCATTGGCAAAAGAAGAAAGTTCATCTTTGATAGCGTTGGTAGAAGGAATGATCGGACTTGAAATCAGAATGGTTTTCTTACCCTGCGGTGTTTCAATTTCTATCGGAAATGCATTGGTATCGTCTTCGTCTTTCAACCGAATCACTTCTGTTTTTTTATTCAAAAAGTCAATACCGATATACGCATCTTTTTGAAAGATACGCATCTTCCGCATCTTCTTCATACTGATGCGGCTGCTGGTAAGATTGGCAACACAACCATTGTAAAATTCAATGCGAACATTGGCGATGTCAGGCGTATCGGTAAGCACGGCAACGCCGCTTGCCGAGATGTTCTTTACATCGCTTTTTACAATGCTTAAAATGATGTCAATGTCATGTATCATCAAATCTAAAATTACGCTCACTTCGGTGCCTCTTGCATTAAATTGCGCCAGCCTGTGCACTTCAATAAACAAAGGGTTTAGCTTTTGGTCTTTTACTGAAAGAAAAGCAGGATTAAAACGCTCTACATGGCCTACCTGCACTTTTACATCGGCTTCCCGCGCCATTTTTACTATTTCTTTTCCTTCGGCAATGGTGTTTGTCAACGGCTTTTCAACAAATACATGTTTGCCGCGCCGGATAGCCAGTTCGCACAATTCAAAATGATGCGTAGTAGGTGCAACAATATCGGCTGCCTCAATTTCATTCATCAGCGCTTCAGGTGTATCATATCTTTTTATTTTGTATTGATTTTCCACTTCTAATGCGGTTGCATCATCCGGATCGTAAAAACCCGTTATTTCCACATTATCAATTTCTTTCCAGTTATTCAGATGAAACTTTCCCAAATGGCCCGTTCCAAAAACACCCACTTTCAGCATTTGTAATCGTTTTATAAGTTACAAATATAGATAAACGAAAGGTTGATGATAAACGGTTGTGAATCACTCAAAAAATAGTGTAAAAACAAAAGCCGTCCCCACAATGCTGTAGGGACGGCTTTTGTAATTGCTACATTCATTTTAATTAAACAAATAGCGCAAACCAAATTGCATTTGCCAACGCGAAAGGGCTGACGTATTGTAACGGAACGACTTTAAATAAGGCGTTGTACCGCTTGAATAAGGGAAAGAAAAAACCGGATAAGTTTGACCATTTGCCGCTATCGTTTTATCAAACTTAAGCGGGGTGATAACGGTTGGTGTTGAATACAAACCTGCGTTTCTGTCAATTAAATTACCCAGATTAGTAATATCCAGTGAGAAACGCAATGTGTGCCTGTCTTTGCCGGTTTTTATATAAATATCCTGCGTAACATTATCATCTAATCTTTTAAACCAGGGATAAACCAAAGCATTGCGTTGTGCATACTGGCCTCTGTGAGTTGCCAGATAATTATTGTTAATGATGAACGCATTTAGCTGATCGCCAATTTGCTGCGGTGTACGTCGATCCGAACCGCTGGCTTTCTCCAACTGACCATTGGCAATGTAAGTTTTAATATCATCCTGCGTAGGAATGTACATCAAATCGTTGCTTGTAAAATCATCATTGTTAATATCACCATTATAAACATAAGATCCAACGCCGGAAGGAGCCGCTTCAAAGAACAAACCTATCGAAGTAGCAAAATGTTCTGCATACTCTTTTCTGTAAAACGCAGAAGCAATAATGCGATGTGGCAAATAACCTTCGGAATAGCCTAATGTAGCATCGTTTGGATTGCCAACGATCGGACGCGAACCCCACATGGTTGATGCAGTTGAGCCACCTACCATTACATCTTTCGATTGCTGATAGGTATAAGCTGCATTGGCATAAAAGTTCTGCCATGTTTTTTGAATTTGCACAGTGAGTGTATAAGCATATCCCTTGTTTATATTGGTCATGTAAATGGCATTGCCAATGTTGGGATTGTTGATGCTATTTGGAACACCTGCCAACGGATAAATCTGAGAAGAAGCATACCTGATTCCACCGCCCGGACCTGCCAGTTGCGTTCCGGTTGATGGCAAATTAATATTCTGGAAGAAAGCCGAATTGATATTCTTTGTATAAATGCCTTCGAGCGTAAGCGTCCAGTTATCCGGCAATTTCTTATCAAGTGCAAGATTGGCTTTGAAAGCCTGTGGAAACTTAAATTTCGGGTCGGTTACATTAATGCTATACGATTTGCTTAAACCTGCTTTTAATGAATCAAGGTTAGGCTTATAAGCATTTGGATCGGCACTAAATGCATATCCCTTTCCATTGCTTACAGAGCCGAACAGAGCCACACCGCTGTTGCTTGCCTGGTTGCTGATCCAAACAAACGGCGGAGGGCCTGCAAACAAACCTAAGCCGCCACGCAACTGTGTATTTTGTTTTCCTCCGGATAAATCCCAAGTAAAACCTGCACGTGGTGAAAACAAAGGATTTGTTTTTGGCGCTTGCCCTGTATTTATATGAGTGCCATTATAAAATTGAGACAAGGTATCAACAACAGGATTGTATAGAAAATGTATTTTCAAAAATGGGCAAGTCAACACGCACATCCATACGTTAAGTGTAAACGTTTTTAGTTGCTCTCCATTTGTCCTGTGCAAACAAGCTGTATTCCTGGTCTTTCGGACCTACCAATGGAAACTTACCACTTGGGTTAAGCGTATAAGAAAGATCGTAACGCGCCGCTTTGAAAGCAGTATCGCTGGCAGCATTATAAAAATCCTGAAGACTGTTAAACCGGTACACACCATTGTAAGCAGGTGAAAAACCATTCTCGTATTTCTTGAATGAATTTTGTGTTCCTACTGTTATTTCATGTGAACCTTTATAAAAAGTAAAGTTATCGTTCAACTGAAATACATCTGTGTTCAGTACATTGTTGTAAGTATATTGCTCATAACCAAAAGAGGTGTAAGGCTGACCATTTTTAAAATATCAACCAGGGGAAAATTGGTAGGTGAAAACGCAGAACGGAAATCGCGCAAAGCCGTATAACCAACCTGCAATTTATTGGATGAACGATTGCCGAATCTTGAGTTCAATTCAGCAATTACAATGTTGAAATTGTTGTTGATGGTATAACTGCTGCTGTTGAATGGCATATCGTACTGACCCGGTGTACGACCATAAGAAGTATTGGCAGAGCCGCTGTTGCTTGCACCTACATTTCTCGATGATTTTAAATAATTGTATTTGATGGTAAAAGTGTTGCTCCGGTTGATGTTCCAATCAATTTTAGCGGTCAGCTTATCGCTTTGTGTTTTGTAACTATAGTCCTGAAATTGACCCGGATCGTATTTGTATTTGCTAATGAGAAATTGTTTCAATGCATTCAAAGTATCGGCGTTGGCAATAGAAACGCTTGAACCATTGGGTGCATGAGAAGCATCGGAAGCAATATAACTGGTGGCAGGCTGCGTTAATCGTTCCTGCTCGCCGCTGATGAAAAAGAATACTTTGTTTTTAATGATCGGTCCGCCAATCGATGCACCTCTTAAATTATAGCTATAATCCTGCTTTGGAATAGTAATACCACCCACTTTATAACCTTGCGTATTCGGTCCTCTCAAATAAGTATAAACAGTACCTTTAAACTGGTTGGTGCCGCTTCGGGTAACCGAATTAATTCCTGCACCTTCAAAGCCGCCTTGCCTTACATCATAAGGCGAAAGATTTACTTGTATTTGCTCAATGGCATCTAAGCTAATGGGTTGCGAATTGGTTTGTCCGCCTAATGTTCCCGACAAACCAAATGAGTTATTGAAATTTGCACCATCAATGGTTATATTATTGTATTGGCTACTTTGACCTCCAAAAGACAAGCCATTGGAAGTAACATTAGCCGCTGGCGTTAATCTCGCAAAATCCTGTAAAGAACGGTTAATGGTTGGCAATCGTTCTATCTGGTTGCGGCCAATAATTTCCTGCGAGCCTGTATGGTTGTTGTTAAAGACTTTGTTTTGCCGGGTAGCAGATACAACTACATTTTCCAATTGTTGTTGCGCTGTTTTTAACTGTGCATCGCCAGAAAAAGTCTGACCTAATAAAAGTGTTACATTTTCAAACTTTTTATCTTCATAACCCACATACGAAATGGTAATGGTATAAGGGCCGCCAACACGCAGATTGGCAAGGTTATAATGACCATCGTTACGCGTTGTAGTGCTATACTGCGAAGCCGTTGGCTGATGCACAGCTAAAATAGTTGCACCACCTAAACCTTTGCCGTTTGCATCTGTAACAATGCCCTGAATTTCGGAGGTTGTTTCCTGCGAGTATAGGTTTGAAACCGCAAAAACTGAAATAAAAAAAACAATAATGTGTAGAAGTTTTGCATTATACATAAGCGAAGATTTGATGCTGGTTGAAATGGATACGTTTTTCAAGCCGCAAAGGAAATAAATAAACCCCAACGGTTGCTCTTTTTGTGTTAAGAAAATATTACCAACTGTTGAATAAAAAAGTGGAATGTTCTTTATTTGAATGCCAATACAACTAACTCAGTAACGCTTGTAAAAACAACAACAGAAATGTTTGCTTTTATAAAAGCTTATGTTCCAAAACCTAACTATAAAATTATTATTTGTACAAAAACAAACGCTTATCTTATAATACAATGCCATCACCGAAATTTTGCTAACTCTTATGCCTTTTACAGTTCATAGCATATTATTTGTTCTTTTGTTTTTGCCTCATTTTTCAATTATATTTTGTTTCTATGAGCGAAAACAAAAATGCCGTTCCTCCTGAAAATACCAACGCCACCACACGAAGAGAATTTATTGCGCAATCATCAGCCTTTACGGCTGCTATAGCTTTCACTGGTTCTGCCACTAAAACAATTGCCAACAAACTAAGTGCTGCCCAGCCGGGAATGATGACGGTTGCTTTGGACATTAATGGAAAACGCAAAACGTTGGAAATTGATCCGCGAACAACCTTGTTAGATGCCTTGCGGGAAAACCTTCAGCTAACCGGCACAAAAAAAGGATGCGACAGAGGGCAATGCGGTGCGTGTACGGTGTTAGTTGACGGAAGAAGAATCAATTCCTGTCTTACGCTCCTTGCCACCTGCGAAGGAGCGCAGGTAACCACTATTGAAGGTTTGGGAACAGAAGATAAACTACATCCCGTGCAGGCAGCTTTTTTAAAGCACGATGCGTTTCAATGCGGTTATTGCACGCCAGGTCAAATCTGTTCTGCAGTGGGTTTATTAAAAGAAGGCCATGCAAAAACAGACGATGAGATTCGCGAAGCCATGAGCGGTAACATTTGCCGTTGTGGTGCTTATCAAAACATACTCGACGCGATAAAAGAAGTTCAGCAAAACGCATAAACCATTCAATTCATTTATTCATGTATCCATTTACATTTATTAAGGCAAAAACAAAAGCGGAAGCTTTTTCGGCTTTTGAAACCAATACAAAATTCCTCGGCGGCGGAACGAATTTGATTGATCTGATGAAGATGAACATTGAAACGCCGCAGCAGTTGGTTGACATCAATTCTCTCCCATTACAAAAGATTGAAAGCTTACCCAACGGCAATATTCGAATTGGTGCATTAGTGCGAAATACAGAGCTGGCTTACAATGCAACTATTATGAAACAATTTCCCATGTTATCAAAAGCCGTTCTTGCGGGTGCTTCAGCACAATTGCGAAACATGGCAACCACCGGCGGGAACATTTTACAACGAACCCGTTGCTATTATTTTTACGATACAGCAATGCCTTGCAACAAACGGGAACCCGGAAGTGGCTGTTCTGCCATCAAAGGCTACAACCGCATTCATGCTGTACTGGGTGTTAGCGATCAATGTATTGCTGCACATCCATCTGATATGTGTGTGGCTATGGCTGCGCTTGATGCCATTGTTCATGTTGAAAGCAAAAGCGGTGACCGTGCTATTCAGTTCATAGATTTTCATGTTGTCCCCGGCAATACGCCACACATAGAAAATACCTTGCAACCCGGCGAATTGATTACATCTGTTGAAATTCCGGCTTTACCTTTTGCCAAAAATTCAACTTACATAAAAGTGCGCGACCGCGCTTCTTACGAGTTTGCTTTAACATCGGCTGCCGTTGCATTGGATGTAAAAAACGGGCAAATCCAAAACGCTCGGATTGCCTTGGGTGGTGTAGGAACCAAACCGTGGCGGGCAAAAGAAGCCGAGCAATCTTTGAATGGGAAAAAAGCCGGTACAGACGCATATAAAGAAGCTGCCGAGATTGCATTGAAAGAAGCCAAAACATTCAAATACAATGCGTTCAAGCCACAAATGGCAAAGCAAACCATCATCAGTGCACTACAAACGATAGGAGGTTAATATGAATAGTATCATCGGGCAGCCAGTTGACCGTAAAGACGGAAAAGCAAAAGTTACCGGATCTGCTACCTATGCAGCCGAATGGGACATTAAAAACATAGCCTACGGAGTAACGGTACAAAGCACGATTACCAAAGGTCATATCAACACCATTGATACGGGCGCAGCCGAAAAACTAAAAGGTGTATTGGGTGTAATGACTTATAAAAATGCAATGAGTTTGCATACGCTTTCAAGTGGCGGTGACCCCGGCAGCGGAAAATTTGCAGAGAAAGATTTGCTTCCCCTCCAAAGCGAAAGAATCTTTTATAACGGTCAGCATATTGCCGTTGTAATTGCAGAAACATTTGAAATTGCAAAACATGCCGCTTCTTTAATAAAAGTAACTTACAACGAAGAAAAACCTGTGTTCAGGATTGATGATCCTGACGCTAAAATTTACCAGCAATCACAAGGATCAGGCGGTGCGCAGGCGCAGGTGAAACGCGGCGATGCAGACAACGGAATGAAAGATGCACAGGTAAAGTTTGAACAAACTTATTATACGCCTGTATATCATCACAATCCAATGGAACCTCATGCAACAGCAGCCGTTTGGGAAGGCGATAACTTAACGGTTTACGATGCCACACAATCGGTGTATGGAAATAAAATGGCTATCTCAACTATGCTGGGTATACAACCGGATAAAGTAAGATTGATTTCGCCTTTTATCGGCGGTGGTTTTGGCTCGAAAGGTTTCATGTGGGCTAACTCCCTTTTGGCACCCATGGCAGCTAAACTGATAAATCGTCCCGTTAAAGTTGTTTTGGAAAGAACCGTACAAATGTTTACCTGCGCGGGCAGGCGGTCATTTACCATTCAAAAGATAGGTTTGGGTACCGATAAAGAAGGCAAATTTACTTCGGTTAAACACGATACTACATCGGAAACATCATTTGTTGATGAGTTTACAGAACAGGCTGGCGTTGCCACAAAGATGTTATACCAAACACCCAATCTGAGCATCACCCAAAACCTTGTTCGGCTAAACAAGGGAACACCCTGCCCAACAAGAGCGCCTGGCGAAGCCGTAGGCACATTTGCTTTTGAAGTAGCGATGGATGAACTGGCAGAACAACTAAACATAGATCCGGTTCAGTTGCGGCTCCTTAATTATGCTGAAAAAAATCAGGATGACGGTCATATCTTCTCATCCAAAAATCTGCGTGAATGCTATGAGAAAGGCAAACAATCTATCGGCTGGACAAAGCGCAATGCAAAAAGTGGCATAACCAAAGAAGGCCAGTATTTAGTGGGATATGGCATGGCAACAGCCACCTATCCGGCAAACCGAGGCAAGGCAACCGTTCGTTTAAAATTATACCAGGATGGCCATGCAGTGGCGGCTTCCTGCACGCAGGACATTGGCACCGGAACTTATACGGTAATGGCGCAGGTAATGGCAGATGCTTTGGGCTTGCCCATTGATAAAGTAGAATTCAAACTGGGTGATACTATTTATCCGCAAGGGCCTAATTCGGGCGGTTCACAAACCATGGCAACCACAGGCCCTGCCGTGCGTGCCGCCGCATTAACGGTAAAGAGCAAAATCATTAAGCTTGCGATAGGAGATAAAAAATCACCTTTATATACGGGAGAAGAAGATGCGATTGAAGTAGATAACGGCAAGTTGTTTTTGCGCAGCAATCCCTCAAAAAGCGAAACCTATTCCGACATTTTAACGAGGAATAAATTGCCTTTGGTTGAAACTGAAATTACCACCAATGTATCTACCCGCGAAACCCAGAAATCGGAAAGCAATCCTACTTCCAAGCAGGGGGGCAACAGCAGCGGCGGGCAAAATGGGGCAAAACAAAACGGTGGCGAACAGGGCAGCAGCAAAGATGAAAGCAAAGACAATTTTTTTGTGAAAGAAGATCAGGAACTCGACCGCAGTCAAATTGCTTTTCATTCCTTTGGGGCGCATTTTGTTAAAGTGTTGGTTCATCCGCTAACCGGAATGGTAAAGGTTGATAAAATTGTAAGTGTCATGGATATAGGCACGATACTGAATGAAAAAACAGCCAAGAGCCAGATTATGGGCGGTGCTATTTTCGGCATTGGCATGGCGCTGATGGAAGGCAGTGTGTACGATGAAAATACGGGTCGCATTGTAACCAAAGATTTGTCGGAATACCTCGTTCCCGTACATGCAGATATGCCTCAGTTTGATGTTCAGTTTACCAATGTAAAAGACCCTTACATAAGCCCGGTTGGTGCAAGAGGCGCAGGCGAAATTGGCATCACCGGAATTACCGCAGCCATTGCAAATGCAGTGTATAACGCAACCGGCAAAAGAATAAGAGAACTTCCCATCACACCTGATAAATTAATGATGTAAAAGATGAAGGAGCTGCACGATATTATTGAGGCATACAACAAAGCCCGTTTGCAAAACAAACAAATAGCGTTAGCAACGGTTGTAAAAGTAGAAGGCTCGTCGTATCGCCGTCCCGGAGCAAGAATGTTAATTACGGAAGATGGCAAAATTACGGGCGCCATCAGCGGTGGCTGTCTCGAAGGCGATGCATTGCGCAAAGCTTTGCTGGCAATGGCGCAAAACAAAAACAAGCTTGAAATATACGATACAACGGGCGAAGACGATGCTACACTTGGCATTCAATTGGGATGCAATGGCATTGTATATATTTTGTTTGAGCCTCTTCAAACTATGATGTAAACAATCCCATTCATCTTTTACAAAAAGCAGCCGAAACAAAGAAGGGACGCGGTGATAACAACACTTTTCAACGAAAACAAATTAGAGGAACAAAAGGGAACCTGTTGCTATGTAAGTGATGAAGAAAACAGTTGTTCTTCCGATGCGCCCCATTTTGTGTTAGCAGAAAGCAAATCCATTTTACGGCAAAAACAAACCTCCGTTTTACAATACAATTATCAGTCTGTCCTTTACCAGTTTGTACCCCCAACTATTCATCTTGTTGTTGTGGGTGCAGGCAACGATGCACAGCCGCTTATTCAAATGGCAGGATTGCTGGGCTGGCAAACAACTGTGATAGATGGAAGAGCGACTCATGCAACCAGGCAGCGGTTTCCGCAAGCACAAAATATCATGGTTTCCAAGCCTTCTGATGCTTTATCGGGATTGAAAATTGACGAACAAACAGCTTTTGTTTTGATGACGCACAATTACAATTACGATGTTCATTTGTTATCACATTTGATTTTATCGCGATGCAGCTATATTGGTGTATTAGGCCCCAAAAGCAAACTACAACGCATGTTGCACGACATTGAGAAAAAAGGCATTGCTATTTCTGATCCTGAACGTGACAAAATTTATGGTCCGGTTGGTTTAGACATTGGTGCTGAAACAGCAGAAGAAATTGCAGTGTCTGTTATCGCCGAAATCAAAGCCGTTTTATCGGGCAGAAAGGGAACGATGTTAAGAGATAACACGCTTCACATTCATCAACGCCCGTTCCTTGCACAGTATGAATAACACCGGCATTATTATTCTGGCGGCCGGAAATTCATCCCGCCTCGGAAAGCCAAAACAGCTTTTACAATACAAAGGAAAAACTTTACTGCAACACATTGTTGACGAAGCTTTCACTGCTCAATTGCATCCGGTTGTAATAGTTACCGGAGCCAATAGTGAACTCATTTCACAGAACATACATCAGTCGGTTCATATTGCTTTTAATGCAAACTGGCAGCAAGGCATGGCTTCAGGTATTGCTATTGGAATGAAAACTTTACTCGCAATTAAAAACACTATTGAAGCCATTATTCTTGCAGTTTGCGATCAGCCTTTTGTTTCATCGGAATTGTTTCTTCAATTGAATAATGTGCAAAAACAAACCAACAAAGCAATTGTTGCTTCGCATTACGTAAACACAATGGGAACGCCGGTTTTATTTACTCAACTCTACTTTAGTCAACTCATAAATTTATCGGGAAAAGGCGGTGCAAAACAACTATTGGAAATATACAAAGATGATGTTGCCTCTGTTTCATTTCCCGACGGAAATATTGATATTGATACGGAAGATGATTATGAAAACTTATTAAAGAATGAATAGGGTTTGAACAACAAATTAAATAAAGGAAGTCTGCTTTTACCCATTTTCTTATGCAATTCTATCGCGGTTAAAAAAATGGATAAAAACAAAGGCAAACGCAACCATATACAATTTATTTCTTAGCATTGCTTGCATTTACTCGCTTAACGAAAACACTTTGATAGAAGCTTGCTGATTCATACTCTTGTTATAAAGTAAATTCAAACATGAACTTTATAAAACAATCAATACAGTTCATTTTGTTTTGAAAAAAAATCATCAAAGCGATATCATTGTTACGCGGGGAATTGCTTTTCTTTCATTTACATTATAACATCAAATATTTTCATTCACACAAATAAAAATCTTACATTATGGAAGTTTTATTAGGGGACAAGGAGTATTTCAGAGGCATTTCACAAATCAAATATGAAGGAAGGGAAAGCGACAATCCGCTTGCCTTTCGCTGGTACGATGAAAACAGAATCGTTGGGGGTAAAACGCTCAAAGATCATCTTCGTTTTGCCTGTGCCTACTGGCATTCTTTTGTAAATGAAGGCGGCGATCCCTTTGGTCCCGGCACTCATATTTTTGAATGGAATGGAAAAGAAGATGCGGTTGAACGAGCCAAAGACAAGATGGACGCTGCTTTTGAATTCATCACTAAAATGAATATTCCCTTTTATTGCTTTCACGATGTGGATGTGGTGGACTATGAAAAAGATGTAAAAGAAAACGACCGCCGCTTGCAAACGCTGGTAGAATATGCCAAACAAAAACAAGCGGAAAGCGGTGTAAAATTATTGTGGGGAACGGCTAATGTTTTCTCCAACCCCCGCTACATGAACGGCGCTTCCACCAACCCTGACTTTCATGTGCTTGTCCCATGCCGCCGCACAGGTGAAAGGCGCCATTGATGCTACCATTGCTTTAGGTGGTGAAGGTTATGTGTTCTGGGGCGGAAGAGAAGGCTACATGACGCTTTTAAACACCAATATGAAGCGCGAGAAAGAACACCTGGCCCGCTTTCTTCACGCGGCAAAAGATTATGCAAGAAAGAATGGGTTTAAAGGCACTTTTTTAATTGAGCCCAAACCGATGGAACCGACCAAGCACCAATATGATTATGATTGCGAAACAGTAATTGGTTTCTTACGTCAGTATGATTTATTGAACGACTTTAAAATCAATATTGAAGTAAACCATGCGACGCTTGCCGGGCATACCTTTCAGCATGAAATGCAGGTGGCAGCCGATGCCGGCGCGTTGGGCTCTCTGGATGCCAACCGCGGCGATTATCAGAATGGCTGGGACACCGATCAGTTTCCCAACAACCTCAACGAATTAACCGAAGCTATGCTCGTGTTTCTGGAAGCCGGTGGCTTGAAGGGCGGTGGTATTAATTTCGATGCAAAGATCAGGCGGTCTTCTACCGACCAGGCTGATTTGTTTCATGCGCATATCGGTGGCATGGATACGTTTGCAAGAGCATTGATTACAGCAGATGCTATTCTGCAAAAATCGGATTATAAAAAGCTGCGGCAGGAGCGGTATGCTTCTTATGACAGCGGCAAAGGAAAAGACTTTGAAGAAGGTAAATTATCGCTGGAAGACTTGCATGCGTATGCCATCGAACAAGGTGAACCGAAAACAATCAGCGGAAGACAGGAATATCTCGAAAATATCATCAACCGATTTATCTGATTGATATTTTAAATTGAATATTGCTTTGAAGTAAAGATGATGTTTGTTTTTGCACAGTTTTTTTACCCGAACAATATTCAATCTGCCCTTATTACTTACTCAATACATTATGTTACTACTGGGTATAGACGTTGGCACTTCGTCCATCAAAGTTTCTGTTGTTGATGGAGCTACGCACCAAACCATTGCATCAGCACAATATCCCGATGCGGAACGTGAAATCATTTCACTGCAACCGGGCTGGGCAGAACAATCGCCGGAGCAATGGTGGCTGGATGTAAAAGAAGCCATCAGAAAAGTAAACGCTTCCGGCCGGTATAACAAAGGCGACATTGGTGCCATTGGCATTTCTTACCAGATGCATGGTTTGGTGTTGTTGGATAAAGAAGGCGCAGTGCTGCGCAACAGCATTATCTGGTGTGACAGCCGCGCAGTGGCTTATGGCGAAAGAGCCTTTCAAAATATAGGCAAAAACAAATGTTTACAACAATTGCTCAACTCGCCAGGAAACTTTACGGCTGCCAAACTGGCCTGGGTAAAAGAGCATGAGCCACGTATTTTTGAAAAGATTGATAAGGTAATGCTGCCGGGCGATTTCATCGCGCAGCGGTTAACAGGAACTATTACTACCACACCATCTGCGCTGTCGGAAGGCATCTTCTGGAACTTTAAGGAAAACAAGCTGGCAACAGAAGTAATGAATGAATTTGGGTTTGATAATGCCATTATTCCCAAGATACAAAATGTGTTTTCAGAACACGGAACTTTAGGCGAAGAAGTAGCCGCAGAACTGTCCCTGAAAAAGGGTATTCCGGTTACTTATAAAGCGGGCGACCAGCCCAATAATGCGCTATCCTTGAATGTGCTTCAGCCGGGTGAAGTAGCGGCAACAGCAGGCACTTCGGGTGTTATTTATGGCGTGAGCGATGCGCTTACCTACGACCCGCAAAGCCGCGTCAATAGCTTTGCGCATGTGAACTATAGCCAGGATGAAACAAGGGTAGGCGTATTGCTTTGCATCAATGGCACAGGCATACTAAACAAGTGGGTCAAAAATCTTACTGATAGTCCCTCTTATCCGCAGATGAACGAAGCGGCTGGTGCCGTTACGCCCGGCAGTGATGGCTTGTTAATACTACCTTTTGGCAATGGTGCAGAACGGATGTTAAGCAACCGCATGGTAGGTGCACATCTTCACAATATTGATGTAAACAAACATACCAGCGCACACCTCTATCGTGCAGCCCAGGAAGGCATTGCTTTTGCCTTTCGTTACGGCTTGGATATTATGCGTAGCAACGCAATGGAGCCAGCAGTGATACGCGCAGGCAAAGCCAATATGTTTTTGAGTGATGTGTTTTGCGGGGCATTTGTCAATGCAACCGGCGTGGCTGTTGAGTTGTATGACTGCGACGGAAGCGTAGGTGCTGCCATCGGCGCAGGCATTGGTGTTGGTTATTTTAAAAGCACATCTGATGCCTTTGCCAACCGAAAGGTGCTGAACATCATTCTGCCATCGCAAAAAGGCTTGTATAATGAACTGTATGATAAATGGAAATCTCTGCTCCTAAAGCATCTGAATCATTAAAACAAAAGAAAAATTAGCAGCAATGAGTTGAAAGAAAAAATTCAATCAACAATGCAACATGCAGAAATTTTAATTGCAAAAAAATGAACAAAACCAAACAGCAAATTAACACAAACCTGTATTTGATGGAACAAACAATGCGTTGGTTTGGACCAAATGATCCGGTTCCATTGTCATTTATCAGGCAGGCTGGATGTACGGGTGTTGTTACTGCTTTGCATCATATTCCGGTGGGTGAAGTATGGGAAACGGATGAAATTAATAAACGAAAAAAAGAAGTGGAAGAAGCTGGCATGACATGGATGGTGATTGAAAGCCTACCCGTGCATGAAGACATTAAAAAACAAACCGGCAATTACCTTCATTACATCAACAACTACAAACAAAGTCTTCGCAATGTTGCGGCCTGCGGATTGAAAGTAGTTACTTATAACTTTATGCCTATTCTCGATTGGATGCGCACAAATATTTCTTTCTCTTTAGCCCGACGGAAGCAAGGCTTTGTATTTTGAAAAGAGCGCTTTTATTGCTTTCGATTTGTATTTATTACAGCGACCAAATGCAGAAAACGATTACGCAAAAGAAGACATTGAAAAAGCAAAGCAACGTTTTGACAGTATGACCAATGAAGAAAAAGAAGTGCTTTACACCAATGCCCTTATGGGCTTGCCTGGTAGTGAAGAAAGGTTTACAAAAGAGCAAATTCTTGCAGCCCTCAAAACCTACGAACACATTGATGCAAGAAAATTGAAGGAGCACTTGTTTTATTTTTTGCAACAAATAGTGCCGGTTGCAGAAGAAGTCGGTTTGAAGATGGCAATTCATCCCGATGATCCGCCCTATCCTATTCTCGGCTTGCCACGCATTGTAAGCACTGAAGAAGATGCAAAAGAATTGCTAGCTGCTGCGCCCTCTCCTGCCAATGGCTTGTGCTTTTGTACAGGCTCTTATGGAGTAAGAAAAGACAATGATTTAGTAGGAATGATACAGCGTTTTGGCGACCGTATTCACTTCCTTCACCTTCGCAATACCAAACGCGATGACGAAGGCAACTTTTATGAAGCCGATCACTTAAGCGGTGATACCAACATGTATGCAGTTGTAAAAGAAATTGTGCAACTGATGCAAAAGCGCGGCATCATCCATTCCAATGCGTCCCGATCATGGACATCAGATGTTAGATGATTTAAACAAAAAAACAAATCCGGGTTATTCTGCCATCGGCAGGTTAAAAGGGCTGGCTGAATTAAGAGGTTTGGAATTGGGCATTGTTGGATCAATGCGATAGACTGCACTCGATTATCGGCTACACTTTTGGTTTTGCCCATTTTTCTTATCAAGCACAGCTCAGAATAAGATTACATTGTAAGCAATCGAATTTTTTTTATAAAAACAAAAAAGTATTGAAAAATCAATACTTTTTAGCGGACTGGACGGGACTCGAACCCGCGACCTCTGCCGTGACAGGGCAGCATTCTAACCAACTGAACTACCAATCCTCTCCTTCCCTTTTGGGGCTGCAAATATAAGTGCAAACATTTTTTATCAGCAAATCTTTTCTACCTTTATTTTTACCTTCTATTTATTGAAAAACAGTATGCCACAATATCCCAACAGACAGTTTCTTGATTTTGAGCAGCCGATAAAAGATTTATATGAACAAATTGATGGAACGAAAAAGCTGGCGGCAAAAAATCCAAAAATTAATTACGATGCCACGCTTGAACAATTGGAACATTCGATAATAGAAAAAAGAACCGAAATAACCGAACACCTTACGCCTTGGCAGCGCGTTCAATTAAGTCGTCATCCTGACCGTCCCTATACTTTAAAATACATTGAAAAAATGACTACCAACTTTGTTGAACTGCACGGTGATAGAAACGTGCGCGACGACAAAGCAATGGTGGGCGGTTTTGCAGAATTGGATGGAGAAACGGTGATGATTATTGGCCACCAAAAAGGGGCAAATACAAAGCTGCGCCAGCTTCGCAATTTTGGTATGGCAAATCCTGAAGGCTACCGTAAAGCACTGCGCTTGATGAAGCTGGCTGAGAAGTTTAACAAGCCCATCATCACTATGATTGATACGCCAGGCGCGTTCCCGGGAGCTGAAGCGGAAGAGCGTGGACAAGGCGAAGCCATTGCGAGAAACATTTACGAAATGATACGTTTAAAAGTGCCGGTTATTTGTGTGATTATTGGTGAAGGTGCCAGCGGTGGTGCATTAGGAATCGGCGTTGGCGATAAAGTGCTGATGATGGAAAATACATGGTACACTGTGATTTCGCCCGAAAACTGCAGTTCTATTTTATGGCGTAGCTGGGAGAAAAAAGAAGTGGCAGCCGAACAATTGCACCTTACTTCAAAAGACATGAAGGGCTTTGGTTTGGTTGATGAAATTGTGCCAGAACCCTTGGGTGGCGCACACTGGGATTACGATGAAGCAGCAAGGTTATTAAAAGAATCAATTACCAAAACTTTGGGCGAAATTAAAAATATTAATGCTGAAGAGCGCATCAGCAAGCGTATTGAAAAGTTTGACAAGATGGGCTTTTGGGAAGAAGTTTTATAATGCAAATTGGTTATTCAAAACGTCTTTCTTATTTAAATTATGAAACACAAAGGCTGGAAGAATGAAACTTACACGAAGTAATCTTTATTCACTTTGTGTTTTCTTACTTCTTTTGTGGTTCAAAACTTTGAAAACAAAACCTAATTGTTGATGCGCAAAGTGATAACAGAAAATTTATCATCTGCTCCTTTACTCATCACCGTAATATTATAATTGTTTTTTCCTATCAATTTACCTGTAACATACATTGTTCCGCCCATTTCACGCTGCGAAGTAATATTGCATGAAGTAATGGCATTGTCGGAAAAAAAACTCTTTATTGTAGAAGCGGCCTGCGTTTTGGAGACGCCTTTCATTTCGTTGCTGTTCGGTAGTTTTACATCAACATTGTTGTCAAAATGTTTTGCAAACTCGTTCTGCATTGGCAGCTTTTAAAGCAGCCACTATTTCATCTTTGTTTCCTTGTAAAGACACGAATGAAAACAAGGCAAAAACGGCTAATAATAAAAGTAAATGTTTCATCATAAAATTGTTTGTAAAACCAGTTTCTAAAATTACGATAACAAACCCATTGTTGGATGCTCATTCATAACAAGGGTTGCTATGTTTTACTAAAATCATTAAGTTTTAACAAATGGAAAAGAAAGTTATTCTCATTATCATGGATGGCTGGGGCTTGGGTAAAGTATCTTCTTCTGATGCCATTCAACACGCCAATGTGCCTTTTGTTTCATCCTTGTATAACAAATATCCTAACACAACTTTGGTAACCTGCGGGGAAGCAGTTGGCCTGCCCGAAGGACAAATGGGCAACAGCGAAGTAGGGCATCTTAACCTTGGTGCTGGTCGCATTGTATATCAGGAACTGCAGCGTATTAATGTTGCCATCCGTGATGCTGAATTTTTTACAAATGAAACATTGCTTGCCTCTATACATACGGCCAAAAACAGCAATAAGCCTTTACACTTATTAGGCCTGGTAAGCGATGGTGGCGTTCACTCGCACACCTCGCATGTAAAAGCCATTACAACCTTATGCGCACAGGAAGGTTTGAAAGAAGTGTACATTCATGCGTTTACCGATGGCAGGGATACCGACCCCAAAAGCGGTTTGGGTTTTATTGCAGATTTACAGCAGCATTTAAATAAAACTGTTGGCGCCATTGCAACCATTAATGGCCGTTATTATGCAATGGATAGGGACAAACGCTGGGACAGAATAAGGTTGGCGTATGATGCCATGGTAAACGCAAAAGGCGAAACGGCAACCGAAGCAATTGAAGCCATCAAACAGTCGTATGAAAAAGGTGTAACCGATGAGTTTATTTTGCCAACAGTGATAATGAAAGATGACAAGCCGGTTGCCACCATACAGGATGGTGATGTAGCTATTTGCTTTAATTTTAGAACCGACCGCTGCCGCGAGATAACGCAGGTACTTACTCAACAAGACATGCATGAGCTGAATATGCACAAATTAAATCTTCATTATACTACTATGACAGAGTATGATAAGACATTTAAAAATGTGCATGTCATGTTTGAAAATGACAATCTTACCAATACTTTGGGCGAAGTGCTGATGCGCAATGGCAAAAAGCAAATTCGCATTGCAGAAACAGAAAAATATCCGCATGTGTCTTTCTTTTTTAGCGGCGGAAGAGAAGTGCCGTTTGAAGGAGAAGTTCGGTTGATGGTGCCTTCGCCAAAGGTGGCAACCTACGATTTACAACCCGAAATGAGTGCGGTGGAATTGACCGAAAAATTACTTGCCCGAAATTGAAGAAGAAACGGCAGATTTTGTTTGCTTAAACTTCGCAAATGCAGATATGGTTGGGCACACCGGCGTTTGGCAAGCCGTGATAAAAGCCGTGGAAACGGTGGATGCTTGTGTGCATCGCATAGTTACTGCGGGTTTGCAACATGGCTATGCTATATTGCTTACTGCCGACCACGGCAATGCCGATTATATGAAGAATGAAGATGGCTCACCAAATACGCAACACTCGTTGAATCTGGTGCCCCTGTTTTTAATTAGCAATGAATTTAAGGGAACATTGAAGCAGGGTAAATTGGGTGATATTGCACCTACCATTTTGCATATCATGAATCTGCCTATTCCGGCAGAAATGAAAGGGGCTGTGCTGGTGAGTGAATAAGATTTTTTCCGAACTGTATTGTAAGTATTCAGACCTATAAGGCTTTTTAAACCGTATAGGTCTTTTCATTAGGTATTGTACCTGATATTCTTTTCAATCGAAAAAATAAACAAAACCAAACTTGGTTTTGTAAATATTCATTCTTTAAATATCACTACCCATAAACCAAAAATCAGCAATCAACTCTATTATATTTGGGGTGTGAGCATCGCATCTTCAACAACAAATTTGCACAAAACCAAAGGGCATCAAATCATACAACAATGGCTGAAAGCCAAAGGCTTTCAACCATTCCTTTTTCAGGAACAAACCTGGCAAAACATCATCGAAAAAAGGAGCGGTTTGGTGAATGCACCAACGGGTTGCGGCAAAACCTTCTCCGTCTTTTTGGGTGCAGTCATTCAGTTCATTAACGAGCATCCAACAGATTATCAAACAAAGAAAAAAAATGGACTGCAACTCTTGTGGATTACACCTTTGCGTGCGCTTGCCAAAGACATTGGGCGAGCGATGGAAGAAGTAATGTTTGAACTCGGAATGCAATGGCAGATTGGCATCCGCAATGGCGATACCGATGTAAGCGAACGGCAAAAACAAAAGCGAAACATGCCTGAAGTGCTTATCATTACGCCCGAAAGCCTGCACCTTTTATTGGCACAAAAAGGCTATCCTGAAACCTTTAAAACCTTACGCACAATTGCGGTTGACGAATGGCACGAATTGGTTGGCAGCAAGCGTGGCGTGTTGGTTGAATTGGCGTTATCAAGAGTGATCAATTGTAAGTTGACAGATGATAGAACTAAGATAGCAGAGATAAAAATCAACCGTCATCTGTCAACTTATCATCTGTCGTCTCTATCCATCTGGGGAATCTCCGCAACCATAGGCAATTTGGAAGAAGCTAAAGATGTATTGTTATATCCCTTAATCAATTCAAAAATCTATGAAGGCGTTGATGAAAGCGTAATCATAAAAGCATCTTTAAATAAACAAATTGATATTGAATCTATCCTGCCAGATGAAATTGAGAAATATCCGTGGGCAGGCCATCTGGGTTTGACTTTAGCTGATAAAATTGTGCCTATAATTGAAGAAAGCACTACTACATTAATCTTCATCAACACGCGCGGCATGAGCGAGCGATGGTATCAAAAGCTGCTCGACATTGCGCCTCAGTTTGCCGGTGCCATTGCTTTGCATCACGGCAGTATTGAACATGAACTACGGGTATGGGTAGAAGAAGCTTTACACGTAAAAAAATTGAAAGCGGTAGTATGCACAGCAAGCCTTGATTTAGGAGTTGATTTTCGGCCTGTTGATACCGTTATTCAAGTGGGTTCACCTAAAGGTGTTGCTCGTTTTCTGCAACGCGCAGGTCGCAGTGGCCATGGTCCTGGTGAAGTCAGCAAGATTTATTTTTTACCCACACATTCCTTAGAATTGGTGGAAGCTGCCGCATTAAAAGATGCCATTCAGCAAAACAATATTGAAAGCCGCGAACCGATGGTGCTTTGCTTTGATGTGCTTACACAATATGTGTGCACCATTGCCATTGGCGAAGGTTTTTACGCTGATCAATTATTCAACGAAATCAAATCAACACATTGTTTCAGCGAGATAACAAAAAGTGAATGGCAGCAAATTTTATACTCTGTTACCACTGGCGGCAATGCGTTGCAACAATATGATGAATACAAAAAAGTAGAAATAGAAAGTGATGGTTTGCACCGGATAAAAAACCGCAGAATTGCCATGCGGCACCGGATGCATATTGGTGTTATTGTGAGTGATGCAATGTTAAAAGTAAAGTTGCTCGGCGGGGCGTATGTAGGCATGATTGAAGAAAGCTTTATCAGTCGGTTAGAGCCAGGCGATGTGTTTGTTTTAGCAGGAAAAGTTTTAGAACTCATTAGCATTAAAGACATGACAGCAATAACTAAAAAGTCTGCATCGAAAAAAGCACTTGTGCCAAGCTGGAACGGAGGCAGAATGCCGCTTTCAGCCAATTTGGGTGTGATGTTACGAAAAGCGTTTAACAGCGCATTATCAAAGAAAGCAAAGGCAATTGAGATACGAGTTTTACAGCCCCTGTTCGAATTACAAAAAGAGTTATCACACATTCCAAAAGAAGGTGAATTGTTGATTGAACAAATCGAAACAAGAGACGGTTTTCACTTGTTCGTGTATCCGTTTGAAGGCAGGCTAGTGCACGAAGCAATGGCAGCGTTGCTGGCATTTCGCATCAGCAAAATCAAACCCATTACTTTTTCCATTGCCATGAATGATTATGGCTTTGAATTGTTGAGCGATCAACCCATTCCGGTTGATGACAGCAATGTATATGATTTGTTTTCGACCCATAATTTGCTACGCGATATTCAGCAAAGTGTAAACAATGTTGAAATGGCACGAAGAAAATTCAGAGACATTGCGGTGATTGGTGGTTTGGTGTTTCAGGGTTATCCGGGCGAGCAAAAAAAAGCAAGACATTTGCAGGCTTCTTCCTCGCTCCTTTTTAATGTGTTTTACGAATACGATCCGAATAATTTGTTGTTGCGGCAAGCTTACCAGGAAGTTCTCGACCAGCAAATGGAAGAAGTTCGTTTGCGCAATGCATTAACCCGAATTCAGAGTGAAAATATTGTTCTTACTTACCCACAACGGTTAACGCCGTTTTGTTTTCCTATTAAAGTGGATAGCATGAGAGAATCTTTGACTTCTGAAAAATTAGAAGACCGCATTCAACGAATGCAGGAACAATTGGAAAAGTGGTAGATATAAATTTGAAGTTCTCCTGCAACTAAACCAGTATTCTTTTTCTTCTGCACGTCTATAGGCAATCATAATTTCAAATTAAATCAACACAACAAAAATAAAATCCAATAAAAGTTTTATCTTTCAAAACCAAAACGAAGTTTTAATTCAAGCTCATTATCCATGCCACCAAAACGATTGTTCTATATTGCCATCCTGCTTATTGCGCATAAACTTCACTCACAACCTATAACTACAATATTGTATAAAAACTATGCAGTTGATCAGTCAGTGAAAGAAGATAGCAATCTTATTAAATTGCTGCAACCTTATAATGATAGCATCAGCCGTTATATGAATGAAGTAATTGGTTTCAGCAATGCTACTTTGTATAAAAAACAACCCGAAAGTGCTTTGGGAAATTTGATGGCAGATGCTATGAAAGCGCATGCAACAAAAGCTTTCAAAACCAATGCAGATGCGGCTTTTATCAATTATGGAAGCATTCGTTCGTATCTGCCGAAAGGAGAAATTAAACGGCAAACGGTTTACGATTTGATGCCTTATGATAATCTCATCGTTTTACAAAAAATAAATGGAAATACACTTCATCAGTTACTCGATTTGTTTGCGTTTAAAGGCGGCTGTGCATGTTCGGGCGTAACAATGAAAATTAAAAATAAAAGAGCAACTGATATTTATATCAATGATGTTTTGTTAAACGATACGTCAGTTTACACCATTGCAATTTTAGATTATCTCGCGAACGGCGGCGATGGTTGCACTATGCTAAAAAATGTGGCAAAACAAAACAAAAACATATTGTATAGAACTGCCCTGATGGATTACATACAAATGTTTACAAACGACGGGAAACCGGTAACTGCAAACATTGAAAATCGCGTTGTAAATGTTGATTAACAGAAGATATTTTTTACAACAAACAATGCTGTCGGCTGCCGCATTTACAACTTCATTTTTATTACCCGAAAACGAAGCAAAAGCCAATGCTGAAGAACAACCAATTGTAATTCTTCATACCAACGATATGCACAGTCATGTTGAGTCTTTTCCTATGGATGGAAGTGCAAATCAAGGTCGCGGCGGAGTAGCTGCACGTGCACAAATCATTAACGAAATAAGGGGCAAAAACAAACATGTTTTGTTGCTGGATGCTGGTGATATTTTTGGTAATACACCTACGTTTGAATTATTTAAAGGCGAGCCTGAAATAAAAGCAATGAGCGCTATGAAATATGATGCTGTAACCATTGGCGAACAGGACTTTTTATTAGGTATAGATAACTATGCAAACATGATCAATCGCTTTGCAAATTTTTCGGTTGTGAATTGTAATTATGATTTTAGTAACACCATATTGGAACACAAGGTTTTACCATATAAAATTTTTCAAAAACAGAATGTAAAAATTGCTGTAACCGGCGTGGGCATTGACTTTCAGGGCTTGATAGACGATACTTTATACCGCAATATAAAATATCTCAACCCCATTGAAAATGCAAACAGAACAGCCAATATTTTAAAACAAAAAGAAGGCTGCGATTTGATCATTTGTTTATCCCATTTGGGCGATAGATATAGTAATGAACAAGTAAGCGATGAAATATTAGCAAAAGAAAGCTATGACATTGATGTAATTATAGGTGGGCACACACATCGCTTCTTTACCGAGCCCCGTAAATACATTAATAAGCGGGGCAAAGAAATAATTGTTAATACAGCAGGTTGGGCAGGTATGCAATTGGGAAGATTGGATTATAATTTGCTTAAAAACGGAAAAAAATTTTTAGATACAAAAACAATTCTCATTGAAAAAAAATATGAAGATTAAAAATTTTTTTTTCAACAAAAAGGGTAGAAATTCGTCCTCCTGTCCTAAAAATTTTTATTAACCCAAACGAAAATTTTTTTGAACAGCTTACTAACGAAATTATTTTTTAACTGTGTAAACCGGGTTGCCTTCTCCTTATGACTACTATGATAACTACAACTGCAGAAGCGATATGGAATAACTGTTTGAAAATAATAAAAGATATTGTAGAATGGCAACATTTTAAAACCTGGTTTGAACCCATTAAAGCAATCGAATTAAAAGGTAACGTTCTACTCATCCAGGTTCCCAGCCAGTTTTTTTATGAATACCTGGAAGAACATTATGTTACTTTATTGGCAAAAATTTTAAAGCGAGAATTGGGCAAAGAAGCCCGTTTGGAATATCGGATTATGGTTGACAGCGGTAATAAAGGCCGCAACGGTTCAATGGATGTTTCGGCTTCTTATGGTAAAGTTTATACCAACAACGAAATGGACTTTCCGTTGGTGATAAACAACCCTGTAAAAAATCCATTTGTAATTCCGGGTTTAAAAAAAGTACAGATTGATCCGCAGCTCAACCCTTCTTATGTTTTTGATTCTTTGATAGAAGGCGATTGCAACCGCGTGGCTCGTCGCGCTGGTAAAACGGTGGCTGAAAAACCAGGCGCAAGTTCATTCAATCCTTTAGTAATTTATGGTGGTGTTGGCTTGGGCAAAACACATTTGGCACAGTGCATTGGCAACGAAGTAAAAAAGTTGCATCCCAACAAAATTGTATTGTATGTAAGCAGTGAAAAATTCATTAATCAATTTCAGGATCATAGCCGCAACAATGCCATTAATGATTTCATTCATTTTTACCAGTTAATTGATGTATTAATCATTGATGATGTACAGTTCTTTAATCGTGCAGAACGCAGTCAGGACGCGTTCTTTGCCATTTTTAACCATCTTCATCAAAGTGGAAAACAATTGGTGTTAACATCAGACAAGCCGCCAAAAGATTTAGATGGTTTGCAGGAACGTTTGCTAAGCCGTTTTCGCTGGGGTTTAAGTGCCGATTTATCAATGCCGGATTACGAAACCCGCATTGAAATTTTGGAGCGCAAAATGAAAGCTGATGGCTGCGAAATGCCCATTGAAGTGATCAAATACATCGCTTATAATATCACTACCAATGTACGTGAATTGGAAGGTGCTTTGATTTCGCTGCTGGCACAATCTTCATTAAACAAACGCGACATTGATGTTGAACTTGCCAAGAAAGTACTGCGCAATTTTGTAAAAACAAGCAATAAAGAAATCACCATTGATACCATTCAAAAAATGGTATGCGAATACTTTGATGTGCCTTACGATAAGTTGTTGCAAAAAACACGTAAACGCGAGATTGTGCAGGCACGGCAAATCACTATGTATCTTGCCAAATCATTCACCAAAAATTCATTAAAAACAATTGGTGAGCATTTTGGCGGACGCGATCATACCACTGTTATTCACAGTTGCCAAACCGTAAAAGATTTAATGGACACGGATAGTTTGTTTAAAGAAAATGTAATTGAACTAACCCAAAAAGTGCAGCTCGCTTCAATGTAACTCACCACTTTTGGTTTTGCCCAAAAAATAAACAATCCAACTTTAATAAAACAATTTTTTCTATAAAAACAAAACAGGCTGCCACAACGGGCAGCCTGTTTTTATAAACAGAAACCTACACACTCTTTTTACCGGCCACGATAATCATAATCACGGTCGCGATGTTCGAATCTATCATCCCGGCGATCAAATCTGCGGTCATGATCATAAGCCATGTCAGGACGAGGTCCACCAAAGTTTCTAAATCTTTCTACATGAAAGCGGTTTTCATTCCATACATCATAACCATAATGGTTTACAACAAAGCGTGGCTGATTGTCTAACCAAATGTAGCGTGGCAAACGATAAGAAGTTGTCCAGCCACCATGAAATGGAAAGATGTATTGCCGTGTTTCAAAACTGAAATACACATTGCTTTGCGGATAATAATAAAAGGCTTGCTGATGATTGTCTCTGCAATCATTTCCATTACCATTATAAGGAGCATTGTAAGCCCCATCATACTGTGCAGAGGCGTTATTGCTGGTAAAAACAAAGGCAGCAACAACAACGATTGTGTAAAAAATTGTTTTCATAATTGCATGTTTTAATTGCATGTATTGACGCGATGAAAACAATGATGTAAAAAGGCTCGGCTCTCTTTAACATTTTACTGTTTATTTTTTCTTGCGTTAATATTGCATAGAAAGCAATTGTTTTTGTGTAAGAATTGGCATTTGTTTTTATTTCATTTTTTGTTTTATAAAGAAAAAAATATGTGCAAAAACAAAACAAGGAATTGGTAAAAAAGAATGGCTCGATAATGCAAAAAATAAGCTTAAAGTTGGCATACTTTAACTCTTGTTGATGAAAGTGTAGTATATTTAAAGGATAACAAAAAAGAAAGCACAGACAGATAATGGCAAAAAATTTATTGATAGTAGAATCGCCTGCAAAAGCAAAAACGATAGAGAAAATTTTGGGTGAAGATTTCGAGGTAAAGAGTTGTTATGGGCATATCCGCGATTTGGAAAAAGATGATATGGGCATTGATATCAAACACGATTACAAGCCACGATACATTGTTCCGGAAGACAAGCAAAAAGTGGTAAAGGAATTAAAGCAGGTGGCTAAAAAATCAGGTGAAGTGTGGCTGGCAACGGATGAGGACCGGGAAGGTGAAGCCATCAGTTGGCACTTGTGCGAAGTGCTGGGTTTAGACCCCTTAACCACGAAGCGGATTGTGTTTCATGAAATCACGAAACCGGCCATTAAAAAAGCGGTTTCGCAACCTCGTACCCTTAGATATGAACCTTGTAAACGCACAGCAGGCAAGGCGTGTGGTGGACAGAATTGTTGGCTTTGAATTAAGCCCTGTACTGTGGCGCAAAATCAGTATGCGCAACTCGTTAAGCGCAGGCAGAGTGCAAAGTGTAGCCGTTCGGTTAATTGCAGAAAGAGAAAGAGAAATCAATGCGTTTAAGCCCGTTTCATCTTTTAAAATTGAAGCCATTTTTTCAGCGCCGGATTCTACCGGCAAGCCTGTTAATTTCATCGCCGAAGGCGACAAACAAAAAAACGAAGAAGGCGCACAAGCGTTTTTGCAAAGCTGCGCGGGTGCCGTTTATACGGTGAAAGATGTGCAGGTTAAACCTACTAAAAAATCGCCTTCTGCACCGTTTACAACCTCCACTTTGCAACAGGAAGCAAGCCGCAAGCTGGGTTATGGCGTAAGCAAAACCATGCTGCTTGCACAGAAGTTATATGAAAACGGTCATATTACTTATATGCGTACTGACAGCGTAAGTTTAAGTGACACGGCAATGGAGGATATTGAAGCCAGAATCAGCAGTCAGTATGGTAAAAATTATGTACAGCAACGCAAACACAAAAACAAAAACGAAAGCGCGCAGGAAGCACACGAAGCCATTCGCCCAACTTACATGAACAACACAACGGTAAATGATGCTGATGCGAAACGCTTGTACGAACTGATTTGGAAACGCACCATGGCTTCGCAAATGGCAGATGCGCAATTGGAAAAAACGATTGCGAAAATCAATGTGTCAACCAACGGTGCAGAACTAACCGCAGAAGGTGAAGTGTTGAAATTTGATGGCTTTTTGAAAGTGTATATGGAAGGCAGAGATGATGAAGATGAAAATAATGATGAAAACAAAGAAGGCATATTACCGCCATTGCAAAAGGGAATGAAACTTACGTTCAGAGAGATGAAAGCTGTAGAACGCTTTACCCGTGCGGCTCCCAGATATACCGAAGCTTCGCTGGTAAAAAAGCTCGAAGAGTTGGGCATCGGTCGTCCGTCAACCTACGCTCCTACCATATCAACCATTTTAAAAAGAGGCTATGTAGAAAAACGCGATAAAGAAGGCATAAAAAGAGACTTCCGCGTTTTGGTTTTGAAGAATAATCAGATTCATAAAACGCTTGAACAGGAGAACACAGGCGCCGAAAAATCGAAGTTGTTTCCAACCGATTTGGGATTGGTGGTTACTGATTTTTTAAACCAGCATTTTGATGATATCATGGACTATGGTTTCACTGCAAAAATTGAAACTGAGTTTGATGAAATTGCCAATGGCAAAGAGAAGTGGACAAAGATGGTTGACGATTTTTATCAGCCTTTTAAAACAGATATTTCCAACACTTTAGAAACCGCGCAACGCGCCAAAGGCGAACGGGAACTGGGCGTTGACCCAGCCAGTGGAAAAAAGGTAATTGCCCGCATTGGAAGGTTTGGACCGATGGTTCAGATTGGTGATACTGCTGATGAAGAAAAGCCGCGTTTTGCCAAACTGAAAGCCGCACAAAGCATTGAAACGATTACGCTCGAAGATGCGTTGGAATTGTTCAGGTTACCACGACATTTGGGATTGTTTGAAGGCAGTGAAGTAACGGTAAATGTGGGCAGGTTTGGGCCTTACATTGCACACGACAAAAAGTTTTATTCGCTTTCCAAAGAGCAAGACCCTTATAGTATTTCGCTGGAAGAAGCCGCACCCATCGTTGAAGAAAAGCGAAAAGCCAAAGACGACAGAACTCATTAAGCTGTTTGAAAAAGAAAAAATTCAGATTTTGAAAGGACCTTACGGACCTTACATCAAGCAAGGTTTGCGCAATTATAAGCTTACCAAAGAACAGCAGGAACGCGCTTCCGAATTAACCATTGAAGAAGTAAAAGCGATTATAGAAAATTTAAAAGCAAACCCGCCAAAAAAAGTTGCTAAAAGAAAGAGCAAGCGGAGCGCATAGATTTTCATTGATTCAATCAAAACAAGCATAGAGAAATTATTTCTTTATGCTTGTTTGTTTTTTTCACAAATCTGTATAACTTTCTTGCAGAAAAAGAAAAAGCAGAACGTAGTTTGTATGAGAAGATTGATGCACGAAACCAAAGAAATAACAGCCTTGTTTTCTCTGTTGGACGATCCGGATGAGGAAGTGTTTTCTACTGTGTCGGAGCGAATTGCAGATTATGGTAAAAACATCATTCCTAACCTTGAATCGTTGTGGGAGAATACGCTTCGTGAGGAGGTGCAGGAACGTATTGAAATGCTCATACACAAACTGCATTACAAAGACCTTACTTACGATCTCGAACAATGGAACAGCAGTGCATACAACGATTTATTGTTCGGTACTTTGCTGGTTGCTAAATTTCAATATCCCGATTTGCAAACCACGCCTGTGTTGCAGGAGATAGAAAAAATACGGCGCAACATCTGGCTGGAACTAAATAGTTTTCTAACACCGCTTGAACAGGCTAATGTTTTGTACCAGCATTGTTTACAATTATTACAATTTAAAAGGTGTTGAAGTATCGTACAATAATCCCGACGATTTTCTTGCTTCACAAAGTGCTGCAAAGCAAGACGGGGCAATGCATTATCGAACGGTTTGCTTTACTTAGTGCTGGCAGCATTGCTTGACATTCCGGTAAAAGCGATTAATGTACCCAAGCATTTTGTTCTGGCTTTTTTCAAACCCGAGTTTGACTCAACTTTGCACAAAAGCAATCCGCAGCAATACATTTTGTTTTATGTAGATGCCACCAGCGGCCAGGTATTTACACACAAAGAAGTTGAATTGTATTTTAAACGAATCTCAGTACCACCAACGCCTTTTTATTTTCGCCCGCTTTCCAACAAACGGATCATTCAGTTGCTGATTGAAGAACTTGCCAAATGCTTTACCGATGCGCACGTATCTTATAAAAAAGATGAGCTGCTGAAACTGGCTTCATTATTGGATTAAAGCAGCCAATTTATAAAAAACTCATTTTTATGATTGCAAACATTGGCATGAGCGAAGCGCAAAAGCAAGCTTCCGCTCAAATATTGCAGCGCATGTTGGCCAACCAATATGTATTATATACAAAAACAAGAAATTATCACTGGAATGTAGAAGGCCCTAACTTTTTGCAAATGCACGAATTTTACGAGCGTTTGTACACCGAATTGGAAGAAGGCTTTGATGAAGTGGCAGAACGCATCCGGCAGTTGGGACATTTTTCGGAGGGAAGGCTGAAAGATTTTTTAAACATTACCGATTTGTTGGAGGATGAATATCCAAAAGATCAAAAAGAACAAATTACCAATTTGCTGAACGACCATGAAACCTTAATCCGGTTGTTAAGACAAGATGTTGATAAATTAACTGACGAAATCAAAGACAGCGGTACTGCCGATTTTGTAACCGGCATGATGGAAAAACACGAGCAATGGGCCTGGTTTTTACGCAGCTATCTGAGTTGATTTTTGATGGCTGATTTATGATTTTAGAAATAATTAAAAGCACTGCTAATGCAGTGCTTTTTGTTTACAACCAAATGCTTCAGTTCAAGTAGTTTTGCAGCTTTGTTATAATGTCATCACAACCATTTATTTCCATTTGCATTCCTGCATACAAACGCACACAATACCTGCAACGCCTGCTGCGTAGCATTGCGGAGCAAACCTTCAACAACTTTGAAGTGATTGTTTCGGATGACAGCAACGATGATTCTGTAAAAAAACTAATCGCTCAATTTGAAAATCAATTTTCACTAAAATATTGGCAAAACCAAACATCCTTAGGCACGCCTGCCAACTGGAATGCTGCGATCCAAAAAGCGGCGGGTGAATGGATAAAGCTGATGCACGATGATGATTGGTTTGCCACTCCTTCTGCGCTGCAACAATTTGCTGATGCAACGAAACAAGGCAATCAATTTGATTGTTGCAGACTACAATCATATTGATGATAACAACAGGGTTTTATCCAAGCCTTCGCTTACGCCTTTCAGAAAGAAAAGATTGCTTCGCGAGCCAATGATTTTGCTCGCAGAAAACATCATTGGCCAGCCAAGTGTTTGCATGGTGCATCGTTCTGTAAAAGCAAAATACGATGAGCGAATGAAGTGGCGCGTTGATATTGATTACTACATGCAATTGCTCCATTCCGAAAATAATTTTACATATATTCCAAATGTGCTCATCCATCTTGGCATTAGCAGCACGCAGGTTACGCATAGCTGTTTAAATGTGCCTTCTGTTGAATTGCCCGAAGGTTGGTTATTGATAGAAAAATGGGGCATCAGCCCACTGAAAAATATTTTGGTTTATGATGCCTGGTGGCGCATCATCCGCAACACAAAAACGCGCAGTATTGATGCGTTGAACCGATATGCATCACCGTGGCATAAAGTAATTGTAAACATGGTTATAAGGCAAAGCAGAATCAATCCATCGCGTTTACAAAAGGGCATTTTTTCAAAGATGTATATGCTGATGAGTTATTTAAAAGATAGGAATAAAATAAGATGATATTTGGTTTTGCCGGATTTCTTGTGAGTTAGCCTTTCTCATTACAAATTACTACAGTTACTCTAATTGAAGAACCTTTTTATACTCAGAGCAAAACTTTTGATAGTTGAATTTCTCAATCGCAATTTCACGGCTCTTTACACCTAAAGTTTGTTGCAAGGAAGGATGATCAATAATTGTTTCGATGTAGGAAGCACCTTCTCTAATAATATCATTTTCATCTGTTGATCGAATCAAGAATCCGTTTACGTTGTCCTGTATATAATCAGGCAAAGCGTTTACCGCTGTTGTAATGATTATTTTACCGCGTGCCATCATTTCCATCACCACAATTGGCAAGCCTTCAAATGATGATGTCATTATTAAAACATCGCTGTCGTTATAAATTCTTTGCAACGCACTATCCTCTTTTACATTTCCATAAAATGTGCAAAAAGAAAACTCATTTACATCAATTATATTGTCAACATCGCCAACAAAACTAAAATGAACCGGCGTTCCTTTCTGGTGCAATAACCTGGCAATGGCTGCAATTAAATGAACCCTTTTTTGTGGTGAGCCGCGACCAATGAACACCACCTGTAGCACTTCATTTTTTGCAATATGTAAAGGCGGAATATCAATTGCATTTTCAATAAAGTGGAGACGCTGAAGGTAAGAAGTTGAGATTTGGTTTTGCTTGTATTGTTGCTCAACATCGCGCTTTAATTGTAGTGAACTAAACACTCTCACATCAATATATTTTATAAAACCAATGCTATAATTTATCCAGGTATCCAAATGACAAACTTCAACTTTGCAAACACTTCTTTTTAAGTGCGGAATGACCTTATAAAAATAAATACACTCGCCTCCTAACACTGCAACCTTAGGTTGTTGATGAATCCAGGAAGCAATCACACCTCTGTAAAATATATTTACGAAATGATAGGCTTTGTTATCAATGCGTTTGTGCAAATCAATCATTGTAACGCCGGTTTGCTGAAACCGTTCTAAAAACAAATTATTCTTCGGTTTTTTTGAGAAAATAATAAGCGGAGAAAACGACTTTATACAATTGGTAATATCAATATTTACTTTGGGCGACCCGCCAATATCAGCATTGGGAAAGAAAAGAAAAACGCGATGTTTTGTCGGCAATGGAAATAATTTTCCCCAGAATTTTCCTGCCATTACCAATGGAAACATTAGTAAACGTTCTAAAAAAAGTTTTGCCTTTAAAGATGAATACGTCATGATAAAGGATAATATTTTTTAAGCATTTTGCCAAAGTAGCCGCTGTCGAAATGTATGCCCAAACTTTCAAACAATGGCTGTATGGAGGAAGTATCAATCTTGGGTACAGATCGTTTGTGGATGGTTGTGAACACAGCTTCTTTCATTAAAAAAGCTTCGATGTGCTTGATGATGTATAAAACGGAATAATTAGTTGGATTTGCAATATTTACTGTTGCATTTACAAATAAATTTTGTTGAAGAATATAATGGCAAACCGCAAACATATCATCAATATCAATCAGATTGCGCTCAGCAGGATTGAACACAGTAAACGGTTGTTTATTTTTTATTGCATTGATGAAAAAAGTTAAGAAGTGTATGCTTGTTTTCAGTAAAGCCAATCGGATTAGAAACACGAAAAATAGTGAAGCCGCCAGTATGTTTGGCAACCAGCGATTCCATTTGCAGTTTGTGCTGTACATAAAGCGAATGGATAAGACTTTCATCGTAAATACTGCATGTACTAAAATAAATAAAACGCTTGCCGGTATTGAGTTTTTTGGCTTGCACCAGCAACTGTTTTTCCCTGTCAAACTCATCAGCACTTTTGGTAGCCGAATTGGAAACACCTGATGCAAAAATTACAAAACGGTCATCGTCTTTATAATTCTGAAAACGTGTTGCAATCATGCCGGAACCAACTACCATAAAATCAATTTGCTTATAAAGAAAGCATTGTATTTACTGCTTTGCGTGCAATATTAGTCCAATAAAAATATTCATAAAAAGAAGCTGGTGTATCAACCATACGTATCAATGGTAAGAATGGCTTCAGCAAAAGCATTCCAGTCATCATTTTCTACCACACTTAGCTTCTTATTGATGTCGGGCGAATCAATACCGGCAGCTCCGCTCTTTGTGCTTACTGCACTGCAATTGAAAGCCAACGCTTCCACCAATTTTGTTTTGATACCGCCTCCCGCAACAACAGGATTGATAAAAATATCAGCCGCTAAAAAAAAGAGATTTACATCATTTACAAAGCCAGTATAGATGATGTTTTTTGTTTTTGCCTCAATTTGTTTTTGCACCATTTCTGGCAGGTGCTTTCCACAAATAAAAATGGTGTATTGAAATCCTGAATGCTGCATTAACAAAGGATTAATATGAGAAACAATCGCTTCTACCGCGCTTGTATTCGGTGCATATCCTAAATCGCCGTTAAATAACAAAATGGTATTTGAGAGGGGCATGTTATATTGCTTGCAAATGTTTGTTTTTGCCCATTTTTTTCGCTTGGTGAAGGCTGCTTCTTCTAGATGAATGCCATATGTAAGCACATCGCATTTTAGTTCAGAAACATGATACTTGCTGATGGCAAAATGTTTATCATCATTCGTTATAAAAAAACTCATATCTGCATTGCGATGCACCCAACTCTCATACAGCCATAATATTCTCCACCACCACTTTTGTAATGTTTTAAAACGCATCGCCTCAATGTTGTGCGAGCGAACCATCCATAAAACGCCGGTATATTTTTTTAATAAAAAACCCAGCCATCCCATGTAAGGATGTTCCATCAGCAGATGCGTAATATTATTCTGTTTGATGATGCGCCTGATTTTGAAAAAATAAAACGGATTAATGTAATGAAGCGGGTTGGCACTGAACAAAGGAATCAATTGGTAATGTTGGGCCATGCGTTGCATCATTATTCTTAGTTGATACAACTATGGTTTTAGCTAATAAACCAACTTCTTTATACAATTGCTCAATGGCTTTATGGCCGCCGTTTACAGCCGGAAGAAAGCGATATGGCGCAATGCACAACAGGTTTATGTTTTGTTCTTTCAAAACCTAAGCTTTAACAGTCGGCGATGGATTTTGCTTCCAATACCAATACACCGCTGCCACAATGCACAACAACAAAATAAGATTTCCAATATAAATCAAGGTTTGCCCTGTGTAAAAAGAAGTAGGATGAAACTTAAATTCTATCTCATGCTTTCCGGCAGGAACAGCCATGCCACGCAACACATAATTCACTTTACAATAAGGCGATTCTTTTCCATCAATATACGCCTTCCAGCCTTTCGGATAATAGATTTCGCTAAACACAGCAAAGCTTGTTGCCTTGCTTTGCGAAGCATACTTTATATCATCGTTATCATAGCTCACCAATTGTATTTTGCTACTGCTATCGCTACCATTTATAGTGCCCGCAATGTTTTTGAAACTTGCATCTACAATCGCTGTATCAGCCGGATTAAAATTGGAAAGCGCATTCATTTCGGCAGCAGCGCCGTTTACATAATTTATGCTTTTTACAAACCAACATGCGCCCAATGCGGCTTCGTTTCGCTGCACCGTAAATGTATTAGCTGCATTGCCTTCCGGAGCCAAAAAATATTTCGCATCCAGCATGTTTAAGATGGGCAAATTCAATTTCTGACTCAATTGATTTTCTATCAAATCCTGATAAATACTAAGCTTTGCAGGATTATAACCACCAATACAACGGTAATGATAGGCAGTGATAGATTCATTGTATCGGTCGGGCGATAAGATTGAAGGTTCTGAAATGCGGGTCCTTATCGTTTTGTAAAGTCCTGATAAGCACGTTGCATCCGTTGCTGTGCCATGAAGCGTAAGATTGAAATTGGCTTCATACGCATCGGGCTCAACGTAGTTGGTATCGGTTAAGTATTTGGTATCAACTTTAAGCAATTCAAATGTGCTGATAACAATTAATGCAATGACAATAACAATTGGTTTTACCCAATTTTTTATGTATAAAAACAAAGCACCAACGGTTATCAAAGCAAATACTAAAGCACGAAACAAACCGTCTCCAAACATGGTTTTGCGTTCAGCTATCATGCTGTTATAAATGATGTTGGAAAACTCTTTGTTATTGCCGGTTACCTGGTTTAACATGCTCTTTGTTTGCGCATCATTTACACTGGTAAAATCACTTACAAGATACATTAAACCGATAAAAACAAACACGCCTCCAACAGCATATAAAATTCGTTTAAGTGAAGCTTGCGCCTGCTCTCTCGTATCTTCAAACAATAACTTTTGCACTGCCAAAACAGCCAGCAAGGGAAACAATAATTGCGGAATAACCAGCACAATGGTTGGCGCGCGAAACTTGTTGTAAAGAGGAAGATAATGGAATAAAAATTCGTTGAAACCGGATAGATATTTACCCGCAGCCATCAACACCGAAAGCGCACAGGCAGCCAATATCCACCACTTTTGTTGCGGACTAACCACCACCATTCCGATGATAAATAAAATACAAATGATAGCTCCTAAATAAACAGGACCTGACGTTGAATAGTTATCGCCCCAATATTTTGGCAGCGATTGGGCAAGCTGCTGTGCATTGCTTTCGGGCACACCTTTTTCAATCAATGTGTTGGCTATTTTGCTATCCGGATCAAAGGTTTCGCTGCTGCTTCCGCCAAATACTTCAGGCATTAAAAACGTAAGAAATTCTGTTTTTCCCTGGCTGTATTGAAACGCATAATCTTCATCTAAACCTGTTGTTTTCACGTCTTTCAAAGTACCGCCGCTGTTGTCTAACGTTTTGCCACCGCGCATGGTGTATTTTGAATATTCAGCCGTAGTTAACAGAACCAAAGCCGAGTTGGCAACCGCTACAATGCCCGCAAACAAAGCAAGGCTTCCTGCAATGAGCATGTGCTTCCATTGTTTTGTTTTTACCCATTTTATGATGTAGGCAATCGTCATAATGGCGGCAATGAGAATGCAGTAATAATTGATTTGCGGATGATTGGCAAACACTTCCATGCTGGCAAACAATACCGATATGGCGAGACCAACGGCGTATTTTTTTTCGTACAATAAATACAAACCTGCAATAAGCGCAGGCATGTAAGCGATGGCAAGCATTTTTGTATCGTGACCAACTGATATTATCACCGGATCGTAAGTGGAATAAGCAAAAGCAAGCGAGCCTAAAATCGCTACGAGATAGTTGGTTCGGTAAGCAACGCAAAGCAGGTAAAAACAAAGACAGGCAAGAAAGAAAAAGTTAGCAGGCTTTGGCAAACCTAACATCAGAATACTGTTGACGTACAACAAGGGCTGCACATACTCCATTGCAATTTGATAATTGGGCATGCCGCTAAACAAATGCGTGTTCCAAAGCGGTGTTACGCCCGTTTTTTCTTTGTGTGCAAGCGCATCCTGAGCCATGCCGCGCCAGTGCATTACATCACTTTGTTGCAGCACCTGGCCTTGCAAAGCAGGCCTGCAATAAACGATGGCTACCAATACAAATACAACAATGGCTATAAGGTGAGGAAGTAGTTTCTTCCACTGAAAATTCTTCATAGTTTGTTTTCTCGTGGCGGCAAACCTAAAGCAAGTGCAACAGATGTCAAAAGATTAATAAAGGCATTTAATTGAATGAAAAATTAAAACTGTGTTTACTTGTTTAGAATTTGTGTTGAACCACAAAGGCTCAAAGTAAAGAAGAAACACAAAGATTTTGAATACTCTTAGCGAACCTTTGTGTTCCTCGCGTCTTTGTGGTTCAACATCTATAAACGAAAGGTTTGATTTTACCGAAAAAATTTTGCCCATTTTCTTTTTTACGCATTATTTTCGCGCCGCAAATGACAACAAATATTCATACATCAAAGCGCATTATAAAGTTTCTCATTGGAGGAAGGTAATGCTGCTTGTATGAAGTAAACGATAAGCAAAAGCCTTCCTCACAACAGGAAGGCTTTTTTATTTCAGTAAAAACAAAACAAGCAATTATGAAAGTAGCCGTAGTAGGCGCTACCGGTTTGGTAGGAACCAAAATGTTACAGGTGTTACGCGAACGCAATTTTCCGGTAACGGAATTGTTCCCGGTAGCTTCAGAGAAATCAATCGGAAAGGAAATTGAGTTTAATGGCAAAAAGTATAAAGTGGTTTCTATGACGGATGCCATCGCCGCAAAGCCGCACGTGGCCCTGTTTTCAGCCGGTGGAGGCACATCGCTGGAATGGGCGCCAAAATGGGCGGAAGCCGGCGTTACTGTAATTGATAACAGCAGCGCCTGGCGTATGGATTCTACTAAAAAATTAGTAGTGCCCGAAGTAAATGCGCATGTACTTACGGCTGAAGATAAAATTATCGCCAATCCCAATTGTTCAACCATACAAATGGTGGTTGCCTTGCAGCCCTTGCATAAACAATATAAAATCAAACGCATTGTGGTAAGCACCTATCAAAGTGTTACCGGCACTGGTAAAAAAGCAGTTGACCAGTTGTTTAATGAACGCAAAGGCGAACAAGGAACAATGGCTTACAAATACCCGATTGACTTAAATGTGATTCCGCAGATTGATGTGTTTACCCCGAATGGTTACACCAAAGAGGAAATGAAAATGGTGAACGAAACCAAAAAAATTATGGGCGATGATAGCATTCGTGTAACAGCAACTACGGTGCGCATTCCTGTGATTGGCGGGCACAGCGAAAGTGTAAACGTTGAGTTTGAAAACGATTATGATTTGGATGAAATCAAACAACTGCTATCCAATTCAGCGGGCATTGTTGTACAGGATGATGTTGAGAATGCTGTTTATCCAATGCCATTGTGGGCGCACGATAAAGATGAAGTGTTTGTTGGAAGATTGCGCCGCGATGACACACAACCGAATACTTTAAACATGTGGATTGTTAGCGATAATCTTCGCAAAGGAGCTGCTACGAATGCGATACAAATTGCAGAATACCTGCAAAGCAAAAATTTGTTGTAAGAGGTTTGTTTTTGTACATTTTTTTACTGCGGAGACGCAATGGAACACGGATGACACGGACTACGTGCACGGATAAGAAGGATTGTCTAAACTAAGATGTATGAGAGGTTTGGGATTTGCGAAATGAGATAATCAATTTACTGATTGAATATCTCATTTTTATTATCACATTCATGCCAATAATCCCATACATCTCAGTTCAGACGATTGTTCAATTCTTTTCAAAGCGTTGAAGAGTGCGACGCAACAGGCGATCAACAAGAATTACTACAGCCCGGTACATAAACTGTATTTTGTATTTCTTACTCACCATTCACAACTCACCATCACTACTTCACCAACAGCTGATTAAATGTAGCCGTATCGCCATTGAAAACATTAAAATCGGTGCTGGTTGTAATGCCATTTACGGTGCCATGTTCGTTGAATTGCCAGAAGGCCCAATCGCGGCTAATGCGTGGCTGACGGCGTTGCACATAATGCGCAATCCACAAAGGATAAGTATCGAAATCTTTGCCGAGATAGTTCTCGTAAAAGTTCACATAAGTATAAATAATGGGCTTTACGCCGTAATGCGTTTCAATCATATTCAGCCAAAGCTTTAGCTCAACGCGCATGGCTTCAGGTGTTGTGCCATACATCTTTTCAATGTCAACAACAGGAGGTAAATCGCCGGATTGCAGTTTTACCGTTTTGATGAAATTAAGCGCCTGTGCAGCACCGCTTTTGTTGGGAAGATAAAAATGATAAGCACCATGCGGGATGTACAATTCGCGGCATTTCATCCAGTTGCGTTTGTAACAGTCATCCACTTTGCTGGTGCCTTCGGTGGCTTTGATGTAAGCAAAATCGAGTGTGATGTCTTTTACCTGCATCTTTTTTACAGCCGGCCAAACTATGTTTCCCTGGTGATGGCTAATGTCGATGCCATGAACAGTGTAGCCCATCGGCACATCAATATTAAAACCGTCGTAGCGAACAAAATCGGCTTTGTAATACAGGTAAATCTGATACAATTGATAGCTCACATAACCAACCGTCATCATCGCTATAATGATGAAGAAAGTACAACCATTGCCTGCGTTTTGTTTTCTTCTTTCTCTTCGCCATTTCACTATACACACTTTGACTTTACTGCCTGATGAATTTGTTTTTGTAAGTTCTTCTTAAGACCTATAAGATTTTTAAAACCTTATTGGTCTGCAACACCCTGGAAATAAAAAGGGGAAGAATACTACAATTTAACGAATTTCTTTTTGCTGATATTATTGTTATCGCTTTGTATCGTTACAAAATAAACGCCTTTGGCAAGCTGCGCAACGGGCAAAACAATGGTATTTTGGGAGATGTTGGCAAACGTTCTTTTATACACCACTGCGCCCGATACAGCCGTAATCATTATCGTTTGTTTTTGTGAAGAATCAGATGTTGGAAGGTGAATGTAAAGAGAGTTGCTGGCGGGATTTGGATATACAATGATTCTGTTGTTATCGCTCATTAAGACTATATTTTCTACCCTTTTTGAAACATTGTTTTTACTGATGATGTATTGCATCGGATCAATCAAAACCGTATCAGGATTAAAAGCCAATGGCATTGATAATTGTGTGATGTTTTGAGCGATGTTGATGATGGTATCTTTTGTTTGCGTAACATTAACAAACCGCAATTGTAATGGTGTTGCAAAGAGGGAAACCGAAGCATTGCTTGTAGTTTCTTGTATTTGTAATTGAAGTTTGTTTTTGCTCCAATTCCATTCTACAGCAAATGAAGGAAAGCCTTTGCCATAAAACCATTGGTTAAAAAAATCGGTTAACGATTGATTGCTTGTTGTTTCTAAGTGTCGCTGTAAATCTTTGGTTCGTGCAAAATTGTATTGCAAAGAAGCATCGGTAAGATAACTGCGGATGCCTTTGAAGAAAAGAGAATCGCCCAGCCGCCATCGCAACATACGCAACAGCATTGCTCCTTTTTTGTAAGATAAATCAAAACTAAAAATGCGGTTTACATCGGTAGTATCATCCACCCAAACCGAACCATCGGGTTCTCTAGTTGCATAATCAACGCTCTGCGATACAATCGTAGCAAGGCTTTCAGGATGAAAATGCTCGGTGTAAAAAATATCGGATAGATAAACAGCAAAGCCTTCGTTCAGCCATACATCCTGCCAGCTTCCCAAGGTTACTTTGTCGCCAAACCATTGATGCGCCAATTCATGCGCCATCAAATATTCATCAGCGTTATGGATAAAAGAATTGCTTTGATGCTCCATGCCGCCGTTCCAGTTAAATTGCGTTTGCCCGTATCGTTCTTTGCTAAAAGGATAATCACCAAAACAACTATCATACAACTGCAAAGCATTGTACACATTAGGTACATAGGTTTGAAAATACGATAAGAAATTCCGGGTAAACAGTTGTGGTTACAGGCAATGTTCCATTTTGCAATTTCACTTCGCTTGTAACCGTTGTATAATTGGTTACAGCAATGCCGATTAAATAGGTTGCAATAGGATAACGATGTTTGAAATGGGTAGTTGTGTAATTGTTGTTGGTTGATGTTTCCAAAAGTAAACCATTGGCAGAAGCACAGTATTGCGAAGGATGTGTGATGTAAATATCGAGGCTGTCAATTTTATCATCTAAACCATTGCGACAGGGAAACCAATCACGCGCACCATAAGGTTCGCTCAACGTCCAGATGATAGGAACATTGCCGTTGTGAATGTCTTTTGCAAAGGAACCAAACCCATTGCTGGCGGGCGTTCCATGATAATAAATGGTAAGCGAATCGGTTCCATTTTGCGCCATTTTTTGGGCAAAAACAACAGTGAGTGTTTTATTATTATTTTGTAAAAAACTGATATGGCTTTGATGCATCAAAACGCTATCAACGGATAGCGTATCATTCAAATCAAAAACAATAGAACTTGCATCATTAGTAAGGCGAAAATAATAAGTAACAGAACCGCTGATAGAGTAAATATTTGGGATCAATATTCCACTGGCAACGCGCATAATAAGTGATGAAATTAGGCGAAGCTGAAGTAAACGAAACATTATTACCCAACACTTGATTAATGCTTCCTTTTTTTTCTACATCAGCCATATTTATAGCCCTTTTTTCCTGCGAAAACAAAGTACTTGCAACAATCAACAATAAGCCAATAAGCAGCAGCCTCATATCTTTTTGTAATAAAAATAAAGATACCATTCTGACAAAGCAGAACGCGAAAAAAGGACTATAAATGAAGATTAAAACTTACACCGCCACGCGGATGGAATGAATGGCATCGCTCATTTCTTTAATGAGGGTTGTATCTTTTTCAATGGCATTGCCAACTACAATTACATCGGCGCCGGCTTTGCAATTGCGATATGCTTTTTCAGGGTCGGTAATGCCACCGCCAACAATGAGGGGAACTTCAATATGACGCGCTACTTTTTCAATCATTAATTCACCAATGGGTCGTTTAGCGCCGCTGCCAGCATCCATATAAATTAACTTCATGCCAAGCATTTCGCCAGCCATGGCAGTACACATCGCAATTTCATTTTTATCGGCAGGAATGGGTGAAGCGTTGGAAATGTAAGACACTGTTGTAGGTGCACCGCCATCAATCACCATATAGCCGGTGGGCATAATTTCAAGTCCGCTGCTTTTTACAAATGGCGCACTAATCACATGCTGACCAATTAATAATTCGGGATTGCGACCAGAAATTAAAGAAAGATACAGGAGCGCATCGGCATACTTACTGATTTGCGATGGCGAACCGGGAAACAACACTACCGGAATATCGCACGCCGCTTTGATCTGCTGGATACACTCATCCAAATGATTGGAGATGACCAAACTGCCGCCTACAAAAAGATAATCAACCTGCGCATCAACCGCCATTGTTACCAGTTTCTCGGTGTGCGAAACATCAACTTTATCAGGGTCTATCAATACAGCAAACGATTTATGTCCCTGCTTCTTCCTGTCTTTAAATTCTTGATATAGTTGGTTCTTCATGCAGTTTGAAAAAGATATGATAGCTGCAAAAATGCGAAAACTTTTTTACATCGGCTTCACTGTATGCTTACATCAAAATAAGGCGCAAAAACAAAGCAGGGCGAGATGGCAGTTTTGTGCAACAAATGCCCTTTTTTATTCCAGCCTGTTCCACACTTCACATTTACTTTTAAAATTCCCTTGTTTTATAAGTGTTTCAGAATCAGAACCGAAAAATTTTTAATTTTTAATTTCCATTGTAAACTCGATTTACGACAAAAAAACTGGCACAATTCTATAAATCATTTTTGCGTACTTATCAAAAAATCAACGTTATGACTTCGCTTATCCATCAATACATCAAACACCAATGTTTCAACTATTTTATCTGCTCCTGCTTCTTCTTTTGGCAAAATAAAGCAATACATTCGAAAAGTCTGTATAGCTATGCTGTGCTTCCAAAAATCCGCTACCGCAAGGCTACAATGCAGTTTCACTTCGGCCGATTGGGATGTAAACCGAAACGAACTCGAATTTGAATGAAGTTTGTTTTTGCAACAATTATCAATTGCAGCATAGCCATTTATCTTTGCCGCGATGCAGATTAATTGTACCGACAAAGAATTGTTTCTTTTCAAAAAGATAGCTGTTGCTGCACAGCAATTGCAATATCCTACTTACCTGATTGGTGGTTTTGTTCGTGATAAAATCATTGGTCGGCCATCGAAAGATGCCGATATTGTTTGTGTAGGCGATGGCATTGATACTGGCGCAAAAAGTTGCCGAACGTTTCAACCCTAAACCTTCTGTTGCCCATTTTAAAAACTTCGGCACGGCACAAATTAAAATTGATGGCTTTGAGATTGAATTTGTTGGAGCAAGAAAAGAAAGCTATCGCGCTGAAAGCCGCAACCCGCTTGTATCTCCGGGCTCTTTAGAGGACGACCAAAACCGCAGGGATTTTACAATTAATGCACTTGCCATCAGTTTAAATGAAGAAGATTATGGCAATCTGATTGACCCATTTAGCGGAGTAAAAGACATCGAAAATAAAATCATCCGCACACCGCTTGATCCTGACATTACTTTTTCTGATGATCCGCTTCGCATGATGCGTGCCATTCGGTTTGCATCGCAATTGCATTTTACCATTGAAGAAAAAACGCTGGCTGCCATCGAACGTAATGCGCATCGCATTTCTATTATTTCAAAAGAAAGAATAACCGATGAACTGAATAAAATATTATTGAGTAAACAACCTTCTGTTGGTTTTAGTTTGTTGTTCAAACAGGACTACTCCAAATTATTTTTCCACCCATGGCAGACTTGCAGGGCGCGGAAAATATTGATGGAATGGGACATAAAGATAACTTTTATCATACGTTGCAAGTAATAGATAATGTTGCTGAAAAAAGCGATGATTTGTGGCTACGATGGGCGGCTTTGCTGCACGACATTGGAAAGCCCGCCACCAAAGGCTTTGAGGAAGGCCATGGGTTTACGTTTCATGGTCATGAAGTAGTAGGCGCTCGGATGGTTCCAAAAATCTTTGCAAAACTAAAACTACCACTTGGCGATAGCATGAAGTTTGTGCAAAAGCTGGTGCTGCTGCATTTACGCCCCATTAGCCTTACAAAAGAAAACATAACGGATAGCGCCATCAGGCGTTTGTTGTTTGATGCGGGTGAAGACCTTGATAAGCTCATGTTGCTTTGTGAAGCCGACATTACTACAAAAAATAAGCACAAAAGAAAACGTTACCTGCAAAACTTTGAGTTGGTGCGGGAACGGTTGCTGCAAGTAGAAGAAAAAGACAAAATACGGGCCTGGCAGCCGCCAATTACCGGCGAAATTATTATGCAAACTTTTTCGTTGAAACCAAGCCGTGAAGTTGGGCTGATTAAAGACGCCATTCGGGAAGCTATTTTGGATGGCATTATTCCAAATGAATATGAAGCGGCTTATCAATTCATGTTGCAGAAAGCAGCGGAGATTGGATTGCAGCCTTCACCATAAAATTTTTGAACCACTAAGACAGAAAGTAACCAAGATTCACAAAGAATATTACAAGAAAACTTCGTGTAACTTATCTTCTTTCTGTCTTAGTGGTTCAAACTATTTCCTTACAAACACAATGTGAATGTTTGTTTTGCCCCTTTTTCGGCTCCAATTCAATATTTTTTAAATGCGGGATTCCCCTATTTTTGCCGCTCTCAAAATTTTGTGAAGCTATATGTCAGTCATTCAGCGAATTCGTGATAAAGGTGCGTGGATTGTTTTTGGTATCATTGCCCTTGCTCTTGTTGCTTTTATCCTTCAGGATGCCGCCCTGCGAAAAGGAAATCTTTTTTCAAACACCAATACCGTTGGTAGCGTTAACGGCGATAAAATTGACCGTACCGATTTTCAAAATCAAATCAGTTTTTTTGAATCGGTAAGCAAGCAACGCGGCCAGGAAATGCCGCCCGGTATGTTGAACGGACAAGTGTGGAACTATGTGGTGCAGCAAACTTTGCTGAAACAGGAAGTGAACAAACTGGGCATTGGTTTTACGTCAAAAGAACTGGCTGATGTGCTGTTTGGCCCCAATCCTCCCCAATGGATGCAACAACAATTTACCGATCCTAAAACGGGCATTTTTGATGCGGCGGCTGCACGTCAGCAATTCAATCAAATTAAAAAGAATCCCGATGACCCGCGTGTACAGCAAATTCAAAAGCAGTTTATTGATCCTACTATACAACAAACTTTATTTGCCAAGTATTCTGCCTTGTTAAGCGAAGCGGCATACGTTCCGAAATGGATGGCTGAAAAAACAAATGCCGATAACAATTCGGTAGCAAAAGCTTCTTTTGTTTTTGTGCCTTATAGCACCATCAGCGATAGCGCAGTGAAAGTAAGTGATGACGATATTGATGCTTATGTAAAAGCACACAGTGATCTTTATAAGAGAGATGATGAAACACGTACCGTTCAGTATGTAAGCTTTAGCGAAGCGCCCAATGCAGCGGATTCTGCGGCGATAAGAGATGCGCTAACAGCATTAAAACCTGCATTCGCATCAACTACGGATGTAGCTTCTTTTGTAGTGTCGAAAAACAGCGATGTAGTTTACAATGGCACTTATACAACAAGGAAAGATTTGAAAGATGCTGCGGCCGATACCATCACAAAATTAAAAGATGGTGAAGTATATGGCCCTTATTTTAATAACGGCGAATATGAACTGGCAAAACTGATTGGCAAACGAATGGTGCCTGATTCGGTAAAGGTTCGTCACATCTTAATTAAAACAGAAGATGGAGGCAAAGCAGTATTACCTGATAGCGTTGCGAAAAAAAGAATTGACAGCATTTCTACTGCCATTGCGCATGGCGCTTCGTTCGATTCGATGGTGCAAAAATACAGCGATGATCCCGGCAGCAAGGGTACGCATGGCGAATATGATTTTTCTTATTCGCAGTTTAAAACCATTAGTAAGGAATTTGCGGAGACTGCGTTTTACGAGCCTGTGGGCACAAAGAAAACAGTGAAGGTTTCTAATCAGCAGTATGCCGGTTATCACTATATTGAGGTGTTGAGCCAAAAAAATATGCAGGACGCGTACAACCTGGCTTATATTGCAAAACCCATCAACGCAAGCAGCGAAACCATTAACAATGCAAGCACCAATGCTGCACAATTCGCGGCATCAAGCAAAGACGCAAAAAGCTTTGCGGCTACTGCCCAAAAAGACAAGCTGTTGCCGGTTACTTCGCAGGAAATCAAGAAAGAAGACTATTCGTTGAGCATGATGGGCGGCGAAAACCGCGACCTCATCAGATGGATTTTTAAAAATAATGTTGGCGATGTTTCAGACCCGGTTGAATTGGGCGATCAATACATCGTTGCCATGATTACTTCAGTTGATAAAAAAGGTTTGCCATCGGCAAAATCGGCGCGGCCCCTGGTTGAAAATTTTGTACGGAACGAAAAGAAAGCGCAAACCATCATCAACACAAAAATGAAAGGCAATACGTTGGAAGAAGTTGCCAAAAATGTGGGCGCATCAGTTCAAAATTCTGATAGTCTTTCGTTTCAATCGCCTGCGATACCCAATTTAGGTTTTGAGCCAAAGTTGTTGGGTGCAGCGTTTAACAAAACCCTCACTTCAAAAATAAGCAGCCCCATTGCAGGAACGGCTGGTGTGTTTGTGGTGAAAAGCAATGGTGTAACGGCTTTGGCTTCTTCAGGCATGCCCATAGAGCAGGTACAGAGCAACCTGAAAAGACAACTGCAGCAACAACAGCAAAGCAGCGGCGGTGTGTTTGAAGCGCTTCGCAAAAATGCTTCTGTTACCGATAACCGTTCCGATTTTTATTAATTTATATTCGCACTATTGTTTAAACGGCTGCTTCCTGTTATGTTGCAGCCGTTTGTTTTTGCCCATATTTTAAACGATACAAAACATGAAACAATCTCTCATTCACCACGCCATTTTCTGGTTGAAAAATCCTACAAAAGAAAACGTTGAAAAATTAGTTGAAGGAGTGAAAACATTGTCAGCCGTTCCGCAGGTAAAAGCTTTGCATGTAGGTGTATTGGCAAGCACCGAACAACGCGATGTGGTAGATGCTTCGTGGAGCGTTTCGGAAATTATGTTTTTTGATAGTTTGGACGACCAGGCAACCTATCAAACGCATCCCATTCATCAATCGTTTGTTGCTAATTACAGCCATTTATGGGAGCGGGTTCAGGTATATGATGCATTGAACGTTTAATCGGCAGCATTCGAAAAATTACTTCCCGAAAAATTGGTGTTCTTTTCTTTTAATAAAGTAGCAATGTCTTTCTGGAGCTGCTCTAAATCGGCGTTTTTTAGTCCGTCATAAATCTCGCCGCGAAGGTTTCCGCTTTTATCAACCAACGCCAAAAACTGGGTATGTAAAAACTGGTCGTTAATGTTCACTACTGCATTCTTTGGATCATCCAGCAAATAGCTGTTACGCGCCTGCTTGTACAAACTGTCTTTGCGGCCGGTAAGAAAAATCCATTTATTTGTATCAACGTTCATCTTTCGTGCATACGCTTTTAACTGCGCTGCCGAATCGGTTTCCGGATCGGATGTATGTGACACAATCAAAAAATCGGGGCTATTTTTGAATTGATCGTATATCTTTTTTAAGTTACCATTCATGCGTGGGCAAATGCCTTTGCAGGTGGTAAAAAAATAGTTCACCACGCACACTTTTCCCAGCATGTCTTTTCGGGTAAAAGTTGTATTGTTTTCCGTAGTAAAAGAAAACGGTTGCACCGAAGCGGAAAGCTGTGGCAGCTTTGTTTTCCAGTTATCGGTTCCCCAAAAAACAAACAGGAGATAAACAACTACAAGCCCGATAAAAAAACCACCGTAAACAAGAAGTTTTTTTCTGTTCATACAACAAAGTTACAGCAGTAAAATTGGCGTTTGGCCACTCTAACATTCTGTTATACCATTTTTATAATTGTTGCTATTTTGTTGTTCGCTTTTATTTTTGCAGAATGCGTTTAAAAATCAATTGGGATGGCGTGGGTGTTACTGCTTCACTTGCCTGTGCTATTCATTGCGCGGTGCTACCTCTTTTAATTACCAGTTTGCCTTTCTTTGGCATCGAGCTATTAGACAATCCAACTTTTGAAATTGGCATGATTGCCCTTGCGGCAGCCGTTGGTTGCTACTCTTTATTTCATGGTTATAACAAGCATCATCACCGTGTATTGCCGCTCCTTATTTTTCTCCTTGGCATCTTGTTTTTATGCGCAAAACAAATATGGCACGAGCGGCAAATGTGGCTGCTTCCACCGGCCGTTGTGCTGATTGTAACCGCGCATTATCTCAATTATAAATCCTGCAAAAAAGCAGATCATTGCCATGCAGATGATTGCAATCATTGATCGTTATCATTCATGTCCAATTCTTATTTTCAATTTAAACAATTCAGAGTTCACCAGGAAAAATCGGCAATGAAAGTTTGCACCGATTCCTGTTTGTTTGGTGCATGGACAGCAAATTATTTGGGCAAAACCAAACCTGTTCAACGCATACTTGATATTGGCGCAGGCACAGGTTTGTTAAGTCTTATGCTGGCGCAACAATGTGGCGCCAAAATAGATGCAGTTGAGATGGATGAACCAACTGCAACTGAAGCAAAACAAAACTTTTTGCTATCGCCCTGGCAAGAAAGATTGCATTGTTATGAAGAGAGAATACAGGATTTTTCAAGCGAACTGAAAAGTATGATTTCATCATCAGTAATCCGCCGTTTTATGAGAACGATTTATTAGGCAAAAACAAAGGTAAAAATGTGGCGCATCACAATTGGGGATTGACTTTGCGCGAATTGATCACTGCTATAAAAAGGTTGTTGAGTGACGAAGGAAGCTTTGCCATTTTATTGCCTTATCATCGAACACAAGAACTGGAAAAGATGGCAAACAGAGAAGGCTTTTTTGTGCAAAAACAAATCAGGATAAAACAAACGGTCAATCATTCTTTTTTCAGAAGTATCAATTTATTTTCAACTTATAAAGATTCATTTACACAAGATGAAATCTGCATAAAAGATGAAAACAACAACTATACTAACGAGTTCAACTTTTTTATTGAAAGATTATTACCTGCATTTATAAACGCCTCATTTTAATGCGTTGCATAATCTTGTAAATAATAATAGCGTTCAGTTAGCATGCCCTTTTCCAAAATAGTTGCGCGTTGTATAATTTCGCTGTTGCCGGTTATCAAATCATGCAACACATATTTTATCAATTGGTCGCCAAAAAAATCAGAAGCATCGCAAGGCAATTCATTGGGTAAATTGCCAACTGCCATTACATCAACGCTATCGGGCAGAAACGGTTCTGTCTTTTGTAAGGTTTGTTTATCAACGCCATAGATTGGTTCTTCTATCGTTCCATCGCTGAGATTAATGGGAATACTGCCTTCTTTATCATCAGTAATATCAGCAATGGTTTTTATCCTGAAATCCTTTTGCAGCAAAGCTTCCGGCTCAAACAAACGCGGCATAGAAGCATCCCAATAAATACCGTTAATCAAAACATCTGTTTGTGAACAATAAGCATCGAACAAACACTCATAATTTTCTGGGTTTGCATGAAAATCATCCCGACTGAAGGTGCGTTTGTCTTTATGCGTGTATAAGTCGGCACCTTTCAAATGCACATACACAGGATACGCAAATTCTTTCGTTACAAACTCGTCTGCTTCCACTTCCTGAACATCCATCAAGTTCATTATTTCCAATACACCATGCGCCACTCTCCCACTGCCGGTAACGGCAATTGTTATATTGGGCAGTTTCAAACCAAAATAACTTCTGATTAGGTTTCTGTAATCGGTGCTTTTATAAACACGTGGCAGTAAAAAAGTATTGGTACGAACTCCATAAGCCAACATACCGTTATGCGCACCAACAACGCCGGCAAAAAAACCAAAGCCGATAATACGCTGACCATCTTCGTGTTCCAAACATTCGTAGTCAATCAAAGTAATGCGTTTATCCATCATGGCATGCATCAGCTTTTGATTGTGCGGTTGTTCTTTTTTTGTATGCGAAAAAAAGAGATAAGTTTTGTTAGATATTAATTCATTTACCGGCACTTCTTTGATGCCCAACAGCACATTGCAATCCTCTACATTTTCCGAAACAATGGCGCCTGCTTTTTGATAAGCTTCATCTGTAAAGCAGCGTTTGTGGGAAGGCTGTACGATGATTTTACAATCGTAATTTCTTATTAGCCATAAGCAGTGCTTAGGTGTAAGCGCAACGCGGTTGTCTTCCGGTATTTTGCCTTCGCGAATGATTCCAATCACAAACATCGAATGCTTTTTTGAGCAAGGTAATCGTTTCACCAAATAAGATTACAAAGCATTTACAAATGATGCTGCCTTTTTGTGTTCAGTTTGACACAATGCAGTATAGCTTTGCAGGGTGAATTACTTTGAATTGTTCGAAATGCCGGTTTCGCTTTTGCCGGATGAAAAATGGGTAAAACAAAAGTTTTATGAATTGAGCCGGAAGTATCATCCCGATTTTTATACCAATGCCTCTGAAAGCGAGCAACAGCAAACATTAGAGCTTTCTTCAACTGTAAACAAAGCATACAAAACGTTTCAAAACAAGGATGCAACCATTCAATATCTACTAAAAGAAAAAGGGTTGTTGATTGAGGAAGAAAAGTATGAATTGCCTCCCGCTTTTTTAATGGAAATGCTGGAACTGAACGAGCAACTGATGGATGCGAAAATGGAAGGAGATGAAGTATTGATGACAGCATTTCATCAACAAATAAAAAACACAGAAACAGAGATTTATGAGCCTGTTAAAAACATTATTGAGCATTATAAAGAAGGTGTTACTACCGAAGAAGAGTTGCTGCAAGTGAAAGAATATTATTACAAGAAAAAATACCTTTCGCGTATTTTGGCAGGAATGCCTTGATGCTTTACTTTCGCAGCCCTTTATAAAGCGTTTTGTTTGGATGGCTAATTCTGATTTACAAAAGGCATATAAATCTCTACAAAAACAAAAGCCCAGATGGCGGAATTGGTAGACGCGCCAGACTCAAAATCTGGTTTTCGCAAGAAAGTGCAGGTTCGATTCCTGTTCTGGGCACGATAAATACTCCTGAAATCCAATGCAGACAAGGCTTGAGGCATCATGAGTAACCATAGAGTAACAAATTTTGAAGAAGTAATAGGAATATTTACTTTCGAAATTTGTTACTCTATTTCGTTTATTCCCATTCTTTTTACATCCTATCTTACCAATCAATTAATAAAATATGCCTTATATACCATTACCAGAAAACCTGCCTGGCATAACTGGTTTGTTAGATTACCGGAAAGACACTGCCTTACCGATAAGAGAACTGACACAGATATTATTGAGAGGTCCGTCAACCTTAACAGAAGGTGAGCGTGAATTAATAGCTACCGTAGTTTCTTATGGCAATGAATGTGCTTTTTGCACGGCAGCGCATACAGCCGCAGCAGATGTATTGCTCGGTGATGATACCATTGCGGAACAAGTGAAGATAGAGCCTCATCAAGCACCTGTAACCGATAAAATGAAAGCGCTGTTAGCCATTGCAAAAGCTGTGCAGCAAAACGGTAAATTGGTTACACCGGACATGATAAATGAGGCAAAAACAAAAGGCGCCACAGATTTAGAATTGCATGATACTATATTAATTGCTGCCCTTTTTAGTTTGTATAACAGGTATGTTGATGGGCTTGCAAGTGTTACACCCTCAGATCCTGCTTTTTATAACAGGCTGGGAAATATCCTTAAAGACAAAGGTTATCTGCCATCTGAAAACAGATATGCAGAGCTATAAAATATTGCTCTGCCTTCAATAATACTTATATAAAGCTATTTTAAACAAGGTGTTTTTTGCTGATTGTAGATTGCATCTTTCAAATATATAGTGATGGTATGCAGGCCTGATGTGTTTAAATGCCGCCGAATAAATCTGTAAAAATCCTTTTATTTTAAAGTTTTGGGTTGGAAACATCAATAGTAAATATTTTCGCTTTATACACCCATATTTTATGAAGGTACAATTACCATTCTATGTTCACTTCGTTCTAATTATTATTGGCACCTGGTTTTTGTTATATGGCTTTTATTTAGGCAGCGATATTATTGTTCCTTTGGGATTCTCTTTTTTGATTGCCGTGCTGTTACATCCGTTGGAACTCTTTTTTGAAAAGCGAAAAGTGCCTAAAGTACCGGCCATTCTGATGTCGCTGTTTATTGCAATTGCTGTGTTATCTGCACTTTTTATTTTGCTCTCTCATGAAGTTGGGTTGTTTGTTAAAGACCTCCCTGCCATTAAACAAAACCTGGCCTATTTTATAGATAATGCCCAACAATGGATCAGCGATAAATTTCATTTTTCCGAGGAGCAACAAAATCAGGTGATTCAAAAGGCAAAAGGCAATGGAATTGATAATGTGAAAGCAGTAGCAGGTACAACACTCGACATTATCACAGCTTCTCTTACCACGCTGGCCCTAGTGCCGATTTATGTTTTTTTATTTATGTATTACCGTATTCACATGATCACGTTCATCGTGAATGTTTTTCATCAGAATCATTCCGACAGGGTACGGATGGCAGTTGTAAAAATAAAGACGGTAGTACAGAAATATGTTACGGGTTTATTAATAGAAACTTCGTGTGTTGCAGTCTTAAACTCAATAGGTCTTTTGTTGATCGGGGCGCGGTTTTCAATACTCCTAGGTATAATCGGTGCATTGTTAAATCTCATTCCTTACATTGGTGGTCTTATAGCCATTGTTTTAACCGCAATTGTAACACTTAGCAATACCGGAAGCATACCAACAATGTTTGGCAGCGCAGTTGTATATCTCGTTGTACAATTTATTGATAATAATTTCCTGGTTCCGCGAATCATAGGTTCCAGTGTGCAACTCAATGCTTTGGTTTCTATCGTAGCCGTATTGGTAGGTGGTGCATTGTGCGGGATAGGTGGAATGTTTCTTAGCTTGCCGTTTGTAGCCATTTGCAAGGTCATTTTTGATCATGTTGATGAAATGCATGTATGGGGAAATTTATTGGGTGATGAAGAATCAGCCCGATGGAATATAATCAAAAACTATAGCATCAAAAGACGCGTGACAAGGAAAGCGGATGTTGTGGATTGATTCATCAGAAAGATAAGACCATCAACCCTGTGCTAATCTCAGTAATTTGTTTTACTGATGTTTAAAAGCTCTCGTTAAAGTAATTTTATCAAAAGAAATAGGTTCTAATCTGTTGTCAAACGTTCTGATTTGAATACTCCTTTCTTTCTCTCTTTGGAACCTTTATTCCCAGCCTTACAATCATTTTTGATTTATTCATTTTTAAACAGCTTATTTTCAACCCTTTCCGGCTTTGGCATTTCACTTGAAAATTTTGTTATCAATGAAATCCAACGTTATGAAAAAAATAGTTCATCTTTCTAATTCCTGCTTTCAATTCAGCCAGTTCTTATTTTCAGCATTGTTCATGAATTTATTTTCATCCGTTCGTTTTGTGTTGGGAAATTTTAGATAGAAATATCGCGCTTCTATCCTTTCTTTTTATATTCCAGGTCCTTTTACAAACCGGCCCGGCTTAGCGTTCGTGTGTTCACCATTTTTCAATACCTGAACTCCGTTTACAAATACATCGGTTATACCAGTGGCGTATTGTTGCGGCTTTTCATAAGTTGCAGGGTCAGTAGCGGTAGCAGGGTCAAACACTACAATATCTGCATAATTTCCCACTTTCAATTCCCCTCTTTTTACCAACTTCAAATTGGTAGCAGGCAGCTTCGATAACTTATAAACGGCTTGCTGCAAAGGCATTAATTTTTCATCTCTTGTATAATGACCAATCACCCTTATAAAATTGCCATAAGCACGGGGATGGGGTTGCGATTTTAAAAATACACCTTCCGGCGCATAGCTGCCTTCATCGGAACCAAAGCTTACCCAAGGCAAGGCAACTTGTTTTTTTACATTGTCTTCATTCATTAAAAAATAAGCAACACCAATGCGGGTGCTGTCTTCAGCTATTAAATCCATAGCCGTTTCTTCGGGCGATTTATCTCTTATTTTTGCTACTTCTGCCAGTATTTTACCAGTGAATTTTTTTAAAGAATCCTGCTTAAAAGATAACAATAAAACGTTAGTTGGCGAGCTGCAGCCATAATACAGGTTTTCCCAATCGGTTGCATTTGTATTCATCGCTTTTTTCATTTGTGAACGAATAGCCGGATCGTGTAACCGTTGCCATAATTTACCAAAACCACCATCCTGCAACGAAGGTGGAAACGAAGCCGTTAAGCCCGTTGCACCGGCTAAGTAAGTGTACATATCAGCTGTAATACGCAAACTGGAAGTGCGTGCAGCTTCCACTTGTTTTATCAAGCTGTCCATTTTGTTCCAGTTGTTTTTACCAGCCGCTTTTAAATGATAAATTTCAGCCGGGATATGGGCTTCTTTCGCGATGGTAATTAATTCATTCACGGCTTGTGTAAGTTGGTTGCCTTCGCTTCGCATGTGCGAAATGTACATGCCATTGTATTTAGAAGCTTCACTGCAAATGGCAATTAGTTCGTTAGTACTGGCAAAAAAATCGGGCGGATAAATTAATGATGAACCGATGCCCAGTGCACCTTCTTCCATGCCTTCATCCACTAATTTCTTCATACTGTCTAACTGGGCTGGTGTAGCAGCGCGGTTATCTTCTCCAACCACATAAGTTCGCAAAGTGCCTGCGCCAATAAAAGAAGCTACATTGCAACTTACGCCTCTCTTTTCGAGATAATTTAAGTATTCACCAAGCGTGTTCCATTCCACTTTAAATTTTATATCACCTTGCCCGTTTTGCATTTGTTCTTTCATCTTTGCGTTGAGCGGTCCCATGCTCGTACCTTCGCCCATCACTTCCAATGTAACCCCTTGCCTGATGTCGCTTTGCGAACGTCCATCAGCAATTAACGATTCGGTTGCCCAGCTTAGCATATTGATAAAACCTGGTGCTACTGCTTTTCCTTTTGCATTGGATTCTGCTTTTGCTTTTGCCCTTTTTAAATCGCCAATAAAAGCAATGGTATCGCCATTGATAGCAATATCAGCGTGGTAAGGTTGTCCGCCATTGCCATCATAAATAGTTCCGTTACGAATGATAATATCATAAGTCGGTTGATGATTGCAACTTGCTATTAATAAACAAAAAACAAATGCTGGTGCAAGAGTTCTCATAAGCTTTTATTTAGTTGAAAATAATACATTTGATACAATTGCCCGAATCTTACAACCAACATTTTATTTCTGCAACATTTTGAATCCTATTAGAAGTTATCATCTTTGCAGCCAAATGTTGGTATGACAAAACTGAGTGTAAACATCAATAAAATTGCAACGCTTCGCAACAGCAGAGGCGGTAACAATCCCGACGTTGTAAAATCTGCCATTGATGCGCAGCTATTTGGTGCGGATGGCATTACAGTTCATCCTCGACCTGATGAACGACATATCCGTTACAATGATGTGAGAGCCATAAAACCCATTATTAAAACAGAGTTTAATATAGAAGGCAATTGTGATGAACCTCGTTTTGTTGATTTGGTTTTAGAGGCAAAACCAAATCAGGTTACACTCGTACCGGATGCAACGAACCAAATCACAAGCAATCATGGTTGGGATACAATCAAAAACAAAGAGTATTTAACCGAAATGGTTGCACTGTTTCAAAAAGCGGGTATCCGGGTAAGTTTATTTGTTGATCCTATTGTTGAAATGATAGAAGGTGCAGCCGCCACCGGAACCAACCGCGTGGAGCTTTATACAGAAGGCTATGCAACAGGTTTTTTGGTAAATAAAGAAGAGGCTGTAGCACCTTATGTTGCTGCCGCCAACAAGGCAAAGGAATTGGGTTTGGGTTTGAATGCTGGCCACGATTTGGATTTGCACAATCTTCGTTTTTTCAAACAACAAATTCTAGGGCTGGATGAAGTTTCCATTGGCCATGCACTCATCAGCGATGCTTTATATCTCGGTTTTGAAAATGCGATACAAATGTATAAGCGGCAGTTAGCGGAATGATCGTTTAAAAAATGGGCAAAACCAAACTTAGTTCTCCGTTTTATAAGTTAAACTGAATGCCTTGTGCCAGTGGCAAATCGCTTCCCCAGTTGATGGTGTTGGTCTGTCTGCGCATATAAGCTTTCCAGGCATCAGAGCCACTTTCCCGTCCGCCGCCGGTTTCTTTTTCGCCGCCAAAAGCACCGCCAATCTCGGCACCGCTTGTTCCTAATGTTTACATTGGCAATACCACAATCGCTTCCTTTGTAAGAAAGAAATTGTTCAGCTTCGCGAAGATTCAACGTCATAATGGCTGAACTCAGACCTTGTGGAACACTGTTTTGCAAAGTAATCGCTTCATCAATAGTTTCATATTTTATCAAATATAAAATAGGCGCGAATGTTTCGTGCTGAACAATCTCCCAATCATTGTTTACTTCTGCAATGCAAGGCTTTACATAGCATCCACTTTTGAATTCTTTCCCTTCCAAAACGCCACCTTCCACAATAAAATTTCCACCTTGCTGTTTGCACTGTTCAATGGCTTTCAAATATTCTTGCACAGCCGCTTTATCAATGAGTGGCCCTACATGGTTTTCACTATTCAATGGATTACCGATTTTTAATTGCTGATAAGCCTGCTGAAGTTTCATTTTCCAGGTATCATATTGCGAAGAATGAATAATCAGTCTTCTTGTTGTAGTGCAACGCTGACCAGCCGTTCCCACGGCTCCAAATACACAACCCATAAGCGACATATTTATATCGGCATGTTCAGAAACAATCACAGCATTGTTGCCACCAAGCTCCAAAATAGTTTTGCCCAATCGTGCTGCTACGGTTGCGCCCACCTGCTTTCCCATCCGCGTTGAACCAGTCGCCGAAATAAGAGCAATACGCTCATCTTTACACAATCTTTCTCCTGTTTTTCTATTGCCCTGCAGCAGACAACTCACACCTTCGGGCACGCCATTTTTTGCAAATACTTCAGCAACAATTTGCTGGCAGGCAACCGCACACAATGGCGTTTTTTCACTCGGTTTCCAAATGGTAACATTGCCGCAAACCCAGGCCAGCGCCGCATTCCAGCTCCACACGGCTACAGGAAAATTAAAAGCTGATATAATACCCACAATACCCAGCGGATGCCATTGTTCGTACATACGGTGATGCACACGCTCACTGTGCATCGTTAGGCCGTACAATTGCCGCGATAAGCCAACAGCAAAATCGCAGATGTCAATCATTTCCTGAACTTCGCCCCAGCCTTCCTGCAGGCTTTTGCCCATTTCATAACTCACTAATTTTCCCAATTCATCTTTGTGTTGCCGTAAGGCTTCACCCACTTGCCGTACTACTTCACCGCGCTTTGGAGCCGGCACTGCACGCCATTGCAAAAAAGCTTGTTGCGCCGTAGCAATAATAGCATTGTATGTATCTTCATCTGCCGCTTCCACACTGCCGATTTTCTCACCATCTACCGGAGAAAAAGAATCGAACACTGTGCTGCCTCCATGCCATTCTTTTCCGGTAGCGTTGCCTAAATTGTGTTCCTTCAAGTGAAGTTGTCTAAAAAAAGTTTGCATACATTTTTATAATAAATTGCAAGATAATAAACACAAAGTATGTGATGAAGGAAAGAGAAAAGAGAGTAGTGGTACAGTTTGAAAAAGTGGCGATAACCTGTCAGGTTTACTTATTCTTAGCGATTATCGTAAACGTATAACCTGACAGGTTTTAATTGAAATATTTCAAACTATACTACTACCGAAAAGAGCACAAAAAAACCGGATCGTTTTGCAATCCGGTTTTTGTTTTTATTAAAATATCCTACCAAATGTTTACAAAGTTGCTTGGGCTGACATGCAGGTTGGTGAGCATTTTTATCTTGGCAAAAGCATATAAAAATCCGTTGAGCTGTTCCTGCAACATTTTACGCAAATCGCCAACAATCAAATGATCATTCAGCAGCTTACGAAACTCACCAATTAACCCCTTTTCAATATTCGCACAATCTTCCAAAACTTTATCCATCTCCACGTGTTCGGCATTTTCCAAACCATCATTGTCATACTGATAATCGGTAAAAATTGTTTCATTAAATTCAGGTTCACCTTTCAAAACCTGCACATAAAGCGACAATTCTCTGTAAAACTGAAATGATTCGGTAGCCATACCAAAAACCAGCATCTGGGCTTTTCTATCGCCGCAACGACCCGCAATGTGCTTAAATGCCCTGTTTGCATTTTGCAATGTTGAAACTAAATTGCGGATTCTTGCTACCACAACGGAAGTTTGTTTGTTTGTTGTTTTTTTTGACAGGATAAGTGGATTCATATATGGACGTTTTAAATTGTTTGCAACAAGTTTATTACCTGCAAAAACCATACGATACCGACCTTATAATTCCTTAAAATTAACTGCGGGATATTACCGGGGCTTTATAAAAGAGAAAGAAAACTACTACTATTTATTCTGCTATAAAATTAATCATGTAGAAATTAATACACAAATTTTTTTTATTAAAAAACATGTTTTTATAAATGCTATGATAATCAATTGATGTAGGTATAGATTTTGGTTAAGATTAAAAACAAAACTGTACAATATGTTCAAGCCCAGTGAAATGACAAGTTCTTCAGTTGTTTTAGAAAAGCTTCGTTTAAAAAAAATGGATCGCGAATTTAAATGGACGGATAAAGGTTTTACAGCAGGTAAAAACAAATTTTATCAACCACAGGATTTGAAAGATTATTAAAGACATATCGCTTTGAAGGAGATTCAGATCCAGGTGATATGAGCATTATTTATCTGATTGAAGCCAATGATGGTTTAATTGGTTATACTATGGATGCCTATGGCGTTTACACATCGCATGATGTTGATGAAGAAGGATATAACAACTTTATCAGACAAATACCTGTGGAGGAACGTGATGAACAGTTAATATTTGAAGTATAAAAAATTTATAAAAAAGGAGCATTGACATGATGCTCTTTTTATTTTGTTTATAATCAAGTATTCATTCTTAAAATATTAATCAATTTTTAAATTTAGCATCTTTCAAAAGCAGTTAATTTAGCTTTTTAGAACAAAAAAGAATACTGGCAATTAAAGCCTTATTATGAAAAAATATTTCACTGGTTTTCTATTGGTTGCCCTGCTTTCAGGCATGTTTACTTCATGTGCAACTTCACGGGGAACGCGGGTTGGCGATTGCCCTTCTCACGATAAAAATTATTTTAGAAGATAATCGGCAAGGCACAAAATTTGACTTTTTTAAGTATGAATTGGATAACACTCAACAATATCAGCCAGCTCGAAGAAATTAAGGTGAATTCAAATCAACGTCCACAGGTAATCTTCAAGCACAGTACGCGTTGCAGCATCAGCAACATGGTGTTAAAACGTCTTGAACGGGAAGGTGTACCGGAGTCAATGGACTTTTATTTTTTAGACTTGATTAAATACAGAGATATCTCTAACCGCGTATCCGAAATGTTTGATGTTTCGCACGAATCGCCACAAATTTTATTAATTAAAAATGGTGAGTGTGTGTATGATGAAAGTCATTATGCCATTTCAATTGATTCGCTGACAGAAAATTAATTTTTCATTCTACCGTCATTGGCTTAAGCTTACACATTTCCAATGAAATTATGAAGCAACATGGCGGCGAAATAACTGTTACTAGTACTGAAAATAAAAGCACAAAATTTTGCTTTTCGCTACCTTGTCAATAAGCGGTTCTAAAATATCAGCAAAAACAAAATTTTATTGTTTGCTCATCTCTCCTATTGCTTTTGCTGCAATAAATCCGCTTGTCCAGGCATGTTGAAAATTGAAGCCACCGGTGATGCCATCTACATCCATAATTTCACCCGAAAAAAATAAGCCTTCTACTTTACGGCTCTGCATGGTATTGGGTTCAATTTCAGATAATGTAATACCACCGCAAGTAACAAACTCTTCTTTAAACGTTGTTTTTCCTTTCACCTCAAATGCTTGCGCGGTAAGTGTTTGAATCAATTTATTTCTTTCTTTGGATGATATATTCAACCATTTTGTTTTTGCCCGAATTCCGGCTTCATCCAAAAAATATTGCCATAATCGCGATGGCAAATGGAAGGGATTTTTAGAATGAAGATATTGCGATGACAACTGTTGCTGAAATGCTTGCCATTTTTCGCGCAACGATTGTTCTGTATAAAAAGGAATCCAGTTGACCAATATAGAAAATTGGTATTGTTTATTGGCCAATTCTCTTGCGCCGATAAGCCGATAATTTTAAAACAGAAGGGCCACTCAATCCCCAATGCGTTATCAGTAGCGGCCCTTTTTGGAAAAGCTTACTGCCTATAATCTTTATTACCGCATTGTTAACGCTAACGCCCATGAGTTGTGTAAGTGGATTATCCGGAATATTAAAAGTGAAAAGAGAGGGAACCGGCGGTTGTACTGTATGACCCAATTGAATTAACCAATCAAATTGCTGCAGTTTAGAAAAGCCACCACAGGCTACGCAAACATAATCGGCTTGATACTGCTTTTCGTTGAGAGTAGAAATGCAAAATTGAGTGTTTGTTTTTGCCATTTTTTTTACATCGGCGCCCATTACAATCTCAACATTGTATTTGTTTGCTTCGCGAAGCAGGCAATCAATAATCGTTTGTGAAGAATTGGTACTTGGAAACATGCGGCCATCGCCTTCCGCTTGAACGGTTACACCTCGTTCTCCAAACCAATCAATGGTTTGTTTTGTGCTGAAATGGTGGAATGTTTTTTTTAGGAAATTCGTGCCGCGCGGATATTTTGTAATCAGTTCAGCAATATCAAAACAGTTGTGGGTTACATTACACCTTCCGCCGCCGCTCACCTTTACTTTGCTTAATAGCTTGCCGCTTTTTTCAAGAATAATAACACGAAGCAATGGGTTTGTTTTTGCCGCATTTATAGCGCAGAAAAAACCGGCTGCACCACCGCCGATAACAATGAGAGTTTTATGTAAAGAAGCGTTGTGGGTCATTGATAAAAAATCGCTGCAAAAACAAAAGCATAAAAATGAAAAAAACAAAACTTTGCGCCTTCAGGAATTGTGGCAAAAGCAAAATTAGTTTGCGTAATATTTTGTGTTCAAATTTGGATTCGCTTTTTCAGCCGCTTCAATAATGCTGTAATTCGATAAAATCAAAGCTTTATTCTTTTTTACACACACATCATGTTCAAAATGAACGGAAGGCTTGCCATCGCGGGTACGCACCGTCCAACCGTCGCTATCGGTGTACACTTCTTTACCCCCTAAATTGATCATCGGCTCAATAGCAAGCACCATATTTTCATTCATCTTTGGGCCATTACCACGCTTGCCATAATTGGGCACTTGTGGGTCTTCATGTAAGCTTCTTCCCAAACCATGACCTACCAATTCTCTCACCACACCATAGCCGTTTTTCTTTTCTGTATATTCCTGTATAGCGTAAGAAATATCTCCGATGCGATTGCCTGCAATTGCTTTTTCGATGCCTTTATAAAGCGATTCCTTTGTTACACGAACCAGTTTTGAAACATCAGAACTTACCTCTCCTAAAATAAAAGTATAAGCATGGTCGCCATGCCAGCCATTTAATATTACACCCAAATCAATAGAAACCACATCTCCGTCTTTTAATGATGCATTGTTTGGAAAACCATGTACAACCACATCATTCACCGAAGCGTTGATGTTGTGCGGATAACCTTTATAATTCTTAAAAGAAGGAATGGCATTGTGATCACGTACAAAGGTGTTGCACAACTGGTCCAACTGCATGGTTGTTATGCCTGGCTTCAGCACTTTGGCAACTTCGGATAATGTTTTGCTCACCAGTTCTGCGCTTTGCTTCATCAGCGCAATTTCAGCTTCTGTTTTATAAAATATCATGTTTTTGATATGACTCATCTTATTGAATAATTACAAAAAAACCTGTCAGATTGTTCTCTAACAGGTTTTGTTTTATAACTTTTTTATGTTCAATTAAAAACCGCTAACAGGCGCAGTAGAAGTTTGTCTGCCTTGTAAGCGACCACCTTTCATTAAGCCATCATACTGGCGCATTAAAAGATGCGTTTCTATTTGTTGTAAGGTATCTAAAATAACACCTACCATAATTAATAACGATGTACCGCCAAAGAAAGAACTAAATACCTGCGTTACGCCGAGACGTTGTGCAAAACCTGGAAGAATACCAACAAAAGCAAGAAAGATAGCACCCGGCAAAGTAATCTTATCCATAATGGCACCGATGTAATCTGCTGTTGGCTGCCCTGGTTTTACGCCGGGAATAAATCCATTGCTGCGCTTTAAATCTTCGCTCATTTGCTTTGGATTAAATATTAAAGCGGTATAAAGGAAGGTAAACGCAATCACCATTACGGCGTAAATAACCATGTACCATGCGTTACTGTGGTCAGAGAACACCTTTACGATTCCCTGCGCTGAATCAAGCTTTGTAAACGAAACTAAAGTAGGCAAAAACATAATGGCTTGCGCAAAGATGATTGGCATTACCCCCGCACTGTTTACTTTCAAAGGTAAAAACTGACGCGCACCTCCATATTGACGATTGCCAACAATTTGTTTTGCATAGTTTACCGGCACCTTGCGCACTCCCTGCACCAGAATAATCAATCCAAGGATGATAGCAATGAGAATGGCAATTTCAATTAAGAAAATTAATAAACCGCCACCACCCCGCGTTTGTTTTGCATCAAATTCCTGTATTAATGCTTGTGGTAATCTACCCAAAATGCCTATCATAATAATGATGGAAGTTCCATTGCCCAGACCTTTATCCTGAATTTTTTCACCCAGCCACATTACAAACAAGGTACCTGCTGTAAGTACGATGATGGTTGATGCAAAGAAAGTAAGGCGCATAAGAAGGAATTAGGGCTTCAGCATAGCCGGGTGTTTTTAAATACTGCACATAAGCACCTGCCTGAAAAAGGGTAACAATTACCGTGAGATAACGCGTCCATTGATTGATTTTCTTTCTGCCGCTTTCGCCTTCTTTCTGTATTTTTTGCAATTGAGGAACCAGTATTGTCGCCAATTGCATGAAGATAGAAGCCGAAATATAAGGCATTACACCCAATGCAAGAATGGAAGCGTGAGAAAAACCACCGCCTGCGAATGAATCGAACAAGCCCAACAAACCGTTGTTTTGGGTTTTGTTGGCAGCGTTCTGAATAATGGATGGATTTAAACCGGGTAAGATGATTGCATTGCCTAAGCGATAAGTAAATATCAAAGACAGCGTTACAATAATTTTTGTACGCAGTTCATCAATCGTCCAAATGTTTCTTAGTGTCTGTACAAACTTTTTCACTGATCGTGTATATTGAAGTAAATTTTCTGGAAGCTAAAAAACGCATCGCTTGAGGATGCGCATATTAGCCATTTCGGCAACGTGAGGCAAATATCGGGAAAATTATTTTATAATTTCAATCGCTCCGCCTGCAGCTTCGATGGCTTCTTTTGCCTTGCCGCTTACCGCATTTACTTTGAAAGTAAGTTTAGCTTTTAATTCCCCATTGCCGAGAACTTTTACCTTGTCTGTTTTGCTGATTAAACCATTCATATAAAGTTTTCAATCGTTACTTCGGTAAAGCCATATTTTTCGGTAAGTGCATCTATCTGGCCTAAATTAAAAACTTTGTATTCAATGCGATTGTTATTTTTAAAACCACGTTTTGGCAAACGGCGCTGGATAGGCATCTGTCCGCCTTCATGTGCATTTTTACGTTGATAACCGGTGCGACCTTGTTGGCCTTTATTACCTTTTGTTGAAGTGCCGCCTTTACCGCTGGCTTCACCGCGCCCAAGACTTTTTTGTTTGTGTGTTGAACCTTCTGCAGGTTGCAGTGTGTGTAGTTTCATTTTTGATTGATTTTAAACTTAACGGGAAAATCGTCCCTCGCGTTTGTTATATGATGTATGAAGAATAGATTTATTTTTACCCTAATTCTTCAACTGTTACCAAATGATTCACTTTGGTAATCATTCCTAAAATTTGCGGAGTAGCTTCTACTTCTTTTGAAGCATTCAGCTTGGTTAAGACCCAAAGCCTTCAATGTATTTTTCTGTCGCTCTGAACGGTCAATTCCGCTTTTTATTTGTGTGATTTTTATCTTTTCCATAACCTTATACTTTTCGGAAATATTTTAGGTATAAAATATTAATTTACTGAATGTTTCCAAACTCCCGCAGTAATAACCCTAAATGTTCAGATTATCCGTTAAATACTTTCTTTAATTGGATGTTTCTGTTCTTTGCTACTTCTATGGGCTCGCGCAACATAGCTAAAGCTTTTAAGTGTTGCCTTTACCACGTTATGCGGATTGGCAGAACCAAGGATCTTTGCAATACATCTGTAATACCTGCACTTTCCAAAACTGCACGCATAGTGCCTCCGGCAATTACACCTGTACCATGTGCAGCAGGTTTAATTAGAACTTTTGCAGCACCTTCTTTTGCCAACTGATCGTGCGGAATGGTACCATGCATTACCGGAACTTTAATCAGATTCTTCTTGCATCTTCAATACCTTTTGTAATGGCTTCCTGTACTTCTTTGGCTTTGCCCAAACCATGGCCAACCACACCACCTTCATTTCCTACCACAACCAATGCAGAGAACCTAAATGCACGGCCGCCTTTGGTGGTTTTTACCACGCGGTTAATGGAAACTACTTTTTCTTTCAGTTCCAGATCACCACCAGCTTTTACTTTATTTGAAATTACTTTTGACATTTTTCGATTTATGATTTATGAATGATGATTTATGATTGAAAGGAGTTTGTTTTTACCCAAAAATCATAAATTCGAAATCTAAAATTGAAGTCCTCCTTCTCTTGCGCCTTCAGCTACTGCTTTCACACGGCCATGATATAAATAACCACCTCTGTCAAAAACAACATTGGTTACGCCCAATTCAGTTGCTTTACGAGCAATAGCAGTACCTGCTAATTTGCTTTCTCTGTTTTTGTACCTGCTTGCGCATCAATATCTTTATCCCTGGAAGATGCGCCGGTAATAGTTTTTCCGCTTGCATCATCAATGATTTGAACGATAAACAGCCGTATTGCTTCTGAATACAGACAAACGGGGTTTTTGCGCCGTGCCTGCTATTTTCTTGCGAATACGGTAATGTATTTTTCTTCTTCTTTCTACTTTTGTTTTCATGGTTCTTATTTATGCTTCCCTGATACTGCCAGGAAAATGAAAAGAATCAAATTATTGTTTAAAGCCTTTTATTCCTATAACTTACCTTTTAAAACCTGGGGCTTTACTTACCAGCAGCTTTACCAGCTTTTCGGCGAACTACTTCAGTCGTGTATTTCACACCTTTTCCTTTGTATGGCTCTGGCTTACGAAGGCTGCGCATTTTGGCTGCTACCTGACCTAACAATTGCTTATCAGTTCCTTCCAGCATAATCTTCGGGTTCTGACCTTTTTAGGTTTCAGTGGCTACTTTCAACTCTTTAGGAATTTCAAATATGATGTTGTGAGAATAACCTAAAGATAGATCTAATGTATTGCCGGTATTGGCAGCTTTATAACCCACACCTACCAATTCCAAATCTTTCTTATAGCCTTCTGTTACACCTTTTACCAGGTTAGAAAGTAACGAACGATATAAACCATGCATTGCACGATGACGAATCTGGTCGGTTGGCCGTGAAAGATTGATTTCGTTGTCCTTTACTTCAACCGTAATATCTCTGTCAATTGCCTGCTTCAATTCGCCTTTTGGTCCTTTCACACTTACAGTATTGTCGCTACCGACATTTACAGTAACTCCTTTTGGCAATACAACCGGTTGTTTTCCTATACGTGACATATCTTCGAATTGAAAATGATATAATTTATAATTGTGATAATGTAGCTTGCTTCTTTTCAGTTACCGTATAGAAAACTTAGATTAGAAAACAAGTTGAGTAAATGAAAACCACTATCGCATTTTCATATCTTTGGTTTTGCCCACTTTTTATGAAATGTAGCAAAGTACTTCTCCGCCTACATTCTGGGCTTTGGCCTCTTTATCTGTCATTACACCTTTTGATGTGCTCAGAATTGCAATGCCTAAACCGTTTTTCACACGACGGAAATCGGCCGGCTTTGCATACTGGCGCAAACCAGGACGGCTGACCTTTCCAGTGAACGGATAGCAGGCAATTTTGTCGTCGGATCGTATTTCAAAGCGATTTTAATCAAACCCTGTTTGCTGTCATCTTCAAACTTGTACTTCAGGATATAACCCTGATCATACAAAATCTCGGTCATGCGCTTCTTCAAATTAGACGCAGGAATTTCAACAATTCTGTGTCCGGCTATCTGTGCATTTCGTATTCGGGTCAGATAATCTGCTATAGGATCAGTTACCATGTTTATTCTAAATTGATAATTGTTAATTGAGTAAATTTTCAGTTTCAATTGACCATAAATAATAGTCAATTGACAATTTCTTTACCAGCTTGCCTTTCTTACACCTGGAATTTTACCGTTCAACGCCATGTCGCGGAAACTAATACGAGATAAACCAAAGTAGCGTATATAACCTCTTGGACGGCCGGTAAGCTGGCAGCGGTTTTTTAGCCGAACGGGTGAAGCATTTTGGGGTAGTTTATCCAAACCTGCATAATCGCCTGCGGCTTTTAATGCGGCACGCTTTTCAGCATATTTGGCTACCATTACCTCCGCTTTCTCTCTCTGGCTTTTACTGATTCTTTTGCCATATTTTTTGATTTTAGATTTATGATGTAGGATTTATGACGAGCTAAAAGCCTTACGCACAAATCGCAGTTCATAAATCAAAAAATAATTTTTACTGGTTATCTTTTTTCATATTTTTAAAAGGCATACCCAATTCTTTCAGCAATTCATATGCTTCTTCATTGTTTCTTGCGGTAGTTACAAATGTGATATCCATACCGGTAATTTTATTTACCTTATCAATATCTATTTCAGGGAAAATGATCTGTTCGGTAACACCCAATGTATAATTACCACGGCCATCGAATGATTTTTCACTGATGCCTTTAAAATCACGAACACGAGGTAAAGCCACGGCGATTAAACGGTCTAAGAATTCATACATTTTTTCACCGCGTAATGTAACACGTGCACCAATTGGCATGTCTTTACGAAGCTTGAAGTTTGATATATCCTTCTTAGTTCTCGTTGCTACGGCTTTCTGGCCTGTTATAGTTGTCAATTCATCAACAGCAATATCAACCAGTTTCTTATCTGCCACTGCTCCGTTTACGCCACGGTTTACGCAGATTTTTTCCAACTTAGGAGCTTGCATTACACTTTTGTAACCGAACTTTTTCATTAATGCAGGTACAACTTCTTTTTTGTATTTCTCTGCTAATCTTGGAGTATATTTTATTGTACTCATTATTTAATTGCCTCCCCTGATTTTTTTAATATTCGAACTAACTTTCCTTCTTCCCGTGTGCGTTTGATTTTAGTTGGTGCACCAGCTTTTGCATCCCACAGCATTACATTACTGATATGAATGGGTGCTTCCGACGAACCAATCCGCCTTTAGTATTTTGCGCTGAAGGCTTGGTATGTCTGGTAACGATATTTACACCTTCAACCAGCACACGGCCTTTTTCAGTAATTACTTCCAAAACTTTGCGGGGCTTTTTCAAGTCCTTATCATCGCCGGCAATCACTACGACCTGTCGCCTTTCTTGATATTGTATTTCGGTTTAAATCTGTTACTCATTGTTTTGTATTTGCGGAATAATCCGTTTTATTTGTAAGCCACCTTTAAAAAACGGGCGGCAAAGATACGATTATAATACTTCAGGTGCAAGTGAAATAATCTTCATATATCCTTTATCACGCAGTTCCCTTGCAACAGGCCCGAAAATACGCGTGCCACGGGGTTCGTCAGCGTTGTTAAGCAATACCACTGCATTGTCGTCAAAACGGATATAAGAGCCATCTTTGCGGCGCAATTTATTCTTAGTACGAACAATAACTGCTTTTGAAACAGTTCCTTTTTTAATACCTCCTGCAGGCAACGCATCCTTTACCGTTACCACAATCTTATCGCCTATCTTAGCATAATCCTGTCCGGAATTACCCAATACACGAATACAAAGCACTTCTTTCGCTCCGCTGTTATCAGCTACATTTAACCTGCTTTCTTGCTGAATCATTTTATTTAGCTTTGAGCTATTAGCTGCGAGCTGCAAGCCTTTAGCAATGAATTACTATTTTAGTTTCTTCTACCACTCGCAGCTTGGAGCTTAGAGCTTGTAGCTTATTTCTTACTTTGCTTTTTCAACTACTTCTACCAGTCGCCAGCGCTTTGTTTTGCTGAGCGGACGGGTTTCCATAATTCTTACTATATCACCAATAGTGCACTCATTTTTTTCATCGTGTGCATGAAATTTGGTAGTTTTTTTTACGAACTTACCATAAATCGGGTGCTTTACTTTTCTTTCAACTGCAACAGTAATGGTTTTTTCCATTTTGTTGCTGGTTACAACACCTATTCTTGTTTTGCGTAAATTTCTTTGTTCAGCTTGTGTTACCATTGTGTTTGTATTTGTGTCTTTTTTTCAAAGACATCTATATGATAAAGAACAACTAAGCCTGTAATGTTCTTTTTTTGATTTCAGTTTTCAAACGGGCAATGTCTTTCCTCAGATTGCGTATGCTCATCGGATTTTCCAATGGAGAAATAGCATGTGCAAATTCCAGTTTTTTTAAACGTACAGTATCTTCGTTCACGCGTGCCTGCAAGTCGGTCACTTAAATCTTTCAGGCTTTTTTCGAATTCGTATTTGTTCTTAGCCATTGTATTTTGTTTTTATTGAAAAAGAATACAGGAGCTAAGCCTGAAGGTCTCTTCTGATAACGAATTTTGTTTTAATGGGAAGCTTCTGAGAGGCCAGGTGCATGGCTTCTTTTGCTGTTTCCATCGGCACACCATCTGATTCAAAAATAATTCGTCCTGGCTCAACAACGGCAGCCCAAAATTCAGGGTTACCTTTACCTTTACCCATACGCACTTCTACTGGTTTGCGCGTAATTGGTTTATCAGGGAAAATTCGTATCCACACATTTCCTTCACGCTTCATAGCACGGGTTATTGCCTGTCGGGCAGCTTCAATCTGGCGGTTGTTAACCAAATCGGTTCCACTGCTTTTAAGGCATATGAGCCAAAAGCAATAGTGGTTCCACGTTTCGCTACGTTGCATGCGACCTTTTTGCGCTTTCCTGTGTTTTGTTCTTTTCGGCTGTAACATTGTTTTTCTTTTTAGTTACCGGTTGCCAGTTGGCGTTTACCAGTTTCTTTTAAACAAACCGGAAACTGTTAACCAGTAACCGGAATCTAATTTTATCTTCTTCCACCACCTCTTCTATCACCACCTCCGCCTCTGCGGTCGTCTCCGCTTCTGTCGTTTCCGCCACGACGGTCATCTCTTCTATCACCACCACGATGATCATCGCCTCTGCGATCATCCCTTCTGTCGCCGCTTACATCTTTACCCCCAATGAAATTTGGATTCAGATCACGTTTGCCTAATACCTCACCTTTACAGATCCATACCTTGATACCGATCTTTCCATAAACCGTTTGTGCAAATACATTGGCATAATCAATATCCATACGCAATGTATGCAATGGCATACGGCCCTGCTTTATCTCTTCGCTACGGGCAATTTCAGCACCACCTAAACGACCGCTTAATTTTACTTTAATACCTTCAGCACCCATGCGGAGTGCAGAAGCAATTGCCATTTTAATAGCACTTTTAAAGTTGATACGGTTTTCAATCTGGCGGGCAATGGTATCACCTACAATGTTTGCATCCAGCTCAGGCCGACGGATCTCAAGAATGTTGATCTGAACATCTTCTTTACCGGTTAGTTTTTTCAATTCTTCTTTAATACGATCAACTTCTCCACCGCCTTTACCAATGATAATACCTGGCTTTGAAGTATGGATGGTAACGATGAGTTTACCTAACGTACGCTCAATAACAATTTTGGAAATACCGCCTTTGTTGATACGTGCATTCAGGTAGGTTCTGATTTTATTATCTTCAATCAGTTTGCCAGCATAATCTTTTTTACTGCCATACCAGTTGCTTTCCCATCCTCGGATGATTCCTAACCTGTTACCAATAGGATTTGCTTTTTGACCCATATTGTTTTATTTACTTACAGGCAATTTGCCTGTGGGAATATTTTTATTTGCTGTCAACAATGATTGTTACATGATTGCTGCGTTTTCGAACACGATAACCACGACCTTGCGGTGCCGGACGCATCCGTTTCAATACGCGACCACCATCAACAAAAACTGTCTTTACAATCAAATTTGCATCGGCAGCGCTTGTTCCTTCGTTTTTCTGTTCCCAATTGTTGATAGCGCTTCTCAACAATTTGTATAAAGGAACAGCATGGTGTTGCGGATGAAATTCTAAAATTGCCAACGCTTTTTCTACATTCATTCCACGGATCACATCTGCCAGCAAACGCATTTTGCGGGGGCACGTGGGATAATTATTTAATTTAGCTACAGCTTCCATTTTTTTATTTTTTTGCCTTCACTTTTGCTTATCGCTTGCAACTTATGGCTTTGTAGCTTATCTATTTATTTCTTACTTCCTGAGTGTCCTTTGAAGTTTCTCGTCGGGGCAAATTCACCTAATTTATGCCAACCATAAATTCCGTTACATAAACCGGAATGAACTTGTTTCCGTTATGCACAGCAAATGTATGTCCTACAAAATCCGGCGTAATAGTAGAGCGACGGCTCCAGGTTTTGATCACACCTTTTTGTTTTTGCCTTCATTTATGTTTAAAACTTTTGTTTCAACATTTGAATCTACATAAGGACCTTTTTTATCGAACGACCCATAATTTTGGAATGAGTTAATTTGAAAATTATTTCAATGTCAATTTTTTACCGTTCCTCCGCTGAATGATCAGTCTATCAGAACTTTTATGCTTACGTGTTTTTAAACCTTTTGCATACTTACCTGTACGGCTGCGAGGATGACCACCTGAAGCTTTACCTTCACCACCACCCATCGGGTGATCAACAGGGTTCATTGCAACACCACGAGTGCGGGGACGAACGCCTTTCCAACGGTTTACGCCAGCTTTACCAGCTTGCTCCAGGTTATGGTCGCTGTTTGAAACCACACCTACTGTTGCATAGCAGTTAATTAAAACTTTTCTCAATTCACCGCTTGGCATTTTCAATACAGCGTATCTCTCTTCTTTGTTTGTTAACTGGGCAGAAGAACCTGCACTGCGGGCAATTTTACCACCTTGCCCGGGTTGCAATTCAATATTATGAATAACAGTACCAAGCGGCATGTTTTTCATTTGAAGTGCATTGCCCAATTCAGGAGCCACTGCATCACCTGATGTGATGGTTGCACCAACCTGAATGCCCTGGGGAGCAAGAATGTATCTTTTTTCACCATCGGTATATTGCACCAATGCGATAAAAGCTGTGCGGTTAGGATCGTATTCAACTGACACAACTTTCGCATCTACACCTTTCTTGTCTCGTTTAAAATCAATAATGCGATAATGATGCTTATTGCCACCACCCATGTAACGCATGGAGCGGCGACCTTGCGCATTACGACCACCTGTGCTATGCTGTGCTTCCAACAAGCTTTTTTCAGGTTCATCCGTTGTTAATTCAGCATACGCATTCCCAATTCTCCAGCGTGTGCCGGCCGTCATGGGTTTGTATTTTTTTAATGCCATTTGTTAGATTCTTTTTTGCGAAATTTTCAGCTTCGCGACTATAATTTAAATATTTGAATACAAATCAATGCTTTCGCCTTCAGCTACTGTAACGTAAGCTTTTTTGTAGCCAGGCTTTACACCTTTTATAAAACCAGCTTTTGTAAAGCGTGTTTTGTTTTTACCAGGAACAATTACGGTATTCACATCTTCCACGCTAACACCATACATATCTTCTACCGCTTTCTTAATTTCCAGTTTGTTTGCCTTTTTAGCCACTTTAAAAGCATACCTGCGCAATTTCTCTTGTTGGGCATTTGCTTTTTCTGTAAGAACAGGCTTTATTAATATTTCAGTCAATTTCATGATTGATAACGATTAATACGTTTGTAATTAAGCTTCTACTTCTGAAGTTTCTTCTTCACTGAAAATTTTAGCTGCACTTTCGGTCAGCACCAATGTGTCCGCATTTACTATTTCATAAGTGTTGAGGTCAGCCAATAATGTGCTTTCAACTTTTGGTATGTTGCGAAGACTGAGATAAACATTGTCGTTGTATTCAGGCAACACAAACAAAGTTTTCTTATCAGCAATATTCAAAGCTTTTAAAGTATCAGCAAATTGCTTTGTTTTCGGTGCTTCTAAGTTGATATCTTCAACTACCACAATTGCATTGTCTTTCGCTTTGTATGAAAGAGCACTTACTTTAGCCAGATCCTTCACTTTCTTATTCAACTTAAAGCCATACCCGTGAGGTTTCGGTCCGAAAATAGTACCACCGCCTTTATACAAAGGATTGCGGATATTACCTTTACGAGAACCACCCGTACCTTTTTGTTTGTGCAGTTTGCGGCTGGCTCCCTGCACTTCGGCACGAGTCTTTACTTTATGAGTGCCCTGGCGTTGTGCAGCCTGATATTGCTTTACTGCGAGATACAATACATGATCATTAGGTTCAACAGCAAAGATTTCATCCGGCAACTCAATGGTTCTTCCGGTAGTTGCACCTTGTATATTTAAAATTTCTACTTGCATTTGAATTTGTTTATTGGTAATTATTTCTGAATTAATACCATCGAGCCGTTATGACCAGGAACTGAGCCACTAACCAGAATATAATTTTTGTCCGGGAATATTTTTACGATTTTCAAACCTTTCATCTTCACGCGGTCGTTACCCATTCTGCCTGCCATGCGCATACCTTTAAATACACGCGAAGCATCAGATGAGTTACCAATTGAACCTGGTGCCCGCTGCCGATCGTGCTGACCATGAGATTGTTCGCCAACACCATGAAAGCCATGACGTTTTACAACGCCCTGAAAACCTTTACCTTTAGTAGTTCCTACCACTTCTACTTTTTCACCTTCGGAAAAAATATCAACAGTAACGGTTTCACCTATATTTTTATTAAGAGAAGAATCACGAAATTCTTTTACGAATTTTTTGGCTGGAGTATTAGCCTTTGCGAAGTGAGCGATTTCAGCTTTGAGAGAGTGCTTTTCTTTTTTGTCGCCGAAACCTAATTGAATGGCATTGTAGCCATCTGTTTCCTGGGTTTTTACTTGTGTTACTACACAAGGACCGGCTTCAATAATGGTAACAGCGGTTTGCTTTCCATCTGTTCCAAAAACGCTGGTCATTCCAATTTTTTTACCAATAATACCTTTCATCGTTTTTTGCGGTTTGTGCCCCGCGGAGGTGTTGAGGACATTACACCGATGAAAGTGTAATTCAATCCTTGTTTTCCGCCGACCTTTTCTTTTGTTTCCCGACATGTCAGGAGGAGAAGTACCGGAGGTAAACAAACCTCGAAGGGCTTGTTATTATGTCTTGACCGGGATTTTATGCGACTGTTTTGATTCGCCTGATTTCCTGATCTTTTTATTGTATTCAGAGCTCTTTTTTCCCGGCGTGCCGGAATTGAGAGATGACGATTTAGATGATAAGAACTTTTTGCTTGCAGCGAATTTTACGCTTTAATTTCTACTTCAACACCACTTGGCAGATCGAGCTTAGATAAAGCATCTACTGTACGGGAAGAAGAAGTATAAATATCGAGCAAACGCTTGTGCGTTGCCAATTGAAACTGTTCACGGCTCTTCTTATTCACGTGAGGTGAACGGAGAACAGTAAAGATTTTTGTATGCGTAGGTAAAGGAATCGGACCTGTAACTACTGCACCTGTACTGCGAACAGTTTTTACGATTTTTTCAGCAGATTTATCAACTAAATTGTGATCGTAAGACTGTAATTTAATTCGTATTCTTTGAGACATTGCCATGAGCCTGATTTCAAATTGGGAGCGCAAAGGTAACGGCTTGATACATAGCAGACAAGCTTTTTACAATAATTTTTGAGTTTTTATTATTTTTTAGGAAAACTCTATTAACAAGTTAAGCGCAGGCTTGCAATTAAATAAGATAACAAGTATATAAAGGTTTGTTTTTGCACATTTTTTTCGCGGTTCTTAATGGTTATATAATAGACATCTGAACGTTTCCCAACTCTTGTTTCACATTTCTCTTCAGATTCTACATTTCAAAACCAGGTAAATTTTGATGAGTGTGTATTTATTTGTTTGAAGCTACAGGCTCGGTTCTTATCACTCTTCCCCCACCGCGATACCGGCTGCTCCAATAGGTGTCGTTCAAGTCGCTTATCATTACACCGCCGCTCGTAGCAGCATGAACAAATTTGTTGTTGGTTAAATAAACACCAACATGCGAAATATCTTTGCCCGCTGTTTGAAAAAAAAGCAAATCGCCTTGCTGCAGGTTTGGCATTTCAATTCTTGTGCTGTTATCATATTGCGCACGAGCAGTTCGGGCAATATCGGTTTTATAAACGTCGCGCATAACAATTTGCGTAAAAGCACTACAATCAATACAAGCTTCTGTACTTCCGCCCAAACAATAACGGGTTCCCCACCAATGTTCAATGTCCTGCAATAAAGAAATATTCTGCAATCGTTCAACTGAAGCATCTAATAAAATAGCATATTTAAACTGAAGCCCTGTTGCATTTTCAATATTATAATCTGTTAGCGAAACATCGGTTGGCGGCGCATATACAACTTTAGCAGTTGTTTTTTTTCTTGCCGAATGAGCACTTTGCGGCTCTTCTATTTGTCCGCTTTTTCCTCCGTTATTAATAGCAATATCATCTAAAAACTGAACATTGTCGCGATGCTTGCGGGTAGCAGAATTATTTTTGTTTGAAGTATCACGTGCAGAAATACGCTGCAAACTTTTGCAACTATATATAAATATGCACAAAACCAAAAAGGCAAATCGCTGATAAGTAGTCGGCATCTCAACTGCAAATTATACCGTCCAAACAGAAACATTCTGTAAGGTGAAAAAATTGCCATTAAAACAGTTTTAATTCTTCGATGTGGAAAACCAAATGCAGATTGATAAAGTAAAAAACCATTCTATTCGTCAGTAAATTAAAACCAAAAACACCTTGTTATGTATGCAATGGCATTGGCATTCCATTCCTTAATGAGATGGCTGGTAGTAGCCATTTTAGTATTTGCCTTGTTTTTATCTTATCGTGGCTGGCTTCAGCATAAACGTTTTACGCCATTTCATAACCGAATCAGGATCATTACCGCAACCATTGCACACGTTCAATTGCTATTGGGATTGTGGTTGTATTACATCAGTCCATTGACTTCCTATTTTTTGCACAATTACAAAACAGCCATTAAAGAAAGAAGCGTCCGCTTTTTTGGAATGGAACATGCCGCTATGATGTTAGTGGCCATAATAATTATTACAGTCGGTTCGGCATCTGCAAAAAGAAAAACCGGAGATAAGCAAAAATTTAAAACAATGGCTATTTGGTTTACAATTGCCTTTGTAATTATTATAATAAACATCCCCTGGAAATTTTCACCAATGGCAAGCCGACCTTATTTCAGGCCATTCTAAATAATAAAAAAAGGGCAAAAACAAAAAGTCCCTTCTAAAAAGAAGGGACGAATAATATGCAGTACATAGACTGCTTATGCGTATTGTAAAAGTATTTTTAAGTGGAACGTCTTTTTGGAAAAATGATATGAACGGCAAGAATTCAGCTACCAATTGCTTTATAAGCTACTCTTTCTTAGGTGCCAGCGTAAAACCAACGGTAGTTCCTATATCGGGTTTGCTGCGAATATGAATCACCTGCCCGTGTGCTTCAATAATGTGTTTGCAAATAGCAAGCCCCAAACCTGTGCCGCCAACATCGCGGCTGCGAGCTAAATCGGTACGATAAAAACGCTCAAAAACACGGGGCAAATGTTGCGGCGGAATGCCGATGCCATTATCGCTGATTTCAATCAATACATGATCTTCATCAGCGCGGTAAATGCCGGTGGTTATGTAACCTTCCTGCCTGCCGTATTTGGTTGCATTCTCAACCAGGTTACTAAGCACCTGGCGTATTTTTTCTTTATCGGCAAAAACAAACACCGGGGCTTCGCAACCTTTTTTTATTGTAGTAGAAATATGTTTGACACTGGTAACAATGTACAACGATTGATATACTTCTTTTATTAAATCCTGAATAATAAAGTTGCTTTTGTTCATTGGCTGCGCACCGCTTTCGAGCTTTGAAATCTCATCCAAATCATTTACAAGGTTCACCATACGCTGTACATTACGCGCAGTGTTTTCTAAAAACTTTTTATTAATTGCAGGATTATCCGAAGCGCCTTGCAGCAAGGTTTCTACATAACCCTGAATGGCGAAGATGGGAGTCTTAAATTCGTGAGATAAATTTTGCAAAAATTCTTTACGATACACTTCATTTGTCTTCAGCGTTTCAATCTCGTCTCTTCGTTGCTGTGCCCATTGCGCTACATCTTCCTGTACTTCATCAATGCTTTTATCAGGTAAAATGTATTTATAATACATTTCCTCTCGCTTACTGGCTTTTGTTTGATAGATGAATTTATAAATGAGTTTTATTTTACGGTAAATGAACCAGCGAAGCACAACACGAAACAATAAAAAAGAAATCAGAAATGTAACGAGTAAGGCAACGATAGCAACTTCAAAACGGAATGACACAAAATAAAAAGCAATACCTGTTGGCACAGATAATATCAACGAAGTAAAAAAGGAAAGCTGGGTGGGTGATAAGTTTTTTGTAGTGAACATAAATAAGCTATGAGCCGTTAGCTATGAGCTTCGAGCGATAAGCGTAATAAAAGTAAACAAAAACAAAGGAGGTTTAGCATTCAAATTTATAGCCTACACCTTTCACGGTAGTTACACAATCAACCTCTAACTTTTGTCGTATTTTACGAATGTGAACGTCAATCGTTCTATCTCCAACAATTACATCAGTTCCCCAAACCGAGGTGAGAATTTCATTGCGCAGAAATACTTTTCCGGGCTTGGAGGCCAAGAGGTATAAAAGCTCAAATTCTTTTTTAGCAAGCGTTATTTCCTTGTTTTTTACACTCACAATGTATCGCTGGGGATCAATGGTAATGCCGTTTACATGCAAAATCTTTCCATCATTATCAACAGGCTTTCCCATGCGACGAAACAACGCATTCACGCGGCTTACCAGCACTTTTGTACTAACCGGTTTGTTTATATAATCATCCGCACCAATTTCCAAGCCTTTTATGTGCGAGATGTCGTCGTTAATAGCTGTTAAAAAAATAATCAATGTATCATCAAACTTCTCATCCTGCCTTAGTTTACGGCATACTTCAATACCGGTTTTGTAAGGCATCATAATGTCTAAAATGATTAATTGTGGCAAAAGTAAACGTGCCTTTTCGAGAGCTTCATCGCCATCGGCTGCGGTATAAACATCATAACCTTCTTTCTTTAAATTGAATTCAATAATCTCAACAATATCCGGCTCATCATCAGCAATTAAAATTTTCTTTCCGTTACTTTCCATTAACCATTTATTTATACAAAATTAAAATACAAATATCAGCGCAAGTTTATTGGTTTATTATCTTATTGTTAAGCAGCTATCTGCATCAATTTTGAGTAATGGTATAGTTTGAAAATAATCATTGTAACCTGTCAGGTTTGCTTATGATTTTTTAGAAAACTAAACGTATAACCTGACAGGTTTTTATTTACAATTGTTTCAAACGGTACCACTACCCAATTTTGCAGAGCAACAACAAATTTTTATTAACTCTTTTATGATAGTGAAGATAAAAGATGTTACGAACGAAACACAGATATTTACATTTTGATTCTAAAGTTGTAAACGAACTTTTTTGTGATGATGAAACGACTACCTTTTTTATTATTGGTTTTAACATGGCTACAAGTAATTAGTGCAAATGCGCAAACAGCAAAAATTCCGCTGATGCGACAGACTTTTCACGATAAGATAGACAATCTGCAAAAACGATTGCTGAAATTAGACGGAACGGCTGATAACAACCTGAATATTACAGATAATGAAGACCTTAACCTTCAGTTGACTTATACCGCTACCAAACGCATTGATGCCATTCAAAACAGCATTGAATCGGACACAGACAACAGCAATTCAAAAATAAAATACCTGCGTGCGCTTGCCGAAACACTCGATGGCTTTTTTCTGAACTACAGAAAGCAAACCATGCGTATTGCACAACTGCCCGTTTTGATAAACACGTTTGCGCAAGGAATGCAACTGGAAAAGCAAAACGCTTCTATTGTGTCACTCATTAAAAGCCAGCCTTTTGAAATTGGCGATGTGTTGATGAAAAGCGTTCTGTTTGAAGACAATCCATCCTACCAGGATGCGAAAAACATTGTATTTCTAAAAGATGTCCGGCTGCATCCCGAAAAGATTTTACGTTCCTTAAGCTCTAACTCCAATTATCCTTTTACCGATAGCTTAATCAGCGTAAGTGCAAGATATAATCCGGATGAATTGTATTCCTATGCCGCAGCATCCAATCAGTTGGCACAAAAAATCAGGAATAGTCCCGACACGCTGGTTCAAATCATCAGTAAATTATCCAAATACAAATCAGGCCAGTTTTATTTTCCTTTTCTTGATAATTTATATCATAATAATATAACCATCGAGCAAATTGATGCGGTAAGAGATGACCCGATGAAATATTATCGCTTGCTGGTGGAAACAAAAATTGATTATTCAAAACGATTGCTGGAGCACGATACGGCCATGAGCATTGCTGCTATAGATGATAAGATAAGCTCTACAGGAAAATACTTTATCAATGAAATAAACGGATTGCATGAATCGCCCGATGCAGTGCGTTTTAAAATACTCGAAAATCTTAAACCGGAAGAGTTGTATTACCTCGCGGTGATGAATGAAGAATTGATTTACACATCAAGTTATGTGCGTGGTGTGTATCCGCGCATCTGGCAAAGAATGAAAGTGCCACGCGCCGATTCGCTACTGGTAAATGTTCGGTTTGACCATTTTAAAAAATGGATAAAAATGGCCGCCAATTACAACACGCTGGACGATTTTTTGAAACGCATGGATAAAGACAATGCGCTGGTGCTGATGAAAGCATTTGCCAATGGTTTAGACAAACAAACTGGCAAAGACAGCCTTGAAGATGCTGTAGATGTTGCAGGTTCTTACGCCAGCATTTACGACAAAAACATACAGCAGCTCATCTTAAACCAGATACAGGAAAACCTAAGCGCAGCAAAGCTTGCAGGCAATGAACGAGGCATTAATATTTACAACATTCTGAACACTTTGTTTTTATCAATGGATTCATCCAACCACATTGATGTTGCTAAAGAACTGGGCATTCGCCCGGTTTATTTCATGAACAACAACACTTTAAAAGACACAACAGGTCGCATTGTGGTTCAGCAATTTTTTTATGGTGATAAAGACGGGCAAAATGTTTTTAATGCATTTGTAAGAAGTTACAGCAACAGCAATTGGAAGATGATTTCAACACCGGAATGGGTAACGTTTACTTCAACCCGCGGCATACCCATCAGCATTTATTCAAACCGCCCTTTGGACGAAAACCAAGGATTAGATGATAAAGCACAAGCCGATTTAATCAGTTATCTGGAAGAGCATGAGATAGAGCCATCAGTAGTGCTGCATCGCGGCCATAGTTATTATTTAATCAACACCATTAAGCAAATGCCAACCTCGGCGCAAGTGGTATTATTGGGCAGTTGTGGTGGGTATCAAAGCCTGAATCAGATACTGAAAATTTGCCCCGAAGCGCAGATCATTTCTTCTAAACAAACCGGCAGCGGCTTAATCAATTTGCCGCTTATCAATGGCATTATTGATAACCTGAGGCAGGGCAAAGATTTGGATTGGCCGGTTCTGTGGCAGCGCTTTTCTAAAGAGTTTGGAAGTGGCAAAAACAAAGAGTTGTTTGACGATTATGTGCCGCCTTATAAAAACTTAGGTGCTGTGTTTATCATGGCTTATACGAAGCTTCAGGAAAAAGAAAACGGATAGCTCACAAACCAATCTTATGAAATACATACTCGCTTTTGTTTTGCCCATTTTTATTTTTACAACTACTACCTTCTCGCAAAAAAAATTGCCTGCCAAACAGTGCAATGTGCTGGCTTATTATACGGGCGATTCAGCGCATATTGACAGCTTCAACGTATCGCAGCTTACGCATATCATTTTTAGTTTCGCGCATTTAAGAGACAGCAGTCTTCACATCGAAAATGCAAGGGACAGTGCCACCATAACAAAGCTGGTTTCATTAAAAAATAAATACCCGGATTTAAAAATTATAATTTCAATGGGTGGCTGGAGTGCGTGTCAATATTGCTCGCAAACATTTAACACCGATGCAGGACGCAAACAATTTGCTGCTTCATCGAAACAAATACTCGACTATTTTAATGCTGATGGAATTGATTTGGATTGGGAATATCCTGCCATTGAAGGTTTTCCGGGACATCAGTTTTTACCGGAAGACAAACAAAACTTCACGGCTTTGGTTGCCGAGATGAGAAAGCAATTTGGCACGCGTTACGAAATCAGTTTTGCAGCAGGCGGTTTTACCAGTGCCATTTTACATTCGTTTGAATGGAGCAAAGTAATGCCAATAGTGAACCGCGTAAATGTGATGACATACGACCTTGTGAGCGGCTATGCAAAAGTTAGCGGTCATCACACGCCTTTGTATTCAACACCTCAACAAGTAGAAAGTATTGATCATGCCGTTCACCTGATGGATTCGTTGCATGTTCCGCGTCGCAAAATTGTAATTGGTGCTGCTTTTTATGCACGCATTTTTCAATTGGAAGATACATTACAAAACGGTTTGTATCAACCTTGTACTTTCTTAAGAGGCGTTGATTACAAGCACTTCGACAGCACCATTCTGAATGATCCGAACTATGTGTATCATTGGGATGCAACAGCTCATGCGCCTTACTATTTTAATGCAAAAGAAAAGCTGCTGGTTACTTTCGATGACAAAAGATCGCTTGCTGATAAAACAAAGTATGCCATTAAAAAAGGTTTGGATGGAATTATGTTTTGGGAGCTTACCAACGATGTTTATAACAATGGTCTTGCTGCAAGCCATAGACGATGCAAAAAGGGGCAAAACCAAACGCTAAGGCTCATTACGTGCAGTAACAACTAACTCTGTATTTATCAATTACTTTTCATCGTATTTTAATGAAATCATAAGTTCGATTTAAGTGGCATTGCTAAAACAAATCTCACCTTAGCAACCGAAATCCAATATCATGAACTACACAGTTATTAACTGGGAGGAGATGCTGCACATTATTGACGAAGATGATCATCCGATTTATCATCTTGATGGCGAAACCTTGCAAAAGCTATCTACTATTGACAATGCAAATTGCTCGGGCTGCATTTTTCATTTAGCTTCTTACGGCGTGTTGCCCAACCCAATTTTGTATCAGATTGCTTCACACATTCAAAAGCAATTTCCATATTTACAAATTGATTGGTTTACCACTTTTTATTACGTAGAAAGAATAAGTTATGTGAACCTTGCTTTCCAGATGAAAGAAATGCTCGAACACAAAGCATCTTTCGATGATGAAAACCAGTTGAATCGCTTTATCCAATTTGAACAAAACGACCCTGTTAAAAACGCCGATACCATTCTGCTGAAAATTGTGATGATGAACATCATTCATTACAATATAAAAATCAGGTAAGCAAGTTTGTTTTTGCCCATTTTTTGGAGCGTTCTCTTTTTATTTTTGTCATCTTTAATTAAAATAAAGAATGACAGAACAACACAACGAAGCAAAAAGAAACATTTTAGGCTTGGAATTACCTACCGATCCGCGTTGGGTGAACCTGGCTGCGATGAGCTTGCAGCACATTCTTTCCGATCACGCTTATTGTGAGCAAAAAGCTGCTATCAGTTGCATCTCGCTCATTCAATATTATTCCGCAAAAACAGAATTGGTTGATGAATTGTCTCCCATTGTAACAGAAGAATGGGGACACTTCAGGCTTGTGTTAGCCGAGCTTCGCAAACGCAACTTGCCTTTGGAAAGACAGCGCAAAGATGAGTATGTAAATAAACTGCTTCGGTTTAAAACAACAGGTGGAACCGAAGATAGCCGCTTGTTAGACCAACTGCTGCTGATGGCCTTGGTAGAAGCCCGAAGCTGCGAGCGTTTTAAGCGGTTGAGCGAAGGTTTGACTGATTTGTATTTACAGCAATTTTACAGGCGTTTTATGGAAAGTGAAGCAGGCCATTATGCGCTATTCATTCATCTTGCAGAATTTTATATTGACAAAGAAAAAGTTCGCAATCGCTGGCAGCAATGGCTTACTTATGAAAGAGACGTAATGAAACAATTGACTCTTCGTGGAGACAGGATGCATTGAAGAACCAATACTTTTTTCTGTGGAATTTAGAAATATGGGTAAAAACAAAAGATGTGTGAAGTTGTATAAATCAAAAATGAAACAAACGCCTGAAACCTTATTTTTGCTCAAATTGATTGCATGAAAAAGGGGCTTTTAATAATTGCGCTGGTTGTAGTGTTGGTGGGTGGCTACTTTGCCATTTTTGGTAAAAAAGAAAAGGCAAGTAACGAATCATCAAATGTTCAGGATGAAAAGCAACCCCGTCTTTCCATCAGCAAAAATCCACAGCAGTTTAATGATGCATTTAGCAACATGCTTAATAGCTATTATAACGTAAAAAACGACCTTATAAACTGGGACAGCACCAAAGCCGGCAACGATGCTACAACACTTGCGCAGCTTGCATCAGCGACTACCTATCAATACTTTAAAAGGAGATAGTAATTTAATTACGACTGCAAAAAATTTTTTGGGTGCAATCGCAACACAAAGCAAAGCCGTTACCAGTGCAAATAACATTGAAGACAAACGCCGCGCTTTTAGCGTAGTATCAGATAATTTATACAGCCTTATTAATACGGTGCGTTATGATAAAGAGGTGATGTATTACGATATGTGCCCGATGGCATTTAACGAAAGTGAACAGGGATATTGGTTAAGTAAAGACAGTGCAATTCAAAACCCTTATCTTGGCAACAAACATCCCAAATACAAAGGCGCCATGGTAACTTGTGGCAGTGTTGAACAAACGATAGATTATGCAAACGCAAAAAAATAATCAGGCTTTTACCTGCAGCATTTGCTTAACGCGGTTGGCTTTGTGATTCATATCCGCAACATCGGTGCAAAGAATGGTTACATGTCCCATTTTTCTGCCGGTTTCGTTATATTTTTTCCATACAGATGCACAAAGGCTCCATCCATTTTTAATACATCATCCAATCCTTCATACTTCGCTTCGCCGCTATAACCGTTGGCGCCAATGATGTTTACAATGGCTGAACAGGTAATGTTTGCAGTATTGCCCAACGGGTAATTTAAAATTACACGCCACAGCATATCGTACTGGCTACAATAGCTGGCTTCAATCGTGTGGTGCCCGCTGTTGTGAACACGCGGCGCAGTTTCGTTTACCAGCACCTCATTGTTTTTATCAATAAACATTTCAATGGCAAATAAACCTGGACTGGCCAAACTCTTAACCACTTTTAATGCAATGGCTTCGGCTTTCCACAATACATCTTTTGTAATTCTGGCAGGCGCAATCTGATAATCCAACAAGTTTAAAGAAGGATTGAACACCATTTCAACCGGCGGATAAATAGCAGTTTGTCCTTTTGCATTCATCGCAATAATAATGGCAATTTCTTTTTGAAGATTCACCATTTTCTCCAATACGGCAGGCGCATCAAATGCAGTGTGAGCATCGGTTTCAGCTTTAATAACCTGAACACCTTTTCCATCGTAACCGCCTTGCGCCAGTTTATGCACCGCAGGTAAAAAAGAAAGATGGGTCTTTATTTCTGCTGCTTTATTGGTAATAACAAACTGTGGCGAAGGAATGCCGTTGGCTTGATAAAATTGTTTTTGTACAATTTTATTGCGAATGGTCTTAATAGCAGATGGTTTTGGATAAATGGTCAGGCCTTCGTCTTCCAATTTTTCCAAAGCTTCTACGTTCACAGCTTCTATCTCAATGGTAAGCGCATCGAGATTTTTTCCAAAGGCATAAACCGTATCAAAGTCTTTAATATCACCTTTTATAAAATGGGTACACAAATGCGCAGCCGGGCAATCTTCATCGTTTTCCAAAACATAGGTTTCTACCACATAATTAGCTGCCGCCTGCAGCAACATTCTACCCAACTGACCGCCACCCAAAATGCCTACTTTCATAATTATAAAAAATGAAACGCGAAGATAGCAGCCAATATTTGCTGCTATAAAAATTTATGCTTTAACCTCTATTTAATAGCAAAATTGTTTCAATTCAAATATTTTTGAACGTATGAAACTCCGTCTCTTCTTTCTTGTTCCTTCATTCTTGTTTCTTTGTATTCATACTTTCGGGCAAAGTTCTTTTCTTGATTTTCAAAAAACTTTCTCGCGTGTAGCTTTTGCGATGAAAACAAAAGAAGACACACTGCGCAAACAGTTTGCTGCAGCAAACCTTAGCTTTCCTCCAAAGGAAATTTTTATCCGCTCGTTTAAGTACGATAGCCAGTTGGAAGTATGGGTGCGCGACAATGAAAATGAAAAATTCAAGCTTTTTAAAACTTATAAAGTATGTGCAATGGCAGGCACACTGGGGCCGAAAAGAATGCAGGATGACTACCAGGTTCCTGAAGGTTTTTATTACATCAATCAGTTTAAGCCGAACAGCAATTATCACCTGGCTTTGGGCATTAATTATCCGAACGAATCTGATAGAAGAATAAGCGATTCGTTATCGCCCGGCGGCTCTATTTTTATTCATGGCAATTGCGTTACCACAGGCTGCATTCCTATTTTAGATAACCAGATTGAAGAAGTGTATTTATTGGCAACAATGGCAAAAAGTGCAGGTGAAGATTTTATTCCTGTTCATATTTTTTCGGTTCGCTACAACAACGAAAAAAGCATGCAATACCTAAGCAAAACCACCAAAGACAATCAGGACGTACAAAAATTTGAAGTACAACTGAAAGAAGCGTACGATTACTTTGAACAGCACAAAACACTTCCGTTTATCGGCACAAATAAAAAAGGCGAGTATGTGATTTTATAAACTTTTAGTCGCACATTTGCACGCGATATACTACTATAAAATACCTCTTTGCAAAATCAGCATTATACAGAAGACCAATTGCTAACGAGCCTGAAACAGCACGATGAACAGGCTTATCGTTTTTTGTATGATAATTACTCGAAAGCAATCTTCACCGTTATTAAAGCAAATTATTCCGCAACAGGAAGTGGCAGAAGACGTATTGCAGGAATTGTTTGTGAAAGTGTGGCAAAATATTCAGACATACGATATTAGTAAAGGAAGGCTTTACACATGGATGATAAGCATAGCAAGGAATTTAGCGATTGACCGTACCCGCTCGAAAGAATTTAATAAGCAAAGTAAAACTACAACCCTACAAGATAACGTAACTATAATGGACGGCACGGTCGAAAACAAATTTGCAGACATTGGCTTGCAAAAAGTGTTGACCACTTTGCCTGCCGATAACGCAAAACTAATTGACCTTGCCTATTTTAAAGGGTTTACACAGGAAGAAATTTCGAAGATTATGATGATACCTGTGGGAACAGTAAAAACAAGAATGAGAAGCGCAATTTCGTTTTTAAGAAATAAAATAAAACCATAATTATTTTAAAACGTTGGATATAAGTTGCATCATATCGTCCGGTGATCTTGAACTTTATGTTCTGGGTATGCTTTCGGAAGAAGACAACATAAAAGTTGCGCGTCTTTCCGAACTGTTTCCCGAAATAAAAAAAGAGATAGACGACATTGAGCAATCGCTGTTGCAAATCAGCAATGAAGCGGAACTGCAACGGATGTTCCTTCGCCACAAATAAAAAAAAGTTTGTTCGAAACGTTACGTTCACTGCCAACAGAAGAAAATAGTGTAAAAGGGAACAACACGATGAACGTTGTTGATGAACAAAAAGAAGCGAAAGTAATTCCGATGCAACGCCCTAAACGAGTGCTACCTGCATTGATGCTGGCGGCTTCGGTGATTGCTTTGATCATTTGTGCGGCAGTGATTTCGCACTTAAGTTCTGCCAATAAACATTATCATGAGGTAGCGGATAACATGACTTCTAAAGTAAGCCAGTTGCAGCAAAGCACGCTTACATTGCAGCAAAATTTAAACCTTTACCAGGATACCAATTATCAAAAAATAAACCTCACACACGTACCCGGCAAACCCGAAGCTTTGGTGCAATTGTTTTGGAATAAGGCCACGCATCGTGTGTATGCAGCCGATATATCGCTGCCCGATGCGCCTGCCGGAAAGCAATATCAACTCTGGGCAATTGTTGATGGCAAGCCTGTGAATGCAGGTATGATGAATTCTCCAAAAACAACGCCGCAACAAATGCTTGATTTTGCTAAGGCAGATGCCTTTGCGATAACGCTTGAAAAAGCCGGTGGCAGCCCTACACCTACTATGACGGAATTGTATGTGATGGGAAAAGCATCGTAGCTGTTATATTGCCTTAATCATACTTCATTTCTACGCTTAACTACTTATTATCTGACTGAAATGACGATGAAAACAACTTTGTTTTTTGAATTATTATCGGAGTTATTTTTTTCTTTAGTTCTTGTAAAACATATTATATCCCAATTGACAGTTTTAAACAACAATTTTCAAGTTTTGATACTTCCAATTTACGAGAAGTTGCCACTCGTGGACCAATGGGAGACGTAGTAAAATATAAAGCTTATCCAATAGAGATTATAAAATGCGTTGACAAAAAAGGTAACTCCTTGAGCTTAAAAATAGTCCTTCAATCGAAATTCGTTTTACTAACAACGACAATAAAAGAACAATGTTTTATTTTGATTTACTTCGTGTGAATGAAATTTCAATAACTGGAGTTCAGTCAAGACACATGACTTGGATAAGAAAAACAATTCCACTCAACACAATAAAGAAAATCGAAGTTCAGGACGGAAGAAAAAGATTCCGATATGTGAACTAATTGCATGATGATAGAGTTGTCTCATTAGTCTAAATAACAGATAACTCATACTCGCAACTATCTTTTAAAATATTCACAATTGTTGTAGGCACCCTTTATAAACAAGCTTTAACGCTTCTTGCAGTTGATTGTAAAAATTACAAATTTTTCACAAAAACAAAGCTTCATAAAACCATAACCCCTTCATTCACCGTAACTGAATGAAAGCAATTTTTATGAAAAAATTAGTAGCACTGGCAATGATTGCCGCAAGTATTTCAGTTAGCACATTTGCGCAAAGCACGAAGATGGTTGGCGGCGCACCTATGTACCCAACCAAGAACATTGTAGAGAATGCAGTGAACTCAAAAGACCACACTACTTTGGTAGCAGCCGTAAAAGCTGCCGACCTTGTTGATGTGTTATCAGGCGCAGGTCCGTTCACTGTATTTGCACCAACCAATGAAGCTTTCAATATGTTACCAAAAGGCACAGTAGACAACCTACTGAAACCTGAAAATAAAGAAAAGCTACAAAGCATTTTAAAGTATCATGTAGTAGCCGGAAAAATCAACTCTGATGATTTAAAAAAGATGATTAAAGAAGCCAATGGCAAAGCCACTTTGAAAACGGTAGAAGGCGATAATTTGTATGCAAGTATGGATAAGAACGGTGGCATTTGGATTTGGGATGAAAACGGCGGAAAGGCAATGGTAACCATCGCGGACGTGAATCAAAGCAACGGTGTGATACATGTTGTTAATCATGTATTGCTGCCTAAGATGTAAATGAGGCAAAAACAAAGTGGTTCTGAAATCCCTGCACTTGTGCGGGGATTTTTTATTGATACAAAACCTGTATGGTTTCTTTGGTTTGTTGCCGCAGTACAATGGTTTTGTTTTGCAGCATTTTTTGAAGTACATCATCCGTAAAATGCCGGATAGTAAGCAGGCTTAAATCGCGTTCTACCTGCACATCAAAAATAGATGAAGCTGCCGCAGCAAGCTGGCTTACTTTATCACTTTTATCATCCATACAAAGTTGCAAACTAATGGCTCCGGTTTGAATCAAATTAGGCTTTAGTTTTAACTCGCCAAACATTTGGTAAAGATCACTCATCGGTGCTTCGCCCACAAACGAAAAATCCTGACTGCGCAAATGAAGCAGCGCCTGGTTTTCTTTTATAATAATAATAGGCGGCAATTGTTTAGTGGCTTTGTTCGAAATAGTCGTTCCGGCAAGTGCTGTATCTAAAAAGCATTTTACATGCAGCGGAATGCGTTTGTTTTGTAATGGTTTTATGGTTTTGGGATGAATCACCTGCGCACCGTAATATGCCATTTCAATCACTTCATCAAAGCTCAGTTCGTTGATCAGTTGAGCGTCTTCAAACTTGTGCGGATCGGCATTCATCACACCTTCCACATCTTTCCAAATAGTAAGACTTTCTGCATTCAGAATATTGGCAAAAATGGCTGCGGTAAAATCGCTGCCTTCACGTCCAAGCGTGGTGCTTTCGTTTTCATCTGTGCTGCCAATAAAGCCTTGTGTTACGATAATATTATTATCCTTTAATAAGGGCAACACCTGTTCATTTACTTTTGCATTTGTTATCGCCCAATTAATATTAGCATCTCTGAAATTATTGTCAGTACGAATTATATCGCGTACATCAATCCATGTATTCCCGATGCTTTTTTCGCTTAAAAAATAACTAATGATACACGTGCTCAACAACTCGCCAACCGGAACAATCTGATCATAATAATAATCGAAAGGCTTAACAGGCTTATCGTGCAATAACCATTCTACTTCAGTAAAAAAATCATTCAATTGAGAAAGGCAATTGTTGTATTGCGTTACCAATAAATACTTGGCAGTGGTTATATGTTGTTGCTTTACCAATTCAAACAAACGCAGGCTTTCTTCTTTGTTACCGGCATAAAAAGCTTCGGCAACTTTCTCTAAAGCATTGGTAGTTTTTCCCATAGCGGAGATAATAATTACCAACTTTTCGGCCGCGTATTGCTGTATGATACTGGATGTATTATGAATCCGTTCAGTTGAATTAACACTGGCTCCTCCAAACTTAAAAACTTTCACCATGTTGATTTTTTATTTGCAAATTGTTTGTAATGAAAAGATGTTTTTATCGTTTAAAAAAGAAAAACAAAGATAGCTTCTGGGGTTGTTGCCAATGAGAAAAACAAAATGTTAGCATCAACAAAAAACCAGCACAGCATTTAATCGAACAGAACACACATTCGTCTTAGCAGTATGATAAAAAATAAAACTTTCCTTTTTGTTTTTGCCCTAATTCTCGCAAGCCATTTTACAGCTTGTGCACAAGTAAAAGATTTACACAACCGGCTTACGGCATACAACCGCATTGATCTTGCCAATATGAACAGCCGCATTTTAGAATTGGTAAATGAACATCGTCAATCTATTGGCAAAGGCCCTTTACAAATGATTGATATTGCGTCTTCACAAGCCGCACAGCATAGCCGCGACATGATGAATGGAAGCACACCGTTTGGTCATGAAGGCTTTGACAACCGTGTTGATATTGTTAAAAAAAGCACTGGTTTTATTAGCGCTGCCGCTGAAAATGTGGCGTATGGACAACTTACCGCAGATGAAGTAGTGAATGGCTGGCTGCATAGCCCGGGACATCGCAAAAACATTGAAGGTGATTACAATCTCACAGGCATTGGCGTGGCACAAAACAACCAGGGTGTTATTTATTTTACCCAAATATTTGTATTGAAGAAGTAACTTGCCCGCATGAGCAACACCATTATTTCGGTAAGGAATCTGGTAAAAAAATATGGCGATTTTACAGCAGTAAAAGGCATTTCATTCGATGTATATGAAGGCGAAATATTTGGTTTGTTAGGACCCAACGGCGCAGGCAAAAGCACTACACTTGAAATCATTGAAACGCTTCGTACCAAAACAAGCGGTGAAGTGATGGTTGACCGTTTTAATTTGGATAAACAACCGGAAGAAATCAAGAAAATCATTGGTGTGCAATTGCAAACAGCAGGTTATTATCCTAATCTGAATTTGGTGGAATTGCTGAATATGTTTGCCGGTTTATACAACAAAAAAATAACGCCTTTAGAAGTGTTGGATTCCGTGAATCTTCGCGATAAAGCCAAAGCCAAATACAAAGAATTAAGCGGCGGACAAAAGCAACGGTTTTCCATTGCCGTTACGCTCATCAATCAACCTAAGATTATTTTTTTAGATGAACCCACAACGGGTTTGGATCCGCAGGCAAGAAGAAACTTATGGGATCTAATTGGCAACATTCGGCAGCGGGGAACTACCGTTATTATTACCACGCATTACATGGATGAAGCTGAAATTTTGTGCGACCGCGTAGCGATTATTGATGCCGGAAATATTATTGCTTTAGCCACGCCTGACCAGATGATAGATGACCTCGTTGCCACCGGTTTTGAACGTCCTAAACAAGTGAAAGAAGCGAACTTAGAAGATGTGTTTATTCATCTGACAGGAAAGAGCATTCGGGAAGAATAACTGAAATAAAATAATGTAAAAACAAAATAGCAGTTAACGTTTACAAAACGGATGTAAAAGAAATTCTGTCCTTGCGAAGTTTGTTTTTACAGGAAAATAATTTTCAAATCAGATACAATGCTTTACCGTATTTTTTCAATGAGCGCAAAGGTTGTGAACTTATCGTTTATCAAAAGCAATACTTGAATAGATAAAAACGAAGATTTAATATTGCAAAATCTTAATAGTGGTACAGTTTGAAAAAGTGGTGATAACCTGTCAGGTTTACTTATTCTTAGCGATTATCGTAAACGTATAACCTGACAGGTTTTAATTGAAATATTTCAAACTGTACCACTACCAAAATCTTATTACTTTTTATTGATTCAATATGCAATCAGATTTGCGTTATCCGATCGGCAAATACGAGCCGAAATCGTTTTCAGAAAGCCAAAAAAAGAGCTGGTTATTAAACATTCAATACCTGCCTTCTGATATTGAAAATGCAGTTCATAATTTAGATGAAGCACAACTGCAAACGCCTTATCGTGATGGTGGCTGGACGGTGCATCAACTTGTGCATCATATTGCCGACAGCCACATGAATGCTTACATCCGCTTTAAGTTAGGTTTGACAGAAGAGGCTCCAACCATCAAACCTTATGAAGAAGCGGAATGGGCAAAGCTAAATGACGTGAAAGCCTTGCCCATCAACATTTCCATCACTTTACTCTTTGCATTACACGAACGCTGGTATGCGGCAATCAAAGACTTATCGGATGAGCAATGGATGCGCACCGTATATCATCCCGAACAGAAAAAAGAAATCACATTGTGGTTCCTGCTTGGCATGTATGCATGGCACAGCAAACATCACACACAACATATTTTATCACTAAGAGAAAGAATGCAATGGTAGATCATACAAATGACGACAAACTACGATGGAAAACATTATCAACTGAATACTTATTTAACGATGTATGGCTGCACGCGCGCAAAGACCGTTGCCTGCGCCCGGACGGAAAAGTTATTGACCCTTATTATGTAATTGAATATCCGCATTGGGTAACTGGCGTTGGTATTACCGAGAACAACGAAGTGGTTTTGGTAAAGCAATATCGTCATGCTTTGGAAATAGTGTGCATGGAAATTCCAGGCGGTTGCATAGATGCAGAAGACGATACTCTTGAAGCTGCCATTCGGCGGGAGTTTGTAGAAGAAACAGGTTATACATTTGATAAGGCTGAATACTTAGGAAGAACTTCCCCCAACCCAAGCACCAACGCCAACTGGATGCACATGTTTTTGTTAACCGGCGGCAGGCTGACGCACCCGCAATCTTTTGACGAGAATGAAGAAATAGAAGTTGATTTAGTAACAATGAAAGAATTTGTAGAAATGGTATTGAGGGGTGAAATCATTCAAAGTATGCACATGACAACGGTGTTTTTTGCCTTGTATAAATTAGGTTTGATGAAGATTGAATTGTGACAAAACTAAACCGCAGAGAATGTGAGGAAAAGAGTTTACGCAGAGATTTTTTACTCTGCGAAACCTCATTCAACTCTATTCTCTGCGGTAAAAATTAGTGCAAAAACAAACGCTTACACTTCTTCCATTTCCAACTTCTCCTTCTTCGCCCCAAATGCAATGCTGGTATGCTTTTCAGGCTTTACCATTTTAATAACGCCGGTATAATTTAATAACTTAATAATAGGATAGCAAGGATCAAATTCGCCCTTGGCAGAAGCAAAGTTGCTGCGCGATGGAAACACATGATGATTGTTGTGATAGCCTTCGCCGAACATCAGCCAATCAATTTTAAAAAGATTTTTCGAAGTGTTATCGGTTTCATGATTTACGCTGCCATATTTATGCGCAAACCAGTTGATAACAACACCATGAACCGGCCCCATTGTAATGTGAATAGGCAACAATAAAAACCACCAGGCTGAAGGTGCAAAAACCACATAAAACCAAATATATATACCTACCCAAAACAAGCGTGAATAATTAGAATGTGCAAACGCATCAAAGCTTCTCCAGCGGGGAATATTTTTTGTAAAACGAGGCTCTACTTTTGTTTTGCCGGTAAAAATATCAGTGTAAATATTTTTAGTGCGCCACATCATAGCAAAAAAATGCTTGTCGAACAAGGGCGAATGTGGATCATCTTCCGTATCGGTAAACGCATGGTGCATCCGGTGCATAATGCCATAAGCAGTAGCACTTAAATAAGAGGAACCTTGTGTAAGCCATGTTAACACAAAAAAGAAACGCTCCCAGCTTTTGCTCATGGTAAAAGAGCGGTGGGCAGCGTAACGATGAAGAAAAAATGTTTGTGTAAACAACGAAAGATACCAGTGAGCGGCGAAAAGCAACGAGAATAATAATCAACCTGGGAAATTAAAAAATAAAGAAATAATGTGATCGAAACGGCAGCAAGATAATTCAATTTTCATACCTCTAAAAATGAATACAACTTATTTAAGGTTTCTTTCTTTTACTAACGTTTGTTTTTATACAATGTTCACTTCACGTTCCAGTAAAACGTCAAATTTTTGTTGTACACTTTCAATAATCTGCTGTGATAACTGGTAGATTTCATTGCCCGTTGCGTTGCCATAATTCACCAACACCAGTGCTTGTTTGTCGTAGCAGCCTGCATCGCCTTTTCTATAACCTTTCCAGCCGCATTGCTCAATGAGCCAGCCCGCAGCCAGTTTGGTTTTGCCCGTATTTGCGGCAAAACCAACAATACTTTGATACGTATTTTTTAATGCAAAAAACTGCTCATTATCAATCGTTGGATTTTTAAAAAAAGAACCCGCATTGCCAATTAGGGTTGGATCGGGCAACTTGCTTTTCCTGATATTAATTACCGCTTCTGAAATAGCAGCAATGCTCAATTGCGAAACATTCATTCGTTCCAGCTCTTGCTGTATCGCACCGTATTCGGTATGAAAAACGGGTTTTTTATCTAATTGAAAAGTCACATTTAAAATAATAAACCTGCCTTTGTATTTGTGCTTAAAAACACTTTCGCGGTAGCCAAATCCGCATTCTTCTTTTGTGAATGTTACAACTGATTTTTCTTTTATATCATACGCTTCCAGTTCATAAAAAACATCTTTCAATTCCCTACCATACGCACCAATATTTTGCATAGGGCTTGCACCCACATTACCAGGTATTAAACTTAAATTTTCAACACCTGCATAGTTGTTAGCTATGCAATACATCACCAACTGATGCCAACTTTCACCCGCCGCTGCTTTTACGTAAAAATGATTTTCATCTTCACTAAAAAGTTGAATGCCACGCAATTCGTTTTTAATGATAATACCATCAAAATTGTTCGTAAATAACACATTGCTGCCTCCACCAAGAACGAAGATGTTCTCATTTGAAAGGATGCTTTCCATCACTTCTTTCAGTTCATCAACAGAAGCAACGGCAGCAAAGCTTTTTGCTGTTGCATCAATACCAAACGTGTTGAACCTTTTGAGAGAAACGTTTTGCTGAAGTTGCATTGATTATTTTATAAAATTTCGCTGCGGAGAAGGAAGAAAATAAGGCAAAAACAAACATTACACATTAAACCGGAAGTGCATAATGTCGCCGTCTTCTACCACATAATCTTTTCCCTGCACGGCAAGTTTACCCGCATCGCGGCAAGCCGCTTCCGACCCCAATCGTATAAAATCAGAATATTTAATAACCTCAGCGCGGATAAAGCCTTTTTCAAAATCGGTATGAATCACACCGGCAGCTTGCGGCGCCAGCATTCCTTTTGTTATCGTCCAGGCACGCACTTCCTGCACACCGGCTGTAAAATAAGTGGCGAGATGCAGCAACGAATAGGTTGATTGAATGAGCCTTGCCACGCCGCTTTCGTGCAAGCCCATGTCTTCCAAAAACATCTGTCTGTCTTCAAAGCTTTCCATGGTTGCAATCTCACTTTCGATAGCTGCACTAATGAGTAAGATTTCTGCTTCTTCACCTTTGATAGCTTCAGCAATGGCTTGCGTGTGTTTGTTTCCGCTTACTACTGATTTTTCATCCACATTGCATACATAAATCACCGGCTTTGCGGTAAGCAAAAACAAATCGTCAATATACTTGGCTTTGTCTTCAACCGATACCTGAAAGCTGCGCGCATTTTTTCCCTGCTCTAAATGTTGTTTTATTTTTTGCAGTATTTCCAAACCATGCAGGGCTTCTTTATCGCCGCCGGTACGGGCTGTTTTTTCACTTCGCGAAAGCTTTTTTTCAACACTATCCAAATCTTTCAACTGCAGTTCGGTATCAATAATTTCTTTATCCCGAACCGGATTTACGCTGCCATCCACATGAATCACATTGTCGTCATCAAAACAACGAAGCACATGAATAATAGCATCGGTGCTGCGAATATTGCCCAAAAACTGGTTGCCCAAACCTTCTCCTTTGCTGGCGCCTTTTACCAAACCTGCTATGTCAACAATCTCAACGGTGGTGGGCACTACACGGGCCGGTTTTACTAATTTTTCTAATTGAATGAGGCGTTCATCGGGAACCGTGATGACTCCAACATTCGGCTCGATGGTGCAAAACGGAAAATTAGCAGCCTGCGCTTTGGCATTGCTTAAGGCATTAAATAAAGTTGATTTTCCTACATTGGGTAAACCTACAATTCCTGCTTGAAGTGACATAATAATGTGTGATGTTAGATGTGTGATGTACGATGTACAATGTTGTTTGTCATCGCTGCTGTATGCTTTTGTTTTTACAGCAATTTTTGAAAAGAGCAATTTGAACCACCAAGACGCAAAGAACAATAAAAGAAAACTTCGTGAAGCTTCCTTTCTTCCTGTCTTTGTGTTTCAACAATCCTGCGATAGCAATTTTTTAGCGCGCAAAAGTAGGAAACCAAATTTATCCCGTTTAGCAGTATTTTGGTTTTAAACTTGTTTAACACGATGTCAGGAAAAATAGTGTGCGATTGAGAACTGTATTTATTCAGGATGAATGATGAGAAGAGGAGGAAATTAACAATGGAAAGAAAACAAATATTTACGGAGGAACATATCATTACGGACGAACAGGTCGAGCAGTTACTGGCCGATGCGCTTGAATTGTATGGCTTTGATTTTACCAATTATTCACCTGCATCGGTAAAGCGGCGCATTAACCGCTTGTTTTCAATTGACAGGTTTCCATCGTTTGCCGAATTGCGTTACCGCCTGCGAACTGATTCAGGATATGTGAATCGTTTTGTGGAAGCCATAAGCGTGAACGTAACCGAAATGTTTCGCGATCCTTCTTTTTATCAAACCTTGCGCAATCACGTTTTGCCGCAACTGGCAACGTATCCGTACATCCGCATCTGGCACGCGGGCTGCGCAACAGGCGAAGAAGTGTATTCGATGGCAATCCTGCTGAAAGAATTGAATCTTCTTCATAAATCGTTGCTGTATGCTACCGACATAAACCAGGAAGTGCTGGAAAAAGCCCGGCAGGGAGTTTTTCCGTTGAACAATATGAAGCTGTATTCTGAAAATTATATTCAGGCTGGTTGCACGCGGGCATTCAGCAATTATTACTCTGTTACTTACGACCGTGCAAAATTCAACGATGAATTGAAAAGCAAAATGGTGTTTGCCATGCACAACCTCGTTTCTGATGGTTCGTTCAATGAGTTTCAATTGATATTGTGCCGCAATGTTTTGATTTATTTCAATAAAGAATTGCAGGATGTTGTCATCAATTTATTCGATAATAGTTTGGAAAAGTTAGGTTTCTTAGCTTTGGGTACAAAAGAAACGCTTCGCTTTACCCAGGTTGCAAGACGTTTTAAGCAGATTGACAGCAAAGAAAAAATATGGAGAAAGATAGTTTAGAAAAGCTCTTTGTGATTGGCGGCTCCAGCGGCAGCCTAACCGTTTTGCTTTCTGTTTTACCCAAATTGCAACCGTTAGGCAAAAGAGCTATTGTAGTAGTGTTGCATCGCAAAAACTCATGGGACTCTACACTGCCCGACCTCTTTGCTGTTCATTCTTCCCTGCAAATAAAAGAAGCCGAAGAAAAAGAAATTATCAAGGCAGGAAGCGTTTACATTGCTCCGGCCGATTATCATTTGCTGATTGAACATGATGGTACTTTTTCGTTAGATGCTTCAGAGAAAATAAATTTCAGCCGTCCCAGCATTGATGTTTGCATGGAAACAATAGCAGAAGCTTACGAAAAAAAAGCGGTGGGTATTTTATTATCCGGTGCTAACGCTGATGGTGTAAATGGTTTGCTGAGAATAAAACACTGCGGTGGCTTTACTATTGCCCAACAACCGGCCACTGCCGATGTTGATTATATGCCACGACAAGCCATTGAAAAAGGAGCAGTTGATGCGGTTTTAACGCCGGCCGAAATTGCAGAGTTTATTAATAAAAATTAGCTGTAAAAGATTTTATGGCAAAAACAAAAGGCGTTTGTTAATTGATAACCACACAATTTCATTTATTTCTTCAACCTCTATCTTTGCGCGCCTGCTGCTTACGAGTAATTGGAAAGAATGAAATGTTTTGCAATACTTTTCTTGTTAGGATTTACGATTTCTGTTAGCGCGCAGGATTCAGTTCAACCATCTCAATCATCACGGTTTGTTATCGTTAATAACATCAATATTACCGGAAATAGCAAAACCAAAGATTACATCATTCTCCGCGAGTTGCCATTTATAAAAGGTGATACAATTGGGAAAGAAAATCTTCAGCAAAAATTAATTTTAGCGAAAGACCAAATTATCAACACTTCACTTTTTTTATCTGTTGATGTGAGCACCGAAAATATTGACGAAAACAAACTTAACATCAACATAAAAGTAACGGAACGATGGTACTTTTTGCCCATTCCTTATTTCCGTTTGGTGGATAGAAACTTCAATCAGTGGTGGACGGAAGAACACCATAGCTTTAAGCGTGTAAACTATGGTTTAAAGCTGATACAAAACAATGTAAGCGGACGAAATGACAATGCCTATTTGTGGCTGATTAATGGCTACAATCATCAGATTGCTGCGCGGTATGAACTGCCATTCATTGATAAAAACCTGCATCATGGAATTTCTTTCGCGGCTTCTTATTTAAATCAGCGTGAGTTGAATTATGCAACTTCAACCGATAACAAGCAACTGTTCTATGATGGTAATTATTTTTTGCGCCAGCAGCTTCGCGCTGAGGTTTCTTACCTGTATCGTCCTGCCATCAAAACAAGGCACAGCTTTACTTTCAGGATGGTTGATGAAAAATTGAATGACACCATTTTACATCTCAATCCGGGTTATTTTCCTTATGGCCGAACCCACATTACGTATCCGCAGATAAGTTATACGATGCAGTATTCTAATGCCGATAACATTGTTTATCCAACCAAAGGTTTTGTAGCCGATGCATCGTTTATAAAAAAAGGTTTGGGCCAAATTATGAATCTCTGGCAAGCTGCTTATCATGTTAAATACACCATTCCGCTTTTTCAAAATACAGCTTTACAACTGCAGTCAGCGGGTATAGTAAGCCTGCCTTTTAAACAGCCGTTTTTTAATAAACAGATTGTAAATTATACAGGCGATTTTTTTATACAGGGTTTGGAGTATTATGTAATTGATGGTGTTGCTGCTACCATTAATCGGGCTACCTTGCGGCAACAAATTTTTTCGTATAAAATAAAAAATCCGGTACACATAAAAAAGCTTGATGAGATACCTGTGAGGGTATTTTTAAAAGGGTATGGAAACGCAGCTTACATATATGACAATGCAGCTATGCCCAGCCGGTTTAATAATAAACTCATTACAACATACGGAGTTGGTTTAGATATTGTAACTATCTACGATATCGTTATCAGGCTGGAATACAGTGGTAATGAGTTAGGCAATCATAATTTATATCTTCATTCAAAAGGAGATTTCTGATGCGTCGCCAGTTATCTTTGATAACGAAGCAAACGCAACCAAAACAAAAATGAAACGAAATGAAAGTAGCTATTTATAGCCGTGGACTCGACGACAGGCAACTTATAACCTTATTGGCTTTGATAAATGAACTGCACCGACATAATGTTACTATTTTAGTATCAGCTTCACTTGCCCAACGCTATTGGGATGCGATGTCGGCAATACAAAACATACAGGTGTTTGCCAACCAGTTGGATGCTGACACCGATTGTTTAATCAGTCTGGGCGGCGATGGCACCATCCTCGATGCGGTTACCATTATCGGCAATAAAAATATTCCTATTCTGGGTATTAATTTTGGCAGATTGGGATTTCTGGCGGGCATTGGTAAAGACGAACTGACCATCGCTGTTGATTCGCTGGTGAACAGAACTTTTGTAATAGATAAACGTATCTTAATTCATTTGGATGCCGACCGGCCCTTGTTTGGAAATTCACCTTTTGCCCTGAACGAATTTGGTATTCATAAGCGCGATACTTCGCCTATGATTAAAGTTCATACGTATTTAAACGGCGAGTTTTTAAACAGTTATTGGGCCGATGGTCTCGTGGTTTCCACACCCACCGGTTCAACAGGTTATAACATGAGTTGCAACGGACCCATTGTGTTTCCCGACTCCAGTTCATTTTGCATTACGCCGGTTGCACCGCACAATTTAAATATACGTCCTATTATTGTGCCCGATAGCAACATTGTTTCGTTTGAAGTGGAAGGCAGAGCCGACGAGTTTATCTGTACCTTAGATGCCCGCAAGGAAATTGTTGGTAAGAACATTCAGTTGGCAGTGAAAAAAGAAAATTTTACCATCAGCCTTATCCGTTTAAATGAAAATAGTTTCCTTTCCATGCTTCGTTCCAAACTTACCTGGGGCTTAGATAAAAGAAATTAAACAACCATTCCACACAAGAAACCACCAAAACATTCGTTTATGAAACATCAGCCATCTTGTATTTGTATGATGAAATACATTTTTCCACTTTTTGTTTTATCCATTTTTACTATCAGCGCCAAAGCGCAAGGATATTACGGAGAGCAACGCTCGGGCGAGTTTGGATTAGCCGTTGGTGCAGCACATTATTTCGGCGATTTAAACACACGTGCAGCTCTTAACCGTCCCAAGTTTTCAGCCGGAGCATTTTACATTAAACAGTTTAATGATTATATCGGTTTGAAGCTGGCAGGCAATTATGCTTTTCTCGGCTACTCCGATATTTACAGTAAAAACGAAACGCAGCGCCGCCGTAATCTTAGCTTTAATACCAACGTTTGGGAAGTTTCATTAAACGGGCAGTTCAACTTTTTTCATTATCGTCCGGGTGTGGAAGGTTATAATTTTACACCTTATGTTTCGATAGGCATCGGTGCTTTTTCGTATGATCCTTATGCTTATTTAAATGGCACTAAATATTTTCTTCGCCCCTTAGGAACCGAAGGTCAGGGAAGCACTCAGTATCCCGACCGCAAACCTTACGGAACGGTGGCAGCTTGCTTTCCGTTGGCAGTAGGTTTTAAGTTTGGATTGAATGAAAATACTAACGCATTTTTTGAAGTTGGCTATCGCTTTACCACAACCGATTATTTGGATGATGTAAGCACAACATATCCAGGTGCCTCAGCATTTTATTATGCCGGAACCAATTCGGTAGTTGGCGTTGACGGCAAGGTGAATCCTGCTTATTTGTTATCCGACAGAAGTTATGCAACCGGCGACCCAATTGGTATTAAGGGAAGGCAACGCGGCAACAGTCAGCAAAAAGATGCGTATGCCATTGCCCAGGTTGGTGTTTCATTCAACTTAAGTTCGTATAAATGCCCTACCACTGACGGTAAAAAGCATACATTTTAAACGCTTATTGTAATCGAATAAAAAGGCTCGTTGCTTCAGAATAACGAGCCTTTTGTTTTGCCGTATTTTCTGTAACGATATTCCTGCGAATAAAAAAAGCTGCCAGGGAAAGCAGCTTTTCAAACAAGAAAGTTGTGTTTATGTATTCATTTCTTTTGATTCTTCGTAGCTTTTGATTTTATTGTACAACGTTTTACGGTCAATCTTTAAAATTTCTGCGGCTTTTGATTTGTTGTTATTCACTTCTTTCAACAAGTTCATAATGGTGTCGTACTCAGCTTTGGCAGCGGCATCTTTCAAATCAATTTCTTTTACCGGATTGGTAGCAGAAGCGGTAAATGCAGGCTGCACCGCTGTTGCTTCGTGAGATGGCTTTGAGAAAATGTTGGTGTTTGTAATCTCCCAGGGCAATGTTTTGGCCAAAATTTTATTTCCGGTTGTTAGCAAAACAGCCCTGCGCACTACGTTGCGAAACTCACGCAAATTGCCAGGCCATGCATAGTGTAAAAACATGCTCATCACGTCATCATCAAAGCCTTGTATATTTTTATTCAGTTCACCGTTGGTTCTTTCCAAAAAGAATTGTGCAAACAAGGGAATATCACTTTTGCGTTGGCGCAATGGTGGAAGGTTGATAGAAAACTCATTGAAACGATGATACAAATCCTCACGGAACTTTCCTTTGTGATAAGCTTCCTGCAGGTTTTCATTCGACGCAACAATAATGCGAATATCAATTTCCATTTCTTTGGTTCCGCCTACTCGCTTAAACTTTCGTTCCTGAATTACGCGAAGCAAAGTTGCCTGAATGTCTAACGACAAGTTTGCAACTTCGTCTAAAAACAAAGTGCCGCCATTTGCCATTTCAAAATGACCTTCTTTGTCTGATAATGCGCCGGTAAACGCACCTTTCACATGCCCAAACATTTCGCTGCCCGCCAATTCTTTCGATAGCGTTCCGCAGTCCATAGCAATGAATGGTTTGTTTTTTCTTTCACTGTATTGATGAATGGTTTTGGCAATCACTTCCTTGCCGGTTCCGCTTTCGCCATACAAAATGATGCTGTAATTGGTAGGCGCAATAATTTCTATCTGGCGATACAATTCCAGCGTTGATTCGGACTGACCAATGAGATATTCACCATTGGTTTTGAATTGCGGCTTTTTTATATTAGAAGATTCTTTAGCTGCATTAGACACACCTTGCGCAGCTGCTGCATGAGTTACCTGTGCCTGTGGGTTTTTAAACGCAGAAGCCAGCACATTAAGCACTTCTGCAGGTATCAAAGGCTTGGTGATGTAATCATAAGCACCCAGCTTTATCACTTCAACAGCCGTTTTAATGTCGGAATAACCTGTGATGATTAATACAATTGCCTGCGGATTAATGGCTTTCAATTCAGCAAGCACATCTCTCCCTTCTTTATCGCCCAAACGGTAATCGCAAAGCACCAGATCGAAGTGCAATTCCTTAAACTTAGCGATGCCTTTGTTTCCGGTATAAGCTACTTCTGTTTCGTAGCCTTCTTTGTTCAGAAATCTGCTTAATAAAGTGCAGATATCTATGTCATCATCAATTATTAAAATTCTCTTCTTCATAAACTTGCTATGGTTTACCAACCTTTTTATTGCTTACTGCAATTATAGGATAATTGTAAGTGTAATCGCAAAGAACGAAAGAAATATAAACAGTTGTATGGATTCGATGTTTTTACAAACTCTTACTTTGGAAACCGGCTGCTACAAATGTAAATAACATCTTATTACACCGAATATAAAACGAATAATCTTTTTGCTTTTTAATTTATCGCCTGCAAAGAAAGGGCAGGGAAAGAGAACCTATTTTTTTAAACTGAAAAAGTTACCTTAAATCGAGGAACAAAAATGCAAGAAGTACGAAACAAGACAAAGAGTAATCAAGACACAAAAATGCAAGAAATGAAGCAAAACCAAACGTATGAAACCAGCAATTTCCTCACCCTTTAACAAGCGTTTCGTTGCTCATTCTTTATCTTCACGCCATGAATTTTAGTGTTCAAAAATTATTGCGCGATAACATTCGTAAACTCACGCCTTATTCTTCGGCACGAGACGAATTTACAGGCGTTGCCCAGGTGAATTTAGATGCTAACGAAAATAGCTTGGGTTCACCGCTTACAAAATGGTACAATCGTTATCCCGATCCTTACCAGCACCGGCTGAAAGAAGAAATCAGTAAAATAAAAAACATCGCTCCGGCCCATATTTTTTTAGGCAATGGCAGCGATGAATGTATTGATGTTTTGTTTCGCTGCTTTTGTACGCCGGCAAAAGATAACGTTATCATCTGCCCGCCTACGTATGGTATGTATGAAGTAAGCGCCAACATCAATGATATTGCTATTCACAGAGCACCGCTACTCCCCGGTTTTCAGCTTGATCTGGTACATTTAGAAACATTGGTTGATGATCATACTAAAATCATCTGGATTTGTTCGCCCAACAATCCAACCGGAAATTCAATGCATCGTGAGGATGTGGAAACGGTACTAAATAACTTCAATGGTTTGGTGGTGATTGATGAAGCCTACATTAATTTTTCAAAACACAAATCTTTTATCCAGGAACTAAACGACTATCCGAATTTAGTGGTGCTGCAAACATTCAGCAAAGCCTGGGGTTTGGCTGGCTTGCGTTTAGGTTTGGCTTTTGCTTCGCCCGAAATTATTGGCGTGATGAACAAAGTAAAACCGCCTTACAACATAAGCGAAGCCACACAGCAACTGGCTTTGCAGGCGTTGCAAAATGTAGGTCAGGTAAATGATATGATTTATGAATTGGTAAACATGCGTGAAGCTTTGAAAGAAGTGCTGGAAGGCTTACCCATGATTGAAAAAGTATATCCTTCTGATGCTAATTTTTTATTGGCAAAAACAAACGACGCAAAGAAGGCATATCAATTTTTATTGTCGAAAAGTATTGTGGTAAGAGACCGCAGCAATGTGTTGTTGTGCGATGATTGCCTGCGTATAACAATCGGCACCGAAGAAGAAAATACAAAATTGGTAGATGCTTTGATAGAATATAGCGAACTCAATTTTGCACATTTATAAACACTCATTTTTAAGAACCTTTTTATGAAATTCATCAAAACAAAAGTCTTTCTATTATTATTGTCTGCCATGTGTGCATGCACTTCGTTTGCTACCGGCAACAAGGACTCTTCAAGCAAAAAAAAGCCTGCTGTTGAAGCCAATGCGGGTAATGCCGGGCTGAACCTGCCTTCTGGTTTTTCTGCCATTGTAGTTGCCTCAAACTTAGGCACGGCGCGGCATATAGCTGCTACACCCGAAGGTGATTTGTATGTAAAAATAGATGGCAATGTAAATGGTAAAGGCATCGTATTCATTCATCCGGACAAAGACGGCAAAGCTGAAACCACTACCGGTTTCGGTGATTATGGCGGCACCGGACTTTTGGTAAAGAACGGCTATTTATATGCCTCTTCCGATAACGATGTGTATCGTTATAAATTAGATGCCGATGGCAAAGTTGCCAATGGTGCACTGCCTGAAAAAATTGTAACCGGATTAATTAACCGGCATCATCATAGCTCCAAATCTTTGGCTTTGGATAACGATGGAAATCTGTATGTAAATATTGGTGCGCCTTCTAATATTTGCGCCGAACGCGGCAATGAAAAGAAGGGCCAAATGCCTTGTCCGCTGCTCGATTCAACCGCCGCAATATGGAAGTTTAAAGCTGATAAACTGAACCAAACGTACAGTGATGGCGTTCGCTATACTTCAGGCTTGCGCAATGTGGTTGGACTTGACTGGAACAATACCACTAATACTTTGTTTGTAATGCAGCATGGCCGCGACAACCTGAGCACTACATTCCCAGAATATTATACTACAAAACAAAGCGCAGAATTGCCCGCCGAGTGCATGTATGAATTGCACCAGGGCGACAATGCAGGATGGCCTTATATGTATTATGATTGGATACAAAAAAAGAAATTGGTATGCCCTGAATATGGTGGTGATGGAAAGAAAGAAGCTGATAGCAAATACCTAAATCCTGTGGACGCTTTTCCAGGACACATGGCACCGGATGGTTTATTGTTTTATACAGGAAACCAGTTTCCTGAAAAATATAAAAACGGCGCCTTCATTGCGTTTCATGGTTCGTGGAACCGTTCACCTGAACCGCAAAAAGGTTATTTGGTAGCATTTGTGCCTTTTAAAAACGGCAAGCCCAGCGGCGATTGGGAAGTATTTGCCGATGGCTTTGCCGGTGGTGCCGAATTTATGCAACCTGGCAGTGCAAAACATCGTCCTTGCGGTTTAGCGCAAGGTCCTGATGGCTCGTTGTATGTAAGCGATGATCAGGGTGGAACTGTTTATCGCATTTCTTATAAAAAATAATTTCTTTCTCTATCTTTTATGAAATATCTAAGTTTGTTTTTGTCCCTTTTTTTAATCAGCGGTTCTGTTTTTTCTCAAACGAAATCCTCTTCTCCAACAGGTAAAGATGTATATGTAAAGTATTGCCTTACCTGTCATCAGCAGGACGGAAAAGGAGTTCCGAAACTCAATCCGCCATTGATTAACACGTCTTATGTAACCGGCGACACAAAAACCTTAATTACCTGGGTTTTGCGGGGCAGCGGTGAAGAAAAAGTTCCGATTGATGGCAATTATTACAACAACAATATGCCGCCTCAATCCGCACTGAAAGATGATGAATTGGCAAAAGTGCTCACTTATATTCGTAGTAATTGGGGTAATAAAGCAGGCGCGGTTTCGGCTGCTGATGTAAAAGCAGTTAGAGCGTCATTAAAGTAGAAGTATAATTGCTGCAAAAACAAAGGTGCTTGCAACAAGTTTGCAAGCACCTTTTGTTTTTGCACTATTTTATGCCATTCATTTAAATAAAAAATCCCGTGCAGTTTATGCCGGGATTGACTTATCCTATCTGTAGAAACAATACCCTTAATTATCAGAATAAGCTACGCTGTTAACAACGGTTTGCAACGATGCACGAACCTGTTTGCTCAGGCGAAAATGTTGTGCAATTTGATCAATGCTGGTTGTTTTCTTTTTCAAACGGTCAATGATCTTTTCATACACCTTTGAATCCTGATTGAGCCAGGGCTTGTCGGCAGTTGCCGTTTTGCTTGCAGCCGTCGTTTCAGCAGGTGAGGAAGCACCATGAGTGGCAGCATTGGCGTCATCATCGTCGTCAATGTTTAAGCCTAACACAGCGGCTAAAGCGTAACGACGCATATAGCTGATGGCGCTGCCTTGCGCCTGCGGATCGTTTTTGCTTGGGTTCATAAAATAATCCGTCTGCATGTACTCGCCGCTTTCAACGTGCATGAGAACCGTAGTTAAACCATTCTGTCCGGTTGGAAACTGTGTAAACGATAAACCGCTTTCTATCAAAGGCGTTTTTATCGCTTCCAGAATGTTGCTCAACGTAGCATATTTGCTGTTGAAAAATGGGTTGGTAGCGTCTTTGCCTATCTTACCCATTTTTGAATGAAAGTCGCAAAGAGCCTTTGCGATGTGAACGATTGATTGTGATTTTTCCATAACCTTAAATTGTACCCAAATTTACCAAATTTTTTAGTATGAAAGAAAAGAAAAAATGTGAAAGTTTTGTTGTGAATATTAGCCTGGAAACCGATGGATAATCGAATTTCATTCTCTTCATTTTTATATTGATTATCAATCTATTAACTTATCAAAATTGCGCAAAACAAAAAGCCAACTCTTGCCTTTGCTTTTTACCCAGCAGGAAAGTAGAAATAGTAAAAAAATAAAAGTGTTTTTCATTAAAAAAGGAGACTCGTAATACACTTTTTTTATTCATAAAAAAGAAAAATACGGCTTGAATCCAAGGGTTGTATGTTTGAAGAAATCAGGTTATACAAATGAAATTTTTATAACCCATTATTCAATTGTAAAACGGCTTATCTTCAATTTAGCAATTACCGTGTTTTACATCAACTTTATTTATGAAACTAACTGCCTTATCCGGTTTTATTTTTGTTTTTGCCCTTCTTTTTTGCTCCTGCCAAAAAGATATTCCGGATTATGTAAACGGAGCCGGTGATAGCACATCGAATAACAACAATTCTCCGCTGGTGAAAACCTACACCGAAGATTTGTATCAGGTGAGTGCGCCCGACCAACATGCAAGAGATTCATTTGCGTTGAGCTATGATAATAAAGGAAGATTGATAAGCATGATACAACTTGATTCAGCCAATGGGCTTCAACTCATGTATCAATACAACGGCAATTCTATTTCATTGGATCAATACGATAATGGCTCACTGCAAACCCATGAAAATGTTTATTTAAACAGCTTTTCTTTTACTGACAGCACATATCAATACAATAATGAAGGTGATACGTTTACAGAGAAATATACCTACGATGCAAGCAGGCGGTTAATTCAGATGAACAGCTACGATTACTCCTCTACAATTGGTTCTTCACTATCAGAAACCGACACTTATACCTACGATAATAATAATGATGTGATTAGAGAGGTAGACAGGTATTTAGATTCGCCCGACGATTCTACCGTTACTACTTCTACGTATTCCAATCATGTTGTAAACAATTTAAACATTGGATTGAACTATCAGAACCAGTCGAAATATTTGCCCGATGTTGTTACTGGCCTAATGAGCGGCCAAACGCAAACTGCCACTCACGTTTATACATTCGACAATAAGAACCGATTGACAATGGATCAGGCAACGCTTAGCAATGGGTATGTTGCAATCAAACGATATTATTACTAAGGCAATATTTGCACAAAACAAAAGCCCGCTGTTGCAGTAACAGCGGGCTTTTTGATAGGTTTGTTTTTACTTCAATTTGGCAAGGGCTTCTTTAATTCTTGCCCATCCCTTCTCAATGTTCTGCATGTTATTGGCAAACGAAAAACGCACACATTTCGGCTCGCCAAAAGCATCTCCCATAACAGAAGAAACATGCGCCGTATTCAGCAAATACATGCTGAAATCGGCAGCATTACGAATAGTATGTTTCGCCATCTCTTTTACCATAGTAAGAACGACACATCAGGAAAAATATAAAACGCTCCTTCCGGCTCAAAGCATTCGATACCGGGCACTTCTTTTACCAGTTCCATCACTCTTTTTCTGCGGCGGGCAAACTCTTCTACCATTTCCATGCTTGGCCGTAAATCGGTTGTTAGTGCAGTTACAGCGGCCTTTTGTGTGATGGAACAGGTAGCGCTTGTAAACTGACCTTGCAGCTTTTCGCAAGCCTTTACAATTTCTGTATTGGCAGCAATGTAACCAAGTCGCCAGCCGGTCATTGCAAAGCCTTTACTTAAACCATTAATTACAACAACTCTTTCTTTCAATTCCGGAAATTGTGCAATGCTTTCATGCGCCCCAACAAAATTGATGTATTCGTAAATTTCATCCGCCAGAATGGTAATGTCAGGATGCTTTAAAAACACATCTTTTAAAGCTTCCAGTTCTTCTTTGCTATACACTGCGCCGCTTGGGTTGCAAGGCGATGAAAAAAGAAACACTTTGGTTTTATCGGTAATAGCTTCTTCTAATTGCTGCGGTGTAATTTTAAAACCACTTTCTGTTGTGGTATGAATTTCCACCACTTTACCACGCGCAATTTTTACAAGCTCGCTGTACGTTACCCAGTAAGGTGTTGGAATAATCACTTCGTCGTCATCATCCACCAAAGCTAAAATCACATTGCATAAGCTTTGCTTCGCACCAGTTGAAGCAATGATATTTTCAGGTTTGTAATCGAGGTTGTTATCGCGTTTTAATTTGAAACAAACAGCTTCGCGCAAATCGGGAAAACCAGCTACAGGCGTATAGTGGCTCCAGTTATCGGCAATGGCTTTAATGGCTGCATCTTTAATGTGTTGCGGCGTATCAAAATCAGGCTCGCCCAAACTCAGGTCAATAACATCAATTCCTTTGGCGCGAAGTTCACGTCCCAACTTTGCCATCTTTAAAGTTTCAGGTTCGGCAAAGCGATTTAATAAAGAAGATATGTGCATAATGATATTATAAAATTTGCGGCGCAAATGTAGCGATTAAGAAGTATGAATTCTGTTATGTTTAAGGTTGAATAAACAGATTGGCAAATTTGTTTATTCCAAATGGTTTTCAGCAAAGATTTCTTATAAAACCAAAAAAGAGTTGTATTAAATTATGAGTTTGGTTTTGCCACTATTTCCTGCTGCTCTGCTTCCAGGTCTTTTTCCTGTTGCACAATTTTGCTTAATGTAGCATCTTTCAGCATCGCTACGGTTTCGTTGCGAATATGCGCAAACACTCTTCTGATGCCGCAGGTAGCTTCATCGGTGCATTCTTCACATCGCTGGTAATATTTGTGCGCCACGCAAGGCAGCAAGGCAATAGCGCCTTCAAACAAGCGCACCACTTCGGCAATGTTAATGTCGTCGGGATTTTGTTGCAAAAAATAACCACCCATTTTTCCTTTGCGGCTGCCTAAAATTCCTGCATTGCGAAGGTCAAGCAAAATGGCTTCTAAAAATTTGCGCGGAATGCGCTCGTTTTCAGCAATTTTGCTGATTTGAATCGGCTCTTTTGTGTCTTGCTTGGCAAGATAGCGCAGTGCATTAATAGCATATTTTGTTTTCTTAGAAAGCATTGAAGCAAATATAGCAACACGCATTGTAAGATGCCAAAAACCCTTTACTTACAGTCTTTTTCAAACGATTGAGAGAAATAAGTTTTGTTTTTGCATCAATTTTTGATGCATAATTAGCATAAGACCTATAAGGTTTGCGAAACCTTATAGGTCTTATGCTAATTACAGAACACTTGATGTGGCTTATTAACTTCTGGTCTGCATGGCCCAAACGATTGAGAATGAATAATGCTATTTATTAAAACCCAAATCATAAGTGATAGCTAAATAATATATCGCACCAATGGTTGGACCACCAGCATATTGAATGTAGCGATGATTCAAAATATCAGAACCACCAGCTTTAAAAACCGTATTGATTTTGGGCGCTTTAAACGTTACCTGCGCATCGAAAGTAGAATATGAGGCAATGTTTCCGTTCACCAAAGGACTTTGCCAGTTGAACGAATTTTGCCAGCGCCAAACCACATTGTAACCTATATTTTTTGCAACGGCACGATTGCCAAAGATAAGCTGGTTGCCCAATCAGGCGTATTGAAACCGGTTACAAAAATATCATTAGGATTTTGCGATTTGAGCTTATTGAAACTAGCATTACCGGCAACAACGTATGATTTATAAAAGTTATAATTAATGCCGATGGAAGTGCCATAATTCACGTAATTACTTTTGGCGTTGGTATAAACCCGATACCTGTCCTGTCCGTTGCTGGCAGCCGTTGCCGGAGCGATGTAGAAGTAGCATCTTGGGCAGCAGCCGGATCTCTGTTTCTATCTAGCATTGCCAAAACAGCAGCATCAGAGCCAATCGTTTCACCATGCGGAACATACACCTGCACCTGTCCTAAAAATCCATTGTAAGTGTTGGTGTAAGCGTCAATATCAATCACCAGTTTGTTATCTAACAAAACACTTTTGTAACCCACTTCAAACGAAGTAATCTTTTCGGGCCGGGCATCGGGCAAATCAGCTTTTTGCAAAAGATTGCGGTTGGCCAATGCTGCCGAGTCAGTATTGCCCGCGGCAGATACCACAGAATTGAATTTAATAACCGAAGTTTGATAATAACTATTGTTTAAATAACCCAAACCCTGGTTGATAAAGGGCAGGCTGCCAACGCGGCGAACCCTTCCGTTATTTACAAAAGATAAGGCTTCAAACAAAGAAGGAAAGCGGTATCCCTGCTGAAACGTAGCTCTGAAATTGTGCTTTTTAGCAACCGTATAAACGGCAGAAACACGCGGTGTAAATTTCGCCGTAAAGTACGGATTGTAATCGCCGCGAAGCGAAGCCCAAACCTTCAGCTTTTCGTCGAAAAAGGTTTTAGAAGCTTGCACAAAGCCACCAAACTTCTTGTAATACAGATCGTGTCCGAAGTTGCCGGTGGAAGAATCGGTTTTGTTTCGTTCATTTAAAGGACGGGAAAAATCAACAAAATTGTTTCCGTCGGGTATTACCTGATAAACGCGTGCATCAGCGCCCACCAACACATTCACAACTTTAATGGCGTTAGTGATATCCCATTGTCCTTCCACATGATACATACGGCTTCTTTGCCACAAAGCAGCGCCTCCGGTTGCCGGCGCATCAGGTATTTGGCTCGATTTAATGTCCCAGTTGTTGATGCCGATAATGGAGTCTTTTAAAGCATTAAAATAAGCTGTGCCAGGCTCGGCCCGACCTGCATCGGCCTGCTGCCTTGCATAAACATTGGCAGCCGCTAAATTTGCCGATGTTAAGCCACCATTCTTAGTAGCATATTGCTGCAACGCAGTTTTGTATTTGGCCGCCCACACGCTGCTGCTTCCGCCGCTTCTTAAATCAAGATTATCGGCCAGCGGTTTTAAATTGTAAGACTGTCCTGTGTTTTCAATCGAAACATAACCCCGTATTAAAAAGTTGGCTCCCTTCAATTCTAACTTATGATTTTGCACTACTACATTGTGTAAGGCTACTTTATTGCCACGCTGAAATACGCCATCCATCTCTCCTATTCGGTAGCCATACTGCACTTCGGTGCTTTCACTTGGTTTGTAATGCAACGAAGCATCAAACTTTGCGTTCTTTACTTTTGGGTCAACCAAATCTATTTCCCGATAGCCGGTTCTTACCACGCGCAGGGTCTGGGTCGTTTTTCCATCAATCGTTAAGCCACCAATAGATGATAAATTACTGCCAGCAAGCGCATCATCGCCATACTTATTCCAGCCATCATAAGCTACATTGTTATTTCCGTTTAAGGAAGGAAATTTAGGGTTGGCACTGGGTAAATTATTAGGATTTTGATCAAGCATTGTATTGCTTCGCCAATCCGTTCCCTGCATATAACTTGCATTGATTTTAAAAGCAAATTTGTTGTTCCAGGCTTTGGCAAAACGCACAGCCGATTCGGTAAGAATGCTGGGCGGCGCATCAATGCCATCTACATGGTTAATGCCCGTGCGCTGATACACACTTACACCCTGGTATTTAAAAGGACTTTTGGTAAGCAGGTTTGCCATACCATTAATAGCATTCATACCATACAGCGCAGAAGCCGCACCGGGCGTTACTTCTACGTTTTCGATGTCTAATTCCGTAGGTCCAATAGCGTTGCCCAATGGCACGCCCAGTGTGGCCGCCTGCATATCCACACCATCTACCAACTGCATAAAACGGAAGTTGTTGGGAATATTAAAACCTCTTGTGTTAGGCACTTTAAAAGTTAGGCTCGATGTGGTCATCTGCAGACCTTTGATGTTTTCCATTGCATCATAAAAACTCGGAGCCGGCGCTTGCTGAAGCGTAGTTAAACTTAACTTTTCAATGGCCACCGGTGATTTTAAAATGCTTTCTGCCACACGCGAAGCTGTTACCACAACCTGGTTGGCATAAATATCTTCGGTTTTTAAAGCAATGGCAATGGGCGAACTTTCGCTTGAAACGGTAAACTCCTGATCGGTGTAACCTACATAACTGATAAGCAAAGTGATAGGCAGCTTTTGCGAAATTTTTAGTTGGAACGAACCATCTTCTTTGGTAGCTGTTGCACCTTTTGCACCTTTTACTTTTACTGTAGCACCCGCCAAACCAGATGTAGAAGTAGAATCATAGATTTTACCTGAAATGAGGTAACTGGTTTGCGCTTGAACGCTCTGAAGTAAAAAGATAAAAACTAATAAGGTAAATAACTTCATGTTATGTTTGGTTTTATTTACTATTTAAAGTCTATTGATTTAGTAGAGTAATTGAGGCGCGAAAGTAAGAGGAAATAAGAAATCGCCCAATTTTATTGGAAAAATTTTCTTGCGTCATACAAGTTTTCCTTACTGTATAGGGCAGAAACAATAGAGTTTACCATGAGAAAAGCTCTGCAAAATCTCAACCTTTTATTATTCTCAGTGGTGAAAATCATTCAAAAATTTTGCAACAACGCGTTTAAATAGTAATGGCTATTACATTATTTGTTCGACAAAAAATGGGCAAAACCAAACCTTTAAAACATGTCTTTCTTTTTTGTTTACTAAAAGAAAACCCGACATTGCAAACTCACACTCAATCGTTCATGTGGGAAGCATATAAAAAAGGATTTAAAGGCTACTTGCAATTGGAAAAATCGCTTAGCGAAAACTCGGTAGAAGCTTACCTGAGAGACATTACGAAACTTACCGATTTTTTGCAATTGACCAATCATTTAAAAACACCGCAAACCCTTACGCTACGCGACTTACAGCAGTTTCTTCAATGGATTGGCGAACTGAATATCTTGCCTTCTTCTCAGTCAAGAATCATTTCCGGCATTAGAAGCTTTTACAAATATTGTTTGATGGAAAACATTGTAACGGCTGATCCTTCCGCGCTTCTTGAATCACCAAAACTCAAACGAAAATTACCCGATGTACTGAGCTTTGAAGAGATAGAAAAAATCATTGCTGCCATTAATGTCAGCACACCGGATGGCGCAAGAAACAAAGCGATGCTTGAAGTGATGTATAGCTGTGGCTTGCGCGTAAGTGAAGTGATTAATCTTCGCAAAAGCTGGCTGTTTTTAAACATGGGTTTTATTCGCGTAATTGGCAAAGGCGATAAAGAAAGATTGATACCGATTGGAGCAGATGCCATCAAATATCTGAACATTTATTGGGAGCAGATTCGTGTGCATCAAAAGATTGCAAAAGACAATGAAGACATTATTTTCTTAAATCGTTTTGGCAAGCAACTATCCCGCGTGATGGTGTTTTTAATTATTAAAGATTTGGCAAAAAAAGCAGGCATTAACAAAAACATTTCTCCGCATACGTTTCGGCATTCATTCGCCACGCATCTTGTTGAAGGTGGCGCCAACCTTCGCGCTGTACAGGAAATGCTGGGGCATGAAAGCATTACTACCACTGAAATTTATACCCATTTAGATAAGGACTTTTTACGCAGCACTTTGCATTTGTATCATCCGGCGTTTCAAAAATGAACGATTGATAGAATATTAAATGCGAGATAAAGGAATTTTATCAGCATCCGTCGTAGCGAGGCATGAAGCCATCTGTGTATCGAAACAAGTGTTTTTTGCCAATAATAATCACTCTTTATCATCAAGCATAATCACAAATCTCACATCAGAAATCTCAAATCAACAGAATGATTCGTGCGACGCAAAAGACGATTGCATTTCTACCAAAGAATTGCAAATACGCATATCATTTTACATAAAAAAGAATGGTATTTTCACAACGAAAAATAAGGGCAAAAACAAACCTTTACAACACATGCGTATAGCTGAACTTTTGCTTCTCGAATTAAGACAAGAATCTGCCAATACAAGAAAGATGATTGAGCGCGTGCCGACTGATAAACTGGAATGGCGGCCACACGAAAAATCAATGTCCATCGGGCGTTTGGCAACGCATATTGCGGAGATTCCGATTTGGTTCGGCAGAATTATTTCTGCTTCTGAATTTGACTTTGCCGCATCCGTTTTCAAACCAGAAAAAAGAGAAACAACTGAAGAAATTGTTGATGTCTTTGATAAACAAATGGCAGAAGCCATCAACATTTTACAGAATGCAAGCGATGAAACCATGAATGCCGTTTTCACAATGCGGCGCGGCGAACAAGTGTTGTTGCAATTGCCCCGCAAAGTGGTGTTGCGCACATTTGCATTTAACCATGTGTATCATCATCGCGGGCAGTTATCGGTGTATTTGCGCCTTTTGAATATTCCCGTTCCGGGCATGTACGGACCATCAGCCGATGAAAAAAGATGATGACATAACAATATAAACTGGATTTGTTTTGGCACAAAAAATAAGCATGACGATTTCACTTCAACAAACAGAAACGGGCGCACCAAAAGACCTTACCAAAACAGCTACAGAAAAGAAAACCAAAGCGATTATCAAGAAGTTAGATGAATTGCAAAATCTGTTGTATGCCGAAAAAAAACATTCGCTGCTCCTGATTTTACAAGGCATGGATTGTTCGGGTAAAGATGGCGTGTTGCGCAACGTGTTCAATCATTTCAATCCAAGAAACATTCAGGTGCACTCGTTTAGTGTTCCTACCGAAGAAGAAGCAGCGCATGATTTTTTGTGGCGTGCCCATAAGCATACACCCGCAAAAGGAATGGTACAGATTTTTAATCGCTCGTATTATGATGATGTGCTGGAAACGCGTGTGCACAAGCATTGCAGTGATGCGCAGGCAAAGCAACGCATGAATGCAATAAACAATTTTGAGCAGCTTTTGAAAGAAGATAATAACACTACTATTCTCAAAATTTATTTGCATGTTTCCAAAGGGGAACAGGAAAAGCGAATGCAGGAACGCGTTGACGATCCTGCCAAGCACTGGAAGTATGATGCAACCGATTATAAAGAAATTGGATTGCGCGATGAGTACATCAAAATGTATGAAGATGTATTTCTTTACTGCAATAAAATACCGTGGACCATTGTGCCTGCCGACAACAATTGGTACAAAGAATACATCATTGCTAAAACATTGGTTGAAACATTGGAAGCTTTTGATATGAAGTATCCGCCGCTACACGATTTGTAATAACCATTCTTTGTGTAACTATAAAATTGTGGCAAAAACAAACATTGCTTTTTACATTTATTCCGTTCTTAAACTCTTTACCGGGTTAGCAATCGCTGCTTTGATTGCCTGAAAACTGATTGTTGCCAATGCAATAATGATTGCAGCCAATCCGCCTGCGGCAAATAACCACCAACTGATGTTGATGCGATAAGCATAATCCTGCAACCATTGGTGCATATAATACCATGCAATAGGTGTAGCAATTGCAAAGGCAATCAGGATAAGCGCGATAAATTCTTTTGAAAACAAATAAACGATGTTTGAAGTAGTTGCACCAAGCACTTTGCGAATGCCTACTTCTTTTATTCGCTGCACTGCCATGAATGAGGCTAAGCCATACAATCCAAGACAGCTAAGGAATATGGCGATGGCTGCAAAAATTTTATACAACTGCGATAGTTGGTCTTCCTGTTTGTAAAAGCTCTCAATCTTATCATCTAAAAACCTGTATTCATAAACATAATTTGGAAATGTTTGCTGCCAAATTTTTTGAATGGATTGCATAGTGGAAGCAATGTTTGTGGTTGAAAGTTTTATTGAAGCCTGGCGATACATGGTGCTGTTTGTGGCAATAAGCAATGGCGACAAACTTTGGCGCAAAGACCTGTCGTTAAAATCTTTCAACACACCCACAACAGGGCATTTTATAAGACCGCCCATTATGCTTATTTCTTTGCCAATAATATCTTCCGGCCTTTTAAGTCCTAAGCTTTTTACAAACGATTCATTCACTAAAAATTCTCTTGTCCAACCAGACGGTTGCAAATTTCTTCCGGCAACTAATTTTAATTTATAAGTCGGCACATACTGGTCGTCGGCAAATTTGGTAATTGCCTGGAAATCTTCATCTTTTATTGCATTATCAAACTTGAATGTGCTAAACATGTTATTGTTATCTTCTATCGGGGAGTTAGAATTGAAGCTTACTGCCTGCACACCATTCAACAATAACTGCTGCTTTACATAATCCGTCAGCTTATCGCCGGTTCTATCGGGACGAAAAGGAACATTTACAATGGCATCTTTATCGAAGCCGAAGCGGCTGATTCATAAAATAATCCATCTGCTTTACAATGATGAGTGTTCCGATAATGAGCGCCTGTGCGATAATAAATTGAAACACTACCAATCCTCTTCTTAATGAAATTCCCTTTGCTCCATTCACTGTTAATTGACTCTTTAAAGCGGCAACAGGATTGAAACGTGATAAAACAATAGAAGGATAAAAACCGGCGAGTGCGGTTACAACCAATGTTACAGCCAAAAGAAATAAAACAATTGCGGGATTGTTCGGTAGGTTGAATGAAAGCGAAAGTTCTAATAGTTTATTTACATAAGGCAATAGGAGAAGTGTAATACCTGCTGCAAGTATTACCGCAATTGTAACTATCAAAAATGTTTCAACAATGAATTGAAGCCGCAATTGAGATTGATTACTTCCCAAAACTTTTCGTACGCCAACCTCCTTTGCACGGTTAATAGCTTGTGCAGTGGAAAGATTAATAAAGTTTACACAGGCAATTAAGAGGATGAATGCTGCAATCAGCCACAATACATTGAGCAGTTCATGGCTGATTGTTTTATTGCTGTAATCGCCTGCTTGTGTGTCATAATGCACCGCATTTAATGGTTGTAAGATTTGACTATTCTTATTGTCTGCCGGTAATACCTTTCTTGAATATGCTGTTAGCTGTTGATTAAAATTGTCAACCGACATATTGGGCGGCAACAAAACATAGCAACCAAAATCAGGCGCCGTTCCCTTCCAATCGGGATTTTGAAATCCGTATTGCTTATCACCCGTAAAATCTGTTCCATAAGCAATCACCAGTTTTAGCTGAAAGTCTGTATTTGGCGGTATGGTTGCGAGAATACCTGACACTTTCAACACTACTGGCGGAAACTGAAACAGGCCTGCACCCACGCTATAAAATCCTGTTAGTTTAATGGTTTTACCCATTGCTGTTTTCCAGTCGCCGAAATAGTTTTCAGCAATTTCTTTTGTAAGCAATACATTGTTCGGATCTTTTAATGATTCATATGAACCTGCGAGCAAGGGAAAATTAAATATGTTGAAGAATGAAGGCGATGTATAAAATACACCGCTCTCTTCTTTAAAATTCTTTACAGGAGTTCCATTATTATCAAGAACCTGCAACTCATCATTGTGGCTTGCATAAACCGGAGCCACTTGTTCAAGTTGAGGGAAAGCCGCTTTCAATCCTGCAGGCATTGGAAAAGGCACGTTTCTTTCATAAGAAATAGTTGCTGCATCTGCATGATGAGATTCAGTCAACACACGATAAATGCGATCTTTCTTTGCGTGAAAATCATCGAAGCTTGTTTGGTATTGAATGATCATAAAGATCATCATACAAACGGCAATACCAACAGCCAATCCGGCAATGTTGATAATAGTGTAGTTCTTATTACGCATCAAGCTTCTGAATGCGGTTTTGAAGTAATTTGTAAACATAAGAACCGATTTATGATTTGTAATTTTTGATTTAATACTCACCATTCACCATTCACTACTTCATTCCGTTCGCAAGGTCTTCACCGGATTTGCTATCGCTGCTTTAATTGCATGAAAGCTTACAGTGAGTAAGGCAATCACAACTACGCCAACACAAGCTATTGCGGGCACCCATGTTTGTATGCTGATGCGGTAAGCAAAATTCTCCAACCATTTATTGGCTGCTAACAGGGCAAGCGGTGTGGCAATAGCAGCAGCCACTAATAACAGGATCATAAATTCTTTTGAAACCAAAGCGGTAATATTGAAAACATTTGCACCCAGTACTTTGCGGATGCCAATTTCTTTGGTGCGTTGGAGAGTGGTGAAAGCAGCCAGCGCAAACAAGCCGAGGCAAGCCAGTACAATCGCAATAGTTGAAAACGCAGTGAACAAAGCCGCCGTGCGCTGTTCAGCGATGTATAATTTGTTGTAATCGTCATCTAAAAAGTGATATTCAAAGGGTCGCCAGGAAACGCGCTCTTTCCATACCGCTTGTAAAAATTGCAGCGTTGACGGCAGGTTGTCTCCTTTCACTTTTATGAATATGTCATTTGCAAAACGGGGATCTAAAAACATCACCACAGGCTTAATAGGTGCATGAAGCGAAGCAATATGAAAGTCTTTCAGCACCGCATTTACAACGCCGTTTCCATGCGATTCAATCGTCTTGCCAATGGCTTCTTGTGGTGTCCATCCAATGGCTTTCGCAGCGGTTTCGTTCAGCATGTAAGTATAGTGCGGGTTTTGTGTGTTTGCCGATGTATCAATTTGCTGTAAGTCAGCCATTGTATAGTCGTTGCCGGGCAGCTATCTGAATACCCATTGTTTGTAAATAATCCAGATCAACCGGCATTGCATTCACAAGCAAATTCTTTTTTTCGCCACCGTTATCAACACTAATTCCATCGCCCCAGCCAACGGAAACGGGCGACTCGTAACCGCCGGAAACGCTGGCTACGTTTGTATTTGCCACAATTTCTTTTTTCAGGGCATCGTATTGATTGCGCATTTTATAGTCAACCGGTAATACAATTACATGTTCTTTATCATAGCCCTAAATTTTTATGTTGGATAAACGACAACTGTTGCAGGATAATGACGGTTGCAGTGATTAAAAAAATAGAAATGGCGAATTGCAAAACCATAAGCGATTTTCTTAAACCGCCGCCAGACGAGGAAACCCGAAAGCCCGATTTTAAAATGGTAATGAGTTTAAAATTGGATAAAACAATGGCAGGATAGCCACCTGCAAAAAGCGTAACCACAACGCCTAACAAAAGCATGACAGCTATAGGCAATGGTTGTAGCAATGAAGTTGCAATGATTGATTTTCCGCTCAATTGGTTAAAAAGCGGTAACAGGGCAATGCTGCAAAAAATGGCCAAAAACAAAGCTCCAAATGTAAGTACTGCTGACTCTGATACAAACTGATAAAACAATTGTTTCCGTTGCGCGCCAAACACTTTTCTTACCCCAATTTCGGTACTACGATTAGCTGATTGCGCTGTGGCAAGATTGGTGTAATTGATGCAGGCAATCAGCAAAATTAAAAATGCTACCAGACTCAGAATATAGATGTATTCAATGTTTCCGTTGGGTTCAAGCCCGTCGAGCGAAGAATAAAGATGTACTTTCAGTAATGGCTCTAAATGATAAGTCAAATAATCGCTGCCCGTCATTTTCAGTTCTTTGGCAACGGTGGTTTTCATGTACGCTGCAATTTGTTGTTGCAAAGGATTTATATGTTTGGCATTATCTAACAACAGGTAAGTGATATAATTGGCAGTCCACCAGTCTTCTGTTTTAGCTGCATCGAGATTGTTGAATGAAGTAATAAAATCAAACTGAATTTGCGAATTGCTTGGCGCATTAGCAGCAACGCCGGTTACTTCATAATCGTTGCCTTTATCCAATCGTAAAACCTTCCCTATCGGGTTTATATTACCAAAATATTTTTGGGCAGTTGCTTTCGAAACTCACCATTCACCATTCACTACTTCATTCCGTTCGTAAACTCTTTACCGGATTGGCTAATGCGGCTTTAATAGATTGAAAACTTATCGTAAGCAATGCAATCAGCATCACTAATATTCCAGCCAATGCAAACAGCCACCAACTTATTGAAATACGATAAGGATAATTTTGCAGCCATTTATTTGCAGCCATATAAGCAAGCGGTGATGCGATGATTAAAGCAAACACAACCAGCTTAATAAAATCAGTTGAAAGTGTTGTAACGATTTGTTGCACCGATGCACCGAGTACTTTGCGTATCCCAATTTCCTTTGTTCGTTTTTCGGCTAATAAAACTGATAACCCAAATAAACCAATGCAGGAAATGAAGACGGTTAACATGGCACCGAATAAAATAACCTGTTTCCACTTTTCAACATCAGCATACTGCCTTCTGTTTTCATCATTTTTAAATACATAAGCATAAGAACTCATAGGATAAAACTGCTGATATGTTTTTTGTATCCACTGTAAACTCGCAGTTTCGGTGTTGGGTTTTATTTTGATATAATAAGTTCCATACGAGCCGTTCATGGTAAATAATTGCGGTGTTATTTTTTTGGTTAATGATGCAAAATGATAATCCTTTATCACACCAATTACACGATACGTTTGATTGCTGCTTCCCAATATATTGATAGTCTCTCCCACCGGATTTTTCCAGTTTGCCTTTTTTACAAAACTTTCATTCACGATAACAGATTGTATAGAATCAGCAGGAAACGCTGCTGAAAAATTTCTTCCTGCCAATAAAGGAATTTTTAATAAAGACAAATAATTTTCATCAACCGTTTCATTCGTAAAGTATATGATAGAACCAGCCAAATTTTTTGATCCCGTACCCCATTCACCGGCATTCTTTACACTAACACCAACGATATTTGGATTTTTGAGCAATTCATTTTGAAAAACAGCAGCATCGTTATGTGTCAGCCCGCTTTTATTTACGATAACAAGGTTATTGTCGTCATATCCTAAATCTGTTTTAGTTAAAAAATTAAACTGAGAATAAATAACAAATGTGGCAATAATTAAAAACGATGCCAGTGTAAACTGCAATACCACCAACGATTTTTGCAGATAATTTCTCCCTGCTATTTGAAAATGACTGTATAAAGTTTGCACAGGATTATATGCCGATAAAACCAACGCAGGATAAAAGCCTGCAAGCAATCCAGTGATGATATACAAGATGATATAACCCGCAAGTAATTTTGCATCGTATAAATAAGAAATTGATAAGGCTTTATTGGCAAGATCATTAAACAAAGGCAACAACAACTGAGCTAAAACAATTGCAAATACAAAAGCAATAGTGCACAAGAAAAATGATTCGCCGAGAAACTGCATGATGAGTTGTTTCCTATCGCCGCCAACTACTTTACGAATGCCAACTTCTTTAGCTCTTCTAACAGAACGCGCAATCGTAAGATTCACAAAATTGATACACGCAATTAATAACACAAACAATGCGATACCGGAAAGGATGTATGAATACATCGGATTACTTGAATTGCTCAAGCCGTTTTGTGCTGGTAAATCGGGATTTAAATGCATATCAAGATAAGGCTGCAAAAAGTAGGTACCCAGAGGAATATCGTTAGGATCTCCGCCATCAATTTTCAGCATTTCATAAAAAGTTTGTTTCGCATCAGCAACATAAAAATGTTGCATTTGTTTTTCTACTGTTTGCGGATTGGCTTTATCATTCAACACAACAAATGTGTTCAGAAAAGAGTTGAACCAGTTATGAGTGTCCTTTGCATCTGCATCAGATTCTTTAAAAGGCAAGAGCACATCAAATTGAATGGAAGAATTTTGAGGACAACGTTTTGCAACAGCCGTTACTTTATAAGGCACAAATGTGCTGTCTTCTTTTATCATCAGTATTTTGCCGACAGCATCTGTTGTACCAAATTGTTTCTTCGCTGCATCTTCACTTAGCACAATTGAATGAGGTTCTATTAAACAGGTTTTAGGATTGCCACTGAGTAACGGAAAAGTAAATACAGAAAAGAAATTTGAATCTACATACAATAAACTTTGCGATTGAACAAATGTTCCTGTTTTTATATCTTCATAACGGTTACCTACCCGCACAAAGGACTTGATACCGGAAATATTTTGCGTAAACCTTGGTCCTTGTAAAACACCTGTGGCTGTAATTTTATTTTCCTTTCGTTTCGATACAATACGATAAATGTTATTTACATTTTTATGAAACCGGTCAAAACTTACTTCATCTTTTACATATAACATTATCAACATGGCACAAGCCAAACCAAGGCTTAATCCTGCGATGTTGATAAAAGAATAAACCTTGTTTCTAGCAAGATTTCTGAATGCGGTTTTGAAATAATTTTTAAACATAATAACCTCCTAACTGCTCTCCCTGAGAAAGCAATTTTTAGACGTTGAATAATTTATCGATGTTCATAGTTATAAGTCTTTCGCAAAACCTTCTCTTTGAGCAGGTTGGATGGGCTACTTACTCCATTCGTAAGCTTTTAACCGGGTTCGCCATTGCTGCTTTAATAGCTTTTATACTTACTGTAATTAATGCAATGGCAAATATTATGAATGCAGCCAATAAAAATATCCACCAGCTCAATGGTGTTTTATAAGCAAAGTTTTGCAGCCATTTGTTCATCACCCAATAGCCTGCGGGCAATGCAATGCAGGTTGCTATTACAACGGGTTTCAACAAATCTTTTGATAACAACACAACAATGCTTTGCACCGATGCACCAATTACTTTTCTTACACCGATTTCTTTATAACGTTTTGTTGCGGTGAATGAGGCTAAACCAAACAATCCGAGGCAGGCAACAAAAATGGCAAGACAGGAAAACACAGATAAAATAGTTTGCTGATGAATATCTTTCTGATACAACTCACCAAATTGCTGGTCTAAAAATTTGTATTCGAAAGGGTAGGCAGGCGCCGCTTTGTTATATGCACTTTTTATGAGTGCAAGACTTATCTGTAGATTGCCCGGTTTTAATTTTATCAATATTTGTCTTCTATCGGGTACAGGTGAAATTACTAATCCGTTTACTTGCTGTTTTAAAGATTGAAAATAGAAATCATTTACCACACCAATTATTCTTCGTTTCGCATTGTCCACAACAGTATTTAATATCCATTTGCCGATTGCCTGTTGCGGAGTCCATCCTAATTTGGCTGCAGCGGTTCTGTTGATCAAAACTGCATCAGTTGTATCGGCTGGAAATTGAGAAGAAAAATCTCTGCCGGCAATAATTTTTAAACCTAATGTTTTTACAAATTCAAAGTCTGCAAATTCAGTATTTGCATTCCACTTTTCGGCATGGCCTTCCACATCAAATACCTGTCCATCAAAATAGCCACCGGGTTCACCACTCATTGCCGAAACCGATTGCACAGCGCTTTGATTTTGTAATTCAGTTTTGAAAGAATTAAGGTTGTTATAAATATCGCCGTTATCAATTGGCACAATTACCGTTTGTTCTTTATTATAACCAAGTTGCTTGTTTTTTACATAACTCATTTGTTTTGTAATGATGATGGTTCCAACAATTAAAAACACAGATATGCTAAATTGAACAACTACTAAGACCTGTCTGAAAGATGCGCCACTTTTGCCCAATTTTAATTTGCCTTTTAATGCTTGAATTGGAGAGAATGCAGACAAGAAAAAGGCAGGATAACTGCCTGCTAAAAATCCAACAACAATGATAACACCAACAAGAAATAAATAAACAGGCAAGGCATTCCATGATACATTCAAAGTATAACCCAACAGTTGATTATACCAGGGCATTACCAGCAATAATAAGCCCATAGAAAGTATGCATGAAATGATTGTTAATAAAACTGATTCACCAATAAATTGCCAAATAAGATTATTGCGCAATGCACCCAATACTTTACGCAAACCAACTTCCTTTGAACGTTCTGCAGCACGAATGGTTGAAAGATTCATGAAGTTGATGCATGCAATAAGCAATATTAAAATTGCAATGGAAAGAAAAATATATACCACCGTTTTATCACCATGCTTTATACTATCAAGGCTTGTGCTATCGAAGTAAACATCTTTCAAAGGCGTTAATGACAAAGACCATTTATAACCGTATTTGCGCAAATCACCGCCTAAATATTTTTCCACGAAAGCAGGCAACTGTTTTTCAATTTGCGCCTGCGTTACATTTGGCGCAAGTTGCACATAAGTATACACACCATTATTAATCCATCTTGTCATCCAGCCTGCATCCTTGTCTCTTTCAAGTGGAACAACAATATCAAAATACAAATGCGAATTAGAAGGGACATCTCTGGCAATACCCGTAACTTTTAGCGGTGTTTCTTTATTCAGCGTTATAATTTTTCCCATTGCATTATCAACGCTTCCAAAATATTTTTTAGCTGTGGTTTCCGTTAGCACAACACTATTTAAGTCCTTCAATACTGCTGTTGGTGTACCTTTTATTAATGGGAATGAAAAGAGGCTAAAGAACCCTGTATCAACATCCAACTCTTTCTTTTCATGAAAAGATTTTGAGCCAACTGTAAAAAGATTATCGTTCTCATTAACGCGAACAGCACTTACGATTTGCCCTTTGAAATCATTCAGCAGTGCAGGTGCATGAAGCCCGGATAAATAAGCAACCCTACTTAATTTGCTATCACTTTCAAAGCCCCGCATTACACGATAAATGCGGTCATTGTTTTTATGAAAACGGTCAAAACTAAATTCATTCATGATGAACAAATAAATCATCATGCACACCGTAATACCAATAGTTAGCCCAAGAATATTGATGAAAGAAAAAGCCTTGTTCTTCATCAGATTTCGCCATGCAGTTTTAAAATAATTCTTTATCATTGTTTGAACCAGGATGTGTATGATTTAACTGATTTGTCTGATTCTTTTCTCACTACTCACTATTCACCACTCATAGTCTTATTCTGTTCTTAAACTCTTCACCGGATTGGCAATCGCCGCTTTGATGCTTTGATAACTTACCGTTATTACTGCGATGAATACAGATAACAAACCTGCACCTGCAAACACCCACCATTCAATAGAGATACGATAAGTATAAGAAGATAGCCATTGGCTCATTGCCCACCAGGCAATAGGAGATGCTATGAAGAAGGAAACAATCACCAGCGTTAAAAAGTCTTTCGACAACAAAGCGGTAATATTGGTAACACTGGCACCTAATACTTTACGAACGCCAATTTCTTTGATTCGGTTTTCGGCCATGTAAGTTGCCAGTCCAAACAATCCCAAACAAGAAATAAAAATGGTTAAGCCAGCAAACAAACCAGCCAATGTGCCGGTACGTTGTTCTTCCTGAAATTTTAAAGCATACGAAGCATCCACAAATTTGTAATCAAACGGATATTGAGGGTTGTATTTTTTAAAAACATGTTCTGCCAATTGCAAAGCATCCGCAGTTGTTTTTTGAGGATTGAGTTTGAAATGAATGGTAGTAAACCACGATGCAGGGCCCTCAACTATCAATTGCTGTACTTTCTCATAAGGCGATTCGTAAATAAAGTCTTTCAGCACACCCACTACATGCCAATTTTTATCATTGTCTTTTATAATTTGGCCGATCGGGTTTTTAAAACCCATCATTTTTACAGCCGTTTCATTCAACAACATGGCGGTAGAATCGGCAGGATAATTTTTAATGTCAATGTCTCTTCCCTGCAATAATGTAAGGCCCATCGTTTTTACAAAATCTGCATCAGAAGCCATTCTTACAAAGTCTAATTTGTCGTCGCCCGGTTTCATACCCGACCAGCTAAAGCCCCAGCTATCACTGTATCGCTGTGTTATCGGGCATTGCGATTTGGTAACAGCAACAACAGCACCACTGCTTAACAATTCATCTTTAATAACATCGTAATGCTTGCTTATATCACCTTGTATGGAAGTATAAACCAACTGGTCTTTTTTATAACCTGTGTCTCTGCTTTGCGCGTACTTTATTTGATGTTGAACAATAATGGTACAGATGATTAACGCAATAGCAAACGTAAATTGCAATACCACCAGCACTTTACGTGGCGTTACCAAAGCATGAGCCGCTTTAAACGTTCCCTTTAATACTTTTACAGGTTGATAAGAGGATAAATAAAACGCCGGATAACTGCCCGCAATAAAACCCGTAAATAAAATGAACGAAACAAAAAACAGCCAAAACCAAACGTTGCCATAACCAATGTAAAGTTCTTTGCCAACCAATGTGTTAAATGGCGATAAACAAAGCTGAACAATAATAATGGCAAGGGTTCCAGCGATAAATGAAAGCAAAATACTTTCGCCTATAAACTGTGCCACCAGCGAACCTTTTTGCGCGCCAACCACTTTGCGAATACCAACTTCTTTTGCTCTCTTTTCACTTCTTGCAGTGGAAAGATTCATAAAATTGATGCAGGCAATGAGTAAAATAAAAAGCGCAATGATGGCAAACAGTTTTACCATTTCCATACGACCTGCTACAAACTTTCCGTTCTCCGATTTTGAGTACAGCCATCGGTTACTCAACGCTTGTGTAAATACTTGCGTGGTGCTCCTTTCACCATCTTTTGTATGGTTAATGGTTATGTTTTTAATCTTCGCATCAAACGCATCATGGCTCACACCCGGCTTTAATAATATGTAAGTTTGAATAGAATTATTACCCCAGTATTCATCATCATAGCCTAACTTCTTCATGTATTGCCAGGGCAAGAGATATTCGAAGCTGAAAGTAGTGTTGTTGGGCAAATCTTTGAGCACAGCAGTAACGGTGAAATTATCAGTACTGTCAATGCGCACTACCTTGCCAACAGCATCAGTTGTACCCCATAATTTCTTTGCAAATTTTTCAGTAACCACAATGTTACTTACACTGCTTAAAGCGGTACTGGCATTGCCTTTCAGCGCAGGAAAAGAGAAAAGGGTAAGAAAAGCCGGATCGGTAAAATAGCCTCGTGCATTTAAGTGCTTATCACCCACCGTAAACAAAAAACCGTTTTCGTTTACCCTGGCAACGTCTTCAATATCGTTTGCGTATTCAAGCTTTAGTGTAGGTCCTAAAATTTTGGGAGTCGTGGTCCAAGCCCAAATTTCACCATTAAATTTATCGCGGTTGGCAGCAATGTACAGGCGGTCTTTTTTTGCATGAAACCTGTCCATGCTTAGTTCGTTTTGTATCCATAATAAAATCAAAATAGCACTCGCCATGCCAATGGCAAGACCTGAAATATTGATAAAAGAAAACCCTTTGTTACGAAGCAAATTGCGCCGGGCGATAGTGAAAAAGTTCTTTATCATAAGAAGCGATTGATGATTGTCAATTTTTAATTTTTAATGGTTAATTGATACTATTTGTTTATCAACGATTAACAATTCCCAACGCTTATGCCAACGCTGAAACGCAATGCAGATAAGGCTTTTAGCAATTTATAAAAGAGAAAGTGTTCGATAACGAACACTTATTGTACGATTTTATGATTGATGTCTGAACTGGGATAAATGAGCTGTTCGGGATTTATTGGATAGGGATGATGAAATGAAAAAGCTTTATTTATTTAAAATGATTTGCATTGTGCAGAAGCATTAAAAAAAGGGCAAAAACAAAAGCATAACTGGGCATTCTTTGCGCCTTCCCATTTTTATGATAAAACAAAAGGGATTGATTTATAATTTCCTTCTTATAAAACTACTTGTGGTTACTTCGTTCAATTGATATACCGGACAACCACCTTTTTGTGTAGTAACAAACGCTCCCAATTTATTGGCGAAATCTAAAATGTGCTCATAAGGAATACGGTCGAGCAATTGAAAAATAACAGCCGCCAAAAACGAATCACCACTGCCAACTGTATCGGCTACCGTTACATAATAACCTTCATGACTGTACAAAGTATTTTCTACTTTCAGCAAAGCGCCTTCAGCACCTTTTGTTACAACCATAATGTGAATATTGAATTTATCCTGCAAAAAAGCAATAGACTCTTCATCGTTTTGAAATGGTATAAACCATTCTGTAATGAGTTTAAGTTCGGCTTCGTTCAATTTTGCAATGTCTGCCTTGGCAAGCATGGTTTCAATCAGTTCGCGGCTGTAATGCGGTGCGCGAAGATTAATGTCAAGCACTTTTGTTTTTGCCATTTCCAGCAGTTGAAACAACGTAGCTCTTGTTCTGGCACTGCGGGCAGCAAGACTGCCAAACACAAAATAATCGGCATTCTTTACCAGATTACTCAATGTTTCATTATACTGAATATTGTCCCAAGCAACGTTTTGTACAATGTCGTACACCATTTCATGATTGTCTTTTAAACGCGCTACCACAGTGCTTGTCGGTAGTTTTTCATCTATCTGAACGAAGTTCGTATTGATGCTTTTTTCGTTCATCACATCAATCAGTTCTTTACCAAGTGCATCATTGCCAACACGCGAAATCATTGCAGGGTTTTTACCCAACTTTCCTAAGTGATAAGCAACATTCATGGGCGCGCCACCCGATTGTTTCCCATCGGGTAAAAAATCCCATAAAACTTCACCAAAACAAACAACGGGGGGATGTACTGAACTGGTCATGGCAAGAACATTTTGAATTGCAATGTTATTCATTTCAAAACTTCTTTTCTAATTTTTTGACATGACAGCTTCGCATCTTTTTATTTTATTTGTTCCTCATTTGCGTCATATTTTCTGCGAACTTTGTAAAGAAAAGACAACTACGACAGTCTTCGTCAAACTTATGTTAATTGGAAAATTGCTATCAACGGAGCGTTAAACGGTGTTGTTTATTTGCTATCGAAAGGAACAAATTTTGCTTTATTGAAATCTTAAAATAAAAAAACAGATGAAACTCAAAAGTGTATTTTTAGTGGTATTGATTAGTGCAGCCACAGCCGTTTTGAGTGTTTGGGGTTATGGTAAATATAGCCAGCGCGATTACTCCGACAATCAAATTTCCAGCGGCAAACTGCCTGTAAACTATGCAGGCTTTTTTGGCGATAAAACACCAGGCAGTACGGTAGATTTTACGGCTGCGGCTTCATCGGCAACGCCGGCAACTGTGCATATAAAAACAAGAACAAAAGCACGCCAGGTTACTAATAATTTGCCTAAAAGTAAAAACCCATTCTCCGATTTTTTTGGAGACAATGATCCGTTTGGCGATTTCTTCAGCGGCCCGCGTTCGCAAACCATTCCTGAGCAACGTGCCAGCGGCAGCGGTGCTTTAATAAGTGATGATGGCTACATTGTTACCAACAATCACGTAGTAGAAGGTGCTGATGAAATAACCGTTACTTTATCAAACAGAAAAACTTTCAAAGGAACTGTAATTGGTACCGACCCGAGCACCGACCTTGCTGTGGTGAAAATTGATGCCGGCAAAAATTTGCCCTATTTAGTATATGGCAACAGCGATGATGTAAAGCTGGGTCAATGGGTGCTGGCAATAGGCTATCCGCTTACGCTTGATGTTACTGTTACTGCAGGTATTATAAGTGCTAAAGCACGTTCTATTGGCATTAACAAAAGCAAATCACCTGTTGAGTCGTTTATTCAGACTGATGCGGCTGTAAACCCTGGTAACAGTGGCGGTCCGCTGGTGAATACGGCTGGGGAGCTAATCGGAATTAATTCAGCCATTGCTTCTCCAACAGGTTCTTATGCAGGTTACTCTTATGCTATTCCGGTAAACATTGCTCGCAAAACGGTGAACGATTTAATTAAGTATGGCGCGGTGCAAAGAGGCTACATGGGCTTGTCTTATGCCCCGGAAACACTTAGCGATGCACAAAAGAAAGCCAATGGCATTAAAGATGGTGATGGCATTTATGTAACGGGTGTTGCCGATGATGGCGCTGCCAAACAAGCAGGCATTCAAAAAGGCGATTTCGTTACCAAAATAAATGGTGTTACTATTAACAGCAGTGCCGAATTGCAGGAACAGTTATCTCGCTACAAACCCGGCGATAAACTGGATGTTACCTATGCAAGAAATGGTGGCGAGAAAACAGTACCTGTTATATTGAAAAATAAATCGGGTACGTATGCACAGGTAAAAGCTGAAACACTCAGCGACAGGCTTGGCGGCGAACTGGCAACAGTTGATGCAGCTACTGCTAAAAAGAACAACATCAGCGGCGGTGTTCAGGTTAAAAAATTAGGAAGCGGTGCGTTGAAAAACAGCCGCATTCAGGAAGGATTTATTATTTTAAGTGTGAATGGTCAGGAAGTAAAATCGGTTGACGATTTGAATGCGGCGTTGGCCAGCGCAACCGGAACGGTTAAGCTTGAAGGCGTTTATCCTGGTTATGATGAAACGTATGGTTATCCATTGAATTTAGGTGGTGATGATAATGGAAACGGTGATGGTAATGATGATAATGGTGGTCAATAATTGATTGATAATTTTATATCAACAAAAAGGCTGAACAAATGTTCAGCCTTTTTGTTTTGCCCGTATAATTAGTCCTGAACCGGATGCTTAAGATAAATAAGATTTATAGGTTATTGAGGATAGTTATTACTTGATAAAATGAAGTTTTGATTTGAACTAATTTGAATTGGTGTGGCGCACAATTCTATTTGATAAAAGCTTTTGATAGTGCGAGCTTCAGCATTCACAAATCAGAAATCATGAATCAGAAATAGTTTAATATTCAATCCCTATCTTACGGGTTCCACCAATAATTCAATTTGATAACCAGGGCTCTTGTTTTTGCCCCAAAAGGTGTTGAAAAATAATTATCAGTATAAACAATAAACAAATCGGAAGCGGGCTTATACCGCCATTGAAAACGCGAATTAATATTGATGTTATTTGCCTGCTGATTGTATTGAATATAAGTAGTAAAAAATAAGGTGTTTGTAAACGTTATATCAATGCGCGGCCCAATGAGCCAGAAGTGCTTGTTGCCCCAGGGCTGCGGCAACATCAGGTCGCTGTAGTTGGCATTCATGGTAATGTTTACATAAGGCTGAAAACGATAACCGAGGCTGCCGCCAGCCGTAAATAAATGCCCATTATCATAGTAAGTACCATACCGCAAAGTAGCTGTATAAGTAAATGTGTGCTGGGGTTGCGCAGCATAATCAAAACCTATTAAGTTGTAACGATGAATGCTGCCTGTAGGCAATGAATCTTTGGATACATTGGTAGGATCGAATGGCGCTAATAATCTGACATAATCGTTTTGCGCCTGCACTGATAATGTGCTTTTGTTGCGAAACGCAAACAGCCAGGCAAACACATCTTCATGATCGGTACCGTGAAATTTCGTGTCGAAGAAATAATTCATAGTTAGCTGCGGACCGTGTGTTAAGATGATACCGCTTTTGGGGAAAAAGTAATAAGTGATTTGTGGATTCAGCTTAATAAAATTGGTACGCGGAACATAGCCCACTTCTGCATTGTAGTTTTTGCCAACATATTCATACTGCCCATAAATCAACCATTTGCGGCTACTGTATTGCAGGTTAGCAGCCTGTGTAAAATCGCTGCCGCTTTTGCCCGGCGTGAACGATTTTAAAAACAAAGCTTTTCCGGTAAATACATTGTTTGAGGAAGCCAGGTTGTATTCAACACCAAGATTGCGGTTGGATGGTGTAGCGATGTTTTTAATGCTGTCATTATAAAAAGGATGATAATCCAATGCAGTTTTATCAACGTAAATCAACCCAATATTCGAGCGTTTAAAAATCTTTTGCTGCAACGAAACAACAGCATAGTTTTCAGCAGGCATACCTTCTTCTGTGTTACCGGCTGTTTCCATATCCATCACTCCTATCCGAAAGGTTTTGTTAAGCTTGCCACTCAATCGCAAGCCTCCATTGATTGGAACGTTTAAGCCAATTCTTCTTGAAAAAAAAGGGCGAATATCGGCATAACCAAAATTGCCAAAGAGGTCGCCGTTTTCTAAAAAAAATTGTCTTTTTTCAGGAAAAAACAATTCATACCGGCTTAAATTAATTAACTGCTGATCCACTTCAACCTGCGAAAAATCGGGATGCACTGTAAGGTCTAAGTTCATAGCTGTAGAAAAAGTAATCTTCGCGTCAACACCTTCACTGCCCGAAATAATTGATGGGTGCGTACTGGTAAAATCTTTATGGGTGCTGGTTAAAACATAAGGAATAATGGAAATGTTGCTGTGTGGTGTAGGCGGCGCGGCATCCCAAACCAATGTGCCGGTATAAGCCAGTGATGCGGTTGGAAACTGGCGCGGTATCGGTGTCCAACTGCTTTTTTCGGTTGTCTTTAAATCGTTGCGGCTAAAGTTGATTCCCCAATGCAACAAGTCTTTTTTGTAACGCAATGTTTTAAAAGGAATGGCAGCTTCGAACACCCATTTTATGCTGTCGTTTTTTACAGCAGAAAGCCACTTGTTATCCCAGTTTAAATCTACACTTCCGCCCTGATACATGGTGCCGTCCCACTGTGCGCCTTCGGCATTTGCACCAAACGAAAAACCTGTGGTGCCGTCCTCAAACGGATCAATAAAAAGAAGGAAATTATCATTCTTTACCAAACGTAAAATCGCGGTGCAGCGATTCCACCATGTTCACACCTTTCACTGCTTTGTAGCAGGTGGCAAGCAAATAAAAATAGTGTTCGTCATAGGTTACTTTCACTTCTGTTTTCACCTGCGCATAACTGGTATCCATCGGCAACACCATAAAAAAGTTACCGGCAGTTTCGGCTTCCTGCCATGCCGGTTCATCGCCACTACCATCAATATTTATCAATGATGATGCTTTGTGAATGTGCACCTGAAACGCCGCATTCTTCTTTTGAGCAAACGAATAAAAAACGATGTGTAAAAGACAAATGACAAACAACAATTGCTTCATAAAAATCCTCTTGCAAAGAGCGGGTAAGATAAGGGCTTTAATTATTTCAAAGTATCATTTATAAAGAAAAAATTTGCTCAAAAACAAAACGAGGTGTAAGCAATAGAAAGCCTCAAAAACCAAATTGATTTATTGACTCAGTAAATGACAAAAAAGCATAAGCGATTTGTATGTTATCATACGAAAATGACATCAAAATTCAAAGAAAAAAATGATACCAGTACAACAAACCGTTTTTCCGTAGTGTATCACTTTGAATTTGTCCCGCAGATTTCGCTGATTTGCGCTGATAAACTATATGAATCTGCTGCTATTTGCGTCATCTGCGGGACACTGTATTTTCAAACTGAGATACTACTCGTTTTTCTAAAAGGCAAAGGCACATCATTCACTTGGAAAGAAGTAAAAGAGCAGCCATTTTGTAAAGCAACAAATCGCACAAAACAAAAAAATCCCCGATAGAAAACCACCGGGGAGATACAACTAAAAACACGACCTTCAATCAATATTAATCTGGCTTCTTGCCATCTAAAAATGTATTCAAAGTAGAAAGGTTAGCGTCCTTGCCACCTTCCTTATTCACTGTTATTTTACTATAATAATTTTCTGCGCTTGAGTTCATAGCGTTGCCATATAATTCCATATTGCGACGCACATAAGCTGGTACATTATCAAACTCATTATTCACTTCGGTATTGTTCATGTTGAACGACAAGTTGCGCAGCTTTGCCAAACGCTGTTGTGCACGTGCTTTCTTCTCCATTTCTTCGTTCGATTCAATACCATAATCTCCGCCGCCTTGCATTTGCGGCTGAACAGGTTGTGTTCCTCCATTTGGTTTTATCACTAATTCAAGCTGAACATCCTCTTCGTTTTCGCCACCAAAAGGATTATGCACTTTCGGTTGTTGAACAACGGGCTCTGCTGGCTTAACGGGTTGCGGTGCTTGTGCAGGTTGCTGAACATAAGTTTGCGGCTGTTGCGGCTGAACACTTGCTGCGACGTTGTTTGAGGCTTTGCAGCTTCAGCATAAATATTCGCCGGCTTGCTTAAAAAGCTGTTGTAGTGCGGTGTGTGATGAACCGGCTGCACAGGCTGATGATGAACTGTTTTTACTTCAGGCTTTTCTTTGTATTCCATGCGTAAATGCTCTGGCTCGCTGGCAACAATTTGCGGCTTCTGTTCAGGCTTCGGCTCTTGTATAAAATCAAATTGCAATATCATTTTTTCCTCTTCAGCCGGCACAATAGTTTTCGGTTGTGAAGAAGCTACAAATGGTTTTGTTTCTACTACCGGCTCAGATAACTTTGGCATCAACGGATTTTCTTCTTTCCCCTGAACAACAGGTTGCCTGGGAGCTTCATTGCTATCACTTAAAGACATCAGCACTTTCTCTTGTTTCGGTTGCAGCTTTAGCTGTGGTGCCGTTTTTGTAAACGGGTCTTTTTGCTCAAAGCCGGTTGCAATTAAAGTGATGCCTATTTTATCTTCCAATGCATTATCGTAACCCATACCCACGATCACATCCGAAAATTCACCAGCTTGCGAACGGAGATGGTTGTTGATAATTTCCAACTCATCCATTGTGCATTCGTTCTCACCTTCTGCACTGTTGATATTAATTAAAATCCACTTAGCTCCGCTAATGTCATTGTCGTTCAGCAATGGCGAGCTCAAAGCTTCCTCAATGGCACGCTGGGCGCGGTTTTCGCCACCTACGGCCGAACTTCCTAAAATTGCCACGCCACCGTTTTTCATTACTGTGCATACATCGGCAAAGTCAACAATAATATGTCCGCGGCTGTTGATAATATCAGTGATACATTTTGCTGCAGTAGCCAACACATTATCGGCTTTTCCAAACGCTTCGCGCATTTTTAAGTTGCCGTATTGCATCCGCAATTTATCGTTGCTGATAACAAGCAAAGTATCTACATAAGGTTCCAATTGCTTAATGCCGTTTTCAGCTTGCGCAATGCGGCGCGGACCTTCAAATGGAAATGGTGTAGTAACAATGCCAACGGTTAATATGCCTAAATCGCGGCAAATTTTTGCAATGATAGGAGCACCGCCCGTGCCGGTTCCACCACCCATTCCTGCGCAAATGAAAGCCATGCGTGTGTTCACTTCCAGGATGCGCTTGATTTCTTCGAGCGATTCTTCAGTTGCTTGCTTACCCACTTCAGGATTCGCGCCTGCACCAAGGCCTTGTGTCAGATGCGGCCCTAACTGTATTTTGTTTGGAATTTTGCTTTGCTCTAATGCTTTGGAATCGGTATTACAAATAATGAAATCTACACCCTCAATGTCTTCACCATACATAAAGTTCACTGCGTTGCTTCCACCGCCACCAACGCCCAATACTTTTATAATCGAAGACTTTTGTTTCGGAATATCAAAATGAATCATGTGAAAAATTTTATTGTTTTTTAGTTGTATTTGTTTTTGTCAATTTTAATAGTGAGTTGTGAGTTATAGGTTGGAGATAAATTATTATTAATCAGGCAAATCATTCACTCACTATTCACAACTCACTCTTCACTACTTCATTTCCATATCGCCTTCTTCTTTAAAAAGGTCAATGATGCTGTCTTTAAATTTATCCCAGAATGAGTTTAAACCTTTTTTTCTTTTGCTGATGTCAACTGCAGGCGCTGCTGCTGCAGCAATGTTTTCTTTTGCAACAACGGACTCTTCTTTCTTCAACGTTTGCGGAATTTCAACACGAGCGAATGATGTGTCAAAATCTTTCTTTTGATTTTCAAAATCGCTGTAGCCTTTTAGTATCAAACCAATACAGGTTGCATACATGGGCTTCTTCAGTTCATCAATGTGAGCCGGAGCCAGGTGTTCATTAGGAAAACCAATACGTGCATTCAAACCTGTTGTGTATTCGGTAAGCTGCATCAAATGCTTTAACTGAGAGCCGCCGCCTGTTAAAATAATACCACCATTCAACATGCGTTCCAACCCGATTTGTTTTAAATGATAAGTAACGAAATCAAGTATCTCACTCATGCGGGCCTGAATGATATTAGCCAAATTTTTCACGCTAATTTCCTTGGCAGGCATTCCCTTTATTCCGGGTATGGTAATGTACGCATTGTCCTGTGCTTCATTTGCCAGCGCGCTGCCAAACTGCATCTTCATCGCTTCTGCCTGGCTTTTCAAAACACCCAATCCCAAACGGATGTCATTGGTAATGTTTTCGCCGCCAAACGGTATTACAGCCGTATGTTTTAAAATACCGTCATAAAAAATAGCAAGGTCGCTGGTGCCACCACCAATATCTAAAATGGCTACACCTGCTTCCATATCAATATCGCTCATTACAGCAGCAGCAGATGCCAATGGCTGCAACACTAAATCTTTTGTTTTTAAATGACTTCTTTCTATCGCACGATTGATGTTTCTAATCGCATTTCTATCTCCGGTGATGATGTGAAAATTAGCGCCAACTTTCACGCCGTTGTAGCCCACCGGGTCTTTGATATTTTGAAAATTATCAACATGAAAATCCTGCGGTATTACTTCAATGATCTGGTCACCTGCAGGTATAAATGTTTTGCGTTGATTTTCGATTAACTGTTCAATTTCTTCTTTGCGAATTTCGGTTTCGCTATCCTGTCTTACAATATCACCGCGGGTTTGCAGGCTTTTAATGTGATGCCCCGCAACACCCACATACACTTCTTTAATTTCAAGATCGGGATTGCTTTCATAGCAGTTCATCAATGCCTGTTGAATGGCTTTGATAGTTTGATCAATGTTTAACACCTGGCCATGTTGCACGCCGTTGCTATTGGCGCGACCAAAGCCTAAAATTTCAAGCTTACCTGTTTCATTTTTTCGTCCGGCAATAGCAGCGATTTTGGTTGTGCCAATATCTAAACCTACGATGATTGGCGCGTCGTTTACATTCATATCTATTCGTGTTTTAGTTGTTTTCTCATTTCCAATTTCTACTGCTCAAGGCTTACATTCTTTATGGCATTGCAACATCAAAAACAAAGCTGCCGCCGCTATTTCTGATACAAAAATTGATATAAGTAATCTGTGGTTTGCTGCTAAAACACAACGTCAAAAAAATCATTAGCAAGGATACAGGATTCTCCTTTTGCGTCCTTTGTTTCAAAGAAATTGTAAGGTGCAAATTCAACATTATTTTGATGCAAAAGTGTACATCGTGTACATTTATATGCAATCATTATTTTTCTTCACATTAATGTGATTTAATTGGGTGTTGTTCCTTTTGGCATTACCGGCACTTTATCGTTTTTTGTTTCGATACTTTGTTGTTGATTTTGTTTTTGCTTTAAAACCAGGTTTGGTTTTATTCATATTATTATTAACAGTTGCGGTGCTATCAACAGGAGCCATTACTGCCTGCTGAACTGCCGTATCGGGCATTGCTTTTTGCGCTATATCAATTTCGTGAAAAAAGAACGAAGAGTCTTTTAAAATATCAACACCCGAACGCATAGCTGTTACGATTCGCTGCACTAAAACTGAGTCTACATAAGGCTTTGGTGCGCCTCGTCTTGTGGCTACAACCTGGTTGGCAAACGATACATTAATGGTTTCATATTTTTCAAAACCATTCTTCGCCCACACTTGTTTGTAAAAAGCAGTCAACCTGCTAAACTTCGATTCTAAACTATCCGCATTCCCAAAAATGATGGTTTGATTACCTACCACCGGAATTATATTGAATGTGCTTTGCGGCGTAATCACAATTTGCGAAACCAAAGCATTACAAAACGAATCCCGCTGAATAAAAGCAGCCATATTTTTTACTTCATTTAATAATAAACTATCCGGCTTTGAAAGGTGCTTTTTATCAGACGTAAAAGAAGTAAACACAGGAACATGCGCTGTGTAATCGGGGCTTAATGGCAATTTCTTTCCGGCACTATCAATATAAAAAGAAGAACCATTTACAGTAATAATTCTTGCTATCGGTTCGCGCTCTTTTATTTTTACCTGCAGAATGTTGTTGTTATCAAAATACAGTTCTGCATTTTGAATCCATGCGTTTGTTTTTACCGTTTTTTCTAATGCCCGCAGTTGAATTTCGCTTTTTCGTTTGCCAACAGCAGCACCATTGTTTTCTAAAGTAGTTACAATGTCTTTTTCATCAACAAATGGATGTCCTTCATTGTCTTCAATTTCAACTTTAATATCAGTGCAAAGAGATTGCTTTTTTTGTTGAACAGCCGCCACCAGCAAACCTGCCACCGCAATGGCAAGCAGCCACCATAATGATGTTATGATGCGTTGCTTCAGCATATTATAATAAGCTTTCTTTTACTTTATTCACTAAAGCATCAATGTCGCCCGCACCGCTCATTGCCAATAGTTTTGGCTGTTCCTGTGCAATTACCTGCAACGCAACTTCTTTAGATAAAAGTCTTTTGTTTTTGATGGATATTTCGTGAAAAATAAGTTCGCTTGTTACGCCGGGTATAGGTAGTTCTCTTGCCGGATAAATAGGCAAAAGAATTACCTCGTCGGCAAGACTTAATACCGCGCCAAATTCTTTATACAAATCTTTTGTACGACTGAACAAATGGGGTTGAAACATAATGGTCAGATAATCTTTATACAAACTGCGTATGCCAGTAATTAAAGCACGTAATTCCTCGGGATGATGCGCATAATCATCAATCAAAATGTGCTTTTCATTTTTGATGATGTATTCAAATCTTCTTCTTACACCTTTGAAGTTTGCGATTGCGCTTTTTATTTTTTCATCCTCAATATTCAAGTGCTTTGCAATGGTAATGGCAACAATACTGTTTTCAATATTGTGCAATCCGCCCATGTGCAACACCATATCTGTTATTGTCCAGTTTTTACTGATTACATCATAACGATAAGAGCCGTTTTCTACTTTGATATTGGATGCAAAAACATCTGCGTTTTCATTGTCAAAACTATAAGTCAAATGTTGAGGTGCATTCAATTCATTACTTCGGTGCAAGCCCCATTTGGTTAATAAAAAACCATCCGGCTTCAATTGCTTTGTAAACTGAATAAAAGCGTTTTCAACTTCTTCTGGCGTACCATAAATATCCAGATGGTCAGGATCCATTGCTGTTACAACTGCCACATCGGGAACGAGCTTTAGAAATGAACGGTCATACTCATCAGCTTCCACCACAACCACATTGTTTTCACTACTCCAGAAGTTGGTGTTGTAATTGGCTGCAATGCCACCCAGGAAAGCGTTTGCGCCATATCCGCTGTCGCGAAGAAGGTGCGCAGTCATTGTAGTAATGGTTGTTTTTCCATGCGTTCCGGCAATGCAAATATTGAATGAGTTTTGCGTAATCCATTGCAATATGTCACTGCGTTTTACAACTGTATAATCCCTTTCTTTATAAAACAAAAACTCTTTATGATCCTTCGGAATAGCAGGCGTATAAACCACCACGTCCACATCTTTTGGAATGAGGTTAATGTTCTCGTCAAAATGAATTTCAATTCCTGATTGGATTAACTCATCGGTAAGTGGAGTTGGCGTTTTATCATAGCCGCTCACACTTGCACCTTTGCTTTTAAAATAACGAGCCAGCGCACTCATGCCAATGCCGCCGATGCCGATAAAGTAAACAGAATTTATTTTTACATCGGGTGGAAGCAAGGGCGATGATGGTTGATTGTTTTGATTCATTCTAAAGATCGTATTACAGGGATTGTAAAATTTGTTCTGCAATGACTTCATCTGCATTTGTAACCGCAAGCTTTGCAATGTTGGTTTCTAATTGCTGTTGTTTGTTTTGGTCAAATAAAAGATTAGTAACTGTACTGAACAACTTGCCTTGCGCTTCATTATCTTTTACCATTAAAGCTGCATTTTTATCAACCAGATATTTTGCATTTTCGGCTTGGTGATCCTCTGCTGCAAAGGGAAATGGAACAAACACCACTGCTTTTTTTGCAGCACTGAGTTCAGCTACCGACATCGCGCCGGAACGTGAAATCACAACATCAGCCGCCGCATACGCTTTATCCATGTCATGTATAAAATCGTTCACCCAAACAAATGATTTTCCTTTCCCGCGTTGCAAATAAACATCGGCTGTTGTTTTACCGGTTTGCCATATTAATTGTACGTTCAAAGAAGCCAGTTCGGCCACATGATAAGCCATCACTTCATTAATGCTTCGTGCGCCCAAACTGCCACCGATGGCAAGTATTGTTTTTTTATCATTTTCCAATCCAAAAAAGGTTAACGCATCCTGTTGCGAAATAGTAATGTGAGAAATAGATTTTCGAATAGGATTGCCTGTTACAATAATTTTTTCGGCTGGAAAAAATTTATCCATACCGTTGGAAGCCACAAATATTTTGGTTGCTTTTTTACCCAATAAAATATTGCTTTTCCCTGCAAACGAATTGCTCTCATGAACGAAAGTGGGGATGTTTTGTTTTTGCGCATATTTCAACACCGGATAGGAAGAATAACCGCCCACTCCTATCACTGCATCTGGCTTGTAAGCGTTAATAATTTTGCGCACCTGAAAAAAACTTTTTATCAGTTTAACCGGCAATGAAATATTTTTAAGAATGTTACTCCTGTTGAATCCTGCAATGTCAATACCTTCAATGTTATATCCCGCCTGCGGAACTTTTTCCATCTCCATTTTTCCTTTCGCTCCAACAAATAAGAAATTGTGCCGAAGGTTGCAATTTTTTGATTGCATTGGCAATAGCAATAGCAGGAAAAATATGTCCTCCTGTGCCGCCGCCGGCGATGATAAAACGAAAGCCCCCAACTCCTGAAGGGGAGTTATGAGCTTGTTCTTTATTAATAACTTCTTTCATTTTTAAATTTATCAATAACCAAAGTAAACTTACTTACGCTGTTTCAGGTTCCCCTTTAGGGGTTAGGGGCTGCTCTAACACTTCCACATTTCTTGCTACACTTAGTATAATTCCAATGGCTGCGCAGGTAAATAAAAACGAGCTTCCTCCCATACTTACGAGAGGTAAAGTAACGCCGGTAACAGGCGTAAGATTTACATTTACCGCCATATTTGCAAGTGCTTGTATCACCATGCTGAAACTCAAGCCCAGTGCGAGAAAAGCGCCAAAAGCATACGGGCATCTTTTAAAAATATTAATGCACCGGAACAAAAAAATCATGTAAATAAAAATGATGAACGCGCCACCTAATAAGCCGTATTCTTCTATGATAATTGAATAAATGAAATCGTTGTAAGCCTGTGGTAAAAAGTTACGCTGCCTGCTTTTGCCTGGTCCCAATCCATACAACAAACTGCCATTAGCAATAGCGATGTTTGCCTGCTGAACCTGGTAAGGAACTGCATCATCTTTGGCATAAATGAAATCCTGCACACGACTTACCCAGGTTCCAAATCGTCCCATGGAAGTAAGGCTTTCCGACAATTTGGTTTTGCTCAATTCCTTTGTGCCATTCGAGGTTTTGCCTGTGTAGGTAGTTATGGCAATAGAAACAATCAATAAAACAGGCAGTAAAGCAACACCCATCAACAGTAACAAATATTTGATGGGAACCCTGCCAATGAATAATAATATTAACGAAGTAGCTCCTGTTAATAAAGCATTGGAAAGGTTAGCCGGCATGATTAAAATACAAGTCAATCCGATGGGAATGATTAGTGGAATAAAGCCTTTTTTAAAGTTTTTAATTACTTCCTGTTTGCGGCTTAATTGCCTTGATAAATACATAAAGAGGGCCACTTTTGCAAAGTCGCTGGTTTGAAACGTCATGTGAATGACGGGCAGTTTTATCCAACGGCTGCCTTCATTTATTTGCGCGCCGAAAAATAAGGTGTAAATCAAAAGAGGAATGGATATGAGGTACAGTATCAGCGCAACACGGGAGAAGATTGTATAGTTGATGCGATGCAAAAAATAAATAATGAGCAAGCCGATAACAATAAAGGAAAGCTGTTTAAACAAATACACTTCTGTATTGCCTTTGTACATTTTATAAGCCAGCGATCCGGTAGCGCTATACACTACCAGCACCGATGCCAAAGCCAGCAACAGCACACAGCTCCAAATGTATTTATCACCTTTCGCCTTGCTGCTGAGATGACGGAAAGGTTGTTGTAAATAGAGTAAATCTGCCATAAACAAAAACGGCTTACAAAGCCTTCACAGCTTCTTTAAATTGCTTTCCACGGTCTTCATAATTCTTAAACAAATCGAACGAAGCGCAAGCCGGACTTAACAAAACCACATCACCTTTGTCGGCTGCTTCAAACGATTGTTTCACTGCATCAACGGCTGACGCAGTGTCTATCACACGAACGATTTTATCAAACGCTTCGTGTATTTTTTTATTATCAACGCCAAGGCAAACAATGGTCTTTACTTTTTCCTTAACCAAGTCTTCAATGGCTGAATAATCGTTGCCTTTATCCACACCACCCAATATTAAAACGGTTGGCTTCATCATGCTTTCCAGCGCAAACCAGGTGCTGTTGACATTGGTAGCTTTACTGTCGTTGATAAACTCAACGCCGCGCACAACAGCCACAGGCTCCATGCGGTGTTCCAGCGTTTCAAAACTTTCCACGGCTTCCCTGATTTTCTCTTTGCGGATGTCCATCGTAAGTGCTGCAATGCCTGCTGCCATTGTGTTTGCCTGATTGTGTTTGCCTTTTGCAGCAAAGTTGTAAATGTTCATGCTAACTCTTTCATCGTTGGCTTTCATGGTGATCTGGTCGCCTTTTACAAAAGCTCCTTTTTTTGGTTCTTGTTTCATAGAAAATGGCAATAATTTACTGGTGATTAAAACGCTTTCTAATTTTTTAATAATTACTTCATCGTCCATATTGTAGATGAAGTAATCGTCGGGTGTTTGTTTATTAATGATTTTAAATTTGCTGCTGATATAATTATCGAAATTGTAATTGTATCTGTCTAAATGATCTTCTGTAATGTTTAATAAGATGGCGATATGCGCCCTGAAATCAACAATATCATCCAATTGAAAAGATGAAATTTCAGCGATGTATAATGGCTTTGGATCTTCTGCCACTTGCTTTGCAAACGAGTATCCAATATTGCCCACAATAGCACAATTCAATCCAGCCGTTTTACAAATGTGATACAGCATTGAAGTGGTGGTACTTTTTCCATTACTACCTGTGATGGCAACAATTTTGCTTTCGCCTGTAAAACGAAAGGCAAGTTCTATTTCGCTAATTACCGGAATGCCTTTGCTTCTTATGTTCTTTACCAATTCATTTTTATCGGGAATGCCCGGGCTTTTCACCACTTCATCAACACTTAAAATCCTTTCTTCTGAATGTCCGTTTTCTTCCCATTCAATGTCGTTATCAGTTAATTCCTTTTTGTAATTATCTTTTATCATTCCTGCATCACTTACCAACACTTCGTATCCGTTCTTTTTACTTAGCAAAGCAGCACCCACGCCGCTCTCACCTGCGCCTAAAATAGCTACCGACCAGATTGGCTTATCGGTAAGCAGAGGTTGCGTTTCGTTGTCTGTTTTGTTTTTGTTCATATTCTTAAGTTATCTGAACCAGGATTGATAATGATTTATCAGATTTGACTGATTTGTTTTTGCTGTTATTTTTTTACTTCTTTATCAAAGATTCATTTACTTGCTTCCAATCAGGCTAATCATTTCAATCATTCAACATCCTGGTTCCGGCTTATCTTATCTTCAACGTTACTATCGAAAGCAATACACATAAAATAGTTACAATCCAAAAGCGCACAGCAATCTTGCTTTCATGAAACCCTTTCTTCTGATAATGATGATGCAACGGGCTCATTAAAAAAATGCGTTTGCCTTCGCCATACTTTTTTTTGGTGTATTTAAAATAGCTCACCTGCAACACCACGCTGAGATTTTCAACCAGAAACACACCACAGAAAATAGGTATCAGCAATTCCTTTCTTACAATTACGGCAAGCGATGCTATGATGCCGCCCAATGCAAGGCTTCCTGTATCGCCCATAAACACTTGTGCTGGAAACGCGTTGTACCACATAAAGCCAACACAAGCACCCACCAACGCACCCACAAAAATGGATAGCTCAGCAAGGTTGGGTATGTACATGATGTTGAGATAATCGGCCACCAAATAGTTACCACTTACATAAACAAACACGCCCAAACCTGCACCAATTATAGCACTCACACCTGCTGCTAAACCATCGAGGCCATCGGTTAAGTTGGCGCCGTTTGATACTGCAGTAATGATAAATGTGATAATTAAGATGTAAGGAATCCAGGTAAACTTCTCTGCGCCCGGGCCTATCCAACTTATTAGTTTGCTATAATTAAATTCATGCGTTTTTACAAACGGAATAGTGGTAATCGGTGTTTTTACTCTTGCAAAACGAGTTTCTTTTCCATCGCGCACTCTTGTAATTTCATTCAAAGTTCTTTCGCCTTCGTGAACACCTTTTTCAACACCATTTACCGTGATGATTTCTCTTTCCACTACGACGGCACTGTTGAAATAAAGTGTTACGCCAATGATAATTCCCAGGCCGATTTGCCCGATAACTTTTGTAACACCAGCCAGTCCGTCCTTATCTTTCTTTTGATATTTTTCGCCTTTTTGCTGCGCTGTTTTTCTTGCTTTTAATTTGAAATAATCATCCAGAAAACCAATCATTCCAAGCCAAAGCGTGCACAATATCATGAGGCGGATATACACTTTATCCAGGTCAGCAAAGAGTAATGTAGGTATCAGCACCGAAAGCAAAATGATGATGCCACCCATCGTTGGCGTTCCTTTTTTTTGCTGCTCGCCAGCCAAACCCAAATCGCGCACGGTTTCGCCTATTTGGTTTCGCTTCAAAAGATTGATCAACCGTTTGCCATACAAGGTTGCGATAAGCAGCGATAAAATAACAGCCATCACAGCACGGAACGTAATGAACTGAAACAGCCCTGCGCCGCTCAAATGAAATTCTTTTCCCAGCCAATTGAATAAATAGTATAGCATCTTTTTATGTTCGATGTAAGATGTGGGATCTGTGTTATGCCCCTATCATCTCACTTTTGTTTTTGTCACTTTTTTCTTACTCACAACTCACTATCCAACACTCACTTCTTCATCAATTCAAAACACTCTCTCAACACTGCTTTATCATCAAAACTGTGCTTCACGCCTTTTATGTCCTGATACTTTTCATGACCTTTTCCTGCCACCAGGATAATGTCTTCTTTGTTGGCCATTTCTACGGCAGTTTCTATTGCTTCTTTCCTGTCAACAATGATTTTGCTTTTGCGTTTGGCTGCGCTGTTCAAACCTGCCTTCATATCATTTATAATTTCTTCCGGATCTTCGCTGCGTGGGTTATCGCTTGTAAGAATTACCTTATCACTCAATTCGCAGGCAACCTGCGCCATAACAGGGCGTTTTGTTTTGTCTCTATCTCCACCACAACCTACAACGGTAATCACCTGCTCATATCCTTTGCGCAATTTTTTTATAGTAGATAATACATTCTCCAAAGCGTCAGGTGTGTGTGCATAATCAACAATACCAATGATGTTGTTGTGGCTAATGATATAATCAAACCTACCTTCAGCGCCATCCAAAGAACTTAACACGCGAAGCACTTCATCTTTGTTTTCGCCCAAACAAATTGCCGCGCCATACACACACAATAAGTTATATGCATTGAACTCGCCAATCAATCGAAAATGAACTTCTTTATCGTTCACCATCATTACCAGACCAGTGAGTGCATTCTCTAAGATTTTGCCTTTAAATTCAGCCATATTTTTAAGGCTGTAATAGTATTTATGCGCCGATGTATTTTGCAACATCACGGTTCCTCGTTTGTCGTCTAAGTTTGAAATAGCAAATGCAGAAGAAGGCAGATGATCGAAGAATGATTTTTTTACTCTGATGTATTCGTCAAACGTTTTGTGATAATCCAAATGGTCGTGTGTAATGTTGCTGAACAAAGCGCCGGTAAACTGCAAGCCTGTAATACGATGCTGGTGGATGGCATGGCTGCTGCATTCCATAAACACATGCGTGCAACCTTCGTCAAGCATGTGTTTTAATAAAGCATTCAAACTAACCGCATCTGGCGTGGTATGAGTCGAAGGCAACACTTCGTTTGCAATTTGATTCTGCACCGTACTAAGCAAGCCACATTTATAATTGAGCTTGGAAAACAACTTAAATAAAACGGTTGCGATTGTGGTTTTTCCATTGGTTCCGGTAACGCCGACGAGTTTTATTTTGGTTGATGGTTCGCCATAAAAATGATGTGCGATATAAGCCACAGCCTCGTGTGTATTGCTTACTTTTAAATAAGTGATATTTTCAACCAACATCAGCGGGAATTCTTCACACACAATTGCCTTTGCACCTTTTTCAATAGCTGTATCTATAAAGGAATGTCCATCGCTTACCACTCCGCGAATGGCAACAAATAATGACCCTTTGCTTACTTTGCGCGAATCAATCTGCACATCATTTATCTCAATGTTTGTATTGCCATTGATTGCCTGCAGATGCACTTTGTATAATATGTTTTGAAGATTCGCCATGTTGTGTTTTTTGAATCACTAAGACACTAAGAAAAAAAGTAGCACAAAGACATTTGTTTTATTATTTATCTTCTTCGTGAACCTTGCAAAACTTTGTGGCTTCGTGGTTCAATCTATCAATTCAATTCTATTTTTACCAATTGTCCTTTGCTGATGGGCGTTCCGCTTTGTACCGATTGCGCTATTACTTTTCCTGCTCCTTTTGCACTTACTTTTAAGCCCATGTTTTCGCACAAATACAAAACATCTTTCAATCCCATACCTTGCAGCGAAGGCATTTGTTTAGAAGATACATTGATACCTTGTTCTGATGATGCTGTTCCGCTTTTGGAAAGATTTGTCCATTCGTTATCATTGCTTACGCCAGCCACAGGAAACTTCAATGTATTTTCAATGATGTTCATCTCGCGTTTTGAAGTAGTGTAAGAGTAATTGATGCTGTCATTTTTATAATTACCAGCATATTGAACACCACCGTTTTGGCGCACATACAAAGTGTACAAACGGTCGGAGATTTCTTTAAAAACCGGCGCAGCCAGCGTACCTCCATAATGAACCACTGCATGTGGTTTTGTTTTGATAACCACAATACAGGTAAACTGTGGATTTTCAGCCGGAAAATAACCTACAAACGATGCCTGATACACACCATCATCATACTTGTAAAAACCATCGGCAACGTGCGCAGTGCCAGTTTTACCGGCTACTTTATAAGCGCAATTTTGAAACGCAGCTTTGGCAGTTCCAAAGCTGGTAACGGCTTCCATGCAAAGTTTTGCAGCTTTCACAACTGAAGGATTGCTAATGCTTTCGCGCAAAACAGTAGGATTAAATTGCTTAATGATAACACCATCTTTCTGAATATTGTCAACCAGGTATGGTTTCATCATTTTGCCACCGTTGGCAACTGCATTGTATAATGTAAGCGTTTGCAACGGGCTTACTTGTATGGCATAACCAAAACTTGCAGTAACCATTGCATGAAGTCCTTCATTGGTTTTATTGAGGCGGGGTAAACGAGGTTTGGTTTCGCCTAATAAATCAATTCCTGTTACAGAATCTAACCGTAGCTGATGCAGGTAACCTGCAAACTTTGATGGCTGTGAAGCAAAAGCGTTCCATGCAATTTTACTCATGCCTACATTGGAACTATTGGCAAAACATTCTTCTACCGTCATTATTGGTTTGGGCATGGTTTCCGCTTCATTTACTTCGCGTACTCCAACAAAACCTTCGCCTGAGTTGCCCACTTCAACGGGAGTGTTGATGCTTGTTTTCCCTTCACTTAAAACAGATAATAATGTAGCCAGTTTAATGGTAGAACCCGGTTCGGATGTGCGCATGGCATAATTGTAATCTTCCCAATAAGTGCCATTGGAATGACGACCTAAATTGGCAATCGCTTTAATTTTGCCGGTTGCCGTTTCCATTACGATGCAAGTGCCCGTTTGCGATTCGCTCTTTTGCATCATATTCATTAAAGCATTCTCGGCAATTTCCTGGATGTGTACATCCAATGTGGTGGTAATATCTTTTCCATCTTCGGGTTCAATATCGAGCGATTCATCAACCGGCAGCGATACACCACCACCAATCGAGCGCACCAAACGTTTGCCTGTTGTGCCTTTCAGGATGCTGTCGTAAGATTGTTCCAGACCAATTTTCTGAGCGTTTTCTCTTTCCAAGCCAATGGTTCGGTAAGCCAGCATTTGATAAGGATTCAAACGAATACTACGTTCTTCCGCTATGAAACCGCTCCTGTTTCTTCCTAATCTTACCAGTGGAAACGCGCGCAGTTTTTGATAATCACGAAAGCTTACTTTTCTATGCAATAAAAAGTAACGGTCTTTTTCTTTGTAGCCTTCCGTTAGAATGCGTTTGTAATCGGCTTTGGTTTTATCGCTAAACAAGTGAGCCAAATGATAACTTAACGAATCAATGTTTTCTCTGAAAGCTTTTCCACTTTTATCGCGCAAACCTTCTGCACCAAAATCAATATAAATATCAAATTGCGGAATGCTGGTGCTTAACATCTGTCCATCTTCACTATAAATGGTACCGCGTTCGGCATCTACTTCTTCAATTTTTTGATGGAGACTATCGCTCATCGCGCGCCAGCTATTTCCTTCTACCTGCTGAATTTTTACGGCCTTACTAATGATGCACAAACACACAATCACCAATATGATAAAACACAAATACACCCTCCAGAGGATGTCGCGTTTTACTTCTATTGTTTGTGCAGGCTTCATTTGTTTTTGTCCTTATTTTCATCAATTACAATGTGCATCGGTGGTTCGGGTGAAAGCTTCAAACCCAACGGGGCTGCGGCTTGCACCATTTCGGCTTCGCGGCTTTTATACATGAGTTCGCTTTTGGCAGTTTTGTATTCGTACTGCAATTCTTTCAATTCGTTGGCAGTTACGTTGATGTTGCGAACTGTTTTATCGGCATAATGACCATTGGCGATATACAACACAGCAAGCACCGCAAGAAAAAGGAAAAATGGAATATTCTTCACTACCCAACCATAGTTGACGATTTGCCTGAGCGATACTTTTATTTTTGTACGTGCCATTGATTATAGTTAGCTTTCTACATTTATATTTTCTCTGCCACACGAAGCTTGGCGCTTCTGCTTCTGCCGTTTTGTTTTACCTCTTTTTCTGTTGGAACAATTGGCTTTTTAGTGATGATAAGAAACTCTTTTTTTCTTTCTGTGTTGATGAATGGATTTTCATCAATCTCCTCTTCAAAATTTCCGCTTTTAAAAAAGTTCTTTACCAGTCTATCCTCGCCCGAATGGAATGTGATGATGGCAACGCGACCGCCCTCTTTCAACACATTCACCGATTGCAACAACAAATCTTTCAAAGCGCCCATCTCATCATTCACTTCTATTCGCAATGCCTGGAACACTTGTGCGAAATACTTATTCGGAGCCCCCTTCACTACAGGTTGCAGCGAAGACAAAAAAGATTCAACCGTTGTAAAAGAGCTCCTGCTTCTATGCTCAACAATGTGTTTTGCCAATGTCTTCGCATTCGTTACTTCACCCCATTGTTCAAACATCTTATGCAATTGCAACTCACTGTAGCTTTTCAAAACATCCGCCGCTGTTGTCGTTTGTCTCTTATCCATCCGCATATCTAACGGACCCTTAAACCGGATAGAAAAACCACGTTCACCTTCGTTAAACTGATGACTGCTCACTCCCAAATCTGCCAATATGCCATCCACCTTTTCTATTTTGTGTAAGCGCAAAAAGCGTTGCAAATGGCGAAAGTTATTAGGCACGAAAACAATGCGTTTGTCATCCAGCACATTGCGTTGGGCATCTTCGTCCTGGTCGAATGCAATGAGCTTTCCGTCATTACCTAATTGTTCTAAAATGCCTAAGCTGTGTCCGCCGCCGCCAAAAGTGCAATCCACATAAACACCTTCTTTTTTGATTTGCAACGCTTCCAATGTTTCGTTATACAAAACCGGAACATGATATGCGTTGTAGGTTGATGTGTTTGCTTCTTTCATCAGATGGTAACATTATAATCAACCATCACCATTTTGGCATTGTCGCTGAAATTCACACTTAACGATTCAATGAGCTGTTTGTACTTCACAGTATCCCAAATTTCCAGTTTGTTGGTTGCCGACGACAAAGTGATGTCTTTCAGCAAACCCGCATATTCTTTCAACGTTTGCGGTATCAACATTCTGCCTGCATTGTCGAGTTCCACTTCACTTGCGCTTCCTAAAAAAAACCGGCGGAATTCCCTTACTTTGGGGTCAAAATCATTTAAACCGCTTAACTTTTCATATATGGGTTTCCAACTGGAAGAGGGATACAACCAAAGGCATTTTTCGGTGCCGCGACAAAGCACAAAAGTGTTTTCGCCTTCGGGCAATTGCTTTTTGAAAGCTCCCGGAAGCAAGAAACGACCTTTGGGATCGAGCGTGGATTCATATTCACCAAGAAAGCCGGTCATCTGATTTGTGAATTACTATTTATTGACACAAAATAACACGTTTTACCACTTTCTATCCTTAAAACGGAAGTGTTATTTTATCCACCTGATGTGAACATAGCTGAAAGCTTTGCTGCTATTGATTTTGAGCCGGATATTATAAAAAAATTAAAACCCACATGTGATTTCAGTGTGGAAAACCCATGCGTTATAAACAATGAGAAGAGAATATCTGTTGATAAAAGATTACACCTATCCTTTACCCGAAGAAAAAATTGCCAGATATCCTTTAGCAGAGCGCGATGAAAGTAAACTGCTCATTTATAAAGAAGGAAACATTGAACAATCCATTTATAAAAATCTCGCGCAATTCTTACCATCACATAGCTTTCTTATTTTCAACAACACGAAAGTGATTGGTGCCAGATTGCTGTTTACCAAACCCAGCGGAAGCACAATTGAATTGTTTTGTTTAGAACCTTCGGATGAATACAAAGACGTAACCGCTGCCATGATGCAGCAAGACAGTGTAAGGTGGAAATGTTTGGTAGGCGGAGCAAAAAAATGGAAAAAGGAACTTCTGGTAAACAGGATAAAAACTGATAAGGAGGAAGTGATACTGACAGCGAAAAAGGTGCAAAAACAAACCGATTCTTTTTTAATTGAATTTAGCTGGAATGTGGATAGAATAAGCTTTGCAGAGATATTGCAGTTGTTCGGCAATGTTCCGCTTCCACCCTATTTGCACCGCGATGCGGAAGAGGAAGATAAAGAGCGATACCAAACTATTTATGCAAAACAAAACGGTTCGGTGGCTGCGCCAACGGCAGGCTTACATTTTACAGATGCAGTGTTTGAAAGCTTGCAAACAAAACACATTGAACACGATTTTGTAACGCTGCATGTAGGTGCCGGAACGTTTCAACCCGTAAAAACGGAAGCCGTTGCCGAACACACCATGCACGCTGAATGGATGGATGTTTCGGCCGCTTTTATTGAAAATTTATTGGCTCATCTTTCCCATAAAATTGTTGCGGTTGGCACCACATCTTTACGCACAATCGAAAGCTTGTATTGGTTGGGTGTAAAAACAATAATGATTGAAAATATTGAACCTGACGATTTGTTTTTGCAGCAATGGGAAGTGTATAAAATGCCGCAAAACCAAACGGCAACCGAAGCTTTGCAAGCCTTATTGCATTGGATAAAAAAGCAACAGTTGGTACGATTGATTTGTAAAACGCAAATTATTATTGTACCAGGTTATGAACTAAAAATCGTTGATGGTTTGATTACAAATTTTCATCAGCCACAATCTACTTTGTTGTTATTAATTACAGCGATTGTGGGTGATGATTGGAAGAAGATTTATGAGTATGCTTTGGGAAATGAATTTCGATTTTTGAGTTATGGCGATGGCAGTTTGCTTTGGAAGAAAGATTAGAAAAAATACTACCAAGAATCAATCTCTTTATCTAATTCTTCTTCCGAAATCACATTTCCTACTCGCATTTCTTTTAAACCTCTTTCGATCTTTTCAAATAGAAGCAATTCACTTAAAAACACTTCAATACTTACAAAATCTTCTTCTGGCATTTCTTCAATAATATGAATGATTTGTTCTCTTGATAGTAGTATCTTTTCAACTTTATTTCTTGCTATAATAGCGCAACGTGTTGCTATTGTTTTTATTAAAAATTGCCTTGCTGTTTGCTAAAATATCTTCCGCCGTAACCTCCTGGTATTTGCCCAATTCTTCATTCATCAAATCGGCATTGCCAAGCAATTCGTAATACGCCAAACTGTTCGCACGATTCATCAGTGTCATGTCTTCAAACGCAATGCTGCTCTCGGTTTTATTCTTAACTTTCTGCAATTCAAGTTCGCTTACTTTTTCAGTAATAATTCTTTCCAATACCTCATCAATTCCACGTTCAGCTTCTTCCATTGTTTTGCCTTCCACCAGCTTGCCTTCTATGCAAAGCAAACCTTTATCGGTGCTGCCAAAATGATAACAATCAATGTTAGAAAACAACTGTTGTTCTTTCACCAAAGTCTGAAATAATCTTGAGGATTGACCACCGCCTAAAATTTCAGTAATCAGTTCGGTAGCATAATAACCAGCATCCAATCGTGCGGGCATGTGCCAGGTTTTGTACAACGCATCCAGCGGAACATCAGCATAAACATCCAACACGCGGCGGGCTGTTTGCACCGGTTCCTGCGGAATAGCATGAATGTATTTTTGGCCTGATGGAATAGGCGCAAACCACTTTTCGGTAAGCCCTTTTACTTCTTCTGTAGTTATGTTTCCGGCAACCACCAAAATGGCATTAGCAGGCGTATAATGCTGAAAGAAAAATGCCTTTACATCTTCTAATTTTGCGCTTTCGATTTGCTCTAAATTTTTACCAATCGTCATCCATTGGTATGGGTGCACGGTATAAGCCAGCTCGCGCATTTTATGCCAGGCATCGCCATACGGTTTGTTGATGTAGTGTTCTTTAAATTCTTCGCAAACCACCTTGCGCTGCACTTCCAAACTCTTCTTTGAAAAAGCCAGACTCAACATCCTGTCGCTCTCTAACCAAAACGCAGTTTCTACATTTTGCAAGGGCAACTGGCAATAATAATTGGTGAGGTCATTGGTAGTATAAGCATTGTTTTCGCCACCGGCAATTTGCAGTGGCTCATCATAATCTTTTATATTGATGCTGCCGCCAAACATCAGGTGTTCAAACAGGTGCGCAAAGCCGGTTTTATCAGGACTTTCATCACGTGCACCTACATCATACATTACATTTACCACTGCCATTGGCGTGGTGGTATCTTTATGTACCAACACTCTTAATCCATTCTCCAAAACAAATCTGTCGTATGTAATCATAAGGGTGCGAAGATAAAAGAAAAGCTATGAGCTGCGAGCTTTTAGCCGTGAGCTTTGAGCTATAAGTATTAACCATTGAACATTGATTGTTGATGATGAATATTTAATAAGCTTACTTCTTTCTTTACTTGTATCTTACAGCTAAAAGCTCGCAGCTCATAACTCACCGCTCTCAGCTTTCTTTGTCATTCCCGCGTAACAAATTGTTATCTTGCTGAACGCACATTTTGTTTTTACGTAATTTTGAGCTTTGATAAAAGAAACAAGAAGTAAAACGAATTGTTATGATAAAAACCGGTAATCCTGTCATTTCTATTTATACTGAAATGACGCCCAATCCTGAAACAATGAAGTTTGTTGCCAACAAGCTGCTGTATCCCGGCAAAAGCATTGATTTTCAGGATGAAATGAGCGCATGGCCTTCACCACTGGCGAAAGAATTGTTTTCGTTTCCCTTTATTAAAAGTGTGTTTATTGCAAGCAATTTTGTAACACTTACCAAAACGAGCGACACTGAAGACTGGCAGGATGTGATTCCTTCTATTAAAGAATTTTTGAAAGAATATCTGGAAAATGGTGGTGTTGTAGTGAACGAAGATGAAGTGGCGAAAATTAAGCAGGAAGCCAGCAACACCGTGGCTGCCGACGATGATGATGTGGTAAAACGAATTAAAGAATTGCTCGACAATTATGTAAAGCCTGCCGTTGAAATGGATGGTGGCGCCATACAATTTAAAAGCTATACCGATGGCACTGTGAACTTGATGTTGCAGGGCAGTTGCAGTGGTTGTCCTTCTTCGATGATAACATTAAAAGCCGGTATTGAAGGCATGATGAAACGCATGATTCCTGAGGTAAAAGAAGTAGTTGCCGAAGCCGAATAAATTTAGGCAAAAACAAAAAGCGTCCTGGCATTGTCGGGACGCTTTTTTAGTTTTTTAAGTAAGAGATTTTTTGAAACACATAGAATCTTAGGAACATAAGAAAAGCACATAGAGAAACTATGTGGAATCTATATTTCTACTGTGTCTATGTGTTTCAAACACTTGTATTTAGAAAATCATCTGATACTTTTGAAAACGCCTTCGTTTACTTTGATTGGGTATTTCCTCTTCAGTTGTGCAATCCATTTGTCTTCCACCACCTCCTGATAATCGTTAATTACCGCGCCTTTGGCATCTTCAAAATTGCGTTGTTCAGGTTGTGTATGAACCGCTGTGATGTACAAAAATAAATATCCTTTTCCATCATTTACAGGCACAATCGGCGTTAGCGAATTGGGCTGTATGTTAGCATTAGCTTGTGGAGGCAACTGGTCTTTTTCATAACGGTTGCTGTCACCTTGCGCAAGGCTTCCATAGCTTTCTATAATGTTGCGCCAACCGGCGGGTTGCTCCTTTAATTTTTGAGCAATTTCAGCCGCAATTTGTTTGTTGTTTGCCGTTATTGCAATGGCACTTGCACCGGGCATCCATTTGTAGTTTTGTTTGTGCAATTGATAGTATTTCAACAAAGCCGTCGTGTCAGCAGAAGCCTTGCTCCATACGTGTTTGTCCATGGCAGCAAACAATAAATTGGCGTCGTTAAATTCCTGTAATTGATCTTTCAATTCAGGATGAAATTTATCAATGTTCTCTTTATAATCGTTCACTGTTGCATAGCCGATAAACTCGGGAAACCATTGTTCATAGTTTGGTTTTGCACTATTTTCATTCAGCCTCATTTGCACGTAACGCACCCAGGCCGTTGCTGATATTTTTTTATCCGCAAAAACAAACAGAATGGTATTATAACCAATGTTACCAACATGCAATGCGGGATTGCCGTTTCGCAATGCCGTATCTGTAAATTTCCAAAGTTCTTCTTTGTTGAAAGAAACAGGTTGATAGCCTGTTGCTTCTCTCCATTTATTTTGTAAATTTTGTTTTGCCATAAGTAGCCGGTCATCGGCTTTTATTTTCTCCTGCATCGCTGCTTTAATCGTGATGTCGCTTGTATCGCCAACCGCCGGTTCTTTTTCAATCAATTTTACAATATTGTAACCATAAGTTGTCGCGAATGGTTTCGACACCTCTCCTTCTTTTTGCAACGCAAATACAGCCCGCTCAAAGTCAGAACTGTATTGACCTACACTTACTTCGATAGTACCATGACCATTACGGGTTCTTGGGTTAAACACCGCTGCCAGATCGGCAAATGCAGCACCGGATTGTATAAGATTGTAAACAGAATCGGCAATGTGTTTCGTTGCTTCTTTTTCGCTTTCTGATGCCGATGGAGAAGTGGCAAATAATATGGTTTGCACTTTCCGTTTACCCAATGCAGGTCGTTCGCTGATGTCTTTAAAAATGTGATAACCAGACTGCACTTCGATAGGGCTTTGCAAACTCGCCGGACTTCAAATTATAAACAATATTTTCGGCATCGTAAGGCAATGTAAACACGGTGATGTAGCCAATGTTTCCTTCGTTTGCTTTTGTAGCAGAATCGGTTGCAAACTGAGCTACCACTTCAGTAAAAGGTTTACCCTTTTTTAATAAAGAATAAGCTTCATTGATTTTTGCAAATGCCGCAACGTGTATCGCCATTTTTACCAAACGGAACAAATACTTGCGCCAATTCAATGTCTTTTCTGGCTGCGCAAAAATGCTTCGTGAACCAAGCTGTTTACATTCGCTTCATTGTTGATGGCTGTCTCTGCCAAGATCTTTTTTAAAGTTGTCAGCTTCGCTTTTGTATTCATCGGTTTGGTTTAATTTTTCATCAAGCGCCGCCTGTACTTTCAGTTTGTATTTGATGTATAAATCGAGATAATTTTTTAGTGATATTTCGCGGCTGCTTGTATCAATTGAAGGATTTTTTTCAAAGGCTTTTACAAACTCATTTTTACTTACCGCTTTGTTGCCATAAGTAAATAAAGTTTGCGAATGAACAGTGATAGAAAAAAGGGCAAAACAAAAAAAGAAAAGTATTGTTTTCATGTGGTAGTAGTCAAAGGTCAGTTTCGTTTTTATTGCATTTTTGTTTTCAATCCGTACATTTTATACTTGACTTTTGTATTCTTGTACCTTGTCTTTTGAATCTTGCACCTTCTACTTCGCCTCCGTCTTTGTCTGATGGTTCATCACTTCATCAAACTGCAGCAGGCTTAGGCCTTTGGCAAGTATGTGTTTGTCTTTATCCAGCAGGTACATCGTTGGCGTTTGATACACATCATACAACTGGCGATAATTAGCGCGGTTGGCCGTTTCATCAGCCGTTTTAGCTTCTTTGGTTTGATACACATTTGTCCAGTCTTGCAGGTGATGTTCGTTTAAAAAGCCTTTCCAGTCTTTCACCGCTGCATCGGCAGTATTCACGGCAAAAACTTTTACGCCTTCTTTCTTCCATTTGGCTTTATAAATACTATCTACGCGCGGCACTTCTATTTTACAATGGCTGCAATTGGGATCCCAAAATACAACAAAAGTAAACGGTGCTTTTACACTGTATAATGAATGTGTTTTTCCCGATGTATCCGTTAAATCCAATTGTGGCGCGGGTTCTCCAATCTGGTTTGCCATCAGGCTGTAAGCACGGTTAAAAATATATTTACGCTGCTCAGGTTTCAGCCAGGCAGTATCTCCTTTTGAAAAATAATTTTCAAACAAAAAAAGGAACACTTTATCCTGACCCATGATTTCAGGATTGATATATTTATCGGTAAACTTTCCCAACAAATATTGAAACATATCCTTGTTGGTGCGCGATGAAAGAAGCATGTAATTCACTTCCTGGCTAACGCTATCGGGCTGTGCGGAAACATAATATTTAAAATACTCATCAATCTTCGGATCGAAGAAAGGCGTATGCAGTAAACGGATGTCATCAAACGGCACATCATCCCAAAAATGTTCTTTTACAAAATAAAACGCTTCGGCACTATTGGGCTTTACGTTAGATGGTACTTCCGGCCGTTTCATGGTTTTAAAAAACAAGGCCAGCATCGAAGCCGAATCGTTCTTAATTATGTTCTGACGATACGCCGCCATTGCATCATCTTCTTTTCGCAACTCAGCATTAATTTTTGCAGAATCGCTTTTTGTTTTTGCGTTGGAAAGCGATGCTTTCAACACATTGATGTTAGGAATGTGCTGCGCTAAAAACTTTGTATAATCCTGAAATTGTGTATTTTCTTCCGAGCCGGCAAACTGAACCTGGTCGAGATGCGAAGTATCAGCCTTTACAGAAAAGTGCTGTTTGTCATCCATCAGGATTTCAAACAAAATGCTCTTTTGCGGACTCACCAAAAAATAAATGCCTTTATCTAACTTTTTAGTGCCTTTAAAAACCGCTGTTCCGTTGCCATCGGTTACAGCCGAATCGGTAAGCGTTTTGTATTTGCCATAATAAGAACCAAGGTACAATTGCACATGCGAAAACGGCGTAACGGTTGCCATAATTTGATAACCACTGTTATCGGCAGTTTGTTTTTGTGCAAATAATTGAATGAAAAACAAAACAGTAACGAACGTAAAAACGAATCTCTTCAAAACAAAAATTTTTGTTGGGGTAAAAATATTATAAATGCGCTTGTGAGTTATTAAGATAAGTTTAAAAACGGTTTTGAAAAGAAGTTATTTTAAAAAGACTGACCTTTGAAGGAACAAGACGAGATAATATGATTCGCACCGCTAAAAGATTTTATACGCAGGAAGAATATCTTGCTTTTGAAAGAGCTTCATTAGAAAAACACGAATATTATCAGGGTGAAATATTTGACATGGCAGGCGGAAGTCTTAACCATAGTCAACTACAAATGAACTTTACCAGAGAAACAGGAAGCTTTTTAAAAGGAAAACCCTGTAAAGTTCATGGAAGAGAATTAAGGGTGCACATCCCGTACAATACTTTATACACGTATCCTGATTCGCAGATTATCTGCGGTAAAATAAAAATGCTGGACGATGCATTTGATACGGTAATGAATCCGGTTGTGATTGTTGAAATTTTATCACCTTCAACGCAATCTTACGATAAAGGCGATAAGTTTTTGCTATATCGTTCCATACCCAGCCTGAAAGAATACATTCTTATAGATTCGCTTTCCATAAAGGTTGAGCATTACATTAAACAGTCAGATGACAACTGGCTTTTCAAAGAATATTTATCCCAATCAGAGACATTCCATATTCAGAGTATTAACTATCATTTCCCTTTATCAGAATTATACTCGGGGGTTGAGTTTTGAAACGTTCAGAATAAAACATTCACTCGCCATTCACTACTCACAAACTCACTTTACCAAAACTTTTTATCGCCCAATATCACATCTCTCTTACTTTTAAGCGTTTCACCAAACATGACAACGATGGCTTTAGCAAAAATACTTTGGGCAGATGATGAGATAGAAAATCTGCAATCGCAACGCTTGTTTTTAGAAAGCAAAGGCTATGAAGTACAAACCTTTACCAATGGCTTTGATGCGGTTGATTATGTAAAAGATAATGCCGTAGATGTAGTGCTGCTGGATGAAAGTATGCCCGGCATAACAGGTTTGGAAACATTGGCAAAAATCAAAGAAATAAACCCAACCGTTCCTGTGGTAATGATTACCAAAAATGAAACGGAAAACCTGATGGAAGAAGCCATTGGCAGCCAGATAACCGACTACCTGATTAAACCCGTAAATCCAAACCAGGTGCTGCATTCGCTGAAAAAAATATTGGAGAACCGAAGGCTGGTGGCAGAAAAAACTACGCAGCAATACCAGCAACAGTTTCGCAACTTGTTTATGGCTTTGAACAGCAATCCCGATTACAACGAATGGATGGACATTTATAAAAAACTGACGTACTGGGAACTGGAAATGGAAAAGAGCGACAGCCCCGAAATGCAGGAAGTGTTTCAAACTCAAAAAAGCGAAGCCAACACCGAATTTTTCAAGTTCATTTCAAAAAATTATGCGTCGTGGATCAATAAAAAAGCGAAAGAGGTTCCTGTGATGAGCCATACATTATTTACCCAAAAAGTATTGCCTACTTTAGAGAAAGGAATACCTACGTTTTTCCTGATTATTGACAACCTTCGCTTCGACCAGTGGAAATCCATTCAGCCTATATTTTCGGAATGTTTCAGGGTTTTGGAAGAAGATACATTTTACAGCATTTTACCAACAGCAACCCAATATTGCCGCAATGCTATCCTCGCCGGTTTATTACCTATTGATATAGAAAAACAATTTCCGGTGCAATGGAAAAACGATGATGAAGAAGGCGGTAAAAATTTATTTGAAGAAGAGTTTTTTAAAGGTCAGCTAAAGCGATTAAAAAGAGACGATATTAAATGCAGCTATACCAAAGTGGTGCATTACAACGATGGTCAGCAGTTGGTGAACAACATACACAATTTGTTGGGCAACGATTTAAATGTTGTGATTTACAATTTTGTTGACATGCTAAGCCATGCACGTACCGAAATGGAAGTGCTAAAAGAGCTGGCAAGTGATGAAGTGAGTTATCGCAGCATTACCCGTAGCTGGTTTGAGCACAGCGCCTTATACCAGGCATTAAAAAAGATAGCCGATAAAAAAATAAACATTGTGCTGGCAACCGATCATGGTAGTGTGCGCGTAAAAACACCATACAAAGTAATTGGCGACAAACAAACCACCACCAACCTTCGCTATAAACACGGAAGAAATTTAAACTATGAACCGCGTGAAGTGCTGGCGTTCCGTGATCCACGCGAAGCCGGCCTGCCCGTTCCGAATGTAAACTCTTCTTTTATTTTTGCCAAAGAAGATGGCTTTTTGTGCTATCCCAACAACTATAATTATTTCGTGAATTATTATCGAAATACATTCCAACATGGCGGCGTAAGTTTGGAAGAAATGATTATTCCTGTTGTGAAAATGACAAGCAAATGATTGTCTGAATCGGGATGAATGAGATGGTTGGGATTCGTGGGATATTATAAAAAGAGAAGTTTGGTTTTGCCATAATATTCAATCTTACATATCTAATCCCACAAATCCTACTCATCCAAATAATCCCAGTTCAGATCATCTCACATTGCCTTCACTTCATAAATCGGGCTGAATAAATACATTGCTCCTGAAATTACTTCTTTGCAACGATAGCGTTTGCGCAAGCGATCTCCCTTTATAAATTGCCTGCCATCTTTTGTGATGAAGATTGAATTTTCCGGTAATTGTTCCAACAAAAAAATGCCTTCTTTTTTTGCGTCGTAACAACGCAATACACGCATTAAACCTTCTTCGGCACAACTGCTTGCAGCGGGATTTTGCAGCGATTGCAGCACCGCCATTTTTATATCATCCGGAAAAATATTGTGCTGAACAAAGGTTGCCAGTATGCCACCGTAAACGGCTTTCCATTCCTTGCCATGCGCAGCAACAGAATGCTTGTATTTTTCAAATGTGAGCAGATGCGCCAGCTCGTGCAGAAGCGTAATTAAAAACGAAAATTTATTGAGATTGCCATTAACGGAAATGCGATGATTTTTGTTTTGATGAGCATTGCGATAATCGCCCAGCACGCTGCTGCGCGCTTTGGTAATGGTAAGATGTACTTTGTAGCGATTGAGATAATCAGCCACATAAGCATAGCTGTTATCGGGCAAAAAAGCCGCTAAAGTTTGTATAGGCTCTTCACGATGACGTGCCATTATTTGCCTGCTTATTCAGTTTAAAAATGCCGCGCATTTCAACTATGGTATAAATTACATACAGCAATAACCCAATAAGAATGGCATAAGTATTTCCCTGTTCTCCGGCAATTAATAAATACAATACTGCCGCAATGGCAATTACAAACAATTTTAAAATCGTTGCACTCAATACGCTACGCAAAAAAGCGTTGGGATTGGGTTTGTAAAATGCTTTGATGTGAATATAAGCACTGCTGAACATAAGTAAAAACAAGAGAAGGTTGGCGCCCTGAACAACCAGATGATTAATGTGCCATTCATCGAGTTTGTTATTAAAAATAACACATAGCGCGTTCACAGCTACAAAAATGAATATCAGCGGAAGATAGGTGTGGCTTAGTTTGTGTTTTGTCATGTGTTCACTTCTTTGTTGTATCTCGAATCACTTTTATCATCATGCCTGTCAGCACCAGCAAGGGTAGTATCCAAACCAGCAATGGCATTGATGTTTTGAGCCATTTATCAATCACAATTCCTAAATAAACAGAAAGACCCAAACCGGCAATTAACTGCCATGCAAAAGTAAAATATTGTAATAACAAATTGCGGTTTTGTGGCTGTTTATCCATGATAATTAATCGTTAGAAATATCAGTTTTAGGAACTTTAATAGGCGTTGTGTCTTTGATTATATTGTTATTTCCACTCAAAACTTTTTTTATATTATTTAAATACTGGTCTTTATACTGAATGGCTTGCTGAAGCGAATCGGTTTTCATTTTCAGCACCTGCAGTTCGCTTTTGCTTTGCCTTGCATTACCATAACCCGGTATGTAATACTTTAATGGCGTAAACATAAATAGCGAAATGGTTAAACCAATCAGCAACACAAACACCGTGCACAAGCCAACATACACGCTGGTTCGGGTAAGCTTGAACGTAGTGATTTCTTCGTAGGTATCGTCGTTCATAATCACCAGCCGGTAGCGGTTTTGCAACCGCGTAAAAGTTGATGTTGTAGTTAGTTTTTCTTCCTGCATGAATAGATGTTTTTCGGGTAGCTCATGCCCTTTTTAAAAAAGATAGTTTGTAATGATAAAAGAGGGCAAAAACAAACTCTTTCAATTGTAATTACAGATGAAACCAATTTTGTTATTGCTACAAAAATAAAACATTAGGAAGATGGCTGCGGTTTGTTATGTAAGAGGTTTGTGAAAATAGCGTAAGCGATTAATGCAATGGTTACAATTGAAAACCAATGGCTGCAAACCATCGGTTGTAGCGATAAATATCGGTTGTTGTGGTTAATTGTCCATCAAAAGGTCGGTAATCAGTAACCATTTTTACCGTTGTTGTTTTATAGCTATATCCTGCATTAATGAACATACGAAGCTTACGCAAAACCGGCATTGAAATGCCAACCGATGCTTTGGTAAAAAAGCCATTTTTGAACGCACCGTTTTGATTCCAGCCTGCATAACTATTTTTCTGTTCTGTTGTAGGATTAGGGATGTTGACGCCTGCCGATGCATCAGCAAACGGTTTGAATTTGTGCTGTCCAAATTCCTTTTTAACATCCAAAAAAAGAGGAATGGAATGAAAGGCGTATTTATCAATGCCAGCACCAATTCCAGCAGATATATTTTTGTACGCAATACTATTGGTAAAAAAATAAACTGCGCTTTTATCACTGCTGCCTTTTGCCAATCCTGCTTCTATTCTGGCTGTATAATGCGGTTTCGGTTGTGCCTCAACAATAAAAGCAACACCCGATAAAAAAAGGGCAAAAACAAACTTCATAAACTAATAGGTTCTTTACAATAAAACAATCTTTCTTTTATTTAAAGCTTGCCAACGATAGTTGCATTAAAAACATTTCTGTAATCAATAAAATACAAACCATCACTTGCTACAACTATAGCAAGACCGTTGTTTACAATTACATCATTCGCTTCAAAACCTAAAATTGTACTTAAAGATGTTATGTTGTTAGCATCAGCTGCATTCAATATTTTCAAACCGGCATTACCATCGCAGATAAACAAAACGTTACCTTCTTTTGCCAGTCCTCTTGGATTATCAAATGGATATGTTTTCACTAAAACCGGGTTACTAATATCATTAATGTTCAGCACATCTAATTCGTTGGTGAAGCCGCCACAAGCTGTGCCATTGCGCAGAGTTACGTAGGCTTTGCTCGCATCTGCAATTACAGGGTCGCAGGTTCTTACATGACCAAAATTCCCTTTGCAATAGGGTTATCTGCATCAGTTATATCAAAAATATACATGCCATTACTTCCTCCTAAAAACAAGTTGTTTTCAAAAGGATAAATGGTTTCAATGCCGCCCTGGTTAGTGTTCATTGTTTGTACGAACGAAGGATTGTTGGCTGTTTGAATGTTGTAAATATGAATGTTGTTAATATCAACTGTATAGAGGCGATTGTTTACAACCGCAAAGCGTGATGTAGAGCCACCAATGCTGATAGTGGATTTAGTAGCTGATGCCGACGCATAAGTTTCCATGCCTGGAATTGCATCGTAATAAACAGCGGGATAAACAAAAGGCAAATCACTTTTTACCACGGTATCTACTCTGCGCCATGAAGCAATAATGCGATTGCTGTCAACCCCATAACCAAAATAGTTATAAAATGCATTTGGTTTTATATCAACCAGCTTTGCCGCCAATGGATTGGTAACGTCAATGGTAAGCAAATCAGCATATTCATCCGCATACAAATAATTGCCGTTGACTGCTAAATCAAGATTGCCGGGAATCGGAATAAAAGCTACATTTTTAGGCGATGAAGGATGGCTATAATCAATGATGTGAATGCCTTTATTGATTTCGCTCAGATAGATATAATTGCCTCTCACAAACAGTTTTCCTGCCGATGAAACGCTTTGCGCAGCACCACTTTTGATGTTAGCCTGTACTTCAGATTTTAAGGCATACTGTGGAATGTAATACGTATATTTTTCGAGCTTTTTATCTTTCAGGCAACTGTTGAAAAGTAGGCTTATCAAAACGAATGAAGCTAATCGTAATAAGCGTTTTCATACAACAAGTTTTATAGTTTGATGAGTGATGAAAAAAACAAAGCGTTGCACCATCATTTAAAAAAATAAGTAGCACTAATTCCTGCAGCATTGAGAGGATGATGGGCAAACGAACCATCACTATTTTGTAGTCCTCCGCAACCCCCAGCGAATGAACGGCGATAACTGCCAGCGGATGTTTCCTTTATTATAAATGCCAACAGGAACCGAAAATTGCAACGATGGCTGCCAACGACGGAATCCTTGTGCAGTAAGGCTTTGAAGCGAATCGTTGTGCATTTGTTTTATGGATAATAACCATCCGTTATCCATTCCCGCTTGTAAGGCAACCGAAGCATTTTTTTTATGAAAGATAAATACACTAAGTCCTGCATAAAGATTTGCCGATTGAAAATGATAACTCATGTTACTCTTAACAACATTTCCGTTAAGTGCAGTCGGTAAACTATTAAATGAAGTGGTTTGTATGTAGAATTGTTGGTAACGATAAGTAAGCGCACCATCCAAAAACCAGTGTTTCGAAAGATTAGATTCAAAGGTTATTCCTAACGCTGCACCAACTCCATTTCTTCGCTGCTGTTGATATGTGGAGAAGTTCTGTGAGCCACCATTTGTCATGCCAGTTGGAACAGTTGAAAAATCTGACAAACTTTTTGCTTGATCTCCAAACAATCCATTACCTAACCAACTCGTTCCCACTTCTGCGGTCGCTCCCCAATGCCATTCCTTTTTTTTCTTTTTTTTATTGATAGAGAAAGAGGATGAATCTTTGATTTGCTGTAGCGTATCGTTTGTTTTTACAGCCATTTCTGTCTGTGTTTTTGCGGTATCACTAAGTATATCCTGCGGCTTTTGGAATGCTTTATTATTTGAATCAATAACTGCATTGTTATTCGCCAAAACATTTACTTGAGATTGAATCAGAGTGTTTTCACTGTTTGTTTTTATTTCTTTTTCTTTTGCCGCATTTTTTTTAAGTGCAAAATGGGCTTTGGGTTGAAATGGCATTGCATCTATCTTTTGTTTTGCACTCTTTTTCTCATTTCCAAAATGACTGTTTTGTACAAAAAGGTCAACCTCTTTTTTATCAACAGATGCAATGTTTTGTTTGTTATTTCTTGTTGTGTGAGCAGCTAAATTTTTATGTGCTATTTTTCATTTACTTTTTCAATCTTTTCATTTGCATTTAAGTTTGCTTTTGCTGCTGAATTTTGTCTTGCATTCACCTCTTTCTTTTGCGTCAATTTTGAATCATTCATCAACCAAAAACCTAAACCACATGCAACACATAATGGCAACAACCACCATATAAAAGCCGCTCTGCGCCTGCGTTTGGGCGCAATAGCTGCTTTCACGCGCTGCCATACTATCGGGCCGTGGCTCCATCGAAAATTGCTCTGCCATATTGCGAGCCTGCTGTTCAAAATTTTCTTCAGGCATACGATGAAGTTTTATATTCGCCCGGCTGTTGTTTCAGCCAGTTTATCAATAGCATCCGGGCACGCATATACTGGCTGCGGCTTGTGCCTTCGCCAATGCCAAGCAGCTTACCTATTTCAGCGTGTGTATAACCATCAATAGCATACAGGTTAAACACCGTTTGATAACCCGATGGCAATTGCCGTATCATTTCAATCAATTCTTTTGTTTGAATGTGAATATCAGGATTGTCGTCGCTTACCGGGTGCATGTGTTCTTCGCTTAATAGCATATCCACACTGTAAGCTGTATTTTTCTTTAGCGAAGCCAGCGCAGTATTTACCATAATTTTTCGAATCCATCCTCCTAATTCACCCTTGCCTTCGTATTGTTTTAAGTGTTGAAATACTTTGATAAAACCTTCCTGCAACACGTCTTCTGCATCTTCAACCGACTTGGTATAGCGATAGCAAACGCCCATCATCTGCGCAGCAAAAGCATCGTACAATTGCTTTTGTGCATGCGCATTTCCTTTCAGGCAGGCAGTTACCAACGCTTGTATATTCATGCAGTTCTCTCTTGTTGATTGAATAACATTGCTAAATCGTTGCATGTAATAAAAAATTTTTTTGGAAAAGAAAAGAAGATTGTATGAAAAATTCTTGCGGAATAACGGCGAACTTCAACTCCTATTCCAATCATTCCAAACATCTTATCAATCCCAATTCATACGATTTATATTTGCAAATACAAACCATATTTTATGCAAGCCTGGCAAGACTATATTGAACAAAATAAACAACGTTTTTTAGATGAATTGTTTTCCTTGTTGCGCATTCCCAGTGTAAGTGCCCGCAGCGAACACAAAGACGACATGCTTGCCTGCGCCGAAGCTGTGAAGCAACGTTTGGAAGAAGCTGGTGCTGATGCTGTTTCTGTATTTCCAACTGCTGGTCATCCGGTGGTATATGGTGAAAAAATAATTGACAAAAACAAACCTACTGTTTTGGTATATGGTCATTATGATGTGCAGCCGCCTGATCCGCTGGAGCTTTGGCACAGCGGACCTTTTGAGCCGGTAATCAAAGATGAAAAAATTTATGCGCGTGGCTCGGCTGATGATAAAGGCCAATTTTACATGCACGTAAAAGCATTTGAAACATTGATGAAAACAGGCACGCTGCCACTCAATATTAAGTTTATAATTGAAGGTGAAGAAGAAGTTGGCTCGCCAAGCCTCGCTTCTTTTTTACAGGAGAAAAAAGAAATGCTGAAAGCTGATGTAGTATTGATTAGCGACACTTCAATGCTAAGTTTGGAAACGCCCAGCATTGATACCGGCGTGCGTGGCCTGAGTTATATTCAAGTGGAAGTAACCGGACCTAACCGCGATTTGCACAGCGGCGTATATGGCGGAGCAGTTGCCAATCCCATCACCATTTTAGCACAGATGATTGCAAGCCTGCACGATGAAAATAATCACATTACCATTCCCAATTTTTATGATGATGTGATAGAATCTTCAAAAGAAGAACGGACAGAACTGGCGAAAGCGCCATTTGATGAAGAAGAATACAAACACGACCTTGGCGTGAAGGAATTGTGGGGCGAGAAAGGTTATTCCACCAATGAAAGAACGGGCATTCGTCCTACGTTGGAACTGAATGGCATTTGGGGCGGCTACACCGGCGAAGGCTCAAAAACAGTGTTGCCATCAAAAGCATTTGCAAAGATCAGTTGTCGGCTTGTTCCCAATCAAAAACACAAAGAGATAACAAAATTGTTGATTGATCATTTGTATAAAATTGCGCCGGCATTGTGTTACCATCAAAGCTGAAGAACATCATGGTGGCGACCCGTATCTAACGCCGATTGACAGTGTTGAATATAAAGCCGCAGCCAAAGCCATTGAAGCGAGTTTTGGCAAGCCGCCCGTGCCTTTGCGTGGTGGCGGAAGCATTCCCATTACGTCTTTATTTGAAACGATATTGGATTGCAAAACGGTGTTCTTAGGTTTTGGTTTGGATAGCGATAACCTGCACAGCCCGAACGAAAAATTTGATCTGGCTAATTTTTACAAAGGCATCGAAACCATACCTTATTTTCATCAGTATTATGCGGAAATGAAAGGGTAAGAAATAAGATTGAAGAGAGCAAGTATCAAGATATCAAGAAACAAGGATAGGATTGGTGCATTTTTCGATTGCATTCTAACAAAGGAAAGTCAAAATGTACATACCAAAGTTCAATTTGATGACAGACAAAGCTGAAGCCGTTGCTTTTATGAAGCGGTTTGGTTTTGCCACAATTGTTACTGCTAAGAACGATCTGCCGGTTGCTACGCATTTGCCTTTTCTTGTAATAGAGAACGATGAGAATATTGTTTTGATTTCTCATTTTGCCAAAGCAAACGAACAATGGAAGGACATAGAGCACAACAATAGTGCTTTGGTGATTTTTAGCGAACCTCATGCTTATATTTCACCAAAGCATTATGAAAAAGAATTGAATGTTCCCACCTGGAATTATATTTCGGTTCATGCTTATGGAAAGGCAACACTTATTACAGAAACAGAAAGCGTGATTCAAATATTAGAAAGCACCATTGACAATTACGAAACCTCTTACAAGCAACAATGGAATCGTTTGCCGGACGAATATAAATTGGGAATGATAAAAGGAATTGTAGCTTTTGAAATTGTGGTAACTGATTTACAGGGAAAGAAGAAATTAAGCCAAAACAAAACGAAAAACGAACAGGAAAAAATTATAAATGCACTTTCGCAAAGTGATGATACAGACGAGAAATTAATTGCGGATTATATGAAGAACAATGAATGATTATAAAAATGAAACAATGCATCTTTGAAAGATAGTATGCATTAAACGTCTGTATCATTGTTTACGATGGCAGATTTAATTCTTATATATCATATCAAAACAAAACTCAATTATATTTTTACTAAAAACAAACATCTATGAAACAACTACTGCTTCTTATTGCATCATCTATCATTCTCTTTTCCTGCGATTTTATTGGTGGCGAAAGGGTGGATGGCAATGGAAATGAAACCACCGAAAACCGCCAGCTTAACGATTTTAAAAGTGTAGCGTCTTCGGGTCCAACCGATGTGGTACTTACCCAGTCTCCCGATTACAAAGTACAGGTAAAAGGCGATGAAAATTTGCTGCGTTACATCGTTACCGAAACAGATGGCAACACGCTCAAAATAAAAATCAAACAAGGCTATAATCTTCGTCCGAAAAAGAATTTGGAAGTATTGGTTTCCGCTCCTCAGTTTACCAACATTTCATCTGATGGAAGCGGCAATATTACTTCCGAAAACACTTTGTCAAACTCAGATAAAATGACGTTTGAATTGAGTGGCTCAGGCAATGTAGAAGCCAAGATTGACGCGCCTTCCGTTGAAAGCCATACGAGTGGTAGCGGAGATATTTCGTTCAGTGGAAAAACGGGCGATGCAAACCTTTCGGTGTCTGGCTCGGGCGATATTCATTGCTTTGGTTTAACCGCCGAAAATGCAAGCATCACCATCAACGGAAGTGGCAATGCCGATGTATATGCCAGCAAGCAGTTAGACCTTCATGTGAATGGTTCAGGCGATGTTCGGTACAAAGGCGGCGCTTCGGTAAACAGCCATATCAATGGTTCGGGAAGTGTGTCGAAAGCAGATTAAGAAATAAGGGACAAGAATACAAGCTTTACTATTCAACAACATTCTCAAAAAAGAGGCAAAACCAAAAACACTTGTTACTTCTCTTCGTGATACTTTGTGCTCTTTCTGTCTTTGTGGTTCTAACAAAGAAACCTTCAAACGAATATTAGCATTTTGTATTGATGAACGCTTCTTTCGCATAACGTATGTGTTTTATTTTGCGACCAAATTAATATATGCGCTTTTGGTTTTGCCTCTTTTTTCTTTCATTCCTATTTGCCTGCAAAAAGCCGCAGGGTTTTGATTATCGCGGCATGAACAGTTTTAAAATAGATAGCCTCGGTTTTGAACATTCTACCATTACTATGAACCTTGTTTACTTCAATCCCAACAATTTTGGCGTTGATTTAAAGCATGTGGACTGCGACATTTATGTAAACAAAAGTTTATTGGGCAAATACTTGTTGGATACAACTATGCACATTGCCAGGCGCTCCGAATTTTCGCTGCCTTCGAGAGTGCAGGTTGATATGCGCAATATTTATAAAAACTCGCTGAATGCTTTGTTTAACCAGGAAATTCAGGTAGATGTAAAAGGCGTTACGCGCGTAGGCAAGGCAGGCATCTTTGTAAATGTTCCTTTTACCTATTCAGGCAAGCAAAAGATAAGCTTGTTTTAAATTGCATCATTTGCAGTTATCCTTTCTTCTTGTATCAATCAGATATTGAATTTTCCAAACGCCGTTGATGCGAACGAGGTTAAAACAATCTACGCCGCAATGACTGAATGTTCCCTTCCAATAAAATTGATATGGCGCCCAAACAAGGGCTAAATCGCCATCCATTTTTATTGTATCAAAAACAATTCGTTCATCGGCATCACCTTTTCCTATTTTACCGATGGATGTAGCAAAGCCTTGCACAGCTTCGGTTTCAACACTTGCTTTTCCATCTTTGTTGATGATGGTTTGCAAGATCGCACTGTCGGCAAACGTTTGTTGCAACGCATTGGCATCCGCATTTTTCATAGCCGTGAACAATTGGTTCACGGTTGCTTTAACGCTGTCTTCTGTTGTTTGCGCATGAAGAATTTGGGCAAAACTAAAAAGTGTTATGATGAGTAAGTAACGGAGCATTGGTAGTTTGTTTTTATAAAGAAATAGCCTTTGATAATTTGCCCGGAGATGTCGCTGATTACGCAGATATTTAATGCGGTTTCTGCGCCAATCCGCGTTATCTGCGAGAACCGTATTCGATCTTTTTACAAATACCCCAATATCTTCAACATGCTTTGCGCCGATTGTTCTTTGGCGTACAACCAATCTATCAGCTTTCCGTTTTTATCATATTCCACAATCACATGCTTGGGCGATGGGATCAAACAATGCTTGATTCCGCCATAACCGCTGATCTGATCCTGGTAAGCGCCGGTATGAAAAAAGCCAACATGCAAGGGTTGCATATTTTCTTTTTCATCCTTCGGGTCGGCACTTTGTACTTTGGGCAAAAACACTTCATTGATGTGTTCTTCCGAATCGTAATAATCATGGCTGTCGCACGTAATACCACCCAACACTACGCGCTGATATTCGTTATCCCATTTATTGATGGGCAACATCAAAAACTTCTCTCCTATTCCCCAGGTATCGGGCAAAGTGGTGATAAAAGAAGAATCAATCATGTACCAGTTTTCCCTGTCGTTCTGCGTCTTCTGGCCTATCACGCTATAAATATGCGCCATGCTTTCACCAACGGTATAACTACCAAATTCAGTATAAATATTTGGCATCGGCACGCCGGTGCGCTTGCAGGCTTTTTTTATATTGCTTACAATTTCATTGATCATAAACTGGTAATCGTATTCGAAGCCCAGCGAATGTTTGATGGGAAAACCGCCGCCAATATTGATGGAATCCAGTTCAGGACAAATCTTTTTTAACTGGCAATACAGGTTGATGATTTTATTCAGTTCGCTCCAATAATAAATATCATCTTTTATGCCTTTGTTTAAAAAGATATGCAGCATTTTTAACTGAAACTTATTTTCATTGCCTTCAATTTCATCTACATAAAATTCAAGAATATCTCTCGGGCGAATGCCCAAGCGCGAAGTATAAAAAGGAAAGCTCGGTTCTTCTTCCGCAGCTACGCGAATGCCTAATTTAAAAGGCTGTTTCACGCTGCGTTTATAAGCCTGCAATTCTGCTTTATTATCCAAAACAGGAATTACATTTTTAAAACCCGAATTGATCAGTTTTGCAATGCGCTGCGTATAAGACTTTTGCTTAAAACCATTGCAGATAATAAAAATGTCTTTATTGATTTTTTTTCGCTGGTACAAACGATTGATGATTTCAATGTCGTAAGCATACGAAGTTTCCAGATGAATTTCATGCTTCAGCGCTTCTTCCACAATAAAAGAAAAATGCGAGCTTTTGGTGCAATAACAATAAAAATATTCGCCTTCATATTTGTACTTTTTAAAAGCATGGTCGAACATTTTTTTTGCCTTATTTATCTGCTTCCCAATCTTAGGAAGATAGGTAAGTTTTAAAGGCGTTCCATACTTGTCAATGATGTGCTTCAGGTTTAAACCGTTAAATTCGAGATAGCCTTATCGCCTACTTCAAAGCCTTCCTGCGGAAAATGAAAGGTTTGATGTACGAGGTCGGTGTAAGTATTATTCATTCCTGCTGCTTGCAAAAATTTCAGATGAGAAATAAATTGAACAAAACAAAAATAATGATTGATGAATATTGGAATGTTATAATTTTTGAGCTGCAAGCTGTTAGCGGCAAGCTACAAGCTTTGAGCTATGAGCTTCAGACCACGAGTTTTCAAACGTTCATTTACTCTTTTTCTTTTACTTGCAGCTTGTAGCTGATTGCTTGCAGCCTAAAGCTCACGGCTCATAGCTCAAAACTCGCAGCTTCTTCTACCATGTCGCCAGCACCGTTACACCGCCTTTTACTTTTTGGTTAAGTTTTACTTCGATATTAGCATGTAGAGGAAGCAGCACATCAACACGACTGCCAAATTTAATAAAGCCCATTTCGTTTCCCTGGTTTACTTCCATGCCTGGCTGTAAATAATTTACAATTCGTTTGGCAAGCGCACCGGCAATTTGTTTTACCAGCAATTGCCCGTTTTCATTTTCTATTGCCACGCTATGCCGTTCGTTTTCGGTGGAAGATTTTGGATGCCATGCCACTAAGTATTTTCCTTTGTGATACTGGCTGTACAGCACTTCTCCACTAATGGGATTGCGGTTGACATGCACATTGGCAGGACTCATAAAGATGCTTACCTGTATTCTTTTGTCTTTAAAATATTCTTCTTCTGTAACCTCTTCAATCACCACCACTTTGCCATCGGCAGGACAAATAATCTGGCTTTCGTGAACCGACAACAAACGATTGGGCAAGCGAAAAAAAGAAATAATGAACAAAAACAAAATGAGCGTAATGATAAAAACAACCAGGGCAAGCCATTCGTAATTCATACCCAAATAATGGAACGAAAACAAGTTGATGATGCCAAACAACAAAGCAGTAATAGCAATGGAACGATAACCTTCTTTATGAATTTTCATTCAGTAAAAACAATTGTGAAGCGACAAAGATAAGTATTACGAAAGAGTATAATAGTAAAGCAAGAAGAGGATCAACCACACAAACGGCGTAGCGAGCAAAAGCGAATCAAAACGGTCTAAAAAACCACCATGGCCGGGCATTATTTGCCCGCTGTCTTTCATACCTGCCATCCGTTTTAATTTGCTTTCCAGCAGGTCGCCAAACGTTCCTGCAACAGCAGCAATGAGTGAAATGATGAATACAATAATTGGTGGAAAATGAAACGCAAAATAACATACACCGGTAACCACCAACACAGCCAGCAAAGCCCCGCCTACTGTACCTTCCCAGGTTTTTTTGGGCGAAATAGAACTCAATGGCGTTCTTCCAATGAACGAGCCAACAATATAAGCCATGGTATCATTTATCCATATCGAAACAATAAGAAGCAAAGGAATGATTCTTCCATCCTGCGGGAAAGAATGAGACGGGTTGCGCAAGTTGATCATCAGCATCCAGCTGACCGAAATATAAAGCAAGCCTAAAGCTGAATAACCGATGTTTTGAATTGAAAACAATTTCTTTTGAACTATTGCATCAACACATATAACGAGCAGCATGAATAGCAATAACCATTTACCAATTTCTATTAACCTAACATCTTTCATCATCAACAAAAGAAAGCTCCACCCCAATAACATTACGCTATATTTATGAACGATAGAAATGCGTTGATAAGGCGGTTGAATGATGCTAATTAATTTTTGATATTCAACCCAACAACCAAAATGAATAACAGAAAAAAGAATAAAAAAAGAATATGAATTGAGGAGCAAACCCAACAGCATTATTACCACAAAAACAATTGCTGTGAGTGCGCGTACTCTAAATGTTTGAACATTAAATGCCATGAGCAAAATTGCGCTAAAAATAAGTGTTCTTACAACTTGAATTTACCAATTTATACAACTGAAAAACAGGCAAAAACAAACATTGAACATTCGATACATTTTTAATTGCAATAGTCGTTTTCATCCGCACACAAGCCTCATCCAATTATCTTTGCTTCATGCAAATTATTCCCGCGATAGATATTATTGAAGGCAAATGCGTAAGGCTTACGCAAGGCGATTATTCACAAAAAAAAATATACAACGAGCACCCTTTGGAAGTTGCCAAACAGTTTGAAGATGCAGGCTTGCAACGGCTGCATTTGGTTGATTTGGACGGAGCAAAAGCTGGTGCGGTAAAGAACTGGAAAGTGTTGGAAACACTGGCTTCCAAGACATCGTTAGTTATTGATTTTGGTGGCGGAATTAAAGAAGAAAAAGATTTGCAAATCGTGTTTGGTTCCGGCGCGGCATTGGCAACCATTGGTAGTTTGGCGGTAAAGAACAAAGAGTTATTTGTGGCGTGGTTAGAGCAATATGGAGCCCACAAATTTTTATTGGGTGCAGATGTGAAGAACGAAAAGATTGCCATTAATGGCTGGCAGGAAACAAGCGATGTTTGGATTTACGACTTTATTGAAGAATACATTCAACATGGCATCCAGCAGGTGTTTTGTACTGATGTAAGTAAAGATGGAATGCTGCAAGGTGCAGCTACAGATTTGTACAAAAATATCATTCAAAAATTTCATTCTCTTTTTATCATTGCAAGCGGTGGCGTAAGCTCAATGGACGATTTAGATAAGCTACAGGATGTTGGTTGCAAAGGCGCTATTATTGGCAAAGCGATTTATGAAGGAAGAATTGGATTGAACGAATTGAAGAAGTTCATATAATGCCCGAAAACAGTAGCTTTCACTTCCATCTTTAAAAAGAGTTGGCGATTATATACCTATGTTGTAACGATGAGAATATCTGTATAAATCCGGTTAAAAAAGGTGTAGGTAGAATGTACTTTTTTGTTTCTTTTTATAAAAAGATATTTTTCCACAAAACAAAACTGATGATGAGTAAAATAAATTTATATTTTATAGCAGCTATCTCCCTTTGCTTTTTATACATTAATGGCAGCGGGCAATCTTATCTTCCCCAAAAAAATAATGCAAAAATAAAAGTGAAACCCGCCATTGGTTTGCAGGCGTATGCTTTCAACTTAAAAGACGTGAAATTGCTACCCGGCAGCCTGTTTACAAAAAGGAGAAGTGCTGACAGCGGTTATCTGCTTTCTATAAAGCCCGATAGGTTGTTATATCGGTTTTACACCAATGCACAGTTACCGCCAAAAGATTCCGTTTATGGCGGTTGGGAATCGGCTGGTGTTTCAGGGCACACGCTTGGGCATTACTTATCTGCCTGTTCAATGATGTATGCCTCAACCGGAGATGCAGAATTTAAAAGCAGAGTTGATTATATCGTTAGTGAATTGGCTCGTTGCCAAGCTGCAAGAAAAACCGGTTATGTAGGCGCTATTCCCAATGAAGATTCGCTTTGGTATAAAGTAGAGCATGGTATTATTAAATCGGGCGGGTTCGATTTAAACGGTGGCTGGAGTCCCTGGTACACTGTGCACAAAGTAATGGCTGGTTTGGTTGACGCTTATTTGTATTGTGATAATGAAGAAGCATTGAAGATAGTTACCAAAATAGCTGATTGGGTTGGCACTGTTGTAAACCCTTTAACCGATGAACAACGACAGAAAATGTTGAAGTGTGAATATGGCGGAATGAACGATGTGCTGGCAAACATTTATAGCATTACGAGCAATAAAAAGTATTTGGATTTATCGTATAAATTTTATGATGATTTTGTAATGCAGCCACTTGCGCAAGGCAAGGAAGATCCGCTGGCCGGCAAACATTCCAACACCAATATTCCAAAGATCATTGGCAGTGCAAGACAATACGAATTGACATCCAATAAAAGTGATGAAACCATTGCTACAAGAGGCTGGAACATTTTAGTGAACGACCATACGTATGCCAATGGCGGCAATGGCAACTATGAGTATCTCGGCGCGCCAAAAAAACTATCCGATCAGCTAAGTGATAACACGACTGAAAGCTGCTGTACTTACAACATGCTAAAGCTAACAGGCCACTTGTTTAACTGGAACCCGAACAGCCGTTTGATGGATTATTATGAACGCGCTTTGTACAATGATATTTTGGCTTCGCAAGACCCCAACACCGCTATGATGCTGTATTTCGAGCCATTAAGAAGCGGCGGTAAAAAAGAGTTCAGCGATTCGTTCAACACCTTTACCTGTTGCGTGGGAACTGGCATGGAAAATCATTCAAAATATGGCGAAGACATTTATTTTGAAGGGGCAGACGGAAGCTTGTATGTAAACCTTTTTATTCCATCGCAATTGAACTGGCGCGACAAAAAAATTACGGTTACACAAACCACATCGTACCCTGAAGCAGCCAACACAACTTTGGTTATCAACACAAAATCTCCTCCTTCTGCTTTTGCCGTAAAAATCCGGCAGCCATCATGGGCAAAAGAAAATGCTACAATAAAGGTGAATGGAAAATGAGGTAAAAACAAACATAGACAGTGCAGGTTATCTCATCATCAATCGTACATGGAAAAATAATGATAAGAGTAGAAGTGAATTTCCCAATGAGTTTATATACCGAAACGATGCCTGATAATAAAGACCGTGTGGCGTTGTTTTATGGTCCTGTTTTGCTGGCAGGAAATCTTGGCGACTCAATGCCAGACCCGGTTTATGGAACGCCGGTATTGCTTACTTCATAACCGCAATGTAAGCGATTGGGCAACTGCGGATAAGGTTCATCCTTTGGTGTTTCATACGCAAAATGTAGGCAAGCCGTTCGATGTAAGTTTGTCTCCTTTCTATCAAAACATCAACAACCATTACAGTGTGTACTGGGATTATTTTACACCACAGGACTGGAGCGCAAGACAGGCTGAATATGAAGCCGAAAAGAAAAGAGAAAGACAGATAGAAGAACAAACCATTGATGTAATGCGGTTGGGACAAATGCAGCCCGAGCGGGATCATAACCTGCAATCGAGTGAAGAATCGTATGTAAGCGATGCCTTTGGCAGAACCGGCAGAGAAGCCCGCAACAATGGTTTCTTTTCTTTCGATATGAAAGTAGAAGCGGATAAGCCCACTGCATTGTTATGCACCTACATTGGCGATGATAAAAACCGTTCGTTCGATATTTTGGTGGATGGTGTAAAGATTGCTTCGGAAGAATTATCTGGCGGAAAGCCTGGCAAGTTTTATGAAAAAGAATATCCGGTACCGGAAAATTTGCTACACAAAAGCACTATCGTTGTGCGGGTTCAGGCAACCGGAGGAAAAACGGCGGGAAGAATGTTTGGCTGCCGAACGATAAGAAAATAAATCTTTTATAAGTAATCATTCAATGAAATTTTGATACTTAAAAAATAAGTGTTGGTAAAACAAAACCGTCTGCTTATTCAGACGGTTTTGTTTTGTAGAAATTTACTATCATAAGGCGTTGTGTAAAGCGGATCATTGCGTAGCTGTATCCACTTTGTTATAAATAAAATGTTACCTTTACTTCAACTGCTACGACAGATTGCCTGATAATCTTGCCTTGCAATGACCGCTAAGAAAGAAGTGTCTTTTTCGTTACCGTAAACAGGTTCAATCATGATTCGGGTTTCCATCATCATTCCTCAACAATGTGCCGTATTCAGCAGTATCAACCGGCTTTACCAGATATTCAATTATGCAAATTTATTGTTGGCTAACAAAAGAAAAGCACCCGCATTTACCGTTGCGCTCGTTGGTTCAACTTCGGATGTAAAATTATATTGCAACAAGTTTTCTGTAAACCCACATTATACTATTGCGAATGACTCTTCCCGGGCGAACCTGGTGCTTGTTCCTGCACTGGCAGGCGATATTGCCACTGCGTTAAAAAGCAACACAGATTTCATTCCCTGGATCGCCACACAATACAATGGCGGCGCCCAAATCGCGGGCTTTTGCACGGGAACGTTTATGCTTGCCGATACGCATTTAGTAATGGAAAAAAATTGTTTGCGCAATTGGTATGTGTCGGACCATTTTAGAAAAGAATTTTCGCAGGTGAACTTCGTTGCCGAAAATATAGTGCAACAGGAAGATGCAATTGCTGCGGGCAACGGCGCATTTACTTTCTTTACACAATTGCTGCTAAGTGTGGTTGATAAAGAAACAGCCACCGTTTGTGCAGGTATGTTTGAGACAGAATTTAACAGGGAATGTCAGTCTGTTTTTTCAATAAAAAAACAAACAACAGGCAACGAAGAATGGAGTGCAAAAACAAAAGAAGATACTTCTTTCATCAGGCATCAACAAGCTTCATTATCAGACAGACTTTATCTTATGCCCGAACATTTACATCAATCAAATCTCAGGAGTGAAAAGCTAACAAGCTTTACAACAAGCACCGGATTTCATTCTTCAAAAATGCACTCTAACGTAGCTACGCTGAAAGGATTGTTTAGGAATGCAAACAGGAAATAAAAGCTTCTTAGACTTTTGAATCATTACGTATTTACAAGCTGCATTCATTATGATAGATGTGGGTTTATTTCAGCCATCTGACAACAGAAAAGAGGCAAAAACAAATGTCTCTGAAAACGGTTTCCTTGCAAGATACATCGCGGTTGCAGAACAAAACAGCAGATTTGTTTTTGCCATATTTATTATCATTCATCAAGTGCATACTTATTTATTCATCATCTAAAAATCTGTGTTATGAAAAAGAAGAACAAGAAGAAAAATCCGGATGAAGAAACGCTGAAACATTATACAAGTTATAGCGAGCTGGATGTGCCTGCCGGCATACCAAAGCCAAGCGGCAATAGTAAAGGTGAACCACCCCAGTATGTAAAACCTGATATATCTGTTGACAAAATAATGAGCCATCGTAAGAATGCTGTCATCAACAATACGCCTCCTGAAAAAGATTCGGATGACTGAAAGAATCTCTTTACAAAAAGCAATGACTCCTTTGTATTTCTTCATTTAACAATAAAACCTCACACAATGTCAAACAACGACAAACAACAGGTTTCCGACAAAGATGTGCTGAAGCACATTACCTGTTACGATGCTCCACCAGAAGATTTTGATCTTTTCAATGCAGACGACCACATGCTGCATAAGTATGGGCTTCCCAGAAAACCTCATGCGGAAAATGAAAAGGAACTAAGGGCGATTTGGGATCGCGCTTTTCAATCGAAACCCAAATTCATCAAAGCCGAAGTATCGGTAGATCCAATCATGTCGAAGCGCAGATCGCATGTTATCAAAGCCGAAGAAAACAATGCCAGCTTTAGTCCGCATGGCTGGGCCGGGGCTGTTCAGCAGGTAAATCATTTTGGTTTCAACCCACCCGAACCTGTGGTTACTGTGTATGGAGAGTGGTTCATTCCAACCATCACTCCTGTTTCTAACGAACCGAATACGCAAGAGACAGTAGGATTTTGGGTAGGTATTGATGGCTTTGGCAATAACCAGGTGCTGCAGGCTGGCTCTGCCGCAACCATAACCGGCAACAACCCGGTTAATTACTGGGTATGGACGGAATGGTGGCCAATAGGAGCGATTCAAATTAATAACTTTCCCATAAAACCGGGAGATTATTTAACCGTTTTGGTTTGCGCTTTTACACCTACGCATGGCGTTTGTTCTATGATGAATAAAACTACTAACCAGGTAACTACAATTGGCATTACGAACCCTACCGGTGTTACATCTATTGGCGCATCGGCTGAATGGATTGTAGAAGGTATTTCTGATATTTTACCTGTATTTTCTACCATGGTATTCTCCAATTGCAGCGCAGGAACCAAGAATCATACACTTAATACGCAAGGTTCAACAATAACAGAAATAACAGGAGATGACGGAACCAACCTTACTTACGCCAGTGTTCTATCTAATACAAGCGTAATGGTAAAATGGTTGAAACAGAGCTGATAGATTGTTATGTAATCATAATTTTTAAGCAGTACAAATAAAGTGAGGAGGTATCTATCTACATCATTAACAATATTTGTACAGAACAATCTGATGTAAAAGAAAAGACAAGCTGAACGCTTGTCTTTTCTTTTGTTCATTTTCATTACGTAAAGTTTTGATAGTAATTACAACATAAATACCTCCGTAGTATTGTTTTTTACATAAGCTTTTCAAAAAGGAAGTTTATTTTGTTATACTTATGATGTAATGAGAGGCAAAGCAAAATTGGGCTCACCTTATTTATACTTTTGCATACAAATAAAAGCCAAACGCTTTTGTTTTTGCATAAAAAGCATTTATATCACATTCTTTTTACCATTGAATAAAGCTCTTATTCCATCTAAAGAAACTGAACGGCGTTTTCGGTTAATAAATTCAACAGAAAGATGTATTATTCTATAAAATTGCTGTGAATGAAAAAGGAAATTGAAACCTTTGAGGATGTGCAATTGCTGGTTCGTTCATTTTACAATAAAGTGTTGGACGATGAAAGGTTGAGCCCTTTTTTTGCTTATGTAAGAAAACATCACTGGGATAAACATCTTTCCGTACTCGATACATTTTGGAACAACGTACTTTTTTATTCAGGTGATTATCATGGAAATCCTTTACAGGTTCATACCATATTGAATCATTTTAATAAGTTAAGTAATAAAGATTTTGATAGATGGTTGCAACTCTTTACGCAAACCGTTGATCAATTGTTTGAGGGAGAAAAAGCAAAACTGGCAAAGCAAAGAGCTATGTCTATTGCAACGATAATGAGAATCAAAATACTTCATGCAGATGGCGGAAACTCATTGCCCATCATTAACCCAAATAGCAATGCTAATACATGAAAGCATTGTGTTGAACACAAGTTTACAAAGCATCTGTCCACGTTTGGTTTTGTACCTTTTTTATAGCGCTGTTCCACGCTGTTTTATTACATTGGTAAACCGACCACAAAGCCAGTATCGTTTCCGCTTTTCATCATTGTAAATTCGAAAATTTTCTATCAACAACCTGCCCAAAATTAATAAAGCTGGCTTCAATAAAAGACCCTGAAAGTTATGCGTTATTACCAAGGGCGATCCTCACTTTTAAAAACTTACCAACATACCTTATTACCTAATTGTGCTTTCGCTTAAATTTACCTAAATAAACAGAACATTACAATGGAAGTATTCGGTACAGATAATTATAAAATTATTCATGGCGATGTACTACAAGTTCTAAAAGACAAAGTAGCAGATAATTCCATTGACCTCATTTTTGCAGACCCACCGTATAACATCGGTAAAAACTTTAACGGGCATAAAGATAAATGGACAAAGGATGAAGACTATTTAAAATGGTGTTACGAATGGCTTGATCTATGCATCCAAAAGCTGAAACCGAACGGCAGCTTTTATGTTATGACTTCCACGCAATTCATGCCTTATTATGATATTTACTTAAGAGGTAAACTTAGCATTCTTTCAAGAATTGTTTGGTCTTATGATAGTTCAGGAGTTCAGGCAAAGAAATATTTCGGCTCCATATATGAACCCATTCTTTTTTGTGTAAAAGACAAGGACAATTATACTTTCAATGCTAATGATATTCTTATTGAAGCAAAAACAGGAGCAAAACGAAAATTAATTGATTATCGCAAACCAGTACCCACTGTTTATAATTCTGAAAAAGTTCCGGGAAACGTTTGGGAATTTGCAAGGGTTCGATACCGAATGGATGAATATGAAAATCATCCAACGCAAAAACCCATTTCCTTACTCGAAAGAATCATCAAAGCAAGTTCAAACAAAGGCGAAATTGTGCTTGACCCCTTCTCAGGCACTTTCACCACATGCTTTGTTGCGAAGGAACTTGAAAGGAAATGTATTGGCATTGAGTTGCAAGACGAATACGTGAAAATCGGTTTGCGAAGATTACAACTTGCAGAAGAATTTAAAGGGCAAAAGCTCCAAAAGGAAATTCGCACTTTTGAGATCGAAAAAATTGCAACAAGTCAAAATCTAAAACTGTTTGAAGAACCAAATGGAAAATTTATTCACGGTAAACATTAAATCGGTTCTTCAAAAGCATTTTGGTGATAACGCTGATGAAATTTTTGAAAAAAGCCAGTTATTACAGTATATCAACTTAAAAACACGTTCTGCAAACAGAGGCTCAAAAGCCCGTTCAAGCTTTGCTAACCTGTATGCTATTTATGTAGTTATTGAAGATTATATTTCAAAGAACTATCACATAAAAAGCAGTTATTCAAAATATGAAGGGGCGTCATTTTCTCAATTGTTCAAAAGACAAAGAGAATTACCATTTGGTGGAAGCCTTCAAAATCATGCTTTGAACAACCGAATGAATTCTGAATTTCAAGGCTTCTTTCCCAGTTCTGAGTTCATTCCTATTCTTCGCAACCTTCAAACCAATCGTTATTGGATAAATGAGAACCTGCTGAAAGTGAAAATCAGCAAGACAACTTACAATCTTGCATCTGCCGTCATTGAAATTATTGATGAATACGTAAAAACAAAACAAGACGCATTTCAAAGATTCATTGAAGCTTGTAAAGAACTTCAAAAAATTGAAGATTCAAAACAAGAAGACGTTGAAGCATTTATCACAGGTTTGCTTGCACCAAACGTTGATGCAAGATTGTTTGAAATTGTGAGCTATTCTATTCTCAAATATTTTTATCAGGATATTACTATCGTTTGGGGCTTTGATAGAGATAACCTCAAAGAAGACGCATTAAAATTGTATAAAACAGGTAAAACAAATGCAAATGACGGAGGGATTGATTTCGTGATGAAGCCATTAGGAAGGTTCTTTCAAGTTACAGAAACATTAGACTTTAAAAAGTATTTTCTTGATATGGATAAGATTCAAAAATACCCTGTTACGTTTGTTATAAAATCAACCGAAACTATAGACTATCTCTTGAACAGGATTGGGGAGAATGCTACAAAAATCTATTCTATAACAGCAATCGTTGATAGATATATGCAGTGCATTGAAGAAGTAATCAACATTCCTACACTTCAAGACAGATTCAGAGAAACCATTCGATCAGGACATCTAAATAAAATACTTAACGAGATAATCAACCAAAGCAAAGTCGAATTTAATTATATAGACACAAATGAGTTAGACGCGACAAGTTGAAAGTGTGGTTAAACAATCATCACCTAAACATTCTTACTTCAACCCCAGCCATCTCGCAGCTAAACTGCTGCTTCCAAATGTAATCAGCTAAATACTAAGGCCGCTGGATGCCATCAGTATCGTTGCAATCATGGGTGATAAATTTCCTTGCACAGCATAATAAATACCAATTATGTTATAGATGATGGAGATAATGAAACTTGCCAGCACCACTCCTTTATTGATTTTACAAAAAAAGATAAACCGATACAGCAAAGGCAGGTTAGCTGCTTCCAGAATACCATCGCTGGCAGGTGTAAAGTTGTTGCTGTTATCAGTAATGGCAATGCCGACATCTGCACTTTTTAAAGCGCCGGCATCGTTCAATCCATCACCAAGCATCATTACAGTTTTGGCCCTTTTTTGCAATTGCCGAATGGCAGTCAATTTATCTTCCGGTTGTTGATGAAACAATATATCTGCATTGCCACCAAACAGTTTTGTTGCAGATAGTGCTTTTCACTTTCTTTATCGCCGCTTAATACAGTAAGCGGATAGTGTTTTCGTAATTGATAAATTAACGCCTGCACACCGTTACGATAATGATTTTCAGGCAGAATCTACCCACTACTTTTTCTTCCAATGCCACATACACCGCCGTTTCAGTATAGCGCGTTTTTGTTTAAACAGGAATGCCTTCGAGCCGATAGAGATAAGATCGCCATCCACGAAACCTTCAATGCCTTTGCCAGGCGTTTCTTTAAATGCCTGTACAATGCAATCGCTTTTTTCCTTTTTATAATAATCAGCAATGGCTTTGCTTACCGGATATGTAGATTGTGCAACAAGCGATGCAATCTTAGTTTTTAAAGATGATGTAATATGCTTTCCTTCATACACTATATCGCCATAACTTCGGGTGGTTAGTGTGACGGTTTTATCGAATACAATGTGAGTCACTTTTGTAATGTTCTCGATGGTTTGCGCGTTGCGCAAATACAATTTATTACGGCTTAATATGCGACGAATATTTCCGTTGGTAAATGTGTTGCTCAACAGCAGAGCAAAAGGGCAGGCAATGATCATTACGGCGGTTACACTGTTACCAATTTTTGAAGGATTAACAAAGTGCCAAAAGATGGTGCTGCATAAAGCAATATATTATACAATACATGTAAAATAACGGCTCAGAAGATGAACGAAAGAGAGTTTGTTTTTGCCGTTAATTTAATAAGAAAATACAATCAGCCGGTGCCGCGTTATACCAGCTATCGAACGGTTCCCTATTGGCAGGAAGAAATTAATATAAACGAATGGATAGACAATGCACACAAACAATTTTCCATTCACAACAGCACAAAAGGCATCAGGCTTTATATTCATCTTCCTTTCTACGAATCGCTTTACACGTACTGCAGTTGCAATAAAAAATAACCACCAACCATAAAGTAGAATACAACTATATAGCCGCAATAGAAAGGAAATGGAAACAATATCAAACATTGCTGAACGAGAAGCTCCTTATTAGGGAAATTCATTTAGGTGGTGGTACGCCTACTTTTTTTCGCCTTAAAACTTAGCGCGTTCGATAAAGTAGTATTCAGTAAGAGTAATTAAAATCGCGATAAATCTTATTTGATAAATTTTGAAACACATACACACAATAGAAACATAGGTTTCACATAGATTTTCAATGTGCTTTCTTCTTATGTGTCTATGTGTTTCAAATGAATAGAAGAATCTTTGTTTCTGCCCCTTTTTATCGCTTTGCATTGTCAGGAGCAGACGTATGCAACCGATACATCACAGGATAATTATTATTGATTAAAAACAACAAACTGAGCCTTTTGTTTTTGTCGTTTATTTCGGCTATATCGCGCATTTCGCCCTGCACCTGCAAGCCGGTATTTTTTTGAGGAGTAAATGAAAAATTGCCCTTTCCATCATTGATTAAAACATCACCAAAACTGGCATCCAGGCGTTCAAACTGCGGTAAAAAATTGTATAAGTTACCCCCCAAAACAGCATCCATATAACCATCTCCATTTACATCCATACAACGGATGGCATTTACAGAAGAGATTTGTGTCATTGCCGGCATCTTTTGTATTTCAAACTGCCCATTGCCTTTATTAATAGCAACAATGGAACTGCAATAGTTGAATGACTTCACGATTGATTTTTTCATCAACTCATCAGGAAACAATTCCTGTATTGATTTGGTGGCATACGCATCGTGACGAAGATTTTGCTTTTTAATTACGGGTATCTGATCTTGCAATTCGCGTCTCATGAACACCGGCATGTCCTTACCATCAACCGTGTAGGTAAGAATTTTATCCGTATTTCCATTTCCATTAAAATCATTAATAAACAATTTTACCGGATGCGCGGAATCAGGATGCAGGTAAAAATTTTCACCAATATTGCCCAATAATAAATCTTGTTTTCCATCTCCGTTTACATCAGCCGCCGCAACAGTTTGCCACATTCCAAAAAGGTTGCTTAGGTTTGTTTTTGCCTCAATAAATTTTCCGTTTGTGTAAGTGAAAATTTTAGGTTGCATCCACTCTCCTGCTACCACCAGCTCTTTGTGCGCGTCGCCCATTATATCTGCCCACACAGCGCCGGTTATCATGCCTGCATTGGCAACATCAGGGCTTTGTTGTGTAATGTCGGTAAAATGCCCGTTGCCATCGTTTTGCAGCAAAGAACTTTTTGGCGTAAGGCCGTAATTGAGTGGAACATTGCGGCTGCCAACAAACAAATCCAAATCACCATCACCATCCCAATCGTAAGCTGCAACAACGCCAACATCAGTTCCGTTATTGGGCAGTGCTTCCGCATCTAACGTAAAGTTTCCTTTGCCATCATTTTTGTACAAACGATTTTGTGTTTGCCGGGTAAAAGGTGCGTAGTTATTACCACCTGCGCCGATGAACAAATCCAAATCGCCATCTTTATCTGCATCAAACAACAACACGGCATCATCTTCAAAATCGGAAAACTGCTTGAAAACAGGCTCGTCTTTTTTTATAAATTTTCCATCGCTCCCTTGCAGATACAATTGTCCGCCCTGACCATTCGCACCACCAATATAAATGTCATCTAAGCCATCTCCATTTACATCGCCAACAGCAGCTTTCGGTCCTTCATGTGACAGCATTTGCGGTACATTTCGCTCATAATAAAAATCAACATAATCGTCTTCGGTATGTTTATCAAAGTTCGATTTTACCGAATCAAAATAAACGTTGTTCGAGGTTTGTGTTGATTGGTTAAAAGAATAAGGCTGATGACTTTTTTGAGAGAGTAAATGCAACTGATTAATGGCAGGATGTTCGTATTTATCATACGTTCTATCAGGCCAGATTAGGAGCATCGAATCTATCTGTGCCGCTTTACCAATACCAATTACTTGTTTGTAATCCATACAACTTTGAAAGCCGCGGCTTGGCACCACTTCCCGCGTTATAATTTGGTTACCGATATATAGTTTTATAGTGCTGCCAATAGCAAATGTATTTACGCTATCGCCCTTTAATGTTACACTGATGTAATTGTTTTGATTCAGTTCACGCGATTTGTTTTTGTAGATAAAAGCGGGGCCATTTTCGTTGTTGATGACCAAATCAAGATCACCATCATTATCTAAATCGGCATACGCTGCTCCATTGCTCCACGATGCCTGCGTAAAGCCCCATTTTTCACCCGCATCTTCAAACTGAAGATTGCCTCTGTTTCTAAATGCTTTGTTCAACAATGGTGTTCTTGGTATTTCTTTCAGAATGTTATCAACGCTTTCTTTTTTGCCGGTAAGAACCATTTTTTGATTCACATCATTAGCAAAAAATTCCATGAAATCTAAATTGGTTACATCACGGTTCACGCCATTGCAAACATAAATGTCATTGTAACCATCATTATCCGCATCAAACATCAACGCGCCCCAACTCCAATCGCTTGCCGAAACGCCCGCGTAGTTTCCTATTTCGCACCATTTACCATTTCCATTGTTCAACTGCAAACAGTTTTTCATAAACTGCTGATAAAAACCTCCCTTTAATTTGATGTTGTAAACGTCGTAATTGTCGAAGCTGCCGGTTGTTTTAATCCGATAATCGGTTTCAGGCAACATGTCGGTGGTGAATACATCAGGATAACCATCGTTGTTGATGTCGGCAATATCAGCACCCATAGACGAGAAGCTTCCATGCTCTATACATTGCTCGTATTCATCTTTAAAAGTGCCATTTTTTTGATTGATGTATAAATAATCCCGCTCGTAAGAATCGTTAGAAACATAAATGTCGGGATAGCCATCGCCATTTAAATCTCCAACTGAAACGCCTAAGCCAAATGAAATCAAACTGCCATGAATACCGGCCTGCTTGGTAACTTCTACAAAATTCCCGTTATCATTGCGAAACAAATGATCGCCGCCGCCTTTTAAAAAGTTGCCGACAGGCCATTGTTGTTCAGGCAGATCGCGGTTGTTGGCATAACCCAATTGGTTAATAGGAATCGGGCTGTTGTTAATCATAAAACAATCAAGGTCGCCATCGCCGTCATAATCAAAAAATGAAACCTGTGTTGTATATGCCGATATATCTAAACCATATTGCTTGGCTTCTTCTGTAAATGTAAGATCGTGGTTATTGATGTAGAGTTTATTGCGGCGGTTGCCATTACTCATGTGGCCGGAATTGCATATATAAATGTCGAGCCATCCATCATGATTGATATCAACCAATACAACGCCCGTGCTCCACATGCTGTCTTGCTGCATGTTTGTTTTTGCCGTAATATCTTCAAACTTGAAATTGCCTTTATTGAGGTAGAGTTTGTTTTCGCCCATATTTGACGTAAAAAAAACATCGGGCAAACCATCGTTGTTGATGTCGCCAATGGCAACGCCGCCACCATTGTAAAAGTTGCGAAACAAAAAGCTGTTTTCTAATTTACCATCTTCCACTTTGTTATTAAAATTGATGCCGGTGCTGTCCATCAATTGAAACAAAGAAGGCCCGGTTGTTTCTTTCGACTTACAGGAAAAGAAAAACAAAACAGGAATTACATAAGCAATGAGAGCGATACAACTTCATTTGGTAGAAATCGGTATAAAACAATAGCAATGAATTTGGCGAACTGAGGATGCTAAGATGATGAAATTATTGAAAACAATTCCACAAAAAACAGAATGTCTCTTTGTGTTTGTGAAGTTTGTTACAAAAAGCAAAACTTATAAAACATCGCAATTATAAATTTTATTTTGCACGCCGTTACTCATTCCTATTTCTTCCAGTTTTAATCCTTTTGATTGTATGACGATTTCAGTAAAAAAAGTTAGCTTGTTTGTTGGCCTGTTGCTTATTGTATGCGTTGTTCTTATTTACGTTTTTATACCATCTTCATTTACTATTCAGGCGGATGGTGGCATTCGTTGCAATACGGCTGCCGCGAGCCGTACAATCAATTACAGATGGAAGAACATTTTTTCAAAGCATTCAGACACGGCTTTTTATTTAGACAAATACACATACCAAATTCAGGAGCCGTTGTACAATGGTTCACGCATTCTTATCAGGAAGAATGGAATTACTTATAACTCTGTGTTTTTACTAATACCACTTTCTGCTGATAGTTCAATGGTACATTGGAATGTAGATATGGTAACAGATAAAAACCCATTGACCAAAGTATTTACCTACTTCGATGCGGGAAATTTGAAAAACAACATGAACGAGGTTGTTCAGCAATTGCAAGTTTATTTAAGTAAAACCAGCAATGTGTACGAATACGATATAACGCATACAACTCTTACTGACACTGTGTTGGTTTTTACTAAAGAATTGAGTCCATTGCCACCGAATGTAGAGAATGTACATAGCCTGGTGGATAAACTTCGAAACTATATAAAAGAAAAAAAAGCTGCAGAAACAAACAGCCCAATGCTAAATGTAACCAATACTGACAGCGGATATCTAACAATGGTTGGCATACCCACTAACAAAGAGTTGCCTCCTTATAATGAAATTGTTTCTAAACGGCTTGCTCCTATTAAAGATAAAATACTTACTGCGGAAGTGAGAGGTGGTACTGCTTCGATAAAAGATGCATATCAGCAGATAGAGCAATACATGATAGATCATTCTTTATCAGCTCCTGTAATACCTTTTGAACTGATGATAACAGATAGAAAGGAACAAAAAGACACATCAAAATGGGTTACGAAAATATTTTATCCTATTATTTAAACAACTGCTTTCTTGCAATATTTTGATAAGACCTATGATAATATATTTTGAAAAGGGTTTTGTTTGTTTTTGCCAAAATTGTACATAGGTTTTTTACTTTGTTTGTAAGTACAAAATAAAAAGGTCAGCAATTGCTGACCTTTTTATTTTGAATGAGCTTTATTTTTAGTATCCTTTATTCTGAATTAAGTTTGGATTGGCAGCCAAAGCTTGATTTGGAACCGGATAAACTAAATATTTAGGATCATCACTTGGTTTGTACTGCCACAATACGTTAAATACTCCAAAGCGTATCAAATCGGTTCTTCTTACTTTTTCGCACCACAACTCTCTGCCACGTTCAGCCAACAATGTGTTTGGATCATCAACATTAGCCATATTTACCAACGGCATTGTGGTTAATGTACTTGCGCCTCTTGCCGTTCTTAGTGCATTTACCATTGTTAAAGCACCAGCATTATCGGCGGCTGATTGCCTCATCATTGCTTCTGCCACCATCAATACAACATCAGGATAACGGAAGATTACTTCCCAGTTGCCGGCATTCGATGAATAATATTTACCAGTTGGATCAGTAAAGTCAGGTGGATATTTGTCTATTCTGATGCCCGTAACCTCAAGGTTAGAACCCGTTTCAATCATAGTAGGGGAAATCGTTGGATTGAATGACAAAGGATTACCTTTTCTATCCTTTAAAGCAACTTTATTTTGATCGTACTGCTGACCAACCAAGAGGCCTGGTCGAATACCGGAAATATCTGTAACTCCTTTGTAAAATCTTCCACCTAATCTTGGATCCCAAGCTGTATCAGCAGGACCATAAGATGATGCACCACCAGATACATTAAAGCTGTTATAAAAATCACTGATTGTCGAAAAGCCATTCCAGCCTGCGTTAGGTGCTTGTGCATCGTATTCATTATAATGGAAAGTTTTCATCCATTCGCTTTGAGGGCCACTACTATTGGCACCTACACCAGAAGTATTTTGATAGGCAAAAATATTTTCGGTTGAAGAGCTATTTAAAGCACTAAAATTGTCAAAATAGTTCTTCATATAAGAATAATGACCACTTGCAATGATTGAATTGCCCAAGGTGATTACCTGCTGCATGTCGGCATCAGCAAAAGTTGGTTTTGCTCTATTTAAAAAAGCGCCTCTGTTTAAATAACATTTCATCAGAAGCATTTTCGCAGCATCCTGCCCTGCTTTTGCAGCAGAAGTAGGAGTTGCTGGTAAATCAGGCAATACGGTAGTCAGCTCATTAATGATGAAACTAATAGCACTATCACCCGTGTAAACTTTAGGCGCATTTAACAAATTATCACCCGGATTTCTAAAAGGATATTGCCCATATAAATCCAGCAAATAATAAAGTGATAAAGCTCTTAAGAACCTTGCTTCTGCCGCCTGTTGCTTTGAAGGATTGAAAGCTAAAACGTTAGTAGCATCAAAGTTTATTTTGTTCAGGTTATTAAAAACAGTTAGAACCTGTCCGTGGTCTGCATTCCAGGTATGGTTGTGAATCACACGCCAAACACCATTATCATCCCAGTCGCCACCTCTTGTTGGAACTAATGATTCATCAGTTGAATTTTCTTCCAAAGAAAAAATATTGTCTTGCGCTGTAAATGGCGTACCTAAATCTACGTAAGCTCCCTGTAATATCAGGCCTACGCCGGCAGAACCTAATGCCGTAGCGGTTTGGCTGTTTGTAAACGTGCTGCCTAAATTTTCGTTTAGTTTTGAACATCCCCATGATGATACGATCATCAAACATGCAGACGCAGCTATAATTCTTTTAAATGACATAACTATTTTATTTTATTTATTTTACAATCCCACGTTTATTCCAAATGTAAGCACTCTTGGAGTTGGGTAAGGAAGATATTCAATTGATCGTGATGGATAACCAGCATTACTTTTATCAATATTTACTTCAGGATCGAAACCGGAGAATTTAGTAATCACAAACAGATTCGTTCCGCTTACATAAGCTGACAACGATTGAACATAGTTTCCTATCTTACCAAAATCGTAACGCAAGGTTGCATTTCTCAATTTTACGAAATTACCACTTTCAAGGAAGCGCTGTGAAGCACCTACAGCACTCGTTTTACCTTCAGAAGAGTTATAAGCGTTTTTATCTATATTTCTGCCACCGTTTGCAATGTTTGAAATATTGGTAACGTCTGTAGCTGAATTGTTATATATTACATATCCTGCTGCACCACCTGCATTCAGTACTAAGCTAAGTTTATCGTAACGCAATGTTGTACTCAACCCAAAGTTGTATTGTGGATTAGGATTACCATGAATAACCGGATTAGCGCCAATCTTTTGGTTACCGGCGGAATCAAATCCTAAGAAAGGTTTTAAGTAAAATACATCTACAGGTTGATTATTAGTAATTAACTGCCCCAGAGTTCCTGATACGCCTTGTCCGTTAATCTGACCGGTTTGTATCTGCAAAGCAGTTTTGGTTCCGGCAGCATAGAAATCCTTGAGAATATTACGATTATAAGAGAAAGTGCCTGCCAAATCCCAGCTAAAGCTTTTCTTATCAATAATAGAAGCGCTGATGCCAAACTCAATACCTGAGTTAATGAGATGCGCTGGCAGATTTATAAAATATTGCGATGCCGGTGCAGGTTGAATGGCTGTGCTTTGGAACAAGATATTGGTTGTATTCTTATTGTAATAATCAATACTTCCTATAATCTTATTCTTAGCAAAACCATAGTCAATGCCTACATCATAAGATGTTGTTTGTTCCCATTTTAAGTTAGGATTGTAAACATTAATCTGTCCTGCTGTGTTGTAAGCTCCAAATGAAAACTGTTCTTGTGAAGAACCGGCAGGAAATTCCTGATTCCCTGTAATACCATACGAAGCTCTTAAACCAAGTGTAGATAAAAAGTTTTGATTTTTAAAGATTGATTCGTTGCTTAACAGCCATTTCGCGCTTACAGAAGGAAAATAGCCATATCTGTTATTTGCTCCGAATTTGCTTGATCCATCAGCCCGCAAAGTTCCCGCTATAAAGTATTTTTCCTGGTAGTTAAGGCTAACTCTGCCAAACACCGATTGTAGCTCTGTTTTGGGGTCAACAAATACACCGGCTGGATTTAGTGTTTTACCATCTTGTAAAATGTCCGTATATTGAATGGGCACAAGTGCTTTCTCCGATAAATTTGTATTAAAACCTAATGCTGAGAAGTTGTTATTTGAATAGTTTGTTTCCCAATACTCAAAACCTGCTAATGCTTCTAAATTCAAATCTTTTGTTAGGGCTGTATTATAGTCTAATGTGTGCGTAAATGTTTGAGAAGTTAATTTTGCACCGGCGATTTCACCAAAACCATTACCACCGATGGGAGCAAAACTTTGAAGGAAACCGTCAATATTTACGTTCCTGGTACCTGTGCCATGATTGATGGCATACTGGAATTTATAATTTAAACCCTTTACAAGTCTTAATTCGGCTGAAATATTTCCTAATACTTCATCTACATTTGAAATATCAGAGTAACCTTTTAATGTTGCCATTGGGTTACCAATACCGTTTGTTGGGAAATAAAAAGTACCATCAGAATTATAAAATGAAGCAGTAGGATTCCAAGATAAAGCAGAGCTAATGAGATTACCCTGAGAACCGGCGGTGTTTGAAACCAGTGGTGTGCTTTCTGTAACGTGACCGGCTATAAAGTTGAAATCAATAGTAAGTCTTTTGTCTAAAAATTTATAAGTTCCTGCAAAAGAACCTAAATATTTATCAAGTGTTGAATTTTTAATAAAGCCATTCAGCCGTGAACCCAAAAAGGAGGCTCTGTATTTTCCATTGTCGTTGCCACCTGATAAAGAAACACTGTAGTTTTGAGACAGATTACTTTGCGTAATGGCTTTTAGTGCATCGGTAGAAGTACCATAATCATACTTTGTACCGGTTACCGTATCTAAATGATATTTATGTAAGGCACTTCTAAACTCGCCCGGAGATAAAACTTCAAACTTTTTCATATAACCTGCGTTAACAGAAAAGTTGGTTGAAAAGTCAATCCTTGTGGGGCCGCCGGAGCCTTTTTTGGTAGTAATTACAATTACACCATTGGCGCCTCTTGAACCGTAGATCGCTGCTGCCGACGCATCTTTCAACACATCTATTTGAGCAATATCATTGGGATTAATAAATAAAAGCGGATTATCGTCAGGTGTAGAGCCGAATCCACCAGTTCCAAGATTAACGGGCGGACGTGCTGTTCTTCCATCCAAAGGAACACCATCAATTACGTATAGCGGATTGTTAACAGCGCGAATTGAGTTGTTGCCACGAATTTTAATAGTGGTAGCACTACCGGGCTGACCGCTGTTATTGGTAATTTCAACACCAGCCACTTTGTTTTGAAGAAGTTGGTCTGGGGCCGTAATAACACCCTGGTTGAAGTTTTTTGCTGTAACAGAAGCAACAGCACCCGTAAGATCTTTCTTTCGGGCTGTTCCGTATCCAATTACAACCACTTCATTGAGGTTAGATTGTTGCTGCAACACTAAGGTTGCAGATACGGTTGATACACCTACCACGCTAACATCCTGCGAAGAATAGCCTACATAGCTAATAGTAAGCGTGGTGGCAGAGGCAGGAACGTTAATTTTGAAATTGCCGGAAGCATCGGTTGCTGTACCGATTGTTGTTCCTTTTACCAATACGGATGCACCTTGAATAGGAGCATTTTTGTCGTCAGTAACAGTACCAGTAACGGTTTTACTTTGTGCCCAAGCAGTTGTTTGTAACAATAGCAGTAGTAACGGGCAGAAGAGCAGTGCTCTTGCGAATCGTTTTACGTTCATAATTAAACAAGCAGATTTAAAAAGTAAAAATAGCAGCTTTGTGTATCAAGAACACAAATAGTTAAAAGTTTTTTTTTACACTTATTTAGGACAAGCACTTATACTTATCCGCTGCACCATTTAAAAAATTTCCAAATACAACTTGGTCTTTCTTAAATCATTGCACTACTTTTTCAACACGCACGCCGGCATTTAAAACATCAGGTAAAGGATTTTCGCGCATCACTTGCTGAAGCATAAACTGATAATTTCCCTGCCTGAACCGCAGAGGAGCCGGATTGATTAATATACGGTGTTCAATAATATCGTCAATACTATTTCCCAGCCATTGCTTATTATCGGCCAATTTTAAATTGGCGCGTACAGTTTGCGCCGTATCGCCTGGCGGAATGAAGGTTACGTTCACCCACAAATTATTATAATGGTAGGCATCGGTATGGCGCAAAACCACAAATACATTGTAACGCGCGGAAGTGTCTTTTATGGTAAAAACAAAAGTTGGCTGATCTGTTGTGCTCCAGGCTTGTTTGGTAAAGGCAATCGTTTTTTCATAAACATCCATTTGCTTGCAAGAAAATATCGGCAAAACCAAAACAGCGTAAAAAAGAATCTTTACAGAAATAGTTCTATTAAAACCCATTGCTATTTTATAAAACATTTAGTATTTGTTCTTTTGCTTTTTCAAGTTCATCTTTCATTAGCACCACGCATTTTTGCACACCCGAATGATAAGCTTTTGAACCTGTCGTGTTGATTTCCCGACCCATTTCCTGAAGAATAAACGATAATTTTTTGCCTTTACTGATTTCAGCGCTCTTCAAAATTTGCCTGAAATATTCGCAATGACTTTTTAACCGCACCTGCTCTTCGCTAATGTCAATTTTCTCAATGTAATATATTAACTCCTGCTCCATACGGTTGTTATCATATTTGTCTTTTCCGATATTTTCCTCTAATATTCTAACAAGCCCGTCCCGAATGCGATGTCTGCGCTCAGGTTCGAGTTTAACGATTTCCTGTTCTTCCTTTTCAATATTGTTGAGCCGTTCCAGCAAATCGGCTTCTAACGATTTACCTTCTTCCTGCCGGTGCTTGTTCAATTCGGTGATGGCTTTTTGTAAAACCACCTGAAATTGTCCCCATTCCTCATCGTTTATTACTTCTGTATTGGGTACTACAATATCGGGTAATTTTAATAAAGTGCTCAACACATTATCTGTATTCAAATTTAATTCTTTTGCCATCTGCAAAACAGGCTCATAGTATGATTTTGCCAAATCAATGTTTATTGTTACCGGTTTTGCGGAGCCGTTTTGTTTTATTGAAATATTACATTCAATACTTCCTCGAATCAGTCCTTCATTTACCCCATTTCTAATTTCGAACTCATAGGGTTTTAATAACGAAGGAAAGTTTAATCGTATATCGAACTGCTTACCGTTTAAGCTTCTGATTTCAATCAAAAATGTTTTATTATTGATAGTTTGCTCTGCCCGTCCATAGCCAGTCATCGAATATAGCATACACTGAAAAAAGTTAAGGGGTAAAGTAAATGTATTTATGGCAAAAGGAAAAGAATTGCAAAGTTCAAAATTGACAGACATACTTCTTTTGATAAAAGGGAAGAGTTGTATGAAACACACTATAGTAGTTTATTACTAAGAAAAGTGAACAGTGACAAAGAAAAGAAAGATGGAATGTGGATTTAATTTAAAAATACACAAGCATTTATTTCTGTAACCCAACGTTGTATAAAAATACAACTAACAATAGTTACTAAGCACCAAATAAAATTCAATTTAGCGAAGCAATTTTCAGAAGGTAGATATTGGAATTAGGCACGAAATAAAAACTGATGAATTAAGTAAAAATCAATTGCTATGATTGTATATACTCTATAATTTTTACGATGCTTCCAGTTTTCTATCAACACATAAGTATTTGGCAACCGGAACTGAAACAGCCATTCCTATTATAGGAGCGCTAAGATAAATCCATACATACTAAAGATGATGCGATAAAATAACAGGCGCTAATGAACGGGCAGGATTCATGGAAGCGCCGCAAACAGGACCTGCAAACATAGCTTCCAAACCAATCACGCCACCAATTGCGATGCGTGCAAACATGCCTTGTTCTTTACTGCCAGTAGCAACCTTTAAAATGACCATCATCAGGAAAAACGAAAGGATTATTTCAATAATAAATGATTGCATAGCAGAACCTACAGGTAAGGTTGCACCTAATGTATCGTTATTCGGAAATAAAACACTCAATACAATGCCGGCTGCCATGGCACCGGCACACTGACTAATAATAAATGGAAGCACTTTACGCATAGAAAACCTGCCGGAAAGATAAAATGCAATACTGACCGCAGGGTTGAGATGAGCTCCGGAAATATTGCCCAGTGCGTAAATCATACTCATCACAATCAATCCCCAGGTAATAGCGACACCAACATGCGTTATTGAACTGTTTGTTTGATGGTTAATTATTACTGCACCGGTACCACAAAAAATAAGCGCAAAAGTGCCAATAAATTCAGCCGTATATTTTCTCATGATGACAAGCAGTTAATTGGCAATGCGGTGCGTTGGCTTCGGATATCCGGGTTGAAAAGCAGCCCTACTGCTCACTATAATTTTACAGTTCCTTTCTTCTTCCGTTTCTTTAATAGCATCGCTAATTATTTCTTCCAGAAATTCTTGCATAGTTTGAATTCTTGCATTAATCAACAGTTGAGATGACGATGAGTTTTTCAATTCTCCCGATGCTTGTATTGATGAAGTTGACGTGTAACTTATTTTATTATAATCATCAACCAAAAACTTTAAATGGCCTATAGCAAGTTGATTGTCCTGTATTTTCTGATGAATTTTATTTACCAATACATATACATCTTGTGTTGCCGTTTCGTTGCTGCTATACAGCTCCAGTTCTTCATCTAACCATGCAAGCGCTGCTTCACCAGCGCCGTAAGTATCATAGTCTATTTGCAGTGAAGAATATGCGTTTATCTTTCCGCTTTGTTGATGTAAGGCAGTAAGCCAGTTAGATATACTATCTGCGTTTGTTCCATTCACATAAACGATTGTTTTTTGTGAATACTTCTCTTCTAACAAAGCTTGCACTTTGGTTAATTCACCAACCGAAATCAAATCAATTTTTGTAACAACAATTATCCCGGCTTCTTCCATTTGTTTTTGATAGATATATTTCACTTCATCCTGAAACAACGGCTTGTTATCTACGTAAAGCATCTTCAGCAAAAGTGCGTCGGCAAAGGTTGATACTGTTACTTTCACATTATTACGATACTGTTGTAATGGTTTCATAACTGTTGCCACAATATCGGTACAGGAACCAACCGATTCAGCAAAAATGACATCAGGATTATTGGCTTCTATGAGCGATTGAATATTATTATCAAGAGCATTATAATTACAGCAAAAACAACCATCAATCACCTGCCGGTTCGGTATAGAAAGATTAGTGAAATAACCTGTATCAACCAATCTTATTCCCTGATCGTTGGTAATGACACCAACTTTATAATTTTTACTCAGCCATATTTCGCAAGCTGTTCGTATCGCTGTTGTTTTACCGCTTCCTAAGAAACCACTTATCAGGTGAAGTTGCATCAATACAATGTTTTGTGTAGTTAAAAATTAACTGATGATTAAAGTTAAGAAGTAGTGCTATAACAAAAGCAATCATCATTGCAGGTGTTTTCCGTTATATGTATCGGATACCCCAATTGTTTTTCTTCGGACAATGCATCCCGAACATCATCAATAATTACAGTAAAAACAAAATCATCATCAGCACCGTTCTCTTTCCATAAATACACTTCTTTTTTATCGCCTGCTTTCAATCCTTCCATTTGTTTTTGCAACAAAACAAGAATGCTTGTTGCGCCATGCAAATAATTGACGGGCGCAGACTGCATTGTATTTTCAAGAACATCACCCTTTGCATTCTGCATAATATAACGAAAGGCAACAACGGTATCATTGTGAATTTGCATCACGCGCTCATTTCTTTACCACCCACAACTGTTTTATCAATATTAATGTTGCCATGTGCAATCTGTACTGAAGCTTTACCATTTTTGTATGTTACCGTTCCAAAACCTGTAGTAGTAGAAAGAAAGCAGGTAAAATCGCCGATTTTGGAATTTATATGCAAAGTCTTATCAACTGCATCATAACGCAGGCCAGTAAGTGCCTGCAACATTCCATAACTGCTCATCGCACGCGCATACCAATGCCCGCATTCATACTCATTAAAAGGATTGCGAACTTTTCCATCGTATCTGTCCCGGCAAAGGCGGACAATATCCAATCCTTCTTTTACATGCCCCATTTCCATGAGATGCGCGGCAACCTGGTATTCAATGCCCGTCCAGATTTCATCGCTGTACACAAAAGGCAATGACAACTTTCCCCCTTTGGGCCAGGTGCACAATAACAAGCCACCTTCGTTAGCTAACGCATACGCCGGGCGTTGCGGATTGGCGTGTTCCTTCAATGTTGTTCGTAAGTTGTATTTATGAACCGCTAACAAATGACTGACAACTTTTTTATCATCAATAAATGAGGGAAGCCCACACATACTGCCAATCCAGGCACCTAAAATGCCGTCGCTTAAACAACCTTTTCCATATTGATATTTTGGACCTTCCTGCTTCAATATATCAATGGCTTCTGCAGAATAATCACCACCAAATGATTGTGCTTTAGCGGGGTTCTGCGCCTTTAAATTTTTATATTCAATGTCCTGGAAGAAATATTCACCATCGAACAGTTTTGTTTCAAGATACGCTTTGCCTTTGTTGTATAAATCTTCGTACTTACCTACATCTTTCCCTAAGTTTTTTCCCATTAACATGATTGCTGATAATGCACCTAAGTAGAACGACGTAATCATGCCATCAGGCCCCCAAAACTCAATGTCATAAGTATTGTGATGTGGCTCTTCTACTACGCCTTTGCCACGCGGATCCCAGGTATTGATACAATAATCCATGCTGGTAGTTACCACAGGATAAATCTTTCGCAGCCACTCGTTATCACCACTGATACGCCAATCGCGATATACTTTCATGATGCCTCCAAGTTGGCCATCTGATGCAGCATGGAAGTCATGTTTTAAAGGTCTAATCGGCATGTTTGCCCTGAAGCCCTGATGACCTTCTTTATTCTGATTTTCACAAAACTCTGTATTGCGTAATGTTCTTTCCAATGCTGGAAATAGGTGAGGCATTGCCTGTGCGTAGTTCCATACATGCGTGCACGAACCATGACAACAACCGCCATCATCACCGCTACCTTCCCAACTCCATAACCTGCCATCGTATTGCCGCAATACTGTCGGAGATTTAATAATGGTAAGATTAGCTGCGACAGCTTCCATCACTTCAGGTGGTAACGTGCTGGCATAAAAAGCATTGGTAAACAAGTTTGTTTTTGCCTGTAAATCTGTATAGTTGCTTCGCCAGTAATCGGCTACTTCTTCAACATTGGCAAAGCGACTGCTGTACCAGGGTTTATAATTTGTGGAAGGACTTTTCTTGCCATTCTTTATACCCAAATCTTCAGGCATAGCACAGCAGCCACTATCAGGATGACAATCATCTTTTGAAACAACATCGCCAATGTGCAAATCGCTTTCCGGCACATACCAGGCAGTCATCAGCCGGATTGTTTTTGTTGCGCCAGGCGATAAAGAAAAGGGCACAAAAAGCGAAGCGCCAGGTGCATCTTTTTCTACCGGTTCCGTAAGATCTTGTTTTGCCATCCCGAACCGTATTCCAAGCCATCGTAAGTGGATCCCACCAGCCTCCGCGAAACCAACAGTGATCAACAACCGTATTATCATCATCGGTAAAAATGGCAAAGCTGGATTCTGCTTCCGGCTTGTCTTTTATCGCTTCTTGTTTCAAGACAAAACCATTCCTGGTGGCTGTAATTTTGTTAACAGCACCATCTGTATTAATCAAAAAGTTTTTTGAGTTGAATGAAAAAACTGCATCAATTGCTTTTGTTTCCCTATTGGTAAATGAATATTCAATGGCACCCGCCGGAATACTGCTGTTGTCTTCATCTGTGGGTATAAAAGGACTCCATGCTTTTAATTCGATTTTCATTGGTATATCTGCATCCTGCAACTGTACAGTACCAAACGGAAAGCGGGTAGTGAATTCCGCTTTGCCGAAGCGAGGTAAACCATAAGTAGTACCGGCTGCGCCATTTCCAGTTCCTCTTGCTCCAAACATCTTCCAGTCAGGAACCGGACCTTCTAATACTTTCACGCCATTTGTTACTTCTTTGATGGCAATCGCAGCAAACAAAGAAGGCTCATTATAAATATCCGGCTTGTTGCGAACACTCATGTGTGAGATTGCGCCCGTGCCTTCCATACAAAACATACCAGCGCCTAAACCACCAATGGGAAACGCAAGCCTGTTCAGGTTTTCGCCTTTGTAAGGTGCATTGTATTTTCGATGAGATGGACTGGCATCAGATGTTGCTTTGTTTTTGCCATTTTTTTTCTCTGCCACCTGTGCCTGTAGCAACCCCGTTGGCACCAGGGTGGCACCTGCGCCACCTATTACAATAGATTTTAAAAAAAAACGTCGTTGATTATAATCCGCCATGATACTCTCGAATTAATTGTTTACTTATAAACGAAAATTTAGTATGGATTGAAAGTAGTTGCCAACAATCAATGATGATATTGCAACACAGTGGCTCGGTTTTCATTAGCCAACTCAGCCTTACTGCTTCGCTTGATGGCATACCAGCCAATAAAAGCAAAACAAAACATCGGCACCAAAAAGGCTGTTGGCATGCCTTTGCTATCAGCAATTAAACCCATCAAAGGTGGGCAAAATGCACCACCGGCAACCGCCATTACTAAGAAGGAAGCACCTTTTTTAGTAAGTGGTCCTAAGTCTTTTATTCCTAATGCAAAAATGGTAGGAAACATAACCGACATAAAGAAATAAGTAGAGAAAAGAGCCACAACTGAATCCAACCAAGCCCCATAATAACAATAGCTACTAGCACTATGTTTATAATGGCATATATCATTAGCAGACATTGCGGCGCTATATATTTCATAAAGTAAGAGCCACTTAACCGACCGATCCAAAACAATCCCATACCACCAATGGCAAGAATAATGGAAGCTGCCTGCTCAGGATTCTTTGGCATGAAGACACGGCCAAACATACCCAAGTGCTGCATTATACCTTGTACCGGCTTTTCTAAGTTGGGAACCGCTTCTGTAACGTAGTTGATGAAAAAGGAATTGACGCCGGTTTGAGCAGCTACATACAGGAATTGTGCAATGACTGCAATAATAAATGCCGGATGTTTCAACAGGTGACTCATCGGCGGATCTTGTTCCGGTTCAGATGCGCTTTGGTGCTCAATCTCAGGCAGTTTAGTAAATAGAAAGACAAATGCCACCACAACAACAATACAACCAACAATCATGTAGGGTGTAACCATTGATTCAAACTTATTGGCATTGCCATCGTTCTCCGAACCAAAAATAAAAAGACCGCCCATTAAAGGACCCAATATCCAGCCAAGACCATTAAACGATTGAGAAATATTGATGCGCCTCGCAGCATAATTTTTTGGACCTAACACGGTAGAATACGGATTGGCAGAGGTTTCCAAACAGGCAAGTCCACAAGCAATAATAAACAAGGCAAGGAGGAATGGCGTAAACGATCCTAGCTTTGCAACCGGATAAAACAAAAAAGCACCAAAAGCAAACAAGGACAGCCCGATAATAATACCTGTTTTATAACCATATTTTTTGATAATAAGTCCAGCCGGGATTGCCATCACCAAATAGCCAATATAAAGCGAAAACTGAACAAAGCCTGATTGCGCTTTGGTTACATGCAAGATATTTTGAAAATGTTTATCGAGCACATCCAGCAAGCCGTGCGCAAAACCCCACAACAAGAACAAGCTTGATATCAAAGCAAACGGAAAAATATAATTGGTACCATCAGCAAGCCGTACAAGAGAAACAGATTTTTCTTTTTTCATAACAGAAAAATTCGGGACGAAGATTTTATCGTTAGAAGTCTATCGCTTGTGCTATTTATATAAGGCACCATACATTTGGCAGGCGCGATAATCAGCACCTTCTGTATCGGTTCCAAAGGCATTCCAGGCAGAAGGCCGGAAGATTCTTTCTTCTTCTACATTGTGCATACAAACGGGAATGCGCAGCATGGATGCCAGCGTGATTAATTGGTGCCCAATATGTCCATAGGAAATGGCACCATGATTAGATCCCCAATGCGCCATTACATTATAGACATCAGTAAAAGCACCATTACCAGTTAGGCGGGGAACAAACCATGTGGTTGGCCAGGTTTTATCAGTGCGATTGTCTAAGGTGGTATGCACTTCATTTGGCAAGTCAATGGTTTCGCCTTCAGCAATTTGCAGCACGGGTCCTAATCCTCTTACCAGATTAACACGACACATCGTTACTGGCATACCTCCTTTGGTAACAAATTTTGATGAATAACCACCGCCCCGGAAGTAACCATTGTTAGCCGGATACCAGGTTGTTGCATCAAGGCAGGCAGCCGCTTCTTCTTCTGTTATTTCCCAGAAAGGTTTCATTACAGGTTGGCCATCTTCGCTTTGTTGCCCGCTTCCATCTAAAGTTGCAGAACCGGAATTGATCAAATGAATAAACCCCTTGGCGGCAGCACCTTCCACATCCCATCCTGTTACCCGTTTTACCGCGTCAGGACTCCAATAGGTACGCACATCGGCAAAGATTTGAGCCTTGTTGGTAAGCAGATATCCAAACAACATACTAACACCATTGAAGGCATCATTTTCAGTGGCTACTACATAGGGTGCACGAATGCCCTTCCAGTCAAAGGATGAATTTAAGATGGCTTCAGAAAAATCGCCGTTAGGCAAAAAATCCGTCCATTGACGTTGCCCCTGAAAGCCAGAAACAATAGCATTATGGCCAAACGATTCTTCTCCAAAACCTTTTTCCTTTAAGTATTTATTGCCAATCATAAGGTCACGGATAATCATCGTCATTTTTACTACAAAGTCCCAATGTTTATCCTTCTCTTCGCGCGAAAATTGTTTTTCTTTTGGATTAAAATCTTCTCCTTCTTTACAATTTGTTTTTACCCATAAAAGCGCCTTTTCAAATTCTTCTTCGTTATAAATTTTCTTTTCAATGCGTCGCAACACTTCAGAAGAATCAACATACTCATTTCGCATTCCCAGAAACTCTCTGAAAAAGTCGGGCACAACAATAGAGCCTGCAATGCCCATACACACTGAACCAATGGCTAAATAAGATTTGCCACGCATAATAGCAACAGCAATGCCCGCAGTTGCAAAAAGAAGTAATCTTTCCTTTACGTCATCCGGAATGGTCTCATCTCCCAAATCCTGCACATCTCTGCCATAAATACCAAAAGATGGCAAACCAAACTGGTTGTGTGCAGCAAGTGTAGCTGCGAGATATACTGCACCAGGACGCTCAGTTCCATTAAAACCCCAGATGGCTTTTGGCAACATCGCGTTCATATCCATAGTTTCACTGCCATAACACCAGCAAGGCGTTACAGAAAGAGAAACGCCCACATTATTAGATTCAAACTTTTTAGCGCACTGTGCCGCTTCATAAACGCCACCAATACAACTGTCTGCAATTATACATTGCACCGGAGAACCATCAGGATAATGCAATTCAGATTCATATAATGAAGCTACATTTTTCGCCATCTTCATCGTGGTCTCTTCTAATGATTCGCGCACGCCACCCAAGCGTCCATCTATGATAGGGCGAATGCCAATTTTAGGATAAGTAGTCATGTAATTAATTATAAAATGTGAGTTATAAATTATAAATTATAAACAGCCAGAGCTTGTAAACAAAAAATGAAATTTGATTATACAAATCATCATTCATAATTTATCACTCATAGTTATTGAAATGCGTTTTTGATTTCATCTAATGATTCACCCAAAAGCTTTTGGGTAATGGCGTTTAGCGATGCTTCATCACCTGTAAAATGATATACAGAATGCTTGTGAGACAACGATTGACCAGGCTTTAAAAAAGCTGCCGGTGATACGCTTTCTATTTCATAGAAGGGTCCCATCAGCGAACCATCGGCAAGCGGTCCATCGTTGTAGGCATTTACTGCATCGCCGGAGAAAGAGGGCTTGGTTGTATTCCATTCCTGATTCAGGTATTTGGCGGAAGAATCAGGTTGAAACATAGTAACCGTCAGCACTTTGTTTTGCGAATCGTAACTACCCATCATTGGCTTTGCAAAGGATGGTTTGATGCCTAATTTACCACGGCTTTTACCATCGGCTTTAAAGAGAAGCTTGTTGTCATCATGCTTTAAACGTTCATCTGGTATCTCTCCAAAATATGTAGTTGTAGCAACATCCTTCAATTCTTTTCCAGCCGAGTTTTTATGTGGAACAACAATTACTGTAGCAGGTGTTGTTTTTAGCATATCAAGCATCCAGATGCAAGGCATACCCGTAGCCTCAGTCCATTCATTGTTTCCTTTATTATACAATACATTGTTTGTTTCATATCCAACAGCTTTTACGCTATCGGGAAGTGATACTCCTGTATTATTTTCGATTTCTTTATTGCTTAAAATTTTGATGGTTCTATCTACCGACATTTGTAAAGACGTGCCTTTATAATTAGTAAGCTGCATGTCTTTGTGCATTGTTACTGCATCGTTCTTTTTATCAGTAACCTGCCAGATTTCTGAGTCAAAAGCTGCTGGTGTTTTCCAGTTCGCAAACTCCATTTTGGCACCTGGTTGAAAGTACAAAGAGAACTTGCCGCCTTCAGGCCCTAACCAGAAACGATTTTCACCGCCATACGCATTCATGTGTGCATCAAGCGGGCCAGAAAACGCCTTATAATTCACCCATCCAAAACTGAATCCTGAATCGCCATCAGCCGTAGAGGTAAATACTTTTGCCTGGTACTTTGGTGAAACGATAATCTGCGCTTTATCATCATTTGATTTTAACACAATTACACTGTCATGCTTTTTCAGAAACGCCAGATCATATCCAAATGTTCCTTTTTGAGTAGCCGAGTTGTTGTTCACTATTGTCTCTTTTGACTGAGTGGTATTGTTGCATGAAGATGTCATAAAAAGAATTAGAAAAGAAAGCTTGAAAACTCGATTTATCATAAATAGCAATTCGTTTTTTGATTATCCGATCTGTAAATAGCGCAAAAGTAGTTAGCTGTCAATTTAACAAACTTAAACGCTTAAGCAATATCGAAAAAATTATTTCTTACCTTTTATTTTACTACCACAGCTCTCACGAAGAATGAGCTTTGCTTCTACCGTTATGTCGGCAGTTCGCTTTTGTTTTCCTTTAATTCTTGCAATGGCAAGCTTTATGGCCTCTTTACCCATGTCTGAAATAGATTGACTAATGTATGTTACCGGCGAATAAAAAAAATCAAATGCATCACTTTCGTCGAACGATATGATAGCCAGTTCATCAGGCACTTTAATACCATATTGATTGATCTTCTTTAAACCAACTACAGCCAACGAGTTGGTAGCAAATAAAAAAGCGTCAACCTGTAACGGATGTAGTAAAGGCTCCATTTTTTCAGCAATTTCCTTTTCCATATTTTGATATGATACTTCAAGCAGCAATGCGTTTTTATAACGGATTTTGTTGTCTTTCAAAACAGCTTTGTAACCGTCTTTACGTTGTTGCATGTGCGTGAGCTTAGTATCGTACGCCAGCATCGCAATCTTATTTCTATTATTGTTGATAAGCTTTTGTACAGCTTTCTCTGCTGCCATAAAGTTATTGATGTGTACACAGTCAACGTCTATACCCGGGAAATAACGGTCAATTAATATGATAGGTACGTTCTTGCTTTTTAAGTCAAGAATCTGCTTTTCAGTACCCGCGGTGGGTGCAATAATAAAAGCATCAACCAGTCTATTCAAAAACACATCTATCAAATTCTGTTGCTTATCTGCATCCTCATCGCTGCTTCCGAAGATCACAACATAATTATGCTTCTTTGCTTCATCTTCAATAATTCTGGCAATACCTGAAAAGAAAGGGTTCGAAATATCAGCCACGATCAAACCAATGGTATTGGTTTTACCACTCTGAAGGCTTTTTGCAATCATGTTAGGCTGATAATTTAGTTCCGTTGCTTTTTTGCGTATCTTATCAGCCATTTCGGTACTGATTCTCGCCTCTTTATCTTTACCATTCAGCACATAGGAAACAAGCGCTACGGAAACGCCTACATTTTGTGCTATATCTTTTAGTGCAATTTTCTTTGCCACGAATCAAATATAAAGTCTTAATCGTTTAAAAACGGATGTCATTTATACAATCTGTTAGAAAGTAGTGTTGCTAAATACAGCAAAAACAAATTCAAAATAAAATTAACCACTTTGCAATAGCTGCGTTTTTAGTCAGCCACACTGCTTCTATCAGGTGCATTAATTTACTTCCAAATGATCTTTGTCGGGCAAGGTTGGAAAATGATTGTGCGGTTCAAGCTGATACCAATACACTACTGAAGCGATGTCATCTTGCAAGGGAAGATAACGGCCTTCGCTTCGCCAGCCTAACGCCTGTATGGTTACTTTTAGATTTTTATCGAAGCGTATGGGATCAGTAATATGCCAGCGATACATGCCAAAACGTTGCGCGATACCATAATGCCCGTCGCCTTTTATTACCTGATGCAAACCCGTATAGGCTGTTGAATACTCGGTATAGTTTACTTCTTCTACGCCTGCAGCATTTCGTTTGCGCGTATCGAAATCGTAAGCACCGCAGAAATAATCCTCCGTACCTGTCCCGTTGATGGTAGGATAACTTTTATCATCATCCATAAAAAACTTGATTTCGCCTTCACCCCACCAGCCATTGTTGTGTGCGCCATAGGCAAGATAGGTTCCTACATATTGGCCCTTGCCAACAATGCTATCAACTAACACAAAGTCCTGCTTGTAAGGCAATGGGTTGGTTCTTCTGAATTGTGCATGGAAGTAAGCAGCATCTTTAGGAACATCGGTAAGTGTATAATCTACCTGGTAGTACAATACCATATCGTTCTCGTCAATGTTCTCCATAGTAATCCTGCATTTTTTCCGGAAAGGCATTGTCCAGTAACAATTGAAACCGCTGCCCGGATTGACACAAACAGGAAGAGAATTAAGGTGGGAATACTGCCCCCATCCCATTCCGAAAAAGTCTCCAACCGGCACTTCTACAGAAGGTGTTGTTTCATCATCCCAATAAAAACGAAGAATGGAATAGCGCCAGTTGCCCGTAGGCGTCATCCAGATGTGTTTAATAGCTCCGGAGCCCCCTATTTCTGCAACCGTAAAGGTTGTGTGTGCTTTGATTACTACACTAGGACTCACTTTCCAGCCTTTTCCTAAATCGCGTGAAGCACCGGCTCCAGTTCCGGTAGTTGCCATGCCACCTTTGCCTTTTTCGCCATTAAAATTTTCCGGACTTATGGAACGTGATTTAGCATCGGATGTCATGAACAAGTTATCCATGCTCGTATTGAGTCCATCAAATTTTGTTTGTGCAAACGTGATGGTTGAAAGCAGGCAGGCAGCAATAAAAAGCAAATTCTTTTTCTTCATAAGAGTGAATCAATAAATGGTTTAAAAATGCAAGATCGTTTCTGTTATTAGAATACAATTGTACAATAAATGAATTAATATCAATAACCCGGGTTCTGTTTGTATACACCGAAAGAATAGTTCATCTGCGGTTGTGGAATTGGCATAAATTCATCGCGAACGGCAGTAAAGTGACCATCTTTCATCCATGGGCGGTTTCGTGGAAACTCCTTTGCAAAGTATGCGTTGAGTGTAGGTTCTGCCATACCCCATCGTACCAAATCATACCATCTTACTCCTTCCATCGCAAACTCAAGCCGATCTTCCCACATCAAGGCTTTCCAGGCAAAATCGGGCGTCCAGTTACAATTCATACCATCCTGATACAATGATATTTTATATGGTGATGTTTGCGACCCATCGGCAAACTTCAATCTGCCTGTGCCATTCGCAGCGCGTTGCCGTATCTGATTAATAATAGGCAGTGCTTCGCCCTCTCTTCCCAATTTGATAAGGATTTTAGCTTTTTGCAATAAAACTCTATCATAACGGATGGTAATTTCATTTTTCGAATTCCACATCCAGAAAAGATTGACAAGACCAGGACAATTTGATTCTACATTTTCTTTTAATGAATTAAAATAGCCAAAGTTGTTTGGATCTCTTGCGCCACTGCTATCAAACAAAAGTTCCTGTTGATATTTCCATGGCAAGCCAAGAATGGCAACGGTGTGCCCGATGCGCTGATCCCAGTTATTGGTTGAGAAATATCTTTTCTTATCTGTTATTTCGGCGTTATTAAAATTATCAAAAATAGGAACTCCATTCGCATCTACCCGAAACGCATTTACCATATCATAAGACGCTTTGTGAAAATCACAACAGCTAAAATAAGGAGGCCACCAGGGAGCATTCAATAGTGTGCCACCATTTAAATTGCCATTTGGCGTTCCATCGCTATGTGTGTATTGCCATTCATAAATAGATTCAGGCGATTTATTATCATAATCGTATAAAAAATTTTCTACGAAATCAGGCGATAAACTGTACTTTCCACTGTTGATAATATCATCTGCGTTTAGCAATGCCTGAGAACCCGTATAAATCTGTGTTCCTTCGTTCTCTAAATAATTTAACGAAAACAAAGAAGTTGACTTATCATTTCCCCCTGAGATGGTAAGCTGATGATTGTTTTGAATGCCTCTTTGCGAAATTGCATTTACCCAGTTTTTGTTACCTGCAACCATATAGAGTCAGCATTCAAATAATGCCGGGGCGTTACTTTGTCCAAAACCGGAATTCCATTCGCATCTTTATGCCAATCGAACGAATAGATTTGGGTGTAATTGTTAGGATCGTCACCGGGCGTATCATGACCATCATTCACAGCAGCTTGCCACAATGCTTGTCCATATTGTTGTGTATTGAGCATTTGCGGCTTGTTATTAAAATCAGAGAAACCAATGGAACCGCTGTAAGATATTTTGGCTTTGCCAGCCTGTCCTTTTTTGGTTTGAATAAGAATTACCCCTGCACCGCCTTGCGTTCCATAAATACTGGCAGAATAAGCATCTTTTAATATTTGCATAGAGGCAATATTCTCGGGGTCTATGTCTCGCAGGTTCATATAACTTGGCCCCCATCAATTACAATTAATGGGCCGCCTCCATTAATTGATGTGAGTCCTCTGATCTGAATACTAACATTACCGGCTGGGCTACCATCGGTCGCAATGTTCAAGCCAGGAACCACGCCCTGTAAGGATTGCAACACATTGGTAGTACCATGGCTTTTATCCAAATCCTTTGGCGTGACAACAGCAACTGCGCCTGTTAAGTCGGCCTTTTTCTGCGTCATGTAACCTGTAACAACTACCTCATTTAAATTAGAAGCATCCTGCTCTTTTAGCGTTACATTAATCGTAGTTGTAGCACCAATTGTTATTTCTTGCGACGACCTGCCAAGATAAGAAAATTCTAAATTCTGACCTTTGCTGGCATGAATTGTAAAGTTACCCTTAGCATCTGTGCTGGTGCCGGCATTCGTTTCTTTCACTGTTATCGAAGCTCCGGCTAACGGTTGCGATTTCTCATTAACAACCCTTCCCGTTACAGTTTGAGACTGCGCATAAAGAGTAGAGCAACAGACAATAAAAAAGATAACCAGCCATACTAATAAGCAATGTGCTACCATTTGTGTTGCGAACCGACGAAATAGGGACAAGCGCGCCCGTGTGGTCATAAGGTGCTTTCTCATAACGTTGATATATTTTAATAAATAAAAGTTGACAAGGTTATAATAACATGCTGCTTAAACGTTTCAGCAATAAACAAAAAAAAATTTCAACATTTCCTCTCAATTTTTCTTTCCGCTAATCCGGTAGTTGAATATTAGATACGCTAGCCAGTTATACGGTATATAAACATTTTATTCTCATAAACCCTTATTACAGAATGAGCATAGTACAATCTCTTTCTATTGTGCCTGGCAAACTTGCTGGTTCCGAAAAGCTATGGCAATCATAAGTTATATTCTAAAGGCAAAACCAATCTTTGACAAATGTATAGCTTAAACCTTTAAGCTAATAAAATTTTTTTCTTTTTTCTTAAAATTTGCGGTGAAGGGAAGAAATAAAAAAACCAAACCAGGCAATGGCTTTGATCTTCAGGTAATTTACAAATCAACTGATTAGATGTTGCTAATAAAAGAATGATTGAAAAGAAAAGTGTTTATGATAAAAAGAAAGCAAAGAATGGTGAAGTTTAAAACCAATGCGCCTGATTTATCTTTGTAAAAACAAACATCGTATGAGTCAGTCCGTTCCCGTACCTCGCTATACGTATGAAGATTATGCACAGTGGAAAGAAGATTGGGAATTGATAGGTGGTTATCCCTATCAATTGCTGCCAACTGCCAAATGGCAACATAACAATGTACAGGTCAACTTATCGTATCAGGCAAAAGCCGGAATGAAAAGCAACAACTGCAATTGCATTGTCTTTACAGAATTAGATTGGAAAATAGACAAAGAGAACGTTGTTCGACCGGATGTGATGATTGTTTGTGGTGAAATGAAAAGCGATTATTTAGAGTTTCCTCCTTTACTAATTGTTGAAATATTATCTGGGGGTAGCATTCAAAGAGACCGGAACATTAAATTTGAGTTGTACCAGCAACAAGGGGTGAGATACTATATTATGGCCGATTACACCAAAGAAACCGTTGAAGTGTTTGAATTGATAGACAACAGATATAAAAGCGTAAATAAAAGCAATTTTGTTTTAACCGATAATTGCTTTGTAGCGTTTGATTTTAAAGAGATATTTAAAAAATAAATAAAGCTGCTATTATGTAACAGCAGCTTTATTCTTAAATGAATTTGCTTCTCCTCTATCCTTCAAATGAGCTATAAAAATAAGGCGTCTTCGCCTCAAATTCTGCACTGCATGTATCTACCATTTTATACACTCTTGTAATACCCAATGCTTTTCTCTTTTCATATACTTCATCTTCTGTACAACTATGGGTTAAAATGCGTGCAATCTGCTCATCACCAAAGCCATTCTTTTTTGCTTCTTTTAAAAGGTTGGCAGGCAATGTATCTAACGAGTATCGGGCAAGCTGTTTTTCAATCGTGCAGATGTTTTGGATTTGATAGATAAACCAGCGGTCAATACCCGTTGCCTGCACAATTGTTTTTACCGTTACACCCTGCATCAAGGCATCTTTGATGCGGAAAATCCGGTCCCACTTTGGTATCTTGATGTAATCTACAATTTCATCACTCTTCATCAGGCTCTTGCCATAATATCCCAGGCCAACGGCTTCATTCTCTAAACTCTGACAGGCTTTCTGAATGGCTTCGGTAAAGCTTCTGCCAATTGCCATCACCTCTCCTACGCTTTTCATTTGCAAGCCTAACGTATCGTTGGCGCCTTTGAATTTATCGAAGTTCCAGCGTGGTATTTTTACAATTACATAATCCAATGCCGGCTCGAAATAAGCAGAAGTAGTTTGTGTAATTTGATTTTTCAATTCATCCAGAGAATAACCTATCGCCAGCTTTGCGGCAATCTTCGCAATGGGATAACCCGTTGCCTTACTTGCCAAAGCAGAGGAACGGCTTACACGTGGATTGATTTCCACTGCAATCAACTCCTCCGTTTCTGGATTTTGGGCAAACTGAACATTGCAGCCTCCCGAAAAATTTCCAAGGCTGCGCATCATCAGCATGGCTTTGTTGCGCATGTCCTGAAAAGCGGTATCGCTTAATGTCATTGCGGGTGCTACTGTTATTGAATCGCCGGTATGAATGCCCATTGGGTCAACATTTTCAACCGTACAAATAATAACAACATTATCTTTTTGATCTCGCAGTAATTCCAGTTCAAATTCTTTCCATCCAAGCACGGCTTTTTCAACCAACACTTCATGTATGGGTGAAGCTTCCAGGCCACGTTTCAATGCGTCATCCAGTTCGCTTTTATCATGTACAAAACCGCCGCCGGTTCCACCCAACGTAAATGAAGGGCGAATTACCAATGGAAAGCCAATCTGCTGCGCATATTCCTTTCCTTCCAAAAAAGAATTGGCAACATGGCTTGGCGCAACGGCAATACCAATTTTAACCATTAATTGCCGGAACTTTTCGCGGTCTTCCGCTGTATCAATGGCAGCCACATCTACACCGATCATGCGGCAATTGTACTTCTGCCAAACTCCCAGTTCATCGGCTTCTTTGCAAAGGTTCAATGCGGTTTGTCCACCCATTGTAGGCAGCACTGCATCAATTTGATTTTCTTCTAAAATCTGTTCAATGCTTTCCACCGTTAAAGGCAATAAGTAAACTTTATCCGCCATCATCGGGTCGGTCATGATGGTTGCCGGATTGCTATTGATTAGAATGACTTTGATACCTTCTTCGCGAAGGCTGCGTGCAGCTTGTGAACCGGAATAATCAAACTCGCAGGCCTGACCAATAATAATGGGACCGGAACCGACAATGAGAACGGTTTTGAGAGATACTATCTTTTGGCATAAAAACAAATTGCGCAAATGTAAGGGTGCAAAACAAAATGAAAAGGCGAATGTTTTATTTTTGTTTGATGCTTACTAAAGAGCAACATATTATTTATTGGAAAGAAAGCGCAGGTGAAGATTGGGAAACGGCGAAAGTACTGCTGAACGGCAAACGTTATGGCTTCTGCCTTTTTTCATTGCATCTCGTCATCAAAAAAATATTGAAAGCTATTTGGGTAAAAGAAAGTATCACCAACACACCGCCATTTACACATGATTTAATGAAATTAGCGGAAGAATGTGAATTGAATTGAATTCAGAACAGCTTGACTTTTTGATAGTAGTAAATAGTTGGAATATACGTGGCCGCTATTCTGATTTTACAAAAGCCTTACATAACCATGCAACGGCAGAATATGTGCAAAAACAAATGCAAAAAGCGGAAGCTATAAAAACATGGTTAGAAGAAAAAATTATAGAGGCTGAAATTGCCGGTTGTTTGGCCGCGCTTGAACAGAATGGTTTTGGTGTGCAGAAAGCCATTCTATTTGGAAGCATGGCGAAGGGAAATCCGCATGAATACAGCGACATAGATTTAGCTATGTGGAGTAAAAATTTTACGAGTGATTACTTTAGCAATATTGAAAGAACCGCTTTTGTAAAACGTCATTTTAAAAACATTGAACTGCATCCTTTTACATTACACGAAACGGCTGACAATAATCTTTTTATCGAAGAAATAAATGCTACTGGTAAAGTGGTTTATGAAAGTTGAACACTAACAAGTTGAAACATACTATGCGTTTGTTTTTGCCCATTTTTTTACTGATTACTTCAAATGTTTCGTTTGCGCAAGACAGTGCAACCATAAAAGAGATTAATGAATTAGTTGGACCTAAGTTTCATTTTGATATAGCAAATAATGGTTATGGAGATGATTTTTTTATAATTGATAAGAGTAATAATAACTTGATTGTGTCTGTTTGGGATACAGGAATTGATAATAGAAATCCTTTAAAGAAAATTTTTGTTTTGAGAATGGTCGGTAAGAAACTAACTATCATTGATACTTCTTCAACATTTGAAGTTGATGGAAGAGGACCAGACGTTCACATACACACTGATACAATCATTATTGACCATGGCTGCCATGGATGTAGTGACTGGAACACTTATAAATTTAATAAGGAAAAACAAAAGTATCTGCTGGTTAGTTTAAAATATGTGCAACTTATTAAGAGCAGTAATCCACTTTACAACAACCTTGCAATTGGTGTTAGAAAGGAATATTATAATGTAAACAAACAAGAACTTACAATCAAAGTTTGGAATGATGATGAGACTAAAATAAAAAGTAAAAAAATAATCGAGAAACCTTTGCCTAAAGATTTTATTCCTGACTTAGCACATTATATAGATTTAGTTGGAGAAGATTTGCGAAATATTCATTTACAATAGTTTGTGACAAGCACTATCTAACTTGATCAATTAACCTCTTTTTATCACTTATCGCAAAACGTCAACAGAAAAATTGTGTCTTCGGTTGCAACAATATGATACGGCAAATGCCCATGAAAAGAAATGATTTGTTGCTTGCCAACCGTTGATGTTTCTTTTTCAATTTCAATATCCATACTTCCACTTAAAACCTGTATCACGCCAACTTTACCAGATGGTTCGGGCGTACTCATTTCAGCACCATTTCGCAATGCCACCAGCACCACACTTACACCATGCGCTTTGAATAAAGTAATGGCATTTCTATCATTAGTAAAATAAGCATCTTCTTCTGTAATTTGTTTGATGTGCGCAGTAAGATCAGATACTACAAATGGTGCATTAATTATGCGATTTCCTTCCGGACGATTGACAGTAGATTCGTTGAATTTTTCTTTCATAAATAATCATAAATGGCTGATGCTTTTTGCATCAGCCACCATTTAAAAATTTGATTAATTAATGTTGCTTTTGTTCGGTTCCGTATTCGCTCTTTCGGTTCTTTTATTATCGGCTTCTTTTTCAGATTTATCAATGTTATCAGTTTCTTCCGGTGTGCGCTGAAAGTCTCTGTCAGTAGGGTTATAGCCTTTCATCGCATCTTTGGTAGGCTCGTTTACCTTTGTGTTTTTGTCTTCCATAACTGTACGTTTTCAAATACAAAAACAATTATCAGACCAGAGCAGGATTTATGATTTTTGATTAAAAAAACAGAATCTCTCTCATCAATCACAAATCATAAATCAAATAAAAATCTATCGGTAGTCATCCGTATAATCATCTTCTTCAAAATTCATCTGCCCCAGGTTCATCATGCTGCCAATCAAATCTTTAAACTGAATTTTGCCTTCAATTACCTTTTTACTAATCATTGAATACGCTGATAAACCGTGCAAAACAAACTCCATCAATAGCGCATTTTCCTTTTCATTGGCAGCCGGAAAATACTTTTTGATAAAGCCATACAAACCATCAACTTTATACAAAGTGGCTATTTTTTCAGCATCTTTCATGTCAACAAAAAGGTCCACATGATTGCCGGCATCAAACCAGCGTGTGATAGCTTTGTACGGACTTTCTTCCTCAGCTTTTGCAGCTTGTGAAGGCTTGCCTGTTGTGCGCTTCTTTTTGCTGGCTTCAGGGTTTGGAAAATAAGATAAGAACTGAGTACGAATGGCTTTGTCTAAAAGATTCACTGCCACTTGGTACGGCCCTTCCTGTTCGCCTTCATACACCAATTCTATCTTGCCGGTGATAGCAGGAATGATGCCCACCAAATCACTTATCCAAACCTGGGTTTGTTTTTCATTGTGAATAATAGCACGGCGCTCAGCACTACTTACTGCATTTTCGAAAGCCGCAATGGTAAGACGCGCGCTCACGCCGCTTTTTTTATCAACATATTCATTGCTGCGGGCTTCAAAAGCCACTTGCTCAATGAGGCGTTTTACCAAATCGCTTACCGATACTTTTTGTTTTTGAGCATCCAGCACATCGGCTTCCTGTTCGGTAATAGAAAGTGAAGTTTCGATATCTTTAGGATAGTGTGTGAGAATCTGGCTTTCGATGCGATCTTTCAATGGCGTAACAATACTGCCACGATTGGTGTAATCTTCCGGATTTGCGGTAAAAACAAACAGAATATCCAATGGCATCCGCAATTTGAAACCGCGAATTTGTATGTCGCCTTCCTGCAAAATATTAAACAGCGCAACCTGGATGCGTGCCTGCAAATCGGGTAATTCGTTAATTACAAAAATGCCCCTATTGCTGCGCGGAATGATACCATAATGAATCACTCTTTCATCGGCAAAAGAAAGCCGGAGATTGGCAGCTTTAATTGGGTCAATATCACCAATTAAATCGGCAACACTTACATCGGGCGTAGCCAACTTTTCGCCATACCGTTCGCTGCGATGCACCCATTCAATTGGTGTTTCGTCATCATACTCAGCAATCTGATCTTTGGCAAATTTGCTGAGTGGTTGTAAAGGATCATCGTTCACTTCGCTGCCTGCAATTACAGGAATATATTCATCAAGTAAATCCGTCATTTGCCTTGCCATACGCGTTTTTGCCTGACCGCGCAAACCCAAAAACAAAATGTTATGACGGCTTAGCAAAGCCCGTTCTGTATCGGGAATTACGGTGTCTTCATAACCCATAATTCCGGTAAACGGGTTTTCTTTTGCCCGAATTTTTTGAATGAGATTGTCCCTGATTTCTTCTTTAACGCTCTTCGGTTTATAACCGCTTCTTTTAAGTTCGCCTAACGTTTTTATATTTTGTTTGTTCATTTGATGGTTTGTATCATTTACTTTTCTTCATAAAAGGAAATGCCTTGTATAAAGTTGTAATCTTTTTTGTTGTCTGTATAAAGTTGAAGATTGTGTTTGAGACTTGTTGCAGCAATGAAGCAGTCAGCCAAGCCAAGATGATGCTTTATGGTGTATTGCCTGAAAATTTTAAAAGCCTGCCGTGAGATAATTTCATTGATATGAATAATGCGGTAAACTTTCAAAACCTTATTAAAAGCGGCAAGTTGCCTGAACGAATTGGCACCATTAATCATTTCAATAGCGGTAATAACAGAGATACAATATTGATCTTTAAGTTGGATAAGATTTTTGACTTTGTTTTCATCGCCCCGATATGCTTTGATGAGAATATCAGTGTCAATCATCACTTTCATTTTCTCCGCCATGTTTCTTCCCTTAATTTTCTGGCATCAATGTCAAAATCCTTCCACTTACCAAAGAGATATGTATGATCAATCTTTTCTTTTGATTGTTTTGTCTTGCTTTTTTTCACTAGCTTCTTATCTTCTTCCTTCTCCTCCACATTTCCGCCAATCCGTTCCACGAATTATACCGAATCATCCGGCACCTGAATGGTCATTATTTTCATAACTGTTACGTTCAAAATTTAATATACAGTCTTTCTTTTTCCACTTTCAAAATCTTTAAAAATAAACGCTCCCAACTTATCCAGCGATGCAAAGAAAGCCTTGCCATGATTCATCTCTGTAAACTCTGTTACAAACTTCTGCAAGTACGGATCAGACGCAATCATAAACGTAGTAATGGGTATCTTCAGTTTCTTGCATTGCGCCGCTAAGTTGATGCATCGGTTCACCACTTTTCTGTCCAATCCAAAACTGTTTTTATAATACTGCTTACCTATTTTCAAACAGGTTGGCTTGCCATCGGTAATCATAAAAATCTGCTTGTTGGCATTCTTTCTTCTGCGCAAAATATCCATCGCCAATTCCAGTCCTGCAACGGTATTGGTATGATAAGGTCCAACCTGCAAATACGGCAAATCTTTTACTTCAATGGGCCATGCATCATTGCCAAAAACAACAATGTCCAACGTGTCTTTCGGATACTTCGTTTGAATGAGTTCGCTTAGTGCCATCGCCACTTTCTTTGCCGGTGTAATGCGGTCTTCGCCATACAAAATCATCGAGTGCGAAATATCAATCATCAGCACGGTAGAGGTTTGCGCCTTGAAATCGGTTTCATGAATTTGCAAATCATCTTCGTGCATCGTAAAGCTTTCCACACCATGATTAATTTGCGCGTTGCGAATGCTTTCGGTAAAATCAATCTGCTCCAGCATATCGCCAAACTGAAACGGGCGATAATCCGGACTGATTTCATCACCTTGCCCCGGCTTATGCGTGGTGTGATCGCCGCTTTTCGTCTTTTTTAATTTGCCAAAAATCTCTTCCAGGCTTTTCTTACGGATGCTTTGTTCGCTCTTCGCCGTAATTTCAATTTTGCCTTTCTCGTTGTCTTCTGTCAGGTAACCTTTTTCTTTCAGTTCGTCAATAAAATTACCCATGCCATACTCATCATCCGTAAGACCGTATTGCTTATCAAGCTGGTTCATCCATTGCATCGCTTCTGCCACATCGCCGCTGGTGTAAATCAACATCTGCATGAACAAATCAAGCAGTTGCTCAAAGCGCGTTTTACCCTTTTCATTCGGGTCAAATTTCACAAATCGGTTTCCAATCATAAAGCGTAAGTTACAACAAATGAAAATACGAAATTTATTAAAAGAAAGTTATTGTATTGTGTTTTTGAGTGATGAGGCTTTAGCTGTGAGCCATCAGTTGCGAGTAGGAAATACAAAATACAGTTTTATGTACCCGGCACCAGCAACTCCGGTTAATCATCTCTTGCGTCGCACTCTTGTACGTTCTGAACAATGATGGGGCTTTGTGCAAGCAGCTTCTTTATTTTTGCACCTATTGTATGAAACATTTTATCAGCCTTTTGTTTTGGCTCATTTTTATTACAAAAACAAACTGTCAATCTATTCACTTCGAGCCTATCTCATGGCAACAGGCTTTAGCAAAAGCAAGGCAGGAAAACAAAATGATGTTTGTTGAAGTTTATACCAATTGGTGCGTTTACTGCAAGCAAATGGAACAAACCGTTTTTACCAAAAAAGAAGTGGGCGATTTTTATAACGAGCATTTTATTAATGTGCGATACAACGCCCAGCAACAGGATGGTATTTCCATTCGTAAAAGTTATGCTTTGCTGGGCTTACCCATGTTTTTATATTTAAATGCGAACGGCATTTCCGTTTTAAAAACGGTGGGTTATCAGGAAAAACAAACCTTTATCCACAATGGCGATTCGGCTTTGATTTTATGGCAAAACAAAACTTCTGTATTAAAATAAAAGGATTGGAATTTTGAGTAGCTCTTTTATTTATTATTCGTACCGGCTTATGTGCTTATTTCGCAGTGCTTCTTGCTACTTATAAATAATAATTGATAAGTCTTGCTCTTATCTTCGCGTGCATGAGTACAGCATTGATATTTGATATGAACGGAACGATGGTGGACGATATGAGCTATCATGCGGAAGCCTGGCGCAGCATGATTAACGGTGAACTAAAAGGCAATCTTTCGCCCGAGGAAGTAAAGCGCGAAATGTATGGTAAGAATGAAGAAGTGCTGGAACGGATTTTCGGCAAAAACAAATTCAGTGATGAAGAAATGAACCGCATTTCGCTGCAAAAAGAAAAGGCGTATCAGGAAGCGTTTCGCCCACACTTAACATTAATCGAAGGTCTGCCCAGCTTTCTCCAAAAAGCTTATCAACACAATATTCCAATGGCCATTGGAACGGCTGCCATTCCATTCAATATTGATTTTGTTTTGGACAATTTGGATTTGCGGCATTATTTCAAAGCTATCATCAGCGCAGATGATGTAGAGAAGAGCAAACCGCATCCTGAAACGTTTTTAAAAGCGGCATCTGTATTAGGCGTGAAGCCTAATGATTGTATTGTGTTTGAAGATTCGCCGAAAGGCATAGAAACCGCGCTGAATGCGGGTATGCGGGCCATTGCAATCACTACAATGCACGATAAAGAAGACTTTGAGCAATACAACAATATTCTTCTTTTTATTGAAAATTATAAGGATGAAAAATTACAACAATTGATTTTTGGTTAGCCATTATCATTGTTGCATTAATTCGTTTGGCACTACGGCATTCATCGGAAAATATTCATATTGGTTGATTTGTGAAGCCGGATCATCTTTGATGAATAACTTCACTTCTTCTTCATCATCTACTTTTACAATTCCCAATCCATAAGGTCCATTTGGGTCGAATACAGGTCCGAAAACAATTACTTTGCCTTCACTCATTTTTTGTTTCCAGTAGGCTACGTGCAAGGTCATAATGGTTCTTTCTTCGTCCGACATACTAAAAGCAAAATCCGGCCGGCAAGGCAACAAGTGAAGCAGAAAATATTGAGTGGTCATAAGCAGTTGTTTTTGCTGTAAAGATGATAGCCAGGGAAAGTTAACAAAATAAACAGATTAGGATATTTAAAATTCGGACATTATAATCTCATAAAAAATGGGCAAAAACAAAACAGCCGCAGACTTTCATATCTGCGGCTGTTTCTTGTAACCTTGTATCTCGATTATTTCTGCTGTTGAGGAGGCGCGCTTTGCTGCTGGTGTTGCTGTTGCTGACGCTGCATCTGTTGCTGCAGTTGCTTCATTTGTTCCGGCGTTAAGCTGTTCATGCCATTGCCGCCCATACCACCACCTTGCGGTTGAGGAGGCGTATCCTTCACATCTTTTACTTCAATATCAAAAATCAAACTGGCATTTGGCGGAATTTCACCACTGCCACGCATACCATAACCTAACATTGAAGGAATATAAATTTTTCCTTTCGAGCCTTTTGAAAAATAAGGCAATGCTTCTTCCCAGCCTGGAATGACTCTGCCTTGTCCAATAGGCACTTCAATTGGGTCAGTATGATGTTTAGAAGTATCCATATTGGTATCGAACACTTTACCACCATCCAATAAATAACCCCTGTACATAATTACAGCAGTTTTACCTGAATCGGCCTTAATGCTTGCATCGCCGGGCTGATCAATTTCTACAAAAACGCCGTTCTTTGTTTTTATCGCTTTTACGCCTTTTTTGTTGATATAATTCTGCAAATCAGCCACCTCTTTGTTTTTAAAAGCTTCGGTTTCAGCCTTGGCATCGGCATTAATTTGCTCTTCGTTATCAAACGTTTTCAATATCGTAAACCTTCCTTTTATCTGCCCGTTGCGGGTAAACACTTTATTGTAATCGGGTATCAAACCGCGCTTTTTCAAAGTGTCAATACTCAGGCTGAACTCAACGCTGTCGCCCACTTTAACGAGAGGCATAATTTCAAAAAAAGTGTATTTCACCTGTGCGCCTGAATCAACCTTGCCATAGCCGGGAAACTTACCATAAGTTGTGTTTAAAACCGTATCTTTTGGCGTGTTTAGTTTAAACTCTACATTAAACTTTACAAACTGGCCTGGTTTAACGGGTGAACCGTTTTTAGTAGAAGCAACGCGATATACAAGGCCTGATGGCGTTTTATCGTAATTGGCTTTGCAAGCTGCGGTGGAAAGCAGGGCAATGCAAGCCGCTGCAAAAAGAGAATGTTTCATTTTTGTTTTTATTGTAATTGCGCCTCGTATTCCTGAAGCACGGTTTTAAATTTCTGTACATTGTTATCAAGGGTATCGCTGCTTCTTCCACCGGCTGCATTTTTATGCCCGCCGCCTTCAAAATGCAGACGTGCAAACTGGCTTACATCAAAATCGCCTTTGCTGCGAAAACTCCAGCGGCGTTCTTCTTCACGGTCAATGAGCAAAGCGCCAAACTTAATGCCTTCAATAGACAAAAGATAATTTACCAAACCTTCGGTATCGCCGGTTTTTATGTCGAACATTTTCACGTCGCTTCTCGGTATTGCCATCATTGCGGTGTTGTATTCATACAAAACATCCAGATGGTTCAATAACGCATTGCCGATGAAGCGAAGCCGGTTTTCTAAAAAATTATCAAAAATGTGTTCATGAATGGGTGTATGATCTAACCCAAGTTCTTTAAAATGCGCCACCATCTGATGTACTGAAGCGGTGGTGGAGGGATATCGAAACGAGCCGGTATCGGTCATCACGCCGGTGTACAAACAAGTAGCAACATCGAGGTTGATGTTTGCCGTGTGCCCCGATTCTACAATAAGATCGTACACCATTTCGCTGGTTGAGCTTTTGTATGGATTGGAAATGCCGTAGGTAAACTGGCTTTCTTCGGGTTGTTCGTGATGGTCAATCAAAACCTTAGTAGCGCCGCTTTGCAGCAACAGATGCTGAAGGTTTTTAGTGCGATACATCACGTTAAAATCAAGGCAAATAATAAGCGAAGCTTCGCTTATTATTTGTGCTACTTTATCGCGATAGCTTTCAAAATCAATCGCATGTTTGCAACCAGGCATCCATTGTAAAAAATCTGCCCAGTTAGTAGGCGAAACCACCGTTGCCTTATGGCCAAGCTGAGTGAGAAAATGATACATGCCCAGTGCCGAACCCATGGCATCGCCATCGGGCTTTTGGTGCATGGTGATAACCACATTCTGAGGTTGAAGAAGATAAGGATAAAACGATGTGATTGGCTGCATAGAAACGGGCGCAAAATTGGGGGTTTACCACCATTTGCTCAAATAATATTTCGTTATAAGATATATCTATTTGGCTTTCAAGTCTTCCTGTAGATTTGCTTTTAGCGCAGATAATATAGGACATTTATCAGCGACGATTTGCGTTATTTGCGAGAGATAATATTTACTAAATGAAATCATATTCCGGGCATCATTCGTATTCCAATAATTGTGTAACCTTGCAGCAACATTAAATCCACTGCTTTGAAGAAAGTACACCGAATTGTTTTGGCAATGATGGCTGCTTTTGTTTTTGCTCATTCTTTTGCGCAGGACAACATTGCCTTGAAAGAAAGCCAACTGATGTACATTGACCAAGTGTACCGGAACGATAGCATTACACACACAGCCTGGAAGCCGGTATTAATCACCGATAGTGTTGTTCAGCCATCGCAACATAGCTGGCTGCAGCGCAAATTTTTTGAAGAACATTTATTAAGCGTGCAACAGCCGGGCTTTAACCTGTATGGGGATATTATTGTTGATGAAAATATTGGCTACGACTCGCGCGCTGTTAGCCCGCCCAACCCAAGCCCGCAAGTGTATCATGCACCGATGATGAACACGCGCGGCTATGAAGTGCATGGCAACATAGGCAAACAGTTTTATTTTGAAACGAATTTTTACGAAAACCAGGGACGCTTTCCCGGCTATTTGGATAGCTTGGTGAGAGTCAACGCAGGTGATACCGCACCAGGCTAATTATAAAAACGCTTTGGGTGATGGTCCGGGTTTCGATTTTAATTATTCTTCTGCCCGTTTGGTTTATACACCCAACAAGCATTTGTTGTTTGATTTGGGCTATAATCAAAACTTTATCGGCGATGGTTATCGCTCTCTGTTCCTTTCTGATTGGTCAATCAATTATCCTTATTTCCGGGCAGCCATTACATTTGGCAAACTACAATATTCGGTAATGTGGTCAGAGTATATTACGGCAATCAAAACTGCTTAAGCCAACTTGCTAACTCACCTTATTATGCGTTTGGTTTTTCGCATAAATGGGCGCAAACCTATTTGTTGGATTATGCCATCACCAAACATTTCACTGCCGGTTTGTTCGAATCAGTTGTATGGTCGGGCAGCAATATCAATTTAAACAGTGATATTGATGCAACCTATGCAAGCCCTATCATCTTTGCGCATTCAGGCAAATCAAAAAGCGGCATTGATAATAATGAATTGATTGGATTGAATTTAAAGTATAATATCTTACCAAAAGCGAATGTTTATAGCCAATTAGCGCTTGACCAAACGGGCAGCGATGTAAACAATCGTTACGGTGTGCAGGCCGGTGTTCGGTTTTGGGATTTTTTAAAAGTGAGTAACTGGAATGCAGTGCTGGAATTTAATACTGTGCGGCCTTACACTTACAGTTCGTCCGATCTTCATGCGGTATATGGCCACGCTAATCTACCGCTGGCGCATCCGTTGGGCGCTAACTTCCGCGAAGTGGTTGGCGTTACCGATTATACTTACAAAAGATGGTGGTTTCGGGTAGAAGCTTTCATTGCACAGCAAGGCCTGGATTCGGCAAATAGAGCGGTGAATTTTGGAAGCAATATTTTTAATGGGAATACTAATTATCCGGCCCAAAATATTACTACAACCGGAGGCATAAAAACGAACACTTATTATGGCGAACTGCGTATTGCTTATGTATTAAACCCAAAAACAAACCTGCGTTTGGAAACGGGTTTTACCTACCGCAGAGAAAGCAATGCAGTTAAAGTTTTTGAAGATAAATATGCGTATATCGGCGTGCGCATGTCGTTCAGAAATCTTGTTTATGACTTTTAATTGAGCAACCGATTTTATAAAAACTATTTCATGCGCAGCTATCTTATTATCCTTTTGTTTTTGTCCATTTTTTTCAAGCTCAATGCACAGCAAATACCATTAAATGAAGCTGTGCAAAACCGTTTGAACCAGCTTATCATTAACTCTGACACATCCATATTTACAGGATTTCGTGGAATGAATTGGTTGGAACTGCAACAACTGAACAAGCTGCAAAAAACGAGATTTGATTGACAGTGCTTTTGGAATATCTGCCAATGGTAATAACGTCATTTTTTAAAAAATATTGCAACTGATAATTGGATAAAATTGGGCAAAAACAAAAGCGTTGTTACCATTGACCCTTACATTGAATTTGGTGCCGGGAAAAGCAACCAAAAAAACAATGCTTTGGTAAGCGGAGCAGGCGGCTTGCGTGTACAGGCAGTTATCAATAATAAGTTCTCTTTCGATGCAAGTTGGGTTGATTACAGCCAGCAGTTTCCATCGTATGTTGATAGCCTGATTTACAATAAGCAGAACATTGTACCCGGCAATAATGTTGCAACATTATACCAAAACCAGCGATGGATTTATAACAACGCCAGCTTTAATTTCACGTATCTTCCTTCCAAACATTTTTTAATTTCTGCTGGTTATGGTAAGCAGTTTTTGGGTGACGGATACAGAAGCTTGCAATTGTCGGATAATTCGTTTAATTATCCTTATGTGCGCTTGCAAGCCCGCTTTTGGAAGCTAACTTACAATGTGTTGTACAATGAATACGAAAACAAACTTTGGTACCAGGTAAATGGCAGATCGCAAAAAAAATTTAGTGTGATGCACGAATTGGGAATTAATATTTCCAACAAATTTCAGTTCGCGCTTTATGACGAAGTTACTTCTCTTGCAAAAGATACCAGTTTCAATCGTGGCTTCGATGTTACGTATCTGAACCCATTGATTTTCATACGACCACTTGAATTTTCTATTGGCTCGCCCGACAATGCCATGATTGGTTTTCATTTCAAATACAATGTTTATAAAAAAGGCTTTTTGTATGGTCAGCTTGCGCTGGACGATCTGGCTTTGCAGCTATCACATCAGCACCATGCACAGCATTATGCCAACAAATATGCACTTCAGCTCGGGCTTTGGAACAACGATTTGTTTGGTGTGAAAAATTTAAGCTGGCGCTTAGAATGGAATGGCGTACGACCTTATACATACGGACATGGTGTAGGCAACAATGTAGCTTTAAATTATTCGCATTATTATCAGTCAATAACCGACCCGCTCGGTGCTAACTTTCACGAGTTTATTTCATATTTTAATTATAGTAATAAGCGTTGGTATGGAAGCTTGGAAACCATGTTTGCCATTCGTGGTGAAGGCTTTGCAAAACCTGGCGTACCTGCCGGTGATGATATATTTGAAAACCAGAGTACATTGGGTGCTAATGGCGCTTTTGGCAGCTTTACTTTACAGGGCAGTCAGCATCATTTTTTTTACAATCAGTTATCGGTGGGCTATTTACTCAATCCTAAAAACAGGTTGAGTGTTGAAGCCAACGCCATCTATCATCGCCGTACGGGAGATGATGTTCATCAATCGGAAGCTATATTTTCCATTGGCATTAAAACGGGTTTATTCAATACGTATTTTGATTATTGATTTGATACTGCGAAGACATAAAGAAATCGGGCAAAACCAAACTTTGCGTATTTGTGTCTTCGCGGTAGTTTCTAATACAATGTTTTGTCTTGTTTTTCTTCCCACTCACTGAATACTTTTATTGCCATATCACGCCCAATATTTTCTTCTGGTAATAAACGTTCTTCTTTTGGTTTTGCCATTTCTCTATAAATGGCTTCATCATCAAAACCAATGCGCGCAGCATCGGCTGAAGTATTAGCATAATACATCTTTTTAATTCTTGCCCAATAAATAGCTGAAAGGCACATGGGGCAAGGCTCGCAGGATGTGTACAATTCACAACCATCTAATGTATTGGTTTGTAAATGCGAACAGGCATCGCGGATGGCAACAATTTCCGCATGAGCCGTTGGATCATTGTTTAGGAACACTTTGTTATTGCCCTTTCCTATTACTTTTCCATCTTTTACAATCACACATCCAAACGGTCCGCCTTCTTTTTTATGCATTCCGATGGAAGATAATTCTACCGCTTGCTGCATGAAATTGAGATGCTCATTCATTTTTATTAAGTTGTTGGGTATTGGTTGACAGATGACGGAAAGAAAGTGCAAATGAAATGTTTGCTTTTCTCCGTCATCCGTCAACTAACACCTGTCATCTTTTAATTTACGCGCTTCTAAACGCCCACTTCATCATTTGCGCCCAGCTTGGCTTTTTGCCATATAACAAAATGCCGGTACGATAAATTTTACCTGCCAGCCATGTAGTAAATAAGAAACCGCCAATTAAGCTGAGCATACTGGCTGCTAACTGCCAGTAAGGAACCACATCAGGCACGCCATACGCAAGCCTTGCCATCATTACCATAGAAGAACTGAACGGAATGATACTGCACCATACAGCCAGTGGCGAATTGGGGTTTTGCACCGCCATGTTCATAATAAAGAAAGAAAAAATAATGGGCATGGTGATAGGCAGCGTAAGGCTTTGCGAGCTTTGTACATCTTCTACCACGCTGCCAATAGCAGCAAATAAAGCAGCATAAAACAAATAGCCGCCCAGAAAATAAAAAGCAAAGCAAGCCACCAGCAAACCTATCTGTATGTTTCCGGTAATAGAGCCAATGCCGCTGAACGCATGTGCCGTTTCATCGTTCGACATTCCCATGCCGCCGCCCTGCATTGCTCCGCCATGTTGCTGCGCCTGTTGCACGGCATGTAAGGTGTGAGAAGACATAAACAAGGGAAGCAAATTCACAACACCAATTATTAAAACTATCCAAATTAAAAACTGTGTAAGTCCTACCGCACCGATACCAATAATTTTACCTGCCATCAACTGAAACGGCTTTACGCTGGAAACAATCACTTCGGCAATGCGGTTGGTTTTTTCTTCCATCACACCGCGCATTACCATCATGCCGTAGATGAACATAGTAATGTAAATTAAAAAGCCACATATATAACCTACTGCTTTAGCAATGTCGCGCTTATCATCGCTGGTATTGTTACCAATGCTTGTATGTGTAGTTAAGTGTTGCCATCTGCGATTGCTGATGAATTGAATCCAGTGTACTTTTTTGAATGCCCGCATCCTGAAGCAGTTTGTTTTCAATCACGTCGTTTACCTGTCTTTTATACTCGTTCTTAGCAGTTGAACTAATGCGGGTCTTTAGAATAAATCACATAGTTGTCCCTTTTCTCCGCATTAAACGAAGGAATGTACAAGCAACGCATCGTAGCCTTTTGCAGTATAATTGCTTGTGTCCACACCCGGAACAAAACGAAACGTAACATTATCAGTGCTTTGCAGATTATTGGCAAAAACCCCGCTGTTATCCTGTACAGCTACCGTGCTGTTTTTAATAGCATCTTTTATTGATAAATAAGTAGTACCGCCAATTAATAAACCAAATAAAAGAGGTACTAATAAAGTGGTAATTACAAACGTACGATTGCGAACACGAGTAAGGTATTCTCGTTGAATGATGAGTCCAATTTTATTCATAAAAAGTTAGTGTTTATAAGGATGTGGAAGGAACCGGTTTGAAATGAACGCGTAGTAGCTTTTGTACCTTCTACTTCGCGGATAAAAATTTCGTTGAGCGATGGCAAAATTTCGTTGAATGATTCAATCAGGCTGCCCTGTTGAATGAAGTGTTGCAGCACATCGTTGCTGCTGTAGCCTTCGTTTATTTTTACCGTAAATTTATTGTCGGCCTGCCCAACCACTTCAAAAGCATGGCTTATTAAATTAGTGGGTAATGTGGTGAGCTGAACGCTAAATAAATTTTCTTTAAACTCCTGCTTGATGCCTTTCACCGTTCCATCTAAAATTTTATGACCTAAATTCACCAGTACAATGTGATTGCAGATTTCTTCTACCTGCTCCATGCGGTGCGTACTAAAAATAATGGTGCTTCCCTGCTGCGCGAGTTTAAAAATTTCGTCTTTAATTAGGTTGGCGTTCAAAGGATCCAAACCGCTAAACGGTTCATCCAAAATAATGAGTTTAGGTTGATGTAAAACCGTAGTTACAAACTGCAGTTTCTGGCTCATGCCCTTGCTTAAATCTTCAATTTTTTTGTTCCACCAGCTTTGCATCTCCAGCTTTTCAAACCAGTATTTTATTTTTTGTAACGCATCGCTTTTACTCAATCCTTTTAGCTGTGCCAGATACAATGCCTGCTCACCAATTTTCATTTTTTTATACAAGCCACGTTCTTCGGGCATGTAGCCAATTTTCGCAATGTCGTTCGTCGGGTCAAAGCGTTTACCATCAAAAGTTATCGTGCCTTCATCTGGATAAAAAATGCCGGTAATCATGCGCAGCAGCGTTGTTTTGCCAGCCCCGTTCGGACCTAATAAACCAAAGATGCTTCCTTGCTCTATGGAGAAGCTAATGCCATCAACCGCTTTTTGTGTAGAGTAATATTTCTTCAGATTATCCAATTGAAGAATCGTCATAAGTATTGTTTTCGTGTGTCAAATATAATGGGGATTTGGGGAGATTGTAAAGATATCTGAACGGGGATTGAATGAGATGCATGGGATATCGAAAGATATTAATGAAGAAGTAAGATTGAATATTATTGTAAAAATTCAAACTTCTTGCTTCATCCCAATCCCACAAATCCTGCTCATCTCATCAATCCCGGTTCGGGCAATTTACGGCAGTGATATTTTATTATTCACGCGGTTTACATCAGCCATGCGCTGACTTGGGTCAATCTCCACTTCTTTAATGTCTTTTATTTGTTTGCTGATGGCAAATGTGTATTCCGGTTGTGTCCACTTCCATTCTTCATGCACAATAAACGGTGTATTGTCTTCTGCCCCCTTCGCGCCATACATCAGGTTCATCGGTATGTTGTGCATTTCTTTACTACCATCTTTATAAGTGATGAGCACATCAACCGGCATGGGCATATTGCCAATTCTTTTTACCGTTACCATTGTTTTTCCATTTACAGTATTAATGTCGCCTAATGCATAATCAATGGTTTTGGTGGTATAAACCCAATACTCTTTGTACCACTGCAATTCAATATTGCTTACTTTTTCTGCTACGCGAATAAAATCGTTAGGATTGGGATGTTTAAAACGCCACTCATTATAATAAGCTAATAAAATTTTATCGAGCGTTTGCTGCCCAACAATATAACCCAACTGTTCCATAAAAATGGCGCCTTTTGAGTAAGCAGCAACCGAGTAAGCAAAGTTGGTATTGTAGTGGTCGGAATGCGTGCTCATCGGCTCTTCTCTGCCACTGTTTACCAGTCGGAAATAACCTGCGTAACTATCGCTAAAAGCAAAGCCTTCGCCTCCATGCATGTGATTGCTGATGCGGGTTTCGGCATAAGTTGTAAAACCTTCATCCATCCAGGGATACAAGCTTTCATTGGTGCCCATCATGCCCTGGTACCAGCTATGCATCCACTCGTGCAAAGCAGTGCCAATGCTTGCACTTTTTATCAGTGTTGCCATGGGATATTCCATGCCGCCATCGCCACCTTGTACAAACGAATAATTTTTATAAGGATAAGCACCAAATGTTTTGGCGATGTATGGATAAGCGGCCTGTACTGTATCGGCTAAATTCTGCCAACGCGTTTCTAAAGAATCTACTTTTTTATAAACGATGTAAAGTAACGGACCGTTTTGTGTTTGCCGTTTAATAACGTTATAAGCTGTATCTGCCGCCCACATAAAATCGTGCACATTTTGCGCAGCAAATTTCCATGTCAATGTTTTGCTCGCGGCTCGCGGCTCACGGCTCGCCGCTGATCGTCGCATAACCATGTCCCACTTCAGCCATATTTTGAATGGTACCGGTTCCGGCAAGCACATAACTTTTATCAATCGTGATATTTACATCGTAATCGCCCCACACGCCATAAAATTCACGCGCCACATAAGGATTGGCATTCCATCCCTGGTAATCGTACTCTACCATTTTCGGATACCATTGGCTCATGCTGTAACGGATGCCTTCTGCATTGTCCCTTCCGCTTCGACGAATCTGTAAAGGCACTTGCGCGTTGAAAGCCACGTCCAGCGCGGTTTTGCTGTGTGGCAGTACGGGCGATGAAAGCTTTACTTCTAAGATTGTTTCGTGATAAACGAGTGTTTGTTTTTGCCCATTTATTTTAATGTAGCTCACACTATCCCATCCGATTTCATCCGGCGTTAAATGGCTGATACGGTCGCGCACACGGCTGTCCCAATCGCGCACTTCAGCCCCTTTCCTATCAGTGCCCAAAACAATTTTACCTAACTCAATGCTTCGTTGGTCCATCATGCTGTTGGGCTGAAAGGCATTCCAGTATAAATGAAAAAACAAACGGTTCAGCGTGTCGGGCGAGTTGTTCCAATACTCAAGCTTTTCAGTGCCGGTAAAGCGATTGGTTTGCACGTTCACCGCTACATCAATATTGTATTTAATGCGCTGTTGCCAGCGATCGGATTGGGCAAATAAAGTTTGATAAGAAATAAGAGTAAAAACAAAAGAATACATCCATTTTTTCATGCGATAAAAGTAAAAGATAGCCATAAAAAAGCCCCGAAAAATCGGAGCTTTTTGCCTAAATATTTGTTTTTGTATTATAATGTCAACGCTTCTTTTTCCAGTCTGCCGGATGGATTAAAGAACAAATACTTTTTTTGTATGCCACCCACTTTATCAACATACACGCGGTATTGTGTAGAGTTATCGTTTTTGGTAATCAGGGTTACCACATCGCCAGGTTTCCATTCATCGCGGCTGGCATATTTGCTTTTAGCCAAGCCATCTTTTACAGCAGCCGGTGTTTCGTCAAAGGTTAATGCTTTTTCTGTTTTTTGCCATTCGCCTTTGTTGTTAAAGCTAACAGTCATGTTCTTGCCATTGTCTTTAAACTGAGCATCAAAACCGCTTAGCTTGTCTTTCCATTCCACATCTGTTGCGTTAGGGTATTTGGTTTTAAATGCGTTGGTAACATCAGCGGGAACTTTTCTTAACTGTGCCTTGGTTGCACCTGCAAAAATGGATCAAAAACAAAAGGGCTACTACAAACTTTTTCATGCTAAAACTATTTAGCTCATAGCTTATAAATTTTTATGCCAAGCTGAGAAGATGGTTAATTTTCAATGGTTAATTTTTAAATGAGTAGGTAATATCAATTCAGGGTAGTGGTACAGTTTGAAATATTTCAAACTGTACCACTACTCAATTCAGATATTATCATCTCCTTCTATCAATGCCAGAACGTTTGGTTTTGCCCATTTTTTATTAACAAAAGTGTATAAGCTATGCAACCATAATATTGGGGAGATTGTATTAAATTTGGAGTAATCATTTTAATAAAACATTACAATTTGACAGACACAATTATTAATCTCGAAACGGTAAACCCTATTGAATTTTTTGGGGTAAACAACCGCAAGCTGGACCTTCTGAAAAAGAAGTTTCCCCTGCTGAAAATTTTGTCTCGCGGCACTCAGATTAAATTGAGCGGCGCGCCCGAACAAGTTGACCAGGCAAAAGAAAAAATTGACCTGGTGGTACAGTACATTGAGCGCAACGGCGATTTAAGCGACAACTATTTTGAACAGATTTTAGGGGGTGATGATGCCGAAACCATTGACAACTTTGTTGACCGAAATCCTAACGACATTCTTGTATTTGGACCGAACGGAAAAACAGTTCGGGCACGTACAGCCAATCAAAAGAAAATGGTGCAGGCTGCCGACAGAAACGATATTGTTTTTGCCATCGGTCCTGCCGGTACAGGTAAAACTTATACGGCTGTTGCCCTTGCAGTTCGTGCTTTGAAAAACAAACAGGTAAAGAAAATTATTTTAACGCGTCCCGCCGTGGAAGCAGGGGAAAATCTTGGTTTTTTACCCGGTGATTTAAAAGAAAAAATCGATCCGTATCTGCGTCCCTTATACGATGCGCTCGATGATATGATTCCTGCCGATAAGCTGGGTTATTATATGAGCACGCGCACCATTGAAATTGCGCCGCTGGCTTATATGCGTGGTCGTACATTAGACAATGCGTTTATCATTTTGGATGAAGCGCAAAATACCAACGATTTGCAATTGAAAATGTTTTTAACCCGCATCGGCGCCAATGCAAAAGCCATTATTACGGGCGACCCTACACAGGTAGATTTGCCTCGTAATATGCAAAGCGGCTTAAATAAAGCTGCCCGCATTCTTCGCAATATTGATGGCATTGCTCACATCGAGCTGGATGAGGAAGATGTAGTGCGTCACCGCTTAGTAAAAGCCATTATCAGAGCATACGATAAGGATTATCAGGAGAACGTAAATCCAAATAATCAACGTCCGTTGTTAATGAAGAAAGATTAGTAAAAACAAACTTCATAAAGAGCCGTCCTCACAGTACTGTGGGGACGGCTTTTTTACGCGCTTATCTTACGTGTACATATTCACTATCATTATCAATATTGATGTTCGGTAGTTAATTTTACAGGATTAAACTTTACTCGTTTTAAGATATCTATGTTGAGCTTTACATAAACTATTAATTCATTTGTAATGAAACAATCAGTTTTTCCACTATCCTCTATATCAAAAAAGTTCACAGCGAACGCCTTTGTTTCTATTATTGTATTTATTACTATTTTTTCGTCCTGCACTGTAACGTCTCATACTACAGTTGCAACGCAGCCTGTGGCTCCTCCGCCACAGCAGAATGAAACATCATTCCAGGTATTCTACAACGAGTTAGGCCCTTACGGAAGATGGATTGAATATCCTGGGGAAGGTTATGTTTGGTCGCCGAATGTCGATCCTTCTTTTCAGCCTTATGCAACCAACGGACATTGGGTATATACCGACCAGGGATGGACATGGGTATCTGATTACAACTGGGGTTGGGGACCTTTCCACTATGGCCGCTGGTTTTATGAAGATGAATACGGATGGCTATGGCTTCCCGGCCACGAATGGGCACCGGCATGGGTTACATGGGGACATTCGGGAAACTATTATGGATGGGCGCCATTAGGCCCGCATATTGCTGCCAGCCAACCATATACTCCACCTGCGAAATACTGGACGTTTGTACCGCAGGAGCACATGGCAAAACCCAATGTTTCTCAATATGTGGTTGACAGAAGCACGAACGAGAACATTGTTAAAAATGTTACCATTATCAACAACACCACGGTAGTGAATAATCGCAATGTAACCAATGTGACCAACAACAATGTAACTAACAATACGAATAATATCAGAAACAATACTACCAATACAAGTAAACAATACAAACAATCAGGTTACGAACAATACTACAAATACCACTAATAACCAGGTTAAAACCAATAACTCAATCCTTCAGAATAACCATAGTGTAATTGTCAACCAAGGCCCAAAAGTGAATGAAGTAGAGAAAGTAACCAATGCGCCTATACCGAGAGCAGCGATTGTTGAAAGCAACCGGCCTGCACAAACACAGTTGAATAATAACAAGGTGGTAATGTACCGCCCAACGATACAGCCGCAGGCAATGCAGAGAAACGGTAATAAACCAGTTCCTCAAAGAGTGGAAACCTATCAGAAACGACATTAGGGTCGTTAATATATACTGTAAATAATCTGCCTTTTTGCAAAGCTTATATGAGTTGACTTCATATAGGCTTTTTCATTTCCTGTAATCATTGATATTGTAAACCCACTTTCTGCATAAGCTATATTACCAAAAATAAAAAGCTGTCACCTAAAATATTTTAGGTGACGGTTTTTTATTTTCATTCATATTCACCATAATGAAAAAAGATTAAAAAAAAATTAAAAATTATTTTCCCACGTAGCTAAAGGCACTTACTTTTAAAACCAAATTGGGAATGGGTAATTTTTGTTTTTGCCACTAAAGCTTATGAACAATTACCTACGCTAACCATCTTGACACTGACGACCTATATACCTCATGCTGTTACACTTTTTTCAAACAATAAACTAAAACCAAATGAAGAATTTACTACCCGTAATCATTTGCCTGTTGTGTGCAACTTCCGGTTACACACAAATAACAGGCAATCCTAAAATGCAAGGCACACCTCAACAAGTTAGCAATCAAAAAACTAGCTCAAAGCTTAGTCCCGATTTAAAAAATCTCAGCGAAAGCAATGGAGTGCAACCGCAAATGAGAGCACTGGCAACAAAGCGTGGGCCTTCGTTTGGTACACTTGACAACCTGATGCAGCGAAAAGGTGATAAAGTGCTGGTTAATTTTACTGCAAAAGAAAACGTAGCTACTGCCAAACAGGAATTGGAGAAAATGGGCGTAACCGTTACTGCTGTTTTTGGTCGTGTTATATCAGGTTATGCGCCTGTTAGTGCATTGCAAAAAATAGAAACCTCAACAAGTATTCGATATGCAAAGCCTTCCTATAAACCCATGACGCAGCCGCTGAAACCATCTTCTTTACAAAACAATCATAAGAAACAGGTGTGTGAAGGTTCGTCTAATACGGGCGTGGTAAGCCAGGGCGATACGGCACAACTTTCTTACTTAGCCAGAAAAGAATTTCATGTAAACGGTGCCGGTGTAAAAGTGGGTATTTTGTCGGACAGCTACAATAATCTCGGTTCGGCTGAAAAAGGCGTTCGGCATGGTGAACTTCCCGGAAGAGACAATCCTTATGGTTTTAAAAAACCGGTTCAGGTAATTAAAGATTTGGATTCCGGCGGAACAGACGAAGGTCGTGCCATGATGGAAATTGTGCATGATGTAGCGCCAGGCTCCAACCTTGCTTTTTATACAGCTGACGACGGAGAAGCCGATTTTGCACAAGGCATACAAACCCTTACTGATAAAGGCTGCAAAGTAATTGGTGATGATATTTATTATTATGATGAGCCGTTTTTCCAGGATGGCATCGTTGCACAATCGGTTGATTTGGCTAAAAAAAGAGGGGTAACTTATTTTTCAGCCGCAGGCAACCAAAGCATTCGTTCTTACGAAAGCAATTACCGCCCGACTTCTGTTGAACCTTTAGGCCCCGGTGCCGGCACCGCTCATAACTTCAGTGCACCTGGTGATGCTCCTGTTTATTTTCAACCCATTTATATTCCTACAGGCGGCGGTCAGTTAATTCTGTCGTTTCAGTGGGATCAGCCTTCATACATAGCAAGTGGTGGACGTGACAGCGCCACAACCGATTTCGATATTTATCTGATTGATATCTACGGAAATATTGTAGCAGAAGGTGCTTCGGATAATATTGCCAGCGGCGAACCCGTTGAAATAATGGGCTTTAATAATTATACGAATGATTTCACATTCTATCTTGCCATCGTAAAATATGCAGGACCGAATGTAAACCGATTAAAATATATATTGTATGGCGATGCCTTGTTTTATCTTACCACTCCTCCCATTCCCGGTATCCTAGCTCCTACATTGGTGGGACATGCCAAAGCAGAAGGCGCTATTGCTACAGGCTCAGCATTTTATTTGAATACACCTGCTTACGGACTTGATACAGCTGCAGTTGATCCTTTTTCTTCGGTTGGCGGAGTACCGAATTATTTTGATAAGAACGGGGACCGCATTGCACCTTTGGTTCGGAAGAAACCAGATATTGTTGCACCCGATGGCGGCAATACTTCATTTTTTGATCCTTTTGGAGGGGGCGATATTCCGAGGATAGCGATACATTCCCTAACTTCTTTGGAACTTCTGCTGCAACTCCTCATGCAGCCGGTGTAGCAGCCCTAATGATTGAAGCGCAGAGATTGCATACCATTACGCCCGACCAGATAAAAGGCGAATTGGCTGCCACAGCAAGTAAGATGTACGATAACTACCCCACATTCAATACGCCTTACTATGATTTCAATTCGGGTCATGGATTTATAAATGCACAAAAAGCAGTTGATAAAGTTCATTATCCCAATCTATATGTAAAGGATTTGAAATTAAAGCCGCTCTGTTCCAACGATCCTTCTTCGGTTCGGAATTGGCAAATCAGCAATCCCAATCCTTTCCCGGTAGAAGCGCATTGGTTTGTTGACGGCGACAACGAAAGCGGAACGATTAATGTAATGCCTGGCGATACTTCTTTTACAACCAACACGGTAACTTACTATGGCTATCCGGTTCCGAATGTTGCGATACTAAGCTGGAAAGATAATTTTACACTTACCAGAGTAGCATTTGCGTTTAGCACAAAAGCTAAATGCGGTATAGATAAGATGTCAGAAGATAACAGTGATGAAATGATAACCAAATCGGGCAACATGATGAAAGTAGACGGCGCAGTAACCAACACAGCAACAGTGTATCCGAATCCTGCATCTCAAACATTTAAACTCTATTTATCACTTACCGATAAGCAACCTGTAACGGTTGAACTGTTTAGTGCAGATGGAAGAAAGCTACAATCTAAAATGATTTATCAAACCAATGGCGTGGTTGACATAGAAGCCAATGGTTATTCAGCCGGAGCTTATTTATTAACCATAAAGCAAGGAAGCTTTTCTAAAACCATCCGCGTGATTAAGCAATAAAATATCTTACTCATTTTGTGAAATAAGCTTTTGGTTTTGCCCCATTTTTAATAAGAAAACAGGTGCAATTAAATTGCACCTGTTTTCTTTATATTCAATATTTTATGCACCACTTCGGTTTGTTTTTGATAGAATAAAACAATGGCAAAATCAAATCAAAAGCTTTTATTTATCCTTTTAGATTTATCACTTTAAAAGTGCGGATATTGAACGAACCCTCTGTTACCTTAATGTTCAAACCAGTTGCCGTAGCTGCGTTTCCTGCAAAAGTTCCTTTTAAATAACCGCCTGTTGTATCGGTTATGGTCACCGAAAAATTGTTGTTCGTTGTGTTACTAAAATAATCTGCATTATCTGTACTACAGCCCTGGCATTGTGAAGCCCATTTCTTGCTATAATCCAACAGGTGAAGTTCAGCATGTTCGCAATACGCAAGGTTCGGACGAGGCACAACATAAGGAAGTGTTTGATGATAAACATTGCTGTTGATAAAGTACAGTTGACAACTCATGTTCAAATCTTTGTTTTCCCTGATGAGATTAATCTGATCTTGTACATTAGGTATATAGTAGCTTATATTTTCTGAAGAATCGGGAGTAGAAAACGTTGTTCCAAAGTACATCTTTACACCGTTGAAGATACCTTGGATATATTCGGCAGAATCAACATTGCAATTATTGCACGATGTAGATGGATTGTTTTCACTTTGATGAGTAAACGTATTGTTTTCTATGTCGGTACTCTTGGTGCAGGATGCGAGTAAAACAACAATCACTGCAAAAGGCGTGATGCGGGCGTACATAAAATCAGCTTTAGTAAATGAACAACAATCCACACAATTCAAAGAGCGTACCAATTCAATTTTATTGACATAAAGTATTGATAATCAATAAGTAAACTTACATCAAAAGTGAGGAAATCAGAAACAAACAAAAAGCAAAGAGTGAAATAAAATAAGCAAAATCAAAGAATAAAAAAGGTTCGGTATTTACATACCAAACCTAAAACTTTTTTTGCTAAAATGTACCCTTCATCAGACCGAAGATTACACATTAAAAGCGGAGACGGCGAGATTCGAACTCGCCTTATATTAGCTTGAAAATTAATTGTTTAGAACTCGCAAAATTTGCACTACACGAATTACTCACTATAAAAACAACACTTTGAAAGAACGATAAAGTGAGATAAAGATAAAAAAAGTTTGTAACCATCATCAATAATATTACTGATTATTCATTCAATGACCATAGTATCTAAGGCTTTATTTTCTTACTACTTTTCCTGCAATCCCCTCCTACCAACCAAAAGAGGGGTTGTAGGAAAAGTAGGTTTAAAAAATGTAAACCGACAGCTTTAATCGTGATCAAAACATTTATTCAAACTAATAAGCAGAACAATCAGTTTAGTTTTTTGCCTTTTTTCTTAGCTCATCAGCTTCTTTTTGTTTTTCAATTGCCTCTTGTAGCAGCTTCAATTTTTGTTCATTTTTTTCTTCGCTTTGAATCACCGAATCGCGCATCCCATGATAAGAAAAATAGAGGCTATCCGTTATGTCTAACAACTCCTGCAGATTGCGGTTATTATTTAGCTTTAAGTAGCGGTATTTTGTATCGTTGGCAACGTAAGCATTGAGCTTACTTGTGGTGTTATACCAACCGGAACAGGCAAGAGATAAAAAGAAAAATAAGCTTGCAGCTATCCAAATGAGTTTGGGTACATGATGGTGGTGAATGACTTTCTGATTCATGGATTGCTGCAATAAAGAGTTGGCTTCGTGCAAGCTCCTTTCTAACCGCTCCATTTCCTTGACGGGAAAAGAAAGGGTTGGTTTATTATTTTTTAATACCTCTATTTTTTGTTCAATGGCTTGTAGGCTTTGAGAATACTCGAATGATTTATCCAACTTTTCTTTTAGTCGTTGTACTTGCTGCTCCAGGATGCTTAATTGAGAAGTGACCGCTTCTAACCATGCTTCTTCCATAACGTTTGTTTTTGTTTATTTTATCAAATTCGAATGTTGTGTTTGTATTGTTTTTTCTGTTCTTCATGCATTGGTTGCATGGATTCCTTTTTCGATTGGTCAAGCCTTCTTTGCAAATTGATGATGGAGAACTGTCTGTCAACAGAACTGCCTTTGAAAACATGATTGTTCATTTTGAAACTGACGCCTTGTAGTTGGGTTGTTTTTCCTTTGTACTTGTATTGTATTTCGATTCCCTGTTAGTTTAAGCTTTGCCTCGAGTTCCGTGAGTGTTTTTGAGTATGGCATCGCTTCATTGACAGCCTCATAAATCCGATACTTAGTTTGGTCTTCCTTTCGTAAAGCGGCTGTATTCGTCAGTTGTAGATTCTTTTTTTGTGCCGGAATGAGCTTGTAAGCTTGGGTTATTTCCTGCGCTACCTTTTTTCCCTTCAGCCCCAAATAACTATCGCTGATAGCTTTACCATTGTTGTCAACCAAGTTAGCGATGATATGCAAGTGAGGGTGTTTTCTATCCGTATGCTTTGTAATAGCAAACTGTGTGTTTATGATACCGAGCTTTTCTAAATATTCCTTTGCCAACTTTACCATTTGTTCATGGCTCAATCCTTCGCCCGGATAAAAGCTAAGGGAAGCATGAAAACAAGCTTTTTCTTTTTGAGGTCTCATTTCCTGTTGTATTCGAAAATCATCCGCCATAAGTTTATAATCGTGGCTTCTGATGCCTTCAGCATAAAGCACTTCTGCACCCTGCTTGGTAACGATATAACGGCAGGCATGATAGAAGGAATGTCCGCCATACACTTTACTAATCATGGGTAAGCTTTTGAATGAGTGAATCAATCTTTTGACGATACTCCTCGAAGTAGCGCATGACCTTGAGCAATCCTTCCTGGTGGCTCATTTTTGTAAGCTGGTTTATGTTGTTAGCAATGCCAATCAATTGCCTTAGAAACTGTCGTTCCTCCTCTGTTAATCGAGGCTTTACCTCACCGGCAATTGCTATCTGACGCAGATAAGCCGATACTCTTACACCGGCTTTTAAAGCTTTCTGCTTGATGATAAAGTATTCTGTTTGGGTGAACCGAATGCCGGCTCTCGTCTCTTTGCGAACTGCTTTTTTAGGTCTGCCGCTTTTGCTTCTTCTCACTTTCACTTCTTCCATCCTCCACCTGTTTTTCAATATCTTTCTTCAATGGCTGTTTTATTCTTTTGCGACCAACGGGAAGCAAAAGCAAGCGTTGTTGGTCGAACCTGTATTTTTGTTCGACAACAACACCGCTTGCCTTTACTCACTTCAACACTATAAGCTTCCAGGATTGTGTATTTGCTGATGAAAAGAAAGAGAGTTCATCTTACCCTTTAGCGGTCCCCTTTTATTTTCATCAGCCCCTTTGAGGAGTTACCATCTCCAGCGATTACAACGAAACGCAATGGTCTTCAACCTTCACTTGATAATAGAACTTACCAAACACTCACTACTTTACGGTTCGGCTGGTGGCTGTAGTAGTTGCTCGATGTCTTGCCAGAGGAAAAAGACACGTGAGCGGATTTTAACCGGCTTTAGCTTTTGGTGTTTTATCCAGTCATAGATGGTAGGCTTACTGACCTGGAAGAGAGCACATACTTCACTCATCTTATACAAAGGCTTGTAGGTAAGTCCGGGTGTCTCATAAAGAGGTGCAGTCGGCTTCTGCCTTTCTTCTTTACTAACTTCCTGGATAACCCTGCGCATCATTTGCCAGAAAGCATCCGGCTCATACGGAAATAACATAGGTGCTATGCTGGCACCGCTCACATTTTCTTTCATCGCTTTTCTTGTTTAGAGTCGCAACTTACTTTTATGAAAGGTTGAAGACAAGCTAAGTATACTTAAACTTGGAAAAGGATAGGAGAAGGTTAGTTAGCAAAAGAGAATTGAAATCATCTGCCTTTTTTAAGGATTTACGAGTGCAATTACAATTAGCGATTTTTGATAGTAAATAAATGAACTTCTATAATCTATTTTTCTTATGCCTGCCATACGCTTTCAAACAGTGATACACAAGAATCATTCTTGTATCCTTATCACTTTTACGCCCAATGCGGCTTTGAATAACAGGATGAGGAAGCTGCCGGGGTCTCGCTGGAGCCGGATGAGATGCTCTAATAAATACGGACAGAGGAGTTACTTAGATTAGCAACAGAAATGAAAGAGAAAAACACAGGCGGGAGGCGCCGCAAGTACGTGCTTCGTTTAAGGAAGAGATATTGAGAATGATTTTGAATGGACGTCCATCAGCGAAGTAGCTCAGACTTAGGGCATTGGAAAGAATCTAATTTACAAATGGAAAAGCCGCACTAACAGCAGCCAACAGCCAGTTACAGTTGGTAAGGAAACCAGCCCCATTGTCATGGTAGCGGAAGATCAGCAGGTGCTGCTTAAGCGCATACGGGAATTGGAAACCGAGCTTGATATTTTAAAAAAAGATTTAGGCATTTTCAGCCGACAGACCGAAAGCAGTCTTACCCCTTTATAGAAACACACTCACACGCCTATGCTGAACAGGGCCGGTGCCGGGTGCTCCGCGTCAGCCGCAATGCTTACTATAGCTGGCAACAACATAAAGATGTGATGGCTGGCGAAAAGAAAAAAGCTGTAGAACAGCAGGTCATCCGCATCTTTCAGCAGCACCGCCATCGCTATGGAGTACGCAGGGTGGCGGCAGAACTGAACGCTAACGAAGCAAAGGCAGGTGTGTTAAGGTGCGTAAAATATTGAAAGAGCATGGATTAAAAGCTATCCGGCCCCGCAGCTTTGTGCCGAAAACAACCAACAGTCGGCATACATACACCATCTCACCTAACCTGCTGTTGGAGCATAGTCTGCCCTGCAGACCTGACCAAGTGTGGGTGGATGATATTATTTACATTCCGTTGGCAGGTGGCACTTACGGCTACCTGGCGGCATGGATGGATCTGTATTCAAGAAAAATAATTGGCTGGCTCTTGGATGATAATATGAAGGAAGCGTTGGTGATAGAGGCATTTAAAAAAGCAATAATGAACCGTAGTGTTACAGCAGGGCTGATTGTTCATTCCGACCTGGGTGGTCAGTATGCTGGCAGCATGGTCAGAAAGCTGGTTGATTCAAAGAAGCTGTTGCAGAGTATGAGCTGGGGTGATAATCCGTATGATAATGCCTTTATGCAATCCTGCTTTAGCCGCTTCAAAACGGAACTGCTGCAAGACGGTGCTTTTGAAAACCTGCAGGATGCACAGACAGAAATCTTTGAGTACATAGAAATGTATTACAACACAAAACGAATGCATTCATCCCTGAACTACGAATGTCCCAATAACTTTGAAAAGAACTACTATTTTTACATCACCTAGGCAACTTTACTGTCCGCCAAAATCGATACACATCATTTTGCGTCAATCACTTTCTTGTCATTGTATATCTTTTTTGTTTAGCCATTCACCTCCCTGCATCACCAAACATATACACTATATCAAGTATTCCAAATATTCGAAGGCATTGCCTTTCAAAAACCCCCCCTACAAAAACAGGTGTCGGTATTATGTAAACTCTCCAAATACCATTACCTGTAGCCAAAGCTGGGCTCTTTTACATAATCAGAAGCAGTGAGGTTGGCAATAATGAAGGATGGCTGTTATTTGCTTGATGATTTGAATTTCACAATGGCTTTTATCTGTTGTGGATATTCGTTCGATACTGCATTTTTACACTGCAAGGTCTATGCGTTATTGATTATAACCTTTGAAGTAGAAACTTTACTGACAGGGTTACTTAAGGCTATACCATATTATTGTATCAGAATAGAAAAGGGAGGTTATCATGAGATAGAAGGTTGTACGATTGAGTCAGGACGCTAAATTAAGTAAACGGATATGTTTAATGGTTGATAGTAGTTAAAACGACTTCAGAATTCACCCATAGTAAGAGTTCTACTGGCAGTGATTCAGCATTAATATTCATGATATACTACGACGGGTAAGGAAGACGACTTAACAGAACACAAAGGTTTGTTTGTATAGATAAAATCTACTTCGAAGTTGCCGGTAAATACAATCTACATGCACGGTGCAGCTTTGTTTTATTTGGGTTATTGATGATGAATAGAAAGGCTTCGATGCTAAATGTTGTATTATTACAGGCACAACATTGCCTGTTATGAAATCTTATTTCTTCTTTGTTTAACTCACTTTTTCTTCTCTTGCTTTTACACAAAAAAACAAAACGTTAAGCAAAGCGCAATTAGAAGGTAAGCAATGGTTAACCGACTGAACGATTGAAACCTCAAAACTCACCCTTCTACATCGTCAGGCTTACTAAGCAAGTTTTGCATCTGACTCCGAATTCTCTCTACAATCATTTGGGCTGCAATTGTATTTTTATCTTCTCCACCCAAGGATTCGGCCTTGCCTGTTCCTGCCACGCCATCGCTGGCTTGCCCCGGAAGAAAAACATCTTTGTCAAAGCGAAGCTTTCTTGTAGAAACCGACTTGCTCTGATAACCAAGTTGTCTTTTTCTTGTATATTTTGAAATCAGATAAACGATTAAAGTGATCAAAAGAAGTAAGCCAACAATATAAACTATTGTGCTTCCTGCATGAGAGGATGCCGAGGTTTCGGTTGGTCCCGGGTGATACGAGGTTGGTTCAACGCTGTGAGATAAAGGTCTTCTTATGAATACCAAAGTTGAAATGATAACAGTTAATAAAACAGCTAACGAAACAGCCAGGACGGGCCTTACCCTTTTTCTTCTCGGGGAAGGAGAAGGCAAGGAAGCCTGGGGATAATTCTCTCTTTGCATTTGTTCCATAGGTTGGCTCTGGCCTTTCTTCCACGAAAGAAAAGCCTGCATATCTGATCTTGTAAATCCATGGGTTATTACATCTTTCATGTCGATCCATTGATACGCCGAGAGATCCTTGTCCATTACAGAACTATCAAGAATTACGGGCAGCACTTTCTTTTTTGTTTCAATGGCACGTAGGTATTCTTCACGCACGTAAGCTGATGCAGCAGAGTGGCTGCACCAAAACACGACAACCATTTTTGCTTCTTCTAAAGCATCTGTTAACTGTATTTCCCATGGTTGACCTGGTTGAATGTCATTCTTGTCCTGGAAAACACGATCATTACGCATGGTGCGGATGATTCTAACAACCGGCTCTATCAATTCAGCGTCGGCGTGGCTGTATGATATAAAGACACCGTATTTCATGAAGGGAGATTTTAAACCAAGTTATCTGAAATATTTAATTAAAAATTTTATTAGCGGACTTTTGCATTATAATCGGCAGCTTTTCTTATGGCGCTGTTTAATTTCTTCATCTACCTGGTAACTTGTACCAACTCATAATAGTCGAAACAATGAAAGTAATAGCAATCGGAGATACTCATGGACGAGCTTTATGGAGGGGGATTGTTGAAAAGGAACAACCTGATAAAGTTGTCTTTATCGGTGATTATTTCGACACTCACGAAGAAATTTCACCCGAACAGCAAAAGCGGAATTTTGAAGACATTATTCACTACAAAGAAAAGAACAAAGAAAGTGTTGTGCTTTTGATTGGCAACCACGATACACATTATCTAAAGTCTATTGGTGAGCATTACAGCGGCTATAACCGTTATCATGCAATGGATATTGAAGAAATGCTCATGGCGGCCTTAGGGCAAGGATTGATACAAATATGCTATGTGCAGAAGGAGTACATCTTTGTTCATGCCGGATTCACTAAAACATGGTGTAGAAACAATTTAGGCAGCGATTCTATCACTAACGGAGATGTGTTTATGCAAACTGTAAATGATTTATTCAGGTATCAGCCAATACGTTTCAAGTTTACGCCGGGTAATACATACGACGGGTATGGAAACGAAGTTGAGCAATCGCCGGTATGGGTGGGCCGGAAAGTTTGTATAAAGATGCTCTAAATGGTTTTACTCAGGTCGTCGGACATACAGTACAAAAAAGAATTTCTTTTCAGTTTGGCGTTTGGCTTATTGATACATTGGGTACGTCAGGTGAATATCTAATGATTGAAAATGAAATTGCAAAAGCAGTAAAGACGAAAAAAAGTGGAGGAAAGTGAACGTTTTAGCATCAGTCTACTGGTTTAAGTGTAAAACAATCGGTCTTAATATTGAGTAGTTAAAATGAGTAGTATGGGGACAATATTGATAAGTGCTGCAACTGGTGGATGGGTTTACACTTCTTACTGCATACGTTTTCTCTATCAAGACCCGGAGGATAGATGCGGAGTTGTTACGGCCACTTCAGGTCGCTCCTTTCAGTAGAGTCCTTATCGTGTCAGTATACGAGAACTAAATGCCGTGACCCGATAAATTTTTGCAACTCATTCTTGGCGCAGCACACAAAATACATGGCATGTGCCCACAGTTTTCAATGTCTCATCACAGCGTACCAACCAGCTGGATTATGATAATTTCCAGATCATCTATTACTTTTCATAGGTATAACGCCTTCCTGGTAATTTAATCTCCTTTCTATATAGAACAAGCACAATCAGCTCATACCTAATTTATCTGCGGTTAATCACATTCACAAATACCTGTGCCACAAAGCGCATGGCTAAAATGCCAATAAAAACACCTACAAGCACTGGCAAGAGATTTGTTGAAAAAGCAACCGCCGCAAAAACATTATCAATTGAAAAAAAATGTCCATAACTTCCACCCATACTATCGTAGCCTACAGTAGCTTTGTAAAGCCAGTTGCCTTTTTTATCTATAAAGTCACCTCTTTTTCCTCTGTCTGTTTGCCTTTCCTGAATGGTTCTTCTCCCTGCGTAAAGCTTTTCGCGTCTTTATCACATAGGAACGTTTAATTCTGTGAATCTTCGGTTCATTAATAACTTATAAATCAAATTCTTAGATCGTCAGTTGACATTAAATAATCAAATAGCTGTAATCAACAAAATTGCAAAATTCATTCAACTAATTACTTAGAATATCTTTTATCAAGGGAAATAAAGCAACTTATTGTTCTGCATAGGTAAAGATTGAAAACAGTTTCATAGTATATACTTTACACTATACTTACCTCCGTTTGCGCCCAGCTACCAGAAGCTGCCGAAGCAAGGACTGCCTGACAAACTTTTTGTGTTTCAAAAGCGTTTTTAAACGTAGGTTGGCAAGGTTCTCCAGTTTCAAGGCTTTTGAGAAAGTCAGCTACCTGGTGAATAAAAGAATGTTCGTAGCCAATACTGAGCCCAGGTACCCACCATTTATTCATATAAGGCTGATCGCCATCCGTAACAAGAATAGACCGCCAACCTTTCACAATCGAGTCATCGCATTGTCAAAAAATTCAAGACGGTTGAGATCGTGCAAATCCCATCGATAGATGCATCGGCTCCATTTATTTCAAACGTGTATAATGCTTTATGACCTCGTGCATACCTGGTAGATTCGAACAATCCCAGCGACCCGTTTTCGAAATGGCAGTGGAAGATACAGGCATCATCAATCTCAACCTTTTGCACCTTACCTGTTAGTTGATGCATACGCTCTTTTACAAACGTCTCTGTCACAGCAGATACATCTTTAATAGCACCATTTAACCACATTGCAGTATCTATGCAATGGGCAAGCAAATCACCTGTTACGCCTGAGCCTGCTACATCTGCATCCATGCGCCATAAGCCTTCGCCTCCCTGCGGCAGATTAGCATTGATGGTCCAGTCCTGCAGGAAATTTGCACGATAATGAAATATTTTTCCAAGTTTACCGGAGTCTACAATTTGCTTAGCCAATGTTACTGCGGGAATGCGACGGTAGTTGTACCAAACTGTATTTTGAACACCTGCCTTCTCCACAGCGTCTACCATCAGCTTAGCTTCATCCAATGTTCGGGCAAGCGGTTTTTCACAAAGCACCATTTTGCCCGCTTCAGCAGCAGCAATGGCAATTTCGGCATGCATATCGTTAGGTGTACAAATATCAACCGCATCAATATCATCTCTTTTTATTACTGCTCTCCAGTCTGTTTCTACCGATTCATAACCCCATTGTTCTGCAAATGCCCTCACTTTATTTTCATTACGTGAACACACCACTTTCAATACCGGAGTATAAGAAAGTTCAGGGAAGAAATTAGGTACGCGGTTATAACCATTCGAATGGGTTCTTCCCATAAAACCTGTTCCGATCAATCCGATTCTAAGTTCTTTTTTTGCCATTTTAATTGTGGTTTTAAGTAAGTGTCGAATGCGATATCTGCTAATAGTTTTTGACGCCTGTAAATGCAATGTTTTAAAAGCGCTTGCTTCTATCTAAAACCTTTCATTACATGTTTATAACCTTAGTTCAAGGTAGAGTAACTAGCTAAGTTTATGAATGTCTAATCCAATTTATAAAGTATATCTTACAATACCATTTCGGTTTCCGGTTGATGCCAGCCATGCGCGTCGCGCACTTTTATCATCGTTGCCAGTATATCATTCCATGTTTTTTGCTTCAGCATTACATCATTAGAAAACATACATCCATCCCAACATATATGCTGGAATGCTTTGGTGAGTTTTCCCTCTTCATCACGCAACCAATAGCCTGCATCATGAACAACATCCAGTTTGCCATTTGGATCGGTTGCCAAGCAATGCCGTCCGGTTTTATCGTGAGAACCGGTACCGTGCGCTGTACCATCATTTTGCGCAACATGAAAATCAATCGTCCAGGGACGAAGTGCATCCGTTAATGTCTTCAATCCTTGCTCTAACGTCACTCTGTCGCTCCAATCAAAATCTTGCGGTAGAATGCGATCCTCTGGACGGTTGTAACCCAAGAGATACAACAGTGTATGCGACATGTCGGCCTGGAAGCCAATATTGGGTCGATCAACTGCTTCCAATGTATCAAGCATTGTTTTCCAGCTATGCATGCCACCCCAGCAAATCTCTCCTTCTGCAGCCAGCTTTTCACCATACTCCGCAGCTACATCGCAGGCTTCGCGAAAAGTTTCTGCAATAATCTTTGTGTTGTTTACCGGATCTTTCTCCCAGCTTTGTGGATTGGTGGAAGAATCGATACGGATAACACCATAAGGACGAACACCAAGTTCTTTTAGTTTTTGCCCTATGATACAGGCTTTTCTAACCATGTCTATAAATACAGTTCGTTCTTTTCCGGTACTAAGAGCGGAACCATTCCAAACCGGTGCTACAAGGCTACCGATATTAAGGTTGAGTGAAGACACTTTTTCAGCGAGTTGACCAATCGCATCATCGCTCATATCAATATCAAAATGTGGGTTGAGCAAGCCGATATCAATGCCATCAAACTTAACTCCGTCAACTTCTGCAGCAGCAGTCATTTCGAGCATTTTATCAAATGAAATAACTGGTTCGGAATTCGGCTCCTTTACCTACAATGCCTGGCCAGGTTGCGTTGTGGAGCTTTGGAAAATTATTGTCTTGCATATCGTTAGATTTATTCAGGAAAGTAAAAAGACACTTTTTAAAATTGCACTACCAGATCGGGGTTTTTTGGTCCAAAATGTTTTAGCATAACAATCGGATCGGTTGTAGAATGATTTACGATAGTAACACCTTCCATGGCTGCTTTTTCGCTCACGAAAAACTCATCGTTTGTTAGTTGTCCGTAACGTATTAGCGCTGGTGTTTCAATATCCCAGACACCCATTTTTCCATGTCCCTGCATCATGATCATCCCATAAGCTGCGCTATCTTTTATCGTAACCGTTTCTCCCTGGCAACACGGTTAATTCTTTAGCACTGAAAGCATCCGATTTATAACAAACCCATTTGTCAATATATCCCTCTGCTTCCATTTCTTCCAACGGTTTAACAGGTAAAGGAGCCATAAAGCGATTCTTCATCAGGTTAGGATCAACATTTAAATCCCAGTCAATTACATCCAGCAATGCATCAAAATCGCCTTTGCTTTCTTCCGGCGTTCCATTCCACAACAGCTCTTCAGGTATGATCGCTTCATTCACCAAAGATTGGTACATCGCAAACACATCCGAAGCTTTTTGAGGCTCGTACGTACACATGCTACCCGGCGCATGAAGCAAGCCAGGCGGCACATCCCAGCCTGTACCGGGATCCAGTTTATAAGCCTGCGAGTAAGAAGTTATTTTGTTATCTCCTTTTGTAAAATTGACAAGACATTCGCGGATTTGTTCTCTTGTAGTGCCAGGAGAAATACCCATAAATGTATAGGGAAAATCGCCACCATGATTGTTTACTTGTGGCGGAAAATAGTAAGCTTCAGGTTTTCCCATTTGCCCTATCAAAGCTGCTTTTTCATCGTTATGATGTATGTGATGCGGAAGTGGACCCATGTTGTCAAAAAACTTGGAATACATAGGCCAACTCTTATGCTCATTCCACAAACGATCACCGATTAATTCGCCTTTTAATTCATCCACCGCATCCTTCAGTAAAAACTGTATTTCTCTTTCGCCATCGTTAAAAACGATCTGGCTTAATCCTTCATTTTCGCCTGTTAACGGACCATTTTTAGCTGGGGTAGTAGAGGAGAACCAACGCTCATCAATACCGCCGCGTTGGCCGCCCAGCACGTAGTAATCATCAGGATGGAGTTTAATTCTGCGACCAGGCACGCAAAATGACCTTGGCACCCAAGTTGGCGCTAAACGTAGAATACCTTTTCCTTGTTCCAAAGCTTTTGCAGCTAAATCTTTTTTTTCCATGGCAGCTATCTTATTTTAATTTTTATCAGTTTCTTCTATAACTGATAATAAAATTTTAAAACATCATTGATCCTTGCTTCGTTATCTAGTACTTCAATTTCAAGGTCGTATTCTCTCATCTCACCAGGATCAAGAAATGTTAGTGTTTGTTGCGTTCTTGCTTTTGCCTGGCCTATGGGTGGATTGGTTCCCGGTTCAAGACCGGTCACATATTCACCTTTGCCCCAGTGCTGCCAGTTTGTTAGCCAAGGCAATTGCTTCTTTTGATATTTAAGAACAACGGCAACACCTAAATTCTGGTTATACAGTCCGCATACACACTTGCCTTCGCTACTGGGAGTTACGTTAATAAATGCCACTTCTTCACCACTTCCTTCATGCGCTTTTAATGGTTGTGGACATGTATGAAAGTGATACCCTTTTTTGAAGATTTTATTATCTGTATCCTTTTCCGGTGACTTCCAATCTCCTACCCAAATAATCTCTGTTCCTTCATCTGCCAAAGGCCATCCGAAGTTGCAGTGATAAAGCAACATATGCGGTGACACCGTGTTTCCGAGGTTTATTACTTCATCATGAATACGGATGGCTGCTTGCCCGATAACACTTGAAATCGTTCGCTTTAATTCTAACTGATTGCTCAAAACACGGCCTTGTTTCATTCTTCCTGTAATGCTCATTTCCATCTTGCCTGATAACGGATCAGGCTGTATAATGGATTCGATTTCATCAGGCAAACTGCTGATGGATCCATGAATTCCGCGTTCGCCAAATTCGTCTGTTTCAAGGCCGCCTACATGATCAAGTCCACACGTAGTTAAAAGCCCGCCGCCAAATGTTTTCAACCAATCGGTTCCTTTATCAGGAAATGTTTTATTTGTGATTCCGATATGACTCAGCCATGCTAAACTATGTTGGTTATAGAAAGCATCAGCAATGTCCATCGCGCGGTCAGTACTACTTTATAACGAAGTCCGGTGCCCGTGTTCACCCAAGCTATGCGTGTACCTCTTGCTGCTCCGTTATCCAGTACAGCCGTTTCTATACCGCCCAACTGAGCAAGATTTGAAATTTTGTCCTTCCAGTTTTGATCTATCAACATCATTCTTTTTATCTGTAATCTTTCAGTTGCTAAATCTAATCAGAATCACTTTTTGAAATTGCTCTATAGTGTTTTTAATTTAATATTTTTAAACTCTATTTTCATGATATGACCTGCATGTAACTGCAAACCTATCAGGCCGGATGATTTACGGTTTGTCGCGTCATCATCTGTTACATCGCACATCAATACATCGTTGATATAATGTTGCAGATGATTGCCTTTGGCAACAATGCGGCAAGCGTTCCATCCATCCTTAATTATAGATTTCAGTGAGTCGCTACTGCCCAGCGATCCGGTTACTTTTGAGGCAGACCAAACGTTGTTCTTTGCAAGGTCTTGTATGGAGCCGCTGACAGCAGGCAAGATTACCTTTTGTCCACGAAAAGCAATGATGCACCGCTTGCGTTCTTCATAGTTTTGTCCCGTATAAGTATTGGCTCCATCAATGTCCATTTGATAACCGCTTAATCCGTTCGGAACACCATTTACCAATTCACTCCGGTATTGAATGCCGCTGTTGCCTTCTGGTGTTATTCTGTATTCGGCCGTTAATTCAAAATCTGCTGGGTTTCCACCTTGGTAAATGAGAAAGGTATTGGCTTTTAAAAGGGGCGAGGTAGCCGCTGTTTCTTCACCCGTGAGAATACCATTCCTTACACTCCAAAAAGCAGTATCACCTTTCCAATTATGTAGTGTTTTACCATCAAAGATTTGTACAAAGTCATCTTTATCTGTTTGCTGATCATTTGTCTCTGTTTTTATAGAAGAAGAATTACATGCAGCTCCGATTATCACTGCAAATGCAATCAGTAATGTTGCGACCAGAAAAGGTTTAACATTCAATATTTCCATTGTACTGTTTTTGGTTTGATAAATTATTTACATCATGCTCCAACAAGCACTATTTCTTTCCTGCCTTGTATGCCTTATCATTCTTTCACGCGGCAGACCTAAGATATGCCAGCAAATCTGAAAGCTCTTCTGGGTTTAAACTATTAATCAAACCGGGCGGCATTATAGAAGTAGTGGAAAGCTTTTTATCGGTTACATCTTTCTTCACCACTTCTCTTAAATATTGTGGCGCAAAAGGATTTTGAGAAACATAGTATTTATCATCATCCTGCTTTACCAATCTACCCAACACCGTACTACCATCTTTTAGATAAAACTGAGTAGCGGCATATTGGTCTGAGATTTCCTTACTGGGATTGATGATGGCGTCCAGGATATCCTTGCTGGTAAACCTGGTACCTAACTGGCTAAGATCGGGACCGATAGAGCCACCCTCACCATTAAATTTATGGCAGGAAGCACAGGCAATAGCAGTAAATAAAATCTGACCACGGTGCATATCTATTTTTCTATTAGCACTGTCAACAACTGCAATAGCACTATCCAGCTTCCAATCTCTTCCTGGCCCTTTAGGACGGTCTGCCTCCGCTAATTTTCTCAGGTTGCCACCTTCAGCTAATGAATCGCCGGAAATGGTATTGAAGTATGCGAAGTCTGTTTTAGGAACTTGAGTCAGGGCAAGCTTTCTTGCTTCATTAATATAGCCAGCGTAACTGTTACCGCCTTTCTTCTCTAAGAAAGTATAAAAGAAAGGAAAAAACTTTTCTCTTAATTCTGGTGTCCAGCCATTCTTAGCAGTAGCTAATACGGTTGCCAAATAAATTTGCTGGGCTGGTGGTTGGTGCGCCAGCGTATTAGCTACATCGTTACCGTATTGCTGGTTGCGAAGAATGAGATCGGAAGACTGCATGGCTGCTTTCTGGTCATCATCGTCCTTTGAATTACTCATTAAAGCAAGCGTCTTACTTACCACTTGTGGGTCCTGAGCAAAGACCAACAGCTTGCACATTAACCGGTTTGATTGATTGTTGTTGGCAGGATAATTAGGTTCCAAATAGGAAATTAACTTTGCTGTTTCATCTCCGGTTGGCTTTCCCATCCGCGAAAGCGTTACTTCCATCGTTCTTAATAAATCTACCTGCTGAGGCGCTGATAATTTTGTATAATCAATCGTCATCAATGCATTCAATATTTGGCTCTCTGTACCTTTAGCGCCATTCCTTGCCAGCGCAAGCATTGCTTGTGTTAATGCAACCGGATCTTTCTCAGCTAAAGCCCTATTTTGCCACTGACTTACGGGTTGATGTTCCACTGCAATGCGGGCCGCATAGCGAATGAAACGGTCTTTGTTATTCAGATAAGGCCAGGTTACATTTAATGCAGTTGCATCAGGCTTTTGTTGAAAAGATTCTAACTGATGTCTGATTTTACGAGCTTCTGTTACATCAGCAGATTCATTGGATGCAAGCGGTTCATTTTTGGCGGTATTGTCGCCATAATAAATCCGATACACATCCGATTCAATTTTGCGACCACCGGTAAGAAAATACATCGCACCATCCGGACCAATCGCACCATCTGTTAGAGGTAATGGCGAGCCAGAGATGAACTCTTCTGCATTGCCTTTATATGAAGATCCATCGGGTTTCAGATCGATGTGATAAATGATACCGTAACTCCAATCGAAAGTGAATAATCCTCTGCGATATTTTTCTGGGAACTTTGCGTTGTTCCCGCTCATTACGTTGGTTGGAGATCCTTGTCCGATGTTGATTACCGGTGGTAGATTGTCTGGAAATGAGGGCGACCATTTGCCGTTGTTTTCGCGGTATCCATATTCGCTACCACCGGTTACATTACATATTCTAATAGGGCGATACCAAGGCAAACCAAAATCCCATTCCATGTCAGAATCAAAAGTGAACAGTTCTCCATCTTCATTAAAAGCCATGTCAAATGGATTGCGATAGCCCGCACTCACCAAATCCCAATAAGTTCCTGCCGAGTCTGTTTTTACTATCCAGCCACCGGGTGGCGGAGTTGTATTGCCAAACCCGTTTGGATCTAATAAAAGCGGAAATAAATTATCGTTCTTCCATGTCTTGGGCAATCGGTAGTTATCCATCTTTGGCAATTCAGTAAAATTGCCGGCAATCAAGTACAAAGACTTTTTATCAGGACTTAATACAGGGCTGTGAGGTCCGTGTTCTCCCTCACCCTTCAGCGTTTTTAATAAGGTCAATTTATCATACACATCATCATTGTTTGTATCCTGCAATCGATAAAGGCCGCTGTGTCTGGTAACACTATCCTTTTCACCTTCATCATTTACAGTAATATATAAACTGTTGAATGCATATAATAGGCCATGCGCAAAGCCAATTTCTATCTTTGCAAAAGAGGTGTCGTTTGGTATGTTAACCGGCAGCTTTTCTACTTTTACACCCGCTTTAGTAGTGTCGTATCCAACAGCAGGGAGAGTTACCCGATATAAATTTCCGTACTGGTCGGAAGCAATCATTCTGCCCTTATTATCAAACGTCATAGCTACCCAGGAACCTTGTTCATGTTCTTGCGGACTGTATAAATGTTCGGCATGAAAGCCGGTTGGTAATTTCAGTTTTGCAATTCTGGGATCTTCGTTTTTGTTGGAGCTTTCTGCATTTTTGGTATTGGTATTTCCATTCTTACAGGAAATGGTTGCCAAACTAAGACAAAAAAATGCCACTACTATTTTTACTGAAATCTTCCGATACATTTTTGGATCCATTAAAACATACTTAAGTTTAAGCGGATGGTTATAATATTTCAAAATATAAGCAAGCAAAAAAAAATGTAAATTAGGGATAATTCCAAACGTTCTGGAAAAATATCCGGCTTACCATCGTTAGTAACATCAAACACAGTATTAACATCAAACCTTTTCTGCTGCAATCATTTATTTTCTGAATTTTGTTTGAACATGTCTATCATAGATGTCCATGCAAAAAAAACAAAACAGTAAACAATCAATAGGTGTTTTTCATTGACTTTTTTTGCAGTCCACACTAAAATTTGTTTAATTAACCCGAGTTGCGGGATAAGAAGAGCATTGGATAAAGAATACTTTTGAGTTTCCACACTTAAAACTTCTTTACCGATGCTCAGTGAAGATAAAATTATAGCAATTTATTGTTTTGTGGATGACCTGCTCAAAGGCGTTTGCTGGCAGGAAGACAAGTGGCAAAATGTAAGCGACAGTAGAGATTTGGCTCACCTGAATCACTTATTTGGTATAAAAGTGATCAGAAAAATAATTGAATGTCAATATTTTTATTGGTCAACGCCTTACGGAATACATGATCAGGGAATGTGAAATCATCCACCTGTACCTCAGGCATCATGCTTGTTCTTTACGTCGAAAAAGTAATCCGCAAACAAAAATCATCTTAAAAAATTTAATGGTGAAAATCTCGCAGCACGAGATCAACTGATTTCACTTCACTTGGACAAGAAAGCCTCTTTAAATCAATCATTTTGTTGCTTTGTGAGTAGAGAAAATATAGCGACTAACATTATTGGACATTCGCAATTGAGTAAACTATAAATATGCACTTATAATACCTCTATTTAGTTTTTAACTAGCCCCTTTCAACAATCAATTGAATTTTCTATCATCCTCCCAAAAGATCGTTCCTGTACAACGACAAGACTAAAGTTCCTTGTTTAAATCGGGTCTATCAAGCTTACATTCATAATCGTTGTGTCTCATCTATTGCATAACATAATGAAAGAATAATAAGAGCGATTAAGTGATAATAATGTATTAATCACTTATTGTAAGATTTGTGTTTTTCCTCCTTATTTGGTAGTGTTCATATTTCTCATGTTATTTATATTCTTTCACATTCCAATGCAGAAAGTGAAAAGCATTGATTTTACGGCATTCCAGCGTTTTTAGTAACTGATTGGTAATTAAAAAATGATGAAAAAGGGCGGAATAATCAGGCTGGCATAAAAGTTAGAAATCTTGCATTAATGGATAAATCTGATGCAACAACCGATAAAGTATCAAACGAACTTAAGGCTACAGTAGAGGCTGCACCAACTACAATATGGGTTGTGCTATCCGAAGGCAGGTGAGGAAATGCAGCTTCAATGTTCCCATGCTTGCCACAATTGAAAAAGAAGTGTCTCAAAAACTGCGGTTACGCATCTTGCTAGGCGACAGTAACCCTTAAGTGATGAATTCACAGCTCAAAAATGGAGTAATGTCTCAGTTTGAAAATACAGTGTCCCGCAGATGACGCAAATAGCCGCAGATTCATACAGTTTATCAGCGCAGATAGGCGACATCTGCGGGACAAATTCAAAGTGATACACTACCACAAATGGCGGACAATCTACTCTGAAACTAATTGCATTAATCGAAGATTTAAAAAAGCTTGGTCCATTGGAACCGCGTCCTGTGGGTTTACTGAAACAAATAAAATTTGAAAAGCGAAGGATTGAGGCTAAAAGAACTCATACCAAGGCACATGCATGGTATGATGTTGATGATGCATCTTCCATGCAGTAAGAGTTGATGACGCTGGTGAAGTCTTATTTGATGAAACAATTCATTTACTTGATACCGTAAAAGTGAACAGCATTCAAAATGTTTATTGGGCTTTATATCCTGGTCATCGCTGGCGCGATTATCATGATTTTAATACTATCACGATTGCTAAAGCTCAACAATGTTTTGTTGCGCCGGATGGTGTTACCATCATTCCAAAAGTATATGAGCTTGCGAGAGCAACATATTTATCAACTGCATCTCCAAACATGCCTGCTTATATTACCGGTGCATATGATAAGCGCACTGTAAAACCGGATGTAGATGTGCAAGGCTATGTAAGTAACTTAAAATATTTTGCCGAGAAAGGTAAGTCTGGAACAGCAGAAGACAGCAAAGGAAATGTGTATATAGCCGACGGAGAAATTTCTAGATGATGCGCAAGGCAAGTTTATAAAAGAAGTAAAAACACCTGAACGTCCAACATCAATTGTTATCAGTAACGATGATAAAACTTTGTGTGTAACCAGGGCAGTTTCGTTGTTTAGTGTAGCGTTCTAATAAATCACCGAAGCCTTGTCGCATTCAGCCTTGTAATTGTCGGATTAGAACCTGCTGTACATTTTCATTCTCTACTATTTTCACCTTAAATATTATAGTATGACAACAGCAGAAATTGCGAACCGTTTAGTAAGTATGTGCCGCGATGGAAAAATTGAAGAAGCAAAAGAAGAGTTATTTGCAGCAGATATTATAAGCATTGAGCCACGCGAAGGTTTATTGCCAAAAGAAATAAAAGGCATGCAGGCTATACGCGATAAAGCGCAATTGTTTATTTCGCATGTAGAAAATTTTTTCGGACTAAAAATCTCTGAACCGGTTATTGCCGGCGATTTCTTTGCGGTGTCGTGGGATACAGATTTGCAAATGAAAGGCGAGGCGCGAAAAACAAACAGCGAGCTTTGTCTTTATCATGTAAAAGGTGAGAAAATTATTTCTGAACAGTTTTTCTATTAATAACTCTTGCTGCTTGCGTTAATTTGCATCAATTATTTAAATAGATTGCAGCACTTAGCAATAACAATATGTGCATGCAATCAAAACGATTTTGTTGTTTCATTTTTTGCTTAACATTTGTCATCTCATCATCATTCGCGCAAAACACATTATTACAAAGGCAACTTATACAAAGCCGGTATCTGCGCTTTACCATGAAGCCGGATTCTGCTGACATGGGTGTTTCAAGGTGGGAAAAGAAGATTGCCTCATCCATACGTGATCTGCCATTAGCAGCCGATTTCAAAGCCCTGCAGTTAAAAGGTCTGGGAAGCATGAGTGTTGATAAGCAAACTACTGTTTCGGGTAAAGGCAGCGTATTTATTACAACACCATCATCACTTGCTACAAAAAATCCATCCAACAGGGCTTATGGGAATGCTGAATTAATAAGGCCTTTAACTAAAGAAAACCTTGACGCTTATAATCGTTTTTCTGTTTGGGTATATGCAGATGCACCTAGTTTCAATTCCGGTTTTGTTGGCACCACTTTATATAACAAAGGCAGGCACGAAATGCCAACACCTGGTCGTTTTGAAGGCCAGCATTTTGTAACGGTATATCCAAATAAGTGGACGCATATCATTTGGGAAATTCCTGATTTATATCGCGATGCCGTTACTGGGTTTTCAGTAAATATCATGCAAACAGGTTCACCAAAAGGTGCGTCAGACACATTGAAATTATATGTTGATGATATGCGCATTGATAAAGTGGATAAAGAGAACACACGTGGTTTTGATTTGCGAAAAAATGCGATTGCATACAGTAACAGCGGGTATAGAACAAATGCGGTAAAGCAGGCTTTGATACAGCATGTAAACACAACGAAATTTGTGTTGCTCGATGCAAAACATAATATTGTTTTTAATGGCGATGGGAAACGATTAGACAGCGGCTTTGTGCAAATAGATTTCACTAACTTTACAAGACCCGGTTATTATACATTGAAGATAGGCGGCATCGAAACAAAACCGTTTCCGGTTGGTGATGATGCTTATATAGCTACGGCATGGCATACATTGAATTTTTTCTTTGCAGAACGTTGCGGTTATGACCAGCCGGGCATTCATCAGGTTTGTCATCAGGATGTGTATTGTGCGCATCCCGATGGAAGAAAAGTGAGTGTCAGCGGCGGCTGGCATGATGCCGCGGATTTAACGCAAGGAATTGGCAACACAGCAAGAGCAGGCATCAGTATGTTGGAACTTGCCTCTACCATAAAAAACAAACAGCCTGAATTGTATAAACGCCTGCTGGAAGAAGCTCGATGGGGCTTAGACTGGACTTTGCAAACGCGTTTTGGCGATGGTTATCGTGAAGGCGGCTTGATCATTGGCATCTGGAGTGATAATGAAGTGGGAACAAAAGATGATATGCAGAACAAAGCAACCAACAATCCCGCAGATAATTTTATTGCTGCATCCTATTGCGCGGTAGCAGTTCCTTTTTATAAAGATGATGTAGCTTTTAGTTATTTATTAAAGAAAGCTGCGATTGAGGATTACCACTTTGCGGTTGCAAAGCTAGATTCATCTATCAATGATAAAAACGAAACGGAGATGAACGCGCAGGCTGTTGTATCTGCGATGTATTTATACAGATTAACAAAAGAGATGCGCTATTTGAATGATGCAGCAAAGTATGCCCGTGTTGTAATGAGTGGTCAGCAAATGGAGAGAAGAGCCGATTGGTCGGTGCCGCTGCATGGGTACTTTTATGAATCAAGCAAAAAGAAAAGGATACTTGAATATTTTCATCGCAGCAATGAAGAAATGATGATGGTTGGATTAACGATGTTGCTGGCTGATGCGCCAAATGATGCTGATGCGCATTTATGGAAAAGGAGCTGCGAAGCCTACGCAGATTATATAAAGGAAACTTCAACCGTCATGGAGCCCTATGGCATTTTACCTGCAGCCATTTATGAAGTAAACAATGCTGATTTCGAAGGCATTTATCACGAAGGTGCCGCTGTTGGTATGCCATCAATGGAAGAGTATAATGCAGAAACCAAAAACGGAATTCATTTGGGCGGCAACTTTTATCTGCGGCGTTTTCCGGTGGCTTACCAGTTCAGAGGTTTTCATTCTGTATTGATAGAAAAAGCAAAGGCAGCCATTGTGTTAGCAGATGCCTTGCATGATTTAACGTTAAGAAACATCGGCACAAGGCAATTAGAATATATCGTTGGTTACAATCCTTTTGCTATGAGCACCATTTATGGGGATGGTTATAATTACCCATCATTGTATGGCGCTTATGCCGGCGATGTGGTGGGAGCTGTGCCCGTTGGTATAGAAACATATGAGAACGATGATGCACCTTATATGCCGATGGCAGTGAATGCAACCTACAAGGAAATCTGGACGAATTCAACCGGTAATGTGTTGTGGTTGCTGTCGAAGATTATGGAAGAGTGAATTGTTTTAGACTGGAAACAATCCTATCCTGCGGTCCTGGTAAGATATAAACGTATTGTTCAAGGCTTTCCATGACCTGATCTTCATTACCGGTAGGCTGATTAGTGTGTTTACTGGCAGGTAGAAAAATGAATCGTCAGCAACAAAATGCAGTACGATAACGCAGTATACGCTTTTTGTGCTATTTATGGTATTTGTGACATTTCACATTCTATCCCGGAACACAAACTTGTACAAAAGAGAGAAAGTGGGCTCACCTCTTATTTCTACCCGCGATAGTCAAATCACATTATCAGACGTGCATATTTTATTTCGCAACCATATAGAGAGTGAAAAGCATTGATTGTAGTGCATTACAGGGTTTTTAGTGACGGATTAGTAATGGTGCAAACGGGATAAGCTTTTTGCTGCGATGTATGGTAGGGTACGGTTGCTGATAGCGAATATTTGCAGAAGTCGTTGCTCCTCTATCTGGCCGGAATCCTGTAAACCTTCGATAGTGAATGCTGATGGCTGTCCTGTGGCTGATTTGGCTTTCATTACTGTTTTGGTGGGCTATAATCCTGGTTTGATACTGATTGTACGCCGATAAGTTGAGAAGGGTTGCTTATGAACAAAGAACAAAGAATCATGCAAACTGGATTTTTTTATGGTTTAGTCAGTCCTGTGTATTTATCATTACACAAAAAGAAAAGCAACCAAGAGATTGCGGAACGGTATGAGATGGTTAGAAAATTTCGCTAAACACCGATCATCTATGACTTCGTCTCCAAAACAGACACAATTCCCTTATTCCTCAAAAAATTAAAGAAGTGGAAAGAACAAAAGCAGTAGAAAACAGGCTTTCATATTGTTGAAGTGGGAGTGAACCCCTTTTGTGTAAAAGTATCCAACTTTAGCCGCAACCCTATTTAAGCAACAGAAGTATAACGGCATGGTTTTACTTATGCGTTCTTAATAATAACCTATTGATACTTTTTATTTTTCCGGATTATAAACGGCTACCGCCACCCGGCTATCCGCACAGCCGTAATAGAGAAACCATTTGTTTTTATAATATACCAATCCTTCCGCAAACACAGTTCCGGCAGGATACTGACCGCTTTTTTCAAAGGGTGCGGTGGGAACGAAAAAAGGCTTGTCTAGGCGCGCTATCACTTTTGCAGGATCATTCAGATCGAACAATACCTGACCGGCTGCATAGGTATTTGCCGGGTAGTTGGTGTCTCTGCCATCGCCCCCTTTGTTCTTACCATTGTACAGTACCAGGATGCCCTGATCGGTGATGACAGCAGGTGGTCCGCATTCTGTAAGATCGCTGTCAAAATAATGAGGTCTTGGAGAAACAACCGGCTTCAGACCGCCCTTTTCATCCAGCATCGGTTCCCAGTTGTAAAGGTCATCGGAAACGGCAATATTCATAAAGTGCTCTCCCCAGTACATTATGTATTTGCCATTCACCTTTGTAATGACCTGTTTGCCGTTTATCACGCTTGTAACGATAGAAGCCGACTTGGTTGCCAGGTCTTTGAATTTACCGTTATATGCTTTATAAAAGGCAGGGCCGTGTTTTATCCATGTAATTAAATCTTTTGATGTTGCTACTGCCAGCCTTGGCACTTTCCTGTTCCATTGTGTGTAAAGCATCACATAAGTTCCTTTCTCCGTAACCGCTACCCGCGGGTCTTCACAACCACCCGTCCATTCAAATTCTTTCTGGTTGTCATCAGCAGGATACAATACAGGTGTTGAGCGGCGCTTCATGTGTATGCCGTCCGTACTTTCGGCCAATCCGATACGCGAGGTTCGCTCGCCGATACCTTTACCGGATTTGTCTTCCGAACGGTACAGCACATAAACTTTATGGTTCATGACTGCCGCCGCCGGGTTGAACACATCATTGGCTTCCCAGGCAATGGGCTGATGGCTCATCGGATCAGGGAATGTATTGTGCGGATGGGGAGAAAGAATGGGGTTTGCATTCGCCGGACGGATAAAGGAACCAAGCGCCCAATGGGGAAGTTGGGTTTGTGCGGACGCAAATATTGCAACGAACAGCAATGCTGCCGTTGAAAACAATTTGATTTTTCTTTTTTGCATTTTTTGCTTTAGAGCTGTTATAGGCATCGTAATTATTAAAAAGAAAACGGCATGACAAAATTCCCTGTTTTCATCTGGAAAAGCAAAGAGTCTGCTTATCGAAAAACGTAATGCCCAGCTCGACCGCTTTTTTGCAGGAACGGGCGGCTTTGTTCTTCGTTCAGTGCCCACTTCCACCGTTCTGTCGGTGTTCCGTAGGTCTTAATGCCGAGACATATCTTAGATACCGTCATGCCGGTATTGCCAAATCGGGTGTATTTCATGAGGAAAGGGGGCTCAAAAGCTGTGCTAAGAAAGGGGGGACCGTTCCCATTGACGTCCTCCCATAAAACCGGACGGTGGTAAAGTAGAGAAAAGGGGTAGTATTCATAATTTTAAAAGATGAATGATTAAGGCATGAAAAAGACAAAGTTTACAGAGGCACAAATTGTATTTGCGCTGCGCCAGGCGGATGGCGGAGTGAGGGTTGAGGAAGTATGCCGGAAGATGGGCATCAGTGAAGCTACATTTTATAACTGGAAGAAGTTTGGTGGTTTGGGTGTAACAGAGCTGCGAAGGTTGCGGCAGCTAGAATAACCGCTTGAAACAGATTGTGGCCACCTACGTTGGATAAGCAGATGTCAGGAAGTCTTAAAAATGTCTAAGCTCCGGCAGCTAAAGCAGCTGGCAACAAAATTCATAAAGGATTACCGGGTGCAGCCGAAAAGGGCTTGTGCGGTAGTCTGTATGCACCGGTCAGGTTGGTACTATAAGGCCCATCTCGAAGAGAAGACAGACCGGTAAGACAAAGAATATCAAAGAGATTGCGGCAGCCAGGGTAAGGCACGGCATGTGGAGAATCTACACACTGCTCAGAAGGGAAGGATTTGAAGGGAAGGATTTAAGGACAATCATAAACGTATGCACCGCATTTATAAAGAGGAAGGATTGAATCTGAGAAGCAAGCGTCCAAAAAGAAAAAGAATCGCTGCTCACCGATTAGAACGTCCTGAAGTGTCCAGTTTATACCAGTGCTGGAGCATGGATTTTGTTTGGGATCAGCTCTTTGATGGCAGGTCAAATTCAGGGCATTAACTGTGGCAGATAATTTTAGTCGCTATTGCCATGCCATCAGCGTTGGCCAGTCCATTAAAGGTATTGATGTGGTAGCGGTGATGAACCGTTTAAAAGAGGAAGGAGGGCAGGTGCCTCAAAGGATACAGGTGGATAATGGCAGCGAGTTTATATCCAAAGATTTCGATAAGTGGGCATATGATAACGGTGTAACTTTGGACTATTCAAGGCCGGGCAAACCAACCGACAATCCGTTCATTGAATCATTCAATGGATCGTTTCGGGGTGAGTGTCTGACCATCAACTGGTTCTTATCGCTGGAAGATGCTTATCAGAAAATCAACGCATGGGTTGAAGAGTATAACAATTTCCGACCGCACAGTTCTTTAAACGGCCTGACGCCGGCGCAGATTGTGGAACAGCAATTGACAGAAAAAGAGAAGAAAACCTGAGCCCTGCCGGAGGCTTCTGATCATTAAAATATGTTTTTTACAGTGATAGAATAAGCCTCGGCAGAGAAACGAAAAACATATTCTAATGAGCAGATTTGAACAGTCAAATAAGCCCGAAATCTCTATTTTATACATGGCCCTATTTATAGGAGGACATCAGACATCAGGTAAACATGCTACCCTTATTACATCGCAGCTTCCTGTAAAACAGTGGTATGAAATCATTGGAGAAAAGACAATGGCAGATGCTATTCTTGATAGAATCGTGCACAACGCACATCGTATGGAACTCAGAGGAGAATCACTTAGAAGAAAATGGAACAAAACAATAACAGAACAAGACAATGAATTTTAAATCTTATTTTTAATCACTCAAACAACTATTCTTTACACTTGAAAAAGGGTGGTCAACTTATAGTTCTACCCTATGGTCAATTAAAGTGCTAAATCTACATTGCTTACCTAATTTTTAAATCTTCCATATGAAACCGCAAATAATAAAAGTATGGAAAAATGAAACGTATTCCTTCAGTGCAAGACAAGATAAAATACCAAACATAAATTCCAGTTGGCACTGCCATCCCGAACTTGAATTGATTTATTTTCACAGAGGAAAAGGCACTCAATTTATAGGTGACAAAGTAGGCAGTTTTGAAGGTGGGAATATTGTTCTGCTAGGTTCCAATTTACCGCATTTTTGGAGATACGAAGATTGTGAGGAGCATAAGAACAAAGATGCTGTTCCTTATGCTACTGTTATTCATTTTAATGAAAATTTTTGGGGAGATAAATTTCTTAATCTACCTGAATTAAGTGAAATAAACGAATTGTTCGTAAGGGCACAGCGAGGTATTTGTATTGGTGCCCAAACGCATGATGAAATAAAACAATTGATTTTAAAAATTACAGAATCGGATAACATTTTTAGAATCATTTATTTGTTGCAGTGCCTGTATGCCATTGCAAATACAGAAGAGGTAAGCTATATCGCCTCTTTAGGTTTTAATTATAAATACCACCAAAACGTAAAAAGCAGGATTGATGATATTTACGATTATACTTTAAAAAGCTTCAAAGACAAAATTCAACTTGAAGATGTGGCGAAAATTGCAGGAATGACGGAAACTGCCTTGTGCCGTTTTTTTAAATCGAAAACAGGAAAATCGTATATCCAATTTTTACTTGAAGTGCGGGTAGGGTATGCCTGCCGTCTTTTAATTGATAACAGGTACAGCATAAAACAAGTGTGTTACGACAGTGGCTTCAATAACTTTACTTCTTTTTACATAGGGTTTAAAAAAATCATCGGCAAAACACCAAAAAAATACATTGAAGAGCATTCTTATTCGTATGCATAAAGCTCGGTTGCTTCTATCATTTAAAAGGTTGTAATCCTGCGCATCCCACTTTTTTCTTTTATTATAGATAATGGTTGTTCAATACTCTCTTTTGCCGTAATTAGTTGTGTTCTATTTTGCTAATATTCTTTACTTATAGGGCAAAATCATTAAACAATATAGTCGATAAATACATTCATTTTGTTAGTGTTAGAAGTATTGCTGAACACCCACATGCTTTCACAACTATTTCTTTAGATTAAATTGTATACGCGTATCGAAATGGCTGCTTATAAGGAACGAAGCTGATTGCATCGCTGTAGCAACCGGCAATAATGATTGGAAGAGGTTTTACCATCCCGAATTTACGTTTGTATAAAATATTGTAACGGGTCAAGCAGGATAGATTCAAGTAACTAAAATGTTTACTATTTCATTGAATATTCCTGACATTAAAGAAGAAATACGGATCATTTAAAGGAAGAAACGAAGAATTGCAAATAAGGGTTAAAAACAAACATAAGCTTTTAAAAAGCTTCGTTGTGCATTCTTGAGTGTTCAATGATTTTCTATGATAAACCAACTCGAAATTGAAACAGCCTGAATGAAAATTTCCCTTGCCATATTACTCCTCTCTATTTGCTTTTTGTCGTGCAAACAACAACAGCAGAAATTATTTACAGAGATGCCTTCTTCAAAAACAAACATTAAATTCAGGAACAATGTAAAAGAAGATGAAGACTACAATATTCTTACTTATGAGTATTTATACAATGGCGGCGGCGTAGCAGTAGCTGATGTAAACAATGACGGCTTACCCGACATCATGCTCACAGGCAACATGACGCCAAATAAATTATATCTGAACAAAGGCAATTTTCAATTTGAAGATATAACAGATAAAGCCGGTGTGGCGGGGCGCAACAAATGGAAAACCGGCGTTGTAATGGCTGATGTAAACGGAGATGGTTTAATGGATATTTATGTATGCTATTCCGGTCCTGGAACAGACGCTGACAGAGCAAATGAACTTTACATAAACAATGGTATAATAAACGGCATACCCACTTTTACAGAAAGCGCTAAACAATATGGGCTTGATGCGCCAGGCACTTATACTACAACGGTGGCTTTTTTTGACATGGACAATGATGGCGACCTGGATATGTTTATGGTAAACCATGCAGACATGTTTTACAATCCCTACTTCAATACAGACAAACTGCGCGCTGCAAGAAATCCAAGATTTGGCAACCGTTTGTACAGAAATGATGGCGGACATTTTACCGACATTAGTGAAGAGGCGCATATCAATGGAAGCGGATTGAACTTTGGATTAAGCGTTGCCATCAGTGATATAAATAACGATGGCTGGGCTGATATTTATGTAACCAACGATTATGATGAAAGAGATTTTCTTTATCTCAATAATCATGACGGAACTTTTCGCGAAGTGCTTGATAAAGCTGCTGGCCACATTTCTGAATTTGCCATGGGCAGTGATATTGCCGATTATAACAATGATGACAAACCGGATGTGATGGCGCTTGATATGCTGCCTGAAGACAACCACCGGCAAAAATTATTGAAAGGTGCAGATACCTACGATAAATACATGATGCGCGTAAATGCAGGATTTCAGCACCAGCAAATGCGCAACACGCTGCAGCTAAACAATGGCAACGATACGTCGGGCATGCCCTTATTCAGTGAAGTGGGGCAACTGGCAGGCGTATCCAATACTGACTGGAGTTGGAGTCCTTTGTTTGCCGATTTTGATAATGATGGATGGAAAGATTTATTTATTTCCAACGGGATGAATAAAGACATTACCAATCTTGATTTTGTAAAATATACTTCCGGATATTCTCAACTATACATAAAACCGGACGGTAATAAAAATGAAATGTGGCAGATTGTGCAACAAATGCCTACCACAAAACTCAATAATTATTTATTCAGGAACAATCATGATTTGAGTTTTACAAATGTTACCAAAGATTGGGGCTTTTCAAAACGTGCAGTGAGTAACGGCGCGGCTTATGCCGATCTTGATAATGACGGAGATCTCGATCTTGTTATCAATAATCTGAACGATGAAGCCACTATTTACCGAAACAATACCTCGGAAAATAAACGCGCCCATTTTATACGAATTAAATTGAACGGTGCAAATAAAAACACCTCAGGTCTGGGTGCCAAAGTGTATGTAAGCAGTGCACATACACATCAAATGCAGGAACAATTTGTAACGCGAGGCTTTCAATCGTCTGTTGATCCCGTTATGCATATTGGTTTGGGAAAGGATAGTATCATTCAATCCTTAACAATAAAATGGACGGACGGAAAAACATCTTCCCTTCAAAATATAAAAGCTGATACTTTACTTGTAGTAAATGAAAAGGAAGCATCAAATGCCAATATGTCGCAAAATGAAAATCAGAACCCGTTGTTTGAAGATGTTACCAATTCAACAGGCATTAGTTTTAATGACAAGCAATCCGCGTTTGTTGATTTTAAAATATCTCCGCTGCTTCCTTACCAATTGTCGAAAATAGGTACTGCCCTGGCAAAAGCAGATGTGAACGGCGACGGATTGGATGATCTTTTCATTGGTGCATCTTCCGGCAATGAAAGCTTTTTATACCTGCAAACTAAAGACGGGAAATTCATTCGTGCTACGGAGCAGCCATGGAATAACGAAAAGGTGTTTACCAATGCAGATGCTCTTTTTTTTGATGCAGACGGAGATGGCGATAAGGATTTGTACCTGGTAAGTGGGGGTGCCGATTACCCGCTGAACAGCTCAAATTATCAGGACAGGTTTTATGAAAACGACGGTCATGGAAATTTTAAAAGGCTGCCAAATGCTTTGCCTGCAGAAACCGTTAGTGGCAGTTGTGTCCGTGCTGCAGATATAAACCGTGACGGTTTGCCCGATCTTTTTGTGGGCAGTAAAATCAATCCCGGCCTGTATCCTGAAGCCCCTGAAAGTTTTATACTGATTAACAAAAGCACGGGCGGCAATATTCATTTTGAAAAAGATATCAAACAAAACGATACTACACTTTCCCATCCAGGTATGGTTACCGATGCGGTGTGGACTGATATAAATAAAGATGGCTGGCAAGACCTCATTGTTGTAGGTGAATTTATGCCCGTTACCGTTTTTGAAAATCAAAACGGCAAATTGGTGAATGCTACAAAAGCGTATGGGTTATCCGGTACAAATGGCTGGTGGTGCCGCATACTGGCTGATGATTTTGATAACGATGGAGATACTGATTTTGTAATTGGTAACCTTGGCACCAACACACAGTTGAAAGCCACCGCTGCCGAACCGCTTACCATTACCTATGCCGATTTTGCGGGCAACGGCAGCGTCAACCCTGTATTATGTTATTACAACGGGGGCAAGTCGTATCCCTATTATTCAAAAGATGAAATGGCTGATGAGTTTCCTTTTATACAAAAAAAATTCCTGCAATATTCGGCTTATGCTGATGCACAACTAACCGACATTTTTACGCCGGATCAGCTTGCTGCTTCTCATACAGTACAAATCAATACATTTCATTCTGTTTATTTAAGAAACGATGGCAATAAAAGGTTTACCATTACACCATTATCCAATTATGCGCAAGTAAGTGCAGCAAATGGAATGGTGTCGGTTGATGTGGATGGTGATAGTAACAAAGACATTGTAATGGCAGGAAACCTTTATCCCATGCGTGTGCAGTCTTGGTCCGCTTGATGCCAGCTTAGGCATCGTGCTAAAAGGTAATGGCAAAGGCGATTTTTTTCCGCTGCCTTATTCCCAAACAAACTTGTGCATACGTGGTGACGTTCGTAATCTCATGAAATTAAAAAGAGGCGATCATTATTGCCTTGTAGCAGCGAAAAGTAATGAACAATTGCAAATAGTTGAATTAAACAAAAGCAACGATAAAAATACAAAAGAACCAAGAGAGAAATAAAATGGCGGGTAATGATTTAAAATTTTAACCACACAAGCTACTATTATGAGACCACTAAAAGCTTTGTTATTAAGCGTTTTTCTTACAGTTTGCACAACGTTTGTTTTTGCACAAAATGTAATAAACGGCACCGTTACAGATTCGGCGGGCAACAAGTTACAAAGCGTAACTGTAAGAGCCATTAACTCCCGGGCAGCCGTTTCAACAGATGCGAATGGCAAATTTGGTATAACCACTGCCGCAGGTGTATCGCAACTTGAATTTACTTTTGTTGGTTTTCAAAGGCAGGTAATTGATATCGCCGGCAGGTCGGAAATAAATGTAACCATGCTCGCGTCTGCCGGTGCATTGTCTGATGTGGTGGTGGTTGGATATGGAACGCAGCGCAGGCGCGATGTTACCGGCACGATCAGCACGGTAAAAGGAGATGATTTTAAAAACATACCCGTAAGCAACCCCGCCGTGGCTTTACAAGGCCGGGCAGCCGGTGTGGATGTTGTGCGCAATGATGGCTCGCCGGGAAGCAATCCAAGCATCCGCATCAGGGGAACCGGAACGATCAACAATTCCGATCCGCTGATTGTAATTGACGGTGTTCCTTCCGGCGGTTTGAATGACGTCAACCCGAACGATATTGCGTCTATCGAAATTTTGAAAGATGCTTCTTCCTCTGCTATTTATGGTTCGCGCGCCGCCAATGGCGTGGTGCTGGTAACAACAAAAAAGGGAAATTTTAATGAAAAAATCAACACCACGGTTAACCTTTATACAGGCAATAACCACGTGATAAGATATTTAGACATGCTGACGGCTCCTGATTTGGCGATGCTCAAAAAAGAAGCTTATACCAATGATAGTTTAGCCGTGCCTTCTGTTTGGAACGATCCCAACTACGCTGTGCAACGCACCGATTGGCAGCGGGCCGTTTTAAAAACCGGAACGATTCAAAATGCCGATGTTGCAGTGCGCGGCGGCAGCGCAAACTCAACCTATAGTTTTTCTGGCAATTATTACAACGAAAAAGGAATCATTATCAATTCTTTTTTCAAGCGATATAATTTCCGCATTAATTCCGAACATAAAATTGGCAGCCGCATACGGGTTGGCGAAAATATAGTGTATTCAAACACTTCGGGCAATGCACCTGATACAAGGTCAACCCAAACAGGTTTGCTGTGGAGCGCCATTCGTTTTAACCCCGCTATTCCGGTGGTAAACGCTGATGGCTCGTGGGGAACTTCGCAGGCTGACAACCAACTGGGCGATATCAACAACCCCGTAGCAACGGTTTACTCCAACAGCGTCCGCAACATAACCGACCGTATTCTTGCCAATGGCTATGCAGAACTTGAAATAGTAAAAGGGTTGAAAATTCGCGCTAATTACGGGTACGACCAATACACCGGCGATGGCTTTGGTTTTTCCGTTGCCACGCCTACGCAAACCCGCGGACCTTCCATATCTTCTCTTGGTCAAAATTTCAGCAAAAGCAAATCATTCCTGGAGGAGTATTTTCTTACCTACAACCAAAACTTCAACAACGTACACAACGTAAACATAACGGCGGGTTATTCTTCACAGGTGTTTACAGGCTACGGTTTTGCGGCTTTTAGAAATGGGTTTTCCGATACGAGCTCTGACCAACGAATACTGAACTTAGGCAACAGTTCTTCTGCAGGCAACTCCGGATCAAACAATCCTTCTGCGGGTTTGCAATCTGGTTTTGTTCGCGGCAATTATTCTTACAAAAGCAAATACTTGTTAACCGTTACCATGCGTGCAGATGGTTCGAGCAAGTTTGCTCCGGGAAAGCGTTGGGGTTATTTCCCTGCCTTTTCAGCAGGATGGCGAATCTCTGATGAAAAGTTTTTCGGCAATGTAAAGTTTCTCAATTCATTAAAGCTTACCGGTGGATGGGGGCAATTGGGCAATCAAAACATCGGGGATTTTCAATACTTAAGCATTCTTAGTTTAGGCGGCGGCGGCGGATTGGGCGGCGGCGGTTTATCTTACAATTTCGGCACACAAACGGTAAATCAAAACGGCGCTTTTGTTACTAGCCTTGCCAACCCTAATATAACATGGGAAAGAGCAGTAATGACCAATTTGAGCCTTGAGTTTGCTACACTTCACAATCATGTAACCGGCACGGTTACCTATTTTAATAAAAATACATCCAACATGCTGGTGCTTGCCCAGTTGGTAGAAACCTATGGTGCACAAAGGTCGCTGCCGGACGATCCGGGAAATATAAACCTGCCAAATGTAAACGAGGGAGAACTGAACAACCATGGCGTTGAAGTAGAACTGAATTACCAAAACAAAGTGGGCAGAAGTCAATTATTCGATTGGTGGCAATGGTGCGTTTTTAAGAAATAAAGTTACCCGGCTGTATGGCAATTCCACGTACCTCGGTTCTGTACCATATGGAAGAGAAAATACAGATATCTCCCGCACTTATGAAGGACAGCCGATTGCCTCTTTTTATGGTTTTAAAACAGACGGGTTGTACCAAACGCAGCAGGACATTGATAAAGCGCCGAATATTGCCAACGACCCTAACAAAGCCAATATAAAACCTGGCGATGTTCGTTTTGTAGATATAAACGGAGACGGAGTGATAGATGATAAAGACCGTGTAAGACTTGGAGACCCTAACCCACGTTTTGTTTATGGCATCAATGGCTCGGTTAGCTATGCGAATTTAGATTTTAGTTTCAATTTTGCAGGAGTTGCGGGTGTGCAGATTTACAATGCCGACCGGCTGGCTGGCTTGGATGCCACTGAAAACTTTAATTGGTATGCCGACCAGTTAAAAAGATGGCATGGCGAAGGAACAAGCAACAGTGTGCCTCGCTTAACCCGTATCAATGCAAATGACAATTATCGTTCTTCTGATTTATGGGTTCAAAATGGCGCTTATCTTTCTTTAAAAAGCGTTGCCATCGGGTACACGTTTTCGAAAAAAACAATCAACATTAAACAATTTCCCGACGTCCGCGTGTATGCGAGCTGCTACAATGCATTTTATATAACCAGGTACAAAGGATATACGCCTGAACTGGGTTATACATCGGGGAATTTACAAAGGGGTGTTGATGTGGCGCAATACCCGCAATCGCGCAATTTTACTGTTGGTGCGACCATCAATCTTTAACACCTCAAACTTATCTTTTTATGAAACAAACTATTATTTCCATATTATTTCTCTCGTTTGTTTTTGCCCTTTTTTTAACTGCCTGCAATAAAAATCCGCTTAACCAAAACCCTACAGGCGTATATACTTCCGGAAATTTCTGGCGAAACCAAAACGATGTGATTGCAGGCATTACCGGCATTTACAATGTACTGACCACCGAAGATTGGGTAGGCCACAATTTGTACATATTTGATGACCAGTCGGACGATATTTCAGTAGAGGGTGATCATCCGGATTTTAAAGCCATAGAACGATTTAATATTGATCCTACACTCCAGGTTCTTTATACGCTTTGGCCTTTTGCCTACGAACAAATTGCGCGGGCAAACAATGCCATTATATACATCCCAAAAGTGCCTGTGGTAGATGACAGCATCCGGAAACGCTCTATGGGCGAAGCTTATTTTTTACGTGCCTATGCCTATTTTGAATTGAACAAGATATGGGGTGAAGTACCCCTAATATTAGAAAATAATGTGCTTACGGGAAGTTATAACATTCGCGAAATCTTCTGTCGATTCAGTAAGAGGGCAGATAGAATCGGATTTATTGAAAGCCATTGACATGCTACCGGAAACTTATGGCGATGCAGATAAGGGACGTGTAAGTAAAGGGGCGGCATTCGGGCTTGCTCTGCAAACTGTATATGTTTGAAGACAAGTTTGATAAAGCGATACAGTATGGCAATATGGTAATTACAAATCCCAATTATGCACTGGCCCCTAATTATACCGACAATTTTACGCTGGGCAAACAGGAAAGCAATTCCGAAATTCTTTTCGCGGTATGGAATAAAAACCAGCAAATCCCAAATGTGCCAGCTTCGGCCATCGGGCAATACTTTACACCGCGTGCATGGCAGGGCTGGGGGTTTCATCATCCTACCCAGAATTTTGCAGAATCGTTTGAGCCAGCCGATTCTGTTCGCAAGCGGGCGACTTTAATTTCGATTGGGGATTCGCTTCCCAATCAAACCAATCTTGTCACCATCGGCGCCGGTGATGCTTACCAGATGTTTGCCGGAAGGCAGGGGCAACCCACAGGGCGTTTGCTTCCAAGCATGACCACAACTGGCTATTTATAAAAAAATATACCGCCTTTTCTACCCGATGAAAGCGGCGGAATTGACTTCGATTTAAAACAACCCATACTGCGCACATCAGACATCTATCTTTTGGTGGCGGAAGCAAAAATAAGAATGAGTGGCGCTGGCAGCGGCGATGCCGAAATCAACACAGTGCGGCTAAGGGCAGGTTTGTCGCCTGTATCAAATGCAGCTATGACGCAACTTATACATGAACGCCGGGTAGAGTTAGGTGGCGAAAACATGCGCTGGCAGGATTTACTCCGCTGGGATAAAGATAAAGTGATCAACCTCGATACCATTGTAAGCAAGCCCAAATTGGCTTCGCCTCTACCTCCTTATAACAGCGCCGTAGTTATTCCTGCAAGAACATTTACGAGACCGAAAGATTACTACATGCCGATACCGCAGGAAATAATTGATGAAAGCAAGGGAGTGATTACTCAAAATCCCAACTACTAAAAGTACACTTGGAATTATTTGTAAAAGGGAATTGAAATGGTAGAGAACCTGCGGGAACAGATACAAGCGGTTTCAAACAAAACCGATTTTTGAAGGATAAATGACACAAATTATTCAAGCATAAAAAGGGTAACTTCTTACGTTAAATAAATTTACCATGAAAAGGAGAACTATAATAAAAGCTTTGATTGGATCAATTCCTGCCATTGGCTTGTCAAAAGTTTTAAAAGCTAATGACATTTTTAATGATTCAGGAAATGAACCCATTGCTCAAGGACCTTTTCAGCCGGCTTGGAATTCTTTAAAAAACTACCAAATTCCAGACTGGTTTCGGGACGCAAAGTTTGGAATTTGGGCACATTGGGGGCCACAATGTGAACCCGAACATGGCGACTGGTATGCGCGTTCAATGTATATAGAAGGCAGTGATGATTATAAGTTTCATCTTAAAAAATATGGACATCCCTCTAAGTTTGGTTTTAAGGATGTTATTCATGAGTGGAAGGCCCAAAACTGGAACCCGGAAGAATTGCTTGCTCTTTATAAGCGTGCCGGAGCAAAATATTTTTTTGCCCTCGCCAATCATCATGATAATTTTGATAACTACAACAGCAAATATCAACCTTGGAACTCCACTAAATTAGGCCCCAAAAAAGATATCATCGACGGATGGGCAAAAGCCGCACGCAACCAGGGATTAAGATTTGGTGTAAGTGTACATGCAGCCCACGCATGGACATTCTATGAAAAGTCAAAAAAATCTGATAAAGCAGGGCTGTACAAAGGCATACCTTATGATGGGAATTTAAAAAGCACAGATGGGAAAAATAAATGGTGGGATGGTTTAGATCCACAGGAATTATATGCGCAAAATCATTCACCAAGCATAAACGGCGACAACCAGGAAGTTTTTTTTAAGCAATGGGACTGGTCGCATGGTGCAAGTATTCCGGATAAGAAATATTGCAATAAGTTTTTCAATCGCTGTGTTGATTTAATAAACAAATACAATCCTGATCTTGTTTATTTTGATGATACGGTTTTACCCTTGTACCCAGTAAGTGATGTTGGTTTGCGTATAGCGGCGCATCTATACAATAGCAATATAAATCGCAATAGTGGTAAATTGGAGGCTGTCTTAACAGGTAAAATTCTCAATGAAGAGCAACGAAAGTGTATGGTTTGGGATATTGAACGCGGACAAAGCAACGAAATAGAACCTTTACCCTGGCAAACCGATACTTGCATTGGTAACTGGCATTACGACCGTGAACTATATGAAAAGCATGGTTATAAAAGTGCCAAAACAGTCATTCATACTTTGGCTGATGTTGTTAGTAAAAATGGCAACCTTTTACTAAGCATACCAGTACGTGGCGATGGAACAATTGATAGTGATGAGCAGTCAATTGTTGAAGAAATAGCTGGCTGGATGAAACTAAGTGGCGAAAGCATATTTGATACCCGCCCCTGGAAAGTTTTTGGTGAAGGCCCTGCAATGGAATCCGCAGCAGCTTTAACAGCGCAGGGATTTAATGAAGGCAAAAACAAACCTTTCACCGTAGAAGATATACGTTTTACTGCAAAAGGAGATACGCTTTATGCTATTGCACTTGGCGAGCCTACGGCCAATAAAATACTTATAAAAGCATTGTCGGAAGGCAATGATCTGTATCCTCAACAAATTGGAAAAGTAACTTTATTAGGCATTGACAAGGAACTAAGTATCAGCCGTACGCCTGCTGGATTGTCGGTTACCTTACCGGAAGGGATAACAAAACGCCATGCTTATTCTTTTAAAATACTACCTGCATGATTTTTCATTTTAAAAGAGGATGTAATAGAAAATGTCTTTCGCAATTCAGTGAATATAATTTGCCGGATCAACTCACTTTCAAAAACATGCAACCATATTTAAAGCGTTTTGTTTTTAAAACCACATTTGTTTTTATAGCTTTTTTTCTTTGCCTGAAATTGAATTCACAGGCATTACTGCACCATATTACCAAGGCTATCAAAACAGATGATCCCGCAGCCATATTTCTACATCCGCCTGAAAGTGCGAAGCCCGGCGTGTTGTGGATGTGGATGGGGTCGAACATTAGTAAAGAAGGAATAACACGTGATTTGGAAGAACTAAAAAAAGAAGGATTCAACCGAACAACGATGTTCAGTCTTGCCGATGTTACAACACCATGGGCAGGCGAGATTAAAAAAAGCCCAACGCCCCAAATCATTGCATGGACAGAACCCTGGTGGCAGCTGGTTCGCTTTGCAGCCGAAGAATCAAAACGGCTGAGGATGGATTTCGGAATGTTCAACGGCGCTGGTTATGAAGCCAGCGGCGGCGTTTGGATAACTCCTGAACTTTCAATGAAAGAACTTTGTTATTCGGGCGATACGATAAGCGGCGGACAACCTGTAGCATATCCAATTACAAAAGCCGCAGGTTCCGCTTCGGGGTCATACTCCTTACCCGCTTTACAATCCCCAAACGGATAGCGTTGAAATTCCTGACATAGCCGCCAGAAAAACATTTTATAAAGATATTGCAGTGTTGGCGTTACCAGCTATAGGCATTGTTGCAAAAGATAGGTAATAGATATAACCAGCCTGATGAACAGCGATGGCGAACTAAATTGGAATGCACCCAAAGGCAACTGGATCATTTACAGGTTTGGTTATACAACTTCGGGCACACTTATTCAACCGGCGCAATGGGCAGCAACGGGTTTGGAATGTGATAAAATGAGCCAGCAGGCAGTTGATTTTCATATCAATCATGTGATTGGTGAAATTCAAAAGCATTTGGGCGATTTAATTGGTACTGGTTTTACACATGTGCATTTTGATAGCTATGAAGCAGGAACGCCAACCTGGACCGATAAAATGCCACAGGAATTTTTGTCGAGAAGAGGATATGATATTACGCCCTGGTTGCCCGTTTTCTGCGGACGTACAGTAGGCAGTTAGCACGATTCTCTCAAATTTGAAAATGATTTTGATGCTACCATAAAAGATTTGTACCGGGATATTTATTTTACCACGCTTTCAAAAAAATTAAATGCCGCCCATCTGGTTTTTTTGTGCGAGCCTTATGGTGGCCCCTGGCGGCAGGAAGAAATTATGCCGCTGGTTAAAAATGTAATGACTGAATTCTGGACACATGGTGGCGAATACTCACCTTATGAATTAAAGGAAACAGTTGCCGCCTTACGAAAATCGGGAAAGAATATCATTGAAGCAGAAGCATTCACCGGCGACCCGAACGACAGCAAATGGAGCGAAACACCATCGTGGCTAAAACCCATTGGCGATGCAGCTTTCTGCGATGGCGTAAACCGTTTTGTTTTGCACCGTTTTGTGCAGCAGCCCTGGGGAGATCAATATAAACCCGGTGCAACCATGGGGCAATGGGGAACGCATTTCGACCGTACGCAAACCTGGTGGAAACCAGGTGCAGCAATGGTAAAATATTGGCAACGTTGCCAGGCTTTATTGCAATGGGGCCAGATTGTTTTGCAAGCCGATGATTTTGCGGCAACTGATGTAAAAGACAGCATCAACATAAAATACATTCACCGCCATGAGGGTAATACGGATGTTTATTTTGTAGCAAACTTATCCCGCGTTTCTGGTTCTGTTAATTGCAGTTTTAATGTAAGTGGAAAGCAGCCGGAATTGTGGGATCCGGTAACGGGTGATATACGCAACCTGCCACAATATGAACGGAAAGAAGGGAAAACGTTTCTCCCGCTGAGGTTTGGGGAAGCACAAAGTTTTTTTATTGTTTTCCGGCAAAAAGCGGTTGAATATATTAAGGGCAAAAACAAAAACTTTTATTCACTTCAAACCGTTGCAAAAATTAATGGTTCATGGAAAGTGCAATTCGATTCACTGTGGGGTGGACCTGCCAAACCTGTCGTTTTTAAAACACTTGAAGACTGGACTTTGCGTTCCGAAACCGGCATCAAATATTTTAGCGGCACAGCAATTTATCATACAACTTTTGATGCTGCCGGTTCGTCATTCATCGATAAACAATCAGCAATTTATCTCGACCTAGGCATTGTAAAACACATAGCGCATGTTTTTGTAAATAATAAAGATTTAGGTATAGTTTGGACTGCTCCGTGGCGCGTAAAACTCCCGCCCGGATTGTTGAAAAACAAAAACAACACGTTGAAAGTTGAAATCACAAATGTATGGGCAAACAGGCTGATAGGCGATGAACAGGAACCTCCTGATTGTGAGTGGTCGCCCGGCTTCATGGGTGGTTACTTTTTAAAAACATTTCCCGACTGGTTTCTTAACCATCGGCCACGTCCTTCAAAAAAACGTTACTGTTTCACAACATGGAATTATTTTACCAAACAATCACCACTCATTTCTTCCGGACTGTTAGGACCCGTGCAACTGATGAAAGAAGAATACTAAAAGCTGTTTTGTTTTTGCTGCTTTTTTTGCCTTCGGATGCTTTTGCCCAGCCAACGGAAAAATGGGGCGACCAGGGAGATGGCTCCTTTGTAAATCCTGTTATACCCGCAGATTACAGCGACATTGATGCCATACGTGTTGGCAAGGATTTTTATGCTATTTCTTCCACTTTTCAATTTTCTCCCGGCGTTGTTATTCTTCACTCAAAAGATTTAATCAATTGGAATATTATCGGACATGTTGTAAGCAACCTGAACAAGATTAGCCCCGAATTAAACTGGGATAAAATGAACCGGTATGGCAAAGGCATTTGGGCGGGCGCCATTCGTTATCACAAAAGAAAATTCTGGATTTATTTTGGAACTCCCGATGAAGGATTTTTTATGAGCACTGCAAAGAATGCTGCAGGCCCCTGGGAACCCTTGCATCAAATATGGAAAGTCAAAGGCTGGGATGATTGCTGTCCTTTCTGGGACGATGATAACAAGGCTTATTTTATTGCCACCCACTTTGCAGACAACTACAAAATACATTTGTTTAGAATAAGCGCCGATGGTAAACAGATTTTCTTGAAGTCAGATTCTGTCATCCATCAATCAGAGGGCAGCGAGGCTAACAAGATGTATAAAATCAACGGGTGGTACTATCATTTTTTTAGTGAGGTAAAAAAAGAAGGCAGAGTTGCCATGATGGAGCGTTCCAAAAATATTTATGGCCCTTACGAAACAAAGCAACTAAATCATGTAAATCCCTCAATAGATAAAGAACCCAACCAGGGAGGTTTACTAAAGCTGGCTTCGGGAAGCTGGTGGTTTCTTACGCACCAGGGAACGGGTAGCTGGGAAGGGCGAGCACTATGCCTGTTACCTGTTACATTTATAAATGGCTGGCCTATTATTGGCAAAGTGGGAGCCGACACGATAGGGAACATGGTATGGAAGCGTAAGAATCCTGTTTCCAAATTGGTGATAACGCCTTTCCATACAAATGATGAATTTAATTCTCCTTTTCTTTCCGTGCAATGGGAATGGAATTATCAGCCTCGGAAAGATAAATGGTCACTTACAGAGCAGAAGGATTTTCTGCGGCTTCATGCATTCATACCAATCAGGATTAAAGAGACTGCTGATAAACGTCCACTGCTTTTAAGGGCAGGAAATACGCTTACTCAGCGCAGTCTGAGAACTGCAAAAAACGAAGTAATTATTAAAATAGAAATTGCTGGTATGTCGGATGGTGAGTTCGCAGGTCTATGTCATTTCTCTGAAGCCTATAGCAGCTTTGGAATAAAACAAAGTGAGGGGATTCGGGTTTTGATTTGCGACAATAATGGACAGGAAATTAAAGGCCCTCAAATTAACCAAACTACCATTTGGCTAAGTTCTGCCTGGGATTGGGAAGGGAGAAGTAGGTATGCATTCAGTCTGGATGGTAAAATCTTTACTGAGTTCGGTAATACATATCAACTAACATGGGGATATTATCGGGGTGACAGGACCGGCATATATAATTATAACATTAGCGAAGAAAAAGGGTTTATAGATGTGAATTGGTTTCATTACCACTATGCAAACCAACAGGGAAATTACTTAAATTAGAAAAACATTCCGGAAGATACTTTATGCTTAAAAAAATGATTTTTATTTCAATATTATTCATTGCATCAGCGATAAATGTATTTGCGCAATTACAAATAACTGCTGTATTGTGCGAAAATAAGATCAGCCCAACAGGCATTGATTTTCAGGACGGGACAGTACTCCAACAATAAAAAAAAGGACCCTCCGGTAAGGGAAGGTCTTTTTGGGTTTAGGTTGATGGTCTACGCTGTAAAAACTTGATTAGAGAGCTACTATTTTAATGGTTTCAGTTGAGGTTGAGGAAGCGATTTGGATATAATAACTTCCTGCAGAGAGGCGGTGCGGGAGTGTAACTTTTTGCGAAGCCGTACCACCCGAGTGTGCAACCGGCTGGCTGAACACTACTTTACCACTGCCATCAACAACATTCATGTTGTAAGTACCCGCCGGCTTGTTAGAAAGGGTAAGTGTAAAAGCAGTGCCTGTTAACGGGTTGGGATACACGCTAACCGAAGAAGTGCCATCCGTTGAAGTAGATGATGCTGCGCCTTGCAGTTGCGCCGTAACAACGCTGCTATAACGAACGCTTCCGTTTTGGCTTATGCTTTTCACCCGATAGTAATTAACGCCTGTTGCAAGAGGTGCCATATCAGTAAAGCTGTACAGAGAAGCGCCCTTTGCAGCCACATTGCCTGTTGCTGTAAAGCTAACACCATCGGCTGATTTCTGTACTTCATAATAAAGAATGCCACTCTCAGTTGCTACTGTCCACTGTACTTCAACCGTATTTTGTTTTGCCGTTGCTTTTATGCTGGTAAATGAAACCGGCAACACTGTATTGGTTATTTTTGAGTTCATCACTACCAGTACAAAGCGGTCGGAAGCCTTCGAAGCCGCTACCGAAGTATTGACTGTGAAAGTAATGCGGGTAGTATCTGTAGAAGAAAGAGGAGACACTGTTTTCAAATACCGGTCGTAAAGTGCAAACGATTGATTGTTGAGAGAAGAAGGCACGATCTCAAATTGATAAGAAGCTGATTTAGCGTTCGTTAAGCTTAAATAAAGAGAATCGCCCTTTTTAGGCATTGTACGTTCATCAATGGTAAGAAGGCTGTTACCTTCCTGGATGCCCAGATTCTCACCTGTATTGCCCATCTTTATTGCATCATTGTTATCCACTGAATCGCTGTAGGCTGAGCCAAAGTTGAACAATACACCATCAGCAATAGCAGTCGTCGTATCAGCATTGAAAAGCTTCAGATTGATCTGTAAAGAAGTGTCAGTGGTAGCTGTGCTTCCCATTCTGTCAGCAGAGGTAGTAGAGAGTGTGCTGTCTTTTACCGCTTCCGTAAAAAGAAGAGAGCCCGCTGTCTTGCCATCGCTGCTTTGTACAAAAAAGCCCTGACCAGCCTCTAAAGTATTGGCAACATAAGAAGAAGGAGGAATAGATTTATAAGTGCCTGTACTGCCATCAACTGTTACCCATGCACCTACACCATTAGTGCCAGCGAGCGTAGGATCCCACACACGATAGCGGGCTTGTATGTTCTTGCTCGAATTGATAAGCTTTGTAAAATTAACGGGGCTGGCATAAGGGTTTGCCATTAAGGTAAAGCCGCTGGCAGCAACTGTCTGAGCAACAAGGTTGCCCTGCTTAACATTGCCTGTAGCCCTTAGAACCGTAGTCATAGGAGTAGTATAGGCGGTAGTAGTAGTAATATTATAGGAACGATTGCCGCGGATAAAGATAAAGTAAGCCGGATAAGCGGTAATAGCTGTGGTTTTAGTAGCAGGCACGCCCACCCATGTGCTGGTAGCTGCGTTATAGACCCTCATACTGAAAGTCTTTTGCGGGTTCTGGTCAAAGCCATCAGCCACTGCACCGTAGGTAATGTGCGTACCGAAACCGGGATGAGGATTGTCGGTAGAACTTGTGGCTCCTTCCTGCCAGGCTGCATTGATGCTTGGAGCACCTGTGCTGGTAATCGGTGCACCCATCAGGCGCCAGGCACGACGGGAATGGATGAACTTTTCAATCGTTACTTTACCCGTGATAGTACCTACAGAAGAAGCGATAGAAGCCGTACCGTTAATATCACTCTTCAGAGTTAAAGAATCAGAGGTAGCAAGCGTGCCGCCACTGTTTATCTGCACACGTCCAGGCGTCTTGCCAGCTGTAATGTTAAGGGCAGTATGAAGGGTTGCGGTGTGAGCGGCGATAGTTAAGTTGTGAAGTGTATCATTAACAGTATCAAAATAAAGGTCAGAAGCGCCGCTGTAAGTGGGTGTACTGATGCCGGTTAAATAGAGATTGGAAGTAGAAGAACTTACAATCGCACCTGTTTGTCCAGAGCGGATAATGCGGCCTGCCGTTAAGGTTGTACCCGGAGTAATAGTGAGCTTACCGTTGGCTACATCTACTGTTCCTGCAATTGTAACAGAGGCTGCGGTGGAAAGAGAAGAGCGGTTGGCAAGAACGAACGTATGTTCACTTCTTGTAAAATCAAAGGGAGAAGAGCCGCTGCCATCGGTAGCTATGCCCCAGGTAGAAGGCAGGTTAAGGTTACCAGAAGCTTTAGAGTAAAGAACAATGGAAGGTTGCAATACAGCTGCATTACTGGTACAAGAAGTAATAGCACCAGTGTAGGAAACAAGCGCAGTGTAGTTGCCTGCATCGGAATAGTTAACTACCGGAAGAGTGTAGGTGCTTCCGGTGGCACCGGTGATGCTTACACCGTTTTTTTGCCAGAGATAAGATACAATGCCACTTGCCCCAACAGAAAAGCTAACACTGTTGCCCGTTGCAATCACCTGCGATATAGGCTGTGATATGATGAGGTATTTTATATTAACGCTATTACTCTTAACCGTTCCGATGCCATTTGTTACAGCTACGTAATAGATATTAGTAGTATCATTCATTGTTAAGCCTGTTGGTGAGTAAGAAGAAGAAATTGCACCAGCTATAGGAGAATTGTTTTTGTACCACTGGTAAGTTATATCAGAAATAACTTTAGGCGCCGTAACGCTGAAGGTAGTTGTTGTGGCTGAACTGCTACACAATACTTGTTGTTGTGGCTGTGCAGTGATAGAAGGTAAACTTTCAACGCTTAAAATGGCAGCGTTACTGGTACAAGTTCCACCATCGTACTTAACCACTGCTGTATAGCTTCCGGCATCTGTAAGGGCGATGTTTGTTTTTGAGTAAGTAGCCAAAGTAGCACCACTAATGTTAGTAATTGCTTTCTGCCATTGATAACCTGTTGCTCCTGATGCAACAACAGTAAAAGATGCGGTAGCTCCTACACCTAAATATAAATTTGAAGGTTGATTGAGAATCACATATTTTACAGATACCCTATTGCTGGTTGTTGAACCAACACCGTTAGTTAACACTACATAAAAAGTGCTGGATGTATCAGAAAAAGTAAGATTGCTTAGATTTAAACTGTTACCAGTAGCGCCACTTATAGCCGTACCATTCTTATACCATTGGTAATTAGGTAGAAGTACTTTTAGCTGTAACGCTAAATGTAGCTGAAGTAGTTGCATCGCTGCAAAACATTTGTTTTACAGGCTGTTTTGTAATGGTGGGCAAGTTTTCGACAGTAAGTGTGGCAGCGTTGCTGGTACAAGTTCCACCACTATAGTAAACCATTGCCGTATAGGTGCCTGCATCCGTAAGAGCAACGTTTGTTCTTGAGTAAGCAGAAAAAGTGGCATCCTTAATTTTAGCATTCCCTTTCTGCCACTGGTATCCTGTTGCACCTGAAGCACTAACAGCAAAGGTAGCTGTAGAACCTACTGCGAGGTACAGACTTGAAGGCTGGTTAAGAATTACATATTTTACATAAGCATTATCACTGGTGATTGCACCTACACTATTCGTTAGGGTCACGGAATAGGCATTGGCAGTATCTGCCAAAGTAAGACCGGTAGCCGTGTAAGAAGCAGAAGTTGCACCGACAATATCAGCGCCATTCTTCTTCCACTGATATGTCATATCACTTGTGCTGAAAGCATTCACATTGAAAGTAGCTGAGGAAGACGTGGTAGCACTGCAGAATGACTGCGTGGCAGGTTGCGTTAAAATGATAGGTACGTCAAAATGTATGATGTTTGTATTATAGGCAATGAAGGCTTGGTCGCTGCTGCCGCAGGGATTGATTTGCAATCCTTTTACCTGAGCCGCAATTGTTGGATCGGTAATGCCAAAGTCGGTGATTAAAAATGCTACCATTCTAATGTCTCTTGTGCTATTTTGTTCATACAGGCTATTCATTATAGAAGTGTTGCAAGACATATTAGGTGTTAGGGAATACAAATCAAGCTTATAAGTTCCCAACTTATTCACCGCATTCCAATACACCAATTTTTTATTTCCTATCACGTTATGATTTGCGTCAAAGAAAAATATGGTATCGGGCAGGTTGGTAGTTGGCTGGGCGATTTGTGTGAATACGAAGTCAGGTACAGAGTCTGTCGCTGTTTTGGTATTTAAATTTTTTACTGGAAAGGAAATGTGTGCTCCCTGAGGTAGGTTAGTTACACCAGTACCCAAATCGAGCCCGTTCTTACCATCAGTTAATACGTCAGCAATATGAATAACCGGATAGGGAGAATGATAAGCCGCTTTGGTCGAATCACCGTCGTCTTTCAATGCAAAAGTGAGCGTATTATCGTTCCCGATTGTTTTGCCTGCAATGTTGCTTACCGGAAGTGATTTATAGACCTGTGGAGAGTAATTTCTATTACCCAGCTTGGCAGTTAATACTGCATCATTTACACCCGTTGAATAAGTTTTATCCCTGAATGTAAATGCCATTAAATTATGGCTCGTATCAGGATAAAGTGAGTTATTGGTCTTTGTGCTTGATGTCCAATAACCTGTAAAGTCGGTATAGATAGCTGTAACAGTTGAATCTTTAACCTGTTGCGCATGGACTGATTGGGTTGCAGCCAATAATGAAGCTGCCAAAAGAATACATACAATTCTTTTCATGATTGGATTTTTACTGAATGTTAGTTTGGCTGCTCTGATACTGAATGATGTTGGACTTTATAAAATAGGACAACAAATAGTGGATATCTTACAGCATAATAAACTTAAGTAAATATAATACCATCACTTAGATGATTCACTTTTAATATATTAGATATCAAAATATTAATATTTTGTTCCGATTATGGAAACATATTTTCGTATCAGGAATAAATTGGGAATTTGGCTTAGTAATTTTTGTATGAAGGCGAACAGGAATTAATACAGAAGTCAAAACGAAGGCATATTCAATTCTAAATAAATAATTTTTTTTACTGTAAAAGTGTTTACGTGCTCACCTATAAAAGCAAGAGAACAAAAACACTTAAGTATTACAACACTCATGTTGCTAACAAGTAAGTAAACAATCGGCCGCCGGTATATTGCAACCTGTTGTCTCTTTTAAAACTTATCAAGATGAAACATAATAACATTGCTTTATTACTTCCCTTTATACATGCACTTGCCAAATGCAATAGATGTAATTTGCAATCACATATACAAAATAATCTCTTCAATCGCCACTTGTGAAAAATATAGGTTCTGTTTTATCTTGTGAATATGAGTTTTGTTCATCTCTTTTACTTTTCAATTTGCATTAGCAAATATAAATTGTAGTACACCTGTTACAAGTAGCTTAATACAATGATACCAAACGATATTTTAAAGGAAATAGACAAAATGGAAGCGCACTTTTCATTGGGTCTTGAACGCGCCGAGAGGATAAAAAAGGCATTGCAACCTGTTTCTGCAGGAGACAATTCAAACAAACAAAAGAAAGGCGGCTTGTCTGATGCTCGAAAGGCACAGGTAGTCGCCGACTTTAAAAGAACATTCATTAAAGTAAAGAAAACCGCACAAGAACGCCAAAAGTAAGACATCCGTGATTTTATTCAGCCTATATTTTTCTCTTTGTTCTATATGACAACATTATCACTCAAAATATTGCTAATAATGGCACTTACAGCAAAAGATAAGAAAGAGTTTCAGCAGTTGCGCCAACAATTGCAGCCGGTTCTAAGCAGCACTAAAAATCAATTGCTGCAAAGAATACAAGGAGAGATAGGAGCCCGACATAAACACCGGCTCCAAACCCCTCCAAAGCTTACCAGAAAGGAACTTATTGAGCAAGCATATCGCAAATATTTATAAACCGCATAAACATGACACAAAAACATTAATTGATGTTGTGCGTAAATGCATCCGTATTACTTGACGAATATGACGATTGAATTAAACGAAACAATTTTATGGCATTTACCTTACAGCAAACAATAGAATGGGCAAAAGAGATTAAGCACAAGGCGGCTGCCGCTATCCTACTTAATCAGTCTGTGTTTGAAAACTGTGATAGATTCATCAGTCAGCACGAAGGCAACTGCAATGAAGTGGCAAAAACAAGCGAAGTCGTTGCCAAAGCGTCAGCCAGACGTGAAAAATTCTACGCCAGAAAACTAAAAACCGCATAAACAAGTTTTACATTAGTAACCGCAAGCTATATTGGTACAAAGAGTTTTAGAAAGATAGTTCGTTTGAACTAATACAGTTTCAAATATGGGCAGTCTCTCTGTGTAAAATGCATTAATTTTCATTCATCACTACCTCTTCAAAATCGTACAACAGATGTTCATTATCGGACACTTGTTTTGTTTGCCATTGCTCAAACGCAGTTTGGTAAAGGGCTTCAAGATTGGTATAAGCGTTGGAAAAGGAAAGGAATTAAGTGTGTCTTGCCTATAACTATCAGCACTTCAATCAAGTTTTATGTTTAAAAATTATTTCAAAACCGCATGGAGGAATTTTATAAACAATAAATTTTATAGCAGTATCAATATTGCAGGGCTTGCCGTAGGACTTGCAGGTTTTATTGTTATCCTGCTGTATACGAATTATGAATTGAGCTATGATACTTGGTCTCCATCTTTAGAACGGATGTTTAAGGTCTCTGAGCAAAAAGATGATGACATTTTGGACCGGACGCCTGCTCCTCTGTCGTCATTTTTAAAACAGCGACTGCCTGACATTGAAGCTGCCACCGCGATACAACCTTATGGAGATGATGAAGCGTTGTTAACCAGTGGCGATAAAAAAATATATCAGAAGAATAGTGTACAAGCTGATTCCTCTTTCTTTAAAGTTTTTCCTTATCAGATTGTTGAAGGCGATAGAGCCACCGTTTTAAATAAGCCAAATGCGGTTGTGATAAGCCGGGAGGTAGCCTCAAAACTATTTGGCAATGAAAATCCGATAGGCAAGAGTCTTAAAATTTTTAATGCATTTGATTGTGAGGTAACAGGCATAATGCGGCCACCAAAAGCACCATCACATTTACAGGCAGAACTTGTATATCGCAGTCCTTATGAAAAGCAAAGTTTTTGGTGGGAAAATTATTCCTATCATACTTATGTACTAACGAAACCGTTTGTAACGGCGAATAAACTGGAAAATGATATAAACCGTGTGTATTACAACGAACGTTTAAAAAAGGATAATCAATCGTTGGCAGATTTTCGCAAAGCCGGTCATCATGCCGGTTTGTTTGTTGATGAAGTAAAGAACATTCACAACTTTCCGAAACATGGCAGCAGCCATTTTACAACCGTTTCCGTATTGCTTTTGCTGGCTGCGCTGCTATTACTAGTCGGCGCTATCAACTTCAGCAATCTTTCTATTGCCGCATCCATTCGCAGAGCAAAAGAGATAGGTATCAGAGAGGTATTGGGATCAGACCGTAAACAACTGTTGTTGCAAATTGTTGGTGAGGTCGCGCTGCAATGCATACTCAGCCTGTGTTTAGAAATTCTGCTGGTAGCATTTATTTTACCTTATTTCAACAGCCGGTTTAGCATTCAGCTTAGCTTGTTTAATAATGATAATGGCATTTCTATATTTACGCAAATTGCTTTGTGCCTTTTTATAGTAACACTTCTTTCCGGTTTATATCCTGCCGTTTTTCTTTCACGCTATAATATTACCAAGGTTTTGAAGGGCGACTATTCGACAGGAAATAAAGGAATCGCGTTTCGCAATGTATTGATAGTCGTTCAGTTTACGGTATCTGCATTTTTTATTATCACTACCATTGTTGTAAGTAATCAAATGCACTACATGCAAACGAAAGATAAAGGATTTTCGGGTGAGCAGGTAATGCAATTGGAAAGTTCACAAGACGTAAGGGATGCCAACTTTACTGTTACACGAAATACTTTGTTATCAATTCCGGGCGTCCAGTATGTATCCAAGACTACAACCGTACCCGGCGATGCAAGTGTTGATACATTAACCATTGCTTACAAATACAACGGAAAAGAATACAGGATGTCATCGGTAAAAGTAAGCGATGATTATTTTAAAACATTACAGATCGCTTTGTTACAAGGAAGGTTATTTGATGGAAGAATAGCGGATGAAAAGACACGCACGGCTGTCATTAATGAAGCGGCTGCAAAAAGATTGAATATATCAAGTCCGTTGGGTGCAACTATCACATTTCCTTTCTGTGATTCGGTGCCTGTACAAATTGTGGGTGTAGTAAAAGATTTCAATGCATCAGGTTTTGAAAACGTGGTACAGCCTGTTGTTTATACCGTTGGAAACAAAGCATGCATGTTTCAATCGGGCGGCGGCATCCTTATAAAGATGAAGAGCAGCAACATAAATCAAACCGTTGCATCAATAGAAAAAGTATGGAAAAAGATTGACCCTGATCTTCCTATTCGTTACTCATTTCTCGACGATAATTTTCAAAAGCTGTTTGCTTCTTATGCACAACTGCAAATTATCATCAGTTTTTTCACCTTTACCGCAATCTTCATTTCTGTTATCGGATTGTTTGCATTAACGGCTTTTCTGGTTGGTCGTCGTACAAAAGAAATCGGGATTCGCAAAATATTGGGTGCTACTGTCAGTGATCTTGGAATATTGTTAGGAAAAGACTTTGTGCGTCTTGTCATTCTTGCCGTAGTTATCGCATGTCCACTAGGTTGGTGGGCAGCCAATATCTGGTTGCAAAGCTTTGCATACCGCATATCTATCAATTGGGTTACGTTTCTATCAGCCGCTATCATAATTATAGTGATTGCCATACTTACTATGAGCATTCAAACCATTAAAGCCGCAATCGCCAATCCAGTAAAGAGTTTAAGAACGGAATGAGTAGTAAAGTGACTAACAAAAATGAAAGACGGAGTAATCAACTTTTCTACTCCTAATGGGAATGCCTTTCAATACAGCCGTAAAAGCATTGATAAGTATCTTTTAATGCATTCCACTATCACTAAGCTTTCAAGATAACCAAATAAAGCCAGGTCGTCATGAAACACCTATTAACCTAGCTTTCTTTCCTTTACTTCACCCATTGCAATTGGTTTACATTTTGCATCAAAGTGGCACAAAAACAAACTCGAATGAAGTGGATGCTACTCATCAGCCTAAGTCTTATCCTTGCAGTAAATGAAACGGCTTTTTCCCAAACCGACTCAGCAAAACCTAAGTATCCAAAGGTAGTGGGCTATTTAAGCTTTATTGTTCCCGTGGTTACGATTGATAAAAGCAGTACTACTACCAATTTTACTCATACAACCTCAATTGGCTTCCCCGTAGGCGTTAACATACTGTATTCGGATCGTTTCGGTTTTAGTTACGAAATCACGCCAACTATTAAATCGGGAACCGGCAGTAATAAAATTGACAAAACGAGCAATATTCTTTTTGATCCCGGCCCTATGTTTCGTTTTAGACATGGCTTTACCATTATTACCCGCCTTGCTTTTGAAACTTCCGGCAGATATGGTTTTACTCCGGTGTTCAACAAAATCCTGGTAAGAACCAAAGCGGTCAATTACTTTCTGGCATTATCAGCCCCTGCCCGCTTTGGAAATAATGCTCCGGCTTCCATCGGAGCCAATGTACAATTCGGATTTATTTTCAATTAAAGCAATTCTCAAACCATAACACCCGAACAAGCGAAAGACAGCGTTGGTAAGAAGGTAACTGTATGCGGAGAAGTAATCTGAGATGCTCTAATAAATACGGACAGTAAAGTTGCCTAAATCAGCAACACAGATGAAAGAGAAAAACACAGGCGTGAGGCGCCGCAAGTACGATGCTTCGTTTAAGGAAGAGGTCTTGGGAAGGATTGCTGCCGGTCGTCCGGCGAGCGAGATAGCTCAAAGCCTGGGCATTAGTGAAAACCTGATTTACAAGTGGAAAAGCCACAGCCTGAACAGCAGCCAACAGCCAGCTACAGTTGGTAAGGAGAACAGCCCGATTACTGTAACACAAGAAGACCAGCAGGCGCTGTTAAAACGCATCAGGGAGTTGGAGGGGGAGCGTGATATTTTAAAAAAAGCCTCGCTTATTTTCAGCCGGCAGACGTAAAGCAGTTGTACAGCTTTGTGGAAACTCATGCAGAACACTATCCGGTACAGAAGTTATGCCGGGTGCTCCGCGTAAGCCGCAGTGCTTATTATAGATGGCAGAAGAAGAAAAACAAGGCTGACCAAAAGAAAAAAGAAATGGAACAAACGATCATCCGCATCTTTCATCAGCATCGCAGGCGCTACGGTGTGCGCAGAATAAGCGCAGAGCTGAAAAGGACAGGAAGGGGAAAAGCTGGCGCCTACAAGGTGCGTAAAGTACTCAGGGAGCAGGGCTTACAAGCTATACAGCCCCGCAGCTTTGTACCGATAACAACCGAAAGCCGCCATCCTTACCCCATCAGTCCGAACCTGCTCTTGGAGCACCCTTTGCCCTCAAGACCGGATGAAGTGTGGGTAGGTGACATCACTTATATCCCTCTGGCGGGTGGCGTTTACGCTACCTGGCGGTATGGATGGATCTGTATTCAAGAAAAATAATTGGCTGGCTCTTGGATGATAATATGAAAGAAGAACTCGTTGTAACAGCATTGAAAAAAGCATTGAAAAGCCGAAGGGTTACAGAAGAATTGATTGTGCATACTGACCGTGGCGGTCAGTATGCAGGGAGTAAGTTTAGAAAGCTGGTTGATTCAAAGAAGCTGTTGCAGAGTATGAGCTGGGGTGATAATCCGTATGATAATGCCTTTATGCAATCCTGCTTTAGCCGCTTCAAAACGGAACTGCTGCAAGACGGTGCTTTTGAAAACCTGCAGGATGCACAAACAGAAATCTTTGAATATATAGAAATGTATGACAACACAAAACGAAGGCATTCATCCCTGAACTACGAATGTCCCAATAACTTTGAAAAGAACTACTATTTTTACAAAACCTAGGCAACTTTACTGTCCGTCAAAATCGATACACCTCAGGTAAATCAAAATTATTCTTTATCGATGCTTCTTTTTAACTAACAACTTGGGTTAATTAGTAGAAAACATTTTAAATTATTTTTAGATTACAGAATTATTGCACTCCATATTTCTTAATTGTTAGATAGGAATCAATTATTTTCTGAAAACTTAAACGAACCCATAAACCAGATGATTGGCTTAACTTATTAAAAAATTTACTTACACCTTAGCAGCGTTGGCAAATTGCATAATATCATTTTTATTGAATTTTATTAATTCAATAATGTTGGCGCTATGCCTTAAGAAGGGTGGTACAATTTGAAGCGCTTCTCCTTTGTTGTTAAAATCGCTGATAAACCACGATTTATGGACCCCGGATTTACAACCCCAATGCGCATTCGCCAATAAATGCGAACCAGATTCTACAAACAATTTGATAATCTGCTGGCACTCAAAAGTATTTTCTGAATGAGGAATTTCAATTAAATAAGTTGTCATTTATTTAGATTTAATTTGAGATTGATTATTGTGTTCATTGAAATTTTGTATTAAAAATTTTCGATGTTTTACGCTATACTAAACCAACGGGCTTTACGACTTGAACCAAAATTTTCTTTATCAGCCATCATAGCTGCTGAAGCGTCATGATGAATTCCAAAAGGTTTTGGGCCGGAGAAGAAATCAACATCAACACGACCAACTTCACCCTTGCCAAACTCAATATAGCAGGAACCTGCACCTGTATAGGTTGCATTGTTCTTCGCCCCATTAAATACTGCAATAATAGAAGCTGCGGCAATTTTTGCGGCGCCTTCTGCAAATACACCTGCCTTTGGTGTTCCCACGCTGGTTACATCACCAATAGCATATACATTTGGAAACTTTGTCAACAAGTTTGCTCTGTCAACCGGGATCCAGCCATTCTCAGCCATGCCGCTTTGCAGTACTACATCCGGTGCAACATGTTTTGGAATACCGAGGAATAGATCAAACGGTATTGATGTTCCATCATCAAGAATAGCCACTTTTTTGGCTGTATCAAGCGAACTTACTTTCCGTTGCGGAATGAATTGAATATTTCGTTCTTCAAAAGCTCCGATCAATGCTTTCGATGAATCAGGAGAAGGAGGAATAGGCGAACCGTATGGGATTATGAGGCTTATGGTGCAGGCATCACGCACTCCTGCGTTAGTGAGATAATCGTGCAACATTAAAGCAGCTTCACTGGGTGCCGGCGGACATTTGAATGGCGCACCACATACACCAACAATGGCGTGGCCTCTTGTAAATGTGGGAATCACTTCTCTCAATTTTTCTGCACCCTCAAAAGAATAGTATTCGTTGCCGCATGCTGCAAGCCCCGGTGTTGCCGGAATGTCGTAATTAGCGCCCAGCGCTACTACTAATACATCGGCCTCATATACGCCGTTTTGTGTGGTAACAATTTTCTTTACTGGGTCAATAGCGGTAATCCTTTCTTTAAGGAATTGTACGCCTGCCATTATGATACTACTGTAGGAGATTTTAACAGCATCCGGCGACTTGCGCCCAAACATGACATCCAGCTTTGAAAAGCCAAAATAAAATGAATCATTTTGATCTATCAACGTAAGATCAAGATTGTCTCCGATTGTTTCAGAAAGTACGGAGCTCAATTCCAATCCTCCAAAACCTGCACCTAAAACTATTACGCGTAATTTCATTTGTATATTTTTATTTATAGCACCTGAAAATGATAAATACTTTCGGTACATTTCTTACACTATTGATTTGAAGTTTGCTTTATTCTAAAACTAAACATTCTTAAAATAAAAATCTGGGGCAAACAAATACCTGTGATAGCTGAAAAAATAAAACCGGCCTCAGGCACATACAGTAACCAGTTTACATTGGAAAAACCAGTAAGATAAATGCCTCCCCACAAGATGATGGCTATAAAGGCAAACCACGCACGCATTGATTTTGAAGCGCTCATAATTATTTTTTTAAAGACTCATAAGCCTAAGAATACTCTTACGCTTATGAGTAGATGATATTCTACATTACGAGTTGTTCGCCAGGTTGGGCAACAAAGCGCAGATAAGGCTTAATTGTTTTCCAACCCTCCGGATATTTCTCTTTTGCTTCAGCATCTGATACTGCAGGAACAATGATCACATCTTCGCCGTAGTTCCAGTTTACCGGCGTTGCTACTTTGTAGGCTGCTGTTAACTGCATAGAATCAAGTACACGAAGTATTTCATCAAAGTTGCGCCCGGTTGTCATCGGATAAGTAAGATAAAGTTTTATTTTTTTATCAGGCCCAATCACAAAAACAGAACGCACCGTATGGTTAGTGGCTGCCGTTCTGCCTTCTGAAGTGCCCGGCTCTTCTGCAGGTAGCATATCATACAACTTTGCAATAGCAAGTGTTGGATCGCCAATCATAGGATAGCTTATTGCATAACCCTGCGTTTCTTCAATATCTTTTTCCCATTTTAAATGACTCTCAACAGGGTCTACACTGAGGCCAATAACCTTACAATTCCTTTGCTGAAACTCGGGCTCCAGTTTTGCCATGTAACCAAGCTCGGTAGTGCAAACCGGTGTAAAATCTTTTGGGTGAGAAAAGAGGATGGCCCAACCGTCGGCAATCCACTTGTGAAAATGAATCGTGCCCTGTGTGGTTTCGGCCTGAAAGTCCGGAGCGATGTCGCCTAATCTGATACTCATGTTTTCTGTTTTTTGATAGTTTTTATAATAATGAAGAATAAACCGTTGCTATAATAATAGGTGCCTCTTTTTACAGTTTTCGCATTCATAATGTTTTGGTTTTATCGTTCCAAAAGAAATCAGGTTTATCATCCTGCCGGGAATGCTTTTTTTTTAACAATTACCAGGTTGCCTCCACAAGATGTGCAGCGGATACCCAGGATAGTGCGCTTGATGATGATCTTTTCTAAATCCAATAATGCCATAACGAGAGCAAAGATGTAGATGCAAAAGAAGCTTGCAAAACAAAAGGGATGAATGTGTTTGGTTAGGGATGAATAATAGCTGGTTTGTGAAGAAAGAAACGGCAGCGCCGGAAAATGGTTAATGCTCCTTTATGCCAAGAGTTTTATAAAGGTCTTCCCTGAACGATTTGCCAACAGGAATTTTAATTCCGGTAATCGAAATCTCAGTAGGAAAAATATCATCAATCATATTGATGTTTACAGAATAGCTGCGATGGACACGAATGAAATTTTTTTGATTAATCTCTTCAATAAAATCATTGAGCGTAGATCTTACCATCACTTTCTTTTGTGATTTAAGATGAAGGATAATATAATTGGCATCGCTCTCCAGGTATAATAGTTCATTTAAAAATATTTTTCTAAAAACATAGCCATCTCTTACAAACATATAATCTTTGATGTAATAAGAAGTTGCCTGATCTGACTTCACATGAGAACGATTGCCGGTAAAATTGCTGACTGCAATTTCAATTGCAGCAAATAATTCATCTTTAGCAAAAGGCTTAACAATATAAGCATGTGGTTTTACTTTTTTTGCACGGTCTATGGTTTCAGCATCACTGTAAGCTGTTAAAAAAATGAATGGAATTTGGTAAAGCTCATTAATTTTTTGAGCCAAATCAATACCATCTTTTTTTCCTGACAACTGAATGTCGAGCAATAACAAATCGGGTTTGTCATTTTCAAGCATTTCCATTGCCTCTGTATAATTTATCGCAGGCCCCAAATGGGCGTAGCCCAACTCATCAAGAGTGCTTACAATAGTGCGGGCTATTACAAGCTCATCCTCTACAATTCCAATTTTTAAAACAGACATAAGTTTTAGTCCTCATTTTTTCGCAGGCTGCGGTTGGTAAAATTAATCGTAAATACGGCCCCATTTTTATTTTCATATTTTACGGTTCCTCCTATTTGCCGGCTCAGGTCATTGATCAATTGTATGCCCAGCGTTGTTGTCATACTTACCTCAAACCTGCCAGGCAACCCGGGACCGTTATCGGAATAAACCAATGTATATTTTCCTACTGCCTGGTTATAGATTCCAATGTTTATCGCTCCGGATATAACATCGTTAAATGCATACTTAAAGGAATTAGACAATAGCTCATTCATGATCAAGCCAAGCGGAATAGCGGTGTCAATATCTAAGTTCAAGTTAGGCACCTCGATATTCATCACCACATTATTTATTTTCTGAAATGCACTTTCTACCTGCCTGCACAGATCATTTACAAATTGTTTTAACTCAATCGTACTGATGTTTTCAAACTGGTAAAGATTTTGGTGTATAAGGGACATACTTTTTATGCGGTTTCGTCCTTCTAATAATGCACCTCTAGCGGTTTCGTCATTCAGGCTTTTGCTCTGCAATTCCAGCAAACCCGAAATAACCTGCAAATTATTTTTTACGCGATGATGAATTTCTTTCATCAATACATCTTTCTCTGTAAGCAATTCTGCCTGCGCTGATAATGATTTTTTTAACTGAACAGTCCTTTTATTCACCAGCTTCTCTAATTTGTTTTTATCAGCGGCTAATTGTTTTGTTCTTAATTTTATTATCAGATAAACTGCCACTGTAAATAATAAAACCAATAACGTAATGAACCACCATTTAAGATAAAATGGTTTTAAAACAATCACTGGAATAATCAATTCGCTTTTGCTCCATGCGCCTTCACGGTTTTGTGCTTTAATACGCAGGGTAAATTTGCCATAAGGCAATCCGCTGATCCGAATAGAATTTTCATTGATATAGTTCCAGCTTTTATCTGCGCCTTGAATTTGAGATGCATAGTGGTGTACTTCGTCTTTTGCAAAATCCAGCAATTGAAATTCTAGTGTAAAAAATTGATCGGTTGGTGCCAGCGTAATTTGAAAAGTATTCAACAACTCATTTGTTTTATTAACCAGTTCATTTTGTGAGCCAACAAACTGATTGAAAGAAATGATACGCAACGGCACATTCAATGTATTGGTATCCGTAATAAAATCGTTTGGGTTAAAAGCATTCACGCCATCTAATCCACCAAAAAATAATCTGCCGTCTTTGGCCCTGAATGAAGATGTTCTATTGAATTCATTGTTTGAAATACCGTCACCGGTAGTGTAGGTATTTACAGCAAATGTTTTTTTGTTGAAACGGATCAATCCATAATCTGAACTGATCCAGAGATTATCATAATTATCTGGTTCCACCCGGTACAAAACATCTGAAGGAAAACCGGAAGTGATATTGAAATGCTGAAACGAATTCTCTTTCTTATTCCAACGATACAATCCTTCTCCATTGGTGGCCAGCCAGAATATTCCGTTTGCATCAGCATAAGCATCCAGCAAACTTAAACCATTTATAAAAGAGGATGAATGATTGACCATTGACAATTGCCCATTAACCATCAATATTTTATACAACCCATTTTCGGCCACCCCCCACAAGCTATCATCATTACTTTTGAAAAAACGGTAAACAAATTTTGCTTCCGGGGTATTTTTATTTGCAGCAGAAAGTGAATCAAAGCGATGGGTATTGGAGTTAAATAAGAAGATGCCGTTTGTTCTTCCCAACAACAGCAGGCTGTCATTAAGCGAAAACATCGACCATATTTCTGAGCCTTGTCCTCCGGGGTATATTGAAATCCTATTATTCACTTCATCGTACCGAAAAAGATTGTAGCCGCCACAATACAAAGCTGTATGGTGTTTAATGAGTGCGTACTTAATTTCATAATCAGCTATGTATTGTATTCTTCCATCCTGCTGCCTGAAAGTATGTGTCCAGATATTAGCCAGTACATTGCCGGTTTCAGCATAAATGCCACGGGCCTGGCTATTGGGTTGGGCATTTTGTTGTTTGCTTGTAAAGTATTGTTTAAAACGGTTTCTCTCAACCTTTAACTGCAATACTCCGTGTGATGTGCAAAGCCAAAGGTTTCCAAAATTATCAGAAAAAAGCTGGTAGATAAATACATTTTCAAAATCTTTTATTTCCGATTTAGAAACAATCTTTAAAAACGAATTTTCCTTCCATAGATAAAGTGCTATTTTATCATAAAAAATACAGGATGCTCCATCGGGCGAACCCGAAGCACTGAACCAGTATTTTCCTTTTATACTGTCTGTATTGATTTTTTCTATAGTTGCAGGGAATTCACTGTTACCAGTGCCCGTTATAGCTCCAACATTAAAGGTATTGCCTCCGGTTGTTGTGATATAAACAATTAAAAGGTCGTTTTGGCTGGTAAAACCAACGGGCAGCGATCTTACCGCATCTTTTTGAACAAAGGCAATCACAGTATCCTTGGACACTAAATACTGCGTGGACTGGTTGAATATTTTCAGCAGCGCTCTACCCTTTGCGAACATACAGAATGGGCCTGTACTCCGATAATCAACAAAAGCCTCAGCATTCTGCTTGCTCCAGTCTTTAATTTCGTACCGGAGTTTGAATCCGTGTTTGGTTGAGTACTTCCAAAGCCTGAAAGGATAAGCAGTAAGAAAGTTGATTTCATCTGTGCCATCATTGGATATCCAATAAACATTCTGTTCTTTGAAAGGCATATTCGGAAAAGCAGCCGTAAGCGTTTTTACTTCTTGTGTAATGGCATTCATTACATCCACTTTATCGTTGGTAGTGAGCTGAAAACCTGTGTTACCGTATTCAATGAAAAGATTATTGGCATCATCTTTTGCCAATTGCACTACTTTATTATCCTGCAGGTTATTTCGCTGATGGGTAAAAAGTAAACAATTTTTTCCATCGTAACGGTTCAGCCCATTGCGGGTGCCAAACCAAAGAAAACCTACTTTATCCTGTAACCCACAAAACACTTCGTGAGATGCCAACCCGTCTTCGATAGAAAGAAACCTTTTACTGATGGTATATGCGTCATTATCAATTAATGCATTACTTTGTGCAAATAGCAAATGGCTGGATATAGTTAAACCCATTATCAAGCTGCAGCATAAAGAAAATGTACGCTTCATTGCCTTGAATTTTTGTAGGAAACTGATTGTTTGTCAATTTGAAAATGTATTATCATTAATATTGATAAACACATTCCTGATTGAAGATAGTCACTATTTATCTTCAAAGACGTCTTTTAGGAAGTGAACATGAAATGTGCAGTTGGTGTAGTGTCAATCCAGAATTTCCGGTGGTGGATACCTGCTGTGATTTGCTTTCAACTTTAGTTCTTTTGCATCACAAGAACTGCGCGATGTACAGCGAACATGGTTGTGATTTGCTTTCAACTTTAGTTCTTTTGCATCCATTTCAAGGGAAAGGTGCAACATTCCGTAGTTGTGATTTGCTTTCAACTTTAGTTCTTTTGCATCTTTTAGACATCTTCACCAACACACGTTGGTTGTGATTTGCTTTCAACATCCATAAATGTATCAGGAAAAGTGTGCGGCAGCCAGCCAATGATTTTTAAAGCTTTTATTAGCCGCCCTCTCCGAAGTTTATAACGCTGTAGCAATCGTCTGGCGCTTCTTGCCCCTCTTCTGTTGGCTGCATTGGATACCGGGTTGCCACTTTCAAATTTACTCAAAGCATCCCCATCCATAGGAATGATGCGGCTGCCCATACCTATAATTTTTCCAGTATGTTTCTCAACATCATTTTCTACCAAAGCCCATCCAATAGAATTAGTTCCAATGTCAAGTCCAAGTTTTACGCTCATAAAGTTGTTTGTTTTAGTTTGTATATTATATTCGCGTCAGCAAATCACAATAAGGATTATTCCGTAGTGAACTTTTAAGATAGCCCTCACCTTAAAAAGATGAGGGTTGTTTTATTTAATGGTAGTTCTGTTTGATAAAATTTAAAGTTCAAGTAAGGCTTCTTTAAGGTTCCTTCATAAAGCAAGGCAAGGTTTATTCAAATAGTTTGGCTATCGTTGGCTAACATAGCTATTTTTTGTATAACAGCTTACATTTGGAAAAATTATTTATTGCTTTTGTAAGAAAGCAACCATAATGAAGATTATTTCGTTTCAAAACATTCGAAGACGAACAAGTCGCCTTTTTTAATTGTATAAAATTATTGTTCTTATACAGTAACAAAGAGATAAATTAAGTGTCATGTTCATTCGACTTTGCTCATCTTTTTCAAAGTCTAATCGAATATCTATATGAAAATAATAAAGGAATAATTCAAAAAAGTATAGCTTTTTCAGCGTCTAATTGGCAGCTTAAAATGCAACAAAGGAGAGACACTCTAAGTATTCAATGAATCATATAATGTTATCTTCACGCCGATATTGAGATAGAATGAACGTTGCAAAGTATCATCTTACATCAAATAAAACCCTTACCCATTTTGAATTTGTTAGCATCGGTTCAAAAGGTGCAATCAGAAAAGTAATAGAATTTCAAGCTACTTCTACTTCGGGACTTTATAATCTTGCTTTTGGTGATAAACATTCCGAGACCAAAGAAATTGATGACTTAGCAATTAGCAATAATGGCGACACTCAAAAGGTGCTCGGAACCGTTGTAGCTGCGCTATATATATTCTTTGACAAGAAACCAGAAGCTATTGTTTACGCAACAGGCAGCACACCAGCCAGAACAAGACTTTACAGAATGGGAATCACCAAGTTTTATGATGAGGCACAAAACGATTTTTATTTGTATGGACAAATTGGCGATAAGCTATTTCCTTTTGAAATAGGAGTAGAATATGAAGGTTTTGTAGTCCAAAGAAAATTTAAGTAACTTGCAATTATGAAAACTGAAGTAGAAAAGAAAATAGAACAACTTAACAAAAGTAAAGTTCCAATTGTGGCTATTGACCCTGCCTTGAATAAATACGAAGGAAAAGTATTGTTTCCTAAAAAATTGGCTTTGGCAGAAGAAAAGCTGAAAGGAGTAAAACTGCCTGAAGTTAAAAAGTACCACAAGTAATTTAAGTGTTACTGCTTTATTTTAATAAGTATTCAATACTACCAGTATTGCATCTGGAAGAGCTTATATCAAAGAGTAAAGAATTTCATTTCCAACTCTTTCAATCTCGTAACTCCTTGTGGAAAGCCAATTTGCTCTAAAAAATCATACGCTTCATTAAAGCGATTCTTCAACTCTGTTCTTTTCCTTCGGTTAAGTGTTTCCGTTTGCTTGCCACAAGAATAAGTTCTAAATTCTTTCTTCATGCTGCCTGCATCAACACCATAAAGCTTGGTGAGCAGCCCTGCTGTTCTATCGTTGCAAGGCAGTGACGGCACTTGACTCGTACTAGTAAATACAAAGTGAATGAGTACCAAAGCAAAGTTAGATAACTGCGCCTGTTTACATTTTTCGAACTGCTCTGTTTGCCTTCGTTCATACGTTTCCCTGATGGTTTCAAGATGGGGTAAAAAGCTAATGCAAAAGCAGGGTCGGTAAATGAAGAAGTACATGACAACGAAGTAAAATATTCCACCCGATAAGACAGCCAGCAATTCAGATGAAATGAAAACCGGATGAAACAAAAGAGTTGGTAAAACAGCAATTCCAAGTAGAAGTATAAAATGCCTGATAACATCATTAAACCAGTAGTTAGCGATAACCTTTTGATAAGTTGCTGCAGTACTCCAATGCGTGTAGTTTTCCTGCTTTGAAGTATGGATGTGAGTAAACTGCTCACTGATGTAATTCTTTTCTATGGGAAGCTCAAACGTCACAAATGATTGAACCCTTTGCATCATTTCTTTCATCACATAATCATTTCCATAAAAATAAAGGATTAATTGAAAAGATAAGGTATATGGGATTAGATACGTGAGTATTTTATTGCAATTTACTTCCATATAGTTTAATCATTCAAAAGATACGCAAGCGGCAATTTCGCAGGAGGAACTCAAACTATTATCTCCGTTAGTAGTGCACTATTTAAATTCATTGATCGTCCGTTTTATACTTTTGATAAAGGTGTTGCATATCCTGGCTGATTTTATGGTCAAGAATTTTCGCATAATGCTGTGTGGTTCGCAAGCTCCGATGACCCAAGCATTTTAGACACGGTTTCAATAGGCACGCCATTGCTTAACGTAACGGTGGTGGCAAATGTATGCCGGGCGATATGATAAGTAAGTGTCTTTTGAATGCCGCATAAATCAGCAATCTCTTTTAAGTAAGCATTCATCTTTTGATTGGAAAGAATGGGCAAAACCAATCCTTTCCTTTTGCATTCTTCATCGTCTTTATATTTGTTGATGATATTGAGTGCAAGAGGCAGAAGCGGAACGCGGGAAGGAGCATCTGTTTTTTGTCTCCGGCTTAATACCCATAACATACCATCAACGCCTGTAGTAATTTCAGAACGTTTTAGCTTTTCAACATCTGCATAAGCAAGACCTGAATAGCAGCTAAAAAGAAAAATATCTCTCACAACTTCCAATCGCCGGATGGCGAACGATTTTTGCGCTATCGCTTTTAATTCCAATTCTGTAAGGGCGGTTCTGTCAACTTCCCGTTTTGCCATGTTGAAGCCAACAAACGGGTCTCTCATCAGCCAACCATTTCGGATGCACTTGTTGACGATCTTTCTAAAATTGCTTAAGTACTTCATGGTTGTATTATGCCCGCACTTTCTCACACTTTTAAGCCAGAAACAATAGTCATCAATAAACTCATAGTTCAATTCATTCAGTTCCTTGTCTTCCTTCTTGTATTTCCACTCGAATAAAATCTCTTGTATGTTTCAAAGACGTTTGAAAGCGTTCCAAAGTGCCGGGTGCATATTCTTGCGGAACAAGGGCTTGCCATCTGTTCATTGTGATGCGCAAAAATTTGAAGAATCATACGCTTTACAACGGTTTCTTTTTTGAAAAGAATCGTTTTCATGTTGTCGGGAGTTAAAGGCTTGTCCAACTCCAGCAGTTTGCGCTTGGCTTCAAATACTTTCTGCTGCAACGTATCCAAGTAAGCATTAAAAGCTTTTACTTCATCTCCTTTGCCGCTCATTCGTCCGGCGGCTTGCGTCCAGCGAGAGGCCAAGCATTTGCGTTTAGCACTTATTTCAAATGAGTAACCATTGATTGTTATTCTCACATAAATGGGCACCTCTCCGGATGAATAACCTTTACCTTTTTTGAGATAAAAAAACAACCCAAAACTTCTGTCCATAAAACACTGTTTTTCTGCCATGAAAATAAGCTTCATAACAGGGTCAAAAAATAGTTGGGTTCTTACAAAGTGTTAATAGATAGTGAGTTGTAGCGGTTTAGTGGAGTATAGGTAAAGTGAATGAAAGTACTACACGAATTACTCCACAAAAAGGGGTGAAAAATAGGGTAAAGTGAAGGCAGGAAAGCATGAAAAAAGCCTGTAATTTTGAGAATTTACAAGCTTTTTGCCTCTTTTTTAGATAAAACAATCGTTTTCAGCGGAGACGGCGAGATTCGAACTCGCGATACAGTTTCCCGTATACACACTTTCCAGGCGTGCTCCTTCAACCACTCGGACACGTCTCCTTATAACTTTTTCACAAGCGGTGCAAAGTAACTATTTCAACCATTAGCGCTGAAATTTTTTCTGCTATTCATTACAACTTCTACCTGGGACATCAAAAATAATATACAGGCTTTCTGAACAATTAGCCATTGCTTTCTTATTGGACATCATCATTCGAAAAATAATAATTTTTCCAAATGATTACAATCTTATGTATCATGGATTATAAAAAACCTTATCTCGCTTTACCTCAAACCGAAAAGATAAGATTTTCAAATGCTTATTTTCACGCCATGAAAAACATCTTACTCTTCTTTTTCATTCTTTGTTTAACAAGTCTTTGCTTCTGTGTTTATTCGCAGCCATCTGCCTCATTCAGAAACAGCAATGTACCCATCAATCAACGCGTAACCGACTTGTTGCAACGGCTTACGTTAGAGGAAAAGATAAGCTTATTGGGCAATGCCAGTCCTGCTATCCGGCGGCTGAACATACCCGAGTACAACTGGTGGAATGAAGGTTTGCATGGCGTGGCACGCGCAGGTGAAGCTACCGTGTTTCCGCAAGCCATCGGCATGGCGGCTTCGTTCAACGATTCACTGTTGAAAGCTGTTGGCGATGCGGTATCTACTGAGGCAAGAGCAAAGTATAATTTATCCATTGCACAAGGGCATCACACCTGGTATATGGGTTTAACATTCTGGTCTCCCAATATCAATATCTTCCGCGATCCACGCTGGGGACGCGGGCAGGAAACGTATGGCGAAGACCCGTTTTTAACCGCTACCATGGGCACTGCTTATGTAAAAGGTTTGCAGGGCAATGATCCAAATTATTTAAAAACTGCTGCCTGCGCCAAGCACTTTGCGGTGCATAGCGGACCAGAAGCTGAGCGGCACAGCTTTAACGCCATTATTGGCGAAAAAGACCTGCGCGAAACCTATCTCTACGCTTTTCATAAACTGGTAAATGCAGGCGTGGCTTCAGTGATGTGTGCCTACAACCGCGTAAACGGAGAGCCTTGCTGCACAGGTCCTAATCTTGCTAAAACAATATTGAGAAATGAATGGAATTTTAAGGGTCAGTTTGTTACAGATTGCGGCGCACTGAACGATATTATGAGCGGGCACAAAGTAATTACCAACAAAGAAGAACTGGCGGCAGCAGCCATAAAAGCAGGCGTAAACTTAGAATGTGGAACTATACTGCAAGAAGATGTAATGGAGGCGATCAACAAAAAATTATTGACTGAAAAAGATATAGACAGCGCACTTAGCGGTGATTTGCATTTACAGATGCAACTCGGCATGTTCGATAGTGCGGCGCACAATCCGTATGATGGTTATGGAGCCGATAGTGTTGGCAACAATTATCACAGGTCACTCGCAAAAAAGATGGCAGAACAAAGCATGGTATTATTGAAAAACGATGGTGTGCTTCCGCTTCAAAAAAACAAATATGCTTCCATGCTGGTAACCGGTGCGAATGCTGCTTCCGTTGAAGCTTTATATGCCAATTATCATGGCTTAAGCTCCAACATGATTACGTTTGCTGAAGGCATTGCCAAAGCCGCCGGGCCAGGCATTGCAGTGAATTATGACCAGGGAAGCGACTACACCGATACAACGCATTTCGGTGGCATCTGGGCATCTCAAAACAGCGACATTACCATTGCTGTGATTGGCTTAACACCGGTGCTGGAAGGGGAAGAAGGCGATGCTTTTTTATCCTTATCGGGCGGCGACAGAAGTAGCTTGCAACTGCCTCGACCTCACGTTTTGTTTTTGCAGAAATTAAGAGCTGCGAGTAAGAAGCCGATTGTTGCCGTAGTATGCGCAGGCAGCGACGTTGATATTTCTTCTATCGAGCCTTATGCCGACGCCATCGTGCTTGCCTGGTATCCGGGCGAAGAAGGCGGCAACGCATTGGCTGATATTCTCTTTGGCGCTGTATCTCCATCAGGAAGATTGCCGGTTACGTTTTACAAATCGTTAAGCGATTTGCCGGATTATAAAAACTATAACCTGCAAGGCAGAACGTATCGCTATTTTACCAAGCCGGTGCAATACCCATTTGGTTTTGGCTTGAGTTATACCACATTTACTTATAGCTGGCAAAAAGAACCATCGGCTACTTATAAGCTGAATGATACAGCGCGATTTTCTGTTCAGCTACAGAATACAGGAAACATGGATGGCGAAGAAGTAGTACAGACTTACATCGAATATCCATCGATGGAAGGAATGCCCGTAAAGGAACTAAAAGCTTTTAAAAAAGTGTTTATTTCCAAAGGCGCTACAACAGAAGTCGCTTTATCTATACCATTGAATGAATTGCAGAAATGGGATAAAAACAAACATCAGTTTGTGCTTTACAAAGGCACATATAAAGTGTGCATTGCTAAGAATGCAAATGAGTATGTATTGCAAAAAACATTTACAGTAAAATAGTTGAAACCAAGTATTAGCAATTGTTACAGAAGAAGAGATACCTTGTTCCCTTATATCATTTGACTAATGAAATTATAATAACAACCGCTTAATGATTATAAACAACTCTTACAAATATTTGCTTCCTGTTGCGCTTTTTTTTACTTACAGCCTTCATGCGCAGTCACCCGCATCTTTTGTAGATCCGTATATTGGTTCCGGTGGTCATGGTCATGTGTTTGTTGGCGCTTCCGTGCCATTGGGCGCAGTGCAGGCAGGACCGAATAACTTTTTTAAAGGATGGGACTGGTGTTCAGGCTATCATTACTCCGACAGTACCATTATTGGCTTTGCACAAACGCATCTCAACGGTACAGGCATCGGCGATTTGGGTGATGTGCTGATTATGCCTTATATAGGCAAAACCAAAACCGACAAAGGCTCGGAGGGAAATACATCTTCCGGTTATGCTTCGAGTTTCTCCCACCAAAAAGAAAGGGTAAAGCCAGGTTATTATTCCGTAAAAATGGCTAACGGAGTAAGCGTTGAACTGACGGCATCAGAGCGCGTTGCTTATCATCGCTATCATTTTCCATCATCAGGCGAAGCACACATCATTATTGATTTAAAAGAAGGCATCAGCGATCTCGCTACGGATACTTATATCGAACAAACTGACGCCACAACGTTCAAAGGGTACCGTTTTTCAAAAGGCTGGGCAAATGACCAGCGCTTGTTTTTCGCCATCAAAATTTCTAAGCCGGTAACCGATTTTAAAGTATATGATAATAACATTTTATTGACAGGAAAAAGCGGCAAAACCAAAGCCATCAAGGGTTTGATCAGTTTTACAAATTTATCCGGCATTATTGATTTGAAAGTAGGCATCTCTCCCGTGAGTGCCGATAATGCGCTGGCAAACATCACCGCAGAAATACCAGCCTGGAACTTTGAAGAGATAGTGAAGAAAGCCGATGCAAAATGGAATAAAGAGCTATCAAAAATAAAAATAGAAGGTAGTAACGCCGATGATAAAAAAATATTCTATACGGCCTTGTATCATACACTCATCAATCCTTCCCTGTTTAATGATGCCAACGGCGATTACCGCGGAGCGGATAAAAAAATATATCGGAAAGCTTCTTTCAACAATTATTCGGTGTTGTCGTTGTGGGATACCTATCGCGCATTGCATCCACTCTACACGCTATTTGAACCCGAAAGAGTGAACGATATTGTTCAAACCATGCTGGCCATTTATCAGCAACAAGGCAAGTTGCCGGTATGGCATTTAATGGGTTGCGAAACCAATACGATGCCCGGCATCAGCAGTGTGCAGGTAGTGGCTGAAGCTTATAACAAAGGCTTTCGAGGCTTCGATACGAAGTTGGCATTTGAAGCTGTAAAAGCTTCAATGATGCGCAACGAAGCGGGCCTGAAATACGATAAAGAATTCAATGCCATACCATCTGACAGTGTGGAAGAATCGGTTGCGAAAGCTTTGGAATATGCGATTTCTAACCGGAGCATTGCTTTGATGGAAAAAAAGGCAGGCAACACATCGGATTATGAATATTTCACCAAACGCTTTCACAACTATGGGCTTTATTTCGATTCATTAGTTGGTTTTATGCGTAGCAAAAGAAGCGATGGTAGCTGGAATCCGGTTTTCGATCCTGCCCGCTCCTCGCATCCTTATATTGATGATTATACCGAAGGCAATGCATGGCAATATCTCTGGCTTGTTCCCGAAGATGTGGAAGGTTTGATAAAATTGCTGGGCGGCGAAGAAAAATTTATAACCAAACTAGATTCTCTTTTTGTTGTACCTGCCCCACCCGACCCGAATGCACCGCCGGACATATCAGGTCTCATTGGTCAGTATGCACATGGCGATGAGCCAAGTCATCATACCATCTACCTATATTCTTATGCAGGACAGCAATGGAAAACGGCTGAAAAAGCGCGGTACATTATGAAGAATTTGTACGGCACCCATCCCGATGATGGCATCAGCGGTAATGACGATTGCGGGCAAATGTCGGCATGGTATGTATTGTCTTCAATGGGTTTGTATTCGCCATTTCCTGCCAACGGCGCTTTTGTTTTCGGAAGCCCATTGTTCAACAAAGTTTCCATTGCTTTACCGGGCAATAAAACCTTTGTAGTAGAAGCGATGAACAACAGTGCCGAAAACATTTATATTCAAAAAGCGGAATGGAATGGCAAGCCGTACAGCAAAACATACATTTCGTATAACGATATAATGAAAGGCGGAACACTGAAGTTTACAATGGGCAATCAACCAAATAAGTCCTACGGCGCTGCGATGAACGATCGTCCAATGTCGGTGTATCCATAACTACTCAAAGGGCTTATCAGCATTTGGTTTTGCACGAAAAAAATAAGTTGTTTATAAGCTATAATGATACGCTTATGTTGACAGATGATCATCAATCATCAGGCAAGTCTGCTCATTTGTTTTTATCATTATTATCAATGGGATATTTCAACGATTTGCATTGAAGATTTTTTCTGCATTGCGACTGGTTATCACCGCCACTTCTTCAACCGAAACATGTTTGATTTCAGCTAATTTTTGGGCAATGAGAGGCAGGTAACTGCTTTCATTCCTTTTGCCACGATGGGGTACAGGAGACAGATAAGGCGCATCTGTTTCCAAAACAATATTCTCCAACGAAATAGCTTGCAACGCTTCCGGCAAACCACTTTTTTTATAAGTAAGTACGCCACCAATTCCTAAATAAAAATTCATGGCCACAATTTCAGCCGCTTCTTCTGCTGTGCCGCTAAAACAATGAAAGATGCCGCGCAAACCTTTGTCAGCAAACGGTTTCACAGCATCAATAGTTTCCTGCATCGCATTTCTTGAATGAATAACAATGGGCAGATTTCTTTCCAAAGCCCACTGCATCTGCAAACTAAAAGTTTGTTTTTGCTCATTTTTATATTCGGTGCTCCAGTAATAATCCAATCCAATTTCACCAATGGCTGCAAACAGTCTTTTGTTCAGCCATTCTTTTACTATGTTCAATTCATTTTGATAATTTTGATCAACCGAACAAGGATGTAAGCCCATCATGGCTTTGCATTGCGGAAAGTTTTTTTCAAGTGCTATCATTGCTTCGTGCGTGCCTGAATCTATGGCAGGCAAATAAAATTTTGTAACGCCTGCCGTTGCACTTCTTGTAAAAACATCGTTTCTGTCGTTCGTAAATTCATCTGAATACAAATGGCAGTGAGTATCTATGAATTGAGGGTTTATATCTGTCAATTCCATTCTTTAATTACTTTTTAACGAATTGGAAAGAGCAAAAGTAATTTAGATTTGCCGCCTTACGTTAAAGTGTGAAAGATAACGATGTCGAATATTTTATTAATAGATGATGAACGCGCCATCCGGAAAACATTATGTGATATTCTTGTGTTTGAAGGCTACAAGGTTAAAGAAGCCATTGACGGTGAAGAAGGTTTGAAAATGTTTCAGGAGAAGAACTACGATGCCGTGCTGTGCGATATTAAAATGCCGCGCATGGATGGCATTGAATTTTTAGATAAAGCAACTGCCCACAACCCTGATGTGCCCATCATCATGGTAAGTGGTCATGGAAACATAGAAACAGCAGTAGATGCGGTAAAAAAAGGTGCTTTTGATTACATCAGCAAGCCACCTGATTTAAACCGGATGCTCATTACCATTCGCAATGCGATGGATAAAAACAAACTGAGCAAAGAAACCAAAACGCTGCGCAAAAAAATAAGCCGCGTACAGGAAATGATTGGCGAATCGGAAGGCATTATGCGCATTAAAGATACCATTGATAAAGTAGCGCCAACCGATGCACGGGTTTTGATTACGGGCGAAAATGGCTCGGGTAAAGAATTGGTGGCACGGTGGATACATCACAAAAGCAACCGCGCTGAAGGTCCGCTGGTTGAAGTGAATTGTGCAGCCATTCCAAGCGAGTTGATAGAAAGCGAATTGTTCGGTCATGAAAAAGGGTCTTTTACTTCGGCCATCAAGCAACGCATTGGCAAATTTGAGCAGGCAAACGGAGGCACTTTGTTTTTGGATGAAGTGGGCGATATGAGCCTTAGTGCGCAGGCAAAAGTGTTGCGTGCCTTGCAGGAAGGACGCATTACACGCGTGGGTGGCGATAAAGAAATTGAAGTGGATGTACGCGTGGTAACGGCTACCAACAAAGACTTGCTGAAAGAAGTGGAAGCCAAAAACTTCAGGCTCGATTTGTATCACCGTTTAAGCGTGATTTTAATTCATGTGCCTTCGCTGAACGAGCGCAGAAGCGATATTCCTTTGCTGGTAAATAAATTTTTGCAAGATGTTGCTGAAGAATACAACCAGCCGCTAAAGCAAATCAGCGACCGTGCGATGGATGCGCTCGTTCATCACAACTGGACGGGCAACATTCGTGAACTGAACAACGTGGTGGAACGTTTGATGATTCTTATCGGGCCCAACCATCATGCTGGAAGACATTACAACCTATGTTTTCTCGAAGTAATTATTGAACCACTGAGACACGAAGAACACAAAGTTTCACTAAGACTATTAAAGAAAATCCTTTGTGTAACTTCTTTTCTTTGCGCCTTTGTGGTTCTGTATTTGTCAAAATGTAAAAGTTAATAAATCTTCTTTATTCTTTTGCCGAAAAAACAAAACACAGTTATCGTTATTGCCGGTGCAACGGCAGTTGGTAAAACGGCGGCTGCAATACAACTTGCGCAATATTTCAACACACAAATTATTTCTGCCGATTCGCGGCAATGTTATAAAGAATTGAACATAGGCGTTGCAAAACCAACAGCGGCGCAGCTTTCAGCGGTTCATCATTATTTTATCAACTCGCATTCCATTCATCAAACGGTAAACGCTGCCTTGTTTGAAGAATACGCATTACAATGTGCGGATGAAATTTTTGCAAAACAAAACATCGCCATTGTTGTTGGTGGAACAGGCTTGTACATCAAAGCATTTTGTGAAGGTTTGGACGATATTCCAACTGTGCCTGATGATGTTCGCAATCATGTAATCAATCAGTACAAAAATGGGGGCATTTCTTTTTTGCAAAACGAACTACAACAAAAAGATGCAGCCTACTGGCAAGTGGCAGAACGGCACAATCCGCAACGTTTAATGCGTGCATTGGAAGTGCTGTATGCAACAGGAAATTCTATTCTTTTTTATCAAAACCAAACCCCGGTAGAACGGCCGTTCAACATCATCAAAATCGGTTTGGAATTAAAGAGAAATGTATTGTATGATCGCATTAATCTTCGGGTAGATGAGATGATGGGTGAAGGTTTGTTGGAGGAAGTTGAAGGTTTGGTTTTGCACCAAAAACTGAACGCTTTACAAACCGTTGGCTACAAAGAGTTGTTTGATTATTCTGGATGATAAAATAAGCTTGCAAGATTGCAATAAATGTGGTAAAACAAAACACACGTCATTACGCCAAACGACAGATGACATGGTTTAAAAAAGATGAGCAAATACAATGGTTTGCGCCGGATGAACGGGAAAATATGATTGGCTATATCAATACAAAAATTCAATAGAAATTTTATAAGATTCCGCTTCCAAACGCATACTTCTCACAAACCGTTACCGGCAACGTACCGTTTGGTTTTATTGTTCCTTTCAACACTTCAAATGCCGCTTGCTGAAAGATGGCATCATCTTCATAGCAAGCCAGCAAGTTCGCTGCGTTACAAACATTTTTAACTGCATACGGATTGCCAAATAAAAACGTAACAGCGTTTGGTTTTGCCACAATTTGATTGAGTACTGAAACCGTTTTTTGGCTCATTCCGAAATTATTGGAAGGATATTTTGTGAGCCCATGAATGCCGATGACAATGGCATCGTAATCCTTTTGCAAAGCACGCAAAACAGAATCATTTTTGCCTGTGCTGTCTTTGTATGAAATCCAATACACATCAGCATTGTAGTGGCTTTTGATAGCATCAGCAAACACATTGTTTTGTTTTCACTCCAAAACCAACAAACGCTACTTTTTTACCTGTTGGCAAAGGCAATAGTTCTTTGTTTTGCAATGATAATAATGTAATGGCTTTTTGCGCTGTTTCCCTTCGCAAGGCATTCACATCTTTGTTCAAATCAATCGTAAGATTTTCCGTATTTACATAAGGCTTTTCATTCAATCCCAAATTGTATTTTGCGAGCAAAACTTTCTTCACGCTGTTATCAATATTGCTCCAATGCAGCTCTTTTTTACGAATGGCTTTTCTGATTTGTTTAATGCAATCTTTTACATTGCCCGGCAGGCAAAGCATATCGTTTCCCGCAATTAAACTTTGCACTGCAGCAGCGCCTTGCGGATAGTATTTGGCAACGCCTTTCATCTCCAATGCATCGGTAAACGAAATGCCATTAAAATGAAGTTCATCGCGAAGCAAACCAGTTACATTTTTGGATGATAAAGAGGTTGGCAAATGTGGCGTGCTGTCTATTGCCGGAATGGAAAGATGCGCAATCATTACGCTGCCAATGCCTGCACTAAACACTTGCCTGAACGGATACAATTCGAGTGAATCCAACTGTGCGAGCGACTTGTGAATAATGGGCAAATCCAAATGTGAATCCACCGCTACATCGCCATGACCGGGAAAATGTTTAGCACAAGCCATCACGTTTTGGCTTTGTATGCCTTTCATCATTGCCGTTCCATATTCCGCTACTTTGTATTTGTTTTGACCAAAGGATCGAAAGTTAATGACCGGATTGTTGGCGTTGTTGTTCACATCAACCACCGGCGCATAATTGACTCGTATGCCAATGCGCTTGCATTGCTTTCCAATTGCCTGCCCAATGCGATAGACAAGCGATGAATCGTTCACAGCACCAATGGTAATCTGATCAGGAAATTTGGCTACGCTGTCGAGCCGCATTCCCAGGCCGGTTTCGCCATCAATGCAAAATAAAATAGGTATTTTGGCAATGCCTTGAAAGTCATTAATAAATGTTGCCTGCTGTACCGGACTTCCCTGGAACAAACACACCGAACCAATGTTATACTTCCTGATTTCTTTTTCTACTTTATCGTTGTAAAACAAAATGCCAGTGTCGGTTCTCGCGCTTAGTCTTACCACCATCAACTGCGCAATGCGTTGCTTTTTAGTAAGTTTTTGAAACGTATTATTTACCCACTGCGCTGCTTCGGGCGATGCATCGTAAAAGTGTTGCGCATCTGCATTCATCATAACAAAAAGAAAGAATACGGCAATTGATACAAGTTTCATGGGTGTGAATTCGCCGCACAAAATAATATTCTTTATAAGAAAATTCGGGCAAAAACAAATCGTTTGTTACTATCCTACTTCTTTATTTAAACAATTTTATAAAGCCTGTTTTGGTTTTGCAACAAAACCAAATTTTACCGTTTTGTGACTTACCTTTGTTCGGTTCACTTAAAAAGAATTGCATCTATATGACGTGGAAACGTGTTTTTACCTCTTCAATTGGTAGAAAAATAGTGATGTCGCTCACCGGAATTTTTCTCATCCTTTTTTTAATCGTTCATATTAGCATTAATGCCTGCATTTTTAATACATTATTTGATAAAACTGATCATGGCATTGTGTTTAACCGGGCGGCTCACTTTATGGGTTCTACGTTTTTGATACGCGTAATGGAAATTGGCTTGTTCGTCTTATTTTTTATTCACATCATTCAGGGTTTGATGCTTGCCAACTACAACATGCAAAAGCGAAACACGCAATATGCCATTGCTTATGGCAACCGTGGCAGCCGCTGGTACAGCCGTAGCATGGGCTTGCTGGGAACTTTGGTTTTGCTGTTTTTAATTGTTCATATTGCACAGTTTTGGGTGCCATCTCGCTTTGGAAATCTGCCTGAAGTGCGGGTACAGAACGGCGACATAGTGCATGATTTATTTAGCCGGATGAGAGAAGTGTTTTCGCATTCCTGGGTAGTGGTTCTGTATGTGTTGGGATGCATCTCATTGGGCTATCATTTAGCGCACGGTTTTCAAAGCTCATTCCGCACGTTGGGTGTTCACAACCGCAAGTACCAACGCATGTTAATTGTTTTAGGCAACTGGTTTTCGGTAATCGTTACCATTGGCTTTGCTTCCATGCCCATCAGCATGTACCTTGGGTGGGTTAAGTAATGAGTAAGATTGAATATTTAGTATTAGTTATTGATGATTGTAGTTTTATAAAGCAATCAGTTTAAAAATAATTCTTGACCACTATGTTGGATTCAAAAACACCGGCAGGAAAGTTAGAAGAAAAATGGGTTGAATACAAAGGGCATTGCAAACTGGTGAACCCTGCCAACAAGCGCAAGCTGGAAATCATTATTGTAGGAACCGGGTTGGCCGGTGCCAGCGCGGCTGCTTCTTTAGGAGAAATGGGCTACAGCGTAAAAGCATTTTGCTACCAGGATTCTCCGCGTCGTGCGCATTCAATTGCGGCACAAGGCGGAATTAATGCTGCTAAAAATTACCAGAATGACGGCGATAGCGTGTTTCGCCTTTTTTATGACACCATTAAAGGCGGCGATTATCGTTCCCGCGAAGGCAATGTGCATCGTCTTGCCGAAGTAAGTGTAAACATTATTGACCAATGCGTGGCACAAGGCGTTCCTTTTGCCCGCGAATATGGCGGCTTGCTAAGCAACCGCAGCTTTGGCGGCGTGCAGGTGCAACGCACATTTTACGCTGCGGGGCAAACCGGACAACAATTATTAATAGGTGCTTACCAGGCGCTTGAACGTCAGGTAGCATTGGGCAACGTAAAAATGTACAGTCGCCACGAAATGTTGGATTTGGTAATGGTTGATGGCAAAGCGCGTGGCATTATTGCGCGAAACCTAATTACGGGCGAATTAGAACGGTATTTTGGTCATGCAGTAATATTGGCTTCCGGCGGTTATGGCAATGTGTTTTATTTAAGCACCAATGCCATGGGTTGTAATGTAACCGCAGCCTGGAAAGCACACAAGCAGGGCGCTTACTTTGCCAATCCTTGTTTTACGCAAATTCATCCTACCTGTATTCCGGTAAGTGGCGAGCATCAAAGTAAACTTACACTGATGTCGGAATCCCTTCGCAACGACGGCCGCATCTGGGTTCCGAAAAAGAAGGGCGACACTCGCAAACCCAACGACATACCGGAAGACGAAAGAGATTATTATCTCGAAAGAAGATACCCCGCCTTTGGCAACCTTGTTCCGCGGGATGTGGCAAGCCGGGCTGCCAAAGAACGCTGCGATGGGGGTTATGGTGTTGGCACATCGAAACAAGCCGTGTATCTCGATTATGCCGATGCGGTAATGCGCTACGGACGTGTGGAATGTAATAAACATGGCATTTCCAATCCTACACCGGAACAGCAACGTCATTATGGCCTGGAAGTGGTAAAGGAAAAATACGGAAACCTGTTTGATATGTATGAAAAAATTACAGGCGAAAATCCGTATGAAGTGCCGATGCGTATTTATCCGGCTGTGCATTATACAATGGGTGGCTTGTGGGTAGATTATGAATTGCAAACAACGGTTCCCGGCTTGTATTGCCTCGGTGAAGCTAACTTTAGCGATCACGGAGCGAATCGTTTGGGAGCGAGTGCCTTGATGCAAGGATTGGCAGATGGTTACTTTGTGATTCCCTATACCATTGGCAACTACCTGGCAGATGAAATCAGAACGAAAGAAATACCTACCGACCATCCTGCATTTGCAGAGACAGAGAAAAAAGTGGCTGACCGCATCAACACGTTATTAAAAGTTCAGGGCAAACAAACGGTAGAAAGCTTTCATAAACGGCTTGGGCAAAATCATGTGGGACAAATGTGGAATGGCTCGTAACAAAGAAGGTTTAACAGAAGCGATAGAGGAAATAAAAGCATTGCGAAAAGAATTTTGGAGCGATGTAAAAATTCCGGGCAGTGCAGTGGGCGTGAATAATGAACTGGACAAAGCCGGTCGCGTTGCCGACTTTATGGAGCTGGGAGAACTGATGTGCAAAGATGCGCTGGACCGTAACGAAAGCTGTGGCGGGCATTTCCGCGAAGAATATCAAACGGAAGAAGGCGAAGCGCTTCGCGATGATGCCAACTATATGTTTGTTTCTGCCTGGAAATACAACGGCGATAGCAATTGGGATTTGGAAAAAGAACCATTGGATTATGAAGTGATCATCCAACGCAGAGAAATTATAAGTAGAGTTTGTGGAAGAAACATTAATCATAAAAAATTTTGGACCGATTGAATCAGTGGAACTCAAACTGAAACGGTTTACTATTTTGATTGGTGAACAGGCAACAGGAAAGAGTACAGTGGCGAAGGTTTTAATAGTTATCCAAAACACCTTCTTTAGAGAACTTTTTGACCTTGCGAAAAACGATTCTCAAAATCAGGGAAACTCAATTGTTTCTTGAATACTTAAGTATAATGGGGATTCAAAGTTACTTACATCCAAATACTTAAAATAACTTACAACCATTCTGCTTATAAGTTTGAATTTAGAGGTGGTGAAGCTTCAAATACAATCACTTCGAAAATTAACTTTAGAGGAAAATTTAGGTTATAATTTTAATTACATACCTGCCGAAAGAGAATTAATTACAATCATAGCAGATTCTTTATTTGGATTAACAGAATTAAGAACTCCAATACCAAGATTACTTTTAAGATTTGGCAATAAATTCAATGATGCTAAATTGAAACAAACATCTTTTGATTATACAAATATTATTGATGTCAAATACAGTTATATTAACAATAGAAGTTTTATTACATTACCATCTGGGAAGCAATTAAATCTAGAAGAAGCTTCTACAGGAATACAAAATTTAATTACTTTATTAGTTGTTTTTGATAATATTATCTCTGATAAAAAAAACATAAGCAATTCAGATATAAAAAATTATTTAGCAATTGAGGAGCCCGAGTTGAATCTTTTCCCTGAAACACAATATAAACTGGTTAGTTATTTAAGCGAACGTATTGCGCACAGGAAAATGAATAATAAAATGGATTATTCTAATCAGCTTTTGATTACAACGCATAGTCCTTATATTCTTACATCACTCAACAACTTGTTATATGCTTATAAAGTAGGACAAGAACATGAAGCAGAAGTGGATGCAATCATTGAAAAAAAATATTGGTTAAATCCAGATGATGTCTCTGCTTACAGGCTATTTCCCGACGGAACAGCGAAAAATATTATGGATATTGACTTACAACAAATTGATGCTGGTGAAATAGATGAAGTAAGCAGAACATTAAACAGTGATTGGGATAAAATTTCTAACATCAGATTTGCTAGTGTTAATGAAAGTTAATCTGGATGATTACGAATACGAGTATGGTAAAGATGTATCCAATCCGACAGTAGAAGAAAACGGACGTTCTTTTACTTTGATAAACGAATCAAAATTTATTATAAAGAAATGGGCAATTGACAAAAAAGTATTTAAAAACAGAACAGAAAAAAGATGCGATTACTTGCTTTTTGTAGAAAGAAGAAAAGTGAATATTTACTATTGGATTGAATTAAAAGGTGAAGATATAAATGAGGCTTACAAACAAATTTTAAGTACTGTTAGCAATGTTAACATTGAACAAACTGCGGTTCAACATGCTCGCGTCATCGCAACAAAGAACCGCACACCTGACATACGCAATAAGGAATATTTTAAACTTGAAGAAATAGTAAGGAAATCTGGTGGTAAGATAATAGTTCGTATCAACCAGTTTTCAGAAAAAATATAAGTCGGCATGGAACACTACAATATGAATCTCACACTCAAAGTGTGGCGGCAACAGGATAGCCAAGCAGAAGGCAGATTTGAAACGTATCAAGTAAAAGACATTTCCAGCGAAATGAGCTTCCTTGAAATGTTTGATGTGCTGAACGAACAGCTTGTTACCAAAGGTGAAGAACCCATTGCATTTGACCATGATTGCCGCGAAGGCATTTGCGGCTCCTGCTCGATGTATGTAGATGGCAAGCCGCATGGTCCCTGGCAGCACAATACCGTTTGCCAGCTTCACATGCGGGCTTATAAAGATGGCGATACCATTACGGTAGAACCATGGCGGGCAAAGGCTTTCCCGGTGATTAAAGATTTAATGACCGACCGTTCGGCGTTCGACAGAATCATACAAGCCGGTGGTTATATTTCTGTCAACACCGGCAATGCAGTAGATGGCAATACGATTCCCATTGAAAAAGAAAAGGCCGACAGTGCATTTGGTGCCGCCATGTGCATTGCCTGTGGTGCTTGTGTGGCAGCCTGCAAAAACAGTTCGGCCATGTTGTTTTTATCAGCTAAGGTGTCGCACCTCGCATTATTACCGCAAGGTGCACCGGAACGCAAAACGCGTGTGATTGATATGGTAACGCAACATGACAAAGAAGGCTTCGGCGCCTGCACTAACATCGGTGCATGTGAAGCTACTTGCCCAAAAGATATTTCGCTTGCCAACATTGCGCGGCTAAACAGAGAATATTTTATGGCTTCTTTGGAAGATGATAAGTAATTACTAACTTTTATTGGAAAAGGTCTTGCCATAAGCAAGACCTTTTGTTTTACAATAATAATTTGTTAGAAGAAGTGATACTTAGAGCACCACAGATTGTTCGTTGCACTCGCAACTGCGAGGCTCGAAGCCTTATTAAACAAGGGCTTTAACGCTTGTCATTTTATCAACAAAATTCATTATTAATTTATTTCCTAACTTGCAGTTACAATTCAAGCGTTTTTATGAAGTGGAGTACCGCACCCGTTATTATCAGCGACACAGTTTTAAAGCTGGCAAAAGCAGGCAAATTAAAAGATGTACTGCAAGCTATCGAAGCTGAGCGACATAACAACATGACCGACACCGGCACATCGCTGAACGGACAAATTGCTGTTGTGCGTGTCGGTGCTTATAAAAAATAACCTTTTCTTCCTTCAATGAACATTGCATTAGCTACCCTTTTTCTACTCGTTCTTCTTTACCCTGGTTTCATTTTCAGACGGTTTTATTATACCGAAGAATTTTCAAGAGAATATTTTAAACAAACCATTACTGACTTACTCGTGGCGGCCATTCTCCCTAGCGCCTTGCTGCATATTGCCGGTTATTTTCTATTCATTCGTCATCATTACAACATTGATATTGCTACGCTTGGTACATTACTAAGCGGCACCAGCGATGGTGCGAGAGTTACGGCTGCTTTTCAAAGCATTTATGCTCATGCTATGGGCATTGTAAGTTACTTTATTGCTGTAAGTTTTTTAGCAGCAATAGCAGGTTTGATGGCTAAGTATATCGTTCGAAAATTAAAGCTCGACCGCAAGTTTAAATTGTTCCGTTTTCAAAACGAATGGCATTATATTTTTAGTGGCGAGATATTAGATTTTCCGCGTGTGCCCGGCAACGCCGATGATATTTCGATCCGCTATATTGATGTTTTGGTAAAAAGCGATCAGGGAACGATTATTTACACCGGCATTCTTGCCGATTACGTATTGAGCAGAGATGGCGGCATTGACCGCATTTATTTGACCAATGTAAAACGCCGTTATTTAAAAGATGATAGGACAGATAATGATATGTTAGACAATGAATCGGATGAAAGGTATTATCGTTTGCCCGGCCAATTTTTTATCATTCCATATTCGCAGATTATCAATCTGCACATTACTTATTACAAGATTGAAGTAACGGATGACGAACTCACAGAAGAGTTGGATAATATCAGTACCGATTGATGGCAATCACTTTTGTTTTTACCCGTTTTTTCTACGTCATCTTTTCAATGTACTCTTTTGTTTCTTTTGGATAGATGGCTATTCTATGCATTCGCACGAAATCGGCAGTTGATTGTCGCTTATCAGCCAATTGCAAAAAGATTTTTTTGGAAGGCAAAAGAGGCATGTGGCAATCAACACAGTTATCACTCAGCTTGATTCCTTTCGGTGGTTGAAAGGTGCAGGTGTTGTGTGATGCTTCGGTATGACAGTTCATACAGCGCTGCGAAAAAGTTTGCATCACATTTCTTTCCGTTTGATGAACATTGTGACACGATGAGCAATCCATCTGCGACATCTGAAAGCATTTGCTGGCAGAGAGCAAACCATATTGGTTGCCATGCACATCCAGCATTGCCGTTGAATCTGTATTGTAATTGGGCGCTGAAAAATCATCCAGCTTATCTCCTACCCGAAATGAAAACGGTGCTTGCTTTTCTTTTCTTGCACCTGAATGGCAAAGCGCACAGGCATCCAGCTTTTGTTGGCGCGCTAAGTATTTGGTTGCAATTATGTACTTCGCAACCGTATCGGTTGGATGGGCTTTGTAATACGCCACATGCTGTGCCGCAGCACCGTGGCATCGTTCACATTCAATGCCATAGATCACGCTGCTTTTGTCGAACAAAGTTCCCACATCGGGCGTTACTTTAATGTCTGCATACGTGCCATGGCATTCTAAACATTGCCCGTTTATTTGCCGGCTAAAGCTGCTTAAGGTAGAAGGATAACCCGGACTATTGCACCAGCTATTCAAAGCCGTATAGTAAGAAACCGGCAACTGAAATAGTTTATTATCGTTCCAAAACAAATAAGTTTGTCCTTTCCTTCCCGAACCTACAGAAATATCAAACGGTTCACTTTCAATAGGTACTCCGTTTACCATTGCGGTTTGGTAAAAGCTATCGCCAAAATTATCCATTTGAACCAACATAAATTGGTTGTACACGTATTTGTTTTTGCCCGAATCGAAGCTGCCTTTAATGCTTTCCTTTGAAGCCGGGCGAGAGGTTAAATAATGTGCGGTATGAACATAAGATTGATACACATCAGCATGACAAGGCTGGCACGCAGCAGAACCAACATATTTGTTTTCGTCGTTATTTTCAGCCGCATTTTGTATTGTATAATGATTGAGCGAGACGCAAAAAAGATTACCAAAATAAACAACGGCAACGATGGACAAAACAATCCAGTTGCGCTTTTGTATTTTTTGGAATCGCTTCTTTATTATGCTAATTGGAAATCGCACTTGTGAAGATGTGTTTCAAATATACATTGTCTTTTGCAAAGCAAATGCACACGGTAAATTTCGGTAGTGTATAAGGTTATCTTGTGTTCCGCAGATAGCGCAGATGGCCGGATATTTTTCTTTTTTCTGCGTGAATCTGCGCTATCTGCGGGACAATCTATTTTGAAATTATATCCCGCATGTATTTTCGCGCCGCAGGTATAATGAAAAGGTTATGCCGGTGCTTTTCACATGACAGCTTCTTCATCCGGCAAAGGCAGTTTTATTATCAGTGGTTTATTGTTCGCTATGTTGTGGGCTTCTGCTTCGGCAGGTGGTAAAATCGGGCTGCAATCGGTTGAGCCTTTGGTTTTATTCATTATTCGTTTTTTATCAGCCGGTTTACTCATGTTGTTATATGCTCATTTATTTGCCAAAAACAAATTTCCCCGTCGAGCCGACTGGAAGCCGTTATTAATATTTGGCGTGCTGAATACTACACTCTGCCTGGGGTTTTACATCATTGCTTTGCAGGAAGTATCAGCAGGTATCGGAAGCCTCGCGCCTGCCATCAATCCTTTGATGATAACCGTTTTATCGGGTGTTTTTATGGGCACAAAAACAAAGCCGGTACAATGGCTTAGTGTTATGCTTGGTATGACGGGAATTGTACTGGCGGCTTATCCCTTATTGCAAAACAGCACAGCTACAGTAAGAGGTTTGTTGCTTATGCTAACAAGCATGCTTTGCTATTCGCTGGGTGTTATTTATTATGCAAAACGAGAATGGCAACTTACGTCACTGGTAATTAACGGATGGCAAGTGTTGCTGGGAGGTTTGTTTTTGCTGCCTTTTGCTTTCCTGTTTCATCGTCACGGTGCTGTTAATCATTTTGATGCCCGCTTCTGGAAGTCAGAATTTTGGCTGGTCATTATTGTTTCTATTATCTCAGTGCAACTGTGGTTGTATCTTTTAAAAGTGGATGCAGTACGGGCTTCCTTATGGCTTTTTTTATGCCCGATATTTGGTTTTGTTTATGCCGCTATTTTATTGCATGAACCTTTAACCGCTTACACATATGTTGGAACGGCTTTGGTAATATTAGGTTTGTATTTAGGGCAAAAAAGCAAAGTAAAAGCGTGAGATGATTTCAGATGAATAATTGATGAGAGCCTCTCTGGTAAAGGCTTTTATTAAGTGGCAGAATAAGCTGACATTTTCAAAATGTCATCACCGAATCACTTCGCCGCTGTCAATATCAAAAAACAAAACGCTTTCATTTTCAAAGGCTGCAAACAGTCGCATTCCAATCATTATCTCATCATAGCTTGGCTTTCTTATCACCATTGTATGATTGTAGAATGATACATAAATCAATTGCTCATTTCCCATGTTTTCGTATGCCACAACTTCAACAGGAAAGCTATGATTGGTTTGCGCTGATGAGATGGAAATATGTTCAGGGCGAACACCAATTTCTATCGTCTCTCCTATCCTTTTTTCAATCATTGCAGGAACAGTTGTTCCTAACATAATAAGAAAGTTCTTATCAGCTTCGAGCAGGTAATTCTCTTCTTTCTTTATCAGTTTTCCTTTGATAAAATTCATAGTTGGCGAACCAATAAAACCAGCCACAAATTTGTTTGCCGGATGGTTGTATAAGTGCAATGGCGTATCCAACTGCATAAGCTTGCCCTTTTGTAATACCGCAATGCGTTGTCCCAGCGTCATAGCTTCTGTCTGGTCGTGCGTTACATAAATCATGGTAGCATTTATCTCGCGGTGGAGTTTCTGCAACTCAATGCGCATCTGTGTTCTCAGCTTTGCATCTAAATTGCTTAAGGGTTCATCAAACAAAAAAATTTTCGGTCGCCTGATAATGGCTCTGCCAATCGCAACCCGTTGCCGCTGACCACCAGATAAGTTTTTAGGTTTGCGATGCAATTCATCGGTAATCTCTAACAGCGCGGCGGTTTGCATCACCTGTTCCTTAATTTCGGTTTTGCTGTAATTTTTCAAACGCAAGCCGAACGCCATGTTATCATACACCGTCATGTGTGGATACAACGCATAATTTTGAAACACCATCGCAATATCACGTTCACGCGGACTAAGTTCATTCATTCGTTTTCCGTCTATGGCAAGCGTTCCTTCACTAATTTCTTCGAGGCCTGCAATCATTCGTAAAAGAGTAGATTTACCGCAGCCCGAAGGTCCAACCATCACCATAAATTCTTTATCCTTTACAGTAAAAGAAATGTTGTCAACCGCTTTCTTGTTACTCTTTTCTTTTCCTTCGGCTTTGTAAATTTTCGATATATTCTGCAATGTGAGTTCTGCCATAAAATGAATTGTAGTGTAAACAAGACTCGTTTTGTTTTGAACCATAAAGTCTCAAAGGAAAGAAGTAACACAAAGGCTGTTTATTTTACTTCGTCAATCTTCGTGTTATTCGTGTCTTTGTGGTTCAAACCATTTATAAAATAATTTTTATCAATCACTGTAATGCGACAAGCCAAATCTGCTTCGCCCGAAGCAATAATGAAGTTGTTGTTATATTCAGCAATACCTGTTGTAAAAACAACATCGTCCAAATACATTTGATGCTTTATTTCTTCTGTTAGTTTGGGTGATGACTGAAGCAACGGAATTTCATCTGACAAATGTTTTATAATAGAAGGATTTTGCTCATCCAGCAAAGCCCAAAATGTTCTATAACAACCAACACTGTTGTTGTTTTCAACACCATGATACAGCATCAACCAACCTTCCGGTGTTAGAATCGGCGGTGTGCCGCCACCAATTTTTACGTTAGATAAAGAAGAACGTCTTGCCCGCAAACCCGCGTCATTATTAGGTTTCCAATGCAGTAAATCAGGCGATGAAGCCAGATGAATGGCAGCACCCGGATGATAAGGACTTCTCTGTGATGATGCAAAATAACATTCACCCAAAGGCCGTGTTAGCGCATAATATTGCTGGCTGATCGTTCCTTCAAACAACAACATGTCTTTGTTTTGATGATCGAGTACGATGCCCAAAGGAGTATAATTTAATCCATCATAAGAACGATACAATTGAGTAGAATGACGTTCCGAGCTTACACAGCAAGTGGTCATGTAATAAACACCATCAATGGTTGAAATGCGCGCATCTTCAATACCGTATTCCTGGCTGCTGTATTGCGGTGCAATGGCTTTATCATAATGAATGTTCATTACTTTGCTGCCGTCTCTATTCAGCTCAACCGGCAACAACCACGATAAAGAAGTAAGTGCATACACAGGAAAATCATAAGCCTTGATTCTGAATTTGCGCGGGTCGTTCATTTCGACTTCATCAAGATTCCAGCCTTCGGTAGAATAATCTTTGTTTTTGCCCCATTTTATGCAATGCGCTTTGTTATCAAACACAGCATTTTGAAGAGCTTCCGCCACACGAACCATTAACAACAAATTGCCATTTGGCAACCTGCATAAACCTGGATTAAATGCGCCCAAAACAAAAGTGGGCAATGTTAGTCCATTGCGCAGTGGCGATTGTGATAAATCAACATCATCAGGTTTAAAAATAAGATGGTCAGATTGTATGTATTCCTCTGCTTTCATTACTTTTTGTATTTGTTTAAAGCGGCTAACACATCAGGATACACCTCTACTCTTTCCATCGTTAGTAAAGCTTCGATGGTTGATTCTGCGCCTGAATTGGTATTGATATTTGTGGGCGATGATAAGCCATCATAACAAATGCCCGTTTGTGCTGAATACATGGGCTTTCCAGCCGCATTATTGCCCAGGAACCAAGCCGCCAGATGACCAGCTATATCGGCATATTTTGCGTCTTTGGTTTGCACAAAAGCTTCAATGGCTGCGAAAACAAGTGGCCTGATGCCGTAAGCAATCTGGTCGTAAGTTGCTTCGCTTGTTAATTGAATTGTACCGTTGTTTGCCGACACTACAAATGAGGATTGCATTCCGTTTGTCAGTAACCATGAGAAGAAGTTATTGATGTGCGCCAAAGCCTTTGCCGTATAGGAAGAATCATGCAAAAACAAACCTGCTTTTAGTAATGCATACGCCTGGTCTGCCCCGTAAGCGTGCCAGGTGTTTTGCCAGCTCAAAATGCAACTGTATGGGAAGTTTGAACTGTCGCCAACCTGCATCAACGCAATGCCATCTGCAAGCTTTTTTACATAAGAATTCATCGTAGTGTCGTTGTTAGAGGAGCAGTAAGGAAGCAAGCCCAAAAGCAACGTAGCGGCCTGATCTGTACCGCTGCCTGCTGGCAGCCATTGCGGTATGGTAATACCATTCACTACTTCTGTTGTTTGAGGTAGATTTGATTGGTTTGTTTTTATCGCTGCAATCAATTTACCAACGGCCGTGTTGGCTGCATTTGCCAGTTGTGGATTGATGTTGTTGATAACCGGCGCCGCTTCTGTTAAGGCTTGCAATGCCCGCCAACTCCACCAATTGGCATTGTTAACACTTGTTTGTCCGGCTGTATTGATTTGCCCGTTCGTTTGTAAAAAATTATAGAAGTAGCCGTTGGGCGACTGCATGGCAATGATGAACCTGATTAAATTCAACGTTTTGTTTTGAATAGATGTATCGGTTGAAAACTTACTATCGCGTATATAAACCTGCACGGCTCTTGCTACATCATCAACGCAGGTAAAACCTTCACCTGTAGCTTCTACCAAAGTATAATCAGGCGCATTGGAATAAATGTAAATGCCTGCGGCTTGTGTGCCATCCGGAAACGTTACCGGAACATACAAATGATTCAAATGAGCTAAATTCACCAGTGAAGAATCTGTTGTGTTACCGCCAGGCGTAGGTGAAGGCGAGCTTTGCTTCTTACGGCAAGTGCAGGCAAAGCAAACAAGTCAATAAAGAAAATAACAGCAAGCGAATTTCTTTGTTCATCGATTATAATGTTTTCATTTCATTCAATACTTCATTCAAAGCTATAGTTGCAAACCGGATGGCAGAATCAGAAACTGCATAAGGAATAATCAATTGCCCGTTGTGCTTTAACAAGCCGCATGTGTAAACAACATTAGGAACATAACCTTCGCGTTCGTTCTCATCAGCCACCAACAAGGGTTTATCAAGCCTCGCAATGATACGTGCCGGATTATTCAAATCGAGAAGCATCGCACTGATCACATACGTGCGCATTACACCAACGCCATGCGTGAGCAACAGCCATCCCTTTTCTGTTTTGATGGGCGAACCGCAATTGCCCAACTGCACCGTTTCCCAATCGTATTCTGGCGTTAATAATGTTTGATATTCATCCCAGCAATACAAATTATCCGAAAACATAATGTTGATGGTTTCACCGCCTTGTCGCGATATCATTACATACTTGTCATTGATCTTTTCGGGAAACAAAGCCATGCCTTTGTCAGAGATGGCGGCTCCCTGCAATGTTCTGATTTTAAAATGTAAAAAATCATCGGTTTCTATCAGCTTGCTCGCAATTTGTTTTCCATCGTAAGCTGTATAAGTTCCGTAGTAAGTCGTTTTGTTTTTGCCCGAAAAAGGGACAAGGCGAACATCTTCCATTCCCATGCTTTCCGATTTTGCATTTGGGAATATTACACATTCGACTCAAAGGCAATTCTGTTAAGGCTTCCAGCTCATAATTAGCATCAAAAATTCCGGTCATTTTTTCTATAATTGAATGCGCTCCATTGCTATTTGCAACGTTTTGATTTACACAAACAATGGCTTCTTCAACCGTAAACGAAAGAGGCAAATAGTCTATCCAATCCGTATCAAAACCATCCTCATTAGTGATGCATATTTTTTAAAAAATCCTTAGTGTATAAAGCCTTTATTTTTTTAGATAAAGGAGTAAAAAAAAGAGAAGGTTCATCCAATCGAATTTCGTTATTGCTATCTGCAATTCCGGTTATAAAAACAATAGAAGAAATATGACCTTCGCCGGTAGCACGCAGGCTCATAATAAAGCGTTGCTCACCTTCTTTTAAATTGCTCTGATCCGGATGCGCTACAATAGAAGGATTGAACAAAGCAGCCGATTGAATGGAATATTCTTTTGTAAAAAAAGCACCGAGCAACGATTGCTTTTCTTCGTTGAAAGAAGACAATAAATGCGCGTGGTTCTTTTTGATTTGCTCAAAATGTTGACTGAAAATTTGTTGCAGGTTGCGATGCCGGTTGCTAAAATCTTTCATCGTTTCTTGAAGAAGATCATGCGTTTGTTTTTGCGATAATTTCTGCACTCTTTCTATCACATTTATCACACGGTTATTGCCCGGCAAGCTTAAAAATTGCGCAATCACAGCTTTTGGATTCGCCACCAATTGCACATCGCTTTTTTGTACTGTCATTGGTTTGTTTTTGTATGATTTATTTAAATCGGCTGCTTTGAGCCACGTTACTCAGGTTCGGAACCTGAGTGCCTAATCTTTCATACCTGTTGATGCCATGCTTTGAATAAAATATTTCTGAAAAAATAAAAATGCTATCATTACCGGAAGCGCCAGCAAAACAGCAGCAGCTATTTTTACGCCTAACTGACTATCTGCCCTGCCGCCCACAGCAAACAAAGTAACTAATTGCGGCATCGTCATCAAGTGTTCGTTGCGCACAACAATGAGCGGCCATAACACTTCGTTCCAGGAACCAATGAACGAAAGAATTGCGACCGTAATAATGGTAGATTTTATGTTGGGCCACAGCACGCGAAAAATAATTTCGATTTCGTTGCAGCCGTCCAAACGGGCTGCATCAATTAAAGCTTGCGGCAAACCCTGAAAAGCCTGTCGAAACATAAGTATAGCAAATGCACTTACGGCAAACGGAATGACCAAAACGGCAAACGTATCTACCAAACGAAGGTTTACCATTGTAATGTAATTGGGTATCAGCGTTACCTGAAACGGCAACGACATGGTAAACACGATGACATAAAAAATGGCCTGTCGTCCTTTGAACTGCATCCTGGCAAGTGCATAACCAACCGTTGAGCCTGTAAACAAAACCAATGCTGTTACCAGCGTCGCCACCAATAAGCTATTAATAAGCGAATGGAGAATGGGTATTTTTTGAAAAAGAATAGCAAAGTTGCTCCATGTTGGATGCGATGGAAATAAAGTTAGACCGTTCAGCTCAAACATCGGCGCAAGCGAAGCACCAATCATCCAGAGAAAAGGATAAATAAAGGTTATGGCCGCTATTGAAAGCAGCCCATAAGTGATTGTTTTTCCAATTAGAGTTTGTCCTTTCATAACTGAATGAATGTTTCGCACAGAGATAAAGAGTAAACAGAGAATACTTTTCTTTTCTGTGTTCACCCTATCTCTGTGCGAAAGAATTTTATATCGTTTCAACACATCAATTGCATATTATCAATACTACAATCCTTTGTAAATGCGGCCCTCTCAAATCACAAATCTAAAATCACATCATACTTCTTTTTCAATGGTTCGTTTTTGAATCACTACAACCAACATAATAATCAAAGCATAAAAGAAACCCAGCGTTGCCGAATAGCCCATGTTATAATATTCAAAAGCCTGTTTGTAAATGTAAAGCACGGCTGATAATGTTGTGTTTAACGGACCGCCGCCCGTCATCACATAAGGTTCTATAAAAAGAGAAAAACCACCGATGGTTGATAGCACCACCACCATAAAAACGGTTGGGTTGATCATAGGTAATGTAATGTGATAAAACTGCTGCCAGTTGCTTGCACCTTCCATTTTTGCCGCTTCATAATATTGCGTAGGCACCGTTTGCAACCCGGTTAAAAAAAGAATCACATACAACCCAACGTTCTTCCAGGTAGCCATCACCGCAATGGAATAAATAGCCACTCGCGGGCTCGATAACCAGCCTACTTTATGCATACCAAGCCATTGCAGCATACGGTTTACCAATCCAAAATCAAAGCCCAGCAACTGCTGCCATAAAATAGTTACCACAACGCCTGAAACAATGACCGGCATAAAAAAAGAACCTCTGAAAAAAGATGCGGCTTTTAATTTTTGATTGAGCAAATAAGCCAGTGATAACGAAACCACCAGTTGCAAAGGAATGTGCAGCAACAAAAATTTAAGCGTGTTGAGAATGGCTTTCCAAAACAATCTGTCGTGAAACAAACGTGTGTAATTGTCTATCCCGATGAACTTCATCGAAGAGATAATGTTCCATTTATGAAAGGTGAGAAAAAAACAAAACAGCACAGGGAATACTACAAACACCAAAGTAAAAATAAGATAGGGCGATACCAGCAAATACGGCAACAACGCTTGTTTATTTCGCTTGTTTACGTTTTGTTTTGCCCTTATTTTTAAATCGGTGTTCATGCAAAAAATGGTTTATCGGGTAACAGCTTTGTCCGTTGCTTCTACTGCCATTTGCAGAGAGGCAATCGCATTGTCATCCGTTATCGTTCGTGCGTGCGTTTGGTTTTGTATCCATTTCAATTGGTCGTTCAGCATTCGTTGTAACAGGTCGGTATAAACGTTTGATTTATTAGCAAGGCTGCCCCATTCAATGATGATTTCTTCATCAGCCAAAATGGCTTTGCCTCTGCCTTTCAACCGTTGGCTGATAGCAGTTGAAGTTATGTTTGTTTTTAATGAATATTGATTGAATACATTTTGCAAAGCATTGCGTTGTTCCTCATTCACCAAACCACGAATTTTAATTTGAACAGGAATCCAGCCATTGAGCGTAATGTCGCCCCGCTCAAACAACAATTTCATTTCCTGGCGGTCAACTATTTTGGGTTGATCGAAACCGTGATAAAAATTTACAATGCCATCTTTGTATAAAACGGTTGCACCTAATCTGTCAATCATATTTTGCGATGCAAAAGGGCGTTGCAATTGAATGGAACTGATGATTTCGCCTTTACCCAGCCAGCCGGAAAACAGGTCGAAAAAATGAACGCCATGTTCAATAAAAATGCCGCCACTTTTGGTTTTATCCCAAAACCAATGATGCTCATTGAGGTTTTCATCGCTGGCATAATTTTCAAAATAGCCATGCAGAAAATTACCCAATATGTTTTCATCAATTATCGTCTTTACAATCGCATACAATGGGTTGTAGCGCTGCATCAAATTCACTACATACAGTTTGTTTCTTTTCTTTCGCTAAAGCTTGCAGTTCCTCCGCCTGCTCAACGGTAAGCGCAGCAGGCTTTTCACATATCACATGCTTGTTGGCAAGCAATGCCCTTTTCGATTGTTCGTAATGTAAATAGGGTGGCGTAGCTATGTAAATCAGATCAATCTCTTTGTTGTTAAGTAATGCATTCATATCATCATAAGCCACTGCATTTATTTGTTGCGCCATTGCTTGCGCTGCTGTTGTATTCACATCAAACACAGCAATGATGTTTACTTCCTCTGTTTGCAAAAAAGCTTTTGTAGCAAACAAGGCAAACGCGCCCGCTCCTATCACTCCAATATGGGTTTGTTTTTGCATCATTTTTCTGTCTCATTTCCCAGTATAACATTTACAGCCTTTTCCGCATCGGCAATGGCTTGCTCAGGCGTTTTTGTTCCATATACTACGCAGGCTTCATATTCCTGCGAAATAGCATCCAGCACTTCCACAATAACATCGCAGTTATCAATGCCTTTCACATACGGCACTTCCTGTGCAAACGGCAGCATCATTGGGTTATCGGTAAAATAAGTTTTGTAAAAAGAATCAGCATCTAAATTTTTTCTTCGCGGCAGTTGTCCTGTTATTTGTAACAATTGCAAATCGCCTTCTTTGCTGATGAGTGTTTGCAAAAACTGCCAGGCTTGTTGCGGATGCCTGCAGGTGTTGAAGATGACGATGTTTTTAGGATCGCCGTACGTGTAAATCGGTCCTTTATGATCATCGGGAACGATAGGAAAAAAATAGGCAAAACCAAATCCTTTGTCCGGAATGCTGTTGAGATGCGCAATCTCCCACGGGCCCGTCCATTTGGTAGCAATGTTTTGTGTAACGAAAGGATCGGTAGAAGCCGCATTGGATTCTTTTGAAAAATAATCCTGCCTGTATAAATTTTGCAGGAACGAAAACACTTCAATTGCGTATTTGTTATTGAATGCCGCTTTGTTGTGAACGATCAGCGGCGCACCGTTAGATGCCGCCACATACAATGTATAAAAATTAAACAGCCGTTGGTACCAGGTAGATTTGACTTCGGTGTAGCCAAACCGGTTGTTGGTCAATCCCTTCTTTGCACAGTTTTGTTTGTACAATTCAGCCGCCGCATTGTAAGCGCTATAGGTTTGTGGAAGAAGGTTAATGTTGTTTTGCTGAAAGCAAATTCTTGTTGAAAATCGTCATAATCGGGTTCACTTTCCAGGGGATTTGATAAATGTGTCCGTCCGATGATGTAATCTCTTTGATGGTAGCACTATCACAACGTTGCCTCATAAAATCCATAAAACCCTGCAACGTATCTAATGGTATTAACACGCCGTGCATGAGCATACATTTCAACATTGCCCTGCCACATATTGGCATAAATATCGGGCGTTGTTTTTCCCACCACAGCAGCGAGTATTACTTCTTCGCTCGACTGGCCTTCCGGTATGGGTTGAATGTGAATGTTATGAGTAGAATGATGGTTATTCCAGACCGTTGTAATGTTGGTGCATAGCTTTATTTCGGGGTTGTTGTTGGAACACCAAAACACAATTTCATTCTCGTTTCCGGAAGCATTTCTGCGACACGAAACGGAGAAAATAACTGCAAAACAAAAGAGTAATGTTTGATAAACTGAGCGCATAATTCGTGCAAAAACAAAACGAAGATTGAATTAAAATGAATTTGAACCGCGAAGACACAAAGACGCAAACTTGACAAAGATTCCCTCATCTATCTTCAAGCCTTACTGTCTCTTAAATATTCATTTCTATAAATGGAAACAAGTATTAAAACAGATTAAAAAACCACTACCGTTATCATTACCGATAGTGGTTTTTTATATGACGCTTTTGGTTTTATATCATTTTACATCCTAATTGTTCGGCATCTTTTGTAAATAATCATAAATCTTAAATCACAAATCAACAATGGCATTATTGTGTTGCCTGTTGGTTATGCAATTGCGTTACCTGTTGTGCGGTTAAAGCAGTATTGTAAATCATGATGTCATCCATATCGCCCGTCCAGTAACCGCCATATTCAATGTAGTAGTTACCGTCGGCTCCGTTAGAATCATACTTGTAAGCAGCGTTGGGCAAATCAGAACCAATGGATAAATCTACGCCAGGATTGATTTGTTTAATGGTATGCGCCAGATTCGTCCAGGTCTTAACCGGTGTGCCATTAATATAAAAAACTTCAGTGCCATTGCCATCATACGTTACCACTATATGACTCCAATCTCCTGCACCAGTCGTTGTACCAATAGTAATTGGAGTGCCTGCATCGTCGCGATCATAAATGGTAGAATCCGTAGCTACAGTGAAAAACGGCAACGTAGGTTGCGTTTGGAGTTTATAACAATTCCAGCGGGCTAATGAAAGTATGTAACAATCTGATTTATGGTCTATCCTGCCAGCCGTATCTTGTCTAACCCAGGCGCTAACCGTTATGGCTTGAGGATTTAAGGCAGGACTAAAAGGAACTTCAATGTGTCCGCCATTGCTAAAACGAAAAGCCGAATTAGCATTGCCAAAACGGTCATTCGTAGGCGTTGGTGCACCTCCGGGTGTTACACCAGAAGTAATAACAAGCCCAACACCACCCATAGTTGGCGCGCAGGCTGTTAATGTGCCATTATGGCCATTGCCTGAAGAATCGTTTGCATTGCCGTTGAACTTCCAGTAAGCTACCAATGCTGAGGCGGCTATCGGTGTTATTTTACCGGCTTCATAAGCGGCAATCGCAGCATTCAAATTGGCGGTTGCAGCCGTAACCTGGGCTTGTGTAGCGTTAGTGCTCGCACTTGCCAAAACCGATTGTGCCGAAGTCAGCGCCGCCTTTAATGTTGCCTGCGAACCGGAAGGATATTCGCCGGGTTGCGTGCCTTCATGCGTGTTGGTTAAATACCAATTCGCTGAATCAATCGCTGCCTGTAAGGTGGTGGTGTTGGGCGGCGTAAAAGAAGGTCCTGATTTTTTACAAGACGAAACAAACAATGCCAGCGACAATCCGAATAAGACTGTGAGCATTACATACCTGGTTTGAACTTTTGATCTCATGGTTTGAGTTTTAATTGATGAAAAATTTATTTTAAAGCTTTGTCAAGGTCTCTTTCGCTTTGAGGTATGGGAAAGTTTTTATCTTTTGTGTATGAAAAAGTAGTTACACCATCTCTGTTCTGGAGCGAGTTGACATAACCGGGACCGAGGTTTGGATTTGCACCATATCTTTCCAAATCAAAAAACCGGTGAAATTCAAATCCCAGTTCCACTCTTCTTTCGTGGATAATAGCTGTACGCACCTGAGCTTGCGATACCGCAGCCACATCGGGCAAAAGCCCCGCAGGCACAGTTCCAAAACCGTGTAACGAACTATCGTACAAGTAACTTTCTCTTGCTCTTTGCCTAACCAAATTCAAAGGAATAATGGCTGCTGAAGTTTGTCCCAATTCATTCAAAGCTTCGGCGTTAAATAACAATACATCGGCATAACGAATGGCTACATAATCGCAGCTTCCCTGCCCGATAATCGGAGCCTGTGAAAGTGGCTGTTGGTATTTTCGGGTGAGATAGCCCGTTTGCGGCGACCATGAAGGGGAATATGGCTGCCCGTTATTCCATAACATGCTGTCTCTTCCTACCGTATAATCCAATCTTGGATCGTAAACTGTATCTGCCGTTTGTTCAAATTCATCTACAAAGTTTTGATTCGGTGCATCGCAATAATAGCCGCCAACTACCTGTGGTGCAAACCATTGGTTCAATGCATTGCCAACGTTTGGATTCTGACCGCCTAACATTTGCACTTCAAATACCGATTCTTGGTTGTTTTTATGCAACGCATCAAAATCCCGAGCATATACTTTCATCAGGCTGTACTGCCCGCTGTTAATTACCAGGTTGGAATAAGTAAGTGACGAATCCCACTTTTGCTGATACAAATAAGCTTTTGCCAATAATGCCGCTGCTGCTCCGCTGGTAGCTCTTCCAACATCAGAACCCGAATAAGCTTGCGGCAATACACTTAATGCCGATTTTAAATCGGGCTCAATAACGCCTTCATAAATGTCTTTTACAGGCGATTGCGTAATCTGCATTTCTTCGGGCGATAGTGGCTTTGTAACCGCTGGAACATCGCCATAAATATTTACCAAAGTAAAATAGTACCAGGCTCTTAAAAAATGAGCTTCACCTAAAATTCTTGAGCGCAAAGCCGTATCCATATTGATAGACGGAATATTTGCCAAAACCAAATTGCTGTTGGTAACACCCTGATACAAGTTTGCCCATTCGTTCGATATATGAGAATTGGTGGTAGAATAAGAAAAGTTATCAATGGTAGAAGCATCAGGACTTGCGCCAACATTTCCGGTGGCTGCATCATCGGAAGCAATATCTCCAAATACCCAAAGCGGATTGGTGGTGGCACTGGTAAATTTCAGTGGCGAATAAGCTGCATTAATGGCTTGCATTGCGGCGTTGGAAGAAGTATAGTATTGTGAAGTAGAATAAACGCCCTGAATGTCTTTATCTAAAAATTTTGAACAACTAATTTGGGCAAAAACAAACATTAGGACGAGCAAGTTGAATATGATAAACTTTTTATTCATACCGAATGAGTTTATAGTATTTTAAAAACTAAGGTTTGCACCGATGATGTAACTTTTTGCAGAAGGATAAGTGCCCCAGTCAATACCGGCGGCAACATCACTTGGATATTTTTCAACCGCTACATTGTTGCTGATGTGCATTTCAGGATCAAGACCGGTGTACTTTGTAAGCGTTACTAAATTCAATCCCGTTGCATAAAACCGCAATCCTTTTATGTGAAGCCTGTCTGTTACTCCCTTTGGAATGGTATAGCCCAATTGAATATTTTTTAAACGACAATAAGAAGCACTTTCCAAAAAACGGCTTGATGGCTCCTTAATGTTGTTTGCCTGGTCGCGCCATGATACCAGCGGCATAGTATTGCTGGTGCCTTCTCCATGCCAGCGTTCATCATATACTCTTTGCGTTACATTAAAAGGACGATAAAAACCTTCTATGTCCTGGTTTACCTGCAGATAAATTTTATTTCCATAGCTGCCTTGCGCCAGCACGAACAAATCGAAGTTGGCGTAAGAAAGCGAAACCGAAGCGCCATAAGTAAATTTTGGAATGGCGCTTCCTAAAAAGGTTCTATCGTTAGCATCTATCTTGCCATCACCGTTCAGGTCTTTGTATTTTACATCACCGGGGCGTATGCCGGGTCCTTGGTAAGCCGATTTAAAAATGTCATCATTGCTTTGAAAAATGCCTATCATTTGATAACCATAAAAAGAACCAATAGGATGGCCTGTGGTAGTTAAAGTGGCATAAACGCCATCGTCAATTCTTCCACCCTGTATGGGAACGGGAATAGAGATCACTTTATTTTGAATGGTAGCAAGGTTAGCACTCAATTCGTATTTTAATTTGCGGGCATTGTTGCTATAATGTAAATCAAATTCAAAGCCCTTGATTTTGCACGCTGCCGTCGTTAATGAAAGGCGCATTGGCAGAGCCGCCAATCATTGGTAACGGCACGGCAACGAGCATATTGCTGTTGATTTTGTTAAAATAATCAACCGATAAAGAAAGCCTGTCTTTCCAGATTCCAATGTCCAGACCTGCATCTGCCTGTGTAGAAGTTTCCCACTTTACGTCGGGATTTCCTAATGAAGAAACGCTATATCCCTGCACCGGTGCCGGAGACGAACCCAACACATAATTGCCGGTGTTGCTTACGATAGAAGCCCAGGGATAATCGCCAATGTTTTGATTTCCCAACTGTCCGTAGCTGGCTCTTAGTTTCATTTTAGAAACCACCGGCAACAGGTTGGTAAACCATTTTTCGTTCATTATATTCCAGGCAACCGCACCGGAATAGAAATTGCCCCAGCGGTTAGCCGGACCAAAACGCGAAGAACCATCCCGTCGCGCCGTTGCATTGATTACAAATTCATCTTTATAGGTATAACCGATTTGTCCAAAAAAAGAAAGCAACGACCACTCTCCCCTGTTCTCGTTAGCAATGACCTGTTGTATATTTAAACCATTACCGAGAAAACGAAGAGAAGGATCCTGGTTGGGAAAGTTTTGGTCGTTTTCCAACAATGCAGTAGTTGAGTTGGAAACGGCTTCAGTGCCCAGCAATACATTGATGCTATGCTTTTCGTTAAATCGTTTGTTGTAACGAAATGTATTATTCCAAACCATGTTTTCGCTGGTAATTTGGCGCTCAACCAAAGAGCTTGGATTGTTGATTCTACCGGCAGTTCCCCAATTCACATAAAAAATTTTATCCAGCGTTACAAATATGTCTCCGCCAAAATCTGATCTAAAAAACAGGTTGGGTAAAATTTTATATTCGGCATAAACATCACCAAAACCTCTGTATTGTTTTTCCTTATTGTCAGTATTATTGGCAAGCCCAACCGGATTGTATCCATCGCCAAAAAAACCGGGGTAGTGCGGCAAATCGCTGTACACACCTGGCGACGAATAAACAGGGATGGCAGGATCTCTGAAAAAAGCATAGCGGATTACACTACCGCCGTTACCGCCTAAGCCATCGCCGGAACTGCCGACTGCACTTTTATCGTAATAAGAAAAATTAAGGTTGGTTCCAATTTTTAACCGGCTGGTTACTTCCGTATTGAGTTTGGTTCGTAACGTGTAGCGTTTGTACCATGAATTAAGTATGATACCATCCTGGTCAAAAAAATTGCCCGAAACAGAATATTGTGTTTTTTCATTTCCTCCGCTTACCGAAATTTCATGGTCCTGCTGCGGCGCAGTGCGAAAAATGGAAGCCAGCCAGGCCGTATTTGCCATTTGAACCGAATCGGGTATTGGCTTCTTGATTAGTGGATTGTTGGCGGCCAAACCCTCATTATCATTAGCCACCATTTCGTTATAGATGGTTTTGTACTCAGAAGCATTCGCCATGGGAGTAAGGTATCCATGCTTTTGAACACCGGCATAAACTGAATAGTTGATAGAAGCTTTTCCCGACTTGCCATTTTTTGTTGTGATGATAACAACGCCATTGGATGAACGGGCACCGTAAATAGCTGCCGAAGCTGCGTCTTTCAAAACGGTGATGCTCGCAATGTCATCGGCAGCCAAGAAGTTGATTCCATCTTCTGTTGGCACGCCATCAATGATGTACAGCGGGTCGTTGTTATTGATTGAACCCACACCTCTTATGCGCATGGCAATACCATCGCCGGGCTGACCTGTTGATTGTGTAATGCGAACGCCCGAAGCTTGCCCCTGCAATGCCTGATCGGCAAAACCAACAGGCACTTTTGAAACATTTTCAACATCAACAGTAGTAACGGCTCCCGCAATCGCTGTACGCCGCTGGCTTTGATAACCCACGACTACCACTTCCTGCTGTTGCCCGGCAGCAGCTTTCAGTAAAACAGCGAGATTTGTTTTATCACTTACATTCACTTCCTGCGATTCCATGCCTACATAAGAAAACACCAACACCTTATTTCCGTTGTCGGGAACTTCTATCTGAAACTCGCCATTTTCATTCGTAACGGTTCCTCTGGAAGTTCCTTTTATCATTACTGAAACACCTTGCAGCGGCTTTTTGGTTTCGTCGGTAACACTGCCTTTGATAAGAACGGGCGGTGGCGAAGACTGCATGTTATGGTTGGTTGAATCGTTGTTGAATGGCTTAGGTTTAACAACAACCGTTTTACCAACAATGCTGTAAGAAAGTGGTTTGTTTTTCAGGCATTCTTCCAGTGCTTTTTCGAGCGAAACATTGTGCACTGAAACGCTTACGTTACCAGCTTTTTGCAACAGTTCATAGCTGTATAAAAAGTCGTAGCCGTTTTGCTTTTGTATTTGCTTAAATACTTTTTGCAGCGGAACATCTTTTTCGTTCAATGTTATTTGCGAGTAAGCTTTAGCGCTTGCTGTTATACTGGCAAGCAAACAAAGGAAAACCGTAAATTTCATAACAAGCAGCGTTTTGAATGCCATCCGCTGTTTGCGGACGGCGCAAATCGTTAGATACATAAAATGGTTATGTTGAGTGAAACAATGTTTGTTTTTATGGCAAAACCAAGAACACTTTAAACTTATATTTTAAGAAACCAATCCATCTCATTGTTAGCAATCATTCAGAACAAGCAATCCGTTACAACCTTACAAATGATTTGACGTAACAACAATTTTATTATCCTCAATTACAAACTTTACCGCGCCGGTCATCTGCAACATCGAAAGCACCTGCGAAACATTTTCGTTGCGTGATATGGTTCCCCCAATATGCCCCGCAACATCTTCTTTGTACTCAATATTTACATCATACCATCGTGCTATTTGTCTCATCACAGCATGTATGTCTTCAGCTTCGCCAAATTGAAATTCACCATTCTTCCATGCCATTACTTCATCAACATCTACTTCGTTGTTGATTTTTATTTTACCTTCAATCTGCGCCTGCTGACCTGGCTTCAACAAACCTGACAAACTTCCTTTTTCTACTTTCACTACACCCTGAAGCAAGGTTACTTTTATTGAGGTTTCATCATCGTAAGCATTCACATTAAAGTGTGTTCCCAAAACAGTTACTGATGTTTCACCCCTCTTTACATGAAACGGCATTGCCGCATTGTGAGACACTTCGAAATACGCTTCTCCCTCAATTTCCACATCACGTTCGTTGCCATTAAACGCAACCGGATAGCGTAAAGAAGAAGATGAATTGAGCCATACTTTGGTACTATCAGATAATGTAATAGTGGCAATTTTACTGCCTCTTGGCACCGTTAACAGGTTGTATTCCAACTCACCGTTTGCTTTGCCTTTATAAACAATTTCACCATTGGATAGTTTTTCAACGCGCATGGCACCTTCATTGGCAATTGCACCATTGGCAATACTGTCTAATGCAATGGTTTTACCATTTGCAAGAGTAAGAATAGCATTGGTACTGGCTGGCGGTGCAACATCTTTTTTAACCGGCGCGGTTGTAGTTTTGGCAACAGCAAGGTTTGGTTTTGCACTAAAAAAAATGTATTTCGACAAAACCAAAATGGCGACTACCGATGCGGCGGCCAGCCAGCGCCAATGTTTGTTTTTGCCACTTTTTTTAGTGCGCAGGTTGTATGGTTCGCTTTCCTTTGCTTCGATAAATAAATGCTCCAATTTTTTATTCCAGTCAATTTTAGTGGAAGGCATGTTTTCTTTTGCCTCATTCCAATGATTCTGCAAAATGGCCTTCAACTGAGCCGAATCTTTTTCCTCCTCAATCATCTCCAAAAAAGAATTCAATTCCTCTTTTGTAATGGAATTATTGAGATAGTTTTTAATCAGATACTGCCAGCTTTGGAGGTTCATCTACCCTAAAGACGAAAAAAAGAAAGAAGATAACTATTCGAACTGAAAAATAATTCTAATTGACTATTCGTTTACAGCAACCTGTTTGCTTTTACATGAATTTTATCGTCGTCACTGCGAGGCACGAAGCAGTCTGTGTTATCAAATAAATTATGTTTGTAAACAGTAATTATTTTAGCAATAAACATTTAGCAAAGCACAGACTGCTTCGTGCCTTGCAGTGACGATTACATTTCTCTCTATGATTTACAGATACGGATAGTCATATTCTTTTAAATCCTTGTCATAATCACAAGCAGCATTGCAATATCAAGGTTAGTAGAAAGATAATCGCGGATAAAACGTTTGGCTTCTACAATGTGATTGTTTACGGTTGATTTTGCAATCTGAAGTTGCACAGCAATCTGGTCGTGCGTTAAGTCTTCTTCATGAGCAAGCCGGTAAACTTTTTTTCGTTGCGGAGACAATAAATCAATCGCTTCTCTTAATTTTTCTTCATACTCATGGTGAATGAGCGAATGATCGGCAAGAAAAGAAGAAGCCATTTGTATTTCATTCCATAAAAGGTTTTTCAGCTTTTGATCTTTGGCTGAGAACCGCAAAAAATCAATGATTTTATTATGCGCTACGCGAAATAAAAAGCCATCAAAATTCTTGATTTGAATGAGCAAATCTCTACCCAGCCACAATTTTAAAAATACATCCATTACAAGCTCTTCGGCAATTTGCGACGATTTTACAAATCCGGAAATATAATGATGAAGCCTGGTATTGTAGCTGTTGAAAAGAGTTTGAAAAGCCTTCTCGTTTCCGGAGGCTATTTGTTGTAAAAGCAAACGTTCAATATGAAGTTCCTGGTTGTTCACGGCAAGCATTTGGTTGATAAACCAGATAGCAAATTAATGCAACGAAAACAAAAGTGGTTGAAAATTATTATGAAGCACTTGTGCGATGATAGCAGGTACTTAAGTTGTGTGATACTTTGGAAGTGCCTGACACCTTGCCATCGCATCCTTTCTGTTTTATTTGCGTTAGCCAAACCCTTATATTTGAAAACAAAAGATAACTCTTTCACCAATTCATCGTCATTACAAAAAATCAACAAAAACAAACATTATGCGACAGCTACTCTTCACCGTTTTAACCGTACTCTTTTTTATTTCCTGGCATGTTCCGGCAAACAATCCTTTACAAAATACGCAATGGACGGGAATCGTAAATATCCCCGACCCATCCGCCGGCATCTTTGTTTTTAAGGCAGATACTTCCCTCCTTTACGTTGGTGGAAACCTGATAGAAACTTCGCTTTACAAAGTGAATGGCGATACGCTGAAGATGGTTAAAGTAAGTGGAATGAGTAGTTGCGGTAGCGATACCGGCTATTATAAATACAGCATACAAGACAGTCTGCTAACCATAACATCCCAAAAAGACGACTGCATGGATAGAAGCAATGCCTTTTCTGCCGACGGTTACAAACCATCGCACACTTCTTTTTAGTGGTGCACTTTTTATTTTTCATAGCGTTTATTCAAGCACATGCAGCAACAGGAAGACATTTTTGAAAACCGGAAACAGTTTCAGTTAGAGCGGTTAATTTTGTTCAGCGATGCTGTGTTTGCGATTGCCATTACACTGCTGGTGCTTGAAATAAAAATTCCTGCCTCTAATTGGAAGAATCTTATTAGTGTTGAAAAGCTGAATGAATCTCTTCTCCAAATAGTACCTAACATTCTTGGCTTTATTTTTAGCTTTTTTATTATCGGTTTTTACTGGACCATTCATCATCGTGTGTTTGGTTATGTTACTAATTTCGATGGTGCTATTATATGGCTCAACCTGCTGGTTTTGTTTTTTGTTGCTTTGCTTCCGTTTACCACCGCACTTACTTCGGAGTATGGTTATATAAGCGAATCGTTTGTGTTTTACTGGATGAATGTAGGTTGCATTGGTTTGGTTTTGTTTTTTATACAACTCCATGTAAGCAATCCCAAAAAGAAGTTGTCTGTTGGTTTGGAAGATAAAAATGTTCGCCATTATGTATTATCCCGCGGGCTAACAACATCCTTCATTTTCTTTTTAGGCGCTTTGTTTTGTTTTACCCATATTTTGTTTTTACAGGTAGTGGGAAGATTTATTTATATAACGCAAGTTTCCTGTTATGGTGATGGGGGGTGTGAGCTATAAGAAAAAGGGAAGCATTTGAGAGAAAGTATTTTTGAGTTGCAAAAAACAAAAACGACTACTCAAATGCTTCAGGACAAAGTTATCGGAATCTACTGTTTGATCGATGATATTTTAAAAGGTATCGGGCACTACGAAGAAGGAGGGAGAAAAGTGAATGACAGTGAAATCATCACCACGGCTCTTATATCCACCCTTTACTTCAAGGGCAATCAAAGCAGTGCTGCCAATTATATGCGTACTCATAATATGATGCCATGTATGATTGGGAAAAGCGGCTTTACCAAGCGCCTGCATCAGGTGCAGCCGCTTGTAAGCTGGTTATTTGAGGAAATGGGCAGGCTGTTCAAATACATCTGCCGGGAGATGGAATATATCATTGATTCATTTCCGCTGAAGGTGTGTCATAACATTCGTATCAGGCGCAGTAAGCTGTTTGGGGCAGCAGAAGAGTTCAGAGGATACAATGCCAGCAAGAAAGAGTATTTCTATGGCATCAAAGTGCAGTTGATAACAACAAAGGAAGGTATTCCGGTAGAGCTTTGTTTTGTGCCGGGTTCAGAACATGATGTTCATGCCCTTTCCAGGATGAGTTTTGATTTGCCTGCCACGAGCCGTTTGTATGCTGACAGCGCTTATACAGATTACGGACTGGAAGATTTATATAAAGAAACCGAAGGGATAGAACTGATGGTGAGCCGTAAATCAAACAGCAAACGACCGGACGAGCCGTGGATAGCGTTCCTGAAAACAGCCATGCGTAAACGGGTGGAAACGACTATCAGTGAAATCGTTGAACTGATGCCGCATTCCATTCATGCCGTCACTCCAAAAGGCTTCCTGCTCAAAGTCTTCCTCTTTGTCTTTGCTTACCAACTCAAATCCATTCTCTGACTATCTGGAAACTTGAATTATATATTGATTTTTCCAGCCATCACCATTTTAAAAAGAGCATTCCGCATAAAGAAAAAAGGAGCAAAAACAAATGCTTAAGGATACGATTATTTTCCTTCCAACGCCTGGCTTTGAACGATGGTAACATCCGAAACATCTTTCATAACCATTGGCTTTACGCCACTTGTTGTTTGCGGAATTACATGAAACAAATACAAACCTTTCACATCTTCAAACCGAAGCGCAGCGCGGCTTTCAGCATTGATATAATGAAATGAAACATCACTGATACTGATATTTTTTGCATGACGAACCCATAATCCATAAACCGGAGCCGCACCAAACATACCCGGCTCGGGATATTGATTTATTTTTTCAGGCAGCGTATCTTCCTGCCCCGTTTTGCCGCCGCCTTTTGAAACCGCATCAGCAATGGTTGCGTTGATTGCAGTACCATCGTTTTACCATTTGCTTTTGCCCCATAATCTTTTACATTGAAAAAGATAGTCGCGGGCAGGGGTGAAGCACTTGTAAATGCTGTAAGAAATACAGCAATGGTTACTATTTTTTTATTTATAAAATGTCTGATTGATTTCAACATTGGCTTTTGTTTTGTCATTTTAAAAATGATTCGCGAATTGAACCTATTAATCATTACCCGAAACAGATGCCCTGACTTCAGCAGGCGCTGATTTTATTTTTATTTGCTGCTGTTGTAGTCCATCTGCTGTTGCTGTAAGTATAACCTCACCCGGCTCATTGGTTGATTGTATGATTACCTGCGCCAGTCCATTAAATAACTTACGTTTCCAAACGGTTGGCGGTGTTACAATTTGAAAATTACCTGCATTCATATTGATGTTGTCCCAGGTATGTTGTTTTAATAAAGGCGTAGCCACAATTACAATAGAATTTTTGCCACTATGCAGTATAGATTTATCTAAAACAAAGGCTGTGCGCGAGCCGTTTTCTTTTACACTGTCAGCAATTTTTTTCCCATTGATAAAAAGGGATTGCACTTTGCCAATGGGTTTGTAAAAGAAAGAAATTTGCGCATCGTTGCTATATTGCGGCAATGAGAAATTGCCTCTGTAAATAATTATGTTGGCTGATGCGCCAAACGCCTGTGTCCGCTCATCCGTAAAAGCGTTATTCCAATTTTCATCGTTGTATTCCGGCATAACTTCATTGGTATTATTGAAGTTGCTCTCAATCTTTTCTTTCAGGTTTTCTATTGCAGCCGTTTGTATCGTTTCAATAAATTTATCCGGCTCAAGAGAAACTGGGTTTCCATTGCCAACACCAATGATTTTAGCGGGACCATTCACAGTAAAATTGATTTTATTATCAGCGGTTGGCACTTGCCAATTGCTTTTATCATTTGCACTTACGGTAACTATTGCAATGTCTTCTTTATTTGCCTTGAGGATATTCTGATTGGCGGAAAGATGTATCGCCACAGGCTCGCCGGTTGTTTGCACTTTATCCGCAGCTATTTTTTTCCCTCCCTTATAACCAATGGCATTCAACACACCGGGTTCATATTTTACTTTCCACTCCAAATGACCATTAATGGGCACTGTTTGTTTTCCTAAATTTTTTTTATTTAAAAACAATTCCACCTCACTACAATTGCTGTATGCCCATACATTCATTTCCTGTCCTTCTTTGCCTTGCCAGTTCCAGTGTGGAAGAAGGTGCAAAATGGTATCATTCGTCCACCATGATTTTAAATAATATGCATCGTCTTTAAAAAAGCCGCATTGGTCCATCATGCCTACTTCCGAACCGATGGAAGGAAAGCCAAAAGGGGTTGGCTCGCCGCGATGATCGAAGCCCGTCCAGATAAACATCCCGGCCAAGTAAGGTCGTTGTGCATAATATTTCCAGCCATCTTCAATACTATAAAAATCTTCTCTCGGCTTGCGGTCGTAAGCGACTTCGTAATGTTTTTGCGGATCATCAAAATAAATGCCTCTTGTAGCACGCGTTGCACCTTCTTCTGTTCCCCACATCGGCTGGTTAGGGAACTCTGCATGATGCTGATCAGTATTAATCTGCCCGACATAATTTACGCCCATCACATCAATCACATTGGAAATACCTTTTTGCCAGCCACCGCTGATGGCTGCCGTAACGGCGTGTGTAGTATCAATTGATTTTACAAAAGCCTGCAGAGTTGATGCGATGCGTGCACCAAGCTCATTACCTTCAATGCCCCATTCTTCATTGCCAATACTCCAGCTTATTACACTGGGGTGATTGCGGTCGCGTTCAATCATGTTTTTTACTTCGTCAAAATGTGTGGCTGTAATGCCCATCAAACGGTTCTCATCAATCACCAGCATACCCAGCCGGTCGCAGGCATCAAGCAGTTCGGGCGTTGCCGGGTGGTGCGCACTTCTGTAAGCATTGCAGCCAAATTCTTTTAATCGTTTGATGCGATAATCAATCAGTGCATCCGGTACAGCAACGCCAACGCCGGCAGCATCCTGATGGTTATCGGTACCATGAATTTCAAAATGTTTTTCATTTAAAAACAAACCTTGTTTGGCATCGAACCGGATGGTTCGGATTCCGAATGTGGTTACATAGTTATCAATCAATTTTCCTTTTTCAATAACGGTAGTAATTACCTGATGGAGATAAGGTGTATCAACCGACCATAGATGCGGATTGAGGATGTGAAGATTGTTGGTTACCTTCCTTTCTTCATACACATTCAACAGCAGGTTTTGTAGGCTATCCGTTCCAATTGTTTTGCCGGAAGAATCTACGATTGTTTGAATTACCGTTACCGTTTTATTTGTTTTTCCTTCATTAATAAGCGTTGCTTCAACCGTTACGTCAGCTATATTATTATGTAAGCGGGTAGTTACAAATGTTCCATTGTTTTTTACATGCAGCGGCGATGTTTTATCAAGCCTCACATGCCTGTAAATTCCGGCGCCTTCGTAAAACCAGCCTTCTTCCATTGTTGCATCTACACGAACCGCAATAGTGTTTTCGCCACCATAGTGCAGGTAGTCGCTGATGTTGTAATTAAAGCTGGTATAACCACTGGCATGATTGCCAAGATAAAAGCCATTCACCCATACCTCCGAATTGCGAAACACACCATCAAACACAATGGTTATGTGCCTGCCAATATCAGATGCCGGAACAGTAAACGTTTTTCTGTACCAGCCTACGCTTGTTTCAGGAAAGTTTCTGCCAATGGTTTTAAAGCCATGGCTTGTACTTGCCTTGCTGTTAAAAGGCAATTCAACAGCCCAATCGTGCGGCAGGTTCACTTTGCGCCAGCTTCTGTCGTCAAAATTTTCGGCGGCTGCACCATCGCCATAGCTGGCTTTGGCTAAGTAAGAAAAATATCCGGTTCCGGTATTGAAATCTTTTTTAGCATCGCAAGGATGACCGAATGCAAAGCGCCAGTCAAAATCCATTAACAAATGTTCACGTGCAGAAATGTTTGTTTTTGCTTGTGAAAAACCAAACAAGATGGTAGTCAAAAACAGTAAAATGAGGAATGGTTTACGCATAATTATCTACTTTGTTGTACCTGTTTTTTATTTTCTTCTATCATAACAACGCAATTCATCTATTTGAAGCTGTCAGATTGAGTAAATTAGTTACATACCACTTAAATTGACGCATTACCAACAATTGTGTATGAACGTTTTGTTTTGCGTTATTTACCAATCCAGCTTTAACAAACAAACGCCTTGCCTTGGCAATTGAATCATTTCTTCTGTATAGCCATTTTGTACGGTAACGGTTGTGGCCTTATCTACCTGTTGCAACTGTCCGCTTTTTTCAAGCAGGGCAATTTGTTCAGCAGTCGGTTGTTGCGGCGAGCCCATCTTTTTCCATACTTCATACGAGTTGCTATGTGTATCATCTATCCTGTATTGCGTTAGTTTTACTTTAGCAGCAGGAATGTGATGAATGGCAATGCGAACAACAGCGGTATCTCCTTTTACATCAGCATCATGGTAGTTCCATAGCATGATGGCGGCTGATGTTTTTTCTTTTGAAGCGATTGTGCCTACATCGGTTTGCTTTCTTCTAATGCTTGAATCCAATATCTCTTTCAGTATATATTGATGATTGCTTTTTGCTGCTATCAAATCTCCTTTCATCATACCAAACATGCGGAACACATTCAAAACAGGTTTATCAACTCCATTGGTTGCCAGGTCGCGAAAGCCATAAAACCAGGGCTGGTTTTCAAATTCAAACGCCCAGGTAACAGCACCTGTAAGATTTGTTTTGTACAGGCTTGCCAGTTCATATTCGCGTGCAAAAGAAGCGGCTGTATAACTTGAATACATAGTTCCGTTGCGATAAGCATTTTGCGGATCGGTTGCCATGCCGCATGCAGCGCAACCTTCGGGATCGGATTCGCCGATAATAATGGGAATGTTTTTTAACTGCGGATAAGAGGTGATGACTTTCATCATATCGCTGATGTTCTGCAACTGGTTGCGGATGCTCATTACAACCGTACCGTTTACAATCCGCGGCGATCCTTTTGCATGAAAGGAAACAAGGTCAAGCGGACTGCCTTTTTTACCGGTAACACAATTGGTTTCATAAAGGCAATGATGTAAGAAACTATCTAAGAATTGTTTACCGCCGCCGGTAACATCGGCACCACCAATTCTTGCCGTTGGTAAAGCCCGCTTCACTGCATCAGCTGTATAATCATATAACTTACAATATTCCTGCAGTGTGCCTTTCCAGTAAGCAATATCAGGTTCATTCCAAACTTCCCAATACCAGCTTTCCACTTCTTTTTTGCCCTATCGCACTACACAATGTTTTACCCATTGATAAACTAATTCACTCCACTTTTTATAATCCTTTGGCGGATAGGCCCAGCCGGTAAAAATATCGCTGTACGAATCGCCGGGCTTCCAGTGATGCCGGTAAGGTTGCGGGTGAGATGACAACGCTTCGGGCATAAAACCAATTTGCGCCAACGGCTTCATGCCCCGCTGAATGTAAGTATCAAAAATACTGTCAACAATCGTCCAGTTGTAAACCGGCTTTCCATTCGCATCTTCTGTATAAGCATTGGTTGAACCCCATTTGAGTGCCGCTTTTCCATCGCCGGTTACCAGCAAACTATGCGTTCTTACATACACTGGCACAGGGCTTAAGGCCGACAATTCGCTCAGCAATTTTTTTCCATCTTTCATGTAAGTGTAGTTGGGCTCATCATAGCCAAACCAGGCCCAGATTGGCTTCATTTTTCCCATTGAAAGGTTCAGGTCAACATCCACCAAAGTGGTATCGTTCTGCTGGCAAAAAGAGGCAAAATGGAATAGAAATAAACCTAAAATTAAAACGATTTTTATTATGACTTTCATAGCATTCAATAGTACATTTTAAAGTGTAACAATCAACCCAATTGCTGCAGATTCAATACCTCAATCGCTCTTTCCACCTGCACTTCGGCAACCATCAACTTAATGCCGCCAATGGCATTGGATAACATTGGGTCAATAGTAACGCTGTATTCATCTTTCAGCCAGCAATTGATATGCTCTTCCTGCAAAATGCCCAATGCAATATGAGCCTGTATATAATTATCAAAGCTTTTTAGCTGTATAAACTTCATGTTTGTTTTTATAGAAAAATGGCCGAAAACAAAACCTAACTCTTATCTCCTACAAACGCATCGGTTTGATACTTGAACAAGATGTTGAAAGTAGTAAGGCTACCATAAATACGCGTTATGTATTGCTGCAAATCTATCTTGTCTTCATCGCTTAAGAGCTTATGCGCATTGATGCGTTGTTCCATCACGCGCAGCCTGTCGCGCAGCATCACAATCTTATGAAAAAAGGTTTCTACCGGCACTTCTTTTTCTTTTAAAGATGAATCGCCGGGCTTTAAAATCATCAAGCCGTTCTTCCATTTTTCGCCCAATGGCACCAGTTCGGTTATGTCGCTGAAGGCGCGTAATATTTTAATCAAAGCATCTTCAGCTTCGCTGAAGCTAACAGTAAACTCAGGCTCTATCCTTTCTATCACTTCCATCGGTGCTTCTTTCAGCACCTGCCTTACACCGCTATCTATGAAACATATATCATAGCTTCTCTTATTCAATCTTACAACCACGCCATTTCCAAACGAAGGATGTTTTATTCTTGAACCGACACCTAATAATTCCATGTTTGTTTTTGCCGTAAAAATAAAGGGTGTTGTTGTGAAAGATGTATTTCACCGCAGAGAAAAAAGAAACAAGAGGTTTCGCAGAGATAAATCAACTCTGCGAAACCTCTCTTCACTCTCGTTCTCTGCGGTAAAGTCTTTTCCTTGCTTTTAAGCAATAAACAATCGGTACAACTTTCGTTAGGTTTACAAATGCAAATCATCAATCTATAAAAAAGATGAACGAAGAACAACAACGTTTGGGCGATGCCAGTTGGAAACAATGGGGTTCATACATCAGCAACCGGCAATGGGGAACGGTACGTGAAGATTACAGTGCCAACGGCGATGCCTGGAATTATATAACGCACGACGCCGCACGCAGCAAAGCATATCGTTGGGGCGAAGAAGGCATTGGCGGCATTTGCGACGATAAACAGTTGCTTTGTTTTGCAGTGGCTTTGTGGAATAAAAAAGATACGATTGTAAAAGAGCGGATGTTTGGATTAAGTAATGGCCAGGGCAATCATGGCGAGGATGTAAAAGAACTGTACTATTACTTAGATGCCACGCCAACACACTCATACATGAAGATGTTGTATAAATATCCGCAAGCGGAATTTCCTTATCAATGGCTGATTGATGAAAACAAAAAACGCAACCGCCTTCAACCTGAATTTGACCTGATGGATACGGGCATTTTCAACAACGACGAATACTGGGATGTGTTTGTTGAATATGCCAAAGCATCACCAACAGATATACTTATTACACTCACGGTTTGTAACCGTAGCAACAAGGAAGCAAACATCAGTGTATTGCCAACCCTTTGGTTTCGCAACACCTGGATTTGGGGTTATGATGATGAAAAGCCAACGATGAAAAAAGAAAGCGATAAAAGCATTGGCATTCATCAGAAAGTGTTGGGCGATTATCATTTGTATGTGAAAGAGAGGGGTGAGATTTTGTTTTGTGATAATGAGACCAACAACGAACGTTTGTATAACTCCAAAAACATTTCTTCTTACACAAAAGATGGCATTAACGATTGCATTATAGGGCAAAACAAAAATAGGGTTAACAATGCCGAAGGCACAAAAGCAGCCGTTCATTTTGACGTAACAATTCCTCAGGGCAAAAGCCAAACGTTTCATTTAAGGTTGTGCAAAGGCAGTAACAGCAAGCCTTTCAATGATTTTAAAACCATCTTTTCAAACCGTATAAAAGAAGCAGATACCTTTTACAACGAGATACAAAAAAACATAACGAGCGACGATGAAAAGCTTGTGCAGCGGCAGGCGTTTGCAGGCATGTTGTGGTGCAAGCAATTTTATTATTACGACATTCCGCAATGGCTGAACGGCGATCCTGCACAACCAAAGCCACCCCGGCAAAGAATGGAAGGACGCAACAACGACTGGCTGCATTTGAACAACGATGATATTATTTCGATGCCAGACGATTGGGAATATCCCTGGTATGCAGCGTGGGACTTGGCGTTTCATTGCATAGCTTTCTCGGTGATTGATGCCGCATTTGCCAAAAAACAATTGTTGAAGCTTACGCACGAATGGTACATGAAACCCGACGGTCAGTTGCCGGCTTATGAATGGAATTTTAGTGATGTGAACCCGCCGGTACATGCATGGGCTGCGTTTCGTGTGTATAAAATTGATGAAAAGAATAATGGTGGCAACGGCGACGTGCCGTTTTTAGAAACTGTTTTTCATAAGTTGCTGCTCAACTTTACATGGTGGGTAAACCGTAAAGACAAAGAGAACAACAATGTGTTTGAAGGTGGCTTTCTCGGGCTGGATAACATTGGTGTTTTCGACAGAAGCAAACCTTTGCCCGGCGGCTCTTATATCGAGCAATCGGATGGTACAAGCTGGATGGCCATGTTTGCTCTGAACATGATGCGCATTGCATTGGAACTGTCTTCGTACAACCCGGTGTATCAGGATATGGCGACTAAATTTTTTGAGCATTTTTTATACATCGCGGCAGCGATGGACGATATTGGTGATGATGGTGCAGGATTGTGGGATGACGAAGACCAGTTTTTTTACGACCTTTTAAAAATGGAAGATGGTACAACAAAAAAACTAAAAGTGCGCAGTGCTGTTGGCTTAATTCCCTTGTTTGCAGTGGAAGTAATTGAGCACGATTGCATGGAACAACTACCACAGTTTTATGAACGCTTGCAATGGTTTTTAGATAACCGTCCGAACCTTGCCAATCTGGTTTCGCGATGGCAGGTACAAGGCGTTACGCAAAAGCATTTGCTGAGCTTATTACGCGGTCATCGCATGAAGATGATATTGAAGCGTATGTTGGATGAAACCGAGTTTCTAAGTGACCACGGCATTCGTGCATTATCAAAATATTACAAAGACCATCCTTATACTTTTACCATGGATGGTGAAACGTCAACGGTTGAATACACACCCGGCGAAAGCACTACTGATATGTTTGCCGGCAACAGCAACTGGCGAGGCCCGGTGTGGATGCCGATTAACTTTTTAATCATTGAAAGCCTGCAACGGTTTCATCATTATTATGGTGATGATTTTAAAGTGGAATGCCCAACCAATAGTGGCAAGTATTTAACCTTAAATGAAATTGCAGAATTCTTAACGCAACGGCTTGCTAATTTGTTTTTATTAGATAAAAACGGAAGACGCACTGTGTTTGGCGATAACGAAAAGGCGCAAACCGATGCCAATTTTAAAAACTATGTTTTGTTTTACGAGTATTTTCACGGCGATACCGGACGAGGTGTTGGCGCATCACATCAAACGGGCTGGACAGGCCTGATTGCAAAGCTGTTGCAGCCGAGAAGAGGAGAATAGATTTAGGATTTGTGATTTTAGATTAATGATTTGTGAACGACATTGCGAGGCAGGGAGCAATCTGTGGATTTGCGAATGATGAATTATGATTTATGAGTGCGAATACGGAAGTGATGACTTTTTACAAACAAACTTGATATATGTACAGATTGCTTCGTTCCTCGCAAAGACGATGTGGTTCTTGCCTTCTTTACGAGTGTTGAAAAGAAATAAATCATTAATCACAAATCACCTCACCTCTCCCATCCACTTTTTCAACACCGGAAACAATAAGGCGCAACCAACTGCAACGGCTGCACTTAACAAAGCCAGTTTACCAAAGATGGTGCTGTAATAAGTGATGGTTTGAGCGGGATTGATAATGCCTGAAGGCACTGTCATTAACGAACCGATTTTAGCTGCTAAATATTCTGCCAGTGCGCCTGATAAAGCGCCAATACTCATTAATGTTCCCACTAAGTGAATGGGTGATAAATTAAAGGTTGCAGAAGGCATCGTAGGACCAATACAAACCTCACCGATTTCCATAAACACATAGCCGGTGCCATAAATGCAATGGGCACCAAACCGCTTTGCTGATAATGATGGCATACAAGCCATAAAATGAAGAAATAAACACCCATGGCAACAATGCCAATGATAAGTTTGGTGAACGTATGCACTTCTTTGTTTCGCCTTGCAAAATGCTTCCAGGTTGTCAGTGCCAGCGGCGTAAGCATCACCAATAAAAAAGAAGGAAAGAAATTATTAAACGCCAATGCAGGTACGGTAAAGCTGCCGAGTTGCACATTAACATTGCGAAGGATGAATAAGTTTAATGCGCCGGTGCTTTGCTCGTATAAAGCCAGCCAACACGCGTACATAACAAATACAAACAAGAGCGCAAACAGCTTATATTTTACTTCATTGGAAGAACGAACCCCAATGTAAATAACATAAACAAATGATAGTAATGTTATGGGCAATACCAACACATCCATAATGCCGGTATGCTGAAACAAAATTAAGGTAAGCAACACGGCCACAAGTGATAGAACATACACGGTAATTTCTGGTGTGAAAACAAATAGCAGTTTCTTTTGTAATCGTTCTTTATTGGGTGGTGCACCAACAGAAGAAGGAATACCATAACAAAAATTAATCAAACCCAAAACCATAAAAATTCCGGCTAAACCAAACCCGTAATGCCAGTTGATATTTTGCCCTACATAACCACACACCAAACCGCCCAACGCCATGCCGGTATTGATAATCATGTAAAAAAGAATAAAGCCATTGTCTTTATGAGTTTGATCTTTTTTAGAATAAAACATACCAATAATAGCAGCATCAGGTCCGCTAAAAAAACCACTGCCCCAGGCAATGAACGATAATCCTGCAAAGAATAGGTGCGGAAATGGAAGCGACATTAAAGCGTGTCCGCAGATCATTAAAATGCCGCCCCAAATCATTGACTTGCGAAAGCCCAGCAACCTGTCGGCAAGCACGCCGCCAAATATTTGCAAGCCATATACCAGCGCTGCATACGTGCCCAAAACGGCATAACTGTATTTTTCCTGCAGGTGCATTTGTGTTACCATGTAAGCGATGAGCAACGCCTTTACACCATAATACGAAAACCAAACCCACATGCTGGCGAAGGATACATAAAACAGTTGTTTGGGATGACGTTTGCTGAGTGCGAAAGCAGAAGGCGGCGAAGCAATATCCATAGTGGCGATTGAGTATTGTTTGGTAAGCAATTATAATGCAATTACTAAAAATTTATTGCAGGAAGTTAAAGGCGCATCGCTTCACTTTAATTTGTATTGTTGCGACTGTATGAAATATAAAATTGCTACTTTGTTTTTGTTCGTCTTTTTTGTTATGATAAAATTACAAGCGCAAAAGCAACATTCCATTTCTGTTACATTCAAGCTTACTTCAACTACGTTGTCTGAAGATAGTTCGGTTTTTATTACGGGCAGCATTGCGCCATTGGGTGAATGGAATCCGGGCAAAACAAAAATGAACTATGAAGGCAATCACCTCTGGAGCATTCGCATCAATATTGATAAGCCTGTTTCGGTTGAATACAAATACACATTAGGAAGTTGGGAACATGAAGGTGCAAAAGAAGACGGTACGCCGCTTTCTAACCTGTCTGCCAATTTGCAACGCGATACTATCATTCAAAATACGATTGATAACTGGACAAAAAACACGCAAAACCAAACCACCGAACATCACATTACAGGAACGGTGCAATATTATCCTGCGATGAAAGGCAAAGGCATTAAAGACCGTGATGTTGCTGTATGGTTGCCGCCTGATTATGACAGTTCGGGAAAGACACGTTATCCTGTTTTGTACCTGCAGGACGGGCAAAATGTTTTCGATCCTGCCACCAGTGCTTTTGGCGTGGAATGGAAGGTTGATGAAACCTGCGATAGCTTAATCAAAGCCGGCACGATTGCGCCCCTAATTGTGGTAGGAATTTATAACACGCAAGACCGTTCGTTTGACTATGCGCCGGGCCCAAAAGGCGAAGCATATATGACTTTTGTAATAAAACAATTGAAGCCTTTTATTGATGCATCTTATGCAACTAACAAAGACAAAGCGCAAACATTTGTTGGCGGTTCTTCGTTGGGTGGATTGATTTCTTTTATGCTGGTTTGGCAGCATCCTGATATATTTTCAAAAGCCATCTGTCTTTCGCCTGCGTTTAAAATCAACAAGCTTGATTATGTAAAAAACGTTACATCATATCGCGGCAAAAAGAAGCTCATATCATTTTATATTGCCAACGGCGGCGTTGGGCTGGATGCACAGTTGCAGCCTGGTGTAAACGCAATGTTAGCGGCTTTGCAAAAACGAGGTTATGAAGAAGGAAATGAAGTGAAGTATGTAAATGATATAAGAGCGAACCACTCAGAAGCCTCGTGGGCAAAGGTTTTTCCAGATGCGATTGCGTGGTGCATGGATGAAAAGTAAAGCCAATCTCTTTTGTGATGAACCCTAATTCACGACTTTGTTTTTGCCGCTTTTTTAGATAAATATTTGAACAGAGTTACCTTTGCACGATTAGGAATCCGTTCTTCACCACAAAACAATTCATGGATAATTTCTTTGTACTGCTCATTGTTGGTTTTGTAATCGGCACATTCGGAACGCTCATTGGCGCAGGTGGTGGTTTCTTACTGGTGCCGCTGTTAATCATCACAGATAAAAATATGCCTCCCAATGTTACTACTGCTATTTCCATTGCGGTAGTTGCAGTGAATGCCATTTCAGGTTCTATAGCGTATGCAAAAAGTGGAAGGATAGATTATAAAGCCGGAATCCGGTTCAGCCTGTTTACCATTCCCGGCTCCATTGCCGGGGTGTTTCTTGTGAAGTATATTCCCCGTCATGTTTTTAATATCATCTTTGGCATTTTATTGCTTGTACTGGCCTCTTTTTTATTTATCAGAACCAGTAAAAACACGCAAAACCAAACGAGTGCATGCAATGACCAAAAAGGCTTAACACATCATACTTTAACCGACAAGCAGGGCGAAACGTTTTCGTATTCGTACAACCAAACCATTGGCATCGTCATTAGTATTTTAGTAGGTTTTCTTTCGCCCTTATTAGGCATCGGCGGTGGCATCATTCATGTGCCGGCAATGGTGCAGTGGCTTCAGTTTCCGGTGTATATCGCTACAGCAACATCGCATTTTATTTTGGCAATCATGTCAACGGTAAGTGTTGCCGTGCATTTCTTTCAAGGCACTTACAACAACCCTCATGTGCTGAAAATGCTGGCTGGCTTGTGCATTGGTGTAATACCGGGCGCACAACTCGGCGCTTATATTTCGCACAAAATAAACACAGTGTTGATTGTAAAAATATTGGCCGTTTGCCTGGCTTTGGTGGGCATCAGAATATTATTGTAAAAACAAAAAGGCTCCTTTTGTTTTTGCCGCTTTTTATGTTCCCTTCTTTCTTTAATTGTTCCAGTTCTCCTTTGTTTTTACTTTATTTTCCGGCATCGTTAAACCTTTTATAACTCCCACCATCTATTACAAAAATTTTCCATTACTAACAAAACTAGATTTATGAAAACAATGTTCTTCAGTTTATTGGTTCTCTTAACCACCTTTTATGCAGCTTCCGCACAAAAAATCGCCGCTGTTCATCACCATGTTATCAAACATGATATTCGTCACGACCGGCACGACATTCATCAGGACAAAAAAGACATTGCGTCCGACACCAAAGACTTACAAAAAGATGAAAAAGACAGAACCAAAGATGTGGCTGATGTAAAAACTGACCAAAAGGATTTGCAAAAAGACAAGCAGGATGTTATGAATGATAACAAAGACATTCATAACGATAAAGCAGAACGCAAAACCGATGTTACAGATATAAAGAAAGACAAACAGGATATTCAAAACGATCGTAAGGATATTGCTGCCGACAAAAAAGACGGCAACACAACTGAATTAGCCAAAGACAAAGCTGATGTAAAAACGGATGTTGCTGAAGCGAAGAAAGACAGAGCGGACATTACAAATGATAACAAAGACATTCATACAGATGTAAAAGACCGGAACCATGATGCAGTTGATGTAAAGGCCGACAAGACAGACATGAATAAAGACAAAAAAGATGTTGCTACCGATACAAAAGACATTCACAAAGACAAAAAGGATTTGAAAGCTGATCGCAAAGATCTGAAGAAAGATAAACAGGATTTGAAAGACGACAAAAGCAACGGTTAAATTCTATATTTCCAATAAAAACAAAAGCCCCGATGTGTTGGGGCTTTTGTTTTTGTAGAAATATCACAATATTAAGAAACAATGTGCTTAGAGACTTGCCCAATACACATTGCCCGTAGGCACAATTTTGCTGCTTTGGAATACAGAATATGGCAAGTACCAGTAGCCTGCATTGCCCCAGTTTGTACTCCATGAATTTTCCATTAAGAAAGCTTGCCTGTTATTGTCGTATCCAATGATAACATTGGCATGACCGCCCAACAGTTTGAGACCGCTTTTTAAACTGCCTGTAGAAGTTAAAGGGCTATAAGTATAGTTGGTGGTATTTAAACCTTCGAATATTGTATAGCTTGAATTGTCGTACACGTTGAAGCCCATCATTACAGGAACATTGTTCAGAAGAAGTGCTTTAACAGTAGCCGTGTCTCCCTGTGTAACCATTCCATATTTTGATGCACCGGCGCCTATTTCGTAGTTCAATGCATTGCTTACGGCAGTAGAGTTGGGTGCTGTTTTATAAGCTTTTGAAGAAGGCCCTGCAGTTCCCTGTGCATTGGTTGGATACGCATAATCAGCTTCTATGCTTTGTCCCCATCCTTGCAGGGCTTCAGGTATATCTACCATTTCAGCGCCGGGATCGGAGCCAATAGAGTAATGTTCAATTTTTACACGTTCAATGTAATAGAGATATAGCGGGCTTAGTACAGAAGGCCATGAGCCGGTTTTATAATACCGCAATATTTCATTGGCTTCAGAGCCGGTAAAAGCCGTGCAGGAGCCAATCTGTTCCTGGTCTCTTACTGCCTGCGAGGCAAGCGTATAAGTAGCCGGTTCTCCTGCAACAGATTCCGCTACACCTTTCTTCCTGAACATGTTGTTGATTTCAACGGCCGAGTAGGAAGGCACTTTAGAATAGCGGGCAGGGTCAGGCGGCAGCACGCCATAGGTATGCAAGCCGGAGATTGTGGCGTTTCCCGGCTCACTCTGGCTTTGATCAGCAGAACTTTTAAGATTAGATTTAGTACAGCCGGAAAGCAGAAGTGCGGAAACAGATAATGCAGACAGTACGTGCATTACTGATGTAAATGGCTTTCTCATGTATTTGGGATTTTATTAAAAAAGCGATAATACAATGATAGGGTTTTCATTTTAACAGCCACATATATTTTAATAACATTTAAAAATATTTCTAAAATATATGGAACTTGATTTTATACCTCACTTTTAAAGATAAGTATTTAGGATATTTTTGAAAACAAGCTAATAGATAGATTGCTGAATTAAATTTGCTATAGAAGAGTGGAACCCGCTTTTCATTCTGCAATCGGCAGCCAAAAACTAACGGTGGTACCTTTACCGATTTCACTATCAGCCCAAATTTTTCCACCTTGTGCTTCTACAAATTCTTTTGAAATGGACAGGCCTAAGCCAGTGCCTTTTTCCTGCGAGCCGGGCACTTGAAAATACCGTTCAAAAAGGCGGGGCAGATATTGCTTGTCAACGCCTTTGCCCGTATCTTTTACAGAAAAAACAACTTGTTTATCTTGCCTGTAAACTTGCACTTCTATTGTACTGTTTGTGTAAGAATATTTAATAGCATTGGTCAGTAAATTATTCAGTACCCAGGTTGTTTTGTCGAGATCAGCATTGATAAGGGGCAAATCGTTTGGCAGGTTTGTTTTTACATCAAGCCCTTTTTCTTTTGCACTTGCCATTACAGCCAGCATTGCATTTTCAATAACGGTTTGCGGACTGATCCGATCAATCTTCAACTGAATTTTTCCAGCTTCAATTTGCGATATGTTTAAAAGCTCGCTTAATATTTTCAGCATTCGCTGGTTATCTTCTTTGAGGTTTTGAATCAACTCTTTTTGCGCATCCGACAATTTGCTTACACGCTCATCTTCCAGCAACTTTAAACTAAAATCAGAAGCTGCTAATGGTGTTTTTAATTCGTGCGAAACGGTAGCAATGAAGTTTGTTTTTGCCACATCCAGCTCTTTAAACGAAGTAATATTTTTTAACACAATCACTTTGTTATTTACATCACCTTGTTCTACCTCGATTATCTCTCTGGCAAAATAATTTTCGCGGTTATCTACCACAATGGTAAACGGTGTAGTATTGTTGTTGCTTATTAAAAACGAAAACAAATCGTTCTTCTTTTTTACTTCATCAACGGGCTTACCAACCATTTGCTCTGATCGCAAACCCAATAGCTGCAAGGCCTGCTGGTTAGCAAATAAAATCCGATCGTTTTTATCAATCCCGATGCTGGCGTCTTTTAAACTATTGATAACTGCTTCAGCACGACTCTTTTCAAACATCAGTTGAGCCAGATTGCTGCTTTCAAAATACTCGAGTCGTTCGGCCATATTATTGTAAGCGCCTGCCAGTTTTCCAAACTCATCTTTATTATCAATATGAATGCGATACTTGTAGTTTTTGTTTGAAATTTCCTGTATAGCATCAATCAATTGGTTGATAGGATTGGTAATGACAGAAGGAAAATTAACGATGAAAGTAAACGCAATAATAAATACCAGGCCACCCATTGAAATGATAATTGTAAGTGCATCTTTTGCGGATGCTTCAGCGCGTTCGCTTTTGCGCTTGATAGCTTGCATATTAATGAAAAGAATACCTTGGATCTGGCGATCAATGTATTGCACATTTACTTGTGTTGTATCTCCATTTTTCAATTTTTGCAATGCATTATTCAGATTGATAGCAGCTTCTTTTTCGCCTGGTTCGGTAATATCGTTTAGCTCCTGCCGCATTGCTTTTTCTAACTCTGTTACCGTTGCATTAAAGTTCTGCGAAAGGTTATTCATTTGCACTTGCATGGTGTGGCAATACAGCAAACTTTCATAATTATCCTGCAATACGTTTTGTGCATTGGCTTTTAATTTTGCCATGTAAAAAATGGCAACGCCGCCCGTTAACAAAAGGAGCAAAAACAAAAACAAAGTGCCCAGCCAGATTTTATTTTTTACGGTAAGTGCCATCAGGATAAGATAACAAGATCAACATTGTTTTTAGAAAGTGTGGTGAGGAGTTGATTAAAGATACTGGTTCGTAAAATGATTTGAAACAAATTGAAATGCGGCTTGCCTAAACAGAGGGTAGTGATGTTCTTTTCAGTAACCGTTTCAATGATGGAAGCAGCAACATTCACAGCTTTTTTTTGAATTACTTCACCGCCTAGCTCTGTTGCATTTTTAAAATTGTTGATGAGGTGTCTTTGTGTCGACAAAGGTATTTTATCGGAAGCTTCATTTGGCGTTTGCACATACAATACAAACCAGTTGCTGTTGTAGTAAGAAGCCAGTCTTGCCGTTTTGCGAATGATGCGTTGCGCAATCGCGTGGTTAGAAGATACGCAAGCCAATAAACGTTCGTGCCGGTAAGGCTTTTGTTTTGCCGTAATTTGATAATCCACCTTGCGCTCTACCTGCCCTGCTACTTCTTTCAAAGCCAGTTCGCGCAGTTGTAAAATTTTATCCGGCTGAAAGAAGTTGGTGAGCGCCTGTTGCACTTTAGAATGGTCGTAAATTTTGCCTGCTTTCAACCTGGCAATGAGTTCATCTGCCGGCAAATCAATGTTTACCACTTCATCGGCGAGCTGCAAAATTTTATCAGGCACCCGTTCTTTTACTTCAATACCGGTAATCTGTTTTACATCTTCATTGATACTTTCAATGTGCTGAATGTTCACTGCAGAAATTACATCAATACCGGCATCTATCATATCCAGTACATCCTGCCAGCGCTTTTCATTTTTGCTGCCCGGAATGTTGGTATGTGCCAGTTCATCAACCACAACAACATCAGGATGCAATAATAAAATCGCTTGCACATCCAGTTCTTCCAAACGCTTACCTTTATAAAACACTTCTCTTCGCGGAATAAAGGAAAGCCCTTCGGTTAAAGCTTCGGTTTCTCTCCGCCCATGCGTTTCAATGTATCCTACTTTTATATTTACATCGTTTTGTAATAATGTATGCGCCTCCTGCAGCATGCGATAGCTTTTACCAACGCCTGCGCTCATGCCGAGATAAATTTTGAGCTTACCCTTTACTACATTTGTGGTATTTGCCTTTTGCAGCCATTCTTCTGCGTTATGTTCGCCTTGTTCATTCATTACTCAAAAACTAATAGCTGTTAAAATTGTAATTGTTGTTGCAAGATACTTCCTTGCGCAATTGCTATACATACAATAAATAAAGACCTTGCAACCAACCTACATTTGTAGTTTTCATTTCAGTTTATCCAAACCTATATTCAATTTCAATACGTTAACGGTATAAGGGCTTAGTATTCCTTTTTCAACCTGTCCATTAATTAAAGCTTCGATTTTATCGGTTGAAACATTTCTTGCTTTCGCAATCCTGCCAACTTGAACAAAGGCACCTTGTGGGGATATATCAGGGTCCAAGCCACTACCCGAAGCCGTCACCAGATCGGCAGGAATTTGATCTTTTTTAACTGTTGGATTGTGCACCAAAAATGTATCAATCCTTTCTTGCACTGTTTTTAAATATTCAGGACTGGCAGGACTTTTATTGCTGCCTGCAGAACCTGCAGCATTGTAATCAACTGCAGAAGGGCGGCTGTTGAAATACTTGTCATCGGTAAATTTTTGACCTTCTAATTTGTAACCAACTACCTTGTTATTTACAGTAATCGTTTCGCCCAAACCTTTGCCAGGCGCGGCTTGCGCAATACCAAAAATCAGTAAGGTATAAATTCCGGCAAAAACAAATGTGCAGACCAGCGTCAACCGGATGGCTATAAAAATGTTTTGTTTCATATACTATTTTTATTTTTGGAGAAATAAGATGTTATGTTTAGAAAAGTGGTTAAAGTTGAAAGTGAAGAAGACTTGCGGATTGAGCTTCCTAAAGAGTATTTGCATAAAGAAATAGAAGTTACGGCTTCAGAAGTTGGGGATGTTTCTTTTGAAGAAAAAAGAAGAAATGTAAAAGAAGCAATTGATTTCTTTAATAAAATCTCTGTAGATATGAGCGATTTTAAATTTGATAGAGATGAAGCCAACCAACGATAAATTTTTTATTGATTCAAATATTGCTCTATACCTGATTGATGATGTGTTATCCGAAAAGAAAAAGATTGCTATTTCTTTAATTGCTGCAACTGGTTTTATATCTCCGCAAGTTGTTTTTGAATGTTTGCATGTCTGTTTAAGAAAAAGAAAACTTGATAAAAAAGATGCTCTTGCCTTTGTAAGATTTCTCATTAAAGCGTCGTACTTACAAAATGAGGATGAAGCTGTTTTAGAAACAGCTTTCCATGTATTTGAGAGATATGGCTTAAGCTCATACGATTCTAAAATAGTCGCTTCTGCCCTTGCAGCAGGCTGCTCTATTTTATATTCAGAAGATATGCAAAACGGATTACTCATCGAAAATCGCTTAACAGTTATTAACCCTTTTCTTTAAAACCAAATGCTTACTATCAAATCAATCAGTTTAATTCCGATAAAAGGCACGATGATACCGCCAAAACCGTAAATCAATAAGTTTCTTCTTAGCAAAGCACTAGCCCCAATCGGCTTATAGGATACACCTCTCAAAGCCAGTGGAATTAAAGCGGGAATGATAAGTGCATTAAAAATAACAGCCGATAAAATGGCGCTTTGGGGGCTGTGTAAGTGCATAATATTAATTCGCTGCAGGCTGGGGAGAGAAGCAATAAATAAAGCCGGAACAATAGCAAAATATTTGGCTACATCATTCGCTATCGAAAAGGTAGTAAGCGTTCCTCTCGTCATCAATAGTTGCTTACCAATTTCAACAATTTCAATCAGTTTTGTCGGGTCGTTATCCAGGTCAACCATGTTACCGGCTTCTTTAGCTGCAGCAGTTCCGCTGTTCATGGCAACTCCTACATCGGCTTGCGCAAGTGCAGGTGCATCGTTGGTTCCGTCGCCCATCATTGCTACCAGTTTACCGCCGGTTTGTTCCTTCTTTATATAGTTCATTTTATCTTCTGGCCTGGCTTCAGCAATAAAATCATCAACACCGGCTTTAGTAGCGATAAATTTTGCGGTTAATGGATTATCGCCGGTTACCATCACCGTTTTTACGCCCATTTTTCTAAGTCTGTCAAAGCGTTCGCTAATGCCTGGTTTAATAATATCCTGCAATTCTATCACTCCTTTTACTTCATTATTTTCTGCAACAACCAGCGGAGTGCCACCATTTTGTGAAATGTTTTTTACAATCTCTGTCGCATTGTCGGGAAAATTATTTCCGGCTTTGATAACCATGTTGCGAATGGCATCCTGTGCGCCTTTGCGTATTTTTCTTCCACCGGGTATGTTTACGCCACTGCTACGGGTTTCAGCCGTAAAGTTGATAAACTCCATACCGTCAGCCCTTCTTTGATTTACGCCTTTTAAAAGTGCCAGTTCTACAATTGATTTCCCTTCCGGTGTTTCATCGGCTAACGAACTTAATGCCGCGAGTTCCATGAACTGATTTTCACCCAGGCCATTTACCGCATGGAAGTGAGTGGCTTTGCGATTGCCGATGGTGATGGTTCCGGTTTTATCCAATAACAAAGTATCAACATCGCCTGCTGTTTCAACCGCTTTACCGCTTTTGGTGATCACGTTTGCACGCAAAGCCCTATCCATGCCTGCAATGCCAATGGCACTTAACAAGCCGCCAATGGTGGTTGGGATTAAGCAAACAAAAAGAGAAATAAAAGCCGCAATGGTAATGGGCGTATTGGCATAATCGCCAAATGGTTTTAGTGTAACGCACACAATGATAAACACCAATGTAAAGCCAGCCAGCAAAATGGTTAAGGCAATTTCATTTGGTGTTTTTTGTCGGGATGCGCCTTCTACTAAGGCAATCATTTTATCTAAAAACGTTTCTCCAGGAGGCGTGGTAACCTCAACAATAATTCTATCGGACAATACTTTTGTGCCGCCTGTAACAGACGATTTGTCGCCGCCGGCTTCACGTATTACAGGGGCGCTTTCGCCGGTAATGGCACTTTCATCAATAGTGGCAATGCCTTCTACAATTTCACCATCCATCGGTATTGTATCGCCGGTTTCGCACACAAAGCGATCACCCATTAATAATTGTGATGAGGAAACAATTTTTATTTCATCAACAAATACTTCACCTACCGGAAAAATCTTTTTTGCCGGTGTGTCTTCTCTTGTTTTCCGAAGACTGTCTGCCTGCGCCTTTCCTCTTGCTTCGGCAATGGCTTCGGCAAAGTTGGCAAACAATAAAGTAAGAAGTAAAACGCCAAACACAATGAGGTTATAAGCGAGGCTGCCTTGTGTTTTATTGCCGGAAACAATCCACAAACAAACGGCTAACATCACGGCAGTTCCAATCTCTACCGTGAACATTACCGGATTGCGGAACATCAGTTTAGGATTGAGTTTGATGAACGAATGCTTCAATGCGTCTTTTACCAATGACGCTTCGAATAATTTATTTGATTGTTGCTTTGCCATATTTATTTGTTTGAGAGTCTGAAAATCTGTAAGTTGGTAAGTCAGAAAGACCAGAAAATACTTCTTGCTGAACTACTACTTTTTACTTTTGATTTATTTCATTCCTAAAAATTCTGCTATCGGGCCTAACGATAAAGCCGGAAAAAAAGAAAGCGCAGCAATGATAAAAATCACTGCAAACACCATAATGCCAAAAGTGGAAGTATCGGTTTGTAAAGTGCCTGCGCTTTGGGGCACATATTTTTTCTTTGCCAAAATGCCTGCAATAGCTACGGGACCAATGATGGGCAGAAAGCGCGAAAGCAGCATTACAATGCCATCGGTAATATTCCAGAAAGGTGTGTTAGCGCTAAGACCCGCAAACTCAGACCCGTTGTTAGCAGAAGCTGATGAATATTCGTACAACATTTCGCTAAAGCCGTGGTTGCCCGGATTGTTCAGCCAGCCTGCATAAACAGTTGGGTTATGTGCATACAGGTAAGATGAAATTGCGGTGCCTGCCAATATCAGCAACGGATGCAACAATGCAATGATGGCGGCAATCTTCATTTCTTTGGCTTCTATTTTTTTACCTAAAAACTCAGGCGTTCGTCCCACCATCAGGCCCGAAATAAAAACCGCAATGATCATAAAAATATAAAAGTTGAGAAAGCCAACGCCCACGCCTCCATAAAAGCAATTCACCATCATGCCAAGCATGGTAAACATGCCTGTTAGCGGCATGAAACTATCGTGCATAGCATTCACCGAGCCATTAGAAGTAACCGTAGTAGTAATGCCCCAATATGCGGAAGCAGCAGATCCAAACCTCACTTCTTTGCCTTCCATATTGCCCATATTTTGCGCAATACCAAGTGCATGATTGCCGTGCATTTCGTTATAAACAGAAGGAATCATAAACAATAAAAAACCAACTGTCATTACACCCATTACCATCCCGGCAAAACGTTTTCTTTTGAGCATATAACCCAATGCAAAAATCATTGCTATCGGAATGAGTATGATGGATATGTTTTCTGCCATGTTGGTTACGTAATTCGGGTTCTCGAACGGATGCGCTGAATTGGCGCCAAAGAAGCCACCGCCATTTGTACCCAATTGTTTGATGGCTATCATTGCCGCTGCCGGGCCACGGCTTACATTCAACGTATCGCCTTGCAATGATATGACCTGGTCTTTGCCTTTGAATGTCATTGGCGCACCATTAAACACTAAAATCACGGCAACAATTATTGATAAAGGCAATAAAACTCTTGTGCAGGATTTGACGAAGTAATTATAAAAATTACCCAGCTTATCGGTTGTTTTTTCTCTCATGCAAATAAATACCACAGCACATATTGCCATGCCAGTAGCAGCACTGATAAATTGAAACAGCATTAAGGTAAGCTGCCCTAAATATGATACCGCGCTTTCGCCGGAGTAGTGTTGCAGGTTGGTATTGGAAATAAAACTAACCGTTGTGTTGAAAGCCAGATCGGCAGGCATAGAAGGGTTGCCATCCGGATTCAGAGGCAGCCAGCTCATATTCATTAAAATAAACATTGAAAGCAAAAACCAAACAAGGTTTATAACCAGCAAAGCCACTAAGCTTTGCTGCCAGGTCATTTCATTGTCGGGCTTGATTCCGCTCATCTTAAAAAAGAATTTATCAAGCGGATTGAAAATAGAATCGAGCCATGTTTTTTCTCCTATATATATTTTGCCCATATACTTCCCCAGCGGAATGGCTAATAAAACGGTAAAAACAAACATGGCGATAACGCCAATAATTTCAGTATTCATTTTGTAAAAAGTCTTAAAATTTTTCTGGTTTTACCAACACATAACAGATATAGAGGAAAACCAAAATGGAGATAATAAACAAATAGATCATGTCATTAAATTTTATCGAACCATTTGATGGATTTAAAGAATAAAGCAAAGCCTGATAAGCCTGCCATAATTAATACGATAGTAAGCATAAGCATTAAGTTTTAAAATGTAAATGGTAGTGTTTTAATAATGTAAACAGGTACATACTTTTGGTTTATCTGTGTGAATTAAAAAAGAAAATAAACTTTACAATGGTTGCATACGCCATTGAGATTGCGAATAGCCATACTGCAATAAGCACCGCAATGAACTTTGCTTTATTTCTGTACAACCGCATGACTTACAAATTATGATAGACAAAGGATGACATACACCATTGTATAAAGCTTTACCTTATCAATTAGTACCGTAAAATGAAAGAGATGATTACAAAAAACAAAAACCAGGAAAGAGTAATGAATAACAAAGACTTCAGGCTAACCGGATTCATTTTTTTCTTTGCCAACTTTATAACCGATTTCATAAAACATATTTTTCCTGTAAGTGCCAAAAGCCATTCCTTAGCGATGCTCTTTTAAAACTTATATTATAAGCATATAGTAATCAATAAGTTGCAAGAACTATTTTAGAAATGGTTATAATGTAAAAACAAAAAACCCTTTCAAAATGAAAGGGTATATTTTCAAAATGACAGAGTTTGTATTATTTCGGCAATCCGTATTCTTCCATCTTTCTATACAAAGTGGTTAAGCCAATGTTTAATAAGCGGGCAGTTTCTGTTTTATTACCACTGGTATGTTGCAATACTTTTTGAATATGCTGTTTTTCAACAAGAGATAAATCATAAGAACTGATATCTTCTGAAGAAACAAAACGCAACTCAAACGGCAAATCATCAATATCAATCGTATCTCCATCTTCTAAAATCACGGCACGCTCCATCATATTTCTTAGTTCCCGGATATTGCCTTTCCAGATATAATTTTTCAAAGCCGATTTTGCTTCCTCACTTAATCCGTTTATATTTTTATTTACTTTTTCAGAGAACCATTTTAGAAAGATATCAGCCAGCAAAAGAATATCGCTTTTACGTTCGCGCAGAGGAGGAAGCTCGATGGCAAATACATTCAACCTGTAAAATAAATCTTCGCGAAACATTCCTTTTTCTACTTCGCTTTTCAGGTTGCGATTCGTAGCAGCAATAAAACGCACGTTTACTTTTGTTGGTTTTGTATCGCCCACTTTTATGAATTCTGAAGTTTCTAACACACGCAACAATTTGCTTTGCAAATCCATTGGCATTTCACCAATTTCATCCAAAAACAAAGTGCCCTCGTGCGCTTCTTCAATCAATCCTTTTTTATCTTTTATGGCGCCGGTAAAAGCGCCGGCTTTATGACCAAAAATTTCGCTTTCCAATAGTTCTTTTGAAAACGCATTGCAATTGATGGCAAGAAACATTTTATCGGCGCGTTTGCTGCCATTGTGTACAGCCTGGGCAAACACTTCTTTGCCCGTTCCCGTTTCACCTGTAAGCAAAACGGTGGCATCGGTAGGCGCTACTTTTTTAGCCAGTTCTTTTGCCATAACAATGGCTTTGGAAGTACCCGTAATGCTATCGAAGCTATAATAATTGCCGGTTTGTTTTTGCAAAGAAAGTAACCTTTTTTGCAGCGTAACTTTTTCTATCGCTCTGTGTAAAAGAGGTATTACTTTATCGTTATCATCGCCTTTTGTAATGTAATCAAAAGCACCGTTCTTCATAGCTTGCACGCCATCTGAAATATTGCCATAAGCGGTAAGCAAAATGATTTCGATAAGAGGATATTTTGGTTTGACTGCGGCAATGAAATCAACACCATTTCCATCAGGTAACTTGACATCGCATAACACAACATCCGGCTCTTCTTTTTCTATGATTTTTTGAGCCATTTTCAGGTTGCCGGATTCAACAACAGAGAAGCCTTCGAGGCTGATGATGCGTGCCAACAAACTTCTCAATTTTTCTTCATCATCTATCAATAATATGCGATTCATTGAAGCAAATAAACTTTGATATTATCATTAAAAACTACTCAGATATAGAAGCACTCATTACACTAACCGAAACGCTGTCGGTGCTTTTCGGCAAATGATAACGCAATTTAAAATCCTTACTGTTGTTGGGTTTCACAGGGCCGTCAATTACATCTTCATGTTCTTCCAACTCCTTTCCGGTTTTATCAAAACTCAATAGCTTCAAACGTATGTCCTGATAACTACACACGGTTGCAGCGTTGGATATTGTGCCTTTTACCACTGTGCTACCCCATATATTTTTTTTATCGCTGGCATACACTTTTAAAAAAGAAAGTGGCTTTGTTTTCTCTTCATTCAACAAACTTTGTCTTTGCTTATTATATGCTATTTCATCTTTTTCACTCATTGCATTGTTACTACATGAAAGCAAAGAAAAAAGGCAAGCGGCAAAAGCGAACTGTTTAAGCATAATCGTTATTGAATTTGCAATATAAAAGTTATATAGTGGTATTTTAAAACGGCAGATAAATTAATTTACAAAGACTTGCAGAAAGTAAAATGGTTTAAGCTTCCTGCCCTATCCACACGGCACCGCCAATACTGCCCCGGCTTGCGCCGGTAACGCTTTGCAATGTTGTATTTTCTTCGCGCCAGCGCAGCAAACCTAACAAAGCCATGATCAAAGCTTCTTTGAAATTCACAACTTCGGCTTCAGGCAGAACAAGGCTGAAACCTAATGGTAGTAAGGCTTTCTGAAGGGTATTAAGTAAGAATAGATTCAATGCGCCACCGCCGGTTACTAGTAATTGTTTATCATTAATTGTGAAATGATTACCTAATGATTGAAGTGATGATTTTACTTGAAATGAAATGTGTGCAACGTAGGTTCGCAATGAATCAGAAGTAGAAAGCGATTCATAACTTTCGATGATGGGAAAAACGGTTTGGATGCCAAAACTGTTGTCGAGTGATTTTGGAAAGGGCAATGAATAATAATCCAAATTATTCAGTGTATTTAATAAAGTTTCGTGCACTTCCCCTGTTGCGGCCATAGCGCCATCTTTATCATATGCTTTAGCTTCTTTGTTTGCTAATAAATTCAAAACTTTATTAGCAGGGCACACATCAAATGCAATGTATTCATCACCTTGCTTACAAGTTAAGTTGGCAATGCCACCTATGTTCAACAACACATCGTAATCGCCAAACAACAGCTTCTCGCCCATCGGTACAATAGGTGCACCCTGGCCGCCCAAAGCCACATCCATCGCACGCAAATCGCTCACTGCATTTATGCCGGTAACAGCAGCAATCGCAGCACCAGAGCCAATCTGCGCAGTGAAGCCATTTTCTGGTGCGTGAAAAACGGTATGTCCATGCGAAGCAATTAACTGCACCTGGTGATGCAAATTGTGTTCATTTATAAATGCGTTGATTTGCTCTCCGATCAACTTTCCGTATTCGCTATGCAATTGCAGATAATCATACGCTGACAAGTTGCTTGCCTGTTTCAATCTACGTTGCCAGGCTTCACTATACTGATAAGTGTTTGCTGCAATAATTTTATAATTCCATTCGCCACGATTTTCTTCAAATGAAACAAACGCAATATCCAATCCATCCAGCGAAGAGCCACTCATTACACCAATTGCACGATATATCATAAACCATTATTTATTGCAAAACAAAGCAATCATTATTCACAAATCAAAAATCATAAATCATAAATCTCCTTTTACTTTGGCGCATGAAATCTGCCTTGCTGAAATTGAACCTCGCCATTTTTTTATGGGGATTTACGGGTGTGTTGGGAAGAGTGATTACACTCAACGAAGGCTTGCTGGTGTGGTGGCGTTTGCTGATAACGGTGGCAACGGTCTGGGGTTTGTTTTTGTTCACAAAATCGAAGCAGGAGGTTCCTAAAAAGGAGATTGTAAAAATCGGAGCCATTGGCGGCGTGCTGGCATTGCACTGGCTTTGTTTTTACGGCAGTATTAAGTATGCCAATGTATCTGTGGCACTCACGTGCATGTCAACCACGGGCTTGTTTACGTCACTGCTCGAGCCTCTTTTTTTTAAGCGTCGCATCAATGCTTTTGAAGTGGTGCTGGGATTGATGGCATTGTGCGGTATTGCCTTAATTTATCTCTCCAATCTTGCATTTTCAACCGGCATTTACATTGGTTTGGCAGCGGCTGTTTTTATCGTCATTGTTTCTATTTTAAACAAAAGCTGTAGTGGAAGGCTATGAGCCGCAAACCATGACGCGCTACCAGCTTACAGGCGCTTTTCTTTTTCTTTCCCTTTTAATGCCCCTGTACAATTATTTGTTTCCAGCGCCTTCATTATTACCATCCAAACAAGACTGGTTATGGCTGTTGATTTTATGTTGGGTTTGCACTGTTTTTACGTTTGGTTTGTACTTAGATGCGTTGAAAAAAGTAAGCGCTTTCACCATGAATTTAACCACCACAATGGAACCGGTTTATGGCATTGTGCTCGCATTTCTAATTTACCATGAAAACAAAGATTTCGGTTCTACTTTTTATATTGGTTTAGGTTTAATTATTGCCGCTGTTTGCATTCAGTTGATCAATACAGTAAGAAGCCATCGGAAGGCTGAAACCCTTGTACCGTATGAGATGTAGCACATTCTTCCATTTAAAAACACATTATTATGAAAGTAGATTATAAAGCGATTTCACTTCCATTTCAGTATCCGTTTACAATCTCTGGCGGTCGCACCAAAACGCATCAGCCATCCCTGATTGTTTCCCTATCGCTCGGAAACTTTACTGGCTTTGGCGAAGCGCCTGCTATAACGTATTACAACATTACGGTTGAGCAAATGATTGAAGATTTAGGGCGAAACAAAAAGATGATTGAAAAGTTTGCTTTAACCGAGCCTGAACGCTATTGGCATTACTTGCATCACTTGATTCCTAACAATCCTTTTTTGGTTTGCGCGCTCGACATTGCATGTTGGGATTTAATGGGTAAAATGAAAAAGCAACCGTTGTACAAACTTTGGAATACCGAATGGAAGGCCACGCCGCCAACCGATTATACCATTGGCTTGGATACAATTGAAAAGATGGTTGAAAAAATGGAAAGCCATCCTTCACCCATTTATAAAATCAAGCTGGGGCAGCCCGATGACATTGATATTGTAACGGCACTTCGCCAACATACCAATGCTCCGTTTCGTGCAGATGCCAATGCTAGCTGGACGTTGGAAGAAGCAATACAAAAAATTCCGGCATTAAAAGAATTAGGCGTTGAATTGATTGAGCAGCCCCTGGCAAAAGATGCCTTTGATGATATGAAAGTATTGTATGAACAATCTCTTTTGCCACTGATTGCAGATGAGAGTTGCGTGTTTGAAAAAGACGTTGACAAATGCGCAGGCCACTTTCACGGTATCAACATCAAGCTTACCAAATGCAGCGGTTTAACACCTGCTTTGCGAATGATAAAAAGAGCAAGAGAACTAAATTTAAGTGTGATGGTAGGCAGCATGAATGAATGCACCGTCGGCTCGGCAGCTATTGCGCATTTGCTGCCGCAAATTGATTATGTGGATATGGATGGACCTTTATTATTAAGCGAAGACATTGCTACCGGCTTGAACTACGATTTTGGAAATGTAACAATAAGTGGTAAACCGGGTTTGGGAATTGAATTATTTTAAAATCAAACGGCATTGATGGATATTTACTTTTAGATTTTAGCATCATTTCCTACAAAAGAACAGTAAAAAGGAAACGAGTATTGAAGTAAACCATTTATATTTAAGCTCTACCAATATTGACTGCTATGAAGTTTATTTTTACATTTCTTATTCTTTTGTTTTCTATTCAGTTTTTGCAGGCGCAGAACTCTGATCCTGTTCCAGACACTTCTACCACTTATCAATGGCAGAATGAACAGTTTAAAGTTAACAGTGATATCATTTATTTAGGCGATTGGCTTTGTAATTTGTATGATTCAACCTTATATCGGAATTATACGGGAACTATGTGGAAGGATAGTCTGTTAGATACTTACATTTATACTTTCGCTTCCGATAGTCCCGGCATTAGAACTGGCAAATCATTTAAAGTAACACAGGTAATGAAAGATGGTGCTTGGATAAATACATCCAGAACCACTTACTATGGATATATATATGGTCCTGTTGCTACGGTACAGGAACAATGGGTAGATAATGATTGGCAACCAATAAGTCAAGATTTATACACGTACATGAACGGTGACTTTTCCACTGTAGCCATGCATCTTCATCAAGATGCTATCTTGGCAACTTGGCGAAATGATTATCAGGAAATCAATACTTATGATAGTCTTAAAAGAAAAACAAATGAAATAACCCAGCATTGGGATACAACAATTAATAATTGGATCAATAGTAGCCGACAGTTATTTACTTATCCGACAAAAGGCGTCCTTTCTGGAACACCAGCTACCGATACGGTCCAACGCTGGGTAAACAATAACTGGCAGATGGATTCTTTGCATCTTTACAGTTACGATTCAATAAGCAATTCTAGTACTGAATTGGTTCAAAAATACATTGACTCTAATTCTTTATGGCAAAATCGCTTCCTATTAACTGCTACCTATCATAACTCACCTTATTATACTGCCAGCGATAATTTTATTACGGAAACGGTTTATCAATACTGGACAGACAGCGGATGGCAAAATCAAAAAAAAGTGGTGTTTGTAAGAATACTGCATGACTGCATTTTGCCTTTGAAGTTGCTCAACTTCACAGCCTATCGTCAAAACAATTTAGCAAAACTGGCATGGCAAACAACCAATGAAATTAACACGCTTTCTTTTGCAGTTCAGCGAAGCGATGATGGTGTGCATTTCGTTACGGTTGGCCAAGCATTAGCAAAGAACAACAACCTAAACGATTATTATTATGACGATAACATTGCTGCTGTAAGTGCCCAAAAGCTTTACTATCGCTTACAAATCACAGACAAGAATGGCACTGCTCAATTAAGTTCCATTGCCACGGTTGAGAATAAAAGGACATTATTTACTGCTTCTGTATTTACAAACCCGATAAGAAACGATCTATTGGTGGTAAATATTTACAGCTTGTTAGCTGCAAATATTTCTATTGCCGTTTACGATATGCAAGGCAAAAAGATTGAATTTGAACAAAGTCATGTTGAACAAGGAAGCAGTATAAAATCAATTTTAATAAATCGTGCGCCAGCAGGAATGTATTTACTTCGTATAAGCAATGGAGAGAAGACGCGGTTATTAAAAATAGTAAAACAATAGTTTGATTTTAGATTCTCGTTCTTTAAAAGTATAACACCATATACTTTAAAAATAGCTCTACTGAAAATTATTTCCTTACTATTTCATCTACTGTAAGCTTGCCTACTTTCAGTTCTTTAATAGCTGCCTTACCGATGGCTAATTTACCAATAGCTAAAGCACCGATAGCCAATGCTCCCATTGCCAAAGCGCCTAGCGCAGCAGCGCCAAATGCTATGGCAGCAATCGTTGCAGGTTGTATTGTTTTATTTTGTTTCATAAATTTTTTAAACCATAAAATAAGGTGTATTGCGTAGAAATAAACATGTAAAAAGATATGACGCAGTTGTTATAAATATAAGTAATGAGTAGAACATCATTAGTTGAAAATATCAGTAAAAACAAAGGCGCAACTCTTAACGTCTTTGTTTTATTATTGCACCACTTAATACAATGAATTGGTTTAAATTATACAGTCATTTTTTGTTTTGGCAAACCAATTGCCATTGCATATAAAGGCACTTCTTCCTCAATATCAATTTGTAATAGATTGGCAACTTCATCGTCAAAAAATCCACCTAAATTCAACGTACCTAAGCCCAAAGCAGATGCTACCAAATTTATATTTTGAAACACATGTCCTGCTTCATATAAAATATACCGATAACCCCTGTCGCCATATTTCCGCATGTTGCGTTCTAAACATGAAGTTGCGATTAAAATAGCACTGCTTTCTGCTACATATCCCTGATTTATAAACAGCCGGGCAATATAAAACTTGGAAAATTTTAGCTCGTAAATCTGTTCCAGAACAGTTGGATAGATGGCATAATGATAGATACCTTGTGGTACGTTTTCAATGTTATTTACAACGAGATATAGTTCCAGCGGATACATGCCGCCTCCCGATGGAACCATTCTTTCAAAATACTCTGCACCTTCAAAAAAACTTATTCTTTTTAAACCATATCCGCCTTTTAAAATGGTTGCTATATCACTTAATTTAAGTGCTACGTCTTCATAATCCCTACAGGAAAAACGCTTTTGAATGGCTTCGCCCAATGGCATCTCAGGTAAATCTACTTCTGGCAGATCAATAAAGGGAACATTTTGGTATTCCTTATAGAGAGGCAACTCCTCAGGTTTATTGGCCGGAATGGGTGGTATATTCCTTTGCCACCGGCCCGTGTTGCGATGAAACGACCATGCTATCGGATGCTTTTCAGAAAACATACTTATATTTTACGCTAAAGGATGTGGATTTCTATTTAATTCATTCACTGTTGTAACTTCTTTTTTAAGACCCAGTTGTTGCGGTAAATGATACAAGCGACTTCCGCCTAACCTTATATTCTTTTCACCAAAATGAATGGGTTGCATATCTGGAATCATAACTCTTGCAGTATAAAGTCCTAACTTTTCCATGTCTGGTGGTGTTAAGTTATAATAGATTAAGTCGCTTTGTTTTTGCCTCAAAAATTCAACAAGTATTTGCAGATTTTCTTTTTTATCCAATACAGAAGTTTGCCATTCAAAATGCTCGACGGGTCTTTGAAATAAAAAGTCAAATGCAGAAACCATCTTCTTACTTGCGTACAATAAGTTGTGGTCATCCAAACTATTCACGGATGCTGGATTAGACAGGAGTTCTTCCAATCTTTCCCTTGTTTTAGGGTTTCTCATTCGCTGTTTTAGTGCGGGCCTTACTTGTCCAATCTCCAGCAAAGCTCCTCTTGCTGCTATCACCGGATCAAAATCAGCTCCTAATCCTACTACTATACTGGGTCCGCTATTATCAGTTAATTGGTATCCTATGCCCATAAAAACATGAACCGGAAAATCGGTTGGAAGGCGGTACAATTGCATATCAACACCCCGCCGCTTGTATGACAGGCAATAATCAACAATATCTTTTTGAGAAAGTGTGAGAGGGTTAATTCTTTGACAAGGCAATTGATTATACCATGTAATCAAAAAAGCATCGCGCTCAATAACCTCCAATGAAGCCGATACGATGGCGTTTAAAAGTGTAGCGCCGGCAGCCAAACCGTTCGACGTTGTAGCACATAAATATTCTGCAGGCGAACTGGCTGAATAATTCATGAAAACCGCAATCGAAGGTACTTGTATAGTGCAATTGTTGACTAACGAATAAGCTTTGCACCAACCTATTGTTGTATTGGAATCAAAAGGTGAGTATTCAATATTTTTGTATTGTTCAGGTCGGTAGAGAACCAATTTTTGAGGATGAAGTTTGGGTTCTAAAATTTCATTGTATGTGCTAAAATCTGTTTCTTCCTTTCTGTAGCAAGCTCCGGAATACCGTTCAACTGCCTCGCCCAGTGCACTTATTTCAGCGTTTTGAAAGCTTGTTCCTTTACCCGAACAACTTTCATTTTCTCCGTGTTCTTTTGGGAAGAACTGATGGTTTGATAATGTTACTCCAAACACATAAGGAATGAAAGGTTCGGTTGGATCTTTTGGCAAATGCTCGAAGCGTTTAATGATGCCTGTTTTATCGCTAATCAAAATTTCTTTCAGATCATGAATGTTACTCTCAGGTATTCCATTCTTCTTCAACTCATCAAGGGAAAGATGGGTTCGACTCCAAACTTTTTTTTTAAAGCAAACCGGACAATCCGGCTTTTGCAGCACATAATGCTTTTGGGTATCGAAATTCAATGCATTGAATTCCAAAATTCTGCTGGCAAGTACGGTTTCCAAATTCAATAATAATTTCAAAATTTCATTGACAATAACTCCGGCAACATAATGCAAGGAGGATGGCAGAAAGCCACGAGCATGAAGCAGAGGCGCTTTTTTATTGTTTAAAAACGTTTCATAACTCATTACTTCTTCAAAGTTATCGGCACAAGCAATGTCGCGCATACGATAGCACATAAAACAGGCAGTTTCTTCAGCTAAAACCAATGGACCGGCGCGACAAATATGATTTTCAATTTCAGAAAAAATAGCAGGGATATTCTTTTCCATTGCCACCTGATTGAGCCAGTGATGCACAGAAATAAAGCCTTTATCAAAGCAACCTACAATAAAGCTGGCATCTTCAACAAAGGAGTAAATGACATCTTTGTTAAGTTCTATCGGGCCTGTTTGAATATTGATTCCGCTAAAAATGGATTCAAAGTATTGTTTAAAAATTTCCTGACGCCGTTTTCCAATTTTGTTTTCGCCTAAAAAGGGAAATAAAGCCAGTTCTTCCTTTTGGAGCAGAAACGGATCAATGAGTTTTACATTAATAAATCCTGCTTGCAGCAGCAACATTATTATGTGGCTACCGGCTCCTTCCAAGCCGGCAACCACTATGGTTTGTTGCTTAAAATAATCGGATGTTTTGACTGGATCAATATTCAGCCGGATTAATAAGTTGGTTAAAGAGTTCGATGAAGTTTGTTCTTCATTGGCCGCATGTTCTCTAACTCTTAAAACACCAGTTTCAACCAGTTGATCAAGCGCTTTTGTAAGCACATCAATTTGGATTCCTTTTGTTTCGGCTATGTTGGTTACAGGAGTATTGCCATCTAACAAAGGAAAGACATGCTCGATTAAATATTTAACCGACTCTCCTTCTAACTTAATTGATAAATTGTCGGAGCAAAACAATACCATTCCATCATTCATTGGAACAATGGAAATATCAGGAGGAATGTAATAATAAGAATTCACCATTAAATCCGGCAAAATTTAAACATTCAAAAAATGAATAAAACGGTTTAGCACCTGAAACCTTCAAACTATTGAAGTTTGTTTTTGAACCAATTTGTAACTATCTTAATAAAACAATTGCAGCGCGGATTTATTTGTCTCTTATTATTTCATGAAACCACTGAAGCCAGCACCTGCTGATTGGGTTGGTGAGTACTGAATACAGCCGCCACAACCGGCGCAAGGCCCGCAGGTACACTCGTTTATGCAGTGGTAGCAAATTCGGCAAACAAGGCAAACATAAGCATTGATAACATGTGCAAATGATGGGAGAAAGTTGTGAGCTTACCTTGTGATAAACTTTTAATTCTTCGGGGTCAATCTCAGAGGCACCTTTTGCACCAAGCTCTTTCAGCTTGTTTTCGAGTTCAGTAATCTTTAGCTCGAGTTTTTGAATCTGATCTTCCATAAATGTAAGTTTTAATGAAAATTGATTGTAAAAAAGAAGGGAAATTGTTTATTGATAAATTAATATTCTCGTATTACATGAATCCGCTAAAACCGCTGCTCCCTGAACTTTGGGCACCCATAATACAAGGTGCACAGGTACAACTGCAAGGGTTGCAGGCGCCAGGCCCGCAAGGACATAAGCAGGCGCAGTGAAAGCAATGTCTGCAAGTGAAGACAGGAGTGCAGATGGCACAATGAAACTGCGTTCCTAATTGTGCATTTACCTTGTGGTAAACTTTTAAATCTTCGGGATCAATGTCAGGGGTGTGACTTGCACTAAGCTCTTTCAGCTTGTTTTCGAGTTCAGTAATCTTAAGCTCGAGTTTTTGAATCTGATCTTCCATACATGTAGTTTTAATAAAAATGGAAAATGCGTTAAGAAAGGTTTGTTATTGAAGCAATTTTCCCGCTCCATTTTTTCATACATAACTAAATTCAACAAGCTAAAATATTGTCATCAGGAGAAGCACCGAAAGAAGAAGATATATTTGGCTTTTGTAAAGAACCCGGGTGAAGATTTGTTTTGTATGAAGGTGAAACTAAGAAATATAAATCCAAAGTATAACAACTGAATTCCGAATATCGTAGCACCAAAAAGCCAATGATAAGTGTTGGCTTTTAACAAGCATTTGCAAACAAAACTAAGTAATTGTTTTAATTCTTATTTTTTTATTTTTTTGCAAAGGCAACATAATTATTACCTGGATTTGCTTTATTATCTTCTTTCATATTCATTCATCCAATGCGTTGTTTTACTTCGGATAACAATGTGAAACATCATCTTTATCTTATTTGAAAGTTGAGATAAAGATGCGTCATTCAGCATCAGGTTGGCAACTTGTGTATAGTTGTAACAGAACGCGGTATAGCCTGGTTCGTTAACAGAAGTAAACGGCAAATTATAGGTAAAAACAAACCCTGCCGATTTGTTGTCAGCAGAAACCGGACTGTAACTAACACGCAGCACTTCATCGGCTTCGTTCGGCGAAGCTACCAACTCTATGTTCTGATCTTTTTGCAATTCCTTTTTTACAAAATCTCCGACATCAGATGGCAAGGAAAAATATAAAAAGAAGCGGCTTTGTTGTTTACTTATGCTGTCAAAGAAACCGGTGTTATTTCGGTTCGTAAAAACATAGTTATAACTAACCGAATCATCCCACCAGTTATGAAAATCCATGTAGCCCTTCTTCTGGGTAAGCGGTAGTATTTTTTTATTAAACAGATCAGTAAAGCTTTCAGATGAAAGATTCATTACGGGCACATAAATTTTTATTTGAGGCTTTGAAACGGTGTAAGGGTTGGCTAACGAAAGTTCATCTCCTTTTTGAATGCCCAAAGGTTGGCTTAACGCTGCAACAGAGCTATCGGCTGCTGCTTCTGAAAGAGAAATCTGCACTCTGCCCATTTTTGTTTTTGCCCAAAAAATATTGCCCACAGCCAACCCGCTGTGATAGCCAGCATCAATGGTAATTTTACTTTCATCGTTTCGAATGCAGGTAGCCGTTAAAAAAGGTAAAGCACCTTGCAAAGGCAAGCCAATGAGATTGTTTTTATTCCTGGTTGGATCATAATGATAAGTGGCTATTTGCTATACAATTGCCGCTTATTCAGTTCGTCTGCCAGGCTTTCTATTATGATAGAAAAAGGCATATCAACTTTACTTCTTGCATATACATTTAAAAGAGCTTTGGTAAACGCACCATGCGGAACATCAGCCTCGTCATAAATTTCTTTTGCTATCTCATTGTCTCGGCTCGCAGACAGCGAAGCAAACTTTGAATTTTTGGTTTCAGAAGGACGAGGTATTTTCTCTGTATCAACAATAGTAAGTGTTTTGCTAATATCAAAACTTCGATTACCAGCAATGGCATCAAAAGGTAAAGATTTTTCGCCTTCGAAACTAATACCCGCAGGCGAACAGTACCTGTTGTGATGAAATGGCGTTGGCGGTAAAACCATATTGCCGCTGAAGCAACAATCGAACAAAGCCGTTACAATCATTTTCTTTTCAACAAACTTGTTGAATAACTTTTTTAAAGTATTGTCTTTTACCAAGCATCCATAATCAGGTGCATACAAGTTGCTCATGCAAATGCACTGGTTGTAACCTTGCTTGATGACATCGTTATTAATAGCAGGATTATCAATATACAAGCCATGCCCGCAGAAATAAAACACCACTGCATCGCCAGCTTTGCCCTTATCCAATATAGCAAGCAGTGTATCGGTCATGTTCTTTTGCGTGGCATCTGCATTCAGCAATAAGGCAATATTATCTTTTGTAAAACGGAAGCGGCTTTGCAACAACGACTGTATACATAAGGCATCGTTCACACAACCTTTTAAAGAATGCGTACTCAATACGCCAGGTTGATTATAATACTCGTTGATGCCGATGACAACCGCATATTTGTTTTGCGCATGTAATTGAGTAAGACAGCAGCAAAAAACTATAAAAAGGAAGGGTAGCAGTTTATACATAAAAACAAATTGGCAAACCAAATCTAACAATATTAAAAGCTTTGTTTGCCTCAAAATTCTGTACTTGTCGGTAAAAGGGGCAACATGACAAAATCTATAAATGCAACATTCAAAAATGGTCTGCTGTTTTTAGTGCATTTTAAACATAGCTTTATATTTGAAAACAGAGACTGATAAACAAGCAACCAAATTATTCGGGCAAAAACAAAACCACCAACCAGAATGAAAAAGCGAAAACAAATAATAGTCATTTTACTCCTCCTGTTTTCCTTTACTGTTTCTGCGCAGCAGCGACCGAATATTGTGCTGATTATATCAGACGATCATGCTTATCAGGCTATTGGTGCTTATGGTAATAAACTCATGCAAACGCCTAACATTGACCGCATTGCCAAAGCAGGTGTTATCTTCAAAAAAGGATATGTAACCAACTCTATTTGTGGTCCGAGCAGGGCAACCATTTTAACCAGCAAATACAGCCATAAAAATGGTTTTAAAGACAATGAAAATTCGCGCTTCGACAGCAGCCAGAACACCTTTATCAAAGAGCTTACAAAGAGCGGCTATCAAACAGCCTGGGTAGGCAAATGGCATCTGGAATCTACACCAACAGGCTTTACTTACTGGCAGGTGTTGCCCGGTCAGGGCGAGTATTACAATCCTGATTTCTTAACGATGGATGGTGGTAAAAAAAGAGTAGAAGGTTATGTGTCAAATATCATTGAAGATGTAGCGGAAGACTGGCTAAATCACAGAGATACGGCTCAACCATTTTGTCTGGTGATTGGTCATAAAGCTACGCATCGAGTATGGTTGCCCGACACCAGCGATATGGGCAGGCTTGATAATATAACGTATCCGCTGCCACATAATTTTTATGATGATTATACAGGACGCGAAGCTGCCAAAGTGCAGGACATGACCATTGCCCACACCATGCTGATGGACTATGATTTAAAAATGTTTCCTGATGAAGAAGCCGAAACCAAAGATGGCGCTGTTAACCGCATGAACGCCGCACAAAAAGCAAAATTCGAGGCATATTACCGTCCTATTTACCAGGACTTGAAAAGCAGGAACTTAACCGGCAACGCCTTAACCGAATGGAAGTATCAGAGGTACATGAAAGACTATCTGAGCACGGCTGCTTCACTTGACCGCAATATTGGCCGCACACTGGATTATCTCGATCAACACAATCTTACTAAGAATACCATTGTTATTTACATGTCAGACCAGGGATTTTATTTAGGCGAACATGGCTGGTTTGATAAACGATGGATATATGAAGAATCTTTTCGCACGCCAATCATGATGCGTTATCCGGGCGTTATCAAACCGGGTACAGAGAACAATGATTTTGTGCTGAACCTTGATATTGCACCTACACTTTTGAAGCGGCTGAGTGTAGCTATACCAAAAGACATGCAGGGAGAATCGTTTTTACCTTTGGTGAAAGGAAAAGAAACCAAAGGACGCGATGCTTTGTACTATCACTACTATGAAAATGGAGAGCATAAAGTATCGCCGCATTTTGGTGTAAAAACAAAACGATATAAACTCATTCGTTTTTATAAAAGAGTGAATAGCTGGGAACTCTATGACCTGCAAAACGACCCGAATGAAATGCACAACCTTTTTGGACAAAAAGGATACGAAAAAATTACTGATGACATACATGCAAAGTTGCTGCAACTGATAGATAAATATGAAGATGACGATGCAAAACAGATACTGAATACTAAATTACCTGAAGAACCAAAAAGCTTTTGAAACAGCAGCTATAACTCACATTCATTTTAGCTGCAAAGCGTTTGAATCATTACTAAATACATTTTTATGAGTAATACAATCAACGAGCGAATGACCGTACATTTTGAAGGCGATTTTGTTGTGTTCCTGATAGGAATGAGAATCAACCGGTATTGGAAACTGCACAAGTGGCTGCCGGTTGCTTCATCTATGCCTAAAATGCTCAAAGAACTTTCCCAAAAACCGGAAAGCGGTTTTCTTGGGTTTCAGATTATTGGCGGTTTACCTCCGACTGTTTTGCAATATTAGAAATCGTTTGAACATCTGGAATCTTATGCAAAAGACAGAAACAGCCAGCATTACCCGGCATAGAAAGCGTTCAATACAAAAATCAAAAGCAACGGAGATGTAGGTATCTGGCATGAAACCTACAAAGTGAAAGGCGGCGAATATGAATGTGTTTACAACAACATGCCGAAGTTTGGTTTTGGCAAGATTGGTGAACTGGTTCCGGCCATTGGGAAAAGAGAATCTGCTGCACAAAGAATTTCTAAAATCTGACAAAAACAAAAAAGCAATTAGAAAATATCTAATTGCTTAATTATATAGCTCCCGAAACTGG
>CAWJYO010000003.1:0-171326 GCA_963847085.1 uncultured Chitinophagaceae bacterium | reverse complement strand
TTAAAGTGTTTATGAAGTTGTGGCATTTGAAAAACGTCAGTTTCAATTAACCACAAAAGCAAAATAGCGATTTGGAGTTGAATGCTTAACGTCCAGCCACAATTTTATAAACACACTGTTAGCGGTTTGTGCTTCTTGGTGTATCATCATAAGCCAGATGAAATTAATGAACAGCGTTCCACGATTGTTTCACTATAGCTTAAGTATATTTAATCGAATATGGCGAAATTGTTTTCCCATTGAGGAAAATTGTTTGTCAAAATTCTATAGGTTCGCATTTCTATATCTTTCACTGCACGCTTGTGTGGAATATTATGCAACCAATGGTCATGCTCCCAATGAACGTATCTTGCCACTTCGGCTGATGGGACAAAGAATATTCGCGGCTTTTCTGTAGTGTTCGTTGAAATGTAGACAAAACAATAAATCAAGTTGTCTAAGGTGATTTCTTCATGCTTTATTTCCATTCTCCACCCGATATTCTCTCCGCCAAAATTGGGCTCATTTCTCGTTACAGAAGAAGTCTTTACTTCAACCTTAAACTGTTTCTCATTGTTTGGATTGTAAAGAAGAATATCTACTTGTAAGCTCCCCTTAATTTAGTGCCGCGAGCAATTAGAGTTTTCCAAGTTAATCATCTTTTTGTTTTTCAACTATTTTATCCACTAAACGGCTCTCTTCAATGGGTAAAGTATTTGCGTTCGCTGTTTGTGGATAAAGCTGCGGTTCAGATTCTCTGCTTTTGTAATGCTGCCGGGCAAAGGTAACCGGTGACAGATACCCTAATGATTTGTGTGGTCTTTCGGTGTTGTAATCCTTTCTCCATTCTTTGCTCATTGTTCTTACTTCTGTCAGTGAATAAAATAAGTAGGCATCTAACAGTTCACGCCGGATGCTTCCGTTCTTCCTTTCAATGTATGCGTTCTGCATGGGCTTGCCCGGTTGTATGTATTGCAGTTTAATATTGTTTTGCTCACACCATTGCTGCAACTTGTGAGAGATAAACTCCGGACCATTATCTGTTCTGATAGCAAGCGGCTTGCTTCTTTCTGCTATCAACTGATCCAATACTCGGATTACCCGCAAAGAAGGTAGAGAAGTATCCACTTCTATGGCTAATGATTCACGGTTAAAATCATCTATCACATTCAACAGACGGAACTTTCTGCCATCCACCAGGCTGTCACTCATAAAGTCAATGCTCCATGTTTCATTGGGTGTTGTGGCAACCGTCAATGGTTGTTTTATTCTTTCAGGCAGTCGTTTCTTTGCTCTTCTTCTGATGTTCAGTTTCATCTCTGTATATACACGGTAAATACGTTTGTGATTCCAATTGTAACCTTTGTTCCATAGCCGGTAGCAGCACTGCCAGTACCCTATGGCTGCGTGTTTATCCGTCAGTGCAGTCAATGCTGTCTGCAGCTCACTATCGTCTTTTGGTTTTGCTTTATACTGAAAGGTTGTCCGGGAGATACCTATCAGCTTACACGCCTTACGGTTACTAAGCTGTTCATCTGTTACCAGGTATTCAACAGCTTCCCGTTTCGCTTGGGGCGTTACAACTTTTTTTCCAACAGATTTTTCAGTGCACGGTTTTCAATGCTCATCTCTGCAAACATTTTCTTTAGCTCTGTATTCTCCTTTTCCAGCTCCCGCATCTTTACCACATCACCCACTTCCATGCCTCCGTACTTTGCTTTCCAGTTGTAAAACGTGGCACCTTGCTGACGCCTAATTCCCGGCAGATCTCTTTGACTGCAATGCCGGCTTCTGCTTCTTAATAGCTGCCACCATCTGGCTCTCGCTAATCTTTCTTTTCATGGTTTGTAAAATTTAAAGTTAACTATTCAATCACTCAGTTAACTCTAAATGCACTGGCCGAATTTGGGGAAGCTTACACTGCTCCCTTTGTATTTCCTAACGTTAATGCAGGAACATAACCACGTCTAAACAACGCATGCATTGCGTAAAATTCACCTGCTAAATTGATATTGTTTGTTGACATACTGTTTATAGGAATGAAATGATTGAGGTTGTCGATGTGGCATTACCTACAACGAACAGGGCTTGGCGTTATTGGGATATTCAAAAAACGTCAGCCCGCGACTGAAGCCCAATATTGTTTTAAAAGTTGAAGAGATGAACTAAAGCTAAATTACTAACCTTCCGAACGAGCCGAAGCGGAATAGGTAACTACAACCGAAGCTAACAACGTCTGCCCTAATAACGCCAAACCCCATGTTACATGCCGTTTTTCTTCGGCGCAAACAAATACTATTGAGCATTTAAGCTTTCCACATTTTTAAATTTTCCTCTGCTGCGTTCAACATCAATTCAGAAACGTCCAATTCATTTAGGTGAAGTTTCACTTCTCTGGTGAAGAGTGTGTCAATGTAATCATTTAATGCTGCTTTTACAGTTGTCCCTATTTCCTTTTTTACATAGGTTCTAAGGTCTTGACCACTGTTAGCTCGTGTACTTAAATGGTTTGCATCATAAAGATACTCCTTGCTTGTTACCCGCATTATTAGATCAGACAAAACTTGATGTGTTACTAAATCAAAGCCTCGATTACTTGCTGATTTGTTCGTTACGGACCCCTTGGCGATAGCAGTTCCCAAATCAATGTCACCTGAAATTGCATCTCCAAGTAATCCTGCCAAGTATCGAAGACAGGCACCAAGGGCTTCAATTCATTTGTTCACACTTGACTTTTTGAGTTGGGACGATTGTTCAATAATAATTTGTCTGTAATTATAAAACAACCTCAAATTATCTTCGAGCTGACCAATGAAGGTAAACGACATCGTACGCTGATTTTCTGGCTTATCAGCATCAGTAGATTGTTCACTAAAATATTGTATATGTTTTGCTGTGCCATCAGCAGGAAACTTTTTATTGGAATGGTTACAGGCGATATTTTGTCGTCGAATCGAAAGGCAAACTGTTTTAATTCGGTAAATTTCCAACCCCAATCCTTGGCATCTCCAAAAAACAAATCTCCGTCATCCTGTTTAAAAGAAACTTTGGTGATAGTAGAAATGTCTCAGTAGTCTGCACTGGTATTAACTTTCATTATACCACCTGGAGGATAATCTTGATAATTTATATTGATTGCTTTTTGACCCTGGTTTGTTTCTTGTTTGATGATACCACTTTTCTGCGAGGTTCAAAAGTTCACGAACATCCTTCACTTTTATATCCGGATCGTTTTGATCTACTCCAGACCATTCGCATTCAGAAAATTGTCCTCTCAAATAAGCGGTATCTTGCCTATGATCTGAAAGCACTTTATACGCCGAGGGTTTATCAACATCTTTTCTAAAGTCACTTCTCATTATTGAGAAATCGGGCACTTCATTTCCTTCTTTAGGATCGTTTATTAATTGCTTGTCATTTCGAGCTATCAAATTTAATGGGCCAACGGCAAAAGGGTTTATGACTGTAGTTATTTTAAGATCATTCAATTTTTTTTGCAATGATTTTTGAGCAGTTCGAACTCCAAAATCCAAAGAGTCGCTAATTAAACTTGTCCAGCTCTTCTTCGTACATCACTTTAAGTTTTAGAATCACTTCTTTATCCAGAGCTATAATTAAAGATTCTTTTGTGTTAGATATATTTTCTCTCAAGTCTTGGATGTAGTGCAAGTCTTTTAATTCAAAGACCAATGCATATTCAGGAAACGCACCATATGCGATTGCCAATGCGCCAACTGCGTTAGCAAGCTCCTTTGGATTATTAATGGGCGATATCGTTTGATTCGTTAAGTATTTAACCATCATTGGCAATAAGCCGACAAAATGATCGACAGAATCTAAATGTTCTAATCTGCTGACTATCTGAATCGGATTCCACTCTAACCTGCCATCCATAGGCAAACCAGAGAAATCTGTATACTTTGTTATTTCGGTACCATACTGATAAAATACCTTTATGGAGTTTCGAATGTTGTCTTTGTTTGGACCATCCCCTTTCCACCCTATATCTTCTTTATTCATCTCTGTTTGGAGGTCTATAAAGACTTGTCAAATTGTTTAAGATCAACTGCCCTTCTCCCTTCAGCTGCCTGTTGGATGAGGAGATTAATATTGTCTGTAACTTTATTTAATTCTTGCATCAACTCAATATGGTTATTGATGTTCTGCTTGATTATCGTATTAATACCTTCCATTATCCTTTGTTGATTTTCTCAACAACACCAAACCAAGATCGCATTTCCTCCCGCATTGAATTGATTGACTCTCCAAGCTTTTTTATCGCATCTAAAATGATTTCGTCAGCAGAAGGCCCGCTACTAAACAAACTGACAAGTGTGCTAATAATGCCGACAAATCCTGCGATGGCGCCAAGGGGGCCCATTCTACCGACGAGAAACTCTACTAACGAGAGAACTAATCTCCATAGCAGCACTTCCTAGGCCAATGACGATTTTTCCGGTTTTCGGACCAAGTAGAGTGTTTGCTAATACCCCGGCAAGGTAAATTCCACCCTTAATCTCATTTTCAGTATACTCCTTGTCCTTTAATTCTTGCTCCTTCCTTTCAGCCTCCTTTTTAGCATTTTCAAGTACTGTACCGATTGCTTTATTAACCTCTACACTAATTGACTTTACAATCTGATCTTCACTTTGCTTTATCTTAGCATCAGTATGTTTTTGATAAATATCAAGATACGCTTGTACTGATTTTGGCAAATATTTTTTCTGATCTTTACTTGAGGCGTCAAAGTCAATTCCAAAAACTTCACGCATAACAGACTTGACTTCATCATTGATTATTTTTTTAGCTGAAGGGTCAACTCCAAATGGCTTTTGCAATACCCAAAGCATAGTTATTTGTTGCTTCGAGTGTTTTTTCATCTGGCCCCAAGGCAGATTTTACTGAAAAGGCTGTACCTGCTGCTGACATTGTTGTCAGCTGCCAATGGAGGCAATTTCGGTATGCCAGACATCCCACTTAACACGATACCCATTAATCCAAGGGTTTTTCGTGTCAATTTCAAAAGGCTCATATTTGAACTCCCTTGAAAATGCCAAGCCTAACATGTAAGCTTTTGCAAACCCGCCTATTATCGGATACAGGCTTGGACTTGAGGTGTTGGACTTGGAGCTGGTTTTCAGATTCTCACTTTATGGCATTCTTAAATTCACCACTTTTGAATTTTTGGCCTTTGTTTACTCGATCAGCAATAAGTGCAATAGCCTCGGTGCGCTTTTGGTAGTATTGATTTCCAGTTGGAATTTTGACATTATTAAAGGCCGGTGGCGGCTTGTGTGTTAGGGCACGTGCAATTGCTATGTGTTCTTTTATGGGATCGTCTGGGATTATTAAGCCAACTGAATGCAAGAGCGCCATTTGAGAAAAGTAAGCCAGGCAACTAAGCTCAACGTGGTCATTTTCAGGAACTGGTTGCGGCTAAGCAAATCAGCAGTTTTTTGGTCATTAGTTTCGTACATATGTGTCAATTAGGTTTTATTAGTTTTGTCATGCTGCACTTTTAATACAAGGACTGTAAATAAAATCGCATGTAACGGCTCGGTATTGCCTAAGGCGGGATATCCTGTGTTCCGTCAGCCGATATCGAAGCTGATATTTGTACTATTGCCGAAGATAACATTCATAGCCGAATAGAATTACGTCACCCTGATAACAAAAGATGATTAGCAAACAATCTGCTGATACTGCGTAATGTCTGACCCGCTTTTGGCAATACGATTGTTGGGCGTTGTACATCTTCATTAGGGCATTTTTACTCAATTTTATCTATTCCTTTTTTTATACCATTGACAATAATAAAAGCCTTTGCGACTTTTTTGGAAGAATCGATTTCAAATTCTATCTGAAAATCTGCACCGGGATTACCATTTAAAAAATTTGGTTGTTGATTCTGGTTTTAATTCCATGTCAGAAGTAGATTTTTCAAAATGATAGTAAAGTTTGCCTTCCTTTTTTGTTAATTCCATTTTTGCAGGGTTGGGTACATTAGGAATTATATATTTCCCTACGTATCTGTCAAGCGTACTTGTGTCAATAGATATTGCGATGTGCTTATACGCGCCAGCAACAACCTCACGGTTTTCGACAATATATGCAAGTGCTCCGGTAAGCATTGTAGAATTTGATTCGTTGTTAGATAGAACAATGATTGTTATATCATCGTCTACATAACGAAAAAGCATTGTATGGTAACCGGGCCAACCGCCACCATGCATCACATAATTACCAATCTCATTCTTTCCAAGCATAACACCATAACCGTAATATCTATTGGAAGTTGTATCCATTATAGATTGCGGTGAAAGCATTTGTTTTTGAGTGGCTTCATTAAGTAAAGTGTGATTTTTTATTGCTCTATCCCATGTTAGAAGGTCTTCAGTAGTAGAATTAACACAGCCATCACCTTCTATGCCATCAAGATAAATTACAAAACTAGTCTCCGTTAAACTATCAGGTAATATGTATCTTTTTAAACTGTCAGAATAAATAAAACCATAAGCATAATTCGGAATAGTTTCTTTTGACGAACGCCTAGTGTTATACACTCTTGAATGTTTCATACCTAAAGGTGTAAAAATATTTTTCTGCATAAAGTCATTATAACTAAGACCAGACACCTTTTCAATAATTGAAGCCAGCATTTCGTATGCAGTATTGGAATATTCCCACTTTTCGCCAGGTTTGAAGATAGGTGGAATTTTTTCTGTAGCCAGAAATTTTATTACATCATTATTGAAAGCAATTTGTTTGTGGTTCCATTTATTCATCAGTGCATCAGTATAATCAGGCAAACCTGAAGTATGCGTAAGCAGATTTTGAATTCTAATATTGCTGTAAGGCAGTTCTGGAAAAAATTTTCTTAAGGAATCTGATAATGTAAGCTTCCCTTTATCTTTCAAAATCAAAATTCCCATTGCTGTAAATTGCTTTGAGATAAAAGCAGTTTCAAATATTGAATTGCTGTTTAATAATTCCTTTGTATTATAATTGGTATAGCCAAAAGATTTCTCATAAATAATATTTCCTGATTTTGCAATGAGAATATTTCCATTAAAATTATTGATAGAAACCTTTTGCCTGCATGAAGCTATCAAGCATTACAGCATGGTTATTTTGTTCCCAGGACATATACAGCAGCAGTATAGAATTAATAACTTTTTCATGATTAGAGTTTAAAATTAATTCTCGTCATAAAAAGAAGATTAATTTTTTTGGAAACTTGAACCTGATGCGGTATAACGCTCAACTCAAATATATACGAAAGTTCCTAAACAACTACATTTTCTATTGTTGCTCGTTCTCCATTTATTTTCTTTCGTATTTATTATTGTTGTATGCATCAGTCACTCTTTGGCTCATGCTATAAAATTATCATTCAATAAGGCATTTGTTTTGTAACCTTGTGTTTATTGTGGTAAACATTTCTGAATTTTTTCGCAAGTGCATCAGTGTTTTTGTTTTCGCCGTATTTGCATTCAGCATAACGCCGGTTAACTTGTTGCACGATGTGGTTGCGAATCACAACGATGTTTGCTATCATAATTTTAAAACCAATGGCAAGCAAGTTTCAAAAGCGGATGTCAACTGTCATTGCATTTCGTTTGTTGCCGAAGCGCAGTTCATCAGCCCTTATCAACCTTTTGTTTTTGAGAAAATAGTAACCTTCCAAACATTGACTCTTTCTTCTTCTGGCGGAGACTTTTATTCGCAACATCATTTCTACTCTGAGCTTCGCGGTCCGCCTTTCTTAGTTTGATTTGTTTTTCATTCCTATTTTATCAGCTTTTGTTTTTGTACGAATATTCAGAAACAAAGCATTCGTAACAATCAACTATCAGTAGCATGTTTGGTAAGCGCATCTTTTTCCTTCTTTTGTTTTTGTCCTTTTTTTTATCATCGTTCGCGCAGCGAACGCTTTCCGGCAAAGTGGTTTCTGCCAAAACAGGTGTGCCATTAGAAGCCGCTTCAGTTTACATCAACGACCTGCGCTTAGGCACCATTACCGATTCGCTCGGTAATTATTCTTTTAAAAAATTACCCGCCGGAAACTTCGTTGTAGAAGCGCGTTCCATCGGTTATAAATCGGTTACACAAAACATCAGTTTTACCACCACATCAACCCAAAATTTTGAATTGCCCGAAAATGTGGTGGAAGAAAGCGAAGTGGTGGTAACCGGCTTGTCGAAAGCCGCACAAATCAAGCGCAGTGCAGTTCCTATTGTTTCCATCAGTAAGGCTTACCTGGCTTCCAACATCAGCAATAACATTATTGATGCCCTTACGAAAATACCAGGCATTACGGCAGTTACAACGGGCCCTAACATTTCAAAACCTTATATACGCGGCCTTGGTTTTAACCGCATATTGACTTTGTACGATGGTGTGCGGCAGGAAGGTCAGCAATGGGGCGATGAACATGGAATTGAGGTTGACCAATACAGCATTGATAGGGTAGAAGTGATAAAAGGTCCGGCCAGCCTGAGTTATGGCTCTGATGCGTTGGCTGGCGTTGTGAATTTAATCCCTACGCAACCTGCACCGGAAGGAAAAATAAGGGGTGATATAATTGGTGAATTTCACTCTAACAATGGTCAGGTTGGGGGTACTGCAATGCTAAGCGGAACGAAGCAGGGATGGGAATGGCTGGGACGATTGTCTGACAAAGAAGCTACCAATTACAGAGATAAAATTGATGGAAGAGTATATGGTACTTCGTTTAAAGAGCGCGATGCAACAGCTTATCTCGGCAAGCATGGAAGCTGGGGATATTCGCATCTTTCTTTTTCGTTGTTTGATGACAAACAAAAAATACCTGATGGCAGCCGCGATTCTATCACCGGACAATTCACCAAACAAATTACCGAAGCCGATACAGTAAGAGAGATTGTTTCACCCGAAGAATTGAAGTCAAACGTCATAACAGGCACTTACCAACGAGTGCGCAATTATCGCTTGTACAGTAACAACAGCTTTACGTTAGGTAACGGTCGTTTAGGTGTAAACTTAGCTTATCAGGCCAATCACCGGCAGGAGTTTTCGCATCCACAGGAACTCAGCATTGCAGGGCTTGATCTGCGATTGAACACTTATAATTATGACGTCAAATATTTCTTTCCTGAAAATAAAGACTGGAATGTATCGGTCGGCTTTAATGGCATGTACCAAACCAACGATGTAACCAAAGGAACCGACTTCATCATTCCATCGTATCATCAGTTTGATTTAGGGCCTTTTGTTTATGCCAAAAAAACAATTGGTAAATGGGATTTGTCCGGTGGCATTCGTTACGACACGCGCTCGTTTCAAAACTTTGCTTTGTACACAACCACCGATCCTCAAACCGGTTTTCCAAAAGCTTTGTCTGCGCCTGCAATGACTGGCGATACCGCTGTTTTCAACAATTACAAACATATCTTTTCGGGTGCGTCAGGCTCTTTTGGTTTTACCTATAATCCGTCAGATAAAATCACGTTCAAAGCTAATATAGCGCGTGGTTTCAGAGCGCCAAACATTTCGGAAATCAGTGCCAACGGCGTGCATCCGGGAACGAATCTTTATCAGATTGGAAATGGTAATTTCAAACCTGAATTCAGCTTGCAGGAAGACATTGGCTTTGTATTTTCATCAAAGTACATGGTGGTTAATTTGAGTGTATTTAATAACAACATCAGCAATTATATTTTTAATCAAAAAGTAGTTACAGCGAGTGGTACTGATTCGGTGATTGTTGCGGGCAATCAGACCTTTCAATTTCAGCAAGGCAAAGCGCAGTTGTATGGCGGTGAAATGAATGTTGATTTTCATGTCATTAAACAATTGCATTTTGAAAATAGCTTATCAACCGTTTATGGTGAAAACAAAGCCACCGGCAATGTAAAAATCAACGATAGCTCTCGTTATCTTCCACTCATTCCGCCTTTTCATGGCGTGTCGGAACTGCGATATGATTTTGCCTCAAAACAAAACCATATTGTAAATGGTTTCATCAAAGCGCAGGTGGTTTATTATGCAAAACAAAATCGTGTTTATTCCGCCAATAATACTGAAACGCCAACGGCGGGTTATACTTTATTCAATGCCGGTGTGGGTTGCGGCTTTACCAACAAGCAAGGGAAAGTTTTATTTAACCTGTATGTGATGGGCGATAACTTGTTTGATGTTGCTTACTACGATCATTTAAGTCGTTTAAAATATTTCACTTCGCCTTACAATCCAACGCTTGGCATTCACAATATGGGACGGAACATCAGCTTGAAAATTGATGTGCCGCTGGCTTTTGATATGAAGTAGGAGTGAATGGAACACAGATGACATGGAATGAGTGCACGGATAAGAAGGATTTAATATTGAATAAATAAGATTTAATATTAGTGTAAAAACAAACCTTATCAATATTCAATAAATCTCACTCATCCTAATTCTCTTGTTCAGACAATCGTAAACATCCGTGCACGAAGTCCGAGTCATTCGTGTTCTATTTTCTCCTGGTAAGGAAATTGCTTTTTAAATGAATAATGAAGAAGCCTTACGACATACCAGCCATGTTGCGATTGATTGAAAATGCGGTTGCGCCTTATCCGAAAGCCGCCATGTTTCAATTATATGAAGAAGGCTTTTCTTCTATTTTTGAGCAATTGGTTTCGTGCATTATTTCCATTCGCACTTTGGATGAAGTTACCATTCCTGTTTCGCATCGTTTATTTGCGAAAGCAAGAACGCCAAAAGCAATTGCAACGTTATCAAAAGAAGAACTGGCTCAATTGATTCATGGAACTACGTTCGCTTACAACAAAGTAACTACTATTCAAAATATCGCAAAAGAAGCGGTTGAAAAATACGGCGGAAATTTGCCAGCCGATTATGAAGTGCTTACTTCCTTTTCTGGTGTTGGTCCTAAGTGCGCCAACCTTGCATTAGGTGTTGCATCTAAGAGCGCTGCTATCTCTGTTGACATTCACGTACATCGTGTGGTAAACCGCTGGGGATTTGTTCAAACTACAACGCCCGAACAAACGATGATAGCTTTGGAAAAAAACGTGCAAAAACAAAACTGGATTGACATTAACCGTTTGCTGATGCCATTTGGCAAGCACATTTGCACAAGCAAATCGCCACATTGCTCAACCTGCGTAGTATTGGCTTATTGCAGGCAAGTTGGCGTTACATCACACCGATAATTTATTTACCAAACAGTTCTTCACGGCTTTTGGGTCGCTTATCATTCTGCCAGGTAAAGCCGCGCAGTTTCAAGTCTTCATGGTTTACCTGCTGCATTGGATAAAACACACCTTTTAAATTGTAAAGCCGAGATATTTTATCCGGCTTTCTGCCTTTGAAATACATATCAATGGCATCGCAGCTTGATTTATCAACACCGATAAATTTTTTGCTGTCATCCTGTGCATAATAAACCGATTCGGCATTGCCTTGCGTATGAATAAAATTGATTTCACCATCTTTAAAAAGCCCATTGATGATGCGACCTTTTACCTGGTTAAAAAACTGTGTGCTGTCAACATTACTTACGGCAAGCGCATTCTCAAACACAGCCACTTTTTCTGGCTTTTTGTTTTTGGTAAATAAATAAATCGTATCTCCCGTTATCTGGCTGTTGTTCGACCAAACGACTGGGTTTTTAAATAATCGAAACACAGAATCGGCAGCCGAATAAAACAAGCTGTCGCCCATTGCCTGCAAGGAATCTGAAAATATACGCACATGGTAATAAGCTTCCACGTACCTGTCTATTGAACTGTCTTTTGGTGATTTTAATAAACTATCTAACGAGATTACAGAATCCTGTGCAGCAGGCACTTTGCGCGTTAGCAATAACTGCGAAAGCTTCGCTGTAAACAATGTATCAGCCGCAATAAAAAGTGAATCGTTGTTTTGTTTAAACATCATTACCGGACGCTCTGTTGCCAGCACAGTGCCCACTTTTTGATTGCCTTTTATATTATTGGCAAATAAGGCATAGCCCTGTGCTGTATCGCGGTAAACAGCATTGCCGCGTGCTTCAAAATTGCCGGTTGAATCTTCACTTGCGGTTTCATCGGCAATCAAAAAAGAAGTGCTATCCTGTATCACAGGCCGAGAACCAAAATAAGATTGCTTTGTAGTTAAATTATAATAGCCGTTTGATGTGTGTATGACTTTTTTACCACTAACAATTTTAGTTGGAACAGTGAACGTTGCAATGTTAGTGTACGTGTTGTACAACAATGTATCGGTAGTTACGCGATAGTCAGGATTGATTAACACCACATGCTTTTTGAAAGTTGCATCGCGCGTTTGACCATAATAATAACCTTCATCTGAGGTTAATGTAGTTTGCCCGTTTACTAATGTTCCGCCGTTTCTGTAAATTCCGATTTTGGTTTGAGTATTATAATCGAGTTCAGGCGTGGTAAGCGTTCCTTTGCCATCAGTTAAGCGCACATTCTTTCTTAAAAATGCAGTTTTATCATTACCTATGTAACGCAGATAATCGGCATACGTATTTACGCTGTCGGCATTGTTGATGTGCACATGACCAAAGGCCTCCATCGTGTTATTGCGCTCATTTAAAATCGCGCTATCGCAATAAAACTTTGTGTTTTGCTGCTGTACTGCAACATTGTTTTTTAAAATCTTTAGATTGGTTGTATCGTTTAGTTTTCTAAACGTTAGGGTATCAGCATGTATAATGTTGATTTGCTTACTGTTTGGTTCAGCAGTGGTTTGCGCCAATGCGAAATCATATCTGCAAAGAACAAAAAAGAGGATAAAAAAAACGGCATTTATAAACCTCGTGCCTGTCATACTTTATCTTGGTTGAACAACAAGAATGGTATCCTTCGAGGCGATAAGTGTATCCGGTTTGGTTTGCTCGTTCAATGGTTTTGTTATGTAATTACCTTTGTCTTTTTTGCCAAAAATCGAAATGTTCACATACCGCTTTGGATGCACACGAAGGTCATCCGTTAATGTATGCAAACTCACAACGGTGCTGTTTAAATTGTTGTAAATTTCACGGTCATACAACAATGCACCTACTGAACCCTTGGTTGAGTTGATGGCTGCCATTGCGCTGTCTAACTTTGCGGTAGCGGCTCTTACCTGAAGCATAATACTGTCTAAACGAATACGGGCAAGATTGCCGGTTAAGGTATCAACGTTGCTCAAAGAATGTGTAAGCGTTTTATTGTTATCGGCTAAGTTTTTGGTAAAGCTGTTTAAGTTACCAAGCGTAGCCGCAAGCGAACCTGATTCCACATTCAGCAATTTGTTTAACGAAGCTGTTGTGATTAGTAAGGCTGCAGAAGCACTGCTTAAGTTGCCAATGACCGATTGAAGATTGCCTTTTGTTTTTGTATCTAAAATGGTATTGAAATTTTTGAACAAAGAATCAAGCGAGTGCATGGTTGCGGTTACCTGGTCGGCAACGGGTCCTAACTTATTGGTAAGCGCTCCTAACAAGCCAGGATTGTTGGTAGTGGCAATGGTATCGTTGTTTTTGTAAAATGTTCTGCTGTTACCTAAATCAATTTCTATACTTGGCGATCCCAATGGATTGGTATTAATGTTAGCGACGGAGTTGTTAGGTATGTCGTAAGGTTCTTTTAATTTAATGGTAACAATAAGGTCGGTAACCGTTTTGTTTGCTGATTCTATTTCAGAAACGCTACCAATTTGAAAACCGTTTACATATACTGCATTCGATGGTGCAAGACCTTTGATATCGGCATATTTTGCATAGAAATAGTTGCCGCTTTTGAATAAGCTTTTTCCTTTCAAAAAATTAAAACCTAAAATCAAAAGTGCAACTGCAATAATTGTAAATGCACCGATTTTGGTTTCGTTCGATATTTTCATCAAAGTGGTTTTATATCAGAGGCTGCAACGCAAATGTAAGGTGATTGCTTATGCCAACGGTCTGCTCCCAACAAAGGGAAAGTATAAATTTTTATGAATGGCAAATCTAAGCGTTATCAGATTATATGTAACTACATCCGTTTAAAATATGACAGAAGTATGTTGTGTATGAATAGAATAGTTATTTATTTGATGAATCGGATGAGCCGTTTGCAGTTTGTTGTGATGTTTGGGGAACATTGCCATTTTCCAAACTTTCTTTATACCTCAAAACGCCGCGCATAATAGCATAAGCCACTTCGCTTTGTTCTTTGCCATCGTTTAAATAATTCTCTTCTTCGCGGTTGCAAATAAAGCCGGTTTCAACCAGAATGCTTGGCATTGCCGTTGCCTGAAGCACCCATATTCCTTTGTTATTGCGCTGCAAAACACCACGGTTTACCCTGCCTTGTTTTTCAAATTCTTCCTGCACATATTCAGCAACCATAAGGCTGTTATTGAAATATTTTTTAGTAAGGATAGAAGCTTTAATTTTTGCTTCGGGCGAATCAAACATAAAGTCTGAAGAATCAGCAGTAGTAGCGCTATCTTCCATTTCACCTTCCGAATTGGCTACAAATTGTTGTTTAGAGGATGCTTTGGCAACTGCCCACACATACACTTCGGTGCCTTTTGCATCGCAACCTAAATTGGTGTATTTATAAACCGGCACACTGCGGGTATGTTTTACCTTTCTTTTTTTCTTACCTTTTCCGGAGTAAGCATAATATGTTTCTTCCCTATGCCCAATGACATCTCTGCGAATTCTGTCGCTGGAAGAATTTAAGTGAATGGAGATAAATAAATCGCCATGATTTTCATTAGCAATCTGTGCGCGTCTTCTATTGGCAACGTCTTTATTAGAAAGATGTTCAGGCAAATATTCGTCCGTTCTTGTAAAGATAATTTTAGTGTTGGGCAAATTTTGTTTCAGCAAATCCCCAAGCTTCAATGCAATCTCCAATGCTTTACTCGATTCGTTGCTGTATGCGCCTGGTGCACCCGGATCAGGCAGGCCATGACCAGGGTCAATAATAATAGTTTTTAAAACATTCTTTTGCGTTGCATCGTTTATAAAATCCGGCTTGTCAAAAGAAGAAAGAACAAAAAGGAAACAAAGAATTAAGCCTACTTTACCGGACAATTTATACATAATTCACGTATCGTTAAGTTATCTGTTTACTGTTTCGGTTACTTTTGTTTTTAACTGTATGAGCAAACGTAGTAAAATTAGCCATAAAAAAATCCTTGCCTTTTCAGGTTTGCTCATTTTACTTTTTTTTATCAATCAAATTCATGCTTTAGGTTATCATTCTTTTTATCCCAATTCTTTTACTGATAACAATGTAAGCGATACTATTATAACGGATTCAACCTTACAAAAATTACGCAACGATACAGGTGCTTTGCCCCACGACACGGCCCACAACAACGTAATTAATGCTCCTGATAGTTATTCTTTAAAGATACTGCTGCAGAAAAAGGGCGAAAACAAAGAATTGATTCGATGCTCATTTCGAAAGATTCGCTCACCGCACCCATTGAATATTCAGCAGAAGATTCGGGTGTGTTAATTGTTGATACGCGCAATTTTTATTTATACGGAAAAGCCAACGCCAAAAACAAAGATGTTGATCTAACAGCCAATAATATACAGTACGATCAATTAACACAGGTAGTAAAAGCATTTGGGGGAATAGATACTGCCAACAATCCACTCAGCAAACCCACATTGAAGCAAGGCGATCAAACTTCAATCTCAGATACCATTGCATTCGATTTAAAAACACAACGTGGTTTATCGAAAAATTCATATTACAATGAAGGCGAAATTTATGTAAATGCCGAGCGCGTTAAAAAGGTATCGAAAGATGTAGCGTTTGCATATCGCAGCCGTTTTACCACTTGTAATTTAGATACGCCGCATTTTGCTTTCATCGCTAAACGGATGAAGCTTATCAACAATAAAATTGGCGTGTCAGGTCCGGCGCATCCCGAGTTTGAAGGCGTACCTATTCCTGTATATGTTCCTTTTGCTATTTATCCTCTGCAAAGAGGCAGACATTCGGGTTTGCTACCTGCCCAATTTACTACCAACAGCAGTTATGGTTTAGGAATTGAAGGTCTGGGATATTACAAGGTGATGAACGATAACTGGGACTTTACCACCCGTGTTAACCTTTACTCTTATGGCGGGTGGACGCTTACAGAAACGCCTGAATACTATAAGCGATACAAGTACCGGGGAACACTTAATATAGAAATACAACACAGCAAAATATTAAACTCGTCGTATGGCGATGCTTTTTCAAAAAATGAGTTCACCACTTCGCAGAACTATGCCATTCGCTGGAGTCATTCGCAGGATACGAAAGCGCATCCTGGTACATCTTTCTCAGCAAACGTAAACGCAGGAACCACACGTTTTAATCAGTATGTTCCTGATAACCCTATTCGCAACTATCAAAATTTATTGACATCTTCTATTACCTATTCAAAAACATGGGACCAGGGAAAATACAATATGTCGGTTGGTTTAAATCACAACCAAAACAATTTACTGCATTTACAAAACATCAATTTTCCAACGGTAAGTTTTACTGCCACTACGTTATATCCATTTGAGAAAAAAGAATTTGTTGGAACGCCCAAATGGTATGAAAAGCTGGGTATTTCTTATAACGGACAGTTGCTAAATCAGTTCTCGTTTTATGATACGTCTTTTAAATTTAAGCACATTTTAGATACGGCGCAATGGGGTGTTCAGCACAATATTCCTATCACCCTTTCGTTGCCAGCCTTAGGACCTTTTATTGTTTCACCTTCAGTTAGTTATAGTGAAAGATGGTTTGGACAGAAGAACCAAATCTTTTATGATAGCTCCGACAGAAAGGTAGATACGATTGAGCACAAAGGCTTCTATACTGCAAGAGAAGTAACCTTTGGCGCAGGCGTAAACACACGCATTTTTGGTACGCTTAATTTTCCGCATTCTAAAAACATTGTTGCTATCCGGCATCAGATTACACCGACTGTCAGCTTCAATTTTAAGCCCGATATGGTGAGCCAGTTTTATAAAAATATAGTCGTACCCATTCATGATACCGATTCAAAAACCGGCAAAGTAACAGACACGTTTTTGGTGCAAAAAGTTTCTCTTTTAGGAGGCAATTTAATCTCTCCTTACTCACCGGGAAGGTTCGGTGGCCTTAGTTTTAGTCTGGATAATTTGCTGGAGATGAAAGTGAAAAATAAAAAAGATAGCACCGGCGATAATCCAACAAAGAAAGTAAAGCTGATTGATGGTTTAAACTTTACTACCAGCTATAATTTTCTTGCTTCAAGGTTGCGATGGTCGTACATTAATCTGCAATACCGAAGTACATTTTTTCAAAAAGTAAATGTTACGGGCAATGCTGTTTTAGATCCTTATGAAACGGATAAGTTTGGTAGAGATAGGGATACTTTATTATGGAAACGCGGCGTTATTGGAAGACTTACTTCTGCTTCCTTTGCTGTATCAACACAAATACAAAGCAAAAGCAAAGATGGCAAATCTGACAAGCAAAGAGTAAATGAATTAGATCAAACCTTAACGCCTGATGAACAAGCCGCAGCCCTGGCTTATTTAAGAGCCAATCCTGCCGATTTTGTTGACTTCGATATTCCATGGTCGTTAAACTTATCGTTTACCACCAGTTTTCAACGCACGTTAAAACCCGATTACAGTGGTTATTATACACTCGTAACTTCGAGCCTGAACGTGAGTGGTGATTTTAGTTTAACGCCGAAATGGAAGATTGGCGGCAGCACTTATTTAGACGTTCGTGCTATGAACATCGGTTTGCTTACTATGTATATAACGCGCGAGATGCACTGCTGGCAACTTGCTATTAATCTTACACCGGTGGGAAGAACGCGCTCGTTCAGTATTACTATTAATCCTAAGTCGAGCCTGCTTCGCGATTTGCGCATCAACCGCACACGTAGTTTTACCACTTACTAAAAGAATATAAACCACGAAGGCACGAAGAAAACAAAGCTTCACAAAGAACAACAGAAACCTTTGTGTAACTCCATCACTTTGAGAGTTAGTGGTTTTTGTTTTTGCCATAAAAATCAATATTGAAAGAAAATTTGCGTAGCACCGTATCCAAAGCGGGGATCGTATTGATTGATGAATGTTTTTACTTCCCTGCGGCTTTTTAAAATGTCGTGAATTTCATCTTTCAATTTTCCAGTTCCAATTCCATGTATCACTATGAGTTCAGGCTGGTGATGCGCTATTGCCAATTCGTACCATTTTTCAAACTCGTGCAACTGAAGAGCGAGCATTTCAAATGCACTCATGTTCTTCCAGTTGTCCGTTAATTTTTCAATGTGCAAATCAACCATACTGCGTGCGGGAGGCAAATGCTGCCGCGCTTTGGAAGCGTCATATATTTTAAAACCTTTGGCTGCTAAGCTGCTTAACTCAAGCTTATCTTCTTCTGCTTTATCTGGATAATCAATAAACACCAAATAAGAAATGGAAGGCAGGTTTTTTTCTTTGATTTCTTCAATCTTTTTAAACATTTGTTTTGCCCTTATTTTCACGCCGGCTTCAAAATATTCAGCTTTGTTTTTTTGGGGCGAAATGAGCGAAAACTCAAACACAAAATTCGGATTGTCGTTTAAGCTTTCAAAAGGAATATCGTGCAAATAAAAATCTTTACCAGCCCGAACCTCATTGGTTAAATCAAATTCTGTTTTGCCATTAGAAAGCTGTTGTTTGTATTCAAACCGCAAGCCGTTGTCGGTTTGATTGATGAGATACAATTTGAATGATTCCACCACTTCGTCATTAAATTCATCCAACCCAAATTTGGGCAAAAACGAAAGCCAAACACCGGGCTCTGCCTTTACGTTTGTTTTTGCCCCTTTTTCTTTAGGTAGCTGGTCAATATACTGCTTCGCTTTTTTGGGTTGAGGAACAACCGTTTTTTTAGTGAAGCGATGAAAATACGGAAAGTCAATCTGATCCATATAGGCCGGAAACTTCACGCCGCGCACTTCTATCATCACCATTTTATCGTTCATTATTTCCACCACTTTTCCTTCTTCATTGCTGTGCAGCACAATAATGTCATCGCCCACCTGGTATTTCATTTTGCAAAGGTAGCAGGGTAGGATGAGATAGGAAAGAAAGGGAATGTTGAAACTGTGCTGCTTTTACGATTTGAATCGTCTTGCTAACTGAGATATTCGAGCCAGATGATGGTCATCGTGATCGGCTACAAATAAGAACAGGTCCATTGTTCTCATCGGTGTCTTTAATCGTGGATGTAAGGCGCTCATAAACACTTGCTCTTCGGAAAGGTTATTCAGCAATTCCAAAGTTTGATTTCTAAGCTGACCAAAAGCTTCCATTAAATTTTCAATTGATTTGGCATTGTGGTTGGCATTGCTGGTTTGAGTGTTTGAAAGGTCGGCAGGTCTAAGTTCATTTTTACCACTCAAAATATCTTCCAGCCTTCCTTGCCACAAAGGTTCCAGATCGGCCAGATGTCCGAGGTTTTCTTTTATCGTCCATGTATTTCCCTAGCTCAATGTGAGGAGATGTGCCGGAATGAGCCGAACTTTTTCCTGTATGCGTACAGGTGTTCCCCTGCTTAATAGTATTCGGTCTGACCAGACAGGTGATGATTAGCGATTTGTTGCTAATGATTTGTTCGTCGCCCTGCCATATTGCCAATGCAATGTTATGCGTTCGGTGATTTTTATGCGGAGTCTTTAATTGATTCGGTCAACCAGCCTCTCACCTAATTTTCTAGTCGACCATTGAACTTGCCACACTCTCCCGTCTATTTGGTCGAGCAGAATGAAGTTGTATATGTTTGTTGTCGGATAGAGAAAGAATCTACCATTCTTCTCTTCCTCTTTATTTACCCGGGAAATGTCCGATAGTGTGGTCTCAAACTGATATTTGCTTTCTGTGCCCCACTGAACTTGCCACATTTTTCCATTTCTTGTATTCAATTTGATAAATGTGTACGTATTTTGTGTAGCAAATAGCCTATATACAACGGAACTATCCGTGGAAATATTCTGAATTGGAGCTTCAGATGTGCTTTGAGCAAAAGCGGTAATTGATGACAAAGCAATAATTAGAGAAAATGCTATTCTTTTCATATCGTTAGTTTGGTCTTTAAAATAGTCAGTAAAACATTGCGTTTCCGTTGGTGGACTGTTTTTCTACTGGCTGACGCATAACTCAAAAATATACGCAAGTTTTTATACAGCCAAACTTGCGCACTTTCTGCTTAACCTTTTCAAATTCAAATACAATATAAAAACGCACAAAACCAAAAATCCGCGCCAATACAGTTTCCGCGTATTTTCATTGTTTCGCAACATTGTCTTTCATCAACATCACAATTCATAACTCAATCTTTTTTATTGCATGTTTACATCACGTATTTCCAAAAATCAAAACCTTTAAAAGTATCCTTTTTGAGAGTATAAAATCATCTCTCAAAAAACCCGTTAAAAAATCGCTTTTCTTCACCAAATTCGTTGATAAATAATTACTTTTACCATTTATAAAATCTACCTATTTGCCTGCCGCAAACGATTAAAAAATTTCATGGAAGAAAATCAGATAACACCCCCCGAAACAAACGATAACGACCGTATTATTCAGATTAACATTGAAGAACAAATGAAAACGGCTTACATTGATTATTCAATGTCGGTCATTGTTGGTCGTGCTTTGCCCGATGCGCGCGATGGCTTTAAACCAGTACACCGACGCGTGTTGTTTGCCATGAATGAACTGGGCAACAACAGCAACAAAGCATATAAAAAATCGGCCCGTATTGTAGGCGAGGTAATGGGGAAATTTCACCCACATGGCGATGCTTCTATTTATGATACACTCGTGCGCATGGCTCAGGACTGGACGATGCGCTATCAAATGGTGGATGGTCAGGGAAATTTTGGCAACCAGGATGGCGATCCACCGGCTGCGATGCGTTATACCGAAGTGCGTTTGCAGCGGGTAGCCGAAAGTATGCTGGAAGATATTGATAAAGAAACAGTTGACTTTGGCCTCAACTTCGACGATTCGCTGAATGAACCAACGGTATTACCAACCCGCGTTCCACAATTGCTGGTAAACGGCAGTAGCGGTATTGCTGTGGGCATGGCTACGAACATGATGCCGCACAACTTAAGCGAAGTAGTGGATGGTTGCGTGGCATACATCAACAACAAAGAAATTTCCATTGAAGAATTGATGGGTTTTGTAAAAGCACCCGATTTTCCAACCGGCGGTGTTATCTATGGCATGGAAGGCGTGAAGCAAGGCTTTCTTACAGGTCGTGGAAGGGTAGTGGTTCGGGGAAAATATACCATCGAAACCAAAGCCAGTGGCCGCGAACAAATTATTATTACTGAAGTTCCGTACCAGGTAAACCGCGATACATTAACCGATAGAATCGGCCAGTTGGTGAATGAAAAAATCATTGAAGGTATTGCGCATGTAAACAACGAAAGCAACAAGCGCGAAGGAACGCGTATTGTGATTGATTTAAAACGCGATGCCGTTGCGAGCGTAGTTGCCAATCACCTTTACAAACATACTGAACTACAAACCAGCTACGGTATTAATAATGTGGCGATTAGTAAAGGTCGTCCGCGCATTATGAATCTCAAAGACCTGATTGTTGAATTTGTTGATTTCCGCATGGAAGTTGTGATTCGACGCACTCAGTTCGAACTTCGCAAAGCAAAAGAACGGGCACATATTTTAGAAGGTTATCTGAAAGCGTTGGACCATTTGGATGAAGTGATTCGCCTTATCCGCGAAAGCCGCACGCCCGATGATGCCATGAAAAGCTTAATCGGCAAAAGCAGAGAAGAGAATTGGTATTTGAACCAGGCTTTATTTACTGATATTGATCAAAATATTTATAACCAAGAAGCCGGATTAACAGATGTGCAGGCAAAAGCCATTTTGGAATTGCGCCTGCAACGGTTAACGGGTTTGGAACGCGATAAAATTCAAAATGAGTTTGGTGAATTAATGCAAACCGTTGCACATTTAACCGCTTTACTCGGCGATGAAGCATTGCGCTTTGATGTTATCAAAAATGAATTAAGGGAAATAAAAGAAAAGTTTGGTGATGAGCGCAAAAGCGAAATTCAATATCTCGCCGATGAAATGCGCATCGAAGATTTGATTGAAGACGAAAACGTTATTATTACCATTTCGCATTTGGGTTATATCAAGCGGACATCGGCTACCGAATATCGCCAGCAACGGCGCGGTGGAAGAGGAGCTATTGGCAGTAAAACAAGAGAAGAAGATTATGTTGAACATCTTTTTGTGGCTTCTACGCACCACACTATGATGTTCTTTACGGAAAAAGGAAGGGCATTTTGGCTGAAAGTATATGAAATTCCTGAAGGCGAGAAGCAAGGAAAAGGCAGGGCCATTCAAAACTTAATTCAGATTCCGCCCGACGATAAAGTACGTGCCATTCTTGATGTAAAGAAATTAGACAACAAGGAATTTGTGCAAAACCATAACATCGTTCTTTGTACAAAAAAGGGCATTATTAAAAAAACGCCGCTGGAAGATTTCAGTCGTCCCCGCACCAATGGCGTAAATGCAATTACAATTATTGAAGGCGATGAGTTGCTGGCAGCCAAGTTAACCACGGGCAGCAACGAAATTATGATGGCGGTGCGTAGCGGCAGAGCCATTCGTTTTCCTGAAGTGAAAGTGCGCCCAACAGGTCGTGGTGCAATTGGTGTAGGAGGAATTGATACAGAAGGGGGCAAAGATGAAGTGATAGGCATGATATGTGTAAATAGGGAAGATTCTGAAAAGACGATTTTGGTGGTGAGCGAAAAAGGCTTTGGGAAACGCACGCCGCTTGTTTCAGAAGGCGAAGATGTGTATCGCATCACGAACCGTGGCGGTAAAGGAGTAAGGACTATTAATGTTACTGAAAAAACGGGAGACCTGGTTGCCATTTTAAATGTAAGCGAAAAAGAAGATTTGATTATTACCTGCAAGTCGGGCATCACATTGAGAACGCCGGTAAAAAACATTAAAGAAGCTGGCCGAAATACACAGGGTGTAATCTTAATAAGATTGGATAATGGTGATGAAATTGCTGCTGTTTCGCAGGTAGAAGAAGAGGAAGCAATTGCTGAAGAAATTGAGGCAAAAGAAAACGAATCTTCAGAAACAAATCTTCCTGCAATAAACGAAACCGGATCAGATAGGTCTGACACTACTAACGAAAATCAAAATCAACAATAAAAATAAACGCTATGAAAAAAATAACGTTATCGCTTTTGTTTGCCTCGGCTATTTGCATTGCTATGGCGCAGGATTATACCAAGGTATCCACCATGTACACATTGAAAAAATATGACGATGCAAAAAAAGAGCTTGATAAAATTGCTGCAACGGACAAGGGTAAAGACAAAGCTGACACCTATTTATGGCAAGCCGCATTGGACAGTGAGTTTTATAAAGACAGCACTAAGGCTTCCACATATCCCAATGCTGCTGAAGATGCGTACAATTCACTAATGACCTATGAACAAAAGGATACATCTGTAAAAGCGCTAAAAGAAAATGGTACTTTAAACAGTATTGCGGCACTTTACACAACATCGTTTAACGATGGAAAAAAATACTTTACGCAAAGCAACTGGCCTTTGGCATTTACCAATTTTAAACGTGCGGAAGGCATGAGTGAGTTTATCAACAAACATGGTTTTAACAGCAACAAATCTGCCGTTGATACCTTCACTATTTTATATACAGGTTATGCTGCTCAAAACGCTGGCAAATTAGATGATGCAACAACTTATTATAAAAAGCTTGCCGATATTAAAGCCGGTGGTAAGGATTTACAACCGATGTATCAATACATGCTGAATGACTTTCAGCAGTTGAAACAAACAGATCAATTTACGAAATATCTTCCTATTGCAAAGCAGTTGTATCCTGATCAGTCTTCGGTGTGGTCGCAAATGGAAATGAGCAACATGACCAGCGGATCTTCTTTGCAGCAAATTATTGATAAATACAAAGCCGATGCGAATGGCTCCCTAACAGAAGACCAGTTGGTGGCCTATGCAGAAGCTTTTAATGATCCCGAAAAAACCAAATCATTGGATAGCACTCAACAAGTTGACTTGAAAAAATTGTCGGTAGGCATTTACGAAAAATTGTTTGCTATGAATCCAAGCAAAGGATTGTATGCTTTTAATGCCGGCGTTTTAAACTATAATATTTTTAATGTTCTGGACGACAGATATTATGCACTAAGAGGAGAAGGCGCAGCACTAAAAGCAAAACGTGCTGAGATTCAGAAACAACAAGCGCCTTATGCTGATAGCGCCGCTTACTGGTTGGAGAAAGGTTACGATGTAATGAAAGCAAAAACAGACAGAGATAAAAACGAATCCAATTCACTAAACCGCTCGGTTGATTTTCTTGCCAATTTATATCAGTGGAAAAGAGAACGCACTAAAGGTGTAGCTCCAAAAGATTACGACAAATACGATGCAAAGTTCAATCAGTTTTCAAGTGAACACGATAAGTACAAGGTGAAGTAATAGAAGAATTTACAATATTCATACAAAACAAAAAGCAGCCAACTCAACGTAGCTGCTTTTTGTTTTGTATGGGGTAGGAAGATAAAATTAAACTTAACATAATATAAATTATAGGAAAATCAACCTTCCTCAAAATGTCCGATTGGTAAAGCCATAATATAATCGTTCATAAAATATCCGTTACCAATATCAATGTCAGCCGTTTCTTTTATTGTAAATCCGTTCTTCTCATAAAAGAAACGCGCATTATTTTCGCGGTTCACATTCAACAGCAATTGCGCACCGCCTAAAGAACGAACTTTATTGATCATAAATTCAAGCAACGCTTTTCCAACACCTTGCCCTTGTTGTTGCGGCACAACATAAATTTTATGCAATTTCCAAACCTTGTCGTGTGTATTTTCGATAGACGCAAAACCGGCTAAATCCAAATTGTTGTAAACAAAATAAAACAAATGCCCGTTCGCAAATTGCTTCTGAAGTTTTTCAGTTGAATACATCCTATTGTACATGTAATCAATCTGATCTTTACTCAAAATTGAGCTATAGGTTTTCTTCCACGTAGCATCAGCAATAATTTGAATTTCAGCCATTTCATTCTCTTCTGCTCTTTTAAAACCAAACATTATTTGAAGATTTTTTTTGTGAGCCAATGGCTTATGAATGCACTGCCAGTTCCAATTGCCGCGCCTGCCAACACATCGGTAGTATAATGTTCTCCCAAATACAATCGTGAATAACCGCAACTGGCTGCCCAAACATAAACAGGCACCACCACATACCATTTTTTGTATTGCAGAGAAATGGTGGTAGCGGTGGCAAAGGCAATGGTTGTATGACCGGAAGGAAACGATTCGCCCGTTTCGTATTGATAGGGATAAATGCCTGAATACTTTTGAAAAGGTCGTTCTCTATTGATGCCTTTTTTTAAGGCTTCCGCAATGATGGTACCGATAGCAAGGGATCCTATCTGTTCGTAAGCCTGCTTTTTTGTTTTCGCATCTTTATTTATTTCTCCGAGTATAAAAGTTGTAACAGGAACTGCAATGCCAATGGGATATACCGACGCGCTTAAACCTTTTGCCACAAAGGAATTCGGATGAATTGGGTTGAGCGCTTTTACAACATCAACATCCCAGTTTTGTGCGTTTGTTTTTGCTATAAAACCAAAACAAAAGAGAACAAAAAAAGTGGCAAAAACAAAAAAGACTTTTAGCTTGTCTTTCATAAATTGGCAAGACTTTGTTCTAACGATTGAATGCGGGCTTCTGCATCACTTTGCTTTTTGCGTTCCAGTGCAACCACTTCAGCTTTTGCGTTTTGAACAAAGCGTTCGTTTGATAATTTTTTCATCACGCTGTTCAAAAAATTGTGCTGGTATTCGAGGTCTTTTTCAATTTCCTGTTTAATACTTTGCTTGTCAATGGAAGCATTTGACCGCAGATAGATTTTATCTTTTTCAACAGAAATAACAACTACATCCGCAATAGGTTCATCCACATATACAATTTCTTCGGCTGAAGTTTGTTTTTGCAGGATAAATGCAAATCTTTCATAAGAGCTTCTCTCACCCGTTTGAATGAACAAGCCAACTGTTTCTCGAGGCTTTAATCCATTTTTATTTTTTGCATCCCGAACGCCGGTAATGAGTTGTTGCAATAAAATTCCTTGTTGTAAAATGGCATCATCAGCTTCCACAAATCCTTTCCATTGTTTTATACATAAATCATCGCTTCTTTCTTTCAGTATATGATAAATTTCTTCCGTGATAAATGGCATGAAAGGATGCAGCAATTGCAAAATGGTATCAAAAAAATTCACTGTTTTTTCATAAACAAATTCACTTATCTTTTCATCTGCTGAAGGTTTGATCCATTCCAGATACCAGCTACAGTAATCGTCCCATACAAGAGAATAAATGGTTTTTAATGCCTCACTCAATTTAAAATTCGACAATAAATAATCAGCCTCTCCCCTTACTTTATTCAGTCGGTTTTCAAACCATTGCACTGCAAAATTGTTTTCATATTCCTCCGACTCTCCGACTTTTTGACTTTCCAACTTCTCTTCCCACATCTTCACCAGTTTCAACGCATTCCATAGCTTGTTGTTGAAGTTCCTGCCTTGTTCGAGCGATGCTTCATCAAACAACAAATCATTTCCCGCAGGAGATGAAATCATAATGCCAAACCGAACGGCGTCGGCTCCATATTTATCAATCAATTCCAACAAATCGGGTGAATTGCCCAATTGCTTGCTCATCTTTCTTCCGAGTTTATCGCGCACCATTCCGGTAAAATACACATCGCTGAATGGCTTGCTGTGCTTGAATTCCATGCCCGCTATGATCATGCGGGCCACCCAAAAGAAAATGATATCCTGCCCTGTTACTAAAACAGAAGTTGGATAGTAATAATTGATGTCGGCGTTATCCGGTTCTGTTATTCCTTTAAATACCTCGATAGGCCAGAGCCAGGATGAAAACCAGGTGTCGAGAACGTCATTATCCCGGGTAAGTTTTGAGCTTTGAGCTTCGAGCTTCGGGATGCTACTTGTAGCTTGTAGCTTGTGGCGTGTAGCTTTTTGTCTTGCTTCTTCTTCTGTTTCTGCAACCGTCATGTTTCCATTTTCATCATACCACGCCGGTATTTGTTGTCCCCACCAAAGCTGGCGACTGATGCACCAATCCTTTACATTTTCCAACCAATATTTATAAGTAGCCAAAAATTTATCGCCGGGATGAATTTTAATGTCGCCGCTTATAACCGCTTCCAATGCAGGTTTGCCAAGCTCTTTCATTTTTACAAACCACTGTGTTGATATTTTCGGTTCTACTACTGCGTTGGTTCGTTGCGAAAAACCAAGCCTTGTTGTGTACGTTTCTTCTTTTACCAACAACCCTTCTTTTCGGAGTTGCTCGATGGCAAGCTGGCGCGCTTCAAAGCGATCTTTGCCAACAAACACTTGTCCGGCTTCACTTATTTTTCCATCTTCAGTAAGAGTGTCAACGACAGGAAGATTGTGTTTGATGCCAATATTGTAATCATTAATGTCGTGCGCGGGCGTAATTTTTAAAACGCCCGTTCCAAATGAAGGATCAACATAGTCATCGAAAATTACCGGAACGGCTTTATCAATCAGGGGAACGATTACTTTCTTTCCTTTGAATGGTTGATAACGCTCATCATTGGGATTTGCACAAACAGCCACATCACCCATAATGGTTTCGGGTCGCTGTGTGGCAATAACGATGTAGTTATCAATTGCTTTTTTACCGTCATCTTCAACCCGATATTTCACATAATACAACTTGCTTTCTACATCTCTGTATTCAACCTCTTCATCACTTAAAGCTGTTTTGGCAACTACATCCCAGTGAATCATTCGTGCACCGCGATAAATCAATCCTTTGTTGTATAAATCAACAAACACTTTAATAACAGCTTTGTAATAATGGTCGTCCATTGTGAACGTAACGCGGTTCCAATCTACACTGCAACCCAACTTTGCAATCTGGCTATAAATAATATTGCCGTATTTTTCTTTCCATGCAAAAGCGTATTTCAAAAACGCTTCGCGGGAGAGATTGTTTTTATCAATGCCTTGTTCCTTCAGCATCGCCACTACTTTGGCTTCTGTAGCAATAGAAGCATGATCGCTGCCCGGCACCCAGCAAGCATTATAGCCGCTCATTCGTGCTCTACGTACTAAAATATCCTGTACAGTTTCATTTAAGGTATGACCCATGTGGAGAACGCCGGTAACGTTGGGAGGAGGAATGACAACCGTAAAGGGTTTGCGGTCATCCGGCTGGCTGTTGAAATAGCCTTTTTGCAACCAATGCTGATACCATTTGTCTTCTGTTGCGGAGGGAGTGTAGTGTTTGCTTAGTTCCATAAATTACATGCACAAAAATGTGTGCAAATGTAAACCAAACAGCACTTAGTAAGATTTTGAATTTGTTTTTGCAGGATAAAGGAAATAGAAATGAATGAAGCAATCAGAATGAAAAAAGGTGATGTTTTTTGTGCAAAACCAAAAGTAAAAAAAGAGAATTACATTGTTAGAAAGTCTTTTTTATTCAACATTCATTTTTGCGAGCCACAAATTATATTTTACATCCGTTACTGGGAAAACAATGATAGTAGGTGAAACTTGTATTCCGTTTTGTAACTGCAATGTGTGCTTTGCGTTTGATATCACAGGTTTCAATTGCATGTTTCCATTCTGCTCGCTAACTAAATCACATAGCAGTTGTTTATCTCCTTTAATCGTTCTTGAATAAAGATAATGCGCGTGTTGGTCTGTTATGAAAACACGTTCGGATTCTGGTAGCGAGCCTGACTCATTATTCTTAAAATCATGAATGGCAACCACACCTTTAAGATTAATTACAAGCGAAATAAAGAAATTGTTTCCCGAAGTTTTAGGCTTATAGGAAGTGTATGGATAGGGTTGATTCTTTGCATAATAATCACCTGAATAGGGCAATGCTGTATTAAAGTTATTTATGTTTGATGATGAAGAAGTGTAATAAACATTAGGAATATTGTTGGCAACCGGACTTTGTAAATCGTTAGGCGTAACTCTTCCATCATAAAATGAATGCATAGTGCTGGTGATAGCACTTAAATCGGGCTGGGAATAAACAGGCAAAAAATGCAAACCGTTTTTTCTTTTTTTTATTTTTACGTTGGTAACACCCGATAAATACAAATTATAATTTGAATCACTGCCCACTTTACCATTTACCGAGCTAACAAAGAATTTTTTTGAACAAAGAGAGTCCGTAATTTTTTTGATTGAAAATAAAGTCATCCCTCCTTCCTGTAAAAGATTTTCATTGAACTGCATCAAGAAGAAATATTTGTTCTGCAATTCATTTCTCTGATCGTCCCACCACAAGCCGCTTACTGCCAAACCGCTATTGGTGTTATTTTCCTGAATACTGATGTTAGAAAACTCTCCGTTTCTAAAGAAGTTGCTGGTTAACAAACTGTCTTTTTGCAAATTCACTTCATAAATGGTAACGTTCGATTCATTAGTGCTTTGTTTTACGTTTTGTGCTGCAAAAAATAGATTACCCGAATTGTCTATCAACGAACTATTTAAGTTGATACTTGGATGTATCTGGGGAAGAAGAAAAGTAAATCTATTGATTCGCTGATACTGATCATTATAAACTGAATAGTAGATTAAAGTTGAATCGTCAACCGTTTGATACTGCTTTAGCAATCCAATGTACTTTCCATTGTCTGAGCTTTTTACAGTTAGCTCTCTACTTTTTGCATCAGCTTTTTCTAACACAGGCAGTGAAACAATGGCGTCTTTTTCGGGAGCGAATGAAAACACTTGTGTTATTATTTTCCTCCCTGATAAGTACTCCAATATTACATTGTGGCTATCGTCTTTTTTAAAGAAATTAATATCATAAAACTCATCTAAATTTTCTATTTTGAATGAAAGTTCTTTGGTAAGCCGCATTTCGTCATCAAAAATATTCAGATGCAATGTTTTATTACTGAGTTCATAAAACCAAAAGAACACATTATTATCCTGATAACCTATGGTATAAGAGATGTCATAGCATTTATCGGTAACAGGCGCAGAAGTATATGTAAGCTTCTGCGCCATACCATAACCTGCAACTATTGAAAATGCAAGCACTGCGATGGTTTTTAACATCACAATTTGTACGGGTTTAGTATTCATAAAATGATCTTTGAGAATTTTATCTTTACTGTTAATGTAATAAAGTTATAAAACAATTTGCTTACTGTTACGCCTCTACCCTCTCCTCTATCTTCCCTGTTTTCTTATGTTTTAAAATCACTTTTTTCGCACCGTAATGCGTCATTTCTTCTTTTATTAAATAATAATCGGCATCATAATCAGTGTAATTGCTGGGTTTGCTCAAACCTTCCTGACCGCGCCAGATGTCTAATTGCACCGGCTCCCACAATTTGGTTTTGGCACTTTTATAAGCCGCATCCAATACTGCATTTACAACATAACCATCATAAAACGTTTCTTTAGGTTGCGTGCCATTTTCCATACTTCTGAACATATCGGCAAACATGTGGTTATAACCCAGTTCGTTCAACTCATCTCCCACAGGAAACAGCCAGCCACTGTTGCTTTCGGCTTTTTCGGCAACATAATCGGCGCCTTTACCGGTGGTGAACATTTCGAAGCCGGTGCGCAAAAAGCTGTTTATCCAAATGGTGCCTTCGGTGCCCATCACTTCATCGCGCAAATCCAGGCCACCCCTAAACGTCCAGCTTACTTCAAACTGCGCAATCGAACCATTTTCATATTTTATCAAACCAATTGCATGATCTTCGGCTTCAATCGGTTTTACCTGCGTATCTGCCCAGCACATGACTTCAACAGGCTTGATGTCTTTGCCAATATAACTGCGTGTAATCTCCACGCAGTGGCAACCCAAATCTAAAATGCAACCACCGCCTGCCTGTTCAATGTTCCAAAACCATTCGCTGTGCGGACCAGGGTGCGTTTCTCTTGACTTCGCCCATAAGGATTCTTCCCAACGCTCCGTTCTTCACGCTTTCCATCGCTTTTATAAACTTGGGCGTATAAACCAAATCTTCCAAATAACCGTTGAAGATGCCCGCTTTTTCCACCGCATCCAACATGCGTTTGGCTTCGGCTAGCATTGCGCCCTAAAGGCTTTGTGGTGATGACAGCTTTTTTATGTTTGCAGCAAAGCATCACCGCTTCTTCGTGAAGATTGTTTGGCAATGCAATGCACACCACTTCTGTTTCCGGATGCGCAATACTTTCTTCCATCGAAGTGGTAACATGCTGCACTTTGTAATCGGTCGGCAAACTTTTGCCCTGTTTCTTCGCGGCGCGAATAAATGCTAACTATTGAATCTTTACTACGGTTGCTCACAAGGGCATCGGCATAAAAACGTCCAATGAACCCTGAGCCAAGCATCGCTATTTTCATATTTGTATAAATTGGTTTTCGTGTGAAAAATTCGTGCAAAAACAAAAGAGAATTATACCATTTCAACAGGCTCACCAACAGTTTGTTGTTGGCGAACAGCGCTGCGCTGATTGTCTTTAAAAAACAATAAAAACAAAATAAAAACAAAGGCTGCAATAGCCAGCAGGAACCATCCAGATGCTTCGCCATTGTGGAACGCCGCCAACTGTGTAATAGTCTTTTATGTAACCCGAAAGCAAAGTTCCTATCCACATTCCAATGCCATACGTTGCCATCGTAATCATTCCCTGAGCCTGACTTTGTATTTGAATATCAGCTTTGCTATCTGTATAAATTTGTCCCGTTACAAAAAAGAAGTCAAAACAAACACCATGCAAAACGATACCCGCAAACAACAACCAAACAAATTATCGGCATTGCCATAACCAAAGCAAAGAAAACGAAGCGTCCAGGCAATCATGCCCAGCATAATCATCCATTTTACTCCCAGCCTTCGGAAAAAGAAAGGAATGAGTAAAATAAAAAACCCTTCAGAAAATTGCCCGAACGTCATGTTGCTGGTAACATTTTTCATACCGGCATCAGTAAGATAATCATGCGTGAAACTGTAATAAAAAGAAAGCGGAATACAAATGAGTACCGAAGCAATAAAGAAGATTACGAAACGAACGATCTTTAAACAACACAAACGCATCGGCACCCAGTATTTGCTTGAAAGTTGCTTTTGTGCCTTTGGCTTTGGGCGGTGTATGATGGCAAAAAGAAACTTAATAATCCCAACGCCAGCGATGCCACAGCAGCCATTTTAAAAGTAAACACCAATTGCTCTGTGCTGATTTTAAACACTTTATCAATCAACCAGCCGGTAGCAATCCAGCCGATGGTTCCCAGCACACGGATGGAAGCAAACTCTTTGCTGGTATCTTTCATTTGCCGGAAAGCAACGCTGTTTGCCAACGCTAATGTTGGCGCATAAGCAAGCGAATACAACAACAGAATCCAGTAAAAAGTATCAGGCGAAGTGATGGTGGTTAAATAAAACAACAAAGCCGCACCTATTAAATGCAATACACCCAACACGCGTTGCGCCGCAAAAAAGCGGTCGGCAATCATGCCCACAAAAAACGGCGAAATAATGGTTGCAATGGCTAATGCGCTGTAAGCCTTACCAATCTGGTAACCGGTAGCATGAAGCACTTTATCTAAATACGTTCCTAAGGTTACGTACCAGGCGCCCCAAATAAAAAACTCAAGAAACATAAGTAAAGAAAGCTGTACGCGCGTTGTTGTTTTCATCTCAAATTGTATTGAATGGTTGGCATTGCAATGGCACAATAGCAAAGTAAGCCCTTTACTTTAAACTGCCGATAAAACAACGTTGAAAAAAGCGGAAACAAAAATTTATTTTTACAAAGCGGGCAACATTATTTTGCGCCAACTATGAGAAAGGGAGAAGATACTTACATGCACAAGGGAATGAGACGCCAGCTCATTCAACTGCTACGCCAGAAAGGTATAAAAGATGAGAACGTACTGGAAGCCATGAATGCCATTCCGCGACATTGGTTTTTAGATTCGGCTTTTGGCAAAATTGCTTACGAAGACAGAGCTTTTCCTATCGGCGAAGGACAAACCATTTCGCAACCTTATACGGTGGCTTATCAAACCGAACTATTAAACGTTCATCGCAACGACAAAGTTTTGGAAATAGGAACCGGAAGTGCTTACCAGGCAACGGTTTTAGCCGAAATGGGTGCGCGCGTTTATACCATTGAACGGCAAAAAAAGCTATACGATTTTCAGCAGAAAAACTATGTATTTAAAAATACTTATCCCAACATCAAATTTTTTTATGGCGATGGTTTTGAAGGATTGCGCTCCTTCGCTCCTTTTGACAGAATTATTATCACCGCAGCCGCGCCATTTGTTCCGCCAAAACTAGTTGAGCAGCTCCGCATTGGCGGCATTATGGTAGTGCCGGTGGATGATGATGGCAAACATCATCAGTGCATGTTGCGCATTACCAAATGTGAAGATGGTTTTGATACCGAAACCTTCGATAACTTTTCTTTTGTGCCGATGTTAAAGGGAAAGAATTATTAGTAGTGGCACAGTTTGAAAAAGTGGCGATAACCTGTCAGGTTTACTTATTCTTAGCGATTATCGTAAACGTATAACCTGACAGGTTTTAATTGAAGGTTTTAATTGAAATATTTCAAACTGTACCACTACCGAATTATTAGCCCATTTATTAATTGAATAAAGCTAAAAAAGCTAATTCATGCAAGCAAGTATATATTGGTTGTGCGTTGTTTTATACATTTGGTGATAGCAATCATATTTCGTTTGTACGTCTTACCAATGAAATAATTATTTTCACATTTTTATTCTCCAATCGTACCTGTTTGCACTTCTCCGGCCCGCTTGTAGTCGGCAATAATAATTCCGGTTGGTGTAACAGCACTATCAGTTAATGTAAAGGCTGCCGGAATCGGGCGACTATCGAAAATTCTTTTTCCTTTACCAAGAGTTAAGGGATAGATTTTAAGCCAGAGTTCGTCCACTAAATCATGCTTAAGCAGCAGTTGAACGATTTCGCCGCTACCCCAAACTTTAATGTCAGAACCTTCTGAATCCTTGAGTTTTTCAATATCTGCAATGCTGGAGAGAAAAACTGAATTTTTCCACTCTGATTTTTTCATAGTATTGGACATAACATATTTGGTAACATCATTGATACCCGGCCAAAAGTCTGCATGTTGGGGCCAGTATCCGGCAAAAATGTCAAATGTTTTTCTGCCCAAAAGAAAATCTGAAGGTTTCATCTGTTTTTGCATCACCTTACCGATAATTGCGTCACCATAAGGTGCACTCCATCCGCCATATTTGAAACCGCCTGATGTATCTTCCTCAGGCCCGCCGGGTGCCTGCATAACTCCATCTAAAGTAATAAACTCAGTTACGATTATTTTTCTCATAGTATTTTGCTTTTGAAATTTCTTCAAAAATGGGTTTTGTTTCCATACAAATCTCGCCAAGAAGATCGTGTTATTGCAGTGCAAATGCGACAATTGTAAGGGCTGAATACGAAAAGGATTGATAGTTCTATATAGGCAAGTGGATTTGTTGCTAAAGCATGACCGCAGGAAACAATCTATTTATGCCAGAGAACGTTTCTTTGTTTTTTTGCTTTCCTCTTCAAAAACAAAAGCATTCTTTTTTCTATAACATTCCCTGTTTTACTTTGCATCATTACATAACCTTTTTCATGCAGTCATTTCAGGAATTAAGTATTGAATTTAAAAAGCGGTTTGAAACGGAACATTTTCCACCGGAACCCGCTTCATTATACGAGCCGGGGCGTTATTTTTTAGGCATTGGTGGTAAACGCATTCGCCCTGCGTTGTGCCTGTTGGGCAATGAATTGTTTGATGCAATAAAAGAAGATGCCTGGCATGTTGCCACCGCCATTGAACTATTTCACAATTTTACCCTAATACATGATGACATAATGGATAAAGCACCACTACGCCGTGGTATGCAAACGGTGCATTACAAATACGGCGAAAGCACGGCCTTGCTTAGCGGCGACGTAATGCTGATTGTAGCTTATGATTATCTGAACAAAATCAATACATCCTATTCAAAGCGGATTATCAATTTGTTCAACCAAACGGCAAAGCAGGTATGCGAAGGTCAGCAGTTGGACATGGACTTTGAAAAAGCGGCAAAAGTAAACCTTGCCGATTACCTGTTGATGATTGAATTAAAAACCTCCGTATTGCTGGCAGCTTCTTTGCAAATGGGCGCTATCATTGGCGGTGCGGGTGCGTACAATTGCAATCACTTGTATCAGTTTGGAAAAAACATCGGGATTGCCTTTCAAATTCAGGACGATTATTTAGATGCTTTTGGTTCTCCCGAAAAATTTGGGAAAGATGTAGGCGGAGATATCCGGCAAAATAAAAAAACATTTTTGTTGTTGCACGCTTTGGAAGTTGCTAACCCATCGCAGCGCAGCGAGATTGAAGAGTTGCTAACACGAACTTACGATGATAAAGTAGAACGAATGATAGCTCTTTACAAAGCCTGTAATGTGGACGATTGGGCCAAAGAATTAAAAACCAAATACATGAATACTGCGATGCAACATTTGGAAGATATTGCAGTGGTTTCAGTACGTAAAAAACCGCTGCAGGAACTGGCTGATTATTTAGTGAGCCGCGATTCGTGAGACGTGAATAGTGAGTGGTGAGGAATTGAAAGATAAGTTGTTTATTATTTTATTTACGGCCACATTTCACTATTCACCTCTCACTTTTTTCCTATCTTCCGCAACCAAAACCACCTCATGTCTTCATCTCTTTTCAGGAAAAAAAATATAGCCAAGATACTTGCTGATGCAGCCGCCAATGAAGAAGCTGCACATGGTGGCAGCGCTGGTTTAAAACGTGTGCTTACGCTGCGCGATCTTACTTTTTTTGGTATTGCCGCCATTATTGGTGCGGGCAGTTTTAGCAGTTTGGGTGAGGCTTGTTTTAAAGGCGGTCCGGGTGTTGTGTTTCTATTTATTATCTGTGCAATAGCTTGTGGATTTACAGCTCTTTGTTATGCCGAGTTTGCCAGTCGCATTCCGGTGGCGGGCAGTGCTTACACCTATGCTTATGCTTCGTTTGGCGAGCTGTTCGCATGGATTATCGGTTGGGCACTTATCATGGAATATTCTATCGGAAACATTTATGTTGCTTTTTCGTGGAGCGATTATTTTGTTTCTTTTTTGCACAAAATCAATGTGCATATTCCCGACTATCTTGCGTGCAGCTATATGGAAGCGCACCAGGCGGTTCTCTCCCATTCTCCCAACACCGCGTTAATCAACGCCTGGAACAGTGCGCCGTTGGTTGGTTCGCTCAAAATCATTTTCGATTTGCCGGCTCTTATCATCAATATTCTAATCACAGCACTTGTTTATATAGGTGTAAAAGAATCGCGCAACTTTAGTAATGTGATGGTGGTATTGAAACTTTGCGCAGTAGTGTTGGTAATTGTAGTGGGTGCATATTATGTTGTGCCTGCCAATTGGTTTCCTACAAATGATGCGGGTGTACAGGCGTTTATGCCGAATGGTTTTGGTGGTGTGATGAGTGCTGTAAGCGGTGTGTTCTTTGCCTATATTGGTTTTGATGCCGTAAGTGTAATGGCAGAAGAAAGCAAAGATCCGCAACGCGATCTGCCGCGAAGCATGATTCTTTCATTGGTGATTTGTACGGTTGTTTACATTTTGCTCACCTTTGTGTTAACCGGCGTTTTAAATTACAGGCAGTTTGAAGGTGTGGGCGATCCGCTGGCGAAAATTTTTGAAGTAACACATGTTGGCTGGATGCAATTTTTGATCTCAATCATTGCTGTGGTTGCCATGACGAGCGTGTTGCTGGTATTTCAAATGGGGCAGCCACGCATCTGGATGAGCATGAGCCGAGATGGTTTGCTTCCGCCCATGTTTCAAAAGATTCATCCGCGTTTTCAAACGCCTTCTTTTTCTACAATTATCACTGGCTTGCTCGTAGCCATTCCGCTTCTTTTCACGGACAAAACATTTGTGCTCGATTTTACAAGCATTGCCACTTTATTTGCATTTGTGCTGGTTTGCGGTGGCGTGTTATTAATACCCCGAAAAGAAAAAGTAGCGGGTAAGTTCAACATGCCATACATTAACGGCAAGTATGCTTTTGGTTTTATCGTTTTTATTGCCATTGCAGCTATAGAGTTTTATTACAAAGGTTATTTTACCGGCTTATTTAATATTACGGAAGACAATGCTTCTCTCAATATTTCGAGCATTGTGTTTTGGATTGCGATGATATTAATTGCCATCGTTGCTTTTGTAAAAAACTATTCCCTGATTCCCTTACTCGGGCTTTCAACTTGTTTGTATTTGCTAACCGGAATGACGGGCACTAACTGGGCATGGTTTGCATCGTGGCTGGTGTTGGGTTTGATTGTTTATTTCATGTATGGATATAGAAAAAGTAAGTTGAAGTATGAATTGAAATAATAAGAAAGGAGCGCAAAAGATTTATTTCAGTAGCATCAACTGTATAAAATATCTCACAAAAATTATCCATTTCAGCCTGTCTTAATAAGCTGGCTTTACTTCTTTGCCACATCTTAATTTACTGTTGTTAATTCATTGTATTTGTTTGCATCCTTTGCTGGGAAATGTTTTTATAATTGACCTTATATAAACTGATGGTGCAGGTTGTGCTCTGAAATGTATGATGATTAGAGTTTCTATCCATAAGAAGTATTTGATAAGCGTTCGGCAAACGTTCCGTCAGGAACGGCAGGTGGGTAGAAAATAAGGGCAAAACCAAACATGGCTCCGTTCCGTCAGGAACGATACTCTATGACTCACTAAGAGTATCGTTCCTGACGGAACGAATGTCTTGATATATTTTCTCTTCTTTCTACCCACCTGCTGTTCCTTACGGAACAGTTGGAAACCGGTTGTGCGGAAGTATCGAATAATGAAAGAAACAACCTCATACATTTCAGAGCACAACCTGATGACGATGATAAATTCAACAATACAAAAAACAGGGAAAGGTTGACGAAAGAAGTATCCCGAATAGACAGGTATTTTTATCAAGGTGAGAAGAATAAGAAGATTTATACCTTTAATAAAACAAAAATCCGTTCATTATGAAAAGCATTACCCTATCATTTGTTTTTATCTTAATTTTCAGTTTTTCTTTCAATGCATACGCACAGGTAAAAATCGGCGACAACGCTAAAACCATCAATGCCAACTCTTTGCTTGAGCTCGAAAGCACCACAAAAGGCTTACTTCTTCCCCGTTTAACCGGCGACCAGATTAAAGCCATGAGTAATGTGCCTGTCGGTATGTTTGTTTTTAATAGTACCGATAGCTCGCTATACCTGCGCAGAGATACAGGCTGGGCAGTGCTGGCTTTTGCTACCAGTACATCTTCGGTTAGCCAATGGACAAACAACGGTAATAATATAAACAATACCAACAGTGGTAATGTAGGTATAGGAACCGCTACGCCGGCTTATAAACTTGATGTAGCAGGCAATGTAAGGGCTACGGGTATTATAGTTCCTGCTCTGGGTTCCAGCAACAATTTTATTACTACCAATACTGGTGGAAATTTCATAACACGTACAGGTTTTGGTGGCTTAGGTTTAAATTATATCATCTGTGTTAGTGGTCTATTTCCATCCAGGAGCGGTCTAGGAAGCGAAATATCTGCCATGATAGGTGAAGTAAAATTATTTGCCGGAAACTTTGCGCCCGACGGTTGGGCTTTTTGTGATGGCAGCTTGTTATCAATTTCCTCCAACACGCCTCTGTTTAGCATTTTAGGAACCACTTATGGCGGTGATGGCAGAACCAATTTCGCACTGCCCGATTTACGCAATGCAGTGGCGGTTGGCGTCGGTTCGGTTTGGCAATTGGGTGAAAAGAATTAAGGCAAAAACAAAGTACTCATTTTTGAATGACTTATAACTACTGAGTTGAGTAGGAAGAAATGAAGATTTTTCTTTTCAACAAAAACAAACTACAATGAAAATATATATCAAAGGTCTTGTTATGATTTGTGCTTTTTTCACAACATTCAATAAGACTCTCAGCACAAACCATTATGAACATTGCTGCTGGCGGCAATGTTTACATTCAGCAAAATGCAAACATCTCATTCGATAGTCTCGTACTTACACCTTCTGCAGATGTTTTGTTTACCGCCAACAACATTACAAAAAGTGCAATCGTTACGCATGTTGCAACCGGAAATTATATTAACCGCGTGTACAGCTTTAGCTCGCCTGTAATGGATTATTCCGGAAGTATAACCATCGTTTACAAGGATAATGAGTTGAATGGGCTGGACGAAAATAATCTCGTTTTAGATGCTTATAACAATAACAGTTGGCAAGCTTTTACAAATAACGTTAGTCGTAACATGACAGACAATTATCTTACCGCTGATGGATTAACTAATATTAGTTTGGATGAACTAACGCTTGCCAGCAGCAACAGTGTATTACCACTTCAATGGATTTCGGTTGAAGCTTCACGCGGGAATAATGTTACTTATATAAAATGGACCACAGCCAACGAAGTAAACTGCAAGTATTACCAGGTACAAAAGAGCAGCGATGCCACAACGTGGACCAACATTGGAAACACCATTGCTGCAAGTAATTACGTGGCATTGAATGATTATAGCCTTATTGATGCTGCACTTTTATATAGCACCACTTATTACCGTATTGTGCAAATGGATGTTAATGGTAAAATGAACTACTCTTCTATCGTTTCTGTAAAAGATAACGGAAAGGATGAGATTAGCGTATTTCCGATTCCTGCGGTTAGTGTTGTTAATGTGAGAGCAAATAACAATACGACTATCAAACGTATAAAGCTATTTGATGCCGGTGGCAAATTACTTATGGTAAAAGAAGGTAGCAACAATGCCTTGTACAGTTTTGCCATTAGTAATTTATCAAGTGGATTTTATCTGTTATCAATTGAAACCAATAATGGTAAAACAACAAAAAGCTTTATGAAGAAGTAATCCGTCAGAATCGTTGGAAATATGTGCAAAAACAAAAAGCGGTTGAGCCATGCCAACCGCTTTTTGTTTTACCGTTATTTAATGACTATTGTACTTTACGCATTCATCAGCTCAACATTAATGTCCACGTCAGGATTGTCCATTAAAAAATCAGCCATCTCTTCATTCATGGTAAAACCTCGGTCCATCGTGTGCATAGTGATTTTTAAATTGTGCAACGGCTCATAAATATTAAACCGGATTGACGATTTGCCTGGATTTGTTTTTACATTGTTTTCTACAAAATTTACAAAATCGGGCGTTAAACTGGCAGGCTGAATATTAATGTCAATGCCTTTTGTCAACGTTTGTTTTGCAGTTTCTAACAAACAAACATTGCTTACTTTAAACTCGTATTGATCGCTGTTGTAGCGCGATTTAAAATAGCCGGTAATCATTACATTTTTGCCACTTTCGACATAATGTTTAAAGCGCATGTAATCGTCGCTCCACAGCATGATTTCGGTTTTGCCGGTAAAATCTTCAATGGTAAGTGAACCGAAATTTTTGCCCGTTTTGGTAATGCGATGCTGCGCTGCCGTAATCAAACCGGCAATGCGGAATGTTTTGTTCAAATTAGCAGCCACAGCGCCAGGCGATTCGGCCACTTCATTGAATTCACTCAGCGGCATGATGCCATAATATTTCAGTTCAAAGCGAAAATGATTTAAAGGATGGCCGCTCATAAACATGCCCGTTACTTCTTTTTCATGGTCGAGCAATTCGGTTAATGTCCATTCCGGAGCAGGCAATATTTTAGGTTGCGCGATTTCAGGCATTGTGCTTTCACCAAACAAACTGTTGCTGCTTCCTGCTTTATTAGTTTGATAAATGTTTCCATAACGAATAATGCGTTCCAACATACTTGATGTTTCGCCTTGCGGCAAAAAGAAATATTGCGCACGATGCAGCTCTTTAAACGAATCAAAAGCACCGGAATACACCAGGCTTTCCACACTTTTTTTATTTACCGTACGCTGGTTAATGCGCCTGATAAAATCCCAAACATCTTTGTATTTGCCACTTTTTTCACGTTCTTCAATAATGCTTTCAACGGCTGCTTCGCCCACGCCTTTTAAACCACCCAAACCAAAACGGATTTCTCCCTTATCATTCACTGCAAAACCTTTGAGCGATTCATTAATATCAGGTCCCAGCACACGATGATTCATGCGTTTGCATTCTTCCATGAAGAAAGTAATTTTTTCAATGCTGCCTGCATGGTTCAGCACTGCCGCCATGTACTCGCCGGGATAATGTGCTTTTAAATAAGCTGTTTGGTAAGCCACAAAAGCATAACAGGTAGAGTGCGATTTATTAAAAGCATATTGCGCAAAAGCTTCCCAGTCGGTCCATATTTTTTCAAGAGTATCTTTTTTATGGCCACGCTCGGTTGCACCTTTAATAAACTGTGTTTTCATTTTGTCCAACACAGATTTTTGCTTTTTACCCATCGCTTTGCGCAATACATCAGCATCGCCTTTACTAAAGCCACCAATCTTTTGCGAAAGCAACATCACCTGTTCCTGATACACCGTAATGCCGTAGGTTTCTTCTAAGTATTCGCGCATTTCGGGCAGGTCGTACACCACTTCTTCCCTTCCATGTTTTCGGGCGATGTATTGCGGAATATAAGCCATCGGGCCGGGACGATACAAGGCATTCATCGCAATCAAATCAGCAAAGGCATCGGGTTTTAATTCGCGCAAATACTTCTGCATACCCGTACTTTCAAACTGAAACGTGCCGTTGGTTTCGCCGTTCTGATAAAGCTTGTACGTTTTTTCGTCATCCAAAGGAAGGGCATCCAGATTAACATCAACATTGTGATTTTGCCTGATTAATTCCAGCGCTGTTTTTAAAATGGATAATGTTTTTAACCCCAGAAAGTCCATTTTAATTACACCCGCTTCTTCAATGGACGAACCGCCGATTTGCGTCACCCACAACTCTGAATCTTTTGCAGTAGCAACCGGCAATCAAATCGGTTAAATCTTTGGGCGCAATGATAATGCCCGCTGCATGAATACCGGTATTACGAACCGAACCTTCTAACCGTTCGGCTTCTTTTAAAACCTGCGCTTTGATATCCGTTCCGGCATAAATTTCACGAAGCCGTTTGACGTTTTCAATGTCTTCACTGCCGTATTGCTCTTTTTCTTCCAGAGACTTTTCACCATCTTTTACAGTGAGTGGCGCGGTTAAACAACGACGCAATGAAGTGCCCACCTTTTCAGGCACCAGTTTCACTAAATTATTGGCTTCAAAAAGAGGCAAATCCATCACGCGGGCAACATCTTTAATGCTGCTCTCGTGCTGCCATTGTGCCGTAAGTAATGATTTGCGCAACCTGGTTCTTGCCATATTTTTCAACTACATAATCAATTACTTTTTGCCTGCCTTCGTCATCAAAATCCGTATCAATATCCGGCATTGATTTTCGGTCAGGATTGAGGAACCTTTCAAACAGCAAATTGTATTTGATTGGGTCAATATTAGTAATACCAATACAATATGCCACCACGCTTCCGGCTGCAGAGCCACGGCCCGGGCCGATAAACACGCCACGTTCACGACCCGCTTTGATAAAATCGCTTACAATTAAAAAATAACCGGCAAAACCCATTGTTTTAATGGTAAACAATTCAAAGTCGAGACGTTCCCTTATTTGTTCTGTGATTTCACTATACCGCTCTTTGGCACCTTCGTAAGTGAGATAGTGTAAGTAATTCCATTGGTTTAAATTGCTGTCCGATGAGGTTTGAAATTCTTTTGGAATAGGAAATGCAGGAAGCAGGATGTCTTTCTTTAAATTCAGCACTTCAATTTTATCAACAATTTCATTGGTGTTGTCAATGCTTTGCGGAACATCCTGAAACAACTGAATCATTTCATCACTTCCCTTAAAATAAAACTCATTGTTCGGGAATTTAAAACGACTGTTTTTTACCAGCGTGTCATCGTTTACAAAATCGTCTAATCCTGGTGTAGATTGCTTTTCGCCGGTATTGATACAAAGCAAAATATCGTGGGCATTGTAATCTTCCTGGTCGGTATAATGACTGTCATTCGTAGCAATCATTTTTACGTTGTGCTTCTTTGCCCATTTAATGAGCATTGCATTTACTTTTTCCTGTTCGGGAATTTTATGACGTTGCAGTTCGATGTAATAATCTTCGCCAAACATATCAAGCCACCATAAAAATTCTTTTTCTGCTTCAGCTTCACTTTTATGCAAAATAGTTTGCGGCACGTAAGCGCCAATACAACAGGTTGTAGCAATCAAACCTTCCTTATATTTTTCAATTAAATTTTTATCTACTCGTGGATACTTTCCATACATGCCTTCGCTAAAACCATAGGAAGTTAGTTTCACCAGATTGTGATAGCCCTTTTTGTTTTTGGCCAATAATACCTGATGAAAACGTTGGTCTTTTTGTTCTTTTGTAAACGTTCTTTTTGTTCTGTCTTCCACTACATAAAACTCACAACCAACAATGGGTTTGATAACGGGTTCTAAAATATCTTTTCCATTCGCATCTTTGCCCACCACTTTTGTTTTTTTCCATGCCTGGTTTACAAAATCAAATACACCAAACATATTGCCGTGGTCAGTGATGGCAAGAGCAGGCATATTGTGTTTTTCGGCTTTTTTATAAAGAGAGTCAATGTTGGCTGCGCCATCGAGCAAGGAATATTGTGTGTGAACATGAAGATGAGAGAACTGCATAATGGAACAATGTTTTTCAAACTTTAAAACAAAGCACAAAGTACCTTATAAAAGGGTAAAGAAATTGGTATTTTTTCAACATCCTTTTTGCAAATGCTGGATAAGTTTTATGAACCGATGGGGTGCATTACATTGTGATTTTCCCTAACTTTTATCATGCTAACCGTTGCAGCGATAACGGCATAAGCTGGCGCGAAAATCCAACCAATGATCGGCACAAGATGTAAGCTGTAAAAAATAAAACCGTTTCCAATGGCAAGACCACGATGCGAACCGATAAAATGAAAACTTTGCTGGGTGGAAAGATCGCGCCGTTCGCAGCTATAATACAACATGGCAAAGCCATAATAATAAGCTTCGATGATAAGTGCAATTACAGGCGTTATCCAACCGGCAACCGGCAAAAAAGAAAGTACCAATAACGAGAGAACATACACAGTTTGCCACAACATATTGCGAAATGAAACGGCAATGCTTCGCGAAATATCTCTGCTTAACCTGGCAAAAGAAAAAGGAAGGCTTCGGTTTTCGATAATGGCTTCTGTTTTTTCACTTAAATAGGCAAATACCGGCGAGCCAACAATCAGCCAGATATATTTGAAAAGGGAAAAATACAGCAAAACCAAAATGAGCCAGAATATAAAAGTGGCAAAAGCAAAAAAGAAATTCAGCAAACCGCCCTGGTGATGCAGTTTCCAGTTGTTGATGTGCGTAACCGTAAAAATCCATTGAATCAAATGGCTTGCGCTTTCTCCAAAAACAATCATGCTAATAGCGAACAAAACAGCGTAAATCAAACCCGGCAAAAGGATCCATTTCCAAAGCTTGTGCTTTTGAATAAAGCGATGCGCTTCGAAGTACGATTGAAATGCAATTACGATTTCCTTAAACAAGCCGGTGAATTTTATCAGCTAAGGTAGATGAATAACCATGTGGCTTCTAACCGTTGGTAAAATGATTGTGAAGTTTTTTGAAATAGTACCTTCGTTGCACTACAAACCCGCGCTATCGCCCCGACTTGTTGGGGAGGAAAGTCCGGACAGCACAGAGCAACCTACCGGCTAACCGCCGGCTGTCATTGCAGAATGACAAGAGAAAGTGCCACAGAAAATAACCGTCATCACAGTATTGTGGAGATAAGGGTGAAAACGTAAGGTAAGAGCTTACGGCTTTGTGCAGTAATGTGCGAAGCGGGTAAACCTTAGGTGCTGTAATGCCACATAAAAATTCGCCTGAGAGCGGCTCGTTCGATGAATTTGGGTAGGCAGCTACATCTCAATAGTAATGTTGGGAGCAGATAAATGATAGTGTAGAAACAGAATCCGGCTTACGAGGTTTGTAGTTTTTTGTTTTGTGTCAATAGTTGGGGAAGGCAAAATTGTCATCAACTTTCTTTTTGAATAAATTGTTAAGTGATGGCGCTTAAGTTGGTTTCGTTTTTTCTTGCATTTGTTTTATATTAAATAATCGGGCAGTTATAGAGACGTTTGGTTTTGCTCTTTTTTTTATCCTTTCCATCATTGCCCATTTCTGTAATTTATTTATTCGTTTAATCCAATATATTAGGATAAAAACAAACCTATAAAACTTGTCGAATCTTTTTCTTTTTATGCATGGCAATGCTTATCGGTATAGTTTTTTGTATTTATTCCATATTCATTCAAATTAAAATTGAATTTTATGGAACAGAACTCTCAAAACCGAAGCTCGTTTTCTAACGAACGAAACAACATAAATGATGACCGCTTCAATCAAAATTATCAGCGTAGTGATTATGATAATGATAACGAACGCAATAACAATTATGAAAGAAACAATCAGTACAGCAATGAAGGGAACAATTCTGAAAGGCAAAGAACGTATGATAGAAACCGGAATTTAAAAAACAGTGGCTGGAATTGGGGAAGCCAGAATTCTTACCGTGAGAATGATCAGCAAAATCGCGACAGCCGTGACTATAACCGGCCGCAAAACGATCGTGATTTTGAAAATTGGAACAACAGCGGCGATTGGAGCAATAACGAAAACAATTATAATGAGCACAGAAACCGGAACCTGTATGGACAGGATTTTGACAGGGGCATGAACAGAGACAACAATCGCTACGGGAACAAAGGAGAATGGGGAACCGATTTCAACCGCCGCCAGGATCATGAAAGACGCAATAATTTTGAAGATTATGGCCGTAACCAAAATTGGGGAAATGACTACAGATCAGGTCGCAACGATAATAGTAGCTATGGAAATAATGAGCCAATGACATCGCACAGAGGAAAAGGTCCGAAGGATTACAAACGTTCTGAAGATAGAATTCGCGAAGATGTGAGTGACAGGTTAAGTGATTCGCACGATGTGGATGCTTCCGAAATTTCGGTACGTGTAGAAGGCACAGAGGTAATACTGAGCGGTGAAGTGAAAACGAAACGCGAAAAGCGCCTTGCCGAAGACATTGCCGATAGTGTTAGCGGCGTATCGAATGTGCAGAATCATTTGAAAATCTGGCAGGAAAACAAAGGCAGCTACGAAAGCAAGACAACAGGCGTTACACAGCACAGCGGCTCTACTGCAGGGCAGCAAAATGCTTCTTCTTATGGCTCTGGTTCAGGAGTAGGAAGTACTGCAACAAGCATGTCAGCAGGTAACACATCAACATCTGGCAACAGTTCTTCATCAACCGAAAACAATAGCGATACTCAGGATAAAGCAGGTTCTGGCAAAACAAATTGAGCAAAAACAAAAATTCTGATTTTGAAAACCACAGCTTTTTGGCTGTGGTTTTTTTATCACAGGAAAATCGAATGACGCCTTTTTAGTTCGTTAATTTGTTTTTGCCGAATTTTCCACTCATTATCTTTGTCATTTACTAACAATTGTTCGTTACATGAAAAAAGTAGTGATTGTTTCGGCTGTTCGCACTCCAATTGGAAGTTTTGGTGGAAAATTAAAAGATATTACTGCTCCGCAATTAGGCGCCATTGCCATAAAAGCTGCCGTTGAAAAAGCCCGCATTTCCCCACTGCTAGTTGATGAAGTGATTATGGGTTGCGTGCTGCAGGCAAATGTAGGCCAGGCACCGGCTCGCCAGGCAAGTATGTTGGCCGGTTTGCCTGAAACGGTAATTGCAACAACAGTCAACAAAGTTTGCGCAAGCGGAATGAAAGCCGTGGCATCGGCAGCACAAAGCATTATGCTGGGTGATGCAGATATTATTGTGGCTGGCGGAATGGAAAGCATGTCGAACGTTCCTTTTTATGCCACAAAGCAGCGCTGGGGCAATAAGTATGGTGATGTAAGCTTGGTGGATGGTTTATCAAAAGATGGTTTGACTGATGTTTACAAAGATTATCCAATGGGAAATGCTGCCGAATTGTGTGCCCAAACCTGTAACATCAGCCGAAAAGAGCAGGACGATTACGCAATTGAAAGTTATAGAAAAAGCCAACATGCAATTGAGCAAGGTTTGTTTTTGCCCGAAATTGTTCCGGTTGTCATTCCTCAAAAAAAGGGCGACGCCATTGTAATTGACAAAGACGAAGAGCCATACAATGTGAAATTTGATAAAATCCCCGAATTGAAACCGGCTTTTATAAAGGATGGTACTGTTACCGCAGCCAATGCCAGTACCATTAATGATGGGGCAGCAGCTTTGGTTTTGATGAGCGAAGACAAGGCGAGGGAATTGGGAATACAACCTATTAGCAACTATTTTAAGTTATGCTGATGCCGAACAAGCTCCCGAATGGTTCACCACTACTCCATCGGTTGCCTTACCAAAAGCTTTGCAAAACGTAGGGTTAAGTTTACATAATGTAGATTATTTTGAAATTAATGAAGCGTTCTCGGTGGTAAGCATTGTCAACATACAAAAGTTAGGAATTGATGCCTCCAAAGTGAATGTTCATGGTGGAGCAGTTTCTCTCGGTCATCCATTGGGTTGCAGCGGCGCGCGCATTTTGGTTACGCTAATCAATGTGCTGCAACAAAACAAGGGCAAAATTGGTGCGGCAGCTATTTGCAATGGCGGCGGCGGCGCCAGTGCCATGATTATAGAAAATTGGGCAAAAACAAATTGATTTTACCGTTCACAACAGTTTAAGAAAAGTTTTTACTTCTGTTTTTTGTGTGCCGATGTGGAATGGTACTTTTGTTTTTCTCTAAAAATAAAATATGGGTTGGGCAATCTTTATCATTGGTACTCTCGGCTGGCACATTGGAATGTATGGAATGTTTAAAAAAGCAGGCATCGAGCCCTGGAAAGCATTCATTCCCTTTTATAATACCTGGTGCATTGTTGAAAAATGCGGTATCAAAAAGATATGGTTCTGGCTTCAGTTCATACCCATTGCAGGGCAATTTATTACCATCTGGATTACTATTATCTGGGTAATGCACTTTGGCAAATTCAATGTTTTTCAACACGCGGCGACCGTTTTTTTACCTTTTATCTACTTTCCTTATTTAGGCTTTTCGAAGGCTGAACGCTATAAAGGCAAGGAAGTAATGAAGCTTTACAAAAAGCCGGCTTCCCGCGAATGGATTGATGCAGCCGTTTTTGCCATTGTTGCCGCAACGCTTATCCGCAGTTTTATTTTTGAAGCTTATACCATCCCCACTCCCAGTATGGAAAAAACCTTGCTGGTAAATGACTTTTTATTCGTGAGTAAAATGAGCTATGGCGCTCGGATTCCGCAAACGCCGATTAGTTTTCCTTTTGTACACAATACGATGCCTTTCTCTCAAACCACGCCTTCTTACACAACCATTGTTCAACTTCCCTACAAACGACTGCCAGGATTTACAAATGTTCAAAGAAATGATGTTGTTGTATTCAATTTTCCTGCAGGTGATACAATTATTAATGAACCCGATTATTTAAGTGCGAATACTTATTATGACGTTTTAAGGAGAGATTATAACGGAAACCGGGACGCATTACGAGCTGAACACGCTGTAATTGTTCATCCCATGGACAAAACTGACAACTATATCAAACGTTGTGTTGGTGTTCCGGGTGATGTTTTACAAGTAAAAAATGGCGTTTTATTCGTGAATAATCAAAAAGCATATATGGCTGCCGGCCAGCAAAATGAATATGTAGTTGAAACTAACGGAACTCCTTTTTCAGAAGATTTTCTATCCAACCAATTAAATTTTCATTTTGATACCGGAACGGATCCGCAAAGCGGCAAAGATGTTACCTATGAGAAAGATGGGAAATACATGCCTTTGTTGGGATCTAAGTACAGAATGACATTATCCAACGCAGATGTTGAATTGATAAAAAAACAGCCCGATTTCAAATCCATCGCTTTATACGCTGACAATTCTGTTGATCCAAGAACATTTCCTTTTGATATTGCCGATTATCCCTGGAGTGCTGACAATTATGGCCCTGTACAAATTCCTTCAAAAGGTCAAACCGTTATCTTAGATGCGAAAAACATTGCCATTTACCGCCGTGTTATTGCTACCTACGAACACAATCAACTCCAGGAAAACAATGGCCAGTTTGTAATTAATGGAAAACCTACCAACCAGTATACGTTTCAATACAACTATTACTGGATGATGGGCGATAATCGCCATAATAGCCAGGACAGTCGTTTTTGGGGGTTTGTGCCTGAAACGAATGTCGTTGGCCGAGCCTCTTTAATCTGGTTTAGCTGGGACAAAGGCCCACGCTGGAACCGCTTTTTTAAACCCATTCATTAGTTTTTGTTGAAAGAAAGCGAATTTACTTTTACCTATCAGGTATTCGATTCTGAAAAAGAACTAAGTGTAAACGATTATGAATTAGTTCTTTCAGCCCGAAACGCGGCAAAGATTGCTTATGCTCCCTATTCAGGTTTCTTCGTAGGCGCTGCTGCCTTACTTTCCAATCAACAGATTATTACCGGAAGCAACCAGGAAAATGCCAGTTATCCAACCGGCATTTGTGCCGAACGTTCGCTATTAGCCACCGCAGCACAGCTTTACCCAAATGTGCCAATTCTTAGTATGGCGGTTACTTATATCAATTCCAAAGGCAAAAGCAATGCACCTGCTTCTCCATGCGGCTTTTGCCGCCAGGTGCTTACTGAATATGAAAGCCGGGTTCAACATCCCATCCGGTTAATTCTGTGCGGCAATAGCGGACCAGTTATTATTATTCCTAAATCGTCTCTTTTATTGCCATTAGGCTTTACTCCAGACAACCTTATTTAGCTTTATTTCATTTTCGTTTTCGCTTTATTTATGCCATATATTTTTACTTAAATATAATTATTCAATAAATCAATTAAAATTTTAAAAACCAATTCGTTAGATTTAAAATAATAATAACTACAGTAATAATCTCTTAAAACTAACTAATAATTGAATATATCAAGCCATGTTTTATTCAATTTTAAAACATGCAGTTGTATATAATTAACTGATTATAATATTACTATATCATAATTACAAACTAACTACTTTAGCCTGCAACTAAAATTTATGTTTTCATTTCAAGTGAATTAAATACTAATAATATTAGTTTAAACAAAGCTGCTAATTTTTTACTTTACTGCTTATAGCAGAAAGAAATTAGAATAACGGGAGACAATTAATAAATTGAGGACTAAAGCCGTTTTTAGGCAAAAGCGAGTTGATTGGAAGTGCGCAATAATAATTTTCCAGGTTGGCTCTGAAATAAATGATGGTTAGACTTTCTATTGGTTATCCGCACGCGCCAAGCATTCGGCACACTTTCCGTCAGGAACTTGCAGGTGGGTAGAAAGAAAAGAAATCTATTGAGAGATTTGCCCCATCGAAATAATATTCTAAAGCTCACAAAGAGTACCGGGGTTGAACGGAGCCAGGTTTGTTTTTGCCTTAGACAAACATTATTGTAAAGAAATATATTGAAAGCAGAATTTATAGAGACATGAATTCCCGTACTTTATTATCCAACTGAACTTCGTAGAATTGGATTGCTTAATTTTCAATATTGGAAAAAGGAAAGCTCTTGTGTTTATGAAACCTAGCTAAATGATTCGCTTCCGAAATATGGAATTTATTTCCAACTTAACATATATATTTTTATGAAAGAAAGGTCATGTATTGCATGAAAGTAGAAAATAAAGAAAAAGGGTTGTGATAATGCGAAGGTTCAATTCAAATACTTAAGTATGAGTTTATTGAGCGACTTTACATCTTCGTCAACCGCAACAATCTTTCCGCTTTTGTCCAATAAAAAAGTAGTTGGTATAACAGAAATGACCCACTGATTTGCCACATTGCCGGTTTTATCATTGACATGAATCCAGGCAGATTGATCATCGGATACAGCTTGCTGCCAGGCGTTAGGATTGTCATCTAACGAAACTCCGTAAATTTCAAATCCTTTATCATGGTAAAGAGAATATAGCTTTTTCAAACCGGGAACAGTTTGCCGGCAAGGTCGGCACCAACTTGCCCAAAAATCAATCAACACTACTTTTCCTTTGAGTGAGGACAAAGCAACCATTTGATTTTTGGCGTCGGGGAGCTTTATTTCTTTTGCCATATTTCCAGGCTCCGGTTGTGCAAAACAAGAAAGAGATAAAAAAAGGGCAAAACCAAAAACACTTAATAGCTTCATAAGTAAAACGGTTTATTGTTTTTTATCGTCACAAACTTTTTCGTCATTTTTTGCACCGCTTCTATCGTATTGGCAGCAGGAAGGTAATTTGCTGTACGATTGAACGGACGCTTTCACGTCGCGCGTGTCATAACCAGCTAATGCAATTTTCTTTTCAATTGCTAACAGCGATGTGGCAGAATCATTATACGAAACGTTTAATAATTTACTCTTCTCATTCCATTCAGCCGTGGATGCACCGGCTTGTTTGGCTGCTTTTTCAATACGGCCTTTGCAGCTTTCGCAAACGCCGGCAACGGTTACAGTGTCGGTTTTATCGTTCGCTTTTGCTTTTACTGATAAAACCAAACTCATTGAAATGATTGTGATGGCAGATAAAAATTTTCGGTTCATAGTCTGAGTTAATCAAACAAAAATAAAAAATAAATAGCGCCAAAAACGAGCAGATAATCTAATTAACAAAGCTCCACCAAACGCCAAACCGTATCCAAAGTGCATTTTGCGGATAATGAGGCGCAGAAAAATTGTGATTTAAAAATCCGAAGCTGCCGTTGTATTTATCCAAAGTATTCAAGTTTTCTAACCGGATGAACGCTTTGAAACTCTTAATCCGGAAATTAAAATACACGTTTACATCCGGACGGTTGCTTAAAGTAGAATCGGATTGATAATAAAATTGTCCATTCAGCGGTGTATATCCATCGGCTTTATAAGGTGTAAAATATCTTACTTCTATACCGGTTGATAAATACAGGTTCTTATAAAAATTGCCTTCAAAAGCAAGTCGGTTTCTCGTATAAATCTGAGGTAAATGCACCGGCGCATTGCCCGCCGATTGCTGAAAAGTGGCTTCGGTGTACCAAAATAAATGCCTTGACAATTTTACTTTCTTTTCAAGTCCAACCGTCAGATAATTAAAAAGCGAAGCCTGCTGTTGGAGTGTAAAGTAATCGGTTAAATAAGTGTAGTTGGTAACAGCATAATAATTTCCGTACAAACGCAAATTGACTTCGGGAATGTAAATATTCGCAAACAATTTTGCAATGTTGGTATTGTGAATATTGCCGAGAGGAATGACAGGAAAAGAAGTAATATTTTGACTGAATTCTGTCGGGCTTTTGTTGGTATTCTGAAACCCAACCTGCAATGCTCCTAACTTTTTGGAAAGTTGCCTTTGCAAACTAATATAACCTGTATAATTGCCAATAAAGCTGCCCGCTACATACAAGCGCCCAAAGGCTTCCACATCCCATTTTTGGTTTCGCGTTCTGTTTCTGTACTCAGCCGACGCATAAATATTAGTATAGTTCTTGGTTCCGGCATTATACAGCGTTCCTTTTATCAATTCCAAATTGGCGCTCAGCCGTAAAAACTGCGCAACATTTTTTTTATCGGGAAAAGTAATAATACTGAACTCGTTGTTTAAGTCGCGCCATTTATCCTGAAACAAAATCGTATCTAAATTATTGGCGCCGTAATAATGATAATAGTTGATATAGCTGGTTGAATCCAAAGCATCATCATGATATTCATAGATGTTTGAACTATAAGAAATGGAATGCTGCAAACGCAGGCGCGGATAAAACAAACGAATAACCGTGGAATCATGAACAATCGAATCTTTCTGACCAAAATCGTAATACTGGCGCAGGTAAAACATGCTCTCCCGATAATAAGTTCCAATATTTACAGCAGTATTAAAAATATTGCCTGTGTTATAATTGCTCAGATTATTTCCCAAACGAATATTGGCTTCAATTGGATTGTTCAGAGACAAATTTTGCAACTGTGAATCTACCACCAGTCCACCATTTTCAGATGCTTTTAGTTTGTTGCTTAAATAAATAAAATACAAACCATAACGTTTGTTTTTGCTCTGATAATAAGAACTGATGCGAAGATTGTTGTGGCTTGTGTTTTGGTTTTTGAATGCACCCGGCGAACCGATGAAGCGGTATTCAAACGTAAAGTTCAAATTGTTTTTTCGGTTTTGTGTGTGAAGAATGTTTACCATTTGTTCGGCACTGCTGGCAAGGGCATAAGAAAGGTCTGTATATGGCCGCGTGGTTTGAAAAAAGCGCGTTCCGGCAAGTGTATATTTATAAACGTCGAAAGAATGAAATCCTGCATCAAAACCAGGCTCCATATTGAGGTTAAATAATAACGAATGCGCTGCACTTCCAAAGTTGCCTAAGTAATTGTAAGTTGGCGGAACGGGAAAACGAGTGTACCAATCGTTGATGGAAGAATCTAATGTTCGGATGCGTGAAGAATCAAAAAAGCGATAAGAAATAGTAATGGAATCCGCATTTGGATCGCGGTGAACCAGCGAATCTTTTTTGCCTTTTCCCGACGGACCAGAGCCACTCATTCGGTTGCGCAATTGGTTTAAATCCTGCGAAAACAAATGCGCGGAGAGAAGTAAAATCAATGCAAAAACAAACGTGATTTTCTTATACATGCGAACGGCAACTACAACTAAACGCGCAAAGTAAAGGCAAAGCTGTAAACGAAACGATAATTTGAAAAATGGCTCTTACAAAAGCCATGTTTAAAATTGCTGCAAAACCAAACATGCTTATAGCAATATGCAAATTCAATTTTGCAACAAACCGTCTTTCATGTGTAGAACGCGGTCGCTGCCCGCCGCAAGCTCTTCGTTATGGGTAACAATTAAAAACGTTTGTGCAAATTCGTTTCTTAATTGAATAAACAATTGATGAAGTTCTTTTGCATTGTTGCTATCTAAATTGCCGGTTGGCTCATCGGCGAATACAATAGCCGGATTGTTGATGAGCGCGCGCGCAACGGCAACACGTTGCTGCTCGCCACCGCTTAATTGTTGCGGTTTGTTGTTCATCCGGTTTTCAATTCCCAACACACTCAACAAACGCATGGCATGGTTTTCAACCTCTTTTCTTTTGCCGCCTTTTATCCAGCCCGGAATACAAACATTTTCGAGTGCTGTAAATTCCGGCAACAAATGATGAAACTGAAATACAAAGCCCAGTTGCTGATTGCGAAACTGTGATAGCTGTTTGTTTTTTAGATTTAACAATTGAACACCATTGATGATTACTTCGCCGCTATCAGGTTCATCCAAGGTTCCTAAAATATGAAGCAACGTGCTTTTGCCTGCACCTGATGAGCCGGTGATAGAAACAATTTCTCCCTTCTCAACCATTAGACTTACGCCTTTTACCACCTGAATCTGACCATACGATTTGTAAATGTTCGTCGCCCTGAGCATAGAGTGCAAACGTAAAGTAATATTTAAATGCTACATTAATATTTTAACCATTGTACGAACCCCGAATTTGGATTTTCATTCTCAACTCCTACATTTGCAGCAAATTTCAAAAGCTGTTATGTTTTGGACACTCGAATTAGCGAGCTATCTTGAAGACGCGCCCTGGCCTGCTACAAAAGACGAATTGATTGATTACGCTATCCGCTCCGGTGCGCCTATTGAAGTGGTTGAAAACCTTCAGGAACTGGAAGACGAAGGTGAAGTATATGAAAGTATCGAAGACATTTGGCCGGATTATCCAAGCCAGGAAGATTTTATGTTTAACGAAGACGAATATTAGTTTTGGTTTTACCTGTTTTTTTACAAAAGCTGTTTACCAAAAACAGCTTTTTGTTTTTAATAGAAAAATGGCTCAATAATTAATCATTCACCATTACAAATTGAACATAATATGCCCACTTTACACAATCATCTTTTGTTAGTTGATATCAATACGAAGGGAGCCGAATTGCAAAGTCTCATCAATCAGCAAACGGGTTTGCAGTATTTATGGAATGGCAATCCTGATGTTTGGGCAAAGCACAGTCCTGTGTTATTCCCGATTGTTGGTGAATTGAAAAACGGCAGCTACACATACAATGGCAAAACGTTTCATTTAAGCCGGCATGGCTTTGCCCGCGATGCCGAATTTTTTATAACGGACAAATCCGAAACATCAATCACTTTTACCATTACAGATACGCCGCAAACTTTGTTTTTATACCCCTTTCCATTTTCATTTTCCATTCAATATACGCTTGACGAAAACCGTTTGTATGTTGTGTACTCCGTAACCAATACGGGCAGCGAAACCATGTATTTTTCGCTTGGCGGACATCCGGCGTTTAAGGTTCCGTTGGTGGATAATACCGATTTTGAAGATCATTATCTTTCTTTCAGCCAGATTGAAAATGCAGAACGCTATCCTTTATCGGCAGATGGTTTGATCGAAATAACGCCCGTACCTTTTTTTCATAATGCGGAACAATTAAAGTTGAAACGCTTTTTCTTTTATGAAGATGCATTGGTATTTAAACACATTCAAAGCAAAAGTATCAGCGTAAAAAGTGATGTTACACCACATGGATTTACTTTTTATTTTGAAGATTTTCCCTATCTCGGTATCTGGAATAAAAAAGATGCTGAGTTCTTGTGCATCGAGCCGTGGTGTGGCATTGCCGACAGCGTGAATGCAAGCGGTGACATCACTCAAAAAGAAGGCATCAATGCACTGCAACCCAATGAAGTGTTCGAGCGGCAATGGAGTGTTGAACTGTTTTAATTTTTTTCGATAAAAACAAATTGCCAAAGATTGTTACTAATGTTTGGCAATTTGTTTTTGTAAAGAAGTAAAGTAAGCAGAGAGAGATTGAATTATGCGCTTACGATTCAAAAAAGATAATGATTACGAATACAATTATGAAAGTATTTTTTCTATCGCTATCCCTGTTTCTTTCATCGTTTGTTTTTGCACAAAAAGATACCATTGTTCCGCCGAGTAACAAAACGTCAGATTCATTGTGGTCGGCGCATTTTCAGTTCACCGCCGTTTCGCAAACTCATGGCTCTTTTCATGCTTTATATTCAGGTTATAATAGTTTGGATAATGGTGTAGAAAGAGGTATAATGACGGCGACTTCAACTGCTTTTATCGGAAGAAAATTGTTTCGTTACACCAATGTATATGCAAACCCTGAAATATCGGGGGGACGTGGATTTAGCGGAACTACCGGGATAGCAGGTTTTACCAATGGAGAATCGCCGCGGGTAGGCGATCCTTTACCTGTATTATCTATGGCAAGATATTACTTGCAGCAGCATATTTCGCTTTCAGCCAACCAAATGGACACAATTCAAGATGATGCAAATCAGGTAGGAGAAATTGTACCCGCTTCGCGCATTACCATTTCTGCAGGCAAATTTGGGGTAACTGATTTTTTTGATAAAAACAAGTACAGCCATGATCCACGTTCCAGTTTTTTAAACTGGGCATTGATGGACAATGGCAGCTACGATTATCCTGCCAATACACGAGGTTATACGTTAGGTTTTGTGGTAGAATGGATCAATCCTTCGTGGGCAGCACGCTTCAGCGGTACACAGGTTCCTGTAAAAGCCAATGGGCCTTATCTCAATACAAATATTGGTTCTATAAACGGATTTAGTTTAGAATTGGAAAAGAGTTTTTTAATCAATAAAAGAAAGGGTACGATACGGGTTCTGGGTTTCAGAAATCAAACCAACGCACCTTCTTATCTACAGGCAATTACAGAAATGAAAAGCGGAGATAGCACCGCAGTGCACGTGATAGAGGGTTTAGGATACAACACCAGATATCACAGCTCAAAATACGGTTTGGGATTGAACGGAGAATTGGAATTGTCGGATGTATTGGGTTGCTTTTTTCGTGCAGGTTTCAACGATGGAAAAACAGCTACCTGGGCATTTACGGAGATAGATGAGACCGTTAGTGGCGGTTTTCAGGTAAAAGGAAACGCATGGAAGCGCACCGACGATGTGCTGGGCATTGCCGGTATTGTTAGTGGCATATCCAAAGATCATCAGAACTATTTAAAAGCTGGCGGCTATGGCTATTTAATTGGAGATGGCGCGTTGAATTATCGTACAGAAAATATTGTTGAAGTATATTACAATGCAAAGCTGTTCAATCATTTTTTTGTAACGGCAGATTATCAGTTTGTTGATCATCCGGCTTACAACAAGGACAGAGGTCCGGTGCAAGTATTTTCGTTGCGCGGGCACATCAATTTTTAAGCAGATTGATAAATGTCTTTTAATGTCATGTTGATGTTTAAATGTGGCAGTGCAATTGCGTCATCGTCGTTCGTAAATGTCTCTGTCATCCACTCTCCTTCTTCGGTTTTAAAATAAAAAATAACTACTTTTTTTTTGGGCTCAATGCACAAATAATATTGTAGGGTTTCTGCTTTTTGGTATTGAATGAATTTATCAACCAAATTATACTTGCGAATGGAGGGAGACAGCACCTCTGCAATTAAAACGGGTCTTTCTGTATAATACTTTGCTGGATCATTTTCAAAAATCATAACGTCAGGATAAAGAAAGTTTCTATCGGGTGTACGAAACTTATAGCTTTCAAAGGCTAATCTAAAATTTTGTTTATTCAAAAGCTTGTTGAATAATACAATTAATTTCAAGACTATATCATTGTGAAATATAGAAACACCGCTCATTTCGTATAAATTTCCACTGATTAATTCATGTCTTGTTTCGCTTTTTTCTTCAAACAGAAAATAGTCTTCTTCACAAATAAAATTCGCCTCAATTGCTGTACGTTGCATTATCTTTTATTTTAATCAAATATAATTTTATTTATTCAGAGCCGAATCCTTCTTCAAAAATTCTTTCCACGCTAAAGCAATTTTTATATCTCCATAACTTATATCATCACCTAATTTTGTTTTAACTGAAGTGAGTGTTTTTCCGTCATAATCTTGTAAGGCAGGCTCTATCAAAACCAATTTTTCACGGGTTACCAATTCATCAACCGATACCAGTCCTTCCTGAACAAAATAAGCCATGTGCCCTTCAATCGTTTGGGGCGAAAGCTTGCGTTGCTCTGCAATCTCCTTCACCGATTTTCCTTCTTTATACAAAACAAAAGTTTCTTTTTTGGTGTCGGCTTTGACAATGACATCAGTTTTGGTTTCGCCCGATTTTTCCTTTTCTTTTCGCTGCTTTTTGCTTTTTTTTCACCAATTGCAGATGCTAAATTGTGCTCGTCTGCATAGCGGTTGATGATGCGCAAAAACCGCTCACCAAACTGGTGCGCTTTCACTCTTCCGAAGCCTGTAATTTGAACCAATTGTGCTGTTGTGAGAGGCAGAAACCGGCTCATTTCATCCAATGCTGCGCTTCCGCAAACCATATAAATCGGCACCTCCAGTTCGGTGCAAATGGTATCGCGCAATTGCCGTAACTGACGATACAAATCGGGATGCGGACTTTCGGTTTTTGTTTCACTCGTGCCAGCATAAGCATTGAGAGATACATTGCTGGTCGAGAAATTTTTCTTTGCCTTGATGTAAGCTTCAGTATTAAAGCCATTCGTGCAACTTCTCAACAAAACCAAACGCAGCGAGATAGCATGATACAATGCCCGCAACTCATTGTTATAAGCCAATGCGACCATCTTGCTATCAGTGATGGCTGGCGACTGCGGAATGGTTTGATAAACGCTTTCCCACTCCTTTATAAAATGCGCAACGGCGCTGCTGATGCGGCTTTGCGCGGCTTCGTTATGTTCGGGTAGATCTTCCCTCTCCAGCAACATCATCAGTTGCAATTCAAATTTATTGGCAACGGTTTGCTGTTGTTCTATTTTGTTTTGCAACGATTCCAGCCAATCTTTTGTTCCATCATTGAAGGATGTCGGATGATCGTAAAATACCTTCATCACGCGGTTCGACTGATGAACAACAGATTGAAAATCGAACAGCTTTAAAATGGTTTCTTTTTGATAATCCGCTTTACTCTTTTCGAGTTGCGTTACCAAAGAATCAACGTTTTGTTTTTGTGCAGAAAACTCAACAATGCGTTCATCTGTTCGTAAATTGTAAGGTGTGAGTTTGCTTTTTAAAACGATGCCATTCAATTTGGTGCAACGGCTTAACGCCACATACACCTGGCCTGATGCAAATGAAGAACCTGCATCTATCACCGCTTTTTCAAAGGTTAATCCCTGGCTTTTGTGAATGGTAATGGCCCACGCATATCGCAACGGCATTTGCTTAAACCATCCAATCACATCTTCATCAACAGCATCATTGTTCAGCGTATATCGTATGTTGTTCCACTTCTCAGGCTTTACTTCAATTTCAGTTTCCTCCTCACCACATTTTACAAACACCGCTGTTTCTTCCATGCGCGTTACTTCTCCAATTTTTCCATTGAAATAACGCTTCTCCGGATCGTTTTTAATGAACATTACCTGCGCTCCTATCTTTAATTGCAAAGCAGCTTCTGCCGGATAAGTTTTATCAGAAAAATCACCACCGATTTCCGCTTCGTAAACTCTGACTTTCACCTTTCAGTTTCGCAATTTCAGCCGCGTTTATTGCATCAGCTTTATTATTGTGCGTGGTGAGCACCACATAGCGTTCATGTTTTGGCATCGTAAAATCAGGCTCATATCGCTCGTGCAGTTTTTCAAATGCCTCAAAATCCATTTCGTTATTACGAACTTTATTCAGAATATCAATAAACGATTTTTCGTTTTGCCGATATATTTTATTCAGTTCAATATACACTGGCGGAGCCTCTTTCACCACTTTACTATCAAAAAAATAGGGGCTTTTATAAAAGCGCGATAAGATACTCCATTCCATTTCATTTGCGACCGGCGGCAACTGAAACATGTCGCCAATGTACAATACCTGCACGCCACCAAATGGTTCGTTGTGGCGGTTGCGAAACGAGCGCAATACCACATCAATGGCATCAATCACATCACAGCGCACCATGCTGATTTCATCAATGATAAGCAGCTCTAATTTTTGAAACACTTCTCTCCTGTCGCGGTTGATTTTTATCCGGCCTAACAAATGATGTTTGTCCAGCATTTCATCATTGGATACAAACCCCTGCGATTGCGGTACATACGGCGTAAACGGCAATTGAAAAAAAGAATGAATGGTAACGCCACCCGCATTGATTGCCGCAACACCGGTAGGCGCAACAACAGCCGTTTGCTTATTGGTGTGCTCTTTTATGTATTTTAAAAAAGTGGTTTTTCCTGTGCCCGCTTTGCCGGTTAAAAACAAGGGCTTGCTGCTGTAATTAATAAAATCCGCAGCCATCGAAAACATAATATTTTGTGTGTCGTGAAGCATAAAAATCGAATGCTTTTAAAGATACGCCATCTTTGTTTTTTTATCTTGTTAAGATGGTTGATAAAAGTAAAGAAAACTGACCTTTATTTTGCACTCTTATTTAAACAATATGCGTTTACCCATATATATTGTTCATGCGTTTACAGACGCATTGTTTGGTGGAAATCCGGCTGCCGTTTGTCCGCTTACCGATTGGTTGCCCGATGATGTAATGCAGCAATTGGCGAAAGAAAACAATTTAAGCGAAACCGCTTTTTTCGTTCCTGAAGACGAAGGTTTTCGCATTCGCTGGTTCACTCCTACAACAGAAGTAAAACTTTGCGGACATGCCACCCTGGCATCGGCTCATATTTTGTTTACAGAATTAGGTTATGATAAAGATGAAATTCTTTTACATTCTTTAAGCGGGGTTTTAAAAATAAGCCGTATGCCTGAAAATAGCATTCAGCTTGACTTTCCGGCTAATCCCCCAACGCCGCTCAACGATATTCCGAAAGCTTTGTTCAGCAGCCTGCACGTGCAACCTGCACCGGTTTTTACTACTTCGTTTGATATGATGGTTGTTCTTCCTTCACAAAAAGAAGTGGAAGAATTACAACCTGATTTTGCAACATTAGCTACGGTAAAAGCGCGAGGCGTAATCTGCACTGCAAAGGGAGAAGTCAGCGATATTGTTGCACGTTGCTTTTATCCGCAAACTGGCATTAATGAAGATCCGGTAACCGGTTCAGCGCATACCATTTTGGTTCCTTACTGGGCTGAAAAGTTAGGCAAAAATCATTTGCAAAGCATTCAGCTTTCGGCCCGCAAAGGTTATTTGGATTGTGAATTGAAAGAGGACCGTGTTTTGATGCGTGGTGCCGCAAAAACATATTTAAAAGGAACTTTTTTTACAGAGTAATTTTTAAAATTAAATGATTGAATAACGAACTGATTATTTATACAGATGGCGCGGCACGCGGCAATCCGGGAAGAGGTGGTTATGGTGTGGTGATGATGTTTGGCGAAAAGAAAAAAGAATTGGCTGCCGGCTATCGTCTTACTACCAATAACCGGATGGAACTGATGGCTGTGATTGTTGCATTAGAAAATTTAAAAAGAAAAAATCTATCGCTTACTATTTACACAGATAGCCAATACATTGTAAATGCCATCACTAAAAACTGGTTACAAAAATGGGTAAAAACAAACTTTGCCGGTGGTAAAAAAAACAAAGATTTGTGGTTGCAGTTTTATGAGCTTTCCAAGCATTACAACATCAATTTCAAATGGGTGAAAGGTCATGCAGCTAATGTGCACAACAATCGTTGTGATCAGTTGGCAACGACTGCTGCTGATGGAAATAATTTGTTGATTGATGAAGTGTATGAAAGGGAAGTGAATGCACAAAATTGAAATCAGACATTTTATGATAACAGGTTTCAAATTTGATTATCATCGTCTGAAACGATCTGTAGCAAAAACAAAACAGTACAAAGATATTATCGTCTTCTTTGCGATGCCATAAAAACCTGCTGTACTTATTTCATTTGTGCTTTCGAAAACTGACCAACCATGGGAAAGAAGCCATTGACAGCAAGTTCAAATTTATTTTTATCTATGTAAGCCAGCCGGATGGACACTTTTAAAGCTTGTTCTGATTCAGAAGGTTTGGTTTTTAAGAAGGCTTCCAAAGGTTTGGAAATATCATTTTGGGTATGGATAATGAAACTTACATCGGTAACACCTTCTACTGCAGTTAACACCATATTAGAAGTATCCATCAGGTTATTTTTATAACGCAACCCTTGTGGGCTTTTAGTCGTGTCTATTATCTTTTTTAAAACATCTTTCATGTCGATATATAACCAAGAGCCGGTTTGTATTTCAGCGTTTTCCGATGTCATTATAGCATCGCTTATTTGTTTATTTAAGGCTTGATCAATGTTAGGAAAATATAGTTGAAAACTGTCTTTTATAATAGCTTTCAAACGTAAATTCAAAACGCGCTTTTCATAACAGGGATTTGTTAAGGTAATGAATTCAGACATCATCTGCTTCTCCGTTAACCCTAAGTCGTTTAATGTATTCAATATTTGTAACGACTTTTTATTGACAATGCTTCCGATAGAGTAATTATTTGTTTGATTGACCAGTAGAGCATTCGCGTCAAATGAAAAACCCATACAGCTATCATGGGCATGTTTTAAAGAATCAACCATCCTGATGTCTGGAATTTCCAATGATTTTGCATTGAGTTCTGCCTTGCTTAAAGTAGCAAAGTCAACTGTTTGTTTTTTTTCACCGCAAGTACAAAAGCAAGCAGCAAAAAGAAAGCTGATAATTAGTTGCTTCATAAATGAAAGGTTTGTTTACAAACTGGTTATTGAATCAAACATCAAATATCCTGCTTTCAGTGCAGAATTTCAGCACATCATCCCTTTTCACAAAAGCTAATTAAAAATTTACTCAACTACCACCCGTACACGTGCAAGGTTTTGGATACGGGTAAAAGGATCTGTGGCGTCACCTTGCCGCTGTGACACACCCTTCAACGTGACGAAATAAGTTCCAGGCTTAGAAAACACATGGGTAGTTTTCAACGTCACCTGCTCTTCCGGTTTTTGGGCAGAGTAGAGTTTTTCTTTATCCGTGAAGGTGCCCTTCCCCTCGAAGTCCCACTCTGCTGCTATCACTTTGCCAGCTTGCGGAGGCACTTCAATTGTGCCGTTGAAAGTAACCGGCTCATTGGGCTTCACTTCGGCCCGGGCGCCGCCATTGGCCAGCAACGCTACGACCGGCTGTATCCCTTTGCGCTCCCTTGCTGTAGAGGGTACTACAACCTGCCCATCCACTATTTTGTAATTAGTAGTAGCTGCAGGAGGAATGCCTTTTTCAACCCAGGCACTTAAGTCAAGTAGGGCTTGGTGCAATACAGCGACGTAGCTAACCACGTGTGTTGGCGCATCGGGATTTGATAAGTCGCCGTGATTGGCATGGTCTGTAAACCACAGACGGAAATTGTCATCCAGGCTTGCACCCATGTTTTCCTGCAGTTTGGTGCGGTACCAGTCCGCTTGCCAGGGGAAAGCTTCGCTGTCCCACAACGACTCCAGCAAAATCATCTTGCCTCTGAACTTGCCTTTAGGTAACACTCCGGAAGCACCTCGGGTAAATATTGGTCCAAGCTGCATGGGACGTTGCGGATATATCGGCTTGCCGGGCAGAATCACGAAACTGATTCCACTCCGGATATTCGGTGGCAGATGTAGGCACCTGGTGCCGGTGATATGTTTGCACCGCAAGAAAATTCAAATTATCTATCTGCACTGTGTCCCCGGGCTTTATTTGTGCAAGCAAAGTGCGGCTGTTGGTAGGGCTAAGAACAACTTTATCATTAGCGGTTTTAGTTAATTGCACAACCTGGCCAGAGGCAGCTCCACTTTTTATAATTAAATCGCCACCGATAAAATTAACATCAGGCAAGGTGTCCTCCAGTTGAAATGCAACAGGCATCGTTCCTTCTTTTTCACCCATGCTCTTCCAGGCAGCATCGGCGGTGCCTTTTTCCTTGGCGGAAAGTGGCTCGGTTAATCCTAACTTTACAGCTTCGCCAATCGTTATCCCTGCTTTTATCCTACTTATTTTTTGTATTCGTGCTTTTAAAAGGGAAGCAGGTGGATTAGCGCCAAGATAGCCGGGAACATGCCAGAAATCCTCCTTGAAATACTTCGGGTCGATCCCGACTATACTCTGATAAAGAACCAGGAAACCATGAACGCCCATTGTTTTATATGCGAACCAAGCCTTGGGAGGGAAACCCAATTTTGTTGCTTCTTGCAGTGCCTCCTTTTCTTCAGCATTTAGACCGGCGTCCACAGCCACGCGGCTTCCAGGTTCCAATGCGTCTACAATAGCTGCAAGTTTGTCGTGTAGTATCCGCATCGCATTCATGCGCACTGTGAACACATTGGGAATTGCCATCGGCGAACCCAACACAAAGGGAACAGCTCCATCCCATACATCTTCCGTATTTTCAATGCCGCCAACGGTACGATACGCACCACCGCTGCCGCCAAAACAATAACCATACGGCCGGCTACCACCATAAATTTGTTTTGCAACCAACCGTGAAAATTGTGCACACGCTGCATTTGCCCTGTATGCACCAATCGTTGCATCGCCAGCCTGTGGTTTTGAAAAGTCTATTGCCCCGCCCTCATTTGTTTCTATAAAATAGGCTCCATGCGTAACAGAGAATCCAATAATATCATCCTCGCCAGATGCACTCTGCGATATATTTTCATTATCGGGAAAAGGAGTAATGTATTGAAAGAAATGACCCTTGTAATTTTCTTTAGACGGGAAATAAAAAGAGAAATGTGTCTCTGTTCCTTTGAAGCCACCATGAATATATCGATGACGTACAGGCTTATCCCGCCATTCATCTTTATCTACATAAGGTTCTTTGAATAAGGTGTCCTTTGTTGTAAAGTCTTTCGTAAAATCCTGATTCAATAAAGACGATTTGTTTTGTGCGTGCAGTACAGTTGAACAAATAATGGCAAAACAAAACAAGAACTTACGAATGTTGGTAGATGGCATACAATTATGTTTTGTAGTGAGTTCTGATGTTTATATTGCTTTTTAGTTATTTCACCGCAGTTATAAGATACCTTGCTCTTGGCCGGTCTTTAATTGTCTGTTAACAACGCTTTCGGCAGATTGATGTGTTCTGATATGCTTGTCTAAAGCCTGAATACCTTTATCGGTGCACAAGCCTCTGATATAAACAACAGTTGTATCTAAAAGCAAATCATTGGCAGACAAACGAAACTTTTTAAAATGTTCTCCCCGAACGGCGGCCCGGTGAAGAACCAATACGCTTCTTAAGGCAACTTCCGAAGGAATTTCTTTCCGAAGGCAACCTTCTGCAACACCTCTTTGAATAATGGAAAGAAAGAACTCTTCGAACTTTTTGCCAATCGCCTTTTCTACTTTCTTTTCCAGCTCGGGGTAGTAATAATGAAGGTCATCGTAAAACACTTTGTTCACCTTGTACTCCGTTTCCACAGCTATTTGCCAAACATCAAAAAACAAACAGGCAGCATTTTGATCGGTTGGAAGGTTTTGCAATTTTTCATACTGCATCCCATGATACATATATAGCACCTCTTCAAGCAACCCTTCTTTGTTAGTAAAATGTTTGTACACCGTTTTGGTGGAAATGCCTAACAACTCTACCAGCTTATTATTTGACATTCCGCGAATGCCATGCTTTAAAAATAAATTAAGCGACTTTTGCAGAATAACTTCTTTCATAGATGGGCAAGGAAATTATTATAAATAAAAAAATTTCCAAAATGTAAAGAAAAGAGAAATTATTTGGATAAAAAAAATTTCCTTAAATTAGTAATTGATAGCTTACAATCGCTGTAACAGCCGTTTCCACCAGTTGGCAATTGACGCACTTAAAGAAAATAATTTGTTGATTGATGAAGTGTATAAAGGAACTTCTGATGGCATGAATGGAACTGAAGACAGGTGATGAAGAACTTCTGAGAAGATGAGACCAAAATGATGTGTTTGTTTTTATCACTTTTTCATCACCTGTCTTCAGTTTCTATCCTCTTTTCAGAAGTTCTTTTGTATTTATCAGCATTAATAATAAACACACTCGACAATATAATAGCTAAAGCAAACAACTGCACTTTACTTATTAATTCGTTTCCTACAAATGCTCCTAATAAAACAGCAACCACAGGATTTACATACGCATTGGTGCTAACCTGCGTGGCAGGCCTCACACTCAGCAGCCAGATGTATGCACTGTAACCTGCCAGCGAACCCATGGTTACCAGGTATAAAACCGAAAGCCATGCAGTAAGCGGCACTTGCTGAAGATGAAAACGGCTTACTTCGCCGGTGCAAAAAGTAAGGATAATAAAAGAACAAGCAGCTCCAATCATTTGCCAAGCCGCACTTACCATTACATTGCCTTCGCTGTGATATTTTGAATACAACGAACCTGCCGCCCAGCTAATATTTCCGCCTATTACGATCAACATATTTATAATCAACAAAGCGCTGTTGGCGGCTGCTACATTTGAAATTAATTTTTGGGCAAACAGCAGTACAACACCTGCAAAACCAATGATTACACCAATTATAATTTTCGGGTTACTAAAATTAGTTTTCCGGTTGCGCTTGTCGAGCAAAATCAACCACACCGGCACGGCTGAAACCAGTACGGCAACAAAGGAACTCGGTAGCCATTGTTCAGCCCAAATTATAGAGCCGGTGGCAATAAACAAGAGTAAATTACCGACAATAAAAGAAGAAATAATTTGCTTTCGCAACCACAGCTTTTTCTTTTTGATGGCACACCAAAGGAGCAACAAAATACCGGATGCAGAAAAGCGAACGGCACCGAGCATAAAGGGAGGAAACCCCTTTTCGGAGGTTTGCATAAAAAAATAAGTAGAGCCCCAAACAAGATAAACAATTGCAAAAGCTACTATAACTAACCAAACGGGTGCGGCTGGTTTTACTGGCTGCTTCATGTGTGGTTGCAAAGATGATACTGCAAACGAAATCTCATACAAAAAGTTAGAGAATTGTCATTACCAACCCGCTGTTAACACCGCTACCGGAAACTTTTGTAAAGAAGAAATCAGGTTGTCATTATTCGTAAGGTCAATTGTTTCATTTGTAAAAATGTTTGTCAAATGCTTTGGCGCATCAGTTGGAAGCATAACTGTTATGGCTTCTTTGTTTTGCAACAATTCTTCACAAAAAGGAATCACAACTATCACCCAGTTTTCGTCTCTTCTTCTTGCATAAGCCATTACCTTTTCCTCATTTGTTTGCAGTGGAATGTATTTTCCATGCAAAAACAAATCGTTATGCGCTGTTCGAAGGTTGAGTGTTTTATATATAGCATACAACTTTTCTCTGCCTTCTTTTTTATGCTGATGAAGAAAGGAAAGCAACGACTCTATACTTCCCCGCTCTAAGGCAATAATTTCATCTAAATTGCTGATGCGGCAATCGTAATCAATGGGTCGGCGGTTGTCAGGGTCAACATAACTTATATCCCACAATTCGCAACCCTGATAAACATCAGGAATGCCGGGAGCCGTTATTTTAATTACTGTCTGTGCCAATGAATATAAAGTAGCTGCATCAATTACTTCATCTAAAAAAGCAGTAAAGCTTTTTAGAAATGGCTGTTTTTCATCCAAAAGTGAAGTGATAAAACTCTTGCAGGCTTCTTCATATTCAACATTGGGTTCGCTGTAAGTCGTTTCTACTTTGGCTTCACGCAACGCTTTTTCGATGAAAGACAATGTACGGCTGATAAACGCTTCCGTAACGGTTAAGTCTTCAGGGAAAGCACCGATGAGAGATTGATAAATAAAGTATTCATCATTAGTGGAAGGCGCAGGTTTGTTTTTGACCATTTTTACAAATGGCGTATTCATCTGCCGCCAGTTGTTTACATTTTGTATCCATTTATCGGGCATAGCAGCCAGTGCGTTGATGCGCATTCGGCCATCTTCGCCGCGCTTAGTATCGTGTGTTGAAGTGGCATTTAAAGAATACGGATTGTTCTCTTGCCGGCTCTTCATTTTTTGATGAAATTCGTCAATAGTGATACCCAGTTGTAAAGGCGAATCGCCCACTTCGTTGTGCGAAATGAGGGGATTGTAAACATAAAATGTTGTGTCTTCAACACCCTTCGCAGCCAGCGGTCCGGTAAATTGCATCAGGCGCATTAAGAACAACAACTTATTCTGATCGCCTGGCGCTTTGCCATTTGCATCAAAAAGGGTTTGTAAAAGCTGTAATTCCTGTTGTACATCTTCACCTTTTTGTGAAGCTTTTTCGAATGCTTTTTTTACAATGGGCAGCGCTTCTTTATGTAACGGATAAGCATCAGGATAAATGCGATATACCGGAAATGAAGCCATCAAAATTCCCAATGCTTTTTTTAAACCTTCCTGGCTAAAAGCTGCGATAGGAAAGACTTTTAGCTCTTTAGCAAGATGAACCAGATTATCCAGTTCGCCCTGCATTTGGGAATATAAAAAAGCATGTTTTTTTTGGAATACAATGTCTTCATACGATTGTGATTGCGGTACAAGTTCTTTGTAGAATGCCAATAGTTTTTCAGCACCTTTTTTATCCGTTAGCAATTGATTGGTGAACGATAAAAACTCATATCCACTTGTGCCTTGCAGCTTCCAGTCGCGCGCAATGTCTTCGTTGTACTCAAGTATTTTTTCAGCAACGATATAGCAATCTTCACCCAAAGATTTGCGAAGCCTGTCAACATATTCCTGCGGATGGTACAATCCATCAATATGATCTATGCGAACACCTTGAATTAAACCTTTTTGGTACAACGAAAAAATGAACCGATGATAATCGGTGTAAACAGATTCGTCTTCCATGCGAAGGCAAATCAATTGGTTTACGGTGAAGAATCTTCTGAAATTAATTTCGCTTTCTGTTACTTTAAACCAGGTCAACAAATAGTGCTGCTGCTGAATAAATTCGCGAAGCAGAGCTTTGTTTTCATTAATATTATTGACTGCTTCGGCAATGCTTTTGGTTTCGCCCTTTATTTTAGTAAGCCATTCCTTTTTTGCGCCCTTCCATTCATCTTTACTGCTTTTGGTTTTGCCTAATAAATTGGCTGTTTCGTTTTGTAGCAATTCATTATTCAGTAATGAAATAATAACTGCCAATGAGTTTACAGCAACAGGATATTTTGTATCGAAATAAGATAGATAAAAATCCTCATCAAACACCAATTTAATTTCGTTATCCCTGATGGCTTCATTCAGATCTTTACCAATAAACGGAACCATTAATTTGCCTTTATAAGTCGCATCAAAGTGATTCCAGTTAATGTCGAAGTAATTGTAATACGGCGATTGTTCACCTCGTTCAAAAACGTCCATCAATCGTTCATTATCTATGATAAATGCCATGTGGTTGGGTACAACATCCTGCAACCAGCTCATGCCTTTTTCCTTTAGTTGCTGACTGATTTTCTCAAACTCCTCCATCGTGCCAATTTCAGGATTCAACTCATCCGGATTACAAACATCATAGCCATGCGTGCTGCCGCTCATTGATGTTGTGATTGGTGCAGCATAAATAGTTGAAATGCCGAGTTTATGTAAATAACTGATAATCGCTTTTAACTGCGAAAATGGATAGGAACTATTGAGTTGAACACGATACGTTGCAGAAGGAAAATACATGTGTGCTTTGTTTTAAAAGAATTTGCAAAAGCAAAGCAAAGACTGTGCAGAAGCAATAATAATGAGTAACGCGTAGAATAACAAAGACGATAAATGGTTCTATTTCAATAATTCACACGGTTTTAAGCCTGTATGTTTTTTAAAAGCAGAAGAAAAATGTGATATGGAAGAATAGCCAAGTAAATGCGAAACATCAGTTACGCTCAGGCTTTTTTCGTACAACAAATATTTGGCATGTTCCATTCGCTGCTGCTGATAAAAATCAAAAATGGTGGTGCCAAACACTTCCTTAAAGCCTTTCTTTAAATAGCATTCATTAATGGCAACTTTACGACTTAATTCTTTGATGGTGATCGGTTCACCAATGCGTTGCAGCAAAATATCTCTTGCCTGATAAATTCGCTCGCGCCCGCTTTCATCAGCTAAAAAACGGCAGGAAAAAACGTCCTCTTTTTCATCAATCAAACATTCGATACTGTAGAGCAAAAGCTCATGCACTTTTGCGTTGATAAAGACATTTTGTACCGCTCCCTTGTAATCGTTCGTTAACAAAGCTTCCAGCACATTCAATCTTCGGTTGCACAGCGGAAACAATTTGGTAAATGAATATGGATAATGAAAAGCAAGCACTTCGTCTTTTTTATTTACAAGCTTTACATTTTGAACAAACTGATTGAGAAAAGTCGGCGTAAAATGAAACCGAAAAACATCGGTAGTTTCGCTAACTGTTGTATTGCTTTTTTCTGATGAGAGTCTATTTCGGGTAATGCAAAACTGAAGTTCCAAGCAGTTGTTGGCAGGCTCTGCTTTGTCAACGATATAAGATAATATGCCCGCGTCTTCCTGCAGAAAAGTATTGTTTGAATAAAAGCGGGTGATGGTGTAATCAACAGAATGCGGAAGCTGGTGATTTCGTTCAAAAACAATATCACCTGATAGCGGGATGCTATTTTTAAAAACAGCTTTTGCAGATTGTACAATTTGACTCATTCACGCGAAAATACAACAAGAAAGGAGGCATAAAAAGGACGCAAAACCAAATGATGCTTTAATGACAATAGAATAAAACACATAGAATCAAAGAAACATAGGTTTCACATAGCTTTTTTATGTGCTTTCCTTATGTTTCTTTGATTCTATGTGTTTCAAAATATCTCCTTCTACATTTTAAACCTCTGCCTGCTTTTGTTTTTGCCCTTTTTCTCAAAACAAAATGCCGCTTCTGAGTTCATCAGAAGCGGCATTTGAATATTGAAATCAAAAGATTCTTACAGTGTGCGTTTTACTTCTTCCTCTTCAACCGCAATAATAGTATCGCCTACATTGATGTCGGCAAAATTCTTAATAGTTAAGCCGCATTCATAACCGGTTGCTACTTCTTTTACATCGTCTTTAAATCGCTTCAGGCTGCCCAGTTCTGCAAATCCGCCTTCTGTTCTTGGATAAATTAAAATACCATCTCGGAACAAACGGATTTTGCTGTCGCGGCGTATTTTGCCATCGGTAACATAACAACCGGCAACCGTTGCTTTATCAAATTTATATACCTCACGAATTTCAACAGTAGCTACTTCTCTTTCCTGAATCTTCGGTTCCAGCAAGCCTTCCATCGCACTCTTCACTTCTTCGATAGCATTGTAAATGATAGAGTACATTTTAATTTGTACACCTTCAGTCTCGGCCAACCGATTGGCTTGTGTGCTTGGGCGAACATTGAAACCGATTAAGATAGCATCTGATGCAGTAGCTAACAACACATCGCTTTCTGAAATCTGGCCAACTGCTTTGTGAACCACGTTCACAGCGATTTCTTCAGTAGATAACTTTTGCAACGAATCGCTTAATGCTTCTACCGAACCATCCACATCACCTTTGATGATAACATTTAACTCTTTAAAGTTACCCAGCGCTAAACGACGTCCGATTTCGTCCAATGTAATGTGCTTCTTCGCACGTAACCCTTGCTCGCGCGTGATTTGCGCGCGTTTAGTGGCTACTTCTTTGGCTTCGGCTTCATCGGCATATACCTTGAATTTTTCACCGGCCTGCGGAGCGCCGTTTAAACCTAAAATTTGTACAGGCGTTGATGGCGGTGCTTCATTCACGCGTTGGTTACGCTCGTTAAACATCGCTTTAATGCGTCCATAATGTTGGCCTGACACCAAAATATCTCCAATCTTTAATGTGCCATTTTGCACCAATACAGTTGCCACAAAACCACGACCTTTATCAAGAGAAGCTTCAATAACACTACCGGAAGCTTCTTTATCAGGGCTCGCTTTAAGGTCTAATAGTTCAGCTTCAAGCAATATTTTTTCAAGTAAAGCATCTACGTTCAAACCTTTCTTTGCACTCAGTTCCTGGCTTTGATATTTACCACCCCATTCTTCCACCAAAATATTCATTTGCGAAAGCTGCTCATATATTTTTTGCGGATTAGCTCCGTCTTTATCTATTTTATTTACAGCAAAAATCATAGGCACACCGGCTGCCTGCGCATGGCTGATAGCTTCCTTCGTTTGAGGCATTACTGCATCATCGGCAGCCACCACTATTACAGCAATATCAGTAACTTTTGCACCACGGGCACGCATTGCTGTGAAGGCTTCGTGACCTGGTGTATCTAAAAATGTAATGTGCTCTTCGGTTGGCAAAGTAACTTCGTAAGCACCAATGTGCTGTGTAATGCCACCGGCTTCGCCAGCTACCACATTCGCATTGCGGATGTAATCAAGCAGCGATGTTTTACCGTGGTCAACGTGGCCCATGATCGTAACAATCGGTGCACGTTTTTGTAAATCCTCATCTTCGTCGAACTCATCATCGCCTTCCTCTTCATCCATATCATCCAATCCCAAAAATTCAACTTCATAGCCAAATTCGCCGGCCACCAACTCGATTACTTCTGCATCCAAACGCTGGTTGATGGAAACCATAATGCCAAGGCTCATACACTTGCTGATAATATCAGTAAAGTTGACATCCATCAAATTAGCCAGTTCGCTAACGGTTACAAATTCAGTTACCTGCAGCTTGTTATCCTCGCTCAAATTGCCCATCGCTTCCGCAGCTTCATGTCGTTTTTCACGACGATGACGCGCCTTCAGGCTCTTGCCACGACCGCCTTGTCCTGCCAGTTTTGCCTGCGTTTCGCGAATTTTATCCTGGATTTGTTTTTGGTCAATTTCTTTGTCATCCGGACGTTGAAATCTGTCGTTTCTTCCATGGCCGTGACCTGAGCCGGATTGACCGCCTCTGTTATTGCCACCAACATTGCGGTTGATCTGTATGCGACCGCCACTGCCGCCAGTTTGTCCGGTTTTATTTTGAAAAGCCGGACGATTGGCGCCTTGCTGAGCCGCATTGCCTTGCCCGTTGGCATTTGCTTTTTGCGGTGTGATGGTACGTTCGCGGTTAAAAGGTGGCTGACCATTACTTGCACCCCCGCGCGCTTGTGGGTTGAAGGAAGTTTGTCCCTGCGGAGAAACTTCTCCTTTTTTATCAACCGGTATGCGTTTGCGCTTGCGTTTTTCATCCCGGGTAGAATGTTTGGGACGTGTATCGCTATCAACCGGGAGATTGATTTTGCCCAATATTTTCGGACCTTCTATTTTATCTGCTTTTATATTTTCAACTACCGGAGCAAGCTCTTGCTGTTCATACTCAGGTTGTTCTTCATGCTGTTCCGGCTCTTCCTCCTCTGGTTGCATCTCTTCTTCTTCCATTTCGGGAGCAATCACCACTGCCACAGGCTCTTCTTCCAAAACTTCAGGTTCAGTTGGCTCTTCTTGTTTAGCCACCACGTTTTTACGCGGGCGTGTGGATGAATCAATCGCAGATAAATCAATTTTATCTACAATCTTAGGGGCTTCGATTTCGGGCGCTTCAATACGCAACATTTCCGGCTCAATAATAGGTTCAGTCGTTAAAACTACAGGCTCTTCTTCCAGTTCTGTTTCAAGCACAACAGGCACTATCACTTCGGGTTCAGGTTGTTTAGGTTCAGGCACAACAACTGGCTGAGGTTGAGGTTCTTCCTTAACAACAGCAACAGGTTCGGCAACTTCTTCCTTGTGATGGGTAATTTTTTTCTCGTCTCTTTTGATGCTGAGATCTTCCTCTTCTCTGCGAGGTTTGCGCTCGATTTGAGATTTGGGGATTTCAACAAGGTCAGCTTTGTTTTTAGCTGTTTTATCGTTGTGAAACTCCTGCTGCAAAGCACGATACATAGCTTCGTTGAGCTTTGCTGTAGGCTTCAGTTCATCACGATTGAACCCTTTACCAACAAGAAAGTTTAACAGTGTATCCTGCCCAACATTGAACTCTTTTGCGGCGGCTAATAATCTCGGTAACTTCAGTTCTGACATTCAGTGTTTTTATTTGTCGTCGCTGTTACATTCATTGATGAACAGCGTTTTTATTTTTTTGTAAAGTTTATATTTAAAAAACTTTCGAGCAAATTATGTTTTGCTTTTATTTTTATCTTCTTTTTTACTTTATTACTCCTATTCTCTTCTAGTTTTCTATATTTAAAATTATTATAAAATAAAGTGCAAAATTAACTCATTACAAAGGTTAAACTGAACGATAAAGCCTATTTTCTCAAATCAATAAGAAACATAGAAACTGTTGCCACAAAAGCTGTTATGCTTTTGTAAAATGCCGTCAGAAAATAAGGTAAAAACAAACTTATTTTTTCGACAATTCTGTTTTATTAAGCAAAAAATTAACCACGATCGAACTCAGATTGCAGCACATTAATGACATCGGAAATGGTTTCTTTTTCCAAATCAGTACGGCGTTCCAGTTCTTCTGCACTTAAATTTAAAACGCTTCGTCCGGTATCACATCCAACCCTTTTTAATTCATCAATAATCCAAGGTTCAATTTCATCGGCAAATTCGTCAAGATCAATATCGTATTCTTCCTCCTGTCCTTCATTTTCCCTGAACACATCTATGTCGAAGCCCGTTAATTCCTGCGCCAGTTTTATATTCACGCCACGTCTGCCAATAGCAAGAGAAACCTGGTCGGCTTTCAAATACACATCAGCTTGTTTTTGCTCAGTATCTAAATTCATGTAGCTGATTTTTGCCGGCGTTAACGAACGTTGAATGAGCAATTGTACGTTGGATGTATAGTTAATAACATCAATGTTTTCATTTTTTAATTCGCGCACAATTCCATGAATGCGGCTGCCTTTCATACCCACGCAAGCTCCTACCGGATCTATACGATCATCAAAGCTTTCAACAGCAACTTTTGCACGCTCGCCGGGTTCGCGAACAATTTTGCGGATGCTAATCAATCCATCAAAAATTTCTGGCACTTCTATCTCTAATAGCTTAGCCAGGAACTCAGGCGCAGTGCGGCTTACAATGATAACAGGCGAACTGTTTTTTAAATCAATGCGGCGAACAATGGCACGTATGTTTTCGCCTTTTTTAAAGAAATCCTGTGGTATTTGCTCCGACTTGGGAAGAATCAGTTCGTTGCCTTCTTCATCCAGCAGCAACACTTCTTTTTTCCATACCTGATATACTTCTGCTGTAATGATTTCGTTAATGCGATCGCCATATTTTTTTATCAGCACATTCTTCTTCAGATCAGAAATACGGCTTGCCAGGGTTTGTTTTGCAGCCAAAATAGCACGTCTGCCAAAGTCGAGAATATCCATCTCCTGGAATAACTCTTCGCCTACTTCAAAGTCAGGCTCAATTTTTACAGCTTCGCTGTATCCTACTTCAGCCAAAGGGTCCATCACTTCGCCATCCTCCACAATCATGCGGCGACGAAAAATTTCAAGATCGCCTTTCTCGGCATTTACGATCACGTCGAAATTCTCATCACTGCCAAATTTTTTGCGAAGCAATGTTTTAAATACATCTTCCACCACTTTCATCATGGTAGGACGGTCAATATTTTCAGCGTCTTTAAATTCCTGAAATGCATCTATCAAGTTAATACTTGCCATGTTATGTACGATTTATGATGAGGGAGGTGCGATGTGATAATCTTTTCCCACTTTTTAAAATTGTATTTGAACGGTTGTTGTTTTTACATTTTCGAACGGAACAACGGTTTGCTGCGTTACCGCTTTTTTTCCTTTGCCGACAGTTTCTTCCAGAATAAAATCGGCATCTGCAACGTGCAATAACTTCCCGGTTTTTTTGGTTTCATCTTTAAGAACCACTTCAACAGTTCTACCGATGTTCTTTGTATATTGACGGTGTGATTTCAACGGTTCATCAACTCCCGGTGATGACACTTCCAACGAAAATTCACCTTCGGGAAACAAATGTGCTTCTTCAAGAAGCTTGTAAATTTTTCTATTGAAATAAACACATTTTTCGATAGGTAAACCGGCATCACCATCCAAATAAAGCCTTACATTATTTGTAGGTTTAATGCGCAACGACACCAAAAAGAATTGTGATTCTTCCTTCAAAACCTCATTTACCAGCGACTCGATCTTTTGTAATTGTTCGGCTAACGTCATGTTATGATAACAGAGAAGGGAACGGCTCCCGTTCCCTTCTACTCATTTTTCTTTTGCAAATATAAAAAATAGTGTCAACCTTCCAAATAGGTTTGATGTTAACCGTTTGTAAAAAACGAATCTTCATTTGATTACGGCATAATATGCCCGCTTATCTTTGTAATATCATGCAGTTAGGAGAACTTATTTTTGCCGTTTTTATTATTTACCTCATTTATAAGTTGGTGTTTAATATTATTGTACCGGTTGCCAAAGTATCCAGTACCGTTCGCGATCAGATGCAACAAATGCGGCAAAACCAAACTTCAGCTTCGACACAAAATACGGCTGCCCGAAACACAACACCAACAACAAAAGCCGATAACAAGGATAGCGAGTATATAGACTTTGAAGAAATTAAATAACCGTTTTATTTTTGGATAAACCGTAAAGCCTTCTATTTTTGCGTTCCTTTCAAAGGGGAATTAGCTAAGTTGGTAGAAAAGTCCCGACATGTCGGGAAGGTCAGTGGTTCGAAAAATAAATTAAAGGGGAATTAGCTCAGTTGGTAGAGCGCTTGCATGGCATGCAAGAGGTCAGCGGTTCGAACCCGCTATTCTCCACTTGATTTTTAAGCCGTTACGATAATTATTGTAACGGCTTTTTCGTTTTTAAAAACTACATCTTAATTTTAAAGGCTGACGTCCTCCCATAAAACCGGACGGTGGTAAAGTAGAGAAAAGGGGTAGTATTCATAATTTTAAAATGATGAATGATTACGGCATGAAAAAGACAAAGTTTACAGAGGCACAAATTGTATTTGCGCTGCGCCAGGCGGATGGCGGAGTGAGGGTTGAGGAAGTATGCCGGAAGATGGGCATCAGTGAAGCTACATTTTATAACTGGAAGAAGTTTGGTGGTTTGGGTGTAACAGAGCTGCGAAGGTTGCGGCAGCTGGAGGATGAGAATAACCGCTTGAAACAGATTGTGGCCGACCTGACGTTGGATAAGCAGATGTTGCAGGAAGTCTTAAAAAAAATGTATAAAGCTCCGGCAGCTAAAGCAGCTGGCAACAAAACTCATAGAGGATTACCGGGTGCAGGCGAAAAGGGCTTGTGCGGTAGTCTGTATGCACCGGTCAGGTTGGTACTATAAGGCCCATCTCGAAGAGAAGACAGACCGGTAAGACAAAGACTATCAAAGAGATTGCGGCAGCTCGTTCGTTTCAGGTTCATTTGCGATTGTATTATCAATGGTAGAAGCAGGAGACATAATACCCCAGACACCACCGGCGTAAAACCCGCCGCCCCAATAATTTTGCCACGGGTAATGTGCAAATAGTTCGGCTTCCTGCTGCCGCGATACGGGTTTATCAGTATCAATATCGGGGCTGCTGCTTACCTGCTCTTTGGTAAGATTTACAGGCAGTGAATCCAATTCCCAAGAATCTTTTAATACTGCTTTAGGAGAGATGAGTACTTTACGACCCGATAGCCAACCACCTGTTTTCACAACCAGATAACGAATCGTCCATGTATTATCATCAAAATAAAAAGCTTACACTTTTCCAATTACTCCATCCGTGGCTTCCAGTGTATAGCTGGTTAAACTGTTTGTGTTGATTTGCATAATTTATTTTTTGTTTAACTTAATTCTGTCATTTTTATTAGCTAGCAACCCTTTTACTCATTTGTCAAAATAACTTTTAATGCTTTTTCTCTCCCTGCATTTTGAAACGTGTCGTATGCATTGATAATATCGTTTAGTTTAAAATGATGCGTAATCAACTGTTTTGAATTCAGCTTTTCAGATTGGATAGTTTTAAGCAACATAGGTGTAGTAACTGTATCTACCAACCGTGTTGTGATGGTAATGTTTTTAGACCAAAGTGTTTCCAGATGAAGCTCCACGCTTTTGCCATGTACCCCGATATTAGCAATGACGCCACCCGGCGCTACCAGCGATTGACACAATTCAAATGTTGCCGGAATGCCTACCGCTTCGATTACAGTATCAGCTCCTTTATTGCCGGTGAGTTGTTTCACTCTTTCAACCGCATTTTCTTTACTGTTATTAATCACCTGTGTGGCGCCAAATTTTTTTGCTATTTCGAGGCGGTTATCATCAGGATCAATCATAATAATTTCGGAGGGTGAATAAAACTGCGCGGTGAGTAAAGCAGCCAATCCTATCGGTCCTGAACCTACTATAGCTACTGTGTTACCAGGCTCTACTTTTCCATTCAACACGCCACATTCAAAACCGGTTGGCAAAACATCGCTAAGCATCACCAATGCTTCTTCATCTCCGCCTTCGGGTATATGATATAAGCTGGTATCGGCAAACGGAATCCGTACATACTCTGCCTGTGTTCCATCAATTAAATGACCCAATATCCATCCGCCTTTTTCGCAATGCGAATACATGCCGCGTTTGCAATAATCGCATTTACCGCACGAGGTAATGCATGAAATTAAAACATGATCTCCTTTTTTAAAATTGCTTACCGCACTTCCGGCTTCTTCAATGATGCCAACGCCTTCATGACCTATAATTCTGCCGGTTGTAACTTCCGGCACATCGCCTTTCATAATATGCAAATCGGTTCCGCAGATTGTGGTTTTCAGGATTTTTACAATAGCATCGGTTGGCTTGTCTATAATGGGTTTCGGTTTTTCTTCCCAGGACTTTTTACCAGGACCATGATAAACCAAAGCCTTCATTTGCTGATCCTTACCTATTACGTTTAAATTGTCGCCTGAAGACAGTTTCGTCTTCTTCGGCTCGACTGGAGTTGTTGTCATTTTTTATAAATTCATTTTAAAAGAAATTATCTATTCATTTCATTAATCTGCTTTCAAAACGGCTCCGTTCTCTTTCTTAAGTTTGTCTTGTCCGATTCCCATTGTCAAAGCCGTTAACCCTGCCATACTGCCAAGTTGCATGGTATCTACTGCTGAACTGGGTACAATAACAATGGTTGAATTTTCTTTCAATCCTTCATAGAGCATGTTCATTGCGCGTAAATGCAAAGCCACAGGGTTGTTGGCATATGTAAGGGCCGCTTCGCCAAATTTTTCAGCCACCTGTCTTTCCGAATCTCCAAGAATAACACGAGCCTGGCGCTCCCGTTCTGCCTGTGCCTGCATTGACATTGCATTTTCCAATGCGGCAGGAATTAAAACATCTTTTACCTCAACAGAATTGACATGAATCCCCCAGGGTTCAGTCCGTTCATCTATAATTCTTTGAAGTACTTCACTGATCTTATCTCTTCCTTCCAGCATGTCTGACAGCATGGTCTTTCCTATAACATCACGCAGGGCAGTTTGCGAAGCCCAGCTGATGGCGCTTAAATAATCTGCCACTTCCAGGGCGGCTTTCTGAGGGTCTAACACTTTCCAGAATAGTACAGCATCTACATCAACCGGTACGGTATCTTTAGTAAGTGTTTTTTCTGCTTTGAATGAGGTGGTGATGACTCTTGTATCAATCCAGTAGGGTATTGTATCAATGATTGGAATGATGAAAAAAAGCCCGGGACCTTTTAGCGTATGAAAATGACCAAGACGCAATATAACTGCCTTATCCCAGGGGTTTGCGATCTTGATAGCCGAAGAAATAATGAGTGCGATTAGAAAAATAACTACTGCGCCTATTTTTACAAATTCAATATTGGATAACCCATACACAGAGAACAAAATAGCTAAGCCGGCACCAACGATGACAACAAATATGAATATAGAAAACAGACTTTTGCTTTTCATTGTAAACCTTTTTTATGAAGGAAATTAAAGCTTATAATTTCCTTCATAAAGGTCGCTAAGTCATAGCAGAGGTTTGTTACACAACTTTGGTAATTTGTTATATAATTTACGTATTTGAAGCAGCATCGTTTGTTAGGTAGTGCTCTCAAATGGATGATGATTGAATGAACCACATAGAATCATAGAAACATAGGAAGGAAAACACATAGGGAAACTATCTGAAACCTCTGTCTCTATTGTGTCTATGTGGTTCCATCATACATTTGAGAACACTACCGTTTGTATACCGAATTTTATTTACACGAGTACTTTATTATCACTACAGTAAACTTGTATAGTCTGCTATTGAGTTATGTTCACATTCCTGTATAATAATTACTGCCATTATAAGCCCTACTATTGAAAAATAATTATCATCCAACTTTCATGTTTAGGTTGGACTTATAAATGAAGAAAGCAGCCTGTCTAATGTTGGTGCAGGAAAAGAAGACGCATGGACTATATCTAATACCTTTTTTGCAAGAAGTTTCATTTCATTTTTAGCTTTATTTGCATGTGGATCTATTGCTAAAGTGCCTAATTCACCTTGCATTGCTTTTTGCCAATATAAAATGGAGAACCATTGCGGCATAATCATAAAAATGATTTTTAAGTTAGCAGGTGCAATGGGCATTCCCAGAACTTTACAGGCGTTAAATCCTTCTCTTATACTTTGTACCATCGTTTTTACACTGCTTCTGTTTTTACCTAATTGCACACTGCTGCCATTTTCTTTACTAATGGCTGCTGCAATGCAGGAAACAAACACGGCATGTGTTTTTAGCCAGGCTTCCATATTTGCATTAATAGTTACTTTAAAACCAGCTTTTTCAAAGACGCTTTTTATCTCATTAATGCAGAGAGAAGACTCGCCGCTTATCTCTCCAATCGTAGTTTCCTGTTGCTTTATTTGTATGTAGTCAATGATATTGTTTTGATAAGTTCCGCCTGCACCCGGAAATCCTAAAATGATATGCTTTGGCGTTAATTCATTTGTCAATGGCTTTATACTTTCAGGATTATTAAGCATTAACATTATTAACCCACAAACATTATTTTTTAAAGCTGGTATCACTGTCTCAAGCTGGTCTAACCGAACGGTAACAATTATCAAGTCATAAAAGTCATTGGCGCCTAATTGTTGTATTAATGGTACACTACTAATTGTTTGATTTCCTGTTACAATATCTTTTATAATGATTCCATTTTGCTGTAAGCTTTCGTAATGTTTATCTCTGGCAAGTAGTGTAACATTATAACCAGCTTCATAAAGTTTTGCGGCATAAATACTGCCTATAACACCAGCGCCATAAATAAGAATTTTCATACATTAAAAGTTTAGTTCTCCATTTCTATGACTGTTGAAAATGCTTGCAGCCAGATTCTGTTAGGTCAGGCGAAACAAAACCTGATGGCTAACACAAACTATTTTATATCAATAAGCAGGCAAAAGAAAATCCTTTTGCCTGCTACTATTCTTCATAAGCCAGCTTATATTCATTTACAGATTGTTTATTCTTACCCTTTTTTGAACTCATCTATCTCATTCATAAATTCCATTGCCTTTGAAACCTGGTTGAATCCACTGCCATTTATAAAGCCTTTCACCCATTTCTTATTCATATTCTTCAGGGAAATATTCTTATACAAAAAGACAGCTATCCATGTAAACAATACCGTAATGGGGATTTGAATGATCCAAAATTTTATACCCCCTTCCATTGCTAGTTTGTTACTAATATAGCAGGTCGTATAAAAAGGGAGTTGCAGCCATAGCACACGGATACAATTAACGATAGAGGCTTGTAAAGAAGCGATTTTCTTTTGCGTGTCTGTTATACTTTCGGAGTAATTAACCTGGCTGATAATAGTGATGTCCTGTATGTAAGTAACAATCGCAATCAGGGTTAACAGGATGATCATACCCAATGAAACAGCCATAACTATTTGTGATAAGGCATGATAAAAAATAAACCCTACAAATAGTATCCAAATCACTCCCAAAACAATTCCCCCGATTTTAGGGAGGATGAGCGATTTAAGTTTTGATGTAGCCTTTTGCTTTTGTAACGTTTCAAAACAATTGAGGTTTAATGCCCATGATTGAAGGTTCAATACTTTTGATTCCTCTATCATAGTATCGTACTTCTTCCAGATGCTTTTTATTTCTGCCGTTTCCATTTTTTGTTATTTATATGTGTTTAAAAATTTCTCTTTTAAGCCGGATTTTATCCTACTGATTTTCGTTGCGACATTCGTTTCACTGATACCCAAAATGTCAGCGATTTCACGATAACTTTTTTCTTCAAAATAGAGTAGTGTCAGGGCTCTGTCTAACTCCTTCATTTCAGTGATAAATTGTTGCAGCAGGATAACTTTTTTTTCTGCTTCATCTTCCTCTGTAACCTTCTCTTCAATGTTTAAATGACTTTGTGTTAACGGAACAGTAGGTGCTGCTTTTTGTTGCTTCCTGTAAAATGAAATAGCTACATTTAAAGCAACCCGATACATCCACGTAGAAAATTTACTATCAGCCTTGAATCTGTTGCCTGATTTCCATAATTGAAAAACGATTTCCTGGGTTAAATCTTCCCTGTCGTTACTAGTAAAGCAATAGGCGTTACAAATTTTTATTAGTATTCCTTTATTTTTTAAGATAAGAGATAAAAAATCTTGCTTTTGCATATTCGTTGAAGTGAAATCATCCCTCTTTTATATTAGTCATTACATTGGCAATTAAATCACATGTTTCACAAAAATTATTTTGGGCAACTACCTATCCAATGGGAAAAGAGGCACAAAACAGCTTAATCAACTTACATGGCACTATGACAGAAGATGAAAAATTTGAGTTTTTAAAAGCTGCCTATTTTAATAAAGTTGAAAAGCATATCAAACTATTAAAAGAGACTTCATTTAATGACCTTTCTAATATTGGTATCAAATTAAAAATTGCGGGTTTACGATTTGCGGCTGTTGCCAGTTCAGTAAGTTTGAGCGATTTTTTGTTGGAGAAACGATAAACTTAAAAACGAAACTATAGATAGCTATTTCTTTTGTCGCCCGAACTTCTTTCTCTTCTTTGTTTTCTTCATCTTCTTGTTATCCAAAGTCAGCTTATTAGAATGCCATGTTTGCGCAGTTTTAATTGATCAGTTTATTTATCTCTTTCAACACACCAGCAGGATTTACCCTCATTGCCTGTAAATGCTTTCCATTATAAACAAAAAAGGCTTTGGGAGGCAGCGCATTTTTATATACTAATTGTCCTTCCTCAAAAGGTATTTGTTCATCTTGTTTGCTGTGTATAAAAAGCTTGGGTAAATGTTTGATTGATTTAATATCTTCCTTAGCAGAATAGGGTGATACCAGATATTTACGTATGGTAGCCTCTTGAGCCGGCGGAGAATGATTTACTGCAAGATCAGTAAAGGAGCTTATCGTTCCATCTAATACTAAGGCTGCAATTTCAGCCTGATTATTCATAGCTAAATGAACAGCTTCCTGCGTGCCAATTGAAGCTCCGTAGATCATTACCTTTGTGTGTTTTACATCTTCTCTTTATAATAGATAGTCTAAAACAAACTGTCCATCTTTTGCTATGTTTATATGAGTAGGTGTGCCGGTAGATTTTCCATACCCTCTGAAATCAATCATGAAAACCTGGTAACCTGCATTAACAAGTGGAGTTACCATAAAAAGGTAATGAGAAACATTTCCACTATCACCATGCAAAAACAAAATAGTTGCTTTAGGATTGTTGTCAGGTTTTAGAAAAATGCCACTTAACTGCACAGTATCAGTTGAAAGGGATACTTGTTCAAAAGTAACGCTATCCATAGATTGATAAGCTCTACTTGGGTAGTAAAACCTATTATCCATCTGTGCGCTTATGTTGTTTGATAGCATAAGCATTGTTATAAAAATAACACTGCGATTCTTCATTGGAAGAGTGAGTCAGGTGCGAAATTTTGATACATCCTAAGCTTAGATGCCTCTGGTCATATTACACTATATTTTCTATACTGACAAGTGTTAACAGCTTGCTTTTTTTATCTGTCACTTCAGACAAAATTAATATTGGAATGTGGGTATGAAAGGTCATGTCTTTTGTTTCACTTTTTGTAAATAACCTTTCTATCCATTCATGCTTATGCGGCTTCATTACCAACATATTAACCGGTTGTTCGTTCATAAAATCATTGAGCCCGTCACTGATATTATTATTAATGGGGAATTGAAATGTGGTATTGATTATTTTGAGCCCGGCTCTTAACCTGTGCGGCACATTTACCTCTTCCAATAACTTCACAAAGTTATCTTTCACAATGCGAACAACATAAAGCTTTGATCTAAAAAAATCGGTGATCCATTGAATATTATCTATGGGCTGGATTGTTATATCTAAAAAAATATCGCTAGCATATAAAATGGTTTTAGGCTTGGAAAACATAGCTTTTCCCGGAATGATAATTACCGGTATGTTTGAAGCTTTACTGAGTGAAGTTGTTGTGCTGCCAAACACCTGTTTAAAATTATTACCACTGCCTGTTATACCAACAATAATAAGGTCAGCTTCTTTTTCATTAGCTACGGCAAGTATTGATTGTTCCGGCAATCCTTCTTCACAAACAGTTTCAATTTGAAGTCCTTCGCCGTTAGTAATAATGCCAGCTTCATCGCTAAGTTTACTTTCGGTCTGTATCATAACATCGTAGCGCGATACCTGTACATTCATAGCCGCTATAGCGCGAGAAACCTCGTAAGCAGTAAACAAAATTATATTTGCATTCATGGCTTTGGCAAGCTGCACTCCATACAAAGAAGCATTCCTGGATACTTTGGAAAAATCAGTTGCGATCAAGATTGTTTTCATTTTTTTATTTAAATAGGAAAGGGTATTCAATAGTAGGTTTACCATTTATAAAGACTAAGACCATAAACATTGTAATTTCTTCATAAGTTATTTTACAGGGTAAATTCAGCGTTTTTTATTGGCATTTGAATTATAACCTTATCTCGTAGTCAGTAGGCACCATTTCTAACGTTGATGGTTTATCGGTGGTGTTAATCAATTCTAACTCACATGACATTGTTATTTCTTCACCAACCATAATGCCACCGGCTTCTATCAGTTTGTTCCAGACCAGTCCCCAATCGGTTCTGTTAAACGTTCCGGTAATTGTAAAGCCAGCTTTTTCGTTTGCCCATGGATCGTTTATCAAACCTCCGAAACTCACATTTAATTTTACGTTATGAGCGATTCCTTTGATTGTTAATTCGCCCCACAATTCATGATTTCCATCATTATCTGCTTCTCCGATGGTACTGGACGTAAAGTTTACTTGTTTGTGATTTTGCACATCTAAAAAATCCTTGCTCTTTAAATGCTCATCTCTGGTCGCGTCTCCGGTACTTATTGAAGAAGCGTCAATCCACAAGTCTATTACAGCAGTTGTAAAGTCTTTACCGGTTGTATGGATACTTGCATCAAATGTTTTAAATATACCGTTCAGATGAGAGATCGTTAAATGCTTTACTTTAAAGGAAATTTCGCTGTGTGTATAGTCAATAGACCATATTGTTTCGTTTGTCATTGTGATTATGTTTTACTAAATTTTTTTGCACAGTATTGTTTTTCGATAGCATTAATTTCTGTTTTACCTTTTTAAATTTCCTGGTGAAGAAGTGCGAATAAACTTATATACATTGGCAATTCAAACCACAGAAAACCCTGCCTTGATGTAACCCTTGCCAATCGCTACTGATCAATTTATAATGAGTAAGAAAAAGAACCGCAAGGGTTACATAATGGCTTAAACAATATTCACAGGTAAATAAATAAAAAAACTTTCTTTGGATTGAAGATTTACTATGCAAACTGCAATCAACACAATAGTTTATTGACTTCTTAAAAACCTCTTCTTTTGTAATAGTCCAGGAAATGCAGGCTATAAGTATTAACAATAAAAATAGCGAAAGAACCTATTGATAAATTTCTATAAAAACAAATTAGGAAGTATCATAAAACAAAAGGTATGTTGTAAGATTGACATCAATTTGATAATTGGGTTAAAAACAAAAACGGGAGAGTCCACTCTCGTTTCCAAATTCAATCCGCAAAAGCATAACCGTATTCAACAACCAAGTTATTTTTTATACTAAAAACCCCGGGAGCCTTCCAGGCAATTCTTCCGGCTTCATCCTTTTGGTAGGCAGAATCAACGTTACCTGATAGTGTAACTGTATTACCCACAACTTCAACTTCAATTTCGTTTGCATCAATTGACCAATTGCGGTTAAGTGCATTTTTTATGTGGTTCTTTTCAATAATGTCATTTGCATCGGGTTTAATCCTGATGTTGTTCGTTACACCTTTAACGCCGAATAAATTTTTTACGGCATTTTGTGCTGATTCTCTTTGATAGTTCCAGTCAAGTTCTCCGTCCAGCGTAACCCAACCGCTTTCCACTTTTACTTTTACCTTATCGCCCGCAGTCAAACCATTCATTCGAAAAGCGATCATTACTTCAGTGGCAATTTCGCTGTCGTCTCGTGTAGCCATTAAGCTAAAGAACTTGATTTCAATTTTTTCAACAACGGCTTTTACCCCAGCCACATTTTTAGTGGCATCTTCGGCCTCTATCTTTTTTGTATAACTGTCAACCGTTCCTGTCAGCGTAATCACGCCATCTAATGCAGTTACGCCAATTTGAGCGGCGTTTAATAATGGTTCCCACTTAATAGCATCCTGAACGTCTTTTTGTAGTTCCTCATTACTTTTCATTTCTACTGTTTTTTGTGAAAGAACTTTCACTGTGTAAAGGTCAAATCTTTCTCCACTATGATTGTTACACGATTAGAGGAAAATGTTACATTATTTACCTATTTGAGCAAAGCAAATAGCAGAGTAGTTCAAGTGTTGATACTGTTGAAGAAAGTATCTACTTTTTTGTTATTGATGTTTACAATAAGGGTTATAAAAACATTTATACATACCCGCTTTTTATAACAGTAGATATCATTTTAAACTGCTTAGTGGCATTAAAACACTGTGTAGCATGGGCAGGAATAATAATTCCTTCACCTAATCGGAGTACAAATTTTTCATCATTAATAATCACCTCACCAGTGCCATCAAGCACCTGTATAAATGTATCAAATGGAGACGTTTTCTCTGCCAGTTCTTCACCGGCATCGAATGAAGAAACCGTTACATTGCCTGTTGTTTTTTTTATAATGGTTTTACTTACAACAGCGTTAGGTACATATTCAATGATCTCGACAATAATTTGTACCTTAGATTTCTCCAGTTCTTTTTCGTTCGTATCAATGTTTATGCCTTTACTTTTCATGGGGTTTATTTAGAAAGTAAAGGTGAGAGGATTACAACGAACAGGTATTACATAACTTTAGATATTAGTTGCATGATTTACAGATTCATAAAGAGGAAAAACGTACAAAAAAGACTTTACAAATTTTCATGTGCAGTAAGTCTTTTGTGCTTTATTTTTTTAAAAAAAGAAGGCGTTAAGCCTGTTACTTTTTTAAACTGGTTAGATAAGTGAGCCACACTGCTGTAGTGAAGCTTCCAGGCAATTTCGGTAAGGGTTAGTTCATTGTAAAGCAGCAATTCTTTCGCCCGTTCTATCTTATGGGCAATAATAAAGTGTTCAATGGTAATACCTTTTACTTCAGAAAAAAGATTTGATAAATAGTTATAGTCATACCCCAGTTTTTTACTCAGGTAATCAGAGAAATTAATAGCCGGCGGTTCCTCACTATAATGGATCATTTCGACAACAATATTTTTTATCTTCTCAATCAGCATACTTTTTTTGTCTTCCATTAATTCAAGACCAAACTTTAGCAATGCCAGCTTAAGTATAGCTTGCTTTTTTGCAGAAAGTCTTTCCCTGATTTCCACTTCCCCTAATTCAACAATATCAGAATGAAGCCCTAGGTTTTCTAACTGAGACTTCACTATCATTTTGCATCGAAGGCTCACCATGTTTTTGATCAAAAGCTTCATAATCGGAAGTTTCGATAAGTAATATAGTAAGGTAAACTAACTCTTTTATTTTTGTTCATAAGTAAATTGTAAATCGCTGTTTCCTGTCTTCAAAATGTGTGAGCGGAAATTGTTTTACAGCAGACGGCACTTTTATAAGTAAATAATGAGAACCCAACTTTTCAGAAGATACATTGTTCAGCTAATAAGACCATACAATGGGGCTGTGTAGTATTTTAACGAAAGACTTCCGATGGGCATGTAAAACTTTGAGTTTGGAGACAAAAAAGTTTATACTATTGTTGGGGCGGAATGACGAAAGGCTGAAACTTCGAACTGAGGCAATACTCTTTTTCACATGAAGTAATACAAAACACTTTTTATTGTATCGCATTTTCCAACTTAACTACAAACAATTCAGTAGGTACATCTCCGGGTTGTAACGATTGCAAATCAATCACAAAATCAGCGCCTTCCTGTTTGCAGGAAAGAAGTTTGTTTTTGCCCAAAATACTTGCTTTTGCTGATGCTGCCAACGTTGTGTTCTTAATGCGAATTTGCTTTGTGTAATAAGGCACTGTGCAGTATAATGTATTTCCTTTTTTTGTGAAAAAATATTCGATATAAGCTTCGTCTTTTTTGGGTTGAACCAGTTTGGCAGCACTATACCCTGCCATATAATTTTTATCGCTTTTTTGCGGTTGTTTTCCTTCGCTCCATTGGTGCGGTTCTTTCCATGCTGTAGTGTTGTAAATAGCTTCTCCATTGGTGTTGAGCCAGTTGCCCATATCAATCAACCGTTGCTGCATAATAACGGGAATGCGCCCATCGGCAGTGGGTCCAATATCCAGCAATAAATTGCCGCCTCTCGATACAATATCAACGAGCATTAAAATCAGGTCGCGGCTGCTTTTATAATCGGTTAATTGTTCATTGCGGTTGTATCCATAGGAATGGCCGATGCCCTGGTTTTCTTCCCACACCACATCGGCGTTCATGCCACTTCCATATTCCGAAGTAGCATATAAACAACCATTGTATTTTCCTCTTGTATTGCTGCCCCAGCGGTCATTCACTACCACTTCAGCCTTTACCGGCGATTCATTAAACAACCAGGCTAACAGTTCAGGGCTGCGCCAGGCAGTATCAGTCAACTCCCATTCTCCATCCGAAAAAATAATAGATGGTTTGTACTTTGTAACAAGGTCTTTAAACTGGGGAAAAAGGTGTTCATTTACAAACCTCTTTTTGTCCTGTAACCAAAGCGGGTTGTACCATTCGTACAGCGAATAATAATAGCCCATTTTTAAACCTGCATCACGAACAGCGTTGGTTAAATCGCCCAGCAAATCTCTGTGTGGTGTTCCGGTTACAGCGTTCCATGGCCGCTGCCAGTCTTTATCGGCTTCGGCACTGTTCCAAAGACAGTATCCTTCATGATGTTTGGAAGTAAGAACTACATACTTCGCTCCTGATTTTTTAAACACATCAGCCCATTGTTGAGGGTTAAACATCCCTGCTTTGAACTCTTTTTCAAATTGGGGATATTGAAAATCTTTGCCGTAATTTTTATTGTGAAACGAAGTGAATTTATCGTTGCCTTCTTCAATTTGATGCCAATACCATTCGGCATAGCTATCGCCGCTGTTTTCAATCACCGGCGCATAAGATGGAACAGCGTAAACGCCCCAATGAATAAAGATGCCAAATTTATCCTGGTTAAACCAGGCCGGTATGCCGCGTTGATTGAGAGAAGCCCAGTTGGCTTCAAATTTTTGTGCAAACACGGTAAAAGCATAAAGTGAAACAACCAGCAGTACAATTGGTTTCTTCATATTGAAATGAGCAGGTTTTATAAAAAGCAAAGCGTAAATCTACGCAAAAACAAACCATACTCCTTTGGGTTTAAATCATAGCATTATAACATCAATCGCTTCTCATTCCACCATTGTTCGATAGTCTTCGCCGCGTTTCATGTCATCAATTTCAGTATCGCATTGCAGTTCATCGCTACATTCTTTCCAAAAAGCATATACAGCACCATCTTCTTTCATTCTTTGCACCGTTGCTGTTATTTCATCTTCACTCAACAAAAGCTGAATGTCAAGCACAGTATGGTTTGCAGTACTACTTTTCTTTGTAAAAACAAAAATGCCCGCATTGCGCGGTTGTTCGTTTTCGGTAAGGTTATAATGATGAACAAACTGATAAAGAGTACCGGATTTTCCTTTTAATTCAATAGCATTGTTAAGATCGTCCATAGAAAAAAATTTAAGCGTTTATAAAAGCTTGGAATGTGAATTGCACCCTTATAAGTTCAGCAGAAGCAATTTGATAAAGAACAATTTTTCCTTTAAAAAACACTTATGAATTCTCAGGAGATTATTGGTTTGATTGCCGGCGTACTCACATCTACTTCTCAGTTGCCTCAACTGATTAAAACCATTAAAGAAAAAGAAGCGAAGAATCTTGCGCTGGGTATGATGCTTACCGTGCTGGCAGGCAATAGTTTGTGGATATATTATGGCGTTTTGAAAAATGATTTTCCAATTATTGCCACCAATATTTTTTCCGATCTGGTAAACGCCACCCTGCTTTTTGTAAGCATTAAATACAAGAAAAAAGAAGCGCAATAGGCTTCTTTTTTCGCACAAAAACAAATCGCAATTTATTTATTCATCATCGGATGTTTTGCCACCTTGCTTTTCGAATGTTTTTTCTGTTCCTTTCATTAACGATGAAAAGGGTCCGCTCATGTGTTCCTGCGGATCGGTCGTATTCAACGTTTCCTGATCTGGTTTTACAGCGGCATCTTCATTGCCCTTTTGTTCATGTTTTTCATACTTTTCTTTCGCCATAATAAATGCTTTAGAACCAATAAAGTACAAATCATTTGCCACAATTGGTTAATGGATTTTGCAAACAGCCAAATACAGTTTTATGTTTCCGGCTTTATGTCTCCGGTTGAGCATCGTTGCGTCGCACACTTGTACGCCTATGCTACTTTTCGGGCTAAGTGTAACCGTATTACAGTAATCCTATATTTAACCAAAGTTGTTATCGCATGTATTTCTTCATTTCCATGCTTTTGTAAGAAAAGTAAGCCAATTGCCGTACATAATATTTTCAATATCGCTATCGCTGTAACCTCTTTGTTGTAAGAGTGGAGCTAACTTTTGCAAATCAGCAATGGTTTCCAAATCGTATGGACATTGCTCACACCCGAAAGCACCATCCAAATCGCTTCCAATGGCAACATGCAAAGCATTTCCAGCCATGTTGCAAATATGATCAATATGGTCGGCTACTGTATTCAAATTGCAATTCATTTGTTGAGGCGTTGATGTGCCGCGAACCCAATTGGGCACCAGCATCCAGGCATCTAAGGCGACGCCAATCACAGCGCCTCTTTCTACCAGCGCCTTTATCATTTCATCACTGGCCTGTCGGTTATGGTTTACCAATGCGCGGCAATTGTGGTGGCTTGACCATATATTCCCCTTAAATAAATTAAGCGCATCCCAAAAGGCATCATCGCACAAATGTGTTGCATCCAAAATCATGTTGAGGTGTTCCATTTCTTTCAATAACTCTTTGCCTTGCTTGTTCAAATTGCCGGTTGCATCCGTGCCGTTTGCGTATCTTCCTTCACCATAATGTGCAGGGCCAAGTGCACGCAATCCATAGTTATAAGCCCGTTCAACATGCTGCACAGTTATCAGCGAGTCGGCGCCTTCCAAACTTAAAATATATCCAATGGGTTTGTTTTCATTTGGCTCGCCATTCATCCATAAAGCAATGTGTTTTTCTAAAGAAGAATAGTCTTTTATCATCACCATTTCACCTTCTTCTTCCATAGCTTTGTACCATGCCAACTGTCCCTGTGTTTGCGCCCATGCCTGCTGCGGTGAAGCCCAACCGGGCAAAGGGTTTGAGGGCGCAACATATCGGGCAATCTGAGTTGCTACCACCAGCCCGATATTGCCCTTTCTAAGCTCGGGTAACGATACAGTAGCTTTGCCTCTGTCGGGCTTGTCTTTCATGCCCTTTTCTCTTCCATTTATAGATGAAACAGGCTGCCGCAAATCGCGGTTCCATTCCATTGCGTTCATGCTTAAATCGAGGTGCGCATCAATGATAAAAGGAGATGTTTTCAAGTAGATGGTTTGAATAATTGATGAGATGTATTCTGAAGTTTGTTTTTGCCCAATTAATTTTAGAACGTTGAAGAGTGCGACGCAACGATGCTAAACCGGAGCTGCAAAACCTCGTACCATAAAACTGTATTTTGTATTCTTCTTGTCTTGCTTCTTGATTTCTTGTAGCTTCTTCTTAACTTTTATTCCTTGTTACCTTGATTTTTTAAACTACCGATGCTTCTGTCCCTTGCAATCACTTTCCAGCTTTCAATAATATGGTTTTGTTTTGCCACAAAAGCAGTATCGTATAAAGCCACTGTCGGGCAAATGTGAACCGGTACGCCATATAGCACAGTGCCGGTTTTATAATTGTTATAAAGCGGCACTTTCAGCACCAAATGTTCTTCGCTTTGTGAAGTTGGAATGGCATCGGGTGCGTTTAAAAAATGCACACGCGGCAAAGGGTTTTCTGCAGCTACCGATTTATGTCCTAAATCCACACAAATCGTTTCTTCATCAATCACCGAAATCACTCTTGCTACTACCAAAGCAGCATATTCAAAGGGCTCGTCGGATAAAATATGATGATAACCCCAATCCGAAAAAACGAATGTGCCCGGGCTGCATTCAACATGTTCCTCTTTTTGCGCATGAACAGGGAATGTAGGTGTGCCGCCGGCTACTATTTTTATCGGATGGTTAAATAGCTGCAACGCTTGCCTGTAAAGGCTTTCAACAGGCGCAAAAGCAGCATCTGAATGTTGTTTGCGAATGGCAAAATCGCTGTCGCGGATATGGCCATCGTAAACATGAAAGCCTGCAAAATGTATGGACGATAACTCTTTTAAAAATTGAATAAAAGCAAACGCTTTCTGAGGTTGAATGCCGGTGCGGTTCATGCCAACATTCACGTCAACATACACAGAAAGCACAACATTGTTTTGCTTACACAAATTGTTGAGTTGGCGTGAAGTTTCTACATCATCTACAATGGCCGAAAACTGGGTATTCCGATATGTTTTTATTAATGAAATAAAACGCTGCATTTTAGGTCCGACAAGCTGGTAAGAAAGTAAAACATCAGAGGCACTTATCATTCCTAACATCTCGGCTTCCGCAATAGTTGCACATTTGAATTTGGTGATGCCCGCTTCCATCATCATCAAACATACTTCACGCATTTTGTTTGTTTTTACATGCGGTCGCAACCGTTTTACATCACCCACGATTTCTTTCGCCAAAGCAATATTGTTTTTGATTCTGTTGGAATAAACAACCAGCATGGGCGAATCGTATTCTTCAATGTTATTAATTTCAAACCAATCGTTCATCATTTGTTTTTGCTCATTTTTATTTTTACACCAATTCAAAGATGGCTTCAATTTCAACCGGAATATTATCCGGCAACGAACCCATACCAACGGCACTGCGTACACCAACGCCATTGTCATCACCCCATATTTGCGCAAACAATTCGCTGCAACCGTTGATAACATAAGGATGATATAAAAAATCAGGTGTGCCGTTCACCATGCCTAATACTTTGACAACGCGTTTTATTTGATTGAATGAACCTAAGCTTGCATGAATCGTTGACAGCATAGTTAAGCCGACTTGTTTGGCGGCGGCTTTGCCTTCGTCTTTGTTCAGGTTTTCGCCCACCCGACCAATGATAAGAGTGCCGTCGTTCTGTACCGGACCATGACCTGATAAATACAAATATTTACCATCCTGCAGGCAAGGTTTGTAAACGCCTTTGGGTGCAGGCGGTGGCGGCAACGTTACGTTCAAAGCTGCAAAATTTGCATCAGCGTCTTGTGATACATTCATAGTTTTTTATTTGATGAATAAATGTAGTGCAAGATGCAAAGCAATCCATATCATCTTGTTTAAAAATTGCGACAAAAACAAACTTTACTCTGTATCCACCACACAACGAAAGCCAATGGTGGCGGCTCTGTCCATGCCTGGCGACATGAGCAAATATTTTCCATGCTTGTTCACTTCCTGTGCCTGCGGAAAATACCAACCTGAAGTTTGTGCATGAAAGTAACTACCACCTTTTACAATGGCCGAGCGGGTATGCTCGTCATCATATTCATCTGTCCATTGCCACACATTGCCAATCATGTCTTTCACACCAAACGGACTTGCACTTTTTGCATAAGCCGTTACATCTGTTGGCTCGCGCATGGCTCGCGTTGTATCGGCTGGCGGAATGAGAGAGCTATCCTTTTGGTTTCCCCACGGATATTGCCTGCCATCGGTTCCCTGCGAAGCATATTGCCATTCCCATTCGTGCGGCAACCGCTTGCCTGCCCAGTCCGAATAAGCCCGTGCGTCTTCAAGCGATACCCAGGTAACCGGCTTATCATCCCAACCTGTTGGATAGGTACCCTCTTTCCAATCTTTTAAAAAGTTGTAATCATCTTTTGGATGATACTGTGTGGCATTTAGAAATTGTTTGTATTGCTTGTTCGTAACGGGATATTCATCTATGTAAAAAGAAAGCATTCTCATAGTATGTGTATGCGAGCGTTGCGGATGCGTTTCCCAGGGATATTGCACGCCAACAGCATCTGGCAATTCGTTACCTTCTATCATCACGCCATCTGTTTTAAGAATGTAATTGTTAGTGGAAGGAATCAACAACATTCCTTCCGGTTTTGTTTTTGCCCCATTTGTTTTAGCAATGGCTATAATCTGTTGTGGCAAAGGCTTCCAGCTTATTAAGTAAGAATGCAAAGGTTTCTTAGCAAAGACATTCATTCTTTGCAAGAATGATGCGAATTGATTATAAGTTTTTGTTTTGCTGGTAACCAATATTGCACCAAAACCAAAACCTTCGATTGGGAATGAAAAAATAGCTTTCCCATTTGAAAAAGAAGGCTTGATTTCATTGCCATTCCATACATCATAATAGTTAAGGTTGGACTGATAAGATAATTCAATTTGCACTCCGGTTTTATCATCGCTATCACGATTTACGAACGTGTAAATTGTATCGTTTCCATTTGGAAACTTAGAAGCAAATACACCTTCCTGCAACACTGGAATATATGGCTCCCAATCTTTACTGCTCCATGCGTTTGGAAATTGTTGATAAATAGTTCTGATTCTTCTTATCGCTTCTGCATACCTGTCGGGAACCTGGTTCCAAATACCCCATATATTTTCCCACGCATTGTAGCCAACACCATTGAAAAATGCGTATTGCAAATCGTCGGTTTTATCAATTGCCCACCGGTCGGTGATGCTCACCTGGTGACGTGGTTCCATCCATTTGTACAAGCTTACAGCAGGTTTATAACCAAAGGAGAGCGAGTCCCAATTCTTCCAATAATAACCCCAACTCATCGCATTCCATTCCAGCATTTTTAAATCGGAAATGTTCACCTCAGGCTGCAAGGCAATATGATAGTTCAGGCTATCGCAGGCATCTTCAAAATCTTCGGTTACGCCATTCATAGTGTCTCCATTCATGCCATCAGCGCCCAGGTCTTTCATCTCTTTTATCAATGCCATTGCCATCGCTTCATCTATCGGTTGTGTGCCTCTATCCCAAATCATAATCGGGAAAAAAACCTTTACGCCACGACTATGAAAATCCTGTATCATTTGCCGGATACCTTCTTTGCCGCCAGGCATCGCAGCCACCAAATCAAACTGGTTGCGGTTGTCGGCACCAATATTCGGATAGGTTGGCCAAATCAACACCGCATCAATTCCGCCATATCGTTTTGTCAAATCGTTCAAATACTTATCTACCGTGTATTTGCGGTTGATGGGGTCATAGAAATAACGGTCGTGTGCCATCATCTGCACATGAATAAAAACTTTCCTTGTCCACTTCAATTCAGGGCGTTTGTAATTGTCGTCCTTGTAGTTCAACTTTTGTTTTCGCCCGATTTTCCAGCATGTAATCGAATCTAACCACTCATCTCGCTGCCAAGTGTTGACCGGTGGCGCAATCAACTCACCGGCTGCGCCTTGCAGCCTTATTTCTTGTGCATGAACAGTGGTAAGAAAACAGGATAATAAAATGGTAGTAATCACTTTCATTGGCGAGCAGTTTGAATCAATAAAGAAATTTAATTTCCAGTAATGTCTCAGTTTTAAAATACAGTATCCCTCAGATGACGCAAATAACCGCAGATTCATACAGTTTATCAGCGCAGATCCGCGAAATCTGCGGAACAAATTTAAAGTGATACACTACCTAATTTCCAGTTCCAATGAGATAAAAACATTTCAGCAGCGTGCCATGTATACAGTGCTTAGGCTAAAGCAATCACCAATCGCATAAAGGTTTCCCAAAAAAATTCAAATAAGACTTTGTTTCAAAATAGCTATGCTGTATTATTTCACTGGAATTTTGCTATTGTTCACACCTTCTTCCCAACCTGTTTCTTTCAGGGCCGGATCGGCCTCTTTCTTTAAAAAATCTGCGTTGGATAACGAGTCTGCATCCCAGTTCAATATCGCTTCATCCGGCACGACTTCAACCGGCGTATTCCACGAAGTTGACGTTTCGTTATAAGCTAAATTTGATTGTAAACTATAGCATGAAATCAGCGACCAGCGCGGGTTTGCGGATAAGTTAGCTTCTGAGCGATGAAGAAGGTTCGGATGAAAAAACAAAGCGTCGCCCGGCTCTAATTCGGAATAAATCAAAGGCATCGTTTTCAAAGCATTGTTCACCATTGTCATGTCGGCGCCCACCTGTTCACCTGAAAAACCATGATTCACTCTTCCCATTTTATGCGAACCTTCAATCACTTGCAAACAACCATTTTCTTTATTGGCCCCAGTTAAAGCAATCATTACACTAATCAGTTCGTCGGGAAACATAAACTGGTTTTTATACCAATAGCCATAATCCTGATGCCATTCCCATGCGCCGCCAACACGAGGTTCTTTTTGCATCAGTTTAGAATGAAAGTGACAAACCTTAGCACTATCACCCAACAACTGTTGTACAGCGCTTATCAGCCTTTCGCTGCGCGTTAAATAACCAAACACATCATTGCCCGGTGTAAACCAAAGAGACAGACGCGTTTTTTTACCTGTCTGATCATTCAGATCGAGTGCATTCTTTTTCATTGCATCATCCTGCAAAGCTGTTTGATACAACTTGTTAATTTGTTCTTTTGAACAAAAGCTTTTTACAACAACATAACCTTGTTCGTGATACAATTTAATTTGTTCTGAAGACAAAATGGAAGATGGCATATCGTTATTTTTATAACAACGAAGGTGAAATTATTTGTTCATTTCTCAATTGGATAATAGAATTTTTACAGCAAAACAAAAACGATTGATTTGTGGCCATCTACTTCTTTTGTTTTCATGCAAAAACAAAACCTTTCAGTTACCGTTCAGGAATGAGCAAAACCGCATCAGCAGCCACTTTTCCCCTTTCTTTGTTAGTTGTGATGATAATGGCAGGTTGGCTTCCTTTTGCAAATATTTCTTCACCAACATATATCCATTCACCACTGGTTTGTCCTTCAATATTTTTGGGCGAAGCCACAAGATAGCGTTTGGTTTTACCCATATTTTCAAGCATTACAGTTGTCTTGTCCGCAGCACTATCAACGAGTGGCGAATAAATGTATAGTTTATATTTTCCTGTGGTTAAAACTTTGGGCGTATAGGTTACCGATTGTTCACCATTGTTTGAAGTTTGGAGGTACGAAGCACCATAACCGCCGCTTAACCTTCGTTGCCAATTGCCATTTATTTTTACGCTGATTGAATCATCATTATCAACCAATATTTCCGGCGTGCTTCCATCTGCAAGCGGATTGTTTTGCAATGATGTTTGCAATTTGCTTACATCAATTTTTTGAACGCTTTGTTTTTCATCTATCGCCATGCAAGCCGCAACAGCGCACGATTGCGCTAAAACCATAAACACCGGCTCCATACGGATGGAACCATAAGCAATATGACTGGCACTTAAGCAGACCGGCACCAGCATATTTTTACATTCCCTTTCTTTTGGAATGAGTGCACGATACGAAACCGGGTAGGGACCAAAGCCTCCTTTTTGCACATCACCTTCATTCTTTACAGTGCCGTTTACAACTAACCTTTCGCAGTTGTGCGAGTCCATTGTGTAAGCTGCCAAACCTGCGCCATCACTCACTTTCAGCCTTCCTTCGCAGTTGGCTTCTGTCATTACATATTCGCCAATCATGCGGCGACTTTCACGAATGTAAAGCTGCGGGCTAAAGTTGTTGTTATCCGTCCATTCATCTTTTGGGTAGCCCCATTGCTGCATTTCATCGCGTATTGATTTTGGTACACGAACATCATTCCCTACAAACCAAAGCAAGCCTTTGGTGTACTTTTCATGTTGTTGAATGATGCTTTTTCTTTCCTCATAATTTGCATTGGGGTAATTGTAATTTTCACCAATCATATCGGTTGAAAAACCACCGTTGTTGTTGACGTCTGTTTTGCCATTCGGCATCATTCCAAAGAAAAAATAATCACTCAGTTTCTGTTTGGCCGGCTGTGCTTTCATCAAACGCAACAACAGTTCATAATGCGAAGAATCATATCCTTCCGGCTTTGTTATTGCCACTTTGTTGTTTGAATTGATGGTTAAACAGATGCGATAATTGTAGGCTTGCATTTGCTTGTTTCCAGTGCCGTTCGGTAACAATTGATTTGTGCTGATTCCCCAAAGCAAACCACTCGTTGAATCATCCTCAATTTTGTAGGGACTTACACCATCCGGAAACTGATGCTTATCTAACAACTGCACGCCATTCCATGTTTCATTATAAGTGCTGTTGTCTTCTCTTCCTGTTGTGTACGATATACCCGCGCATTCCATTAAATCGCCTTCATAACTGCAATCAATAAACATTTTTGCTATGATGGTTTGGTTGGTTGATGAAGAAGGATGAACACTGTTTTCCACCACTATGCTTTTTATCCGGCCATTTTGTTTTGCCGCTTTTATAATGCGATATTCATACAACACCGGCACCTTGGCTTCTTTGATATAATCATTAAAAATAGTTTCGGCAACATACGGTTCAAATATCCATTGCTCGAATTTTCCATAGTCTTTGCCCATTCGGCGGTAGAAATCTCTTGACAAACCACTAATAGCATATTTGTTACCAATATCGGTGTAGCCTAAACCGCCGGAAGTCAAACCACCCAAGTGTTTGCCGGGTTCTATCAAAATCACTTTCTTGTTCATTTTTGCAGCCGTATAAGCTGCTATCACACCTGCAGAAGTGCCGCCATATACACAAACATCGTATTGCGCAAAAACGTTCATGAATAAAAAAAGAAGGGCAAAAACAAACATTCCTTTCATCATAAAATGAAGATAAGAATTGATTGTTGTGAATGAATCATCAACAAAAGCAAAAACATGGTTTTTACAAACCTGGTTAATGAGCAAAGTATAATATGCCAGAACTATCGTTTATAAATTCACTCTCTTGGTTTGCTCCAAATGTTATATTTTAACGCCTACATTTGAAATCAAAAACTTGTCGTATGTCAACACAAAACAATGCATCATCACGAAGAAAATTTTTACAACAAATTGGCGCTACTTCTTTGCTGGCAGCCGTAGCGCCACTAAGCAGTATAGCAGCAAAAGAAAAAGCAGAAGAACGCACTTTATTTTATGAAAAAAGAATTTCACCCAATGATAAAATCCGGTTGGCAGTCATTGGTTTTGGCATACAAGGTCATTTCGATTTGCAAACGGCATTAAAAGTGCCGGGCGTAGAGCTGGCGGGCATTTGCGACTTGTACACAGGTCGTTTGCAAAATGCAAAAGAGTTATATGGCAACGATCTGTTTACCACGCGCAATTACCAGGAAATTTTAGACAAAAAAGATGTGGATGCGGTAATTATTGCTACCGCCGATTGCTGGCATGCACGCATTACTAAGGAGGCATTGCAAAAAGGCAAAGCCGTGTATTGCGAGAAGCCGATGGTGTATAAAATAAGCGAGGGACAAGACGTAGTCAATACGCAAAAACAAACCGGTAAAGTATTACAGGTAGGTAGCCAGCGCGTGAGCAGCATTGCGTTTGCAAAAGCAAAAGAGTTGCTTGCCGCAGGTGAGATTGGAAAACTAAACATGGTGAACGCTGTGTACGACAGGCAAGATTCCATTGGTGCCTGGGAATATACCATTCCGTCGGATGCTTCGCCGGAAACCACGGACTGGAACAAATATGTTGAAGGTTTGAATAAGATGCCATTTGATGCCAAAAAGTTTTTTTGGTGGCGTGCTTTCCGCGAAGTAGGTACCGGTGTTGCCGGTGATTTGTTTATTCATTTGCTAAGCGGAACGCATTTTATCACCAATTCAAAAGGCCCGCAAAACATTTACAGCAGCGGGCAGTTGTGTTACTGGAAAGACGGCAGAAACATGCCCGATGTAATGACGGGCATTATGCAATATGGTGATACGCCTGAACATCCGCCATTTCAATTAACACTTGCAAGTAAACTTTATCAGCGGAACCGGTGGTGAAGAAAGCACGAGGTTTATTGGTTCCGAAGGTGTGATGGTGGTGACAGACAATAATGTTACAGTGCATCATAGCCTCTTGCCTGAAGCACCTGGCTTTGGCGGTTATGATTCGGTGTTTACTTTCCCCAAACAAATGCAGCAGGATATGCAAAAGGCTTACGACGCGAAGTGGACGACGGCACAAAAAACGCGTCCGAAAAAAGCGGATGTTAACTTTAAAGCACCGGAGGGTTATAGCGACCATTTGGATCATTTCACCAACTTTTTTGATTCGATAAGAACAAACAAACCCGTGGTAGAAGATGCGGTGTTTGGATTTCGTGCAGCCGCTCCTGCCCTATCCTGCAACGAGAGTTATTTTACGAAGAAAATCATCAACTGGGATCCGGTGAATATGAAGCTGGTGTAGGATTGATAGTTTATTAAAGCAATCTTATTTTGTTAGTGCAAAGTAGGATTGCTTTTTTGTTATAAGCAGATGAAAACAAACGATTGCAAAATTAGCTTTACGAATCAAAACACTATAAATACGAAACATAAACAGCTTACAGGTTATTTTATCTTTTAATGAGTATCCTAAGAGTTTTTGGCAAGAACATTTTGACACTTACGATAGCTAATAAATCAACAAACAATCAATAAAACAATGAGCAAAATTATTTTTGACAGCGGAATTTCACTGGATGGCTTTTTCGCAGGCGATAACAGAAGTCCGGACAACCCAATGGGCGGCGTTTCAGGAAAAATTCACAAATGGATGTTTAAACAAAAAGCATTTTGGAAACACATCAATATGGAAGGCGGTGAAGAATATGGTGCAGACAGTGAATTAATTGATGATGTGTTTGCAAGAACAGGTTCGTACATTATGGGAAAACGAATGTTTGAAGAAGGCGAAGTCCATTGGAAAGAAGATCTATACAAAGCAGATGTTTATGTTCTGACACACGAAAAACGGGAGCCCTGGGTTCAAAAAGGAACAACAACTTTTTATTTCATTAATGACGGAATAGAAAGCGCATTAGAAAAAGCAAGACAATCAGCCAAAGGAAAGGACATAAGAATACAAGGTGGTGCCGATACTATTCAACAATATCTCAATGCAGGGCTTGTGGACGAATTTTTCATTCACATTGCTCCTGTTTTTTTAGGAAGTGGTATCCGGCTGTTTGATGGCATTGACAAAGACAAGTATGATATTCAAATTGTAGAAGTAATACCCTCAGACCTAACAACACACCTGAGATATAAATTGACAAAGAAATAAGATTGGCTACCGCTAACATCAGTTTGGTAATTGTGCAAAAGTTAGGCAGATGTTATTTAAATGCCAACCATCGCTAAGCTATAAACAATTACAAACCATTTCAATTGAAATATTCATTTGTTGCTAATCTCCGGGGTAACTTCTATAAACCTCCTTAAAAATACCTGCAAAAACAAAAAAGCCACGAGAACGTGGCTTTCAGTCAAAGCAGAGGGCAGGATTGTAAGTCTGTCAATTTTTGATTTATTGAGATCAATTTTATTACCTGATCAGAGGAACATTTTTCCGAAGTAATGCACTTTTCCTTTTGTGTTTATATCCAACACAATGCTCGGTTTGTTAGGTTTTGTAAGCGAAACATAAAATCCGAAATAACCGCTCTTATCAATAAACATTATCGCTTCCTGCGGTGAGTAACTGCCAAACTTCTTTTGCATGTTTTCTAAAGAATTAGCAGGTAAATCGTTCAATGACATTGGAATCGAAAAACCAATCAGTTCTTCTGTTTCAACGTCGTAAAATGCTTTAATAGCATTTCCATTTAAGTTGAACGATGTGGTTGTATACGCACCGTTACTACTTGTTGCACTGCTTTGTGCAGTTTTTGAAGCGGTAATCAATCCTTTTACCAGCTTTGAATTCTTATCGGCGGCTTTGCCATAAGAAGTGAGCGCCAATGCAATGAGCAGGGCTGCGGTGAAGATTAGCTTTTTCATGTTTGTAAAGGGTTTAAATTGTTTGAAAAAATTTCAGTAACACATTTTACAACTAATGAATCGTAATGTAAAAAAGAAGGGAAACAAACACCTAACTTTTTTTTCCTGCAGCCTACGATTATATATATAAGGTAGAACAAAGCGAAAGACGAAAGAAAAGTTACGCTTGTAATCTTTTTAAATATTACATAAAGTATATAGATTTGTTGTGTTAAAGCAGAACCTTGAAAACGTCCGATACCCAAATTATCAGCAATCTAACTGCGGGTTATCCCGAACGCAACAAACAGGAAAAAATACTGTATGAAGAATACTTTTATTTTGTAAATGAAGGTTGCCGCAAGTATAATCTTATGTATGAAGATAGCTTTAGCGCTTACAGTGATGCGTTTTTATCGGCTTTACTCAATATTATAAATGGTCGTTTTGATGGGCGCTCGTCCATTAAAACGTATCTGTTTTCAAATTTTTTCTAACAAGTGTATTGACCTCATTCGAAAAAATACGACGAATAAACAACAGGTGTTTAAAACAGCAGAATTGCCTGAACTGATGAACCAATTGCCCGATGCAGCAAAAACGGCAGTTGAAAAGATGATGAACGTGGAACAAAAGAAAATGGTAAAAGAAATGATGGAAACCATCGGTACGCGCTGCAAGGAGTTATTGCTCCTTTTTGAAGATGGCTACACTGATAAGGAAATTGCCGAACACCTAAGTTACAACAATGCAGCGGTGGTAAAAACAACGCGGCTGCGCTGCCTGGATAAGTTAAGGGAAAAAGTAAAACCGGCTTCTGCAAACAGGTAATAGGGTGTAAGGAAATGGTAAGGAAAGAGAGTCGTAATTTTTAAAATTGATGTTATGAGCGAGATATTGGAATACATTGACGCTTACTTTAATGAGGCGTTGAATGAAGAAGAGCGAAGACAATTTGAAGATCGTTGTGTTGCCGACGAAGCCTTTGCCAGTGAAGTGGCCTTTTATGTAACCGCAAGAGTGGAAGCCAGACAAGCGTTAATAAAGCAGAAACAACAATGGAAAAGCGAAATCACAATTGTTAAGCCCGCAAAAAAATCAATCGTGCTTCGATGGATGCCGTATGCGGCTGCGGCTTGTTTGATTTTTATAATGGCGTTTTATTTTTTGTTTGCTATCAATAATAGCCCAAGACAATTGGCGAAGAATTATGTACAAAGCACTGATACATTGAGTAACACGCTGGATGCTTCGAGAGATAGTATGCAGATGGGCATTGCGGAGTATAAAAAGACCAATTACCAACAGGCTGTTGTGTTGTTTGAAGGTGTGAAAAACCGAGATTCGGCAAATAGTTTTGCCAAGTTATACGCCGGGCGTGCTTACCTGCACTTGAAAGATTACGACAAAGCGATTGCCCTTTTTGGGGAGCTATCTAACAATGAAGGGCTTGTTTAGCAATACCGGCGATATTTTATTAGCCTGTACCTTGTTAGAACGCAATGCACACAGGCGATAAAGAAGCTGCTAAAGCTTTGCTGGATAAAAGTGGTACAAGAAAATGAAGACGGACATGAAATAGCGGAGAAAATGCTGGAGAAGTGGTGAGGAATTGGGGTATTAGAAAATTGATTTAATTTTAATAACTTAAATACTTCTTGTTATGAAAAATTCAGATGCTACAAATCTTGAGGCAAACATTGAAAGCACCGATGATGTAGAAGGTGCTTTAGTTGAAAGTATAAAATCGAATGATGCTGTTGCTTTGAGTGGCGGGTCACAAGGTACCCCTCCACCACCACCTCAGCCGCGACTTGCTTCAACGACTGATTGAGGTTTATAAAAGTTCAATACTTTTATTTTATATTGTTTTGTTGATTTAAAGTGTATGGTGGTAATTCTTACTCATTCATAAGTTTCAAAATACAACTATTATGGAAAACCTGAAATCTGCCACTGCTGCTAAAACTAGTGGCGGTTCACAAGGCACCCCACCCACGGGTCCTTCTCCCCGCTTTTTGTTATTTCTTATCATAACCCTTTTTGCAATCATTGGAATAGACTTTTTTAATCGTTACTTGAACTCTTCGGTTTCAAAAAATGAAAAATTACCTGAAGCAGATGTAAATGCTAGTTACTGAAATTGCTATTATAAGTTGCGGCCATATGACTATAAATACTTTAAAATGGCTATCTGCAGGTAACTTCAATCAGACTATCAAATTGTACAAATTTTCGAAATCTTCGATGTAATAGTTGGTTAAAAATGAATTGTAGTTTCGCTTTAAAATAAACAAAAGTTGTGTTGTAGGCTTAAATATCTCCTTTTACTATTTTATGCCTGTATAATTACACTGCAAACATTTTGTCAATTTTCTAACGATTCCATTTCATTGTATGATAAGGTTATTCGAATAACAAATACCTATACTGCGAATACTGACATTCTAAAAAAACTATATGATTTAAAACATCATCTTGATTCTTTGAATCAAAAAAAAGATTCTGGTGATGTACTTATATTTATAAAATTAGCCAAGTATGAATTTCTAACGAACCAAAATATAGATATAGCTTTACAGCACTGTCTTACTGCCTTGAATGTTTCTCAACAACTTGAGAAGAATATCTCTAAAACATTACTAACAAACCTTTACTTTAATACAGCTACTTTTTACGATAGAAAGGGTTTATACAACAAGGAACTCTCTTATTTTGATACTGTTATTCAACTCACCCTAAAATCCGATCCTGAAAATTACTTGTCTTTTGCAAGAGAATATAAAGCACGGATTTATTATACCATAGGTGATTATCAAAAAGCTGTTTATGAATACACTTTTGCAATGAGCGCAATAAAACTTAAAACAAATGCCGATAGCAGTCGTTTTACGAAGTTTCTTAATTATCGGGCGCAATCTTACCTTTTTGAAAATCAACTATTCCAATCTTTATCTGATGTCGAGAATGCAATAGTGCTTGCAAAAAAATTAAACAACCATTTGGAAATTGCTACGGCCTATAAAACGAAAGCTTTAGTTTATAAAAAGAAACAAAAAAATAAGGAAGCGGAATACTTTTTTAAACAAGGAATAAAAGAAAGACTCTTAACTAATGATAATAATACTATAGCAAACGATTACAATGATTTGGGGAACTTTTATCAGGAAAATCTTCAGGATTATAAAAATGCAAAATTATATTATTACCTCGCTCTTCGATTTACAAATAAAATCACAGATAATAAAATACGTTCTATAAACCTGTTTATGGTTTATGAAAACTTAGGCAATACTGCAACTGAAGAAGGCGAGTTAAGTACCGCAATCCATTATTATAAAATCGCTCTTGCTAGTATAAACATCCACATTGATAATTTACAATTAGGGAACCCATCTATTGCTCAGATTACATTCATTCAAAATAGTGATTTAATATTTGATTTCCTATTTGGAAAGATTGATTTGTTATTAGCATTATATCGCCAAAAAAAACAAACGACTTACCTTGATGCTAGTTTAAAAACAGCCTTATTAACTGATTCGGTTATTACCCAAACACGGCATAACCAAATTGAAGAGAAAAGTAAATTGTATTGGAGAGATAAAACGAGCAACTTTTTCCAAAATGCGATTGAAACTTGTTATTTATTGGATTCGGTTGGCAAAGCATTTTATTTTTTAGAAAAAAGCCGCGCGGTTTTATTAAATGATGGATGGAATGAGGCGGCTGCAAAAGCACAGCTTTCTTCAACAGAAACAGTACAATTAGATTTTTTGCGAACGAAGATTATTGAAGAAGAGCAACACGTTTCGTTACTTTTACCTTCTTCAAATACATATAAAGACAAAGAAAACAACCTCTTACAAACTAAAGATTCTCTTGAACGTATTATTAAATCACTCGAAAAAAAATATCCGCTTTACTACCAAACCAAATATGCCGATGAAGTTCCTTCGCTTCAATCGCTGCAGGAGTATCTGGCAAAAACAAAACAAAGCCTGGTGTATTATTTTATGAACGATTCTGCCATCTATGCAATGGCCATTACAAAGACTAAAATTAATTTCATTAAAATTGCTCCAAGTGAATTTAATAGCATTCAGCTGTTTCAATTCATTAAGCTTTGCAGCGATAAACAACAACTAAACCGTCACTATAATTTATATTGCTCTTTATCATGCAAACCATCTATAAAAAATTGTTTGAACCTTTGCAAATACCCAAAGGCAATGTTGCCATTTGCACCGATAATTTTTTCATTCCTTTTGAAGCCTTATGCACAGATGGCAATGGCAAACATTTTTTGCTGAACGATTACAATTTTAGTTATGTGTATTCGGCTCGTTCATTATTGAAACCGTTTGCTACCAAAGCTGCAAGCGGCAATTTTATTGGCTTTGCACCGGTTTCATTTTCATCTGCATTGGCTGTCGCCGATCTGCCGCAATCTTCTCACTGCACTTCAGAAGACAGCGCAATTTTATAGCAATCATACTTTGTTCACAGAAGAACAAGCTTCCCGACAAAACTTTTTTGATAACGCTTCGCGATACTCTGTTGTTACTATTTTTTCTCATGCCAAAGCCGATACTACCGATGCGGAGCCGGAATTGTATATGCAGGATGCTGTCATTCGTCTTTCCGAATTGCAGCGGCTCGAGCAATCCTTCCATTCAATTTGTATTGCTAAGTGCCTGCCAAACCAATATTGGTAAAAACGCAACCGGCGAAGGCATTTACAGTTTGGCAAGAGGTTTTGCATCGGCAGGCATTCCTTCTGTATCAGCTACTTTATGGAAAGCTGATGAAGGCGCCATTTATAAAATTTCAACGAAGTTTAATGAATATCTAGCGCAGGGAATGAACAAAAGTGAAGCTTTGCAAAAAGCAAAATTGTGGTATTTACAAACCGCCGATCATGAGCATACGATGCCTTATTATTGGGCAAACATGGTACTCATAGGGAGTTCGCAACCACTTGTTCTTACTCATTCTAATCATTTGTGGGTATGGATTTCAGCCATTGTAGTTGGCGTTGTGGTAATTGTCTTTTTGCTTTACTTTTTTTATTATAACAACAAAAGTGCTGCAATTGCACACAACAATTAAATTCGGGCAAAACCAAACCTTATAAATTTCCTTTCTTCATTTCATCAACCGCATAATTAGCGGCGCGTGCCGTTAAAGCCATAAAAGTTAACGATGGATTTTGTGTTGAAGTGGATGTCATGCAGGCGCCATCGGTTACAAATACATTCGGGCAGTTATGAAACTGATTATGCTCGTTGAGTAATGATGTCTTTGGGTCTTTACCCATTCTGCAACCGCCCATTTCATGAATGTCTAAACCCGGAGCTTGTTGGCTGTCGTGTGTTGCAATGTCTTTGCATCCGGCTTTGTCAAACATTTCAGAAGCCGTTGCAAAAAAATCTTTCATGCTTTTTACATCGTTATCATCATAATCAATAGACGTTATCAGTTGCGGAATGCCCCAGGCATCCACTTTGTCTTTGCTTAACCTGAGATGATTGCTTTCTTTCGGGATGGTTTCGCCCTGCATCATTACACTTACATACCAGTTGCCAGCTTCGCTGATAGCATCTTTATAATCGCCGCCAATTCCATCTTCATGAACCTGCGCTCTGCCTGCGCCAAAAAACGTCATGTAGCCACGCAAAAAATCGGTTTCCTGTTTGTGCACATTTCTAAAGTTAGGCATCATGGGTTGTGTGGGTCGTCTGCCCAAATAATATTTGTCCTGCGGTCCGTCGTATGATGCGCTTACAGTGCCACGATAATTGTGAAAGGCAACGTACTTGCCGAGCAAACCATTGTCGTTTCCAAAGCCATTAGGGAAGCGATGAGAAGTTGAATTGAGTAATAGTAAATTGCTGTTTAAACAAGCTGCATTTACAAAAATGATGGGGGCAAAATATTCAGTAGCCCCTTTTGTTTTTGCATCAATTACACGCACGCCGGTGGCTTTTCCCCGCTTATCATCATACATAATAGAATGCACAACACTATCGGTTGCGAGGGTAAGATTGCCTGTTTTTAAAGCCCAGGGAATAGTAGATGCATTCGAACTGAAATAGCCGCCATACGGGCATCCACGCTCGCACATGCTGCGTGCCTGGCATTGGTTTCTGCCTTGCTCACGATGCACATCCTGCGGTTGCGTTAAGTGTGCACACCTGCCTTGCACTACATATCTATCTTTATAATTGCCCTTTATTTTTTGTGTGATTTCTTTTTCCACCACATTCATTTCCCAGGCCGGAAGAAACTCGCCATCAGGCAAAGTATCAACACCGTCCCTGTTTCCGCTGATGCCGGCAAACTTCTCTACGTATGAATACCATGGAGCAAGGTCTTCATATCGGATAGGCCAATCCACTGCGTAGCCATCGCGTGCCGGACCTTCAAAATCGTATTTGCTCCAGCGTTGCGTTTGTCTTGCCCACAACAAACTTTTGCCACCTACCTGGTAGCCGCGAATCCAGTCGTAGGGCTTTTCCTGTATGTAGGGATGCTCCGTATCTTTTACAAAAAAGTGTTGAGAGGTTTCATTAAAAGCATAGCACCGGCTCACAACAGGATTAGCTTTTGTAATAGCTAAAGGCATCTTCTCGTGGTGTGGAAATTCCCACGGTGCTTTGGTTGCTGTTGGATAATCTTTTAAATGCACCACATTTCTTCCACGTTCAACTATTAATGTTTTTAAGCCACGGTCGCAGAGTTCTTTGGCAGCCCAGCCGCCGCTTATGCCGCTGCCAATAACAATGGCATCGTACGTGTTTTGTTTTACTCCTTTTGTGTTGATGTATGTGGTTGAATCGTTAGGCATAAGAAACGGTCTTTTTTTGAATGCTTCAAATATATAGAAAGCGATGAGTTGTGAAACAATGGATTTTTGATTTTTGATTTGTGAATGGTGAATAGTGGTAGTGAGTGGTGAGTGAATAAAGCTAACATCTTCATTGTATATAAACATGATGTATTGTATAACACAGATGGCTTCGTTCCTCGCCATGACGATGCACATTGGAATGGCTCAATAAATGTTCGACAGAGGATGGGCTGCGGGATGTGCAGCATCTACCCCGCTGAAGCTTTGTGAAGCGCAGCTTTGCGGCGGAGTAGTGCAAACAGCCCGAACTGAAGATTCATTGGAAAACAAAAGAGGACAGCCTCAAAATATTAATAAAAACAAACTTGAATATCCCAAAATATCAGCGAAAACAAATCCTGAATATCTGTGCACAAAGTCTGTGTTATCAGTGTTCTATTCTTCTTATTCATCATTTTACAAAACATTCAATATTCAATTCACAATATTCCATTAACAATAGCTACCTTCGCCGCCCAAATTTTATTTTTTAACAAACAAAAACAGGGTAATGAACAATTATGAATTGATGGTGATTTTTACCCCTGTGCTTTCTGAAGAGGAGTTTAAAACTGTTCAGAAAAAGTACACCGATTTTATTGCAGAAAACGGTGGAGAAGTAGTGCACAGCAATCCCTGGGGTTTAAAATCGCTGGCGTATCCTATACAAAAGAAAACTACCGGAATTTATTGGGTGGTTGAGTATAGTGCGCCATCCAGCTTCAATGAAAAGCTAAAAATCCAAATCCTGCGCGACGAGCAGGTAATGCGCTTTATGTACACGGCGTTAGACAAATATGCTGTGGAATACAACGCAAAGAAAAGAAACAACATTTCGCAACCTCAAAATGCGGAGGTAGACAATGGCTAAAACAAACGACATTAAGTATTTAACGGCCATTAAACAGGAAAAACCAAAGAAGAAATTCAGCCGTTTTGAAAAGTATGGCATTAAGTACATTGATTACAAAGACATTGAATTTTTAAAGAAATTCATTAACGAGCAGGGTAAAATTTTGCCTCGCCGTTTGAGTGGTAACTCTTTAAAATACCAGCGCAAAGTATCGGATGCCATTAAGAAAGCACGCCAGATGGCGTTGCTGCCTTATGTAACAGATCTTTTAAAATAAAAGCTTCGGGCTTTGAGCTTTGAGTTACGAGAATGGCTCAAAGCTCGAAGCTCATGGCTCACAGCTAAATAAATAATTATGCAAGTAATATTAGTTCAGGATGTAGATAACCTGGGCGCTGCCAACGAACTGGCAACCGTAAAAAACGGTTATGCGCGCAACTATCTCATTCCTAAAAAACTGGCAGTAGAAGCCAGTGCTTCGAACCTGAAACAGTTGGAAGAAAAACAAAAAGTAAAAGCGAAGAAAGAAGCCGCTATGCTGGCTGAAATTAACAAGGTGATTGCCGTTTTAAAAGAATCGCCTGTTAAAGTAACTGCTAAAACAGGCACCAGCGGCAAAATATTTGGTTCTGTTACATCGTTACAGATAGCAAGAGCCATTCGCGATCAGAAAGGTTATGAAATTGACCGTAAACGCATTCACATTATAGATGAAGTAAAAGAATTGGGAACCTACAAAGCTTCAGTAGATTTTGGTAATGGCAACAATACCGAAGTTGAGTTTGAAGTGGTAGGTGAATAAACGAGTTATACTACTTATATCAATCAGCCTGCATCACTCTTGATGCGGGCTTTTTTGACCCCGATTTTATGTGATTTTTCTGATTGGGGAGATTGTTTCATCTGTAACACCTTGCATTTTTTGTTATCCGGTTAATCAGTCAAATCCTACAAAATCCTGGTTCAGACATTTATCTTTACACTCTTTTCAAATGAATCATTTTTCATGACGATTTCATACAACTGGCTTCACGATTATCTTCCTCAAAACATAGAACCACAGCAGCTTTCACACATCCTTACTTCTATTGGTTTGGAAGTAGAAAGTTTAGAAGAATATGCAACCATTAAAGGCAATTTAGAAGGCCTTGTTGTTGGACAAGTACTCACCTGCGAGCCACATCCCAATGCAGATAAATTGAGGCTTACCACGGTTAATATTGGCAACGGCCAACCCCTTCATATTGTGTGCGGTGCGCCAAATGTTGCGCAAAAACAAAAAGTAATTGTAGCAACCATTGGCACAACCATTTACCCAACGAATGGTGAACCGATGACTATGAAAGCCGCGAAAATAAGAGGAGAATTGAGCGAAGGAATGATTTGCGCTGAAGATGAAATTGGCCTTGGCCAAAGTCATGCAGGCATTTTGGTTTTGCCCGAAAATGTCGAGGTTGGAACGCCGGCAAAAGAATACTTCAAGCCTTATCACGATTGGATTTATGAAATTGGCTTAACGCCCAACCGCACCGATGCCATGAGCCATTTAGGTGTGGCAAAAGATGTGTGCGCTTATCTTTCGTACCATCAAAAAAAGAGGTAAAACCAAACTTACCCTTCGCTAAAAACTTTGATATTGATAACCATAATTTACCCATACAAGTAACCGTTGAAAACACAACAGATTGTCCGAGATATTCCGGCGTAAGTATTTCTAATCTTACGGTACAACCTTCTCCTGATTGGTTGCAGAACAAACTAAAATCAATCGGCTTACGACCTATCAACAACATTGTTGACATAACGAATTTTGTTTTGCATGAAACCGGTCAACCGCTTCACGCGTTTGATGCCGACGCCATTGTGGGCAATCAGGTTATTATAAAAAATGAAAAAGAAGGCACTCCTTTTATTACACTTGACGGAGAAGAAAGAAAACTACACAACTATGATCTGATGATATGCAACGCGACAGAAGGCATGTGTATCGCAGGCGTTTTCGGCGGAATAAAAAGTGGCGTAAAACAAACTACTAAAAATATTTTTTTAGAAAGTGCCTGTTTCAATTCAACCTCAATTCGCAGAACATCGGTGGCACATAATTTAAGAACCGATGCAGCCGCTCGCTTTGAAAAAGGTACCGATGTTTCAGCAACAGTAACCGTGTTGCAACGCGCCGCTTTATTAATAAAAGAAATAGCCGGTGGCGAAATTAGCAGTGAGGTAGTTGATGTGTACACACAGCCAATACCACAAAATAAAGTAACACTCAGTTTCGCATATTTAAAGAAACTAAGTGGCAAACAATATGAAGTAAAAGATGTAAAAACAATTCTGCAAAGTTTAGGTTTTATTATAACAGATGAAACCGCTGAAAGCCTTACTGTGCTTGTGCCTTACAGCAAAGTAGATGTAAGTCTTCAGGCCGATTTAGTGGAAGAAATTGTACGCATTGATGGCTTGGATAACATCGCAATTCCGGCTGCAATTACTATTTCTCCTGCGAAAGAAACGCTGCATTTTAAAGAAGCGGTAAAAGAAAAAACATCACAACAGTTAGCGGGCTTGGGCTTTTACGAAATGGTTACCAATTCCATTACCAACAGCAAATATTTTTCGGAAGATGTACTGAGCACCAGCGTTAAAATGATGAATAATTTAAGTGCTGATTTGAATGTATTGCGGCCTTCCATGCTGCAAACCGGATTGGAAGCGATTGCTTACAATATCAATCGAAAACACAACAATCTCCGCCTTTTTGAATGGGGTAAAACGTATCATAAAAAAGCAGTTGGTAGTTATGAAGAACATGAACATCTGAGCTTATATATCACGGGCAATGCACATGAAGACGCATGGAATGAAAAGGCAAAACCTCTTGATTTGTTTTCGCTGAAAGGCATTGTTAACGCTGTTCTTTCTTCATCATTGCAAAATATTGTGTTTGAAAATGATGAGCCTAACGATGAAACACTGAACATCATCCACAACAAAAAGCGACTGGGAACTGTAATGAAAGTAAGTGCTGAAAAAGCCTTGCAATTTGATATCAAACAGCCGGTTTATTTTGCCGATATTTATGTTGAATCTTGGTTGAAAGCAGCCGGAGCTACAAAAATTATTTACAAAGAAGTGCCGCGCTTTCCTGCTGTTCAACGCGATCTGGCAATGATCGTAAACAAGAGCGTTAGTTATGCCGAAATTGATGGCGTTATTAATAAACAAAAGTTATCGCGGCTTACCAACACACGGTTGTTTGATATTTTTGAAAGTGAAAAATTAGGCGCCGAAAAAAAATCATTGGCTATCAACTTCACTTTTTTAGACGAAGAAAAAACGCTTACCGATAAAGAAATTGATGGCATGATGAACCGCATTATGCAAAGCCTTCAAACCGATGTAAATGCAGAGATCAGAAAATAATCTGTAAAACCAAATTTGTGCAGCAGCCCGATTTTCAAACGCAGTTACAAGCGGTTCAGCAAAAGCTGAAAGCGTTGGTGGATAACTATTCTGCTTTGCAAAAAGAGGTCAGGCGTTTGCAAATTGAAAAAGAAAATGGGCAAAAACAAATTGCTTTTCAGGCCGATCAGATCAAACAATTGCAACAGCAAAACGATGTATTAAAATCAGGTATTCAGCACTGGCATCCCGAACAAAAAAAATTATTTGTAAAACGCATAGATACCTACTTGAAAGAGATAGAAAAATGCCTCGCTTTGATTAATGATTGAAATTGTTATAAAAACAAAATACAGTTTTATGGTACGGGCTTTTGCAGCTCTGGTATATCGTTCGTTGCGTCGCACACTTGTACGTTCTGAAAACAATTAAGCTGCGTGTAACTTAATTATAAAATATGGAAGAACTCATTGTTATCAATGTTGTCATTGCCGACCGAACGTATCGTTTAAAAACACGACCCAATGATGAAGAAACGATTCGGAAAACGGCAAAGCTCATCAACGAAAAAATAATAGAATTCAGAACTGCTTTTGGGGGCAAAGACATGCAGGATTATGTTTCGATGGTATTGCTTTGGTTTGCAGTAGAACAAACAAAACCCGATGGGAATGTAGTAGCTGAAAGTGAAGCTGGGCATGCCCTTGCACAAATCAATTCCTTGCTTGATAAAGCGCTGTCATCCCCATAAAAATTTTCCTTTTTCTTCACATAATTAGTTTCGGTCCACTACGTTTTTATATAAAATCAGCTACATGAAAAAATGCGTGAGTTTGTGCCTGCTACTCACCTTGTTTATAGCTACCACTTCATTTTATGGCAAAGGTTCGTTTACATTTCCGGCTTATAAAATTGTTATTGTCAAACACAACTATGAATTAAGTGTTTACGATTCAAAAGGCTGGCTCGTTACCTATCCGGTTGTGTTTGGCAATAAAGACTTGCGGGATAAAATGATGGAAGGAGATCGTGAAACACCGGAAGGCGATTTCAAGATTGTGACAAAACGCGTGCATGAAAAATGGTGTCGCATGTTAACGCTCGATTATCCCAATGGAGAAAGCATTACAAGGTTTATGCAACGCAAACAACAAGGAATAATTCCTGCCAATGCAAAAATCGGTGGCGGCGTTGCCATTCATGGTACCTGGCCACACGAAGATTACGCAATTGATAAATACGACAACTGGACACAAGGCTGCATCAGCATGAAAAATGAAGATGTAATTGAGTTGTTCAACATGATTCCAGTTGGTACTGAAGTTTCTATTCGCAGATAATCAGACGATTTATAATTTTAGATTTATGACTGCTGAAGTTGCACACCAAATTTATTTGTCGAATCAATGATTTTGCAGACAACCTGAAAATGATATTATACCGAAATATTCATTAAGGGGTGTGTATGTTCAGGCTGGACTGCTTTGTAGATAATGCTTCTTGCAATCCCAAATCCGAAATCATAAAACTAAAATCGGTTTATAACTCGATTTGTTCAGCCATCATCGGTGATAATGCAACACCCATTCCGTTGCAAATAACAACGGCTGTAACCCTTGCTCCTATTGGTTTTATGAACGGTTGCCTGTCTTCCGTAAAACCCATAATCCCGCTCCAGCGATAGTCAATCTGGTAAGATTGTTTTGGCAAAATATGTACGTTTATAAACGCTTCTAATTTCTCCTGTAATAAACCTGTAATATCAAAAGAAGAAGTGGCTTCTTCATCAAACGCATGATTGCGCGCCCCACCCAGCAATACTCTGTTTCCCACATTTCTGAAGTAATAAAAGCCTTCATCAAAATGAAACGTGCCACGCAGTGCCAGTTTTTCAATTGGAGACGTAACGATGATTTGTCCGCGTGCCGGTTGTAAGTTTATTTCAGGCAACAAATGCTGGCTTAAAGCATTGGTGCAAATCAACAATCGTGATGTTTTAATCTGAAGATTTCCGGTAAGTGAAATACTCACTTCAGCATCATTTTCTTCCCAGCTTTTTACTTCTGCTCCCAACATGATTTGCCCGCCCAGTGACCGTATTTTATTTTGCAAAGCCATCACCATTTTTCCACTGTGCAATCCACCTTCGCACTTGTTTTCTATCAATGCATCGAAGCCGTGCAATCCTTGCTGCACAAGCTTTTTTGTGGCAAAAACAAAAGTGGCCGATTCGCCGGTAATGGTTTGCATTCCTCTATTTAAAAATGGCAATTTTTCAATAACTTCTTCAATATAGGTAATGTCGCTTCGCAAACATTCGTATCCGCCGCAGTTGTCATAGTCAATCGCTTCATCACCTAACACGCGCCTAATTTTTTGTATGCCTTTATAGCGCAATTCAGTCAATTGCCAGGCACGTTCTTCACCCATTGTTTTTATATCGCGAAGCAATTCTGTTGGACTGCCAAAACAAGCAAAGCCGGCATTACGTGTGCTTGCACCTGCAGGAATAATTCCTTTGTCAACGATGAGTAATTGCAGGGAAGGATGTTGAATTAATAACTCATAAGCGCACCACAAACCAGCCAGTCCGCTGCCAATAATAACAACGTCTTTTCGGGCAAAAAAGCTTTCCTGTTCCCAAATGGAAATGTGCATAGAAAATAGCTTTGAGGTGTTAGCTATTAGCTGCGAGCCATAAGCTTCGAGCGAGTTGGCTATTTTGATGTACTCTCAAAGTGAGCATGAAACGCTGAAGCTTACGGCTCGTAGCTCATAGCTCTTTCTTAACTAAACAAATACTCAATATCCTCTTTCGTAAGGCTTTTTACAAACGTAGAATCATCAGAAATTAAATCAACAGCAAGTGCACGTTTCTTTTCCTGCAACTGAAGAATTTTATCTTCCACAGTGTCTTTGCAAATCATGCGATAAGCAAAGATATTTTTGGTTTGCCCGATGCGGTGCGTACGATCAATGGCTTGCTGCTCAACGGCAGGGTTCCACCATGGATCAACAATATAAACATAATCAGCAGCCGTCAGGTTCAAACCCACACCACCGGCTTTCAACGAAATTAAAAACACACGACAATTCTCATCGTTTTGAAAACGGTTAATAGCTTTTTCTCTGTCGCCAGCCGAAGTGCTACCATCAAAATATTCATAGTCAATTCCTAACTCTTTCATCTTCTCGCGAATCAATCCTAACATGCCCAGAAATTGAGAAAATACAAGTGCTTTATGGTTACCAATATTCTCAGCAATTTCTCTGGTTAATTCATCTAATTTCACGGACACATTCGGAAATTTCTCTTCCTCTTTCATGATGGCCGGACTATCGCAAATTTGACGCAGCTTCATCAATCCCTGCAAAATAGAAAGCTGCGATTTTTGTATGCCTTGTTCTTCAACAACGCCTAAAATTTTATCCCGAAAATCATTGCGGTAGGCATCATAAATCTGGCGTTGCTCCTCTCCCATCTCGCACAACAAAATCATCTCTTGTTTGGCCGGTAAATCTTTCGCTACCTGCTCTTTTGTGCGACGTAAAATGAATGGATACAGCAGTTTGCGCAAATGATCTTTTTGTTCTTTCTCACCGAACTTATCAATAGGAACAGCAAATTCATTTTTAAAAGAATCAGTGCTGCCCAACATGCCCGGGTTTAAAAAATTCATCTGTGCATAAATATCAAAAGTATTGTTTTGTAAGGGCGTTCCGCTTAAACACAAACGGCTTTTTGCGTTCAGCAAACAAACGGCTTTGGTTACTTTACTCGATGGATTTTTGATAGCCTGGCTTTCATCTAAAATGGCATAATCAAATGGTATTTCTACAAACTGTTTTATATCGCTGCGCAAAGTGCCATACGTTGTGATAATGATGTCGGCGTTTATTTTCAGCAAAGTATCTTTCATGCGAAGATTGCCATGATGAACATAATAAGTAAGCGAAGGCGTAAACTTTTTGATTTCAGCCTCCCAGTTAAACATGAGCGTTGTGGGGCAAACAACCAACGCATGTAAAGCACCATTTTTTTCTTTTAAATAATGAAGAAAAGTAAGCGCCTGCACCGTTTTACCCAAGCCCATATCATCGGCAAGAATACCGCCCCACTTCACATCATTCAGATAATTGAGCCATTGATAACCCGAAGTTTGATAAGGCCGTAATATCGCTTCTAAATGCTTTGGCGGCGCAATAGGGTCAATGGTATGATGATGCTTTATGTTTTCGTATTTACTTTCGAGCTGAAATACAAGCTCTTCATTGTTTCGCTGTTCGTACAACTCTTCAATCACACCAAAATGATATTTGCTCAGTTTGATGTCATTGGTTTTGCCATCGCCCACACGGAAAAGGAGCGAATAACGTTTTATCCATTCTTCAGGCAAAATGCCAAGCGTTCCATCATGCAACTGCACAAACTGCTGCTTGTTGGCCAATGCTTTTTTTACATCATCAACGGTTATTTTTTGTTCGCCGAAGTGAATATCAATTTTTGCATCAAACCAATCGGTGTTGGAAGAGATATAAATTTTAGTAGAAGGCTTCGCCGTGTTAAAACGGAATGTTTTTAACGCATCCAAACCCAACACAGGCACATTCATTTCGCGCACTGCATCAATAAATAAAAAGAACCAGTTGTTCTTCAAAACTTCTGCGCCTTTCAATGCCAACGTGTTGTTGTTTTCGGCCAGCGTAATGAAGTTGGAATGAAGGTTTTTGAGTTTTTCTATAAATGCGTTTTCAACCGCAAGATTGCGGTGAATAACCATAAGTCTATTCGCCTGTGGCAATAAAATATTCTCTTTGTCGGAGGGCTTTGTATCATAGCCATGATAAGTAAAAATGGGCTGAAAAAGGAGATAATCGCCTTTTTCTTTCAGCAATATTTTTATCTCTGGCTTTACATCGCGCACTTCTTCTTTTTGTATGTTGCTGAAGTGCACATGATATTCCTTGGTTAAGGGTAAAATAAAATCCTGAAGCGTTCGGTTCCAGTCATCTTCATGGATAACCATTTTGCCCGAAGGCAAAAACTTTTCAACCAATAACACATCTTCCGGCTGATGCCAGACATAAAACTGATCTTCCTGCTGAAACAGCAATGAAGACGACAATGCGTTGTCTTTTATATTGCTTACACGGAGCGGTGTTCGCACATTGCAAAGCATTTCGTATTCTCCCCCTTCAAAACGAATGGCAAATTCAGGCGTAATAAAATTAATAGAGCAAGCTGCCTCTTCAAGATTGCTTGTAGTGAAGGTTTTGTTTTTTGGTAAAAAGAAAGTGAAGTTGCTTTCGGCAACATCAGTAAACAATTTCTTAAGTTTAGGATGAAGATATTCGATGATGAGCTGTCGCGTTTCTTCAGGCAGTTCATCATCGTGTTGCTGAATGATATTTTCCCAGATACCGCTGAAAGGAGAATTGCGGTTGAGATAACGGCTCACCTCGCTCGATTGCAGTTTGCGAATGTTTTGAAGTAAGGGTTTTATCGCCGTCATCAAACATTTCAGTGTTAACAAACTCTTGCAATGTCTATTCGCTCAACTTACCAGAAAAGCTGTATTCTCGTCGTTAGCATCGCCTTGCACAGCATCAAACTGTACATAAGGATAACTATGCGGATTGTAACTGATGACCAAACCCAATTTCAAATGTTTGCTCACCGCTGTTTCTACATCAGGTATATCCGTTACTCTTTCCATTACTGGTCGTGCAACCGGCGCAGTAACTTGTGCTACACTTTTAATACCTGGATCGAGCACGCGCAAAAAAGGCTTGCCTTCTTTGTAAACGAATTCAAATTTGTTTTTGATGTCATCATCCAATGAATAGCCGTATAACGAAAGCAACTTGTTTTTTTCTTTATCCCAGTTGCGAATCGAATCAAAATAAGCCGCACCATTGGCTCTGTACAAATGCAATAAGCACAATGGTTTTGTGAAGGCATAGCGGGTGTTCGGTTTCCGTATTGCAGTTGCAGCTTGTATCTAAATTCCGCTCTTCATTTTTTTGAATTAATACATTATAAACATCGCTATCATCCATTTTTACTTCAGCTAAAACGCGTTCATTTTTTGCTTCTTTTATAAATGGTTTTGAAGAAGACTAAAAAATCTTCTGCCTCAGTAATGCTTTCGTTTGATGACAGCAATTTGATGGTTCTGGCATCGAGTTGCTTCATCTTTACAACAGTATGTTGTTGGTTGTACGAGATGTTTTTTTCACCCAATAAATTCTTGTCAAGCAAATCCTGCAATTGAAAAAGAGCAGCCGCTTCGTGGCGGCAGATTTCGCTTAAATTGTAAGGACATCCGCAACGGATAGAAATGTTTTTTTCATCCTTAAATTTATTGAGATAAACCTTATAATAGGTATTGTAACTATCGTCTTTTACACGAAAAATAACGGTGCTAAGCAAGTCGTCAAAATCAATCATTTCGACATTGCCAAGCGAATAAATTTTCTTTCCTCGCCGGATCACTTCATCAGTTCCGTTGTTGTAAATATATTTGGTAAGATATGGTAATGCCACAATAAACTTTTAGCGTCAATTATTCTTTTTGCAGCGGGTCAGTTCTGTAAAAGCCAACAGCAAATATAAATAAAATCTGACGCTAAGGAAAAGGCTGTAAGCGGCAAAACGGCACAAAGGTTTGTTAACACTCAGGTTGAAAATAGGGGCAAAAACAAAGCTCCGCTTTACAGCAATCCTAAAAGTTTTTTCTTCAAACTGTAGAGCCTGTAACCCGCCGTTACAGTAATATGAAAACGGTTATCAGTAAACACACTCGTTCCTAAAAAGTTAGCATCGTGAGATGTTTCAGCCGTTAAATAAATATAATTTTTAGAACCGCTGTAACCCGCTACCAGCGAGGCGCTTAGCAATGCCGCAGGTTTTAATTTTCTTCTGTATCCAAACCTATACAATCCTCCTGAACCGGCTTCAACGATTGGGCTAAGCAATCCATTTTCCACTATCCCAAACTTGATTATAACCATAGCCAACCGAAGCTGTTACGGTAAGCCATCGCGGATTACCTCTTAAAAAATTTTGTACGCTATCGCTAAGCGGTGATGAACTGGTTTGTAAGCCCAGCGCATAATAAGTTGGACGAATATGCAATAAAAATGAACCACAACTTTTTAACTGCTGCTCGCCTAAATACTGAGCGGCCCGGTAAGAATATTTTTTATAATTGAAAACATGGAAAATGTTAGCACCCATATTTGTATATCTCACACCATCAACTGGCGTAAATCTGTCTTTATAAGTTTGAGAAAGCAGGCCTTTATAAATATCGAAGCTGCCAACAATACCCCATCCATGAGAATAGTTTCGCATAATCAGGCGATACGATTTAAAGCCTTTTACATTCTTGTCGCGACTGGTAAACGGCACATTAATTCCATAGCCCACAGTACAACCAATTGTAATTAAGATAAACACCGACTTAATAAGCCGTTGTTAGAAAATAAATTGGTTGCATCGGCTCTGTCTCTTCTTGTATGGAAATTAAGATTTGTGCTGTTGTAAGCGTTTGATAATTCAATGTTATTTGGCTTTGCATATCTGGCAATGAAAGTAGAATCTCCTTTTTGTGCAAGAGCGAAAAATTGGGCAAAAACAAACATCAAAACCATATGAATTCTGCCGCTGCACATAGCAATATCAATTTATAAACGCTTCAGAATTTGAGGGATCAAGTTCACTCACATTGTCGTCATAATGATGATCTCCTGAAAACACGAGCGAAGTTACTTTCGGATTTTTGATTTCAGCCACCGGCACATCGCTTTCCTTATTTCCATACACCAGCAAAGTTGGCTTATTCAGCTTGTTAATTTCAGCAGGCACGCTGCTTCCGCTATGACCATAAAACAGGTGCACTTCAAAATCGGTGGTGCGCGAAGGCGAGAACAAAACAGTATGAGTTATTTTGCTCACAATGCTTTGCGGAAGCCTTGTTTGAATAAAAGGCAACACATCGGCACCAAATGAATAGCCAGCTAAAATAAGGTTGTTACGCTTCCATGAAAGCAAGTAATGGGCGAGCAAATCAGCAATTGCTTTTGCGGCAACATCAGGCTGTTTGGCTCTAAAAAAATAAGAACGTGAATTGAGTGAAACCACCGGATAACCTGCGCTGTTCCATTGCTTCACAAACGATCTGGAAAAAGAATTTAAACCGCCATCGCCACTGATGTAAAAAACGAGCGGCTTGCTCATGTCTTTACTTGCCAATGTATCAATTGGCAAATCGGTTTGCGCCCAGGTTTGGTTTTGCATTAAAAAGAGAAATAAAATAACAAACAGCTTATTCATCATACAATGGTTTCATGGCTTTGTTTAACGCAGCCGGCAATTGCAGCAAATCAAAATCGGTATCGTAAACCAGGTATTTATTCACCCAGCGCGAAGCATATTTTTCCTTAAAAGAACGCAAGCCATGATAATGCCGGAAGCGTTTGATTTTTTTATACGCATACTTCATTACCTGCTCAATCGTTGTATTGGCTGCCTCCAACCCCGACATTGGCGCCAGGCCTAGATTCAATGTGGTTTTACCCTGCTTCTTTTGCATACTTTATCAACTCAATAATCAGCGCATCCATACATCCGCCGGGTGCGTCAGCCGTTTTACGAATCAAATCATAAGTGCATTCACCTGGTACATAATCGGGTATGACGTTTAAAAACGCAACAGGTTTGTTTTCGCTGTCTATTGTGGCAATAATTATCCTGGTGCTGCAAAGCTTTTTCGTCCCATTTCCCTTGCGCAAAAATCATTTCTTCCCGCTTGTAAGTAAGCAGCCATTCATCTGAAATTTGCTTTTAAAGATTGAAGAAATTCAGGGTTATGCGGCGGTGTATAAACAGACGTTACAAAGCCTTTCTTTTGCAAACTATTTAAGCCATTGCGAAGCGATTTTTTATCTCTTCCTGTTAATTCAAAACTTGTAATATCAGCAATGGCTTCCTGGCCAATCAATAAGAACTTTTTATTCAATGCAATGAAGTCGGACAAAGCGGATTCATCAACCCGATAATATGCCGTTTTTAAACCTTTCTTTTTGCAATACTCTGTAAACTCATTCAGCAATGCGATTTTGTTCTCGGGCGCACAAACCGGCAATTCCAAAACAATGGCATAACCGCGTTCAATCCGGTAAGCAATAAATCCATCAAAGCTTTTTGAAAAACAAAAGAGTTTATCATCTGATACTTTGAAAAAATCAACGGCGGAATCGCCCCATTTTTCCAGATATCTGAACAGCTCTTGCCTGTTCTTTATGCAACTGCGAAATGCTCACATAGGGCTTCACAAAAGCATATAAAAGAAATACCCATGCTGCTGTGGCAAACACATACATGGAAACCAAAAACTGGCTGCCAAATGGCGTTAGAGGTTCAAGATTTGTTTTCTGTAACAGGAAGATGAGGATAGTATTTTTCAGCGATTCATACCTGTCGAAATCAATATTAAAATGCCGTTTTTCTAAGAAATAAAAACCAATATATCCATACACCAAGAGGGCAAAAAACACAATGAGGCTTGTTATGGTTGCACGATTTATAAGGCGTGGATTGGTGCGGGCATTGTATTGTTTTCGGGTAAAATACAACGATAGCAAAACCACAAATGCGATGGACGCTTCTTCCCAATCTAAGCCTTTAAAAATATGGCCCGCCAAAGAAATAAACGTACACAAAAACGCTATCCACCAGGCGTTGCGCAAGCCTCTCACCAAATAGGCTGCCGTAACCAGTAAGGTTACTCCAAAATAAATAACCAATGTGTTGGTAGCGCGGATAGTGTTTTGCGGCATGAAGTGCTGAACCAGTTTCAATCTATCGGCAAGTGGCGGCGTAAGCACCGAAAGAATATTGATGATGCCCATTAAAAAAATAAAGAAAGAAGGAAAAAGGCGCAAAAACAAATGCCTGCCTTTTTGCAAAAAAGAAAACAAGCCCAACAGCAGGGGCAACCAAAATTCAAAAGCACGATATACCAACGTAATAGCAAGTGCTTCAACAGCAGAATAACCATAAGTATGAAGCACAAAAGTTACCGACAATTCAACCGCACCAACGCCACGTAAGAACGGAGAAGCCACCATTAACAAAACAGAAACCACATAAGCCAAACCCGCTGCCTGCAAAGAAGGATGCGCATGTAACCGCAAGCATAGAAACATACAAATGCGCAATGCCACAAAACTCAACGCCAAGTGAAGAAAGAATGGTGTATAAGTATTGTTTTCGCGTTCACATCAGCGCCGCCTATTTCCTTTACCCGTACTGCCACTTTCGGATACTTTTGTTGCAGCCAGCGAAACAGTTGTGTTTCCTTTCGCACAGCGTACATCAAATAAAAAAGGGCAAAAATAAAAAGGGCTAAAAGAAGCAAACCTATTGTGGTTTCATTCTGGTTTTTGTTTTGGTTGAATGAGGTAACCACTACAATGATGCTGATGATAAACGTTGATAAAACCCCTGCAAAACCAAACAGCCCCGAAGCCTGGTAAATGATAAGTTTGTCTTTGATTTGCTCTTAACACCTTTTGGGATATAGGCTAATGCGCTTACACCACCGCCCGGAAGAAACACCGATAAAAAGCTGCGTTTCAAAAACAATTCGATACAAAGTTTCAATGATAATTTTTGGTTGATAGCGCGAAAGCTGCTGACATACATGAGGGATTGAAAAAGCACAAAAACAAACGTGATAAGCGTTGCCACCAGCAGCCAGCTTTTGTTCGCTGTATGTAAAAACGGAATGATATTGGCCACCTCGCGGCGTTCCTTATGAAAGAAATAAATGCCGATCATCAGGAACAGAACCGCCAGTATTTCGCGCCAATAAAGGTGTTTCGGTAACTTGATTTTTTTATTGAAAAAAGAAATTTCCATTGCTGATGAATAATGTGAATGTAAATTTTTACTTTCTAAAAACGACGCTTCTTATTGACTCTCTTTAAAACAACTGTTGCCAGCAGATAATGCAAATGATTTCAGAAAGAACGTATTCATCTGCGTGAATCTGCGCTTTCTGCGGGACAATTTTACAATGCGTTATCATCGTTTCTTCACGACGAATTTTTATAAGACATCATCAAAACAAAAATGACCAAACCAAAAAGCGAAATAATACCAAACGACCATTGCAAACCGGCTTCCTGCGCTATAAAACCTACCGATGGCGGTACTACCAAAAAACCAAAATAACCAATGGTTGAAACGGATGCCAAAGCTGCGCCGCTGCTCGTTTTGGTAGATTTTCCTGCCAAACTGAACACCAGCGGAACAATGCACGAAACGCCAAAACCCGTCATTACAAAACCTATCAATGCCGTTGTATGATACGGCAAAAAAACAGCCAGCATCAAGCCGCCCGTGATCAGCAAACCGCTCCATTTTAAAATGGGCACAATGCCTAAGTTGTTCACTACTTTATCGCCTGCCAGCCTTCCGGTTGTCATCGCAACCATATACACTACAAAAGCCGCTGTGGCCGCGCCTTTCGCAGCACCAATCACTTTTTGAAAATAAATACCACTCCAGTCATACATCACGTTTTCGCAAGCCATCGAGGCAAAAGCAATCAGAGAAAAACGGAGCAAATGTTTATCCGGCAACGAAAATAAAGGCTTCTTTGGCTGTGGCTCGTGCCTTATATGGTACATATAAGGATAGCAAACAAAGGACAGTATCATCAACACAACACTTACCGTTAAAAAATGATAATAAATAGAAACCTTAGTAGATGCAATAAATGCTGTAAAAAAATAACCAACTGCTGCACCCGCAAACCCTGCCATGCTCCACAAACCATGAAACGAAGTGATGATTGATTTGCCATACAAACCCTGCACTTCAACCGCTTGTGCGTTCATAGAAAGGTTTAATAAATTGCGCGAAGAACCGAACAAAAACAAGATGATAGCCAACTGCCATGCCTGTGTTGTAAAGGCCAATGAAAACAAAATCACATTAAAAAAAATAGCGCCAAACAGGGTGATGCTTTTGCTGCTATAAAGGTTTAACAATTTGCCCGTAAAAGGAACTGTTACCAGCACACCTATGGGCGAAGCCAGCAACAAACTTCCCAGTTTTGCATCGCTCAAATGAAGTTGTTGCTGAAAGGCAGGAATACGCGAGGCCCATGTTGAATAGCCAAATCCTGAAATGAAAAAAAAGATAGTGGTGGCGATACGGTATGTCCGGGGCGAGTGGTAGCTGCCTTTCACGTTCATGGTGCAAAAATATTATGCGCAAACTGAAGTTGCGGTAAAGTTTTTTAAATCGAAAAGAAGCTAATGGATTTGTACTGATTTTGAAGAATCCTGGATGCTTTCTGTGAGTATTTTATACAACTGATGAAGTTGCGGATACGACTGCAACAACTGAAGATGGCGTTGAATAGTTGGCTCATCATGCCGGATAGCCGGACCTGTTTGCAGTTGCGCTGCCGGAAACCATTGCAAGCGTTCTGCTGTTTCTTTTATCAGCGGATAGAGCAGATGGAAGTTGAGGTTTTGTTTTGCACAAAAATCCTGTGTAAGCGCGTACAAATGATTAGTAAAGTTCGAGCAAAGCACCGCAGCCAGGTGCAATTGCAAACGTTGGTCATCGTTGGCAAAGTTTACGTCATTGCCGGTTGAAGAGGCAAGCTGCTGTAACAAATTCCGATTCTCGTTTGTATTTGCATCCACAAAAAAAGGAATGGGCGGAATGTACTGCATCTCTTTCCGAATGCTTTGCAACGGATAGAGAACGCCATAATTTTCGAAACGGTTCAATACTTCTTTTGAAGTTGCACCACTGGTATGCACCACTAAGGTTTTAGCAATGTTCAATTCCTTTGAAAGGGCTTCGATAGCTGTATCAGAAACCGCGATTAGGCAAACATCGGCGTTGTCTTTTATTTGATCTATGTTAGAAACGGCTTCTGCATTCAGGATGCGCGCCATTTGGTTCAGCTCAGTTTTGCTTCTTCCATAAATAGTACCAATGGTATGGTTGGCTTCTTTTAATAATTTGCTCAAAACAAAAGCAACATTGCCTGTTCCAAGGATTGTTATCTTCATGCTTTATACAGCTTGATTGTATTTTCATACAAAAGAAAACAAAATAAAGTTTAATGACCATCCGTTTATAGTAACCTTTTGTTACACCAGGCAGATAAGCCGTCACTGCGAGGTACGAAGCAGTCTGCTGATATGAACAAAAAAAGGTTTATCAATTATAAACAACAATCATTGTAAAGTACAGACTGCTTCGTGCCTCGCAGTGACGATACCTTTCTATTTTAGTTACTACATGCGGATAGTCAATTAAAGTTTTATGGTACGAACTCTTGCAACTCCGGTTAAGCATCGTTGCGTCGCACTCTTCAACGCCTTATCAATAATTACGCTACGTGTCGCCTCATCTAAATGAGCAAAAAAGTTCTTTATAAAAGCTTTAAAAACAAACATCAATTTTCATTTGGCATTTCACTTTCACCTACCTATTTTTGCAGCCCTTTAAAAGGGAACGGTGAGGTGGATGAGAGGCTTAAATCAGTAGTTTGCTAAACTGCCGTACGGGTAACTCTGTACCGAGGGTTCGAATCCCTCCCTCACCGCTGATAAAGGATGATACCGTTTCGGGGCGTAGCGTAGCCCGGTATCTGCGTGGCGCTTTGAGCGCCAAGATCGTAGGTTCGAATCCGCTAAAATTGTTTCGGGGCGTAGCGTAGCCCGGTATCGCGCCTGGTTTGGGACCAGGAGGTCGTAGGTTCGAATCCTGCCGCCCCGACTTAAAAAAAGCCTCTTCTTAGTTTGGAGAGGCTTTTTTATTTTATAGATGAAATACTATGTTTACATACTTTATAGTGAGTCGCTCCGGCAGTATTATACCGGCAGTACGCAGGATATATCAAAATGCTTAACTGATCATAACAACGGATGGAGTTTGCACACTAGTAAAGGCATACCATGGACGCTTGTGTATTCAGAACCATTTGAAACGAAAAAGGAGGCCTTGCAGAAAGAAAACAATATAAAAAAACGTGGTGCCGGCCGTTTCCTTTCTTGCAAAGGATAGATAGATCGGTATTGCGTGGCGCTTAGGGCGCCAAGGTCGTAGGTTCGAATCCTGCCGCCCCGACTTAAAAAGCTCTTCATCACGAAGAGGTTTTTTATTTTACACCGGCAAGATGTGTACATATTGATGAACTTTACGGCTCACTTTTATTGTTGTTCATAAATACCCGCAAAGGCAAACGGACTATTTTTAAACCACCTCTTTCTATGAAAAAAATAGTTGTACTCATTTCAATCATTGCGCTTCTCACCTCTTTCTCACCTAAGAAAATAACATGGGTTGCTATTGGCGATTCCATTACCTATCTGAACGATCACTTGGATGAAACAGGCTACCGGCTGCACAAAGGTTATCTTTCAAGGGTGGTTGAACAAATGCCCAATATCAAATACATCAACCAGGGGCACAACGGCTGGACATCTGGCGGCATTGCCAGTGCTATTGATAGTTTGAGCATCACAAAAGCAGATGTGTACTCTGTTTTCTTAGGCACCAATGATTGGTGGCAGGGACGGCAGATCGGTTCACTAGCCGATTACATTCACAATGGGGGCAACAACACCGTGTATGGTTCTTTCCGCATTATCACCAACAAGATCAAATCATTAAACGCTGACGCAAAAATCATCCTGATTACACCCATGCAGCGCACCGATTTTGTGTACCTAACCGATAAGCACAACAACGCGTATGGCTCTTATAAGGAAAAAGCGGGACCAGTCGCTGGCAGCCTTTGCCGCTGCTATAGATAGCATTGCACAATACGAACGGTGTAAGGTGGTTGATCTGTACAACAAGAGCGGAATTACAGTAAGCAATGCCGTTCGGTACAAACGGTTAAAAGACCCCAAAACAAGTGCGTATAAAAACTATGGCTATCCTGCCTACACATCTATTCCGTTCAATGCGGATAGTGATGACTATCCCTACCCTGCTGATGCCATTGGTACTACGTACGATGGTTTGCATCCTTCCGATAAAGGTTGTGCTATCATTGCCGCCATGCTGGTAAAAGTATTGAAACAATATCATTAGAGATTGTGCGGACACAATTATAAAGCCCATGTTCCTGTTGTTTTCAGGTAAGCTTTATTAACCACTGTTTAAGCCTTCCATAGTTCTACACCGCAAAGATGAGGCGTATAGATTTAACGCGAACTGATGATACTCTATGGTTGATGAGACAGTGAAGATACGAGACCGCAATGTTTATTAACCAACACGCAAAAAGCCATTGAAGCAGATAGTAGGTACAAGTAAAACTTTAATTGCTCTGAATACAGCTGTCGTCTTTTGTTACATAAAAGAATTCTCTCTCCAGATCCTTCTTCAGTAGCCTTACATCTTCTTTCATTGATACAAACATCTTTACCAGAATGAATACTACCATAAGAAAAGGAACGAAAGCAAAGAAATTCTTTACTATACAGAACGTAAGAAGCGCAATTGCCACAATTATGGCAACAATAATTGTAGGATTATAACCATTAATTTCTGCTTCAATTGTCAACTGCCTGTTCACTTCTGAAAAGGTGCCGGTAGCGATAGCTCTATTACGCTGCTGCCTACCCAATAATCCGATTCTCTTCCGCCTTATTTTGAAACCATTTTCGGTTACCTGGCCAAAGTATTCTCTCTTGTCGAAAACATTGGCAATGTCGCCCGAAAATAAACTTGCATCTCCCTCCTCTACCTGGGCCGATAGCTTCTCTACAAACTGTGCCCTGCTAATGGGAAGTGAAAAACATACATGATCAATTAACTTTAATCGCTGCAATAACTCTTTCATTGTAAAGCTTTCGATTGTTAATTAATTGGTCGCTGAAAGAATGAAAAAGAAACTTCGCGAAGTTGAGGAGATCAACATTGCTTGGGTCAGACATTTGGTGAAGAACACCAACAAATGTAAAAATTAAAAAACCGGGCACAAGTCTCGGTTCGTCATTTCTATAGTTCAGTTGCTCCAATCTACCATTCATTGTCTCTTCTGTCTCTTTCAGCTTTTTTGGTCTCATTGTCTACATTGTTGGCCGCTTTTTCCGTGTCGTTCTTTGCTGAATTGACTGTATTTTCCGTGGACGTTTTTGCATCGCCAAATGCATTTTTAATGGCAGCGCCGGCTTTGTCAAAAATATTTCCGCCCTCGGCTTTTGCATTGTTTGCAGCTTTGTTAGCTTCATTGTCTGCACTTCTTGCCGTGTTTTCCGAACCTGTTTTTATATCCTTGGCTGTGTTGTGTAGCGATGTTCCGGCATCATCAAAAGCATCCTGAATTTTGTTACCGAGGCTTTCATTTTCGTTAGACATAATTTTAATTTTTTGATTTACAAATAGAATTACATGTTACAAAAAGACAATTAATATGCCAGCACGCTGTTGCCCGCAGGTCGTTGTTATTCCGCGATGTATGGGTTAAAACTTGTGGGTTGTAGGAGCCTGCCGGATGAATGGTGCCTGTTCTTCGAGGTGCGCTACGCTAACACCTCGAAGACTACAATAAAAGCATATCTCTCCTATACTATGATTGCATCGGTATAAACTTGTCAGGTTCTTGAACCTGACAAGTTGTTTTTATACAGAAAATAGACTACATGCATTGGAGCCCATTTAGAAATAAGCTTGCCACCCTGCCGGAAGTGTACGTACACAGATCGGCTTCTTTTTATATTTTACACAGGCAGGGCGAGTATCGGATGACAAGCTTTATGGAGTTGGAGAATATTGATTTGACAGGCAGCTGATGAGGCTTTATTGTTGATAAGACGATGAAGGCGTGAGATCGCAATGTCCCTTAGTCAATGCACAAAGCCATTGAAGGAGACACTGCGGCGAAAAAAACTATTAACTAAATCATCTGCATATTTTACATCCTTTCTGATAAAACATTTGATTCGATGTCGAAAGACTGATAATATATAGGGATTCCAAACTTATTTCTAATATTCTCAAAATAAGTTTTGACTTCATTTAATTCAATAAAAGGTTGTGTAACAACGATTAACTCTTTTGCTTTGTTTTTATTTGCCCAAAACGCATATTCCATTATTTGCCCTAATGCTTCTCTTATTGATGTTCTTATTGAAGAATATGTTTTGATCTCATAAAATATAAGATTGCTCTTGTTGTTTACTACAATGTCAATTCTGTTTGCACCGTATCCTGCTGAATGTTCTGGAGTAACATTTTCAAAGCCGTATATATCTCTTAGCTTTTCGGTAAGCCCCTTACTAATCTCTTTATGTAGATATGTAATTTCAATAGCCTTAGATTCTCTAAAGTAAGAAGAAGTTTTTACATCATCTTTATCTTCATCAGTTTCCTTATGTATTGGCGGTAAAAAAACAAAATCACTTGCATCTTTATTATTAACAGCAAAATCATCTTTAAAATGAGTAAATGAATATCTGGTTTGCCCTGTTATAGGATGGTCTTTTGGAAATTCAAAGTAAGGATCATTTAATTTCAAATCTCCAGGTTTATAACGAATATTAAACAGCTTAATTCCTTTATAGTTTGAGAAACCCCCTTCATGTGCGCCAGAAAATTTTATCTGATCTTCCATCTCTTTAAACCAACCGTTCTTTCTATAAATAGACAATATTTCTTCTGCTTCCTCTTCATTTAAGACTTCCACATTAAAAATCTCTCCCAGCCAATATCGTTTCTTAGAGTGTGCATCTATTGTATAAAGCCACACATTATAAGCTTTGCCAGAATAAGCATCTAATTGTTTTCTAACTGGTTCTAGAAAAACTATAATGATACCCATCAATTAGTTTACTTGTGTCAAACAACCATTCCTCATGCCCATATCCATAATCACCCTCATGAGTACCAGAATCCTTACTTTTACCATAAGAGCCAGATGGCATTATCCAACCATTTGTATTAAAGGCAACGCGGGCTATTCGTTTTTGATTCAATCCCCATACTTCATCCACTACTTTATCATATAAAGAAAGGTAATCGTTCATAAATTTTATTGTCTCTTCTATTAGTTTATCCCAATCATAATTTTTGATTTCACTAATATTAATCTGTTTCCAAGCTGCCGGGGAATCTTTTATTAGTCTTTCACATTGCGCCTTTTGCTCGGCTGTAAGAGTTGAGGCACCAACAAATTGATAATCTAATTTATAAACAAGCGATTTCTTCTTTCCATCAACACCTACTGTAAAATAAATTTCGTTTCTCTCTTCCTCTTCTTCCCTAAATATTTTTGCCCATGTATAGGTTTTAAAAGACGATACCCGTTCACCATTTTCCCAAGCTCTCTGACTCCACCTTTTTTCACATTTGCCTGCAAATCCATCTAATTCTGAAACTACATGACCAAACCAATAACGAATTTTTTCCCATGCATTTTCTTTTAGTGTTTCTACAATTCTTTTTTGTTCTTTGTTTGATGGATCATAGGATAATCCGGCAACATTTGATAATTCTAAAATATCGTCTTTCGTAAAAAAAGAAATGTCATTGAACTTATGTATTACCTCATATCCTAATCGTTCGATATAGTCTCTATATTCTTTTTTGGGATAGAAATCAAAGGATTGCTTTTGACCTTCTGCTAATCGTAACGCAGTTTGAATTAAGTATGTAAGAGGATATTCTCTTTCTTTTACCTTAATCCAATACATGCTTTTATGATAATGTAAAGGAATTTCCGTTTTTGCTGACAGTGATACAGCTTTATCAATATGGTTTCTTTGCAGGTTAGTTAGTTTCATTGGTTTAGATAATTTTTTATCTAATTAAAACGCAAAACCTTTCTTTATCAGGATAGCTTTGATATTATTATAGACGATTTCTGCGAGTGTATGATGTGCTAAAGGATTATAAGGATGTCTAACATCCTCGTCATAATCAAATGGTACTTTATCGGTGTCATTATCTCTTCGTATAATTATTGTTTCAATTTCTCTACTTCTGGCGTAACCTAGCTCATACGCTACATTTGGAGTTGCTTTAGTGATATCAGCAATAAATATTGTACAACCATTTATTTGGTTAAACATATCAAGTACAATATTTTTAGTACCACCTTCATGTACCATAATTGGATATAATTGTAAATTCACGTCTCCATTTTCATCATTAATCTTTCTAATTACACGCTGATAAGTTTCATTATAACTTTCAATTTCGTCTTTACTGAAATAAGGCATCGCAACGAACACCTTTGGTCTTTGTTCATTTAGCTTAATGTAAATATCATAAAGCGATTGAGCTCTTACTTCTTTTAATTCAGATAAGTGATTTTGTGATAGCCATTTTACAAACGCGAGAAGTTTCACTTTGCTGTTTAATTCAATTCCAACAGCGGCAATGAATAGTGCACAATTTGAAGCTGTTTTTAGTGTATTAAAATTATGAAACTCACCATCTACAGCTTTTAAAGCCTTCTTTACATTTTCTAATTGTTTCTTATTACTTATAAGTGAATTCTTATTAAGAAATGAAATTAATTTAATTAGAATAGAATTTTTTATAACCTCATCGTTTTCTCCTTTGAATGAAGAAAACAAATTTTCTAGAATGTCTTCTAACTGGCTATCAGGGATAAGTTCGCTAAGCTTTCTTACCATTAAATATTCTTCGCCAAAATCTCTTTCTAATTCCTTATCAGAAAACAAATCGCTACAAACAATTCCTTTTAGTTCTTCCTCAGTTGTAAGCCTGCGAGCTTTTGAATTTATATTATGAAAAATGAGCCTCTTATTCTTTATACTTTGATCGCCATCTGTAAATAGAAGTAGATTAAATGGAACAATATAAGGGTCATACGGTCTTTCGAATTTTCCATCTTGATATGCGTTGATTCTATGATTTCCATCTATTATTGAAAAAGGCTTATTTGTCTCAAGCCATTTATCATCAATTGTGATCTCAACAATTCGCTGCGCACCCGGTTCAACTTTCAACGGCCTAAAACTAATCCTGTCGACATTAGATTTAAACTCTTTCTTGTCCCGAATCTCTGTTAACGGATCAATGCCAGATGTACCGGTCATGAAATCGTAATGCAAAGTATAAGCAAGAACGACTTCCGGAAAGTATAATGCCGTTGCCTTTTTATAAAATTTTTCAATATCTGCTACATGCTCTGGAATTAGTACCCTTTGAAAATCTTCTGCTTTTGAAACTAATACAATATTATGCATACTTGCATATCCTCGAATGGTTGTAAAACCACCTATACCTTAGTATATGATTCCTGCTAATTTCATTTACTTACTTGCTTTCTTTTAAAATCAAGTTTTCAATCTCTTTATTTGCTTTTGCAAGTGCTTCCGCTATTTTGGCTTTTAATTTATGTGCTTGTTGTCTTATTTCTTTTATATTTTCTGCTATTTCCTCCTGCTTACTAATTGGTGGAATAGGAATATATGCAGATAAAATTTGTTCACGGTTAATATTTATTTGTACACCTCTTGCCCCAACTTTATTATAATATTCTTTAATAATCTTTGAACTTAAAATCTCTTTCAAATACCATATATTTATTGTCCTTGCATTGAAGTCATATAATTTTCCAACTCTTTGATTCAACAATAAATTTCTACAATTTGAATTTTGAACAGCAGTTGGAACTCCAAGAATTTTTGGATCAGATGCCATATCAGTCATTGCAATTAAAATATCTCCATCTTTAAGCAAAAAGTCCTTGTATAGTTTTGCAAATTCATCTGGTAAATATTTAGCATTATAATCGGGATCAAAATAATTGTCGGGCCTGATATTGCTCATCCTAATATTTAAGGTATTAGAATAGTTTATGTAGTCAGAACTTTTGAAGGCATAACCGTTTTGCAAATTACAAATAGAAGAAAGTCTCACTAAATCATACCTACTGTTTTTTACGGACTTCTCTAATTCAGTAAAATACTTTCTGTAGTAGAAGGGATCAAATCTTTTACTAGATAGTTGTTTATATGTACTAGTAAATATTCTCTCTTTTAATGTCTCTCCTTGTGGTTTAGGTAAAACAATTCCTAACTCTTTCAGTAAATAATCATTTATACTTAGAAGTAGCTTTTGAGCTTCTACTTCATTCTTTTGTTTTTGCTCAAACGCTCTCAGCATTATCTCATTTACCTGCCTTTCTTCAACTTTTGCCAGTATAGGTATTAATAAACTTTCTATATCGTCAGTTTGTAGACGGGGTAAAGTATTTCCAGACATCAGATGTTTAGTCTGAGTAACGACAATTTGTGTTCTTAAAAAATTAGCTAAGTATTCATTAGTAACTTTATTACTGTCCAAAACGTGGAATTCAGTTGAGCAAACACCATCAAATTCTGCAAAATGTACCTTGTTTAAATAAGGTCTTAACTTTGGAAATAAAACCTGTCCCTTTTTAAATTCAATTGCACTACTAATACTTTCTTTTTCAGTTGTAGCAATGTAACTTCCAGTATTACCTTCAATATTCTCTAAACCCACATAAGAAACGTCCTCTGGTATTTCTTTTACAATATTTTTTCTGAACAACGATACAAACTTTAAAGGTTCAAGTTTATGTCCAGATGTTTTCAGTGCCTTTATAATTTCCCTTCTTTCTGGATGATATGTATCGGGATCCCAACGTTTTTCTAATTCACCTTTCTGCAAAATGAAAATGCGATTCTTATCAAATAAGGATGAAATGGTGTAATCGCTCATTTCTCTGTTTTATTAATATGAGCAATAAATTTTGCAAGCTCTTTACCTATTTCATCTAATTCATTATTATTTGTATTTCGGCCGGCAGCATCATATCCAATATCTTCTGCTATTGCCATAAAAATTGGATAATCTTCCAGCGCTTTTTGTTTCGTGGCAAAGTACGTTTCAGTCAGTCGTTCTTTTAGTAAATTCACTTTATCATTGAATTCATTTTGAATAGCTATTTTATCTTCCTGTATGATCTCTGAAATTTTCTTTTTATCTGCAGCTAGATTTTTAGCTTTAGCTTCTTCTTCTAATTTTTTAATAGCGGCGTTTTTTTCTTTTTCCCATTTTTCAACTGTTGAAATAAAATGATTGTCTGTTTTTATTTCTTCTTTCAGTTTCGCTTTCTGGTTATTGATTCTTTCACTTTGTTTGTTCTTATGCTTTCGCAGAAACAGAACAGAACTTTTTACACCTGCGCCAGTTGCAGTAAATGCCGTTTGTGGCATAGATATAACTGCTACTATCCGGTACATTTCTTCAATATTATCTCTTACATATTGCAAACTGCTATTGGTTAAAATTCCATCCGGTACTACGATAGCTAAATATCCATCCTCAACTAAGAACCTATAACATTGCTCAAGAAATAATACTTCTGTACTTTGACTTTCCCTTATCGTTTCTTTTAGTGCTTTAACAGCCAACCAGTCTTCTTCTTTCCTTCCTAATTGATATTGATGCAGGTAAGCTTTCTCTGTAAGCTTTACACTACTGCCAAAAGGAGGGTTAGTAACAATGAAGTCAAAGGAATTGTATTTAAATTCTTTGTTGCCGGATTTGCTTTGCATTTCGGTATCACTAATTAGTCCATCCGATGCAATTACGTTTGTATGTCCATCATCATGAATAATCATATTCATTTTAGCGGTTCGGGCAATTTGGTCATTAATCTCAACGCCAAACAAATTTTTTTCTGCGAAGTCGTGCCAATGCTTATAATTGTCTTTTTCTTCTTTTATAGAGTCGTAATATTCATTCGCTTGCTCTCTTACTTTATCAAGTGCATACAGCAAAAAACCACCGCTACCACAACTGGTATCAAGCACTCTCGATTTATGAGTGATAGGCAAACTGTCAACTATAAACTTTACAATAGATCTTGGTGTAAAATACTGCCCAAAGTCTCCACGAAAGTAACTACCCATGAAAGTCTCAAAAGCTTTGCCTTTACTATCGAGGTCAGTTTTATTAAGATTTATACGTTGAAAATACTTTACTATCGTTTGTGTTTCCTGAGCTGATAATGTAATACCATCTTTAAAAACTTCCGGTGCTTCTCTTTCGCCAATTGCATAAATCTTTTTTATTCTTTCTAACAATTCCTCCGGTTCTTCATCTCTGAATATTTGGAAATCGTACGGTTCTCCGTTTCTTCTTGGATGCTTTTCGTCCCAAATCTTACAAAATATAAGTTTATCCAATTCATCAAATGCTACACTTGGATTCCTTTGCCCACCACCCCAAAGTGCCTGATGTGATTGCACAAAGATTCTTGTCAACTCCTTTTCGTCCACTTTTTGGAGTTCAAAAAACTTCTGTTTAGCATTTAGATTGGCTTCTCCTAAAGCAGTTAAAGCCTTAATATCTGCTTCTGTTTGCGAGATACCGCCTTTTACATATTTATAGGGGGCTAATTTATTGACACCAAACTGAGGAATGTCAGGAATTTCAATTCTGCTCTTAGGCTTTTTGTCTGGCACTTCATAATATTGGTTTTTAATCCGCGAAGTTGTCCACACATACTTTGCGCCTTCTGCTACTGCATAGCTATATGCTTGGTCAACTGCGACATTAAATTCTAAATCTGTAATTTCTTCTTTCTTGCACTCAACAACTATGTAGGAGCTCTGCAAACCATCATCATCGTAAACTATAATATCAGCTTCTGTTGTCCTCGAACCAATTTGAACAGTAACATATAAATTGATTCGATTTACTGGATATCCGTAAATGAGAATTAAAGACAGGAAAGTTTCTGCCTGAACTTTTTCTTCTGGATTCTTGTAATTACGCTTTTTATTTTGATGGATGTAAGTAATAAAGTTCTCTCCTTCATCAAACCGAATCAGACCTTTTGCAATTCCTATTTCTTTTAGATTCATTCTAGTTTGCCTTGGTTATATAAAGCCGCTAATTTATAATAATTTAAACAGCGATTTGAAATCGCAATTTAAGATTTTGGAAGGTTACAAAAACTCCCTTCGCGCAAATAAGTAGATGTAGATATTCTTTGCCAATATTAAAAAGCTTGAACACATTCTTTTCTTTTCCGCACGGTCTTTATTGGTACCTTTTGTTTGATGCTTTAAGACATTGTGCTTTTTGCTCTACTATTGTTCTTCGCTAACGTGATTCTTCGCAAGTTATGCAGCCCCAGATAATATTACAACGTCTGCAAGCCGTCCCATTCATAACAGTCAACAAAACCACAGCTATCTCCCAACATCCAAACCGTCAAGTTGTATGAACGGCACTCTACCTACAAGTTCAACGAAGTTTTATATTTTGCATAAATAGCAACTGTCTCCGCTGATCAGTTTTACAGAAAGTGACAGAATTAATCTTATACATATGTACGAATCGTTCTTCCACAATTTCAATAAAAAAGTTCCGCTAACGCCGGAAGAAGAAGAGCAAATACAAACGTATCTCACACCCAAAAAACTCCGTAAAAAACAATACCTGTTGCAGGAAGGTGATGTGTGTAAGAACATTGCGTTTATTGAAAAAGGAACACTGAGGGAATATTCGGTAGATGAAAACGGTAATGAACACATCATTCAGTTTGGCTTGGAAGGATGGGTAATTGCCGACCTGTATAGTTTTATTACCGGCGAACCTGCCACCTATAATATTGATGCCATTGAAGATGCCGAACTGGTGCTGATCAGCAAAGCAGCCCACGAAGAATTGTTACTAAAAGCGCCTAAGTATGAAACCCTTACAAGGCTGAACATTACGGGAGCTTACCTTGCTATGCAAAAGCGATTAACCTCAACCATTAGCACTACGGTAGAAGAACGGTATGCCAATTTCATAGCCCTATACCCAAACATCGTTCAGCGTGTGCCGCAGCACATGATCGCTTCTTACCTGGGGTTAACTCCTGAAACACTAAGCCGCATACGGCGAAGAATGTCATCTAAATAAAGGCTGTTGATAGAAAAGTATTGATTTGGATCAACGCTTTTTATTGCCTGCAAGCAATGGATAAGGGCGCGAATAAGGGTAGCTTTGTATAAGCAATAAGCATTGTAATGAAAATGAAGTAAAAACAAACCTCAAGGTTAGCTTTCCCGGTTCAATTTCCTACTAAAAAATGCTATTGAACACGATAACAATTAATATAAACAATCGCAAAAGGAACATTCAATATGACAACTTTATCAGCATTTAAAAATTTTACAGACAACTTAAACGAACAGGAGGAGTTGATGCCGGTTCTGTTCATTGGTCATGGTTCGCCCATGAATGGCATTGAAGACACAGAATTTAGCCGCAGGTGGACACAAATGGCAACAGAAATTCCAACACCCAAAGCAGTACTGGTGGTATCAGCCCACTGGTTTACTAAAGGCACACAAATAACGGCGATGGAATTTCCTAAAACCATCCATGATTTTGGTGGTTTTCCGCAAGCGCTTTTTGATGTACAATATCCTGCACCGGGCAACCCAATACTGGCAAAAGAAACAGCCGAGTTATTGCATTCAGCCCATGTGGAATTGGATCATGATTGGGGTTTGGATCACGGCACATGGACCGTTGTAAGACACATGTATCCTAAAGCCAATATACCGGTGTTACAGTTAAGCATTGACTATACTAAGGGAGCACAATACCATTATGATTTAGCTAAAGAGCTATACTCATTAAGAAAGAAAGGTGTATTGATTATAGGAAGCGGCAACATGGTTCATAATTTAAGAATGGTGGCATGGGATCAATTAAACAAACCGGAGTATGGTTATGATTGGGCAATACAGATGAATGATAAGTTTAAAGAATTGATACAAACCGGCGACTACCAACCTTTGATCAATTACAGCAGCTTAGGCAAAGAAGCCATGCTGGCGATTCCTACTCCTGAACATTACCTGCCATTAATGTACAGCCCTCGGTGTAAAGAGTGAAAAAGATAAGGTTTCGTTTTTTAATGATAAAGCAGTAGGTGGTTCTCTTACGATGACATCGGTTAAGTTAGGGTAGTCAACTTCAGATTTGAGAGATGAATAGGGAGAATAAAAATACCATTACCTTACCGTAACAAATAATACGATAAAAACAAAAGAAATGAAATCACAGGTTTTTCCAAAATCAGAAAGAGGCATTAAGGATAGCGGCTGGTTAAAGAGCCATTTTTATTTCAGTTTCAGCGATTACTACAATCCATCAAAAAGCGCATTCGGTACACTCATTACTTTCAACGATGATTTTGTAGAAGCTGCAAAGGGCTTTGGCATTCATCCTCACGCCAATATGGAAATCATATCTGTATTGCTCAAAGGAAAGATGAACCACATTGATTCGATGGGTTATAAAACGGTGATAGAAGAAGGTGGTGTACAGATTATGAGCGCAGGCACTGGTCTTCGCCATGAGGAATATAACATTGGTGAAGAAGAGGTGAACTTCTTACAAATATGGATTGAACCCAAATTACAGGACATTACACCCCGCTACCAGCAACGCAGTTTCCCTAAAGAAAAAAGAAAGAACCAACTGAAGACAATTGTATCTAATGAAGAAGGCCTGGAACATTGCTGGATCAACCAAAATGCAAAACTTTCTCTTGGATACTTTGATGAGGCGCAGGAAGTGATTTACAAATTCAATCCTGTGAACAAATGCCTGTTTATATTTTCAATTGAAGGAAAAATAAACGTAGATGGTACGGATATAAGAGAAAGGGATGCAATAGGCATTTGGGAAACGGATACTGTACCGATTCATTGTGATGCAGGTGCCTATTTTCTTATTATAGAAACACCGGTTAATCAAAAATAAAAACATCAAAAAAATAAAGCGCCCATTGGCTCTGTACCTACGGAGATTGGTTGTAAAGCTGAGCCATAGAGCAGAAGAATCGGTAAGAAACGGCTTGTAAATACCTTATTCATAACAGCTCATTTCAATAATCAACCGGTTTGCACTTGCCATCGTATCCAATGCGCACAACTTGCAAAGTAGCTTTCAGCTACAAAATAATAACAGACAGTAAAAAACAACAAGAGAAAAGCCTGAATGGTGAGCGGGACGCAAGGAAGATAGAACAAGGCGCAGGCATGCTTGCCGGAACAAAGACCCTGAGCGTTAGAATGAAAAGTAAAAACATCTAAGCATGATAGCTTCTTGGTTGAAGTGCGGATGGACAACAACCTACTGAGAAATTACATTTCATCGGGTAAAATACTAACCAATAGAGAGAATCTAATACTTTTGAGTTGTCCTCTTACAACTTAACTCTGTTTATGAAAAAGATGTTCTTACTTGTAGTGATGGTTTGCGCCATTTGTAATGCATTCTGCCAAAACGGGGATTACGGGAACAATGCTTCAGCAGGAAAGTATTACACCGTTCGGGGCATAAAAATGTACTGCGAAATGTATGGAAGCGGTAAACCCTTGTTGCTCATTCACGGCAACGGCGGCTCAATAAAAGCATTTGATAAAACCATTCCTTACTTCTCGAAACATTATAAAGTAATTGCGGTTGACAGCCGTTCGCAGGGGAAGTCGGAAGATGAAAAGGATTCATTAAGTTTTGAAATGATGGCTGATGACTTTGCGGCTTTGCTTGATACGCTGCACATTGATTCGGCTTTTGTGATTGGCTGGAGCGACGGTGGCATCAATGCACTGTTGCTTGCCATTCGTCATCCCCAAAAAGTGATTAAGCTGGCCGCAACAGGTGCAAACATAACTCCCGATTCAACCGCTTTTGTGGAAGGCTTCTGGCAAAATGAAAAACGGCAATACGATACATCTTACAATAAAAGATGGAAAACAAAAGTGGAAAAGAATAACTGGAAAATGTTTTTGCTCGACTGGAAGGAGCCGAACATGACGTTAGCGCAATTGCATACCATACAATGCCCCTCGTTTATTATTTGCGGCGACCACGATTTGATTTCTATAGAACACACTGCTCTTATTTACAAAAACATTCCACAGGCTTATTTATGGGTTGTTCCCAATTCTCCACATGCAACGCTGCGAATTTATCCTGACGAGTTTAACAAGAAGGTTGATGCATTTTTTACAACCACTTTTCATAGCTGGAAATAAACAATTGTCAATGGCTCTATTTCCGGTTTTGTTTTCATGCATTTCTTATGTGAATTGGCAAGCCGTAAAACCTCTTCTTACTCTTTATTTATTTGGTGTGCAGACCGTTTTACCTGTTCAAAAAAGAACACGCCTTTTTTATTCGATACAACAATGTCGGGCAGGTTGTCGCCATTCATATCCATTACCACAAAACGGTTACCAATGCCGGAGTTATCATCTATGAGGTGAGGAATCCAGCGGGGTGGCTTGCCGGGTACAAACTGGAACCAGTATAACACTGCACCATCGTAAGAGCCGGGATCATGTCCGTCCTGGTGGGCAAGGTACCGCTTTCCGGTTACCAGGTCGGGGTTGCCATCGCCATCTATATCCTGCATCACCAGTGCATGAGATTCGGAAAACAGCTTACTGATCGGGTGCGTTATCCAGGAGATATTTCCATTACCGTCCTGCCACCTGTTCGTGCCACCAGATGCCATAGTTATGAGCCGAAGAACTGATGATGTCATTGTCTCCGTCACCATCTACATCATATACCAGCATGTTCGCGCAATCTTCTCCCAGGTCAGCCGGGTGAAAGGTCCAGTCCTCGCCCTTTACATCGGCAGGCGCTTCCCACCAGCCGGTTTTTACAATCACATCGTTCCTGCCGTCTTTGTTGATGTCGCCCCAGCCCAACCCATGTGTGTATCGGTCGGTAGCTCTCAGGCTGTCGTGGCTGATCACATGCCGCTGCCATACTGTATCACCCTTTGCCACCGGCGATTGCAGCCAGATGACCTGCTTAGCTGCCGCATCGTTGCATAAAATATCTAAGTGTCCATCACCATCCACATCCACACACAAAGGCGTTTCGATACCCGCGTGCTGAAGCAGGAGGTGTCCCTTCCACAACGTATTTTCCTTACCAGGGTTTTGATACCATACACAAGCACCACCCGGCTCATCAAACCTGATCAGGTCAATCCAGCCATCGTTGTTTACATTGGCAGAAAAGTTAACGAAGGTGGTGCTGTAGCCCGGTATTGGGTTGAGAGTGTCGGCATGTAGCAAATGCGGTTTCCAAGAAGGTGCTTCAAACCAATAGTTGCCAGCCATAATATCCATTTTGCCATCTTTATTTATATCTCCTGTAGCTACCCCTTCGGCAACAAAGCGGCTGCTGACAATATGTTTGATGAACTGTACCGGTGTGCTCTTTGTTTCACTTTGAGCAAGGGCAGTCAGTGAAATAAAGATTGAAACAATCAGTAGCAGAACAATATCTTTATAAAAGAAAAAATGTGAACGACGCATCTTGTAATGGCTTTAGTAATAGCAGAATCTGATTCTAAAGTAATATTTTAAATAAAAAGAGCCTTCTCTAAAATTATTTTTTGCCCCTTTTGTTAAATAATACCAACCCAATTCTTTCCACGCTTAACCTAGTCCGATATTATGTTGTACCGTCAGTAAATCTTCTCATTCATAACAAAGCACCCTCCACTAAGCTTACAACACACGCAGCAACACCTAACCCATTAAGGTGCAACCGTTCTTCATTACAACACTACAAAAGCTCAATCATAGAACCGTGCACGGATGGGCTGTATATCATACTTGCTTGAACCAGCAAAGCGATTTCATGAATTAAATTCTTCTATAGTCTTGCCATGGTTCGTATTTGGTTATGGTCTTCTTACGGCTAAAGCCGTTTTTCTTTCGTTCAAAGTTCGTTCATCCTTCGTTCATGGTTCGTTTTTGTATCAGTTATAAGGGTAGTAAAAGAGAGGTAAATAAGAAGAAAGAAAAGAGCTTTATCGGTAAAACCAAAAATAAGAAATGAAAGGCCCCAAACCTTTGTTTAAGCTTATTTTAATCTGCACTTGCTATCATTCATTGATAAGTACAAAAAGGCGCTCCAATATGTTAGCACAGCGGGGGAAAAGGAACATGTATATGTATTTTTAATTTTGAATCAATTCTCTCATACCCTATTTCATTGTCTTATTTTTCTTTTCTCTCAACGATTCATTCCGCAATGCCTTGCGGGCAGAAAATGAGTAAAAACAAACCGCTGTTGAAGGATGCCGGAGAAGTAAAAGCTTGAAAGATAGTCATCACATAAAAAAAGCTCCTTATTCGGGAGCTTATCATACAATTGAATGCGGGCTATACAGTATTACTAAATGTACGATTCAGAATGCTTCGACAAATAAGGAACCAATACAACAGACATAATGCCTGTTAATGCAACTGTACCCAGTAATAAACCCCTGAACTGTTCAGTTTCCACTGCATTATTGGAACGGTTTACATGCAAACTAACATACAGGCATAAAAGCGTAAGAACCCCAAAAACAACAATGTAAATAAGGTTACCCTGCTTTACAAAATGCGTGAGTGCGAAATACGCTATTGCTGCGATAACAAGTATTAACATTGTAACAAATATGATAGAAGAAACATTGATGATTTCAGATGGATAAAACCCCTCGATACCGCGATAAATAAAATTGTACACAAGGTTTACGCAGGTAGCAATAATTCCTGTAAAAACGCCTGTAAGTAATGTCCTTGAAAATTCTGTTGGTTGATAATCGTGATTCATAAATATAGGTTTGTTTAATTAATTATTTGTAACGCGTGAAGAGGAATGAACATCGTTTCTTGTATTGTGCAATAAAGTTCGTCCCTTCACTATCATTCGCATGGCTCTTTTAGGAATCGAGATGTGCGTATGATAGTGGTTGGCTCTGCGGTGAAGATTGCTGTAGGCCTTTAGTATATCGGATGATGTAATGATACCTTCGAGTGTTGGCTTCTCTGCATTTGAAACAACAGCAATTACATCCATTCCCTTCCCTCCCATAATCTCACAAATAACATTCACGGTTGGTCGGTAGTTGCAAGAGGCAGGCTGGTAGCAATCGAAGCAACCGGCGCTAAAGGATCAACATGAGCATCAAATAATCTTTCTTTTTCAACATAACCACCAAATCTTTCGTTATCATCTGCTAAAACAAAAAGATGGTAATGATTGGTATCAACATTCTCTTTGCTCCACGTCTGCATTTCTTCTACGGTATTGCTGGTGTTAATGATCACCGGAACGTCCTGCATAATATCTTCAGCATTTACATTTTGCAATACATCTGGCTCGTAAGCATCGGGCGTTCTTACACCGCGACGATGAATTTTTTCTGTCATGATGCTGCCTTTCAACAAAAAGAAAGAAACAAAATAAGCTGCCGTACAGGCACCGAGTAAAGGTAATAAGGCATGTGGTTGCGCCGTAGTTTCAAAGGCGAATATGATGCTCGTAAGAAGGGCGCGTGATGCACCCGCGAACATAGCCGCCATACCAATCAATGCAGCCGTTGCTATGTTGATATGTGTAGCTGGAAAAAGGGCCAGCACACCTACTCCGAGCAACGCGCCCAAGCCACCGCCAATGGTAAACAGGGGCGCAAGCGTTCCACCAGATGTGCCGCTGCCTAAGGATATAACCCACGACAAATACTTTAAAAAACAAAGTGAGAACATAATAGCTAAAGAGATCTTGCCCGTGAGCAATGCAGTAATATTATCATAACCAACGCCCATCGTATGCGGTGCGAAATAGCCAATCACACCTACAGCTACGGCGCCAATGGCAGGCCACCACATCCAATGCAGGGGCAGTTTATTAAACATGTCTTCTACCCAATATACCGACTTGGAAACAAGAGAAGCAACCACGCCTATAAAAGCACCCATCAGCACATACATTGCCAGCGCAATATTGCTTGGGTCGGGTATGGCAGGCATTTCAAATGCAGGTTCACTGCCAAAAAAGAGCAAGTGCATTGCGGCACCTGTGGCACAAGCCAGGGCGACTGGGATGATAGAGCGCGGCGAAAACTCAAACAGGAGCAATTCGATAGCCAGCATTACCGCTGCTACCGGGCTGCCAAAGATAGCCGCCATACCGGCACAGGCGCCCGCAGCCAGCATTATCTTTCGCTCGCTTGCTGATATGTGCATTACTTGGCCTGCTACGGAACCCAAAGCGCCACCGGTTGCAATAATAGGACCTTCGGCACCAAAAGGCCCGCCCGTGCCAATGGAAATAGCTGCCGAAATGGGTTTTAAAAATGTAACAATGGGTTTAATTTTACTTTCATTTAAAATGATATTTTCCATCGCTTCGGGGATGCCATGACCGCGTATGGCTGCTGAACCATAGCGCGCCATAATACCCACGATAACGCTGCCTATAATGGGTACAAAAATGACCATTGCGCCCCAATGGTTGCCTGCCGGAGAAGATGGCTGAAATGAAAATTGTTTGTAAAAAGCGATATTGGTAATGAGTTGAATTAATAAAACAAGAACCTTAGCAATTGCGCCGATAACAATGGCATTGACTATGGCTTGTAAGCTTAAAAAGAAAACTCTGCCTGATAGCGCAGGCTTTTCGGCAGGCAGGTTTTGAGGGTTTCTCATCTCGCCTTCTAAAGTAGGAGAAACTGGAATGGCAGAACTATGTTTGGGGTTATTCATCCTTGATTAAATTGCACCGCAAAGGTATGCCATATAGCATCAAAAATACAAATTCAATAAAGAATACTATCTTAAAATATTCTTTGTGAAATACTTTTGATTTATTTCACGAATGATATAAATAATGACATAATTATGAGCAAAACAAAAAACAATTGCGATGTTAGAAGCTGCTTTCTATGCAAAGCATGTTCGAACGAATGGCTTGAACTGGTAGCGATTCATAAAAAGAACATACGGTATAAAAAAGGAGAAACTATTTTTAAAGAAGGTCAGCCTGTTGAAGGCATTTGGTTCTTATATAGCGGAAAAGCAAAAGTGCACAAACCCTGGGGAGAGCAAAAAGAATTGATCATACGCTTTGCTGCCGATGGAGATGTGCTGGGCCATAGAGGCATTGGCAGCAACCACACTTACCCTGTTTCGGCAACAGCGTTAGAGCCTACTACTACCTGTTTTATAAATACCTCTTTTTTTGTTTCCTCATTAAAAATGAATGGGGAACTTACGTACCGGCTGATGATGTTTTATGCACAGGAACTGCAGGCTACCGAGCACAGGATGCGCAACCTGGTGCAAATGGATATGAAAGGACGAATAGCCGATAGTTTGCTAACTATTCAGAACCAGTTTGGCAAAGACGAAAATGGAAATATCAACATGATAATAAGCAGGCAGGATTTAGCCTCGTTTGCAGGCACGAGCTATGAAAGTATGTTCAGAATTTTAAATGAACTGGTGAATGAAAATGTAATTGAACTGATAGACAGAAACATCAAAATATTGGACGAAAACAAATTGCAGGGATATACTTTGGCTGCGTTATAGCTTTTGGTTTCGACCATTTTTATGTTGACCCGATACTGAAAAAACATAATGTATGTTCATGACTATTTTATCAACATCATCTTATCTTTACATCATTGTTAACAACAACCAACTTCCTAATTTATGAAAAGAGTTTTACTTCTTGCCTTTGCTTTTGTGAGTTTATGTGTAACAACCAGGGCGCAAGGTCCCACACTTACTTCATCTACCACAACGCCTGTAGTCGGAGAAACTTTTTCGAATCAGGTAGCGCAAACCAGTAATCTTCCCTCCTATGCCGGCGGGGCAAATCAGACCTGGGATTATAGCGGCCTTGCCGACAGTACGGTGGCCGGATCTGTACAGGTGTTATTGCCTTCAGCAACGCCTTATGCGTCTTCTTTTCCTAACAGCAATCTGGCAGTTGTAACCGACAACAACGCAAACTTTGTTTATTTCAATTCACAAGCCTCACAATTGTCAATTGTTGGCCTTATTGCTGCTGATACCGGCCAGATAACCTATACAACACCAAGGATATATTTGCCTTATCCGTTTTCCTACAATAGTTTTTATACTGATTCGGTGGTGGGTATAGTTGCAAATTATGCAGCCACTTTCCGTGGGAAAGACAGCTTAAAAGGGGATGGCTATGGCACTTTAAATTTACCTGGTGGAAAATCATACAACAATGTTCTACGGGTACAGTATATTGAAAATGTTACAACGGTAAAAGATACAACTGCACAGATAGGCGGTTTCCCTGTCTCCGGTACATTTACGGCTAACATAAGAACAGTAAGTTATTTTTATTATACGCCTGGCACCCATGTGCCTCTGCTAACAGTTAATGCAACAACAACAAGTGCTTATCTTACTGTATTTGGCATTACCAATCCTGTTAATGGTTTTCCTATCACTACATTAAGCGCCACTTATTTAAAATCATCCTCGTCTTTGCCGGTTACATTCACATCATTCACAGCATCCTTGCAAAACAAAAATGTTTGGCTGCAATGGAAAACAGCACAGGAAACCAACACACATCTTTTCAACATTCAACGCAGTCTTACCGGAACCGATTTTGTAACAGTTAGTGCTGTTGCAGCAACAGGAAACGGTACAGGCTCAACCTACACTTATAACGACCAAACTTATGCAAAAACAAACGTGCCGCCGAGCGTTTACTATCGCATACAGGAAGTTGATAAAGATGGCAAATTGTTTTATTCAGGTACGGCATTGGTTCATGGCAGTGGAAGTATCGTAAGTCTTTATCCGAATCCCTGCAGGCAGCTTTATACGCTTTAGCATTCCCAATACTACCGTTGCGGATGCCGTTGTTATATACGATGCCAAAGGACGTGCAGTGAAACAATGGAGCCATTATACATTAACGCAACCTGCAGCCATTGATGGTTTAAGTAAAGGCACTTATTTTATTCAGATTAAAGCCAATAACAAAACAACCACGTCTACTTTTATGAAGGAGTAATGAGTTTGTTTTTGATCAAAAAAATGCTTCGCCAATAACAGCGAAGCATTTTTGTTTTTACCGCTTTTTTTGAAAAATTCTTATGAAAACAAAACCGGTTGAAAAGATAGGCTCAGTAAATATTCGTTTATGATTTTTGGAAATGTAAGTGCCTGCATTTGTTCGCCTGTTACCCATTGGTGACGCTCCAAAACCTGCGGTATCTTTTTCAATTTGATTTTGATGAACACAGCATTTACAGTCTGATGTGTGAGTTGCTGAGAAAGCTGTGGCGAAATATAAAGCAAACTGAAATCCTCAATCGAAAATTGGTGATGCAGAAACGCATTTACGTTCTCTTCATTCCAGGCTTTGTATTCATTCGTTTCAACTAAATAAAACTCGTAGAGTTGTTGCCAGATGTCTTTTTGCGTGCGCTGATGCACTAGCGTTTTATCATCAGCAGTGAATATAAAATAAGTAAACCAGCGTGTTCTTATAAGAATCGTTTTTTCTTTTACCGGCAATTCGTTCACTTTTCCTGTTTGGTAAGCAAAGCAGCTATTTTGCAACGGACATTCATTGCACAAAGGACCAACTGGCTTGCAGATTGTAGCGCCAAAATCCATGATCGCCTGGTTGTGCTGAGCCGGTTTGTTTTTATCCAAAATTTCAGTAGCCAGATCTGTAAAAAGCTTTTTCCCTTCCTTGCTGTCAATGGGTGTACCAATACCAAAACATCGCGCCAGCACCCGAAACACATTGCCATCCACGACTGCGTATGGCAGGTCAAATGCAAACGAAGCAACAGCAGCGGCAGTATAAGGCCCAACTCCTTTCAACGCCAGTATATCTTCATATTTTTGAGGAAAATTACCGTTTAAATCATAAGCTATAAATCGTGCGGTTGCCAACAAATTTCTGCACCGGGTGTAGTAACCCAAACCTTCCCATAATTTATATACCTCGTCGTCAGGCGCATTTGCCAAATGGATGACAGCAGGATATTTTTTTATGAAAGTTTCATAATACTTCAGCCCCATAGCAACGCGTGTTTGCTGCAGAATAATTTCGCTTAACCAGATTTTATAAGCATCCTTCTCCCCTTTCCAGGGCAGTTCTCTCTTGTTTTTTGTTGTGTGCCATTGAGCTAATTGGCAAGTAAATTGCTGTTTATCCATGAAAATAATCTGTATTATAAATTATTGTTTAATCATTTTTAATAAAGATTTGCTTTCATTTACAGAGTATTGCGCTTCCATTTTTTACATAAAAAGATTTGAAAACAAATGAGAAAGTCAGACTTAATAACCAACATTTCTGATAAGACAGGGATTGCTAAAGTAGATGTTTTGGTTTCGCTGGAAACCATGCTAAAAGAGATTAAAGAAAGTTTAGCGAAAGGAGAAAACATTTACATCCGCGGTTTTGGAAGCTTTATAACAAAGAAGCGCGCGGCTAAGATTGGCAGAAATATAAAAAAGAATGTAGCAGTAGAAATCCCCGAACATTTTATTCCTGCTTTTAAGCCATCTAAAGAATTTATTAACGAAGTGAAAGAAATGCACAGCAAGCAAAAATGATAACTTTGCGGCTACGAAAGCATTGTAAATGATACAAAAACAAATGATTGTTATTACAGGCGGCATTCTACTATTTGCCTGCCTGTTTTTTTTTGGCAAAACCATCCCGCCTCATAAAAAACAACCGGTAGTTTCTACCGCTCATAACTCCACAGATTCTGTTTCCTCTACTCCTGAACTTACTACTCAAACTTTGCTAACAACGGCAAAAGCAAAACTCACGCCTTCGCAATTAAACAGAGTTACACAACTGGAGAACAGTGTAGTGCGTGGTGATGTAAAAGCCCAGCAAATAAAAGTGTACAACCAGTTGGCTTCGTTTTGGGACGATAGTTTAGGAATGCACATATTGGGCGCTTATTACATAGGCGAAGCAGGCAAGTTGGAAAATTCTGAAAAAAAGCTCAACTTTGCAGCCCGTTTGATGCTGGATAACCTGATTAGTGAGGACAATCCTGCCAATCAGCGCTGGCTGGCAACAAACGCGAAAGAGTTGTTTGAGAAGAGTTTGGAATTAAATCCGGCTGATGATTCGGCGAAGATTGGAATAGGTGGCTGTTATTTGTTTGGCAATATTGCCGATAATCCAATGCAGGGAATCATGGCTATCCGCCAGGTGGTTGAAAAGAATCCGGATAACCTCTATGGTCAAATGATGCTCGGCTTAGGAGGCATTCGCAGCGGACAGTTTGATAAAGCTATCGAGCGCTTTACAATCGTGATAAATAAACAGCCGCATAACACAGAAGCGTTATTGTACCTGGCAGAAACCTACGAGCGCAAAGGAGATAAAGCAGCCGCGGTAAAATGGTATCGCGAAGCAAAAAATAATATCTCCGTACCGGAAGCAAAAGCAGCGATTGAGGAACGAATTAAAACATTGCAGTAAACATTTATCATTTATAAAAACGTATTTTAATTATGCCTTGCGGAAAAAAAAGAAAACGTCATAAAATTGCTACGCACAAACGCAAAAAAAGATTAAGAAAAAATCGTCATAAAAAGAAAAACAAATAGTTTTTACAGCTAACTAACAATCCGGAATAGCAATATTCCGGATTCTTTACTGATTGATTTATTGCTCCGGTTTTTTGTACGCAACTTTTCCTTCTCCTTATCATCTTGCCTTAAACAGCAGCAGAAATCACGCTGTTTCATCGGTTGTTTCACCAACGATTAGGTGAATGCTGTGTTATTATCTGCTTCCTTTTTATGTAAACATTTTAAAGTTGCCTTAATTGTGAACAAAGATTTGATTATTAATGCAGCGCCAACCGGTGTTGAAATTGCGCTGCTGGAAGACAAAAAGCTGGTTGAACTGCACAACGAAAAAGCAGATGCCAGCTTCGCCGTAGGAGATTTATATCTTGGCAAAGTAAAAAAACTAATTCCGGGTTTAAACGCAGCTTTTGTTGACGTTGGTTTCGAAAAAGACGCCTTTCTTCATTACACTGATTTAAGCCCTTATGCCCGCTCGTTGTTGAAGTTTACGCAAATGGCAATTAACGACAAAAGCGAAGCACCACTTGATTTTTCTAAGTTTACTATTGAACCCGAAATTGTAAAAACAGGAAAAATAAATGAGGTTCTGAGTGGCAAACCCAATATATTGGTTCAAATTTTAAAAGAACCGATTGCCGCTAAAGGTCCACGCTTAAGCTGCGAGTTATCGTTACCAGGCCGATACATTGTTGTAACGCCGTTTAACGATGTAGTTGCCGTATCGAAAAAAATTCATTCTTCTGAGGAAAGAAAGCGATTACAAAAAATTGTAGAATCCATCAAACCAAAAAACTTTGGAGTGATTGTTCGAACAGCCGCAGAAGGAAAAAAAGCCGCAGAACTTGCACGAAGATGTAATGATGTTGGTGGAAACATGGAACAATATTCAAAAAAATCTGCGTGGTGCTGAAGCGCCTTGCAAAATTTTAAGCGAGCAGGACAAAACCACGAGTATTCTGCGCGATTTGCTGAACGAAGATTTTAACCGCATTGTTACCAACGATAAAAACATTTATAACGATACCAAAAGTTACATTGAAAAATTTGCGCCTGACAAAGCCGACATTGTTACGTATTACAACAACGGCATTCCGATTTACGATCAGTTTGGTGTGAACAAACAAATTAAAGCTTCGTTTGGAAAAACGGTAAACCTTCCGAGCGGTGCTTATTTGATAATTGAACATACGGAAGCCTTGCATGTAATTGATGTAAACAGTGGTTACAAAAGCGTTAGCAACAGCCAGGAAGAAAATGCGTTGCAAACCAATCTGGAAGCGGCAGAAGAAATTGCGCGGCAATTGAGGCTGCGCGATATTGGCGGTATCATTGTCGTTGATTTCATTGACATGAAAAATCCTGACAACAAAAGGAAAGTTCAGGAAGCGATGGAAGATTACATGCGAACTGACCGTGCGAAACATGCGGTTTTGCCGATTTCAAAGTTTGGCATTATGCAGCTTACGCGCCAGCGCATGAGGCCGGAAGTAAACATCAACATTTCTGAAATTTGCCCTTCGTGCAATGGCTCGGGCAAGATTTCACCAACGGTTTTGTTGGTTGAAGAAATTGAAAAACGATTGCATTATTTACTCACGCACCAACATAAAAACATTACCATTTCCGTTCATCCGATTTTGTATTCGCATCTTACAAAAGGCTGGTGGTTTAATTCTATTCGTTACAAATGGAATCAGAAGTACAAAACCAAAATTCAAATTATTAAGAACAACGATTACAATCTTACTGAGTTTCACTTTTTCGACAGTAACGATGAAGAAATAAAGCTATAACCAGGATTTGAGGAGATTTTACTGATTAGGAAGATAGTAGAAATTGGTTTGTTTTTGCCCAAATTCTTTCAATCTTTTTCAAATCATCCGAATCAGTAAAATCGTCCAAAATCCTGGTTCAGACAAAAAAAGCAGCATTTGTAAATGCTGCTTTTTGTTTTTGCCGTAAATCCAACTTATCTAAATAGATCATCGTCGTTTTTGCGATAATAAATTTTATCTTCCATAAATTCCTGCGTTGCCAGAATAGCTGCATTAGGCATCTTTTCGTAAGCACGCGAAATTTCAATCTGCTCTTTGTTTTCGTGCACTTCTTCCAAACTGTCGGTGTGCGTAGCAAATTCTTCCAGTTTGGTATGCAATTCATCTTTTACAGCAACGTTTATCTGGTTGGCACGTTTGGCTATAATGGCTATAGATTCGTATAAGTTGCCGGTTCTGTTTTTTATATCAACTAAACTTTTTGTTTCAACAACAGGTGCAATATTATTGCCCATTTGCCGCCTTAGCTTGCTCATCATGTAATGTTTTTATGTGATTGTTGGAAAGTGTTTTAAATTCTTCCACTTGCGGGCGCAAGTTACTTTGCGGAAAGCGATCTTCAAAATCTGATATTTCGGTAAGGACTTTTTCAAAGCGCTCAGATTGTTTGTCAGTAACACTTGCTTCAGCGTATTTATAGTAAGAACGCACCATTTCTAATTTGTATTCATCGCTTTTATCCGAATCGGGAAAGTCGTCCATCAACGTATTAAAAGAAACCGCCGCCGATTTAAAATAGCTCAAATTGTAGTACAACTGAGCCGCTTTGTATTCTTTCACCTCTTCTTTGTCGCGCATGGCAGCAATAATTTTTTCTGCTTCTTTATTGCGCTCACTACCCGGATGCGCGTTGATAAAAGCCTGCATCAAACCAATGGTTTTGGTTGAATTGGTTTGGTCTAAATCTATCTTCGGCGATTGTTTGTAAAAGCAATAAGCCCGCATGTATTCACATTCTTCCGAGCGTTGCCCGTTGGGAAAGTTTTCAGTGTATGTTTTGAATAAATTTTCTGCGTTTAAGTAATCTTTTTGGTTATACGCACAATAAGCGTATTTGTAATACATATCTTCAAAACGCGCCGTACCTTTTACATACGGAAACAAACCCTCAAACAACTGTGAAGCTTTATCCCATTTCATTTGCGAATAATATTGCTCGGCCATTTTATATTTATATTCCTTGTCTTTGCTTTTATACACTTTACCAAACTTGGAGATACAGGAAGAACAAAACAAAACAGAGAGAAAAAGAAGTTGAATACACCATTTCATATCGTGCGCAAAATTAGCTTTGAAGCAATGATAAAACGCAATGCGCTGCCTTCAATAGGTGTTAAGGTTAATTAAAAGATAAAGAGTTGTGAGATAACAAGATTGTGTTTTGAAATGAAGATTAAACGATTGTTTATCATTTATATCTTACCCGTTGTTAATGAAAGAATTACTTTTGTTACCCAAATTTTTAGCCTGATGAAACAAGTATTTGTATTGATTGTATTAGCCATAAGTATTGCCAGCACATCATTTGCACAAACTGATGCAAAATCTATCCTCGATAAAGTAAGTAATAAGCTCAAAAGCTATCAGGGCATATCAGCCAATTTTAGTTATTCCACAAAAGATAAAAAAGGCGCAGCACATGGTACAAAAACAGGACAAATTTTAGTGAAAGGTTCTAAATATTATTTGAAACAAGGCAGTAACGAAATTTACAGCGACGGCACCAAAAACTGGAACTACAACAGCAGCGAAAAAGAAGTAACCGTAACTGACGCGGCCGATGATAACCAGGCGTTTTCGCCGCAAAAGTTTTTAAGCAATTTTTACGATAAAGATTTTACCTATAATCTGCTTTCTTCATCAGGTAATATTTATAAAATAGCATTAACACCGGTTGATAAAAGAAAGAACTTTAAGCAGGTAACTGTATTTATAGACAAAACCAAAGACATTGTTACCAAAGCACAAGTTCTGGATAAAGGAGATAATACCATCGAGTTTGCATTGAACAATGTAAATACCAATGCTTCCATTCCTGATAGCAAATTTGTTTTTGATGAAAAAGTGCATCCTGGTGTTGAAGTGATTAATCAATAATTATAAAGTTTGTTTTTGCATGAAAAATGCTTTGCTTCGGCAAGGCTTTTTTGTCTACACACAATTCGCATTAACCATCATCTGCCTATACAATATCTGAAAGCTAATTTTCTTCCCATCCACTAACGCTTATCTTTGCGCTCCCAAAAAATACATCATGTTCAGAACGCATACCTGTGGCGAACTAAGAATAGAAGATAGCGGAAGCCTTATAACGCTTGCCGGATGGGTACAGACCATTCGTAAGTTTGGAGCTATAACGTTCATTGATTTGCGCGACCGTTATGGTATTACACAATTGTTGTTTGGCGAAGAATTAAATGCTTTGCTTGATCAAACTCCGCTGGGTCGTGAATTTGTAATACAAGTAAAAGGAACCGTTCGTGAAAGAACCAATAAAAACAAAAACATTGCAACCGGCGATATAGAAATTATCGTTTCCTCATTTACAATTTTAAATAAGTCGGCAGTGCCTCCTTTTACCATTCAGGATGATACAGATGGAGGCGATGATTTGCGCATGAAATATCGTTATTCTGGATTTGCGCCGCAATGCGGTAAAAAAAAACTTAGAGCTTCGTTATGCAGTCAGTCGTTCTGCCCGCAACTACTTGAACAGTCAGGGTTTCATGGATATTGAAACGCCTTTTTTAATTAAATCAACACCCGAAGGCGCCAGGGATTTTGTGGTGCCTTCGCGCATGAACGAAGGCCAGTTTTATGCTCTTCCGCAAAGCCCGCAAACATTCAAGCAACTGCTGATGGTAAGTGGCTACGACCGCTACTATCAGATTGTAAAATGCTTTCGCGATGAAGATTTGCGTGCCGACCGTCAACCAGAATTTACACAGATAGATTGTGAGATGTCATTTGTTGAACAGGACGACATCCTGAATATGTTTGAAGGTTTAATTAAAGCCATTTTTAAAGACGTAAAAAACATTGATTACAACGAAACCATCGAACGGATGTCGTGGGAAGATGCGATGTGGAACTATGGAAACGACAAACCAGATATACGTTTTGGAATGAAGATTTCTAACCTGAAAAAGCCTTCCTCGGTTTATGTTTCCAAACAAGACAATAGCGAGTTAATAAGCGGAGCAGATTTTAAAGTGTTTGATGAAGCAGAAACTGTGTTAGCCATCGCCGTTCCAGCATGTTCAGAATATTCGCGAAAACAAACCGATGAGTTGATTGAATGGGTGAAGCGCCCGCAAATTGGCATGAAAGGTCTTGCCTTTATTAAAGTGAATAAGGACGGCACTTATAAAAGCTCATTTGATAAATTTTATAGTGAAGAACGATTAAAAGCCATTGCTGATAGCTGCGACGCGCAAAGAGGCGATTTGGTTTTATTGCTTGCCGGTGCAGAGGAACGCACGCGCAAAGCGATGAGCGAATTGAGGTTGGAAATGGGCAAACGTTTGGGCTTGCGCAAAGCCGGTGAGTTTAAGCTGCTTTGGGTGCTGGATTTCCCACTTTTTGAATATGCAGAAGAGGAAAACCGCTGGGTAGCGCGGCATCACCCGTTTACTTCGCCAAAGCCTTCGGATATTGAGGTGATGATTAACAACAATCCATCCATTGAGAACGCCTCAAAATATTTGGAACATCCGTATGCCAATATCAAAGCCAATGCGTATGATATGGTTCTCAACGGCAATGAAATTGGCGGCGGTTCTATTCGTATTTATCAAAGAGAATTACAGGAAAAAATGTTTGCAGCCTTAGGCATGAGCGAAGAAGAAGCGCAACATAAATTTGGATTTTTATTGGGCGCTTTTGAATACGGCGCACCACCGCATGGCGGCATTGCGTTTGGTTTTGACAGATTATGCGCAATACTTGGCGGGAGCGAAAGCATCCGCGATTTTATTGCCTTTCCAAAAAACAATTCGGGCAGAGATGTGATGCTGGATGCACCTGCTACCATTGATCAAAAGCAGTTGGATGAGTTGGGAATACAAATCAATTCAAAATAAAAATTGAAGAAGATTATAAAGCATACACAACCAAACTAATATCAATCATAAAAAAGAGAAGCACCGCTTCTCTTTTTATTTTTAACCTCATTTACTATTAAAACTTTTTACTACTTTTCCATCCTTCTTCGATAAGTTGCGCCATAGAGAAAGTCAATTTGTTTTTTACAAATTCGTAAACAGCAACTTATGAGTGTAACTGCATTATTAAACGAGTATTTAGTTATGCAGGGGTTCTACGATGAAATGTGGAACGCCAGCGACGTGCGTGAGCCTTATGCAAAAATTGTATCGGCTTTGCAACATCTTGATTTGCCAGCCATGCACAATAAAGATAAACTGGCGGGTGAGTTGTTTATGAACCAAGGCATCACCTTTACAGTATATGCCGATAATGCCGGTATAGAGCGTATTTTTCCGTTTGATATTATTCCGCGAATTATTACTGGAAACGAGTGGCAGCAAATTGAGAAGGGAATTGCTCAACGACTTACTGCGCTCAATATATTCCTGAAAGATATTTACAATGACCAGAAAATTGTAAAAGAAAAAATTATTCCGGCGCGACTTATTGCTTCCTGTCCGCACTATATGCGTGAAGTATATCGCATACAAGTGCCGCATGATATTTACGTTCATATTTCAGGCATTGATTTGATACGTGGCGATGATGGTAGATTTTATGTTTTGGAAGATAACCTTCGCACACCTTCCGGTGTATCGTATATGCTTGAAAACAGGGAAGTAACCAAGCGTATCTTTCCCGATATGTTTGCCGGAAACTCGGTGCGGCTTATCAACAATTATCCTATCTTATTGCATCAATTACTGTTGTCGCTGGCTCCGCACCAGGTACACAATCCCCGCGTTGTTCTGCTTACGCCGGGTGTTTATAATTCAGCTTATTACGAACATACTTTTTTTGCAAGACAAATGGGAATTCCATTGGTGGAAGGAAGAGATTTGGTTGTTGACCACCATAATGTATATATGAAAACCACCGGCGGTTTATCCCGCGTTCACGTGATTTATCGCCGCATTGATGATGAGTATTTAGACCCGCTTACATTTCATCCACAAAGTGTGCTGGGCGTACCCGGGTTGATGGACGCTTATCGTAAAGGCAACGTTGCCATTGCCAATGCTGTAGGCAACGGTGTTGCAGACGATAAAGCTGTTTATGCTTATGTTCCGCAGATGATCCGGTATTATTTAAACGAAGAACCGATTCTGAACAACGTTCCTACTTTCCAGATGGAAAACAAAGACGAGCGTGAGCATGTATATTCTTATCTGAATTCGATGGTAATTAAACGTACCAATCAAAGTGGCGGTTATGGAATGATAATGGGCAATATAGTAGAAGAAGAAGAATGGCTGAAAGCAAAAAAAGAAATTGAAAAAGATCCCCGCAGCTTTATAGCGCAGCCGATTATAAAACTAAGCACCGTACCCTGCTTTATCAATGGCAAGTTGCAGCCGCGACATGTGGATTTGCGCCCGTATTCGTTGTTTGGCGCAGATGGCGTAAAGATTGTTCCGGGTGGTTTAACGCGGGTTGCGTTGCGCGAAGGTTCATTGGTGGTAAATTCATCGCAAGGCGGAGGAAGTAAAGACACATGGGTAATTGATTGAAAGAATAACAAACAAGAATTAAAATTCAAGTTGCAAGAATATCAACAAAACCAAAAGGAACGGCTGTAAGGTAAAACCTGAAGTGATTATTTAAACCCAACCATCGTTATGACCAACATGTTAAGCAGAATTGCTGATTCGTTGTTTTGGCTGAATCGTTATATGGAAAGAACGGATAGCCTTGTAAGACTCATGTCAATCCATTATATTCTTTCGCTTGACAAAGGTGTGAACGCACCGCAAAGCTGGCGACCTGTGTTACAAATTTCAACCTACCTCAGCGGCGAGGAAATTGAGAAGATAGAAAACAATATGCCTGCTGTACTTCACAAAATTATTTTTGACACTCACAATCAAAACTCCTTGAAAGTAATAGTGCACAGAGCACGCGAAAATGCACGCGGCGCACAGGATCATATTACCAAAGAAACCTGGGAAGAAGTGAATCAAATTTATCATTACATCAACCAGGCACATCTCATCAATAAACTGAGCAGTAATGAAGCGTTAGAAGTTCTGGAACATCTGGCGCAACATGCGGTTTTATTTGCCGGTATTATTGAACTCACTATGCCTCGCGGCGGCGGCTGGAATTTTATGAGCCTCGGGAAATACATTGAACGTTGCTTTCATACCATTCATGTGTTGCAAGATTCACTGGCGGCTATTGATTACGATATTGAACAGCAGCACGATATTTTGCAATGGCGTTATCTCCTGCTTGCATTATCGGGCTATGAATTGCATTTAAAAACGTACACCAATAATAATTACAATCAAAATCTCCTTCACCAGATAATATGGAACGAAAACTTCACACGCTCTATTTTGTATTCGCTCAGTCGCATTAATATTTACTTAAAAAAAGTAATGGCGAAAGCCGACGACAGTAAAGAAAATCAACTCCTTATTAACAGCCTTGGCAGGCTATACAGCACTATAAAATACAAAGAGCCGGAAAGCCTGACAGGAAGCAGTCTTAAGCCTTTTTTGAATGATATTCAAACTGAGCTTTCCCTGTTTAGCACGCAACTTGCACAACAGTTTTTCTCTTATCATTAATTGAAAATAATGTCGCTTTTTAAAATACATCACATTACCCGTTACGAGTACAATCACGCTGTTAAAGAAAGTAATAACGAGATTAAAATTTATCCTTATCAATACGAAGGACAGGAAGTGCTGAACCATGAGTTAACTATTACGCATCAGCCCAGTGTTGAAACCTTTTTTGATTATTGGGGAAACAAAGTGGGCGTGTTCAGTGTGTTGCCCCTGCATACACTTTTGGTAATTGAAAGCAAGCTGGTGGTTCGCACATTGGAAACAAAAGAAGTGAACATTTATAATGGCGGAATGTTTGGTGAGCTTCAACAGGAAATGGATGAAAATTTTCATCTGATTGAACTGGCAACGCCAGATTTTATAACAAATGAAAATGCAATTGATAACATCATTCAACAGATTCATCAGCCTCACAATACGGTAGCGCAAACGGTTCAAAACTGCGCAGATTATATCTACCAACATTTCAATTATGTAAAAGGCATTACCAATGTACAAACTACGGTGAACGAAATACTTGAAACACAAGCCGGCGTTTGCCAGGATTTTGCTCATGTGATGCTGCAGATTCTGCGTACTTTACATATTCCGGGCAGGTATGTAAGCGGTTATATTTGTCCCAATAAAAATGGTATGCGTGGCGAAGGTGCAACCCATGCCTGGGTGGAAGCCTGACTTGCCGGATTTTGGATGGGCTGGCATTGATCCAACCAACAATGTTTGGGTTACCAACCGCCATGTGAAACTGGCTGTGGGCAGGCATTTTAGAGATTGTACGCCTGTGAAAGGAACCTTTAAAGGTTTGGCAAAACAAAAGCTTAGCGTGTATGTATCCGTGAGTTATGAAGACGGGCAGACTCATGAAGATGTAAACAATGTTCCTATGAACAAGCCAACGCATGATGATGCAGAAGATGCCGTACCGGAAGGCTTTGCGGCGCAACAACAATGATTTGATTGATGAAGCATGTTGTACAATTGATAGTACCGTTTTTATTTTCATTTTATTTTTCATCCGGTATCTAACATCGTACATTATTTTACTTTTGCGCCTTATGAAAACCGAACTTATCATCTATAAAATCCTTTCTTTTTTGCTGCTACCAGTAGCAGCCTTTTTTGGTTTGGTTTGTCTGCTTGCATTACTTTCAGCTTTGGGCAATCCTACCATGTTGATCAGCGTTTTTTTATTTGCCTGCATGGTCATTTACATTATTGCTTCGTTCATTTTTCTAACAAAAGGCATTGACAGCAATAAACGGTGCAAGCCGCTATTGCGCGATTTCATTCGCATTAACGGCGTCATCACGTTTGTGTTTTTTTTGATGGCTGCGGTTTCATTTATTTCGGTAAAAGCAAATCCTGCGTTGCTTGAAGAAGGTATGAAGCAATGGACGGCTTCAACCACGCTTCCACAGGGTGTAACAGCAGCCGATTTAAAAGGTGCAATGGCTGGCCTGCTCAATTTTTTTATTGTATTAAGCGTTGTTCTTTTGGTTCATATTCTGATCACGTTTCATCTCTTACAAAAATACCGTTTGGCGTTTGAGCCGGAAAGAATAGATATTGATTTGTGATTTATGATTTTGGATTGAAAAATACAGCAAAAACAAACTTCGTCATGCAAACGGTTTTGTACAAATATTTGGTGCTCTATAAAAATTTGAATGTTCCCGGCATTGGCAATTTTGCGGTACAACAAACAGCACCGCAACTGCAGTTTACTGATAAAAAAATAGAGCCGCCACAAACCTCTGTTTCTTTTGCACCCGTTGTGTATCCTACCAACAATCATTTTTATACTTTTTTATCACGCGAATGGAAGGTGGAGAAAGTAATTGCCATTCGTAAGTATAAAGACGAAGTAGAAGATTTGATTGAACAGTTGAAACAAAAAAAGGTTTGCGAATTAAGAGGCATTGGCAAGCTTCATAAAACCGATGATGATAGCATTGCTTTTACAGCGGCAGAATACCCGTTTTGTTTTTACCCGGCTTTAACAGCCGAGCGTGTGGTTCGCAAGGACTGCACAACATACGGTTTTGATTGGTGAGCAAGAGCATATAAAAGAGTACAACGCACCCGACGAAGCAACGCAGAAAATGGTGTACGAAGAAAAAGAAGCAAAAGGAAAATGGAAAGTCTATGCACTGATTATTGCCATTGCTGCTGTGCTGTTGATTGTGTTGTATTATGTAATGTATTCGGGAAGTTGATGTTTGGTTTTGAACCTTTTTTTAATAAAAATCACAAATCAATATCCATATTTATCTTTCCACAACCCCTTTAAAAAGCGGCGCATTTCTTCTTCTCGTATATTATTGCCTGGCGTGTAAAAAGCAGTACCAGATAACTTTTCAGGCAGATATTCCTGCTCGGTAAAATTGCCACCAAACGAGTGGGCATATTTGTAATTTTTACCATAGTCCATCTCTTTCATTAATCTTGTAGGCGCGTTACGAATGTGAAGCGGAACAGGCAAATCCCCCCATTTATTCACAGCTTCCAACGCATTGCCAATGGCTTCGTAAGAGGCATTGCTTTTTGCTGAAGAAGCTAAATAAACAGCGCATTGCGATAGAATGATTCTTGATTCAGGATAACCAATTTTATTTACCGCATCAAAGGTTGCGTTGGCAAGCAACAACGCATTGGGATTGGCATTACCTATATCTTCGCTGGAAAAAATAACCATGCGCCGCGCAATGAATTTTACATCTTCACCACCTTCAATCATTCGAGCCAGCCAATACACTGCACCATTCGGATCGGAGCCACGCATACTTTTTATAAAAGCACTAATAATATCGTAATGCTGCTCGCCACTTTTATCATACAAAGCAATCCTCTTTTGCGCCACATTCATTACAACATCATCGGTAATAATAACGTTTGTTTTTGCACTAAAAGAGGTTACTACTAATTCTAATAAATTTAAGAGCTTTCTTCCATCGCCACCGGACAGATTAAGTAATGCTTCTGTTTCTTTCAGTTCAATCTGCTTTTCCTGTAAAACCAAATCTGTTGCAATGGCATGATGCAGAAGTTGCACCAAATCTTCTTCATTCAAAGCTTTTAATACATATACCTGGCAGCGACTTAGCAAAGCTGAATTCACTTCAAACGAAGGGTTTTCTGTGGTTGCACCAATAAGTGTAATAATTCCCTTTTCAACAGCACCGAGTAGTGCATCCTGCTGGCTTTTATTAAACCGATGAATTTCATCAATAAATAAAACTGCGCCCTTCTCTCCTTTTGCTGTTTCAATTACTTCGCGCACTTCTTTTACACCGCTGCTGATGGCGCTTAATTGATGGAAAGGAACGTTTAGCGCATGTGCAATAATGTTGGCAATTGTGGTTTTACCAACACCGGGTGGTCCCCATAAAAGAAGAGAAGGAATGCGGCCGCTTTCAACTGCATTACGAAGAATACTGCCTTCACCCGTAAGGTGTTGTTGCCCTACCAGCTCGTTTAATGTTGTAGGTCGAAGTCGTTCGGCTAATGGAATGTTTGTGTTCATATCTGAACCACGATTTTAAATGATTTATCTGATTCGGCTAATTATCTGAACCAGTATTTTGAATGATTTTATAGATTCGGCTAATTCATGAATACAATTCAAAAATTTGGGCAAAAACAAAAACGGTTTCTACAATCTGCTGAATCAGAAAAATCGCATAACATGTTAGTCAAAAAAATGTCCCGCCGGGAACGGCGGGACCGATATTTACTAACCCATCCATGAACAAAGCTGTACGTGCATGGATAATGTTTGCTGCTAACGGTATTGCTTAGCAATACTCTTCGAAAGCAGCGATAAGATTACGGGCAATTACCTGTGCAGGTCGTCCTTCAATTTGATGACGCTCTACCATGTGCACAAGCTGTCCGTCTTTAAACAATGCGATTGCCGGTGATGAGGGTGGATAAGGTAACAAATGTTCACGCATTTTATTCACAGCTTCTACATCAAAACCTGCAAATACTGTTTTTAAATTATCTGGTTTTTTATTGCTATTGTACACGGCCATCAACACACCTGGTCGCGCCGCGCCAGCCGCACATCCACATACTGAGTTCACCATTACCAATGTGGTGCCTTCTGCTTCTAAGCTGTTATTAACATCTGTGGCCGTATTCATTTCTTCAAACCCGTTATCGGTAAGTTCGGCCTTCATTGGAATTACTATTTCTGCTGGATACATTTGTTTTTTATTTCGTTTCGGCAAAAATAAGCAAAATGGAAAAATGAGCAACAAAACACTTAATTTCGGACAATTTGGCTTTTTTTAAACACTTATAAAGACATTCTGGCTGAAAATTGGATTAATTTTGCCATTGCAATAGGAAAAAACGGGTGGTATACAGTTTGAACTACAGGTGTCATTAGAAAAAATAAAAAAATAAAATAACTATGACACTCGTAAAACAAAACTACCGCACGGTAAACAATCTTTTGGATGAGTTATTTAATACTGTTCCTGCTAACTGGAACAAAGGATTGAATATTCCTCCCGTGAATATTCATGAAACCGAAGATGGATATCATCTCGAACTTCAGGCTCCTGGTTTGCAGAAAGAAGATTTTAAGATTAACGTAGAAAAAGGATTGTTAACCGTTAGTTTTCAGAAATCTGACAACGAAGAAAAAGCTTACAAAACGCATCGCAGAGAGTTTTCTGTTTCCTCATTCAAGCGCAGTTTTTCATTGGATGAAAAAGTGAATGCTGATGAAATTAAAGCGAAATATGAAGCTGGTGTGTTACAGATATTTCTTCCTAAAAAAGAAGAAGTAAAAGTATCTCCTAAACAAATCGAAATTCAGTAAGACATTTAAGAGTTTTTCATAAGAGTTGGTTTTTGGTTTATAAACCCCGTGTTTCCACACGGGGTTTTGTTTTTGCACAAATTTTTACCGCCAATAAAAATTTAGTTCAACTCCATTATCGCTTTCAAAATCGTTTCAGCTACCAACTGATTTCCGGTATCATTCAAATGAACACCATCAACCGTAAGAACGCCGCGGTCGACATCGTTCGTGTTGTGTTGCTGTTCGTAGTTTTCAAACAGAGTGCGCAAGTCAACAACTGGAATATGCAGATCATTTCCGATGCTTTTGATTATGCCTGAATATTTATTCAAATCCCCATCCTGCTGGTTCATATAATTTTTCTTTTCACCAATGGTAGCCGGTGTTACCAAAATCACTTTTGCATTATCAGCTTCAATTTTTTTAATGATTGCGCGGTAAAATTTTTCAAACTTATCAGCGTCGGTTCCAGTACCGTAAGATGACTTGTGCCATACATCATTTACGCCTACATAAATCACCACGATGTCGGGCGATTTAGCCAGCACATCGCTATCCATGCGCAAATACAAATCGTACACTTTGTTGCCGCCAATTCCAGCTCCTATTAAGTCGTAGCTGGTATTGCCTTCTTTTTGAAGCATGTCTTTCATCACCGTAATAAAACCCTTTGGTTGCACACCGGCTTGTGTAATAGAATCGCCAAAGAAGACAACCTTTTTTGTTTTATCGCGTTTGAAACTGAGCATAATTAATAAACCAAAGAAAACAAAAACAAGCAAAAATTTATTGTTCATAAAAAGATGAGTTATGAAAAAGAAAGATTGAAAAGCAATTCAAAAATCAAAACAACTATCACTGTGATAACAGTTTTGGTTTTGCCGCTTTTATTCCAGCAAATGTGGTTGTTCGCGGTAAACTTTCCAAACAAATTCACCGAACAAGGTATTTGCCCAGGCAAACCATTTGCGGGTGAAGTTAGAAGGATTGTCTTTATTAAACGACTCGTGCATAAAGCCGGTACCAGCGTGTGTTTTTTGCAACGTGTCTAAACAGTATTTAATTTCTTTTTCGTCTGTTGAAGTTAAACCGCGAATGGTGATGCTGATCGGCCAAATCATGTTCAAACCAATGTGCGGACCGCCAATGCCTTCGCCCGCTGTGCCTTTAAAAAAGAATGGATTTTCGGGCGATAATACATATTTTCTCGTGTTATGATAAATCGGATCATTAGCTTTTACTGCACCCAAATACGGCAAACCAAGTAAGGATGGAACATTCGCGTCGTCCATTAAATTATAGCTTCCAAAACCATTGATTTCATAAGCATATACATCGCCAAACTGAGGATGTTTGGTTACGTGATAGTTATGTTGCAAAGCGGCTGACAGTGAAGTCATCAACGCTGTGCTATCAATGGCTGATGCTTTGTTGGAAGGCAATTGCTGTTTTAATTCGTTTAACCGTTGTAAAGAAACCAGCGCAAATAAATTGCTCGGAACGAGATAAGAAAAAATAGTAGCATCATCGCTCGGACGGAACATCGAACAGATTAAACCGTTTGGTTTTGCCGGATAACCGTAACCATTCATCGGTACGCCATCCGTTGCCCATGATGTTTTGCGTTGAAAATGATAAGGTCCTAAATTGTTCATCCGTTGTTGCTCAGTAAACGTTTGAACGACGAGTTGCATGGCTTTTATCCAATCATCGTCAAACGCAGTGGCATCGCCGGTTTCCTTCCAGTAAGCATGAGCCAAACGAATGGGATAACAAAGAGAATCAATCTCCCATTTGCGTTCGTGTACGCCGGGCTTCATTTCGGTGCTGTCGGTTTCCTTCCACTCACTTATTTTGTTTTCATCTTTATAAAAAGCATTGGCATAAGGGTCTTTCAAAATACATTTTACCTGCCGGTTAATAACTCCTTTAATCAGTTGCTGCAATTCTTTATCCTGCTTGCACAAGCGCACATATGGATACACCTGTGCGCTGCTGTCGCGAAGCCACATAGCATCTATATCGCCAGTGATAACATAGGTATCGGGCTTGCCATTGAGCACTTCAAAATCAACGGTTGTATCTAAGGTATTGGGGAAACAATTTTCAAACAACCATGCCATTTCTTTATTGCCAATCTTCGATTTGATTTCGCTGATAAGGGCTTCAACAGCTTTGCTCGTAAACTTTCGTTTGGATGGTTCTGTTCTTACCGTTTCAAAATTGTTCAATGACGAGGCCGTAGCATATTGAGATAAGCCGATAGCTGCGCCCGCAAGAGCCGTTTGCTGAATGAATGTTCTTCGTTTCATAATTTGGTTTCAGTCGTAGAGAACAAATGTAGATTGAATGAGGAATAGTTTGTTTATACTGATAAAATTCTAAATTCAATCTTATGCAAATAAACATAAGAAGGCATCTTATAATAAAACAAATGTCCAAATCTATTATTACTTAAAGATGTACAATTATGATTTTTTTTCAATCAAATTTCCGGAAAATCACAAATTACTATTGTTTGCTTACAGAAAACAAAAAATATCTTGATAGAAATGATTAGCTTTGCAGCCTTTTTTAATCATCATGCCGTAACATGACACTAGCCCGGTGACGAAGTAGGGCGAAATGAAATGTTGCTTTTAAAAGTTAGCAGCACAAATGAAATTGAGTCAATTTAAGTTTGATCTTCCTCTTAATCTTATTGCACAAAATCCGACCAAACGACGTGAAGACAGCCGCCTGATGGTGGTTCACCGCAAAACCGGACAAATGGAAAACAAGCACTTTAACGACATTCTTGAATACTTTGATGACAAAGATGTTTTTGTTGTAAACAACACCAAAGTTTTTCCTGCCCGTATGTATGGCCGTAAGGAAAAAACCGGCGCCAAAATTGAAGTGTTTCTGCTGCGCGAACTGAATAAGCCAAACCGTCTGTGGGATGTAATTGTTGATCCTGCCCGTAAAATTCGCGTAGGCAACAAATTATATTTTGGTGAAAATGATGAACTGGTTGCTGAAGTAATTGATAACACTACCAGCCGCGGCAGAACCATTCGTTTTTTATGGGATGGCGATGAAGAATTTCAAAAAGATGCTTGAATTTTTGGGCGAAACACCTTTGCCAAAATACATCAAACGCAAGCCCGATGAAGAAGATAAAGAACGTTATCAAACCGTATATGCAAAGCATGAAGGTGCTGTAGCGGCACCCACGGCGGGCTTGCATTTCAGCAAAGAACTGATTAAGCGTTGGAAATAAAAGGTATTCGTTTTGCGGAAATTACCTTGCATACCGGCCTCGGCACTTTCCGCCCGATTGAAGTGGAAGACCTGAGCAAGCATAAAATGGATGCTGAATATTACCGCATTGATGAAGAAGCCTGCAACATTGTAAACAAAGCAAAAGAAACAGGTCACAGAATCTGCTCTATTGGCACTACTACTATGCGTGCGATGGAAACTTGCTTTACTGCGCAAAAATTATTGAAGCCATCCGAAGGCTGGACCAATCATTTTATTCATCCGCCTTATAAGTTTAATATTGCCGACGCTTATTACCAATTTTCATCTGCCTAAAACCAGCCTGCTGATTATGGCTGCGCTTTTGCCGGATACGACTTGACTATGGAAGCATATAAAAAAGCCATTAAAGATAAATACCGTTTCTTCAGTTATGGAGATGCCATGCTGGTATTGTAATTTGTATTTCTGCTGAAAAGCGAAGGCACGAAGTGAAGAAGTATTCGCTTCGTGCCTTTGCATTTATATTCGTGATGCATTCGCAAAATTCAGGCAAAAACAAAGCCGGTATATACCGGCTTTGTTTACACAACAAAAAATTGTTAGAATAATAAAAACGTCCCAACAATGTTGCCATTACTGGAACAAAAAAATAAAAATTATGCTGTTTTCACAGTTGCTTTTTTAGCCAGTTTGCTTTTTAAGTTAGACGCCTTATTCTTATGAATAATTCCTCTTTTTGCCAGCTTATCAATCATCGAAATGGTAAGTGGTAGCTTTTCGTTGTAAGCTGCTTCATCTGTTACAGTACGGATGTCACGAATGGCATTACGAGTGGTTTTGCCGTAGTAACGGTTTCTTTCTCTGCGTTTTGCAGCCTGTCGCGCGTCTTTCTGTGTAGCCTTATGGTTTGCCATAAATAATTTAGATAAATCCTGAAATTTTTGGGATGGCAAAACTAAGCCTTTGCATTTGGTTATGGAAATTTTATTTTGTTATCATTTACAAAAAACGAAATCATCAAATAAATTCATTTCATATTCTTTTAGTAAAATTTATTGACTTTGCTCTTGTACATCTTACCATTTTATGTTTGGTAAACTACGATATTTGTACCCATTTTCAATAACGCTTTGCCGCTACTGATTCTGCAAGTCATTATAATAAGTAAATGCTTTTGTCATGAAAGATTTTTCATACATCACCAATTCACATCCGGCTTTTATCGAAAATTTATACAACGATTATGTCGCCAATCCTGACAGCGTTGATCCGGAGATGAAGAGTTTTTTTGAAGGTTTTGATTTTGCCATTTCTTCTGCTAAAAATGGCAATGGAAATGGTCATGTCAACGGAACTGGTACCGCTGTTGCTGCTAAAGAAACGCCCGCTACAACCGATAACTGGCGGCAGGAAATCAAAGTGTATCGCCTCATTTTAGGCTATCGCAACAAAGGCCATTTATTGGCAAAAACAAACCCGATCCGCGAACGCAGAGACAGAGGAGCCAATCTCGATTTAGGCTTTTTTGGGTTGAGTGAAGAAGATTTGGATAAAACTTTTCAGGCAGGTGAAATCATCGGACTTGGAGCAACAACATTGCGCAATATTTTACAGTATTTGCAAAAGGCTTACGCTTCGCATGTTGGCATTGAATTTAAATACATCAGCGATCAGAAAAAGGTTGACTGGCTTACCAACGAGATGGAGCGCAACTTCACGAAAGATTTGCCATTAGAAAAGAAAAAAAGAATCTTAGAAAAGCTGAATGAAGGTGTCATCTTTGAAAAGTTTTTACATACCAAATATGTTGGTCAGAAGCGCTTTTCACTGGAAGGTGGCGAAACCACCATTCCTGCATTGGATACCATCATTTCTGTAGCGGCCGATAACAATGTGCAGGAAGTAGTGATTGGCATGGCGCACCGCGGAAGATTAAATGTGCTTGCCAACACGCTTGGCAAAACTTATGAGCAAATTTTTAGTGAGTTTGAAGGTACGGCACGCATGACCAGACTATGGGTAGTGGTGATGTAAAATATCATTTGGGATTTGGTTCGAAATCAATACTCCAAACGAAAAAAAAATAAACGTAAAGCTAATGCCAAATCCATCGCATCTGGAGGTGGTTGACCCTGTAGTATAAGGTTTTGCACGTGCAAAAGCAGATCTGTTGTATGAGAATATTTATAATGAGATTTTACCTATTTTAATTCATGGTGATGCAGCAGTTGCAGGGCAGGGTATTGTTTATGAATTGCTCCAAATGAGCGAACTGGAAGGATATTAAACCGGTGGCACCATTCATTTTGTTATTAACAACCAGATTGGCTTTACTACTGATTTTGATGATGCCCGCAGTACGATTATTGCACATCTGTTGCAGCGATGGTACAGGCTCCGGTGATGCATGTGAATGGAGATGATCCTGAAGCGGTGGTAAAATGTTCCGATATTGAACCCGTACCGGCAAATTTAATGAAGATATTTTTATTGATATGGTTTGTTATCGCCGTTATGGACATAATGAAGGCGACGACCCGAAATATACGCAACCGCATTTGTATGAACTTATTGAAAAGCATCCGAACCCACGAGAAGTTTACATCAATTATTTAAAAGAACATGGTGAAGCTGACGCGCAGGACTTAGCAAAAGAAATGGAGCAAAAATTCTGGAGCGATTTACAGGAACGTTTGGATGAATAAAACAACATCCCCTGCCTTACAAATTTCAACAACCTGAAAAATGGTGGCTCACATTGCGCAAAGCAACAGCAGCCGATTTTGATCATTCGCCGGATACAGCCATATCGCGAGAAGAGTTTACAACTTTGTTTAACGGCATCATGAAATTGCCCGAAAACTTTAAGCCGCTACGCAAAGTTGAGAAGCTTTTGCAGGATAAAATCAAATTGTTTGAAGGGGAACAAAAAGCCGATTGGGCAACGGGCGAACTGCTGGCCTATGCTTCTTTTTGCTTACACATGGAACAAATGTAAGAATGAGTGGTCAGGATGTGCGTCGTGGAACTTTCAGCCATCGTCATGCCGTACTTCGCGATGAAGAAAATGATGCTTATTATAATCGGTTGAACCATCTTTCTGAAGGGCAAAAAAAGTTAGACATTTATAATTCGTTTTTAAGTGAATATGGCGTTCTTGGTTTTGAATATGGTTATGCTCTGGCCAACCCGAATGCTTTAGTTGTATGGGAA
>CAWJYO010000002.1:0-326878 GCA_963847085.1 uncultured Chitinophagaceae bacterium | reverse complement strand
CAAACAAAATCAAAGATTCTGAAAATGGATGATGTTGTTTGTTGCAAGATGCAGGCAACGTTTGTTTTTGCATGAAAAGTTTAGGTTGGTTAAAGAAGCAACTTATACATTACATTTTGATGTAAAAACAAACGAGGCAAAAACAATAATTATTTCGTTCGATTACTTTCAATATAATCAGCCATTGTATTGATATCAACCAACACTTTTCTTCCTTCTTTCGGATCCTTAATTGTAATGCCATATTCGCGGTTTAATAACACAATCAATTCGAGCGAATCAATTGAATCTAAACCAAGCCCGCCACCAAATAATTCTTCATCATCTTTTATATCTTCAGGTTTAAGATCGGTAAGATTGAGGTGCTCAATGATCTGTTGTTTTAACTGCGCTTTTAATTCTGTTGTTTCCATTAGATCAATTTTTTTCTTTTCAACTGGAGCAAAGCTATTGCTTGCAACACAATCGTGATAATGAATAAAGATAAAATATTTGTGCTCACATCTTTCAGTTTTCCGCCTTCTAAAAACAAACCATAATAGGCTTGTAAACACCAGTGCAATGGCGAAATTGACATGAGCGATTTGAATGAATGGGGCATAATAAAGCTGGGCACCATTAAACCGCCAATAATAGATAATATTACAATTGATACAGCGCCAAATGAATTGGCTTGTTCCTGCGTGTCTGCAAAAATACCAACACATATTGCATAGCTCACCGCGCACCAGCCACACAGCAATGTAACAACGATCAACCCTATAATATCATGTGGCAAATGCAATTGGGGCAAACCAATAAAAGGGAAAAAATAAATGCCGATGAAGAAGATAACGAATGCCTGTAAAAATGTTACGGCCAAGTAAGTGATTTGTTTTGATAATAAGGCAATGAAATAGGTCGTTGGCAAAGTTCTTAAACGAATAAAACTGCCACTTAACTTTTCACGCACAATGCTGCTGCCAAGCGACATGACAACAAAAAACATGGCAAAGATTGTCCACGCAGGAACATTGTGCTGCGTGGCATTTAAAATAACTTTTTCATTGCTTGATGACAACTGGACTTCCTGAATGTTTGTATTGTTAGCAAGCATTTGTTTTTGCAAAGAATCTGGCAAAGGTTTCTCATTGATAGAGAAGTATAAATCTTTGAGTGTTTCCTTGCTTTGAATGATTTGAATAGCGCTGTTCAACGCACCTTGTATAGATAGTTTTAATGATTGCTGAATGATAGGATTGTAATATAGAGTAAGATCATTTTTATTTAAAAAATTAGTAGCAACGGTATCACCTTCCAAACCAAAAGATAGTAATGCTTTGTTTGCATTCATCTTTGCTTTTGCTTCTGTTTTTCTTGTAAAAGAGGAATCAATGGAGATAGCAACAACAACATCTTTTGAGTGCATTTCATCTGCAATCTGTTGTGAACTTCCATTCTTAAAGAGAAGAATTTTAAATATTCCACTTGTATCAAGCGCATGAATCAATTCGTTGCTTAATCTTCCATCATCGTTATTTTGTACAAAGATTTCAATTTTGTTTTTGCCAATAATATCAAACGTGCTGCTTTGAATACTGGTTACGATGATGACCAATACAATAGGCATCGCAAACATTAATATCAATCCCATTTTATCGCGAAGCAAAATGCGTACATCTTTTTGTATAGTTGCAAAAAGCTTTATCAATTGTTATATACTTTGCCGGTTAACTGAATGAACAATGATTCCAGGTTGTTTTGCTGGTGTTGCAATAATAAATTTTGGAGTGAGTTTAATGCAATTATTTTTCCGTTGTCAATCAAAGCAATTTTGTTACACAACTCTTCAGCTTCATTTAACTGGTGCGAAGTATAAATCAACGTTGTGCCGTTTGCATTCAACTCTCTTAAATAATTAATAATTTCATGACGCGTTTGCACATCAACACCAACAGTTGGTTCATCTAAAAACAATAATTGTGGCTTATGAATAACACCAATGGCAAGATTCACTTTGCGTTTCATGCCACCGGAAAATTTTTTTATTTGTTTATTTTTTACTGAGGTAAGACTTAATATTTCAAAAAGCTCATTGCTTCTTTCTTGAATTTGATTTTTGTTCAATCCACACCAGGCACCAAAAAATTCAAGGTTTTCTAAAGGGGTTAATTCTTCATAAAAAGAAAAATCCTGTGGCACAAAACCAAACAATTTATTTACGTTTTTATTTTTTGTTTTGATCGAATTTTGGAACACCTGTATGTCTCCATGCTTGAAAGAAAACAAACCTGTCATCAAATTCATCAATGTTGTTTTGCCTGCACCATTCGGACCGAACAAACCGAAACGCGCTCCTTGCTCAATCTCTAAATTGAGATCATTAAAAAGCTGCGTTTGATCTTTATAATGAAAATGAAGATGTTCAATTTTTATAGCAGGCACTTTCATGAATGCCAATTTATTTTAGAAAGATTTTTAAAAGCATTCTTTTCTATTTCACTTATTTCCAGCAAATAATCGCCCATTAAATTGAAATCATTTTGTGAACCGATTCTTCCTTTATAAATGCCTGCAGCCTGCACTGCGGCTGTGCGCCAGAGGTCTCCCGCTTTTGTAAACTCTTCGGATATGTGCATCAATTCATCATTGTGAAAATACGCATTGGCTTCCTGTAAAAAAGCTGCATAAATATAACGGAAACCACCGCCGCCTGTTCCGATTTCTTCCTGCATGCGCACCAATTGTGCGAGGTATAAGCGTGCTTTTTCAATACCCAATTTATCACGCCAGCTTTTTATTTTTCTTCCTGTAAATGCAATGCCTTTTACCCCTGCAAATGGACCCGGAATTTTCAGCATATCAAAAACATTTCGCTTAACACCTTTTCGAATGGCCCCTTTTATTGTTTCATCACTAATAATGCCTTTCTGTTCTGCAAAATACAATTGCCCTTTCGGTGCAAGCGCACCTTTTGCAAAACGAACACGTTCCAACTCGTATGGCGTCATGTATGTTTCGTGTTCCATAATCGGATCGCTAATAACATACTTGCCATCTTTTTTTCCAAACACGACTAAGTTGTGGGCATTAAAATGAAAGCGATATTCTTTTGGAAAATAAGGCAGATAATACACGCCAACCTGGCAACCTACAGCAAAGCCTTCCTCCAGTTTTTGATCGAGTAATTTTTGTGCTTCTTCTTTTGATGAAAACTTTTTTCGGGTAACTTTTATACCTAATGAATGGCAAGTTCTTTTGAAGATTATACCCGGCATATTGCGAAATGCAATGGCCGGTCCGTTATTGATTTTTATAAAAGGAATATAAACAAAGAACAAACCTGAACCGATACCAAAAGCCAGTGGTTCTGTTATTCTATTTACACCAATGCTTTTCAGCAGATTTCTTGTTACGCCACTTTCACAATGTGCAGCCTGTTCATGTTGAAAATTATTGATCATGAACCTTCATTGTTTTTAATTCTTCTACCGTTACATTAAACACTTTGGCGTATTGAGCCAGTTTTTTGGTTGATAATTGATTAAACACAGCCGGTTTTAAATGGCGCTTGATTTGCCATTTAAAAAACCCTGTATAGCTTGATAAGATACCAATGTCCATTACATTTTTTTCTAAAAAAAATAAGATAGGGCTTGCTTCATTGCGCAATACTTTTTCTTTTGCAGCAGTTACTTTATGTTCAATATCATCCCAGGTTACATCGAGTGCGTTTGTTTTTACATCCCATCCATTGCTTAGTTCAGTTGTATATTTTCCCTGCTCATCTGTTACATAACAAACCTCTTTTGTTATTTTCCCAAGTGAACCTAAGTCTTGAGGAACTTCGTCTTTTTTCATACGATCAGTTTTTGTAAGATGTGAAAAGTAATCAGCAAGATGTTCTGCTTCTTATATTTCATTTCTAACATACAGTAAGCATCGCATACATGTAAGAAAAGCGGGAACTTTCAGGAACAAGCAACAACAATCTTTCGCCTTTTTTCAATTTGCCGCTTTTAAATAATTCGTGCACCATCAAGTAAGCTGAAGCAGCACCAACATTGCCCAAGCTCGTCAAATTCACAAACCATTTTTCATAAGGAACATGACTGCCTAAAATACTCATCACTTCAAATATTTTTTGCTCTGAAAAATTCGCTTGACATGTGCGGTAAAAAATAATCCATATCATCAATGCTCAATCCTTTTCGATCAAAAATTTCTTTTATTTTTTTACCACCCAGCGGAACAATATTATCGCTTAATAAACCAATATCCTGTTTGATACTTAAGATTGATTTATTGATAATTTCTTCCGGAGTAAATTCAAGATAGCTTTTCACAGTGCCGTCCGGTTGTTTTTCGCAAGCCATGTACATGCAGGTTTCCATTTCATTGGCATAAGAAACACCTTCTATCCAATCAACACGCAAACTTAAACCTTCAGCATTGGGTTTGTTTGAAATAAAAAATGCAGATGCACCATCGCTCAACATCCAACGCAAAAATTCTTTGTCAAAAGCGATAAATGGATTTTTATTCAACTCTTCCAGCTTATGCGATTCTTCTTCAAAAACATTCGCTATTAATGAAGCAGAAAATCGTTCTGAACCTGTGCCACAGCTAAGTTTTTATCGCCGGTTTTTACTGCCATGTACGCATATTTAAATGCATGCATGCCTGCACAACATACACCAGCAGGAGAAACCACTTCAATCGCTTCTGCTTCAGGCAACCAGCCGTGAACCATTACGCCATGCGAAGGCATCATCTGGTCGGGCGAAGAAGTACCGCAGGATAACAAATCAATATCTTTTATTTTATCAGGATTGTTTATAAATAAGCTGCGCACAGCTTCAGCGGCCATCTGTGCATTGGTATGTGTTGTTTTTCCACCTTTTTCCAATGCATAATATCTTGTATGAATGCCATTATTTCTTAGCACAATTTTTTTTGACTTCGATGGCTTTCCATTGATGTATCCAAGATATTCTTCCATCTCATCATTGCCAACGGGTTTATTGGGTAAAAACAAAGAAGTATCGGTTATATAAACTTCATTTAAAGCCATGTTCAATTCAGATTTAATAAAGCAGTTTTTTTATGTTTAATATGCTTCGATAAAAAAGGTTTAAAAATAAGCATGTTAATGATCCACACCAATGGCGCAGCAATAAACAGCGCAATTAAAAGATAATATTTGAATAGAGCAAGCCAGAAATTTTTGTTCTGTTTTTTGCGTATCCATTTTGCCCAAAGCTTAAACATAATTCCTGCCTTGCCTTCAATAAACATTAAATGATATTTTGGGTCAACCGCTTTTGTTTTTATCAATATTTGCTGCAAGCCATTCCAATCATTTTTTTGGAGATGAGGTAATGCAAGCTTTCCAAATTGCTTTGTATTTTCAATATCTGCATCCGACACGCCGGGCAACGGAAAAAAGCGAAGATACCTGTCTTTTTTCCCAGTAAGCATCCAATGAAAAATGGTGAAAATGCTTACCAGGTTTAAGTGTCTGTCATACAAAGCAACTGTTCCTACATGATTGGCACCTGCTGCTTTCAACATTATTTTGATTCTTTCAAACGCATTTACCCACATATTTCTTACACCCGTAATTGTGATAACCGGTGTATTTTTTACAACCTTTGTAAATATTGTATCATGCAATAAAGAATTGAAAGGAATGCTTGGCGAAAGAAACCAGGGCTGATAACCAAGAATAATTAAATCATACGACGATTGTTTTAATTCAAAAGGTTCCAATTCATGGGGAACATCCAATACACAATCCGGCATTACGCTAAAAAAACGTTTGGTTGTCCAGGGAAAAGGGAAATCATTTTTTAATCTGATACGCACTTTCTCAACATTAAACCCTGCATCCGTCAAAGGCTCACAAAAGTTATTAATAATCTTTTCTAATTGGCCCGATTGCGAGTAATAAATAGCCAGTACTTTTTTCATAGTGGATTTTAAGGTTCAAAGTCCTGCGGTTTAAGGGCCTTTGATGTTTGGCTATAATCAATCAATATTTTTTGAACTTCCGGTGAAAGTGCTTTGTAATTTGTTTTGATGAACGTTGCATCGTCGTCAATCTTGCTTCTGTATTTTACAATTTTGGGTGCATGTTCCTGTATAATCAATCGCAAAAAACGATGTTCGACATTGGAAGTATCAGAACGCAAAACCATTTCTAATTTTGTTGCGCCTCTTTTAAAGTTATCCAATTTCTCTTTAGGAACTTTTAATAAACCAGCTTTTTTCATCTGCAAAGTCCCTGCAAATGCTTCTTTATCCTTGTAATGAATACGCATCAATTAAAGCGATCTCATTATTTATTTCAGAAATGCTTCCCTTTTTTAAAATATTGTAATATTCGGTCTTATCAAACTGTTGTGCGAACAAATTTGTATTTGCAAAAAAAGCGCAAAACAAAACCAATAGGATTGCTTTCATAATTCAGTTCACAAATTTATAGGATTGATGACAACAGATTGTTAAGTTGATTTACTATTGGCTTTTAAACAAATTATGGAATTACCAAAGGACATTCTGAAATTCAAGTTTCAACAAATAGAATCTAATTTTGTACAACATTACTAAACAAGCGAAGTAAAACCAATTGGGAAATCAATCACGACAATTTGAAAATCTTTGGGCAATTATTCTTGGCGGCTCGAGTGGGTTTGGTTTTGCGGCTGTTGAAAAGCTGGCTGCAACATGGGATGAACATCGCAGTGTTGTATCGGGAAACTGCCCAAGTTGAAAAAACAGTATTGCCAAAATTTGACAATCTTGCAAAAGAAAATGGGGTTCAGATTTTACCCTTCAATATAAACGCTCTTGATGAAAATGGGCGCAAAAAATTTATTGATGAATTAAAAAAATGGGCAAAACCAAAGCAGCGGGTTCGGTTGCTATTACATTCTATAGCCAGAGGAAATTTAAAGCCATTGATTGATGAAGATTCGGGCAATGTTCTTACCACTGATGACATTGCTCTTACCACTTATGCAATGAGCAATAGTATTATTGACTGGACAAGATTATTGATAAAAGAAAATCTGTTTTGTGATGATGCAAGAATCATCGGTTTAACAAGCGATGGTGCACATAAATACTGGGAAGGCTATGCGGCTGTGTCTATAGCAAAATCATCGCTTGAAAGTCTTGCCACTTATATGGCTGTTGAGTTTGCCAAATATGGTTTGCGCACCAATCTCATACAGGCGGGCATTACCGAAACGCCGTCTTTAAAAAAAATTCCTTCAAGTGAAAAACTTATTAGTTTAGCCAATAACATCAATCCATTTAAAAGAATTACCACACCACAAGATGTCGCCAATGTTATTTACCTGTTATGCACCGATGAAGCAAGCTGGATAAACGGTGCTCTCATTCATGTAGATGGCGGTGAACATTGCCGCTGATTTATATTTGCAACAATGTACCAGGAAATTCTCGATTTGCTTCCTTATCAATCTTCATTTCGCTTTGTTGATGAAATAGCAACGATTGATGAAAATGGTGTTACCGGAAATTATATTTTAAGAGAAAATTCTTTTTTTTATGAAGACCATTTTCCAAATAATCCCGTAACTCCCGGCGTTATTATTACCGAAATTATGGCGCAAATTGGTCTGGTTGTTTTAGGCATCTATCTTATTGTAAATAATAAAGAAAAAATAGCGCAAAAACAAAACGAATCTATTCTTCCGTTGCTTACTTCAACCGAAGTTTCCTTTTTTAAAATGGTACTACCGGGCGAAAAAGTTACCGTAGTTTCTAAAAAACAATATTTTCGTTTCGATAAGCTTAAATGTTATATTGAAATGATGAATGAAGCCGGTGAATTGATTGCGAGAGGAACTTTTGCAGGAATTATAAAAAGCTTCAATCTTAGCAAAACTAAATTATGAGTCGTCGGGTTGTTGTTACGGGGATGGGTGTAGTGGCGCCAAACGGAGTTGGCATTCCTGCTTTTTTACACGCGATTCAAAATGGTATTTCCGGAATCAGGTTCATTCCGCAATACGAGCAATTGCATTTCTATTCGCAGGTTTGCGGTGTTCCTCAATTTGATTTTAATCATTTGAAAGATTATCTTTCTGAAGTTACTTTTCATGGGTTAAAAGCCAGCACCATTGGTTATGCCATTAAAGCGGCTGCCGATGCTTGGATAGATGCCGGAAATAAATTGTATGATGACACTATTCATTGGGATACAGGTTGTGTGTTTGGAAATAGTATTGCAGACACAGAAGCGATGAAAAGAGTAATTGCTTTAATTGACACAAAACAATCACGCAAACTGGGTTCAAGAATGATCGAACAATTGATGAACAGCGGCTCTACTGCTTACATCACAGGTTTGTTGGGTTTGGGCAATCGCATTATTACCAATTCGGCCGCATGTGCAACAGGCACTCAGGCCGTGCTGATGGGATATGAATATATCAAGTACGGAATGGCAAAGCGCATGTTGGTGGGAAGCAACGAATACATAGATAATTATATATTTGGCGCTTTTGATGCAATGAGAATATTATCAAGAAAATTCAATCACGAACCAGAAAGAGCTTCGCGGCCAATGAGTGCAACAGCCGGTGGCTTTGTGCCGGGTTCAGGCGCAGGTGCATTAGTGTTGGAAGATCTTGATTACGCTTTAGCCCGTAACGCAACCATTTATGCGGAAGTATTGGGTGGCGCAACCAATTCCGGCGCACAACGAGGCACAGGTTCTATGACTTCACCCAATGCAGAAGGCGTTGTAAATTGTATTGTTGATGCCATAAACGATGCAGGTATTGATGCGAAAGATGTAGATTTAATAAGCGGGCACTTAACGGCTACAATGGCTGACAAAATGGAAATTGAAAATTGGGCAACGGCACTGCAAACAACCAGAGAAACATTCCCGCTTATCAACTCGTTAAAGTCAATGATCGGACATTGTTTGAGTGCAGCGGGCTCAATTGAAATCGTAGCGGTAATATTGCAGATGATGCACGGCTTTGTACATCCCAATATTAATTTGGAAGACCCGAATCCTGAAATTGTTGAAATTGCGGGCTTGCAATCGTTGCCCACAAAAGCCCTGGATAAAGACATTAAAATTGCGGCAAAAGCAAACTTTGGCTTTGGTGATGTAAATGCCTGTTTGTTTTTTTCAAAATATAAATCATAATGAGCAGACAAGAAATTTTAGAAGGATTAAAAAAAGTTTTGGCACCTTACACGGTAGATAAAGAAGCTTTGCATTCGGTGAATGAAGACACAGATTTTATAAAAGACTTAAAAATAAACTCTGCCAACCTGATTGACATTATCATTGATGCAGAAGAGAAATACAATGTTGAAATTGACGTAGATGCGGCTGAAAAAATTCATACTGCCGGCGATTGCATTACCATTATCCTGGATAAATTGAATGAAAACAAAATTGATTAGTATTGGCAATGATATTGTTGCGCTCAACCAAACCAATTCTTATCGAACCCTTCAAAAAAGATTTTACTCCAAAATACTTTCAGCAGATGAGGTTTCCTTTTTCAACAACAGTAATTTTCAACTGAGCTTTGAAAACTTTATCTGGCTTTCCTGGAGCATCAAAGAATCGGTGTTTAAATTTGTAAAGAGGCATCATCACAAAGCCGAATTTGCTTCAAGAAAAATTCGTGTAAAAACAATAATTGAACCGCAACAACAAGCAGAAATCAATTCTGAAATAGGAGAAGGCATTTCATTTTATAATGCAGAATGTTTCTGCTGCGAAGTGCTTTATAATAACGAGATTTTCTACACAAGATCGCTTGCCAACCACAACTTTATTTTTACCGTTGCCAATAACTCAGACAGCTTTGCAAATATATTCTGGGGTATAAAAAATATTGAAAGCGATTCATATAACTTACAAACAAAATTGGTTAGAAAATTTGTGTTAGAAAGGCTGCAACAACATTTTGAAAAAGATCATTTACAAATCGAAAAATCGGCAGTTGGTTTTCCTTTTATCATTCCATATAATCATATTCCTTTATCATTCACACATCACGGAAATTTTGTAGGTTATAGTTTTGTCTTTCAATCTTAATATAAAAATTTGGGCAAAACCAAAAACGAACAAACGAAAATTATCTAACTCCATTTTCATACAAAAAATGAACGGCAAAATCAGCGGCTTCTTTCCATCTTTGTTCTGTAGCCCTACTTCTAAAAAACGGATTGAAATGTTTTTGTAATTCATGCCCATAACCTTCATAAACTTTTATCTCGTTTGGAATATGTAAGGCATCTGCTTTTTTATGAATGGCAACACTTCCAAAAAAAGCAGCACGTTTTGTATCTACAGGAACCAATTTATCTTTCAAACCGCAAACACTCACAATTGGAACTTGTGCACGGCTGAGCCAATCTTTATCAAACAAAGCGCCCCAAAAATTGATAACAGCCGCAATGTTTAGCTCATTATATTTTCCGGTGTTAGCAATCACTTTATTACTATCAATTACGTTCTGTAAATCTGCCCGGTTGCTGTAAACAGATTGCAATGCAATGACAGCGCCGGCAGAGTTTCCGCCTAAGATAATTTTATTGGTATCAATATTAAATTTAGCTGCATTGGATTTGAAATAATTTACTGCGGTTCGCACGTCATCAACAGCATCGTAACAAGCCGATACAAGATCAGGAAATTTTGATATTGGATGCTTTTTACTCAACTGATAATTCATTGCCACAACTACATAACCACGTTGCGCAAACTCATGTCCCCATAGTTTTATTTCTTTTGCGTCTTTATTGCCATATTTAAAACCGCCACCATGCATCCAAATGATTAAAGGTCTTTTTAAAAATGAATCTTTTGCCGGTTGATATAAATCAAATTGGCGGTAACTCAATTTGATTTTATCATCGTTGTTATAGATCAAATCTTTTTGAACTGTTACATTTAAAACCGGGCCTTTTAAGCGGATACTTTTTGTTGATTGTGCGGATAAAATTGACAAAAACAAAAAGCAAAATATAGTAAAAACAAGTTTCATAATTATACTTAATAAAGTTGTTATACTTAACAAATTAGATGCTGAATTGTTTTAAAATTGATCTCTTTTTCTTTTCCATGTATTTTAGCAGTTGAATAAAAAATATGATTGCAGGTGTAGGAATTGATATAATTGAAGTGGAAAGAATTAAACACAACATCGAAAAAGATGCTGGATTTAAAGAAATGGTTTTTTCTAAAAATGAGATTTCTTACTGTGAGAAAAAAACAAACAAGTTTGAACATTATGCTGCCCGTTTTGCAGCGAAAGAAGCTTTTATGAAAGCAATTGGAACGGGCTGGACAGAAGGTATATATTTTAACGAAATTGAAGTTACACACAACGCTGATGGTAAGCCGGAGATAATAATTTCCGGTGAAACGCAAAAAACGTTATCCCTTTTTGGAATCATTAAAATTTTGGTTTCTTTGTCTCATTTGAAAACACATGCAACGGCAGTAGTGATTATAGAAAAATGAACACGAACACTTCCGGAATAGCTTATCAGTCAAAAGATAAGATTCAACAAATGCAGGAGCAAAAGCTGCAACAATTATTGTTGTATGTTCAGGAAAATTCTCCGTTTTATAAACAATTGTTTTTGAAAAACAAGATAGATTTATCAGCCATAAAAACGTTGGAAGATCTATCCATTCTTCCCTTCACTACAAAAGAAGATCTGCAGAAAAACAATGATGATTTTCTATGTGTTGATAGAAGAAAAGTGATCGAATACACATCAACATCAGGCACATTAGGCAGTCCGGTTTTCATTCCATTAACCGAAAACGATTTGCAACGTTTGGCTTATAACGAATACATTTCTTTTATTACGTCCGATGGTTCTGCCAATGATATTTACCAGCTAATGCTAACGCTGGATCGTCAATTTATGGCGGGCATTGCATATTATATGGGAATCCGTAAAATGGGCGGTGGTATTATTCGTGTCGGGCCTGGCGTTCCGGCTTTGCAATGGCATACCATTCAGCAACAAAAGCCAAGTGCTATTGTTGCAGTTCCATCCTTTATTTTAAAATTGATACAATATGCAAAAGAGCATGGAATAGATGTAAATAAAACCTCGGTTCAAAAAGTAATTTGCATTGGTGAAAACATCCGCAATGCCGATCTTTCATTCAACACACTTGGTAAAAAAATTATGGAGGCTTGGCATATCAAATTGTATTCAACTTATGCATCAACAGAAATGCAAACGGCTTTTACGGAATGCAGTTTTGGTTGTGGTGGCCATCTCAATCCTGAATTATTGATCGTTGAAATATTGGACGAAAACAATAAACCTGTTGCTGCTAATACACCCGGCGAAGTAACGGTAACAACACTTGGAGTGGAAGGAATGCCGTTGTTGCGTTATAAAACCGGTGATATTTGTATGTACTTTGATGAACCTTGTCAATGCGGAAGAAATACGATGCGTTTATCGCCTGTTATTGGTCGAAAAAAACAGATGATTAAATTCAAAGGCACCACTATTTATCCATCTGCTTTGTTCGATTTATTGAATGAAATTAGTGAAGTGAATGATTACGTTGTTGAAGTATCAACGAATGAGTTTGGGCTTGATGAAATCTTATTGTATTTGTATGTAAAAGAAGTGAACGCGGAAAATGATTATCGCATCCGTTCTTATTTAGGAGCAAGATTAAGAGTGAGTCCCGCCGTAAAATATGCTTCGGAAGAGGATATAAAAAAGATGCAGGTCAATGAGGTTGGCCGTAAGATTACACGTTTTATTGACAAAAGAATTTAGCAAAAACAAACCGTTTCAGCCTTAGTTATAAATAGTATTGCACATGATTTTTATTGGGCAAAAACAAATTTTACTTGAAGATTTTTCCCTGATTTTATTTGATAAAAAAGAAATTGATTTTACAGATGAATCATTGAAAACCGTTGATGACAATTTCCGCTTCCTGAAAAGTTTTTCTACTAACAAACTCATCTATGGCATCAACACTGGCTTAGGGCCGATGGCACAGTATAAAGTAAGTGATGAAAACTTATTAGCGCTTCAATACAATTTAATTCGCAGTCATTGTTCAGGCGAAGGAAATATTCTGCCGGCACAATTTGCAAGAGCATTAATGATTGCGCGCTTAAATAGCCTGATGAAAGCTTATTCAGGCATTCATATCAATTTGGTTGAACTTTTAAAGGAACTGATTAATAAAGATATTAACCCATGTATTTACGAACATGGTGGCGTTGGTGCCAGTGGCGATTTGGTACAACTGGCGCATCTGGGTTTGTTTTTACTTGGTGAAGGCGAAGCCTGGTTTGAAAATAAAATCGTTTCCACAAAAGAGGTTTTTGATCGCTTCAATATTCAACCATTAACGATTTATGGAAGAGAAGGTTTAGCCATTCTAAATGGTACATCAGCAATGACGGGAATTGGGATGATCAACATCATTTGTGCACAAAAATTATTTCGCTGGGCGGTTGTTTTGTCAGCAATGATGAATGAAGTGGTGGAAGCATTTGACGATCATTATTCTCATGAGTTAAATGTTGTGAAGCTTCATTACGGGCAAAATAAAGTAGCTGAAATGATGCGCGATATTTTGAAGGATAGCAAAATGATTCGTTACCGCTCAGAACATTTGTATCATCCTGATACTTTGGAAAAAGAAATTTTTGAAGATAAAGTGCAGGAATATTATTCGCTGCGTTGTGTTACACAAGTGTTAGGTCCTGTTTATGATACCATCAAACAGGCAGAAAAAATTGTGGTAGATGAATTAAATTCTGTGAATGACAATCCGGTTGTTGATCACATCAACCAAAATGTTTTTCATGGTGGTAACTTTCATGGCGATTATGTTTCGCTTGAAATGGATAAATTAAAAATTGCCGTTACAAAATTGTCAATGCTTGCAGAAAGACAATTAAACTATTTGCTGAATGATAAGCTGAATCAAAAATTTCCGCCGTTTGTAAACCTGGGTGTGTTGGGTTTAAATTTCGGAATGCAGGGAATGCAATTCACCGCAACATCAACAGTTGCAGAAAATCAAACGTTATCTTTTCCCATGTATTTGCACAGCATTCCTAACAACAACGATAACCAGGATATTGTAAGCATGGGAAGTAATGCAGCCTTGCTTACAAAGAAAGTGATTGATAATTCTTTCACCGTTTTAAGTATCCAGGTAATGAGCATTTTACAAGCCGTTGATTATCTCAGTTGTGAAAACAAATTGTCTTCAGTAACAAGGTCTGTATTTCAATCATTGCGAAAAATATTTCCCAAGTTTGTTGAAGACAAACCGAAGTACAACGATCTTAAATCAGTAAAAGAATTCCTGCAAAAACAAAACCCGGTTTCATCCCATTAAATCAAAGAATAATATGCGTTGTGCATTGATAACAGGCGGTTCAAGAGGTATCGGCAGAGCGATTTGCATTCGCCTTGCTAATGAAGGTTTTTATGTGTTGATTAATTATAAAAGCAATCAGACCGAAGCTGATAAAACTTTATCATTCATTAAAGAACAAAACGGCGATGGCGAATTATTACAGTTTGACATTGCAGATAAACAAGCTATAAAATCAACTTTAGATAATTGGATTGCAAGCAATCCTGAGAAACAAATTGAAGTTTTGGTAAACAATGCGGGTAGTAAAGATGATTCATTGATGAGTTGGATGAATGACGAACAATGGGATAATATCATCAAAACAAACCTTGATAGTTTCTTTTACGTAACACGAATTGTGCTGGCACAAATGCTCTCAAAAAAATACGGACGCATTATTAATGTTGTTTCACTTTCAGGTTTAAAAGGTATGGCAGGGCAAACCAATTATGCGGCTGCAAAAGCTGGCGTTATCGGGGCTACAAAGTCGTTAGCGCAGGAAGTTGCGCGTTACGGTATTACGGTAAATGCAGTTGCGCCCGGCTTTATAAAAACAGATATGGTTGAAGGTTTAGATGAAAAAGAATTGAGCAAAATCATACCTGCAAAACGTTTTGGTCAGCCGGAAGAAGTGGCACATGCTGTTAGTTTTTTTGCAAGTAAAGAAGCTGCCTATATAACAGCACAAGTGCTTTCAATTAACGGCGGCTTGTATTCATAGTTCGATTTATGATTGAAGAAAACATTTTACAGTTCGTTCCGCAACGCGAACCCTTTGTTATGGTGGATGCATTATTGCGTGTTGAGGATGAAAAAACAACAACTGAGTTTACCATCGAAAACAATAATATTTTTTGCGAAAATGGCTTCTTTTCAGAAGGGGGCTTATTAGAAAACATTGCCCAAACTGTTGCAGCAGGAAATGGCTACAATGAGAAAAAGACGAATAAAGAACCTTCCGTTCATTATATCGCTGCAGTAAAAAATTTTGAGATTTTTTTCTTACCAAAAGTGAATGATGTGCTTATAACAGATACCATTGTAACCTACAAAATTTTTAACATGACTACCATCAGCGGTAAAATTGTTTGCAATAATAAACTGGTGGCACAATGTGAAATAAAAATATGGTAGTGTGTCATCTTACAAGTACTACTTGGGTAAATTGTAGAGATTTTTTTGACAGCGACTATTTTACCGGTTTCTGATTTATTGAAAATCATAAACCGGTTTTTGTTTTTATCACTTTTTTATTTCATTAACACAATAACAAACATAAAAAAGTTGAAAACTCTCATTCGTCAATCCTTTTCAAAATCATTTTATCTATAAAAATATTTCACTCGTCTATTTCTCTCCTTAGCGCATACACCATTTACTAACATTGTGCGTTATTATCTTGCAAGCGCGGTGCGTCTTTTGCAGTTTAAAAATCAAATTTTACAAACGATGACTTTATTTTCCGGCAAAAAAAAGAAATGGCTGTACACTTGTATGGCAGTTGGCTTTCTTTGTTTTTACACACATTCATTTGCCCAGTTCTCGGTTGGAATTGAAGGCGGTTACAATAAAAATTATTTGATAACCAACAATGCCAATCGTGCTTTTACCAATTATAAACCATTGAGTTCTTTTACAGTAGGTATTCCTGTACAATACCAGGTTTCCGACTGGTTTGCGGTGGAAGCTGATCCTACTTTTATACAAAAAAATTACCGGGAAGAACGCTCTGCTTTTTTTGCCGGTGTGTATCAGAGTAACTACAACAGTTATGTGCAACTGCCCTTAATGGCGCACTTTATGTTTGGAGGCAATCGGCTGAAAGGCTTTACCAATGCGGGTGTGTTCGCTGCTTACTGGGCGACATCTACCATAAAAGGGGTAATGCCAAATATTCTTGACAATGTTGATAATAACACCTCTACAAATTCTATTTATAATTATAACAACCCTTACAGCTACAACGAAAAATACACTTTTAATACTCAAAAAGATAACAGGTTAGAATTGGGTTGGGTGGCAGGATTAGGACTGGGTTACGATGTTACGAGCCACATCAACATATTTGCAGAAGGCAGGTTGCTGTATGGATTTACAGATCAGCAAAAAAAATATGAAACTGCCCAGGTGCCGCGCTACAATACTACGTATGGTGCAAATCTGGGTGTGTTGTATCGTTTCGGAAATTCAAAATCATCTTATTAAATTTTATACTCTTTTATATGAATAAAAACAAATTTTGGCTCCTTCTTTTTGGTTTTGCACTATTTTTTACTGCGTGCCGGAAAGATTTTACTAACGTTGAAGTGCCTGAAAACTATGAAGGTGGCTCAATGAGCGATGTGTTTGAATCATTCTGGAATGGCATGAATAACAATTATGTGTTTTGGGCCATTGACACTACCAACTGGGACAGGATGTACACGATATATAAACCTTTATTTTCAAGCCTCAACATTAACGATAGTGGCGATGTTCGGAAAAGCATCAATTATTTCCGACAGATGACCGACGGGTTGGTTGATTCGCATTACAATCTTTCCTTTGGCGATCCGGTTTCTGATTCTACTGTTTCTCCTTCGTATGACAGAAAATTACGTGCAGGCATTTTACGGCAGCGTTATGTGCTTTATGGTTATGATGCCAATTATTATTTAGATTCTACCTCAATTGTTGGCGGTATTGATTCAGTGAACTTATTAGAAGGCAAGGATACGACCGAAGCCATTGCAGGAACCATTGGCAATGGACAGGTTTTGTTTCTCGGTTTTAATCAGTTCAGTTTGAAAGCTTCCTATAAGGCAGCTAACAACAATGGTGTTAAAAGAGCGTTGACCTTTTTCATTAATTATTTGCACAATCCACCTTCCAACTTTAAGGGTGTTATCATTGATGTTCGTGGCAATCCGGGTGGCGATATTGAGGATTTGAATTTCCTGGTGGGTAACATGGTAGCCAGCAAACAAAAAATAGGTTACACACGAAACAAAAGTGGCAATGGCAGGCTTGATTATACACCTTGGGCCGATGCAATTGTAACGCCTCAAACCGGTGCAAAAGCAATCACAGTGCCGGTTGTAGCGCTTACCGATATCTGGAGCACAAGTATGGCTGAATTAACCGCAATGGCCATTCATACATTACCAAACGGCCATACCGTTGGCGAGACAACCTGGGGAGCTAATGGTCCGCTCACAGCGAATGAAATTTTAAATGGCGGCCAATTCACAGCGGCTAATTTTACTTTTGTTTATACTTCATCCAGCATGTTTAAATACATTGATGGGAACATTTACGAAGGCAAAGGCTTTCCGCCGGATTATCCGGTTCCCTTTGTGTTAAGCGATTTTCAAACCTATGGTGATAAGCAATTGGAAAAAGCTTTAAGCCTGATGCAATAAATGGGGCAAAAACAAACTTCATAAAAAGCCGGTTGATGGATCATCCGGCTTTTTTATTTGCACCAAAATCTTACTTTCAAGCCCTAATTGCTTCCATTATGTCTCATTTTATTTTATCATTTGATCAGGGCACCACAAGTTCAAGGGCAATTGTATTTAATAAAGAAGGGGCGATTGTTTCTATCGCGCAAAAAGAATTTACCCAATATTATCCGCAGCCAGGATGGGTGGAACACGACCCCAATGAAATCTGGAGCACACAACTCGGCGTTGCAGCAGAAGCCGTTACTAAAGCGGGTTTGACGGTAAAAGACGTGGCTGCCATTGGCATTACAAACCAACGCGAAACAACATTGGTTTGGGATAGAAAAACCGGGCAACCTGTTTACAACGCTATTGTGTGGCAAGACAGAAGAACGGCTCAATTTTGCGATGAATTAAAAAAGGATGGACATGCTAAATTCATTCAAAACAAAACGGGTTTAGTAATAGATGCCTACTTTTCTGCTTCCAAAATCAAATGGATATTAGACAATGTGAAGGGTGCAAAAGAAAAAGCAAAGCGAGGCGAGTTGTGCTTTGGAACCGTTGATAGCTGGCTGATTTGGAAGCTTACAGATGGAGGCTTACATGCAACCGATGTAACCAATGCAAGCCGCACTATGTTGTTCAATATTCATACGTTAAGTTGGGATGAAGACCTTTTGCAACTCTTCAACATACCACAAAGCATGTTGCCCGAAGTGCGCAGTTGCAGCGAAGTGTATGGCCATACGCAACACATTTTAACCGCACACAGTTTACCCATAGCAGGTATTGCAGGCGATCAGCAGGCAGCCCTGTTCGGGCAAATGTGCATACAACCCGGCACTGTAAAAAACACTTATGGCACCGGTTGTTTTATGTTAATGAATACAGGTGAAAAAGCCGTTCCATCGCACAATAATTTACTCACTACTGTTGCCTGGCAAATCGGGGGTAAAACGGTGTATGCACTGGAAGGCAGCGTGTTTATTGCGGGTGCCGTAGTACAATGGCTACGCGATGGTTTGCAACTCATTCGCTCGTCCTCCGAAGTGGAGAGTTTGGCTGCACAAGTTACTTCAACTGATGGTGTGTATGCGGTTCCGGCCTTTACTGGTCTGGGTGCACCTTACTGGAATCAGCAAGCCCGTGGTACCATCGTTGGCATCACACGTGGCACAACAGCAGCACACATAGCAAGAGCTTGCCTTGAAAGCATTGCTTTTCAAACGGTGGATGTGTTGAATGCCATGCGTGCCGATTCGGGTATAGATATTACTGAACTTCGGGTAGATGGTGGTGCAACGGTAAATGAGATGCTGATGCAGTTTCAAAGCGATGTGGCAAACACACCTGTGATCAAACCTAAAATAAGCGAAACAACAGCTTTAGGTGCAGCTTATCTGGCAGGTTTGGCTGTCGGTTATTGGAATGATTTGGAAGAAATACAACAGCAATGGAAAGAGGATAAAACTTATCATCCAACCATTGATGACGCAAAACGATCTTTTCTTTTACAACAATGGCAACGAGCCATTAAAGCTGCACAGGTTTGGGCTGATGATGTTGAATAAAAAGATAGAAAAATCTCTTAAAAAGGGGCAAAACCAAAAAGGATGAACAGAAGCGCAATGTTGGCGCAATTAACGCAAACAAATGACTGGGATATGGTGATCATCGGTGGCGGGGCAACCGGCTTAGGATGCGCTGTAGATGCGGCTTCGAGAGGTTACAAAACATTGCTGATTGAACAATTCGATTTTGGAAAAGGCACCTCTTCAAAATCAACCAAATTGGTGCATGGCGGCATTCGCTACCTTGCACAAGGCAATATAAAATTAGTGAAAGAAGCGCTGCGCGAACGAGCCCATCTGTTGCACAATGCGCCGGGTGTAACTTCTATCCTGCCCTTTGTTGTTCCAGTCTATAACTGGTGGAGCAAATGGTTTTACGGAATAGGTTTAAAAATCTACGATTTGTTGGCTGGCAAGCTTTCGGTTGGCAAAACAAAATGGTTAAACAAGAAACGGACATTGCAATATCTTCCTGGCATAAATAAGGCAAAACTAAAAGGTGGCATTTTATATTTTGATGGTCAGTTTGATGATTCAAGACTGGCAATCGAGCTGGCGAAAACAGCAGCAGCACAGGGCGCAACTGTATTGAATTATTGCGCAGCAACATCATTCATAAAAACAAACGAAAGGATAAGCGGAATTACTGTTTCTGATACAATCAACGATGTAACTTATACGGTAAAAACAAAAGCTGTCATCAATGCAACCGGCGTATTTGCTGATGCGTTGATGCAGATGGATGAGCCCACAAATAATAAAATGATTGCACCATCACAGGGCGTTCATATTGTTGTTGAAAGAAAATGGTTTCAGGGCAATGCTGCCATGATGATTCCTGACACGGAAGATGGCAGGGTGTTGTTCGCCGTTCCCTGGCATAATAAGGTAATCGTAGGCACAACTGATACGCCTGTTGACAATGTTGAAATTGAGCCAATGCCATTGCAGGAGGAAATTGATTTTCTTATTCGTCATGCAAACAAATACCTGGCTGTAACCATTACAGAAAAAGATGTACTGAGTACGTTCGCAGGACTTCGTCCGCTAATCAAACAAAAAGCCATTTCGTCCACTGCCGTTTTAAGCCGGGATCATACGATTTGGGTTTCAGAATTAAAGCTGGTAACGATAACCGGCGGTAAATGGACAACCTACCGAAAGATGGCTGAAGATGCTGTTTCAAAAGCTGCCGATGTAGCAGGATTACCTCCTAAAAAATGTGTTACACAAACATTGCGTATTGGTGGAAATAATGATGATAAAAAATTGTATCATAACAATTTTTTGCAAACTGATGATCCGCTTTCTAACGATGACATAACTTTTTTTGTTGAAAAAGAAATGGCTATGAAAGTGGAAGATGTTTTAGCAAGGCGGACAAGGTCATTGCTCTTAAATGCAGAAGCAGCAAGACTCTCAGCACGGAACGTTGCAATGCAAATGGCTTCTTTGCTACAGAAAGATGAAGGATGGATACAACAAGAGGTTACACAATTTGAAGAGCTTGCAAGACAATATCTATTGCCATTGTCGTAACCTTTTTATCTTAATGCAATCATTTGATACTAAGATTATCCGTATAAAAACAAACCAAAAACATGACTCCTTTTATCAGTGAATTAGTAGGCACTGCCGTTTTAATTACGTTAGGTGATGGCGTTGTGGCTAATGTTGTTTTGCACAAAACCAAAGGCAATAGCGGCGGCTTAATTGCCATTACAATTGGCTGGGCAATGGCTGTGTTTACAGGCGTGTTCATTTCAAGCAAAAGCAGTGGCGCACATTTGAATCCCGCAGTAACACTTGCGCTGGCAGTTGCCGGCAAGTTTTCATGGAGTTTGGTTTTGCCTTATTTTATCGCACAATTGCTGGGCGCGATGATAGGTGCGTTCATTGTTTGGCTTTGCTACAAACAGCATTTTGATGAAACCAGTGATGCAACTTTACAACTGGGTGTGTTTGCAACTGCGCCTTCTATTCGCAATTCGGCTCATAATTTTGTCACAGAGTTCATTGGTACATTCATTTTTATTTTGGCAGTGTTGTGTATCGTTTCGCCGGCCAATAGTTTAGGCGCTTTGGATGCGTTGCCGGTTGCATTGGTAGTATTAAGTATTGGCTTAAGCCTCGGTGGACCTACCGGTTATGCTATCAATCCTGCACGCGATTTAGGACCTCGCATTGTACACTTTCTATTACCCATTAAAAACAAACGCAACAGCGATTGGGCTTATAGCTGGATTCCAGTGCTGGCGCCACTTGCAGGAGCTGTAGCTGCAACATATCTATGGATGATTTTGCGATAAATGAGTGTTCGAACGACGTGTAATAGTTTAGACTTAATATGACAATCATTAATTATAAAAAGGTTGGATAATTATTGGGCTGAACCAGATACAGTATCGCTATTATCCTTTACAATAACAGGTTGCATAAAATGATCGGGTACTTCATTATTGTTTCCTTTCTTTTTCGAAGTAATTTCTATTACACCATTGCTACCCTTCTCACCGTACTTAGCTACCGCCGCCTTATCTTTCAACACATTAATCTTACCGATTTTGTCTTGCGACAATGAGTGAAACTCTCTCCCATTTATAATTTTTCCGTCGAGAACAATTAAAGGTGAAGCTAATTTATCTGTTTGGGTTGAGGGATTATCATCTATAATTATAGGACTTGACTGTTTCGATTCCAATTGTAAACTGCTTTTTAGTTGAATCACTACAACACCATTTTTCCCTTTATCGCCGTATTGTTTAGTAGCTTCAATTCCTTTCAAAACATTTACAGATTCAATCTTTGCATTGTCAATTTTATGCACTTCTTCTGCTGACATTTCTTTGCCGTCAACAATGTACAAGGGAGCCGGCTTTTTAGCAGTGTCTGACGTTGATTGCGCTACCGCTTCTTTGTTATCGTTGCTTATTGATGAAGTATTTTTATCTGCATTTGCAAAAGCAACAACTCCTTTCAAAATATCTCTTGCCAATTGTTCTTTTTTTGTGTCATCTGTTAGTTGCTTTACATCGTTGTTGTTATTGATATAACCGCATTCAACAAGAACAGCAGGATATGGATTTGCGTCAAGTACATAAATGCCCTGATTTTTTCTTTGCAAAAGCAAATCATTGGTGGTAAAGTTTGGCTGAAGATTTTTTATGATGCTAGAACCTAACAATTTACTCTTTGCTAAAGTTTGTATTGTTTTCAACTCTGCTTATATAAAACTCAATTCCGCTTTTATTGGTATTTGTTCCCGGTGCAGCATTCACATGCAATGAAATAAAAGCATCGGGTTGAACACTTTTAACAAAACTCATCCTGTCTTGCAAAGGAAGCGTAACGTCTTCTGTTCTCGTTAGCTTAACAGTAATACCGTATTCTGGTGCCAACTCTTTTATAATTTTTGCAAGAGATAAATTGATGTCCTTTTCATAAATATTATTGCTACCAAGTGCACCATTTTCCGTTCCGCCATGACCTGCATCAACTACCAAAACAAAAGGTGCATTGGTATGGCTGGAAGTTGTGCCTGGTTCATCATTTTTTAATTTAAAAGCAAATAACAAAACAGTGATTGCAAATAGTGGCAAAACAAAAATTCTTCTTGCATAACTAAAGCTGGATTTCTTTGAAGTGGTGAGCATAAGTAATCGTCTTTTTATAGGTGAGTAATGAAATGATTGTGCAGGAGAAAATATATTTTTAGCATACTGAGATTGTAATATCATTAGCGCAAAAGCTTCGGCACTTTTGTTTTCGACCGCTTTTTCATCAGCAATAAATTCGTGAATAAGCGAAAGCTCTTTTTGCGCAAGCCAGTACAGAGGATTGAACCACAATAAAGCCGTAACCATACGCATGAACAGTTTATCCCAACTGTGCTTTTGCTCAATGTGTGTTAGCTCGTGCGTAAAAATTTGTTTGCCACTTTCATCGGTTAAAGAAAGTGTGTTTTTCCAAAATAAATTTTTGAAAAAGGAAAACGGCGACTGCTCCAAATCGGTGTTGATGAAATTGATGCTTTGAATCCTCTCAACTTTATATTTTGTTTTTAACCGAAAAATGGCAATAACGCTGAAAGCGGCTGCCAGCAATAAACCCAGCGCGATGATACCATACAAAATGATTGCGCTTTCCTTCCAGTCGAACAAAAAAGAATGAGCCGTAATTGTAATTTCATTACTGTCTACTGTTGTTACATTCAGCAATTTTATCACTCCGGCGTTCCTGCTGTTCCATTGCCACAACTGAAGATGAATCAACGGAAGCAAAAGGCTTAACAAAACCGTCAGCAACAAATAAAAACGGTTGTAATAATGAAACCGCTTGTTACGAAGTGCAAGACAATAATAACCAAAGAAAATAGCGGAATAAATGAGTGTTTTCAGTGCATATAAAAGAAACGCTTGCATAACCGTTGTTTTATTTTTTCCTGATTTGTTGTAACAGCAATTCCAAGTCGGCAACGCTTAACTTTTTCTCATCTACCAAAAAAGAAACGGCCTGTGCAAACGAACCATTGAAATAACCTTTTACCAATCCGTTCATGGTGTTTTTAAAATAAGCCTGCTTTGAAATGCAGGGTTTGTATTCGTTCATCCGTCCATACACTTCCGTTGCAACAAATGCTTTTTCAATCAGGATTTTCAGCAGCGTTGCAACCGTGTTGGAATGCGGTTTGGGGTCGGGCATCGCTTCAACAATGTCTTTTAAAAAACCCTTTTCTATTTTCCAAAGGGCCTGCATTATTCCTTCTTCGGCCTTGGTTAATTGCTTCATATAACTAAAAATTTAGTCAAATATAAACGAATCTTTTAGTTTGCCAACTATATTTTTAGTTTATTAGAAAAAATTTTTACAATTCGCTGACTATAAAATTAGATGTATGTACATATATTTGCATTGTGAAGTTAGAAGAAGCGATACAAACACAAAATTTTAGCAACGAAAAACAAAAAGCGGTTTTGAACTTAATGTACACCACTTATGTTTTAAAAACACGCATTGCTGCTTTGTTAAAGGAGTTTGACTTAACAATGGAACAGTACAACGTACTACGCATTTTAAAAGGCAAGCATCCGCAGTGTATGTGTGTAAAGGACATTGCCGGAAGAATGATTGAACGCAGTTCTAATGTGCCGCGGATTGCCGACAGACTGGTAGCCAAAAAATTGATAAAACGTTATCAATCGAAGGAAGATAAGCGACATACTTCATTACTGCTGACTGATAAAGCATTGAATGTGTTGGAAAAAAGCACGGAAAAGTTAAGTGACCTTCATCATTTTAACATTCAAATCAATGAAAATGAAGCGGCGCAACTGAATGAGTTACTTGGAAAAATAAACAACAATTTAATATGAAAACAATTATATACAAAGCTGCTGAAAGAGGTCATGTACAGCATGGATGGCTGAACACCTATCACTCTTTTTCTTTCGGCAATTATTACAATCCTGAGATGATGAATTTCGGCGCATTGCGTGTGCTGAACGACGATACATTTGGCGGCGGTATGGGCTTCGGCACACATCCGCACAGCAATATGGAGATTATAACGCTGCCACTTTCAGGCGCACTACAACACCGCGACAGCACGGGCACACAAGGCATTATCAGGCAAAATGATGTTCAGATCATGAGCGCAGGCAGTGGCATTCAACATAGCGAGGTGAATGCAAATAAAGCCGAAGACGTACAGTTGCTGCAGATTTGGGTGCTGCCCAAGTTGTACAATGTTACTCCGCGTTATGAGCAAAAAACATTCAACCCCGAAAGTCGAATCAACCAACTGCAAATGGTCGTTGCACCGAATGAGGAACAAGCAGTTCACATTAACCAGGATGCGTGGTTTTCATTAGGCGATTTAACAAAGGATTTTACGGATACTTATTCCATCAAAAAAGGGGGCAACGGTGCTTATTTTTTTGTGATTGATGGCAAAGTAGATGTAGCTGGCAACCTGCTTACCAAGCGCGATGCAATAGGCATTTGGGAAACAGAAAGCATTAACATTAAAGCGATAGAAAAAGCACAACTTTTGATTATAGATGTTCCAATGAATTTTACTAACAATTAAAAATTAAACAACATGGCAACTTACCTTATTGATCCCGCACACTCAGAAATTACGTTTAAAATCAGGCACCTGATGATCTCAAATGTTACCGGACATTTTACAAAATTTAGTGGTAAAATGGAAAGTAGTAAAGATGATTTTACAGATGCTGAAATTGAATTTGAAGCTGATATAGACAGCATTGATACGAACAACGAACAGCGCGACGGACATCTAAGAACAGGCGATTTTTTTAACGCTGCGCAATATCCAAAACTCACTTTTAAGTCTACTTCTTTTGAAAAACAAAGTGACGATGAGTATAAATTGAATGGAAATCTTACCGTTCATGGCGTTACCAAACCCGTAACCTTGTCAGTAGAATTAGGTGGCGCAACAAACGATTTATATGGACAATCGAAAGTAGGTTTTGAAATTAGTGGAAAAATTCATCGCAAAGACTTTGGTTTAGAATGGAATGCACCGTTAGAAACCGGTGGTGTAGTACTTAGCGATGAAGTGAAATTGCTCTTGAATGTGCAGTTGACAAAACAGGCTTAACAATTGATGCCTGTAAAGAAGGAGAAGAATTATGAACATAGAAATTATAGCAGGCAGCCCACGCAAAGACAGCGTTACATTTCGTGTGGCTTTGTTTTTACAGAAATATTTTACCGAACATACGCAACACAATGTGGGCATTATTGATGTTCGCGACTGGGATGTGCCCGCCTTTTTACAAAGTGCCTGGCAATCGCCCGACAAAGCGCCGCAAGCCTTGCAACCGTTGGCGGAGCGCATGTTTGCAGCCGAAGCTTTTGTTTTGGTTAGCCCTGAATACAATGGCAGTTATGCGGCAGCGATGAAGAATTTGCTCGACCATTTTCCAAAGCAAACGCGCAAGCCTTTTGGTATCGTAACGGCATCACCAGGTGCTATGGGTGGCATCAGGGCCAGCCAGCAAATGCAGTTGCTGATTAACGCGTTGTTTGGCATTGCATCGCCATATATGCTGATTGTACCAATGGTGCAAAACAAGTTTGATGCAGACGGTAAGTTGACAGATGAAACCTTTTTGAAAAGCATTGATTTATTTGTAAAAGAATATGTATGGTTAGCAGAAAGTATTAATCCGGTTTTAGAACCGGCAGAATTGGAGTAGTTTTTTGAATTTCAGGTACCAAAAACAAGACCTATAAGGTTTCAAAAATCTTATAGGTCTATATATCAAACCCACATTTTTGCGAGGGTTTTGTTTAGCCAATATTTTATATTCCTACCGGCACAAATGTAAACATGCACTTTTCAGGGTTTTGCCAGTCTTTAGCTTTAAAAGAACCAATCGGTGCTTTTATTAGCACTGTATTCCATCCAACCTGTGAATAACACCTGCTGTAATATTACCACTGATACCACGATTTTTAATATGATTATCATCAAACAATTCACTCCATTCATCGCCATCTGTAATGCTGTTGCCTAAAAAAATAATATCGTCTTTCGACTGAGGCAGCGTATTAAAATGCGTAACACGCTGCCAGTAATAAGTTGGAAAAAGAGAATCGGAATAAGACGGCAATTGTATTTGTGCGAATACAAAATGGTGCAAAAACAAAAGCGATATTGCTGTAATAACTCTTTTCATTAACTACACAGTTTGTTTTTAGCAATAAAAGCGTTGAGAATTTGCATACAATACCATTCTTGTCTTGGCAAATGAAACGGCCCTTTGAATAAATTGCCTTTTGCTGTTTGCGATACCGTTCCATCGCGATGCAGATAGCCAAACCATTCGCCATATTGCTGATCATGAAAACGCTGGTAGGAATAAATATGTACCAGCTTATGCCATTGCGCATATTTTTCATCACCTGTTATTAAATGAGCCAGCAAGGTTGCAATAATGGTTTCGTTATGAGGCCACCAGAACTTCATGTCCTGCCAATACTCCTGCACAGGTTTGTTGTACACATCGCGGAAATAAAGAATGCCGCCAAATTCTTCATCCCAGCCACGCTTCCACATATAATCCAGCATTTTGCAACCGAGTTCAATCAAATGCGGATCGTTGTTTTGGTGCATCGCTTCATGCAGAATAAACCAAGCCCCTTCAATGGCATGACCCGGATTCAGCGTCCTTCCGTCAATGTGATTGATGATACTGCCATCCGGCGCCACCTGTTCCATCACGCATTGGATATCATCTTTTACAAAAAAAGTTTCTATTTCTTTTATCCATTTCTCAATCCATTCATCGCATCGTTCATCGCCAATGGTTTCGCGCAGTTGCTGTGCCGTATTCATCATGATCATGGGCACACCAATGCCTTTTGCAGGGCGGGTTTCAGCAAACTTCGGTTGCAACTTCTTTTCACCGGTTGCATATTTTATACACTCGCCAAACACCCTTCTTGCGTTGTTTGCGGCTTCTTCATCACCGCTCGCTTTGGCATAAGCAGCGGCGGCGATTACATAAAACGTTTCAGAGAAAAAGTATCTTCGTTTCCGTATCGGTTTTCCTTCCCTGGTTACATGAAAAAACATTTGCCCGTCGGCATCAAAACAATGGCTATTTAAGAAATCATAACCCAGCTTTGCACCTTCCAGCCACTCGCCTTTTTTCTCAACCGTATTGTATAATGTTGATAACAGCCAGGTGGCGCGACCTTGTATCCATACAGCTTTGTCGTCGTCGAGCAATGAACCATCCCTATCCCGCATTAATAAAAAACCGCCCCATTCTTTATCAAAAGAACGGGGAAACCAAAAGGGAACAGTATCATTCAACAATTGGTTTGCATAAAAATTTCTGAGTTCAATTAAATCCTTTATTGAGTAATTCATAACATTTATTTATTGGATAATTTTCAGGTTGTACCCGAAAATGGATGAGGGCTTCTTTAAAACAAATAGAATCATAGGAACATAGGTTTCACATAGATTCCTATGTGCTTTTCTTCTGTATCTATGATTCTATTTGTTTCCGTTATATAACTATCTATTTTTATTTTATGATCTCGCTCACCGGCACCTTTACAAAATATAAAACCTTCACGCCTTCGTACAAAATACCAATGGTATTCTCATCAATTTTTGTTAAGCAAGAGTAGCCGAAGCAATCTCTTTCATCAATCAGCAATTGATTTACCGGCAGCCATGTTTTACCCAAATCAAGGCTTGCTTTCACAGTGGTATTGTAACGACCCAATGTAGTAGCAGCATTGCTGAAGAACAACACATCTTTCATTACGCCTTTTATTTTTACGCTTGCTTTTATGATACTTCCCTGGCAAACAGGATCAGGAAGAGCATTGTAGGAAGTGGCATGTTCTGTCCATGTTTTACCAAGATCGGATGTCGTAGCAACACTTCTAAAACCACCGCGGTTATCGCGCATATTCAGTAGTAGGGTTCCGGGTGTTGTTTCTATTACCCCACTTTCTGTAGTATTCGATTTGGGGCCCGCTATTTTTCCTTTCCAGTTAGCTCCATGGTCGTCACTATAAATGATGGTAGAGTAAGGCATTTTGTTTTCGTCCCAATACTGAGCAGGAAAAACAAGCGTTCCGTTTTGCATCACCGCCCCTCTTCCCGGTCCCTGAAACAATATCTTCCACGATGGAACTTTTACTTCTGAAGTAATGTTTTCGGGAGACGACCAGGTGCTTCCATCATCATTACTTTTTACCAATAAAAATTGTCCGGTTGAATCGGGCGACAAGCCGCCAATTGAACCTGCAATGGAATGATTGCCTTTGCACCACAAAGCGGCTACCCAAAGGGTTTTTGTTTTTGCATCAAATAAAATAGAAGGATCGCCTACGCCGCTGTTATCGTTCGGGCCACCCATGCTCATAATCACTTTCATGGGCTGCCATGTGTTGCCGCTATCGAAACTGCGGCTCATGCCAATATCAATATGCCCGGGAAGATCGCGGCTGTTGTTATAGCGTATATCATAAACGGCAATCAGGGTTCCTTTGTCCGTTTGCACGATGCCGGGAATACGATATGTATTTACACTGTCATCGCCCGCTTTACGCACGGCAAAACCCGTAAGATGTTTGAGGGAATTGTTATCTTCTTTAACCAATAATATCCTGCCTTTATCATCAATCATTTTATTGCAATGAACTTCAATAGAATGATTTATGGATGCATCATTTTTGAGTACTACACTTATCCATATAAATTGCATTCCGGGCTGAACAGTAACTGTTATTGGAATGGCGAAAGCAGCCGATGTGGGACGATAAGAACCAATCAAATGACTGACTGAAAACGGCTCTGCGCCGGTAAGGTAAACATCGATCTTTTCAACTTCATTATAATGCGTTATTGTGCCTTGCAACTTACTATATTGTTGCGCTGTATTGCCTGCAGCCACAGCAACCATTATCTTCATTACAGGATTGGCAGTAAGACCTTTCAATACAGGAATAAAATTGTTTTTTTCAATCGCTGTTATTTCATTTACGCCTGGTTTTTCTTTTGCGAAAACATTACAAACAATGGCTAAAAAAAAGCAACAAAACAAAACATTGTATTTCTTCATGAATCTTCATTTTCGTATGCAGGGTGATTGACAACTTTATCTGCGCCTGTTGTTTTCGGCCTTAAAAAATAAAGCTGAAAAAATAAAGCGATCAGCACAATGGCAGCCAGCACAGCGAAGCTTTCGCCTAAGTTGCCCCTGTCAGTTGATTTGCCCATAATGTCTGTAACTATTGCACCGGCAAATACGCCGGTCATGTTCATCAATCCATAAGCTGTGGCGCGATGTTTTGCAGATACAAACTGGCAAAGGATAGGCATGTTGTTGGCATCAAACATACCATAGCCAAGGCCAAAACATACAGCCGATCCAAATACCGTTAGAAACGAATGACCAAAGCCAATGAACAGCAAAGAAGGAATGGTGAATGCGAGGCCGATAGCACCGGTATAGATTCTGCCACGTATATTTTTTTGCACCCATTTATCGGATAAGATGCCGCCGAAAATAACGCCGATAAAAGAAGAAGCGGCAATAGCAATGGTTGATAAAGGTCCTGCCTTTGCCATGCTGATGTTCAGGTTTTGCGCAAATAAAGTAGGTAGCCAGTTTTTGGTTGCCCATCCCGGTAAACTTGGAATGGTAAAATATAAAAGGATAATCCAAAAAGAAAAATTGGCGAACAAAACACCCAATCCTTTTACAACCGAACTTTTGTTTTTGATAGAAATTCCGGCGTTTGAAGTAGTATCATTATCACTCTTTTTTTCGCGTAAAAAAAGGAGCAAAACCAAAGAATAAACAATGCCTATCAAACCAAATGTGTGAAAGGTTATGTGCCAAGAATACAAAGCTGCAATAGTAGCTCCAAAGCCACCTAAAGCTTGTCCAACGTATAATCCTGTCATGTGAATGCCGATGGCAAGCGAACGTGTTTTATCAGGATGATAATCGGCTATCAACGATAAGGCTGCCGGGATATACAAAGCTTCGCTGATGCCCATCACAGCCCGAAGCCAATACAATTGATGAAAGGTAGTGGCATAGCCCATTGCATACGTAACGCCCGACCAAACAAAGAGACTAAAAACAATAAGCCATTTGCGGTTGAATCGGTCGGCAACAATTCCAGATACAGGGCTCATAATGCCATAAATCCAAAGAAAGATGCCCATCAGATAACCGAAGTTGGTAGCGGATTGCAGCTCGCTGATGTCGGTCTGCATCGAAGGCCGCATGGTGGCAAGCATTTGCCGGTCCATGTAGTTGAGTAAAGCCACTACCCATAACAAAGCCACCACGATCCAGGGATATATTTTTTGATATTTTGATTGCGGTAATGTCATGTTTGTTTTTGCACAAATTTTTTGTTTAAGAATGACAAGGCGAAATCAAGAAACAAGCAAAGCAAGAGAAACCTGAAGTCATTGCAGCGCTTGCCATTTTACGACTGCTATTTTCCCTTTTATTTCACGCCAATATTTGCGGCGAGCGCACGCCAGCTTTGATTTCGCCGCTAGGTATCATATACTTCATTGCCCCATTTTACTGCTGTGGTAGTGGCAGGAACAGCATAAGGTATATCACCAATTGTTTTCCATGTATCGGTATTCGTATCGTAGAGTAACACGTCGTGACTAAAGCCGGGATGCGAAGATTGTAAAGCTGCTTTTTCCTGAATCAATTCCTCTTTTTTGTTTTGGTCCGTTTCTCTGTTGATAGCCGCTATCAGCTCTTCTGTTTTATGAAACGTTTTACCTCTATCGCCACCGAACAGCAAGATAGAATGCGAACCAAATGCAACGCCGGTTCCGGCTGACAGTTCGTAAGGCAAGGGTTTATTTTTGCGTCCATTTTTTTGTTGTCAAATCAAAGCTGAAAACCGTTGCATAGATATCGCTGATACCATTTGTATTTTTCTTTCTTCCTCCAATTACATAAATGCTTTTGCCATTACTATTTTGCTGCATAAGCATTACTGCGTGAGATATTGGTTGCGGCAGAAATGGAAGTTCCTGCCAGCCTTTTGTTGTATCTTTTAGATTCAACACATAAAAATGATTGGATGCGTTCTGTTCAGTTTCGCCCCCTCCCATATAAATATTGTTGCCATCGGCTGTAATGAACGCATTTGAAACCGCGATTGGCAAAGAAGGAAATGGCTGAATGACGATCTCTTTTTTTACTTTATTCCATTGCAATAAAAACGCAGAATTTACCATTCCGGCTTCGCTTTCGCCACCTGCACACACAATACCTTGCGAGGTGGAAATGCTCGCGCCGTAAGCCACTGCAAAAGGAAGATGAAAAGTAGCTGTAAAAGGGACAAGTGTTCCGTCCGTTTTTTTAGTAAAAACAAACACATCGCTGTAATACTTTTTTTTGCCACCCAGCCATGGCATGCCATCAGGAAAATTGGCACCGCCCGCTACGAGCAACGCATCATGATGAACGCCGGCGAAAGGCCCTGCCAAACCCAACTGTTTTGAAGCACCGGAAGGCATGGGCAATTGAGCCGCTTCTTTCCAATGAAGAACAGGCGCAAGAGTTGGTTGCCCTGATGTGTAATTGTACATAATGAGCAGGGTAAAAACAAAAATGATATTGTGCCACTTTGTGCTCACACCATTATTGTATTGTTGATTGAAAATTTTGGAATGAAAGCGCAGCCACATCTTTTTGAAAATGTGCAAATTGTTCGCTGCTCATATTTTTTACCGGCAAACGAAACTCACCACAGTCTAAACCTACTAATTTCATGTAAGCTTTTCCGGTAGCGATGCCGCCATATTTACCCAACAGACGAATCATATTAATAGATTGTTGTTGTAAATGTTTTGCTTTTTCAAAAGCATTATCATCAAATGATTGTATGAGTTGATGATATAAGGGAGCCGCATAATTAAATGTACTTCCTACCGCACTTTTTGCTCCTACTGCAAGGGCAGAAAGCATATTTTCATCGCGTCCCCAAAGCATATCATAATAACCATTTTTATAATTGAGACAGGATTGAAAATCCATAAAATCTTCATGCGTGTATTTGATGCCGGCGAAGTTGGGAATCACACCATCCACTGCTTTCAGCAAATCAATCATCGGAAAATTAGCGCCGGTAAGTACAGGAATGTGGTAGTAATAAAATGGCATATCGGGCACGGCATCGGCTATCACTTTGCAGCTTTCGGCTAATGTATTCACATATGATAAAAGAAAATAAAACGGGGCCGTAAAAGATACGGCATACAAACCGATGGCTTGCGCATGACGGGCCAATTCTACCGCATCTGCCAGGCAAGTGCCGCCTGTTAAAAGCATCACTTTAAAATCAGCATCTCCTTTTGTGCATTCTGCCCAGGTAGTGGCAACAGCTTTTTTCTCTTCGAAAGTCATAGAAGCACCTTCGCCGGTAGAGCCGCAAATGAAAGCACCTTTTATACCATTGGATTGTAGGAATTGATAATAGCGCGGAATGAGTGAGAGGTTAATACTACCATCTTCATTCATGGGTGTAAAAGGCGCTGCAATTAAACCTTGTAAATGTTTCATTTTAAATTTTCCATTCTTAAAAAATAAAGAAATAAATCCCGGAGACAGGACTATCCCCGGTTACTGACTGCTTAAATCTAACTTATCAAATAAAACCATAATCGTTCAACCTTTGGTTTTGCCCATTTTTTAATGTCTCAGTTTGAAAATACGGTGTCCCGCAGATGACGCAAATAGCCGCAGATTCGTACCGTTTATCAGCGCAGATCCGCGACATCTGCGGGACAAATTCAAAGTGATACACACTACCCATTCTTCTTAATAGCCTGTTGTTTGTGTTAACAACGGATCATTGTTCAACATGGTTATTGAAATAGGCAATAACAACGTTGGACCTTTGCCTGAGCTTACCGTTGCAGGCGATAAATAAGTTGGATTGATGGCCGCAAAAACATACGCATCACCGGCACGGCGCAATGCCCACCAACGTTTGCCTTCGCCAATAAACTCGCGCAGATATTCTTCTATAATAGTGTTCATATTATCGGTAATTGAGCCATTTACAAAAGGTGTATAATTCGCTCCGTAAGCCCTTTGCCTGATTTGAGCCATTTCAGCCGTAGGATCTAACCCCAATTTCGTTTTGGCTTCTGCCATTAACAGGAGCACATCGGCATAGCGGTAAATGGGATAATCGTTGTTGTACACCTGAGAAGTGCCGGAAGTTGAACCGATAAATTTGGTGAGCAAAACCCCGCGAACCGGATAAGGCGCAGTGTTGGAATACATCACCTGGAATGAGTTGCTGATACGCTGATCCGAATCTCCTGAAGTAAGCCGGTTAATCATATCCGCATTCATACCCTCGCGGTTGGCACCGTTTACATAGGGATAAACCGATGAAACCAAAGGCCCCGGCGCTGGCGCTAACGACAACGTAGTAGCCTGAATATTATTAACCAGGAAATTGGAAAACGTGGATATAGATGCCTGCCCTACTTCATAGTTAATGGCAAAAATAATTTCCGGATTGTTTGCCTTTTTGGTTGGATTGAATATATCGGCATAGTTCGCATCTAATTGCAAAGTGGGTCCCTGCAAACTTTCCACTTCGGCAAGTGCGGTTTGCGCCGTGGTAAAGTCCTGCGAGCCGCCCCCCATATTGGTGCCCGACCAGATGTAAACGTCGCCTTTCAACACTAAGCTTGCTATGCGATTCCAATAGACTCTTTTACCAGTCAGAATCACGTCTGTACCAAACAACTGAAGTGATTGTTCAATATCACTTTTGATTTGCATCATTACCGAATCGGCGGGTGTTCTTGCTTTGTACGTTTGTGCTGCATTGCTAATCGTTTGTATGGGCGTTGTAGCAAGCGGAACATCACCCCATGTTTTTAACAAGCGTATAATAAACGTAAGCCCGAAGTCCGTATGCTTCTGCCATCATGCGGTCTTTGTCTGACTGGCTAAGTCCGGTTTGTGGAAACAGCGTAATGATGTTGTTGAGATTGTATATTAAATTGTAAAATCCGCCCCAGTTGTTGAACGGCGCATTCAGCGCACTTATATTTTGTGTACCTAACTGTTGGGCAGTAGGCTCGGCTGATTCAGTAAACAATCCATTCACCCATATATCCGAACGCAACTCGCCCAATTGAAAAAGAGTCGAGTTATAAGTTCGCAGCAAACCATACATGCCGGTATATAAAGTCAATGCGGCATTGGGATCATTTAGTACCTGCTTTTTACTTATGGCGTCCTGTGGTTGAACCTGTTCCAATTGTTTTGTGCACGACGAAGATTGAATCATCAACATCGTTACTACTATGAAAAGAAAGAAAGAAGTATAGCGTTTCATTGTTTAATTTTTTGTGATGAACAATCGCGTTAGAGCGTGATTCTCGCGCCACGTGTTAAGCGACGGGGCAACGGATATTTACCATTATCAATTCCACCTACTTCGGGAAAATTGCCGCTGTAAGCTGTGAAATAAGAAAGGTTGCTGCCGGTTACATACACACCCAAAGCTTTGAGCCTGTTTTTGAGACTATTTTCAATCAGGTGTGGTAATAAATCGTAGCTGAGTGTAAGCTCGCGCAGCATTACATAATTGCCTTTCTCCCACATGTTCGCCGGCGGATTATTTCCTGAAGCATAAGTCGCATAGTTTCTTCCCTGGTTAGCTCAGTAAAAACGCGGTAACGTACCGTTTGGATTAGAAGGCGACCATGTTTTCAAAACATCTGTGGTTGAGTTTTGCGAACACTTGCACCTCGCTCAATCCACGTAAAATTTCATTGTTTAAAATCACAAAACCCAACGCATAATCAAAGCCTGCGTATAAATGAAAGCCTTTCCATCCTGCCTGTGCATAAAAGCTGCCCGTAACCTACGGTGTTGTTCTGCCTACATAAACAAACTGGCGTGAATCTATGGTGTCGTTAGGATTCACCTGGTACCACCTGGCATCGCCCAATTGCTTAATGGTTTTGTTGTTGTAAGGAAGAAATGAATTGTAAACACCCGCATCTTTTGTTATTTGCCCCTGTTCGGTATAAATGCCACCCCATTTAGGTGCCCAAACCTGGTCGAGCCCAACCCGCTGACCTTCAATTAACCCACCCACCTGCATCAATTGGCCGGGATGGTTAGGATCCCATACCTGGATAGTTCCTTGACGGTTGCCTGGCAATCCATTAAAAGGCAATTTCTCGGCGTAAGTTTTAGCCGTGGCGAGCGTACCACCCACATTCAAACTGAGTCCGTCTGCTTTTTCGGGAGCTAAAACAAAAGCATTCAGACTCGAGTTCAACTCCCCTGTTTTGCAATTGCCCTAAATTGGTGGTGTAACTTGAAAAACCAGTTTGCGCTGATATATTCAAATTTGCCAGCTTGTCAAATACATTGCGTATAAAATAATCAAATGTGGCATTGATGCGGTTCTTGAAATAACCTAAATCAGCGCCAATATTTATCGTATTGGAACGTTCCCAGCGCAGATCAGGGTTGATGTAGCTGGCTGCATACGTACCACCGTTTCCGTTGTAAACACCAATGCTGCTATACACCTGCGCCGTTGGATAATAAAGCGGGTTGCTATTAGCATCTTTCAGCGAAGCCAGATTGCCTGTTACACCATAGCTGATACGAGGTTTAATGGTGCTGATGTACTTTGGTAAGTTGCTGTTTTGATAAAAGTTTTCGTTGTGCAGATTCCATCCTGCAGAAATGCCGGGGAAAAAGCCATAAAAATTAGAAGGACTCAAACGGCTCGACCCATCATAGCGCATAATGGCTGTAAGCAGGTATTTGTTTTTGTACGAATAATTCACTCTTCCAATCAGAGAAGACAATCTATCCCATGCCGAAAAATCGGAAGATGCGCCTGCCGGATTGGTAATGGTGCCATTGATAACACTGGGTGCAGTTGAAGCTACCAGCCAGGGAATTAAATTGGTGGATGCGCCCTGCGCAAAGCCGGAAGAAACATATCTTTTGAAGTCGTAAAACTCACCGCCGAACAAAGCCGTTACACTATGATCACCGAAATGTTTGTCAAATTGTAAAAAAGCGTTGGTGGTGTATTGAACATCTTTTGTGTTATTGAAGGAAGCGGGCCGGTTGGTATTGATAGAACCATTGTTTCCCTGCTGATACGATTCGGTGAAATAGTTATTGGTAGTGTATAAAAAATAACCTGATGCGCTAGCCAAAAACTTCAGGTAAGGCAGAATGCTATATTCCAGATTGATGCCACCTAGGAACCTTTGCTGATTGGTGTTATTCACATACAAGTTACTCCAGTATTTAGGATTGCCCAATGTAGGGTCGTTCGGACCAGGAAGTAAAGCGCCCGAAGTATCGTTGTTGTAACGAACCGTAGGTGCAACACCAATGTAACGTTGCATTAAACCACCTGTGCTGCCACCTGCAGGATCATTGTAAGGCAATGCCTGATTCACTGTATAAGCACTAATGTTGGAAGTGATTTTCAGGTTTTTACTTACATTCAATCCGCCGTTAAAATTCATGTTCCAGCGCTTCAAAGACGAGCCGATAATAATTCCCTGGTCGTTGGCCGTTCCCAAACTTAATGAGTAATTATTTTGATCGTTTGCGCCCGAAAAACTCAGGCTGTGTTCAACCGTAGCCACTTGTTGCAATATCATGTTCTCACGGGTTTGCACATCTAAATCCTTATACAGAATACTATCCATTTGTCCGCTGGTAAAAGGATTGGCATCAATTAATAAATGCCAGGCAGGATCCGTCAGATATTTTCTGTTTTGATCGCTAACCAATTGGGTTGTGTATAAGCCTGAAGGAGAAGTAAAGCCGCTGTTAACTGCCCAGCCCCATGAACCGTTCAATTGGCCTTTATCCGTGTTCAAGGCGTTTTTATTATTATCTAAAGAATCGCCAAAATACCTTGCCTGAATACCTAAGCGATTCATGCGGATGTAATCAGCACCACTCAGGTATTGAGACGAATTTTTTCTGACATAGTTATTCGTATAAGCAATCGAATAACTCATCTGCGCTTTGCCTTTTTTGCCCCTCTTAGTCGTTACCAGCACTACACCATTCGCAGCGCGTGCTCCATATATTGCTGCGGTAGCTGCGTCTTTCAGCAAGTCAATAGAGGCAATATCATTCATATCCAAACCATACAGGCTCGGTACAATGACTCCGTCCAAAACAAACAATGGAGTGCCGGTGCCGTTGAAATCTGAACCACCTCTGAATGTAATGTTAGGCGTTGTGCCAGGCTGACCCGTGGTTTGCTGCACGGTTAGGCCGGGCAGGGTTCCCTGCAAAGCCGTTGCAGCATTGGTACTCGGCGAATGAGCAAATGCAATCGGGTTGACTGTAGCAACTGAACCTGTAAGATTTTTTTTGCTTTGCGTGCCATAACCCACCACTACTACATCGCTAAGGGTTGACACAACCTGTTTCAACGAAATAGTAAGTTGTTTACTGCTACCCACTTTTACTTCTCGCGGTGCATAACCAGTAAAACTAAAACTGAGAACATCATTAGCGGTTGCAGCAATCGAAAAGCTTCCGTTTGCATCGGTTTGTGTGCCTCTCGTTGTTCCTTTTACCACTACGCTCACTCCTTCCAACGCTCGCACATCTTCGGATGCTGTTACCTGTCCTGTGATGGTTTGGGTTTGTGCCCAAACAACCACAGAAAAAAGAAACTAAAGAGTAACAAGCTTCCTTTTGTAAGTCTTGATTATCATAAAAAAGTAATATTTATGTTCTGTATTATGTATGACATAACAAAAATAAAAAAATTTGCTTTTTTAACAAATAAATCTTCTCTATTTTTCAAAGAAATTTATTTTTACTATTCTTTATTATGATTAACAGTCAGTTATTAAAGAGTTGTTAGTTAAATGTTTTTCGTACATTTTTGCATTTATAATATTGTAAAACATACACACATTGGTAATAGATAGTTTAAAGCCGCTCGACACCAGTTCTTTGGTTGATAAAGTAGAAGCCAACCTGGTGGGTCTTCTGCAGGAACGTAAATTGAAAGTTGGTGATGCGATTCCGAAGGAAATTGAATTGGCTGAAACACTTGGTGTAAGCCGGACAGTAGTTCGCGAAGCCCTGCTGCGTTTGCGAATGATGGGATTAATCGAATCGAAAAAGAAAAAAGGAGCTGTGATTACCAGTCCTGATTTATTAGCAATCATGGGCAGAAGCATGAATCCGTATATTCTGGATGGACAAACCCTGAAAGATATTTTCGAAATCAGGTTGGTATTGGAAATTGGCATGGCTGATTTTCTTTTTCATCGCATTACCAAGGATGATATAAAACAATTAAAAGAAATTGTGAGCAACGAGCCCACTTCTACCGAACACCATCTTTTTAATGTAGACCATGAAATTCGCTTTCATGGAAAGCTTTATGAGATAACAGGTAATGATACTTTGAAAAAATTTCAAAAAATGCTGCTTCCTGTTTTTGGTTTTGTGCACGATAGCGGAATGCTGGCAAAACAAACCAGCTTAAAAACCTTTGTATCACATAAAGGATTGGTTGATATTTTGGAAACAGGTACTCCTGAATTCTTCCGCAATGCCATGCGCAAACATCTCGAAAATCACTTTGCAAGATTGTTCAGCTAATGGTTCGCACTACTGACATTAGCTTTTGTTTTTGCCCAAATTTTAGAAGCGAATTGTTCTACATTTTCGAAACGAACAAGCCTCCGAAAACAGCCAGCAATCCCAGTACAAAACTGCCTATCGAATACAAAGCAAAATTGACATATTCAGCATCCTGCAGAAGCCTGATATTTTCAAAAGCAAAAGAAGAAAATGTTGTAAAGCCACCGCAAAAACCTGTGGTAAGAAACATCCGCAATTCAGGTGTAAACCAATTGTATTTATCGGACAGCCCATAAAAAATACCAATTAAAAAGCAACCCGATATATTCACTGCAAAAGTTCCAAAGGGGAATGCAAAAGGAAATTGTTTTGCAAAAAAAACAGACACAAGATAGCGGCAAACGCTTCCTAACAGTCCGCCAATGCCAATTAAAAGAATGGTTTTGCTCATCTTATAATTTGAAATGAAAATTGAGCAAAAGTAAACTCCCTACTCATTGTTTGATAATGTATCACTTTGAATTTACCCCACAGATGTTACTATTTGCACCATCTACGGGACACTGATTTTTAAACTAAGACACTACTGGTTTTTAAAAAGAAGCGAGGTACTTATTTTAAAAAGTTGATTTTTGCTTTTTACCTTCAAACTGAAAATATCTAACGGATGAGTCAAGACAATAATGATCCTGTATCATCGCTTCACCTGCGGCAGATTTCTTTTTTTATACTTCTTATCGCCCTGGCTTATTTACTCATAAGCCAGCTTAGTATGTTTCTGCCTGCATTTTTGGGTGCCGTTACGTTTTATGTGATTTTGCGGAAATGGAATACGGTCTTAACCACGAAGCACAAAATGAAAAAGGGCTTAGCGGCTACATTACTTATCATATTGTCGGTGCTGATTGTTCTCGTTCCGGTTTATTTTTTCGGCAATATGGTGGGCGGTAAAATCATTTCCATCGTTCATCGCTCTAATGAGGTATTGGCAGCGGTAAATAAGTTTGCGGATAACATACAATCGAAGTACAACTTAGAAATCTTATCAAAGGATAATATCAATAAAGCCGGTGGTATGATTGCTACGGCCATTCCCAATATTTTAGGTGCAACGTTCAATACGCTCACGGTTTTATTAATGCTTTATTTTATGCTTTACTTTATGCTTGCACAAAGCAAAGAGATGGAAGCCTGGCTGGTTAAAATTATTCCGCTACGCGACGAAAACGTTATCAGGCTTGGCACCGAAATGCATGGGCTTGTTTTGAACAATGCGATTGGCGTTCCGCTTATTGCGCTGGTACAAGGCATTACGGCTTTAATTGGTTATCTGATTTTTGGTGCACCCGATCCTTTCTTTTGGTTCGCGATAACTGCGTTTGGATCAATGTTGCCTATCGTGGGTTCAGCGGTTGGTTATGTTCCGCTCAGCATACTTTTATTCGCGCAAGGACCTGCGTGGAAAGGCTTTGCTGTGTTGGCCTGGGGAGTTCTTATAGTCGGAATGTCAGACAATGTGGCCCGTTTTAAATTGCAGAAAAAATTGGGTGATGTGCATCCGCTCATTACGGTTTTAGGCGTGATACTGGGCATAAATTTATTTGGATTTATTGGTATTATTTTCGGACCTATCCTTATCTCTTTATTTTTATTGTTAGCGCAGATTTATAACAATGAGTTTATTAACAAGCAAAGCAAACGTTAATCCTTTTTCAACTTCTTTTCAGCTTAATTTAATCGTCGTAAATTCGCAAACTCAACAATAATTCTGTTAGTCGAAGCATTTATTACGCACAGAGAATTTAATAACAAAAACAATTTATTGATGTTAAGATTAGCCTTAGTAAGCTGTCTGTTTTTGTGCGCTTTCAGTCCAAAAACCGATTTCAGTACAGATCCTAAAAAACTTCCCGTTTTACTTTCCAACAATTCGGCATCACCAGCCGCCGCGCATTTGGTTGATTCATTGTACGGCACCATCCATCTTGAAGAAGCAGGCTTAAGCAAGCAGGCATTTTTCAATGCGTATAAGGGATACCAGTATTTATTGGTCAAAAACAAACTTGCCAATAAAGATTTGCTTACCATTTGCGATTACTCTCAGCCGAGCAGCAACAAGCGATTGTATGTAATTGATTTAAAAAACAATGTTATCGTTTACAACACGTATGTGGCCCACGGACGCAACTCCGGCGCCGATTTGCCCAAAACCTTTTCCAATGCCAACAGTTGCAACAAAAGCTCATTGGGCTTTTTGGTAACGGCTGAAACTTATATAGGGCACAATGGCTACAGTATGCGTTTCGATGGTATGGAACATGGCATTAACGACCATGTTAGAATGCGTGATGTGGTAATGCATGGCAGTATTTATGTGTCGGCCGAACGGGCTAAAAACGGAACTATGATGGGACGTAGCTTTGGATGCCCGGCAGTGCCAGCCGGCGAATGTGCAGAAATCATCAATACCATTAAAGGAGGAAGTTGTTTTTATATTTACAGTCCTGATGCCTATTACGCTCAACATTCTTCTATCCTTAACTCTCAATTCGACTGGCAAACAATGCCAACACTACCTATGTTGGCAATTGTGCCGCCTGCTACCGAACGCTCTTCAACAAATTAAAATTACAATAGTTATTCTTTACTATGCCTGACACTTTTCAATGTCAGGCATTTTTGTTTTTGCACTAAAAACAAAGAATGCGTTTGTCGCGGTTTAAAAACAGTGTCTGGCAAATAACGCAAATAGCCACAGATTCCTATATTAATCAGTTCTCCCGTCATAGCAGTTGTAGCCATCTTTGGTTTTGCGCTATTTTCTACCGTTCTGTTGTTGTTACGAATATTTTCAGAACGCTTTGCTGATACAGTCAAACAAATAGAAAACAGCACCGTGTTACAGGTAAGTGCACAACCTCAAAATTAAGAAGGTTAAAAAATACTTCACAATGGCGTTTACTAAGGTCGTTCCAAATTAGCATCCTATCCTTTTGCGTTGTATCCGATCATAACGAAATTGGGAAACGCACTTTTACAATTATGGGCGCATTGCATTATGCTTATATTTGTTGCCCACAATTTGATTTGCATGAGCGAAGAAAAAGTATTGAATTTTATTGAAGAAATCGTTGAAGATGATTTACAAAAAGGCAAGTATCAAACCATATTAACACGATTTCCACCGGAGCCGAATGGTTACCTGCACATCGGTCATGCAAAAAGCATTTGTTTGAATTTTGGATTGGCAAAAAAATATGGTGGTGCCACCAATCTGCGTTTTGATGATACCAACCCAAGCACCGAAGAAACGGAGTATGTGGAAAGCATAAAAGCCGATGTGAAATGGCTGGGTTTTGAATGGACTAAAGAGTTGTATGCATCCGATTATTTTGAACGCTTATACCGCTTTGCAGTTGATTTGATAAAGAAAGAATTGGCATACGTTGACGACAGCACAAGCGATGAAATAGCCGAAGCCAAAGGCACGCCTACACAGCCGGGAACGCCTACTCAATATCGGGCCCGAACGGTGGAAGAAAACATTCAGTTATTTGCTGACATGCGTGCAGGAAAATATGCAGACGGTGAAAAAGTATTGCGTGCTAAAATTGATTTGGCTTCGCCGAACATGCACATGCGCGATCCCATCATGTATCGCATCAAACATGCGCATCATCATCGCACAGGTGATAACTGGTGCATTTATCCGATGTATGATTTTGCACATGGGCAAAGTGATAGCATCGAGAATATTACACATTCTATTTGCACATTGGAGTTCATTCCGCACCGTCCGTTGTACGATTGGTTTATTGACAAATTAGACATCTTTCCATCGCACCAATATGAGTTTGCAAGGCTGAATGTTACTTACACAATTATGAGTAAAAGAAAACTTTTGCGATTGGTCAATGAGAACATTGTGGAAGGATGGAACGACCCGCGAATGCCTACCATCAGCGGAATGCGTAGTCGTGGTTTTACGCCCGAAAGCATCCGTGAGTTTTGCGATAAAATCGGTGTTGCCAAACGCGAAAATTTAATTGATTACAGTCTGCTTGAATTCTGTGTTCGCGACCATTTGAATAAGATAGCCCAAAGAAGAATGGTAGTATTCAATCCTTTAAAAGTAATCATTACCAACTATGATGAAAACGTAGTTGAAATGATGCAAAGCGAAAATAATCCTGAAGAAGAAATGGTCACCTATCGCGATGTTCCTTTCAGCAGGGAATTGTATATCGAGCGCGAAGATTTTATGGAGAATCCGCCCAAAAAATTCTTCCGCCTTACTCCGGGCGCAATGGTTCGTCTGAAAAGTGCTTATGTGATACAATGCAACGAAGTAATCAAAGATGAACAGGGAAACATTACTGCTTTGCATTGCACTTATTTGCCTGAAAGTAAAAGCGGTGCAGAAGGTTCAAACATCAAAGTAAAAGGCACATTGCATTGGGTAAGCGTGCAACATGCAATTAATGCAGAAGTGCGGTTGTACGACCGTTTGTTTACAGAAGAAAATGTAGATGAAGCACCAGGCGATTTTAAAGATTACATCAATCCGGCTTCCTTGCAAGTTATCTCAATTGCTTATGCAGAACCGGCTTTAAAAAACGCAAAATTTGATGAACGTTATCAATTCATCCGCACCGGATATTTTACTTTGGATGAAAGCACAAGCGAAGAAAAACTGGTGTTCAACCGTACAGTTACATTAAAAGATACCTGGGCAAAGGAGCAGAAAAAAGGCTGATAACTTCTTGCGGTCTTTTGCATTTTTCACCTAAATAAATATAGCGCAAAACCAAACTTTGCAGCGGCTTTCAGGTTGGTAAATAACTTAACTAAAGGTTACTGTAAGAGGCAATTATTTTGCTATGATTATGACTTCATCATGTTCTTAAAATGCTGCCGCATTTTTACCGGATAATCTGCTAATGCAATTTCCGGTGCTGCAATTTCAGGATGCCAAAGTTTTTCCCATTCAAAGCTATAATAGCTGTTATAATCATTTCGGTATAACTCATCTATACCATCAAACACAGGTGTAATTCCTTCGCCCAGTAAAGTGTACGCTTCTTTACCGTTTATTATTCGAAGGTCTTTAATGTGTGCATGATGAATGTACGGCTTTAGCTTTTGATACACTTGCGCAGGCGGTTCTTTTGTTACCGACCACATGTTTACAATATCCCACACCAAACCCACTTTTGGGTGCGCGGCCAATTGCATGATGTGTGCGATGTCGTTAGTTTTTACTACTTCACCGTGCGTTTCCATTAGTACGGTTACATCCGTATTTTTTGCATAATCGCCCAACTCCTGCAAGCTTTTTGCAATCCACTCCATCGTTGCATTTCTATCTTCATTCGGTGGAAAATCATTGGGAAATACACGGATGTGAGGACAGTGTAATTGTTGCGCCAAATCAATAAACGCTTTGGCTTCATCGAGGTTTTTTTTACGCTCGGCAGCATCGCTTAAATGCATAGCTGCAGAAGATCCTAAGTTCACTATACGAAGCTTTTTTTCGTTCAATAACTGCATCGTAGCACCAATTTTATCAGCACTAAATACAGGGCAATGGGGCAAAAACATTTCACGCTTAATGCCTCTTATTTCAATGCCATTGTAGCCATTGCTGGCAGCAAAGTTTACAATCGTATCAAAGCTCCAATCCGGGCAACCCAATGTAGAAAAAGAAAGCAATGGCAGATTATTTTTAAAATAAAAATTGTTTTTTACCAATGGAAACAACAGCAAGCTGCTGGTATTTTTTATAAAATTTTTTCGTGTGATTCTTTTCATATAAATGCTGATAAAAGAAAAGGGAAGATACAATATCCGGTGTGTTTGAAATAGGTCTTTTTGGTTTTGCCCCAATCTGTAAGAAGTATATTTTGTTCAAAAAAGAAGTAGTAAGAAACCGGATTCCGTAGATTTGAACCTTATCTTCATTCGTTTGTTTTTATGCGAAAAACAATTTTACTTATTGCTATTCCAATCCTATTGTTATTTGGTACTTTATCCTGTAATGAAAAAAGGGGCAAAGAATCTATCTCCGATGATCCAACCCTGATTGCAAAGGGTGAAATTCTTTTCAATCAGCAATGCAGTGGTTGCCACAATTTCAGGCAGGATGGCATTGGTCCGCAACTCGCTGGTATCACTCAAAAAGAATCGCTTCATTGGCTTACTTCATTCATAAAAAATCCGCAACAAGTTATCAATTCAGGAGATACAACAGCAGTTGCATTATATAAAAATTACAAGGTAGTAATGCCATCTTTTTCTGCACTTACGGATGACCAGTTAAATGGAATTGTTGCTTTTATCAACACCTATAAAAATGCACAAAAACAAACTACTGATGAAAAGAATAATTTAATCAATCCCATCAAAGACACAATTCCAACTTCTACATTGGTAGTGCAATTAAAAGCGATAACGCAAATTCCGCCGAGCGATACGAACCGGCAATTACTTACCCGCATTACGAAGCTCGATTATGAACCGGAAACCAAAGATTTGTTCGTACTCGATTTACGTGGCAAGTTATATAAGCTACAAAATGGCAAACCACAGTTGTACATGGACATGGCAAAGCTTCGGCCTGCGTTTATCAATCAGCCTGGCTTGGCTACAGGTTTTGGTTCTTTTGCTTTTGATCCGAACTTTACTAAAAACGGACTTTTATATACCTCACATACCGAAGCAGCGGGCACTGGAAAAGCCGATTTTGGTTATGCCGATTCTATTAAAGTAACACTGCAATGGGTGCTTACAGAATGGAAAATGGACAATCCCAATGCACCCTTTTTTTCGGGTAAAGGACGGGAATTGCTAAGAATAAATATGGTGTCTGGAATCCATGGTGTGCAGGACATTCGTTTTCATAAGGAAGCAAAGCCGGGCGATGAAGATTACCGATTATTATACATCTGTGTTGGCGAAGGTGGTTCAGCAGAAAATGGCTATCCGTTTCTGGAACATAGCACACAAAAAATATGGGGCACTTTATTGCGTATCAATCCTGGTGGCAACAACAGCAAAAGCGGCAAGTATGGTATTCCGGCAAGCAACCCTTTTGCCAATAGCAAAGACACCAATACTCTCAAAGAAATATATGCTTATGGCTTTCGGAATCCGCACCGTTTAACTTGGACGAAAGACGGAAAAATGCTGGTAGGTAATGTTGGTCATGGCAACATTGAATCATTGTATTGGGTAACAAAAGGCGCTGATTACGGCTGGCCTATTCGCGAAGGAAGCTTTGTGGTAAACCCTGCATGGTAATTTGAATAAAGTGTACCCGTTGCCGCCAAATGATTCTGTTTATCACATCACTTATCCTGTTGCAGAATATGATCACGATGAAGGTAAAGCGATTTCTGGCGGCTTTGAATATACAGGCACCATTGCTGCTTTGAAGGGCAAATATTTGTTTGGTGATATTCCAACAGGACGATTGTTTTATATCAACACAAAAGACATCCAATTGGGCAAAGAAGCAACCATCAAAGAATGGAAAGTAATGCTCAATGGAACTATTGAAACACTAACACAACTTTGTGGTAACAGCAGAGTGGATTTGCATTTTGGTAAGGATGCGGCTGGTGAAATGTATATCTTAACCAAGCCCGATGGAAGAGTGTATAAAATGGTTGGCGCAAATGAGTAATCTTTTATGATTGCATGAAAAAAGATTGGTAAAGCCGAGGAAAAGAAAGCATCATAAATATGGGCAAAAACAAAACACATCAGTTGTTGCAATGCTTGTTCTATCTGAAACTTTTTATTACAATCTTTGCTCTTTCTTACTTTTGAAACAACATATATCTGCCATGAAAATAGCGTTTGTTTTTGCATTATTTTTTTATCGTTCTCATCTTTTTCACAAGCTGATTTGTTGCAAAACATCAATGCCCGAAAAACGATCAATCTCAATGGTCGCTGGCATTATATCATTGATCGTTATGAAACCGGCTATCGCGGCTTTCAGGGTGCTAAAGCCGATGAAAACAACCAGTTGTCAGGTTTCTTTGAAAACAAACAGCAACAATCGCCCGGCGAATTGGTAGAATATGATTTTGAAAAATCACCCACACTGCTGGTACCTGCTGATTGGAATTCTCAAAATCCCGAGCTTCTGTTTTATGAAGGCACTATTTGGTATCAACGCAATTTTGTTGTTCATCTGAACGCAAACAAAAAATACATGCTTCATTTTGGTGCGATTAACTATGAAGCCTTCGTTTCGGTGAATGGGAAAAAAGCTGGAATGCACACAGGTGGCTTCACTCCTTTTGAATTTGATATAACTCACTTATTGAAAGAAGGCAACAATTCGGTTGTAATAAAAGTAGCCAACGACCGTAAAAAGGAAGCCGTGCCAACGGATAATTTTGACTGGTGGAATTATGGTGGCATTACAAGAGATGTAGTGTTGGCTGAATTGCCGCAAACATTCATTAAAGATTACAAACTACAACTTGCCAAAGGCGATGCTAAAAGCATCAACGGATATGTGCAACTAAGCGATTCTGTTGCGTCGCAAAAAATCGTTGTAAATATTCCGGAAGCTCATTTACAAACAACAGTAACAACCGATGCAACTGGTAAAGCATTTATCAATTTGCCCGTAAAAAATATTATTTTATGGCAACCTGATCGTCCGAAATTATACAATGTGAGCATTGCAATTGGATCTGATAATATTGATGATAAAATCGGTTTTCGCACAATTGAAACAAGAGGTAAAGAAGTTTTATTGAATGGCAAACCCATCTTTCTCCGCGGCATTTGTATTCATGAAGAAAATCCTTTGATTCCCGGCAGACCACGCGGCAAAAGCGATTTGTTTATGCTGTTAAATTGGGCAAAAGAACTGAACTGCAATTTTGCACGGCTGGCGCATTATCCACACAACGAAATGATGAGCCGCATGGCTGATAGTTTAGGTATTTTATTGTGGGAAGAAGTGCCTGTTTATTGGACAATTGACTGGACAAACCCATCAACTTACAACAATGCGCAAAACCAATTGAACGAACTGGTCAGTCGTGATAAAAACCGTGCTTCTGTGATTGTTTGGAGCATTGGCAACGAAACGCCAGCCATACCTGAGCGTGAAATGTTTATGGAGAAGCTTGCAGACTTTGCGCATCAACACGATAGCACGCGATTGATTGCCGCCGCCTTACTGGTACATAACAACGGCGATACGATTGTTTTGAACGATGCACTCGGCAAGAAGTTAGACATTGCTTCGTTCAACGAATATTATGGCTGGTACACAAAAGAAAAGCCTTGGGAAATTGAAAAATTTCAGTTTAGAATTGAATATAACAAACCGGTTTTTATAAGTGAAGTCGGTGCCGGTGCGTTGGGCGGTTTTCATGGTGATAGCACCGTTCGGTTTTCGGAAGAATATCAGGAATCATTCTTTCAAAATCAGTTGAAGATGATACAAAACATTGATGGCCTGGCTGGCATGACGCCCTGGATTTTATGCGATTTCCGTTCACCAAAACGTTTGAATCCAACGTATCAGATGTACTGGAACCGCAAGGGATTGATTTCTGAAGGAGGTATAAAAAAGAAAGCGTTTTTTGTACTCCAATCGTTTTATGAAAGGAAAGAAAAAGAGACAAAACAGTAGATAAGTTTTTCTTATAACGATAATGCTGACAGGGTTTGAAACCCTGTCAGCATTATCGTTTGTTTTTGCACCTTTTTTACTCTGAAATATAAGCGGCATCAATCAAATTGAACCTTTCGTCAAACTGATACAGTTTCGGCACACCCGTAGGAATATCAACTTGTGTAATGGCATCCTCACTTATATTTTCCAACACCATCATCAAAGCACGAAGACTGTTGCCATGCGCTACAATCATGCAATTCAATTGTTGTTTTAACACTGGTTCAATATGGCTTGTATAGTAAGGCAATACACGGTTTTGCGTATCGCGCAAGCTCTCTCCGCCTGGCGGCGCAACATCAAAGCTCCTTCGCCAGATATGAACCTGATCGGCACCATATTGTTCGGCAATTTCAGCTTTGTTTAAGCCTTGCAGCTTGCCATAGCTACGTTCATTTAAAGCCGCATCGCGATAAATTTTTATGTCAGGTTGATGTATCTCCTGCAACACAATCTGCAAGGTTTCTTCTGCGCGTTTTAAAACCGAAGTAAACGCAGAATTGAACGGAATGTTCTTGTCTTTTAATTTATCGCCGGTAAGCTTCGCTTCTGCCCTGCCCTGCTCCGTTAAATCAATATCTACATCTCCCGTAAAACGGTTTTCTAAATTCCATTGCGATTGTCCGTGCCGGATTAAAACTAAGTAAGCCATTGTTTTTATTTTATCACAACTCCGCCCAATGCAGGTATATGTAAACGCAGTGAATATCTGCCTACTTCTTTATCTTCTAATCTGCATTGAATATCGGGATTATACACATCTCCGGTGCCCCAAAACTCTTTGCTATCGCTGTTGAAAATTTCTTTCCAGCTTTCTTTTCCATAAGCGGTTACAGGCCAATCGCGGCGCACAACCGGAGTGAAATTTAAAATAATCAATACATCATCTTTGGGTTCCAAACCTTTGCGTTTGTAAACCACAACGGCTTCGGCCCGATGGTTTACATCAACCCATTCAAACCCTTCAGGACTAAACTGCAATTGGTGTAATGCCGGTTCGTTTCGGTATAAGTCATTCAACTTCTGCACACAAAATTTCATACCACCATGACTTACATGTTGCAGTAAATCCCAGTCTAATTCACTTTTATAATTCCATTCCTGCGTTTGTGCAAATTCATTGCCCATGAACAACAATTTGCCGCCCGGATGCGTGAACATATAAGTGTACAACAAGCCGCAGGTTGGCAAACTTCTGCCATTCATCGCCGGGCATTTTATAGATCATCGGGCTTTTGCCATGCACCACCTCATCATGGCTTAAGGGCAGCATAAAGTTCTCATCATAAAAATACATCATGCTAAAAGTAAACTTATCCTGCATAGCGCCTTTCGGTACAACGGATCCATTTTAAAATAATCCAGCGTATCATGCATCCAGCCCATCATCCATTTCATGCCAAAACCAAAACCACCGGCAAATGTTGGCTTGGCTTACACCCGGCCAGTCAGTTGCTTCTTCTGCAATGGTTTGTACATCCGGAAAATCGCGGAACAATGGTTTCATTAAGATCTTTATAAATGCTATCGCTTCAATATTTCCATTGCCGCCAAATTCATTTGGCTCCCATTGTCCTTCCTTGCGCTGTAATCCAGTCGCAGCATGGATGATACCGCATCCACACGCATGCCATCTATATGAAATACATCAAACCAAAAACGGGCACTGCTGATTAAAAAGACTTTTCACTTCCTCTCGTGCATAATTAAAAATATAAGAGTTCCAATCGGGATGAAAGCCTTTGCGCATGTCAGCATATTCATAAGTATGCGTGCCATCAAACATATACAAGCCCGTGCGCATCGTAAGGAAAATGCGATGGCACCCAATCGAGTATAACGCCAATGTCTGCCTCGTGAAATGCATCAACCAGCTTCATAAAATCCTGCGGTGTCCAAACCGTGAAGTAGGTGCAAAATAGCCCGTGCCCTGGTAACCCCAGCTTCCATCGAAAGGGTGTTCCATCACGGGCATCAGCTCCACATGCGTAAAGCCCATTTCTTTTACATAAGGCACCAGCCGTTCGGCGATCTGTCGTAAGTATTGTATCTTTCTTCATCGTTCTTATCGGGCCGCATCCAGCTTGCAAGGTGCACTTCATACACTCTCCAGGGCGCATTTAAGGCATTTCTTTTCACCGCGTATGTCCATCCATTCCTCATCCTTCCATTCATATTCTAAATCCCAGGTAATGGAAGCTGTGAGCGGGCGTTGCTCCCAAAAGTTGGCAAACGGATCGCCTTTATCCTGCACCATTCCTTCAAAGCCATGAATATGATATTTATATACTTCGCCTTTTGCAACATTGGGTATAAATCCTTCCCAAATACCGCTGTGATCCAGCCTTACAAACAAGGATGCGTATCGGTTTGCCAGTCATTAAAATTTCCTTTTACAAAAACTTTGGTTGCATTGGGCGCCCACACTGCAAAATAAGTTCCGGCTGTTCCATTCACCTGGAGCTGCTTATTTCCAAACAGTTTGTATAAGCTGTAATGTGTTCCGTTTTGAAAATTGTGAATGTCTTCTTCGGTAAAAAGGGAATAATTCCAAACCGGTTTGGTGGTGTCAACAAAATGAATCTCTTCATATTTTTTCATAGCGCGGAGGTTAATTGTAATGAAACAAAAAAGACAATCGCTTAAAAAATTTCAATGCACTTTATGGAATTTGAATGCTTCTGCATCAACCAATACAATGCATCAAAGTTTTCTTTTCTGATTCAAATATAAAGCCGTTCATCCTCATTAACTTTTTTTTATGCGGACTATCGGCAATTATTTATGAAAGATAATAAGACATTGGCGCACATTTACCAACTATCAACTACCCCGCATGAAAACTGCGCTGCTCCTTTTTATTGTGTTGTTTTTGCGACTTCGCTATTTGCGCAGCACGCACAAATTAAGGGAACCATTACCGATACCATCAACAAACAAAAGCTGGAATACGCTTCGGTTTTGCTTTTGCACAAAAAAGATTCGGTTTTGTATCAATTTACACGAAGCAATGCGGAAGGAAATTTTACTTTTCATAAAGCCGATACAGGCAAATACATTTTCTCATTTCGCAAAACACTTATGCCGATTATGTAGATACGCTTACAGTAAAAGATTCATCCAATATCAATCTTGGCAACATTCCGCTTACCCTTAAAGCAAACATTTTAAAAGAAGTGGTAGTAAGGCAACAGATTGCCGCGATGCGAATGAAAGGCGATACCACTGAATATGTTGCCGACAGTTTTAAAGTGGCACCCGGCGCATCGGTGGAAGACATGCTGAAGAAGCTGCCCGGCGTTCAGGTTGATAAAGATGGAAAGATAACAGCACAAGGAGAAAAAGTGCAAAAAGTGCTGGTAGATGGTGAAGAATTTTTTGGTGATGATCCAACCCTTGCAACACGAAACATACAAGCTGATGCCATTGATAAAGTACAGGTGTATGATAAGAAAAGCGACCAGGCAGCCTTTACTGGAATTGATGATGGGCAAAAATCAAAAACCATCAATTTAAAACTGAAAGAAGATAAAAAGAAAGGCTATTTCGGTAAGATTGATTTGGCTTCAGACTTCAAAAATCGCTGGAACAACAGCGCAATGATTAACGACTTTAAGGGCAAAACCAAAGTATCGGCTTACGGCATTATAAGCAACACGGGCAAAACGGGACTGGACTGGAATGAACAGGATAAGTATGGCAGTGGAAACAATATGGAATACAATGATGACTTTGGCGGCTTTATGATGTGGGGCGAAAATGATGATTTTTCCAATGGAAATTTTAATGGTCAGGGTGTGCCGAAAAGCTGGAGCGGCGGCATCAACGGCTCGCAAAAATGGGACGATGAAAAACAACATGCCAACGGCAGTTATAAATACACAAAGCTGGATGTTGACGGCACCAGCCAAACCATTTCACAATCTTTATTGCCTGGCGATGCATCGTTTATCAACCGTGAAAATTCATCGTTCTTTAGCTCGCGCGACAGGCATTCTTTAAATGGTTTGTATGAGTTTCAAATAGACAGTTCAACTTCAACAAAAATTACTGCAACCGGCTATACCGGAACATCAAGAAGCGTTCAACAGCTACAACAGCAGCAACACCAATGGTAGTGGCATACAAGTGAACAACAGCAACCGTTTTACCACTTCAAATGGCGACAATCAAAACCTAAATGCGAATGCCATTTTTCGTAAGAAATTTAAAAAGATTGGACGTTCGTTTTCTTTCAATGTGAATGAAATCATCAACAACAATTCCTCAACCGGATTTTTAAAAGCAACCGTCAATTATTACGATCCTAAAACCGGCGATTTTGTTCGCGACAGCATTACGAATCAAATGAAGGAGAATGTAAGTAAAATCAATACGCTGAGTGCTAAAGCGGTTTATACAGAACCGTTGACAAAGAAATTATATCTCGAAATGAACTATGCCATCAGAAGCAATACCAGCACATCGGAAAGGCTTTCATTTGATAGCACAAATAACGGCAAATACGAATCGCTGAATCCTTTGTACAGCAATCAATATCGCTTTGATGTGTTTACCAACACAGGTGGTTTGGCGTTTCGTTATAACAGCAAGAAAGTAACAGCATCCGCGGGCAGCGATGCTGGTTTTACGCATTTTTATCAGAAAGATTTGCTGGCTGATACCAACTATACAAGGCGTTATGTAAACTTTTATCCACGCGCCAATCTGACTTTAAAATTAGAAGGCAACACACGCTTTTATCTTAGTTATAATGGCAATACACATCAACCTTCTATTACGCAAATTCAACCTTTGCAAGACAATACCAACCCATTGTTGGTGTACTTAGGAAACAGTGCGCTAAAGCAATCCTTCGCTCATCAATTCAACTTAAGCTTTAATAAATACAATGTTTTTAAAGAGCGCGGAATTTTTTTATGGAGTTCATTTAACACCACTTCGCATGATATTGTTACGAGCCAGTTCACCGATACATCAACCGGCAAAACCACGTTACAGTACATTAACGCAAGCGGCAATTACAACTACAATGCAAACCTCGGTTTCAACGGTAAACTGAAGAAATTAAACATGTACGCAAATGCAAGCTTCGGAATGAATGGCTCGCAATACAGCAACATTGTAAATGGCATAAAAAATACAACCAATAATAATGCGCCATCGTTTAGTATCGGCTTGTCGAAAAACAAAGAAAAGAAGTTTGATATATGGTTGAATTCACAAATTAATTATAACTTTTCCAAATCAACCATTCAGCAAAATTATACTACCAATTATTGGACGATGGAGCATCAGTTAAACGCAAATGTTTCATTGCCCTGGCACCTGGTAATTAATACCGATTTTGATTATAACATCCGTCAAAAAACAAATGTGTTTACCACCAACAATAATGTGTTTTTATGGAACGCTTATTTTGGAAGACGATTGTTGAAGAACGACAAAGCCATTATAAAAATAACGGCCAATGATATTTTGAATGAAAACAAAGGCTTTACGCGAAACATCAACAGCAACACGTTAACACAACAAAGTTATACAACGCTTCGACGCTACTTCATGTTGGCTTTTACATGGAATTTTTCTAAAACACCGGGTGGCGCATCTTCATCATCAAACCAATAAATATTGAGTATGAAATATCTCTGTATTGCAATACTGGTAAGCCTTTCGTGCCATTAGTTCTTTTGCACAGCAAACGTTTATCAGCAAAGGAAAAATTGAATTTGAGAAAAAAGAAAATATTTATAAAACACTAGATATGCTGCGCGAAGAAGAAAGTGAAGGTGATGATTCGTGGATAGCAGAAATCAGGAAAAACACACCGCAATTTTCGGTAACCTATTTCGATTTGTTTTTTGATGAAAATCGGAGCCTTTATAAGCCCGGACAGAGAAAATGAAACACAAAAGGGAGGCATGCAATGGCTGCAAAGTCCGGCAAGTGAAAATATCATTTTCACGAATCTCACCAATGGCAATCATGTAGCGCAAAAAAATATTTACGGCACCAACTTTTTAATACAAGATTCAGCACGCAAAGTAGAATGGCGCATTACGGCTGAAACCCGCGATATTGCTGGCTTTACGTGTCGCAAAGCAGTTGGCAAAATGCTCGACAGTATTTATGTAGTAGCATTTTATACCGACCAGATTTTACCCAGTGGCGGACCTGAATCGTTTCAGGGATTGCCTGGAATGATTTTAGGCATTGCCATTCCCCGCTTAAACACAACCTGGTTTGCAACCAAACTGGAATTGGTTCCTGCAACAGATGCGGGCTTAAAGGCACCAACAAAAGGTAAAAAGCAAACGGAATCAGAGTTTATCAACACATTGCAGACGCTGAGTAAAGACTGGGGCAAATGGGGCAAGCGCAGAACATTGCAAGCCATTATTTAAGCTTCTTATTTTTTCAATTCGTTCAGCACTTTAAACATTTTTTCAATCACGCTGTCGGTTGATCCATCGTAATTATTTACAATGATAGAGAATGCATACTCTTTGCCATTGGATGCTTTTTGATAACCCGAAAAAGCTTTTACTCCTGAAATCGTTCCTGTTTTCATGTGCATGTTATTTACAACAGGTAAGGCATCATAAAAAGAAGAAAACCAGGGTTTGGTTTTGGCATAAATTAATGCTTTTACCAAAGCATCCGTAGTAACCCTTGTTCCTGCCGACAAACCGCTGCCATCGGTTATTTTTATTGCACTTCGCTCGATTCCTTTAGCCGTCCAAAATTGTTTGAGAAGTTTTACTCCTTCATCTGTTGAGCCATAACCATTTTGTTCTAAAGCCATCGTTTTTATAAAATCTTCGCCATATAAATTGATGCTTTTTTTCAAAAAATAATAAATTAAGCTATCCATTGTTGGTGAGTAAACAGAACCGAGCAAGCTGTCGTAATGAGGTTGCTTTTTGTTTTGCACCAAAAAATCAAATGAGTTTTGAAATGTACAATTGCAGCCAATTCCATTGTCGGCAAACCCTTTTTTTAAGGCAGAAATAAAAGGCAGTAAATGGCTCGGGCAACGAACCTGAAATGGTAAATGGCCTACCTTGCGGAATGCTGCCTTCAATAATGCCAACTTCGCTATTTGGCGTCAGGAAAATTTCACTGTTATCGCCGCTTCCTTTTGCAGCGGTAGTAAGTTGATTAATAAAAGTAACGTTATCAGATTGCGGCTGTATCGTTTTTATTTCCGGTTTATCGCCCAGCTTTTTCGCCGGTAACAATTTCATATCATATTGGTTTTCGTACCAATTTAAACCCCAGCTTCCAGAGCCGTAATAATTGCCCATATCTTCCCAGCTCCAACCGCCAGGAACCGCATTAGGACTGAATTTAGAAGCATCTAAAAAAATTTGCCCGTTGATTGTATTGATACCTTTCTGCCGAAGAATGGCAGCGATTGTTTTCATCAAACTATCTGCACCCGTTTGTGCATAGCGCCAGCTTCCGGTGCTGGGGTCTCCGCTGCCAACAATGAATAAATTGCCGAGTAAAACGCTGTCTTTTATGATTCCCGTAAAACCAAGTTCGGTTTTGTATTGATAATCTTTTCCGAGCAAATCCAAAGCAGCGATAGCAGTAAATACTTTCATATTGCTGGCAGGCGCTAAACCATATTGATCGTTATAATGATAAATGATTTTTCCTGATTCATCTGCAACCGCAAGACTTGCCATAGCATGTTTTAACTGGCTGTCGTCAACAAATATTTTCATTGCTGTAGCCAATCTTTTTTCGATGGTTTGCGACTGGCTCTTACAAATCATCAATCCAAAAAAAATAATGCAAAAACAAACTTTATAACGCATGGCCCGAAAATAAGCCAGGCTTTGAAATAATCATTTTGTTGCTCAGTTTTTGTGTAAACAAAATAATTTCGCCCCATCTGTTATAGATTGAAAAAAGCAAATTGTTTAAATTAGTATGAACCAGATTACAGCTTCGGTTATTACCATTGGAGACGAGCTTTTAATAGGACAAGTGATAGACACCAACAGCGCATGGATAGCGCAGGAACTGAATAGAATTGGCGTTTGGCTCAAACGTAGAGTTGCAGTTGGTGATGTTAAGGAGGAAATATGGCGTGCAGTAGAGGAAGAAAGAAAAGAGGCAGATATTATTTTAATTACAGGAGGTCTAGGTCCAACGGCTGACGACATTACAAAACCTGTGTTAAATGAATATTTCGGTGGTAAATTGGTAACGGATGAAAAGGCATTGCTGAACGTAAAAAATATTTTTGAGCGAGCCTTGAAACGCCCTTTGCTTGAGGTAAATATAAAGCAAGCAGAAGTGCCTGATGTATGCACAGTTATACAAAATACACGCGGCACAGCACCTGGAATGTGGTTTGAGCAGGAAGGAAAAATTTTTGTAAGTATGCCTGGTGTTCCATTTGAAATGAAAGAGATGATGCAGAGTTTTGTTTTGCCACATTTACAACAACATTTTCAATTGCCTTTCATCACGCACAGAACCTTTGTTACGTTTGGTTTAGGCGAATCTTTTTTATCAGAAAGAATACAACCGGTTGAAACAAAGTTGCCTTCCCATATCAAGCTGGCATATCTTCCTAACTTAGGTTTAGTGCGGCTTCGCTTTACGGCAAAAGGAGATGATAAAACCAAACTGGATGCCGATTTGGAAGCTATTGAAGCACAACTGTTGCCTTTGATTAAAGATGTGTTGGTAACTAAAAAAGATGTCAGCATGGAAAAGGTAATCGGCGATTTGCTGGATGAAAGAAAACAAACGGTGGGTACTGCTGAAAGCTGCACCGGCGGCTACATTTCGCACTTATTTACGGCTAACGAAAATTCATCTTCTTATTTTACCGGAAGCGTGGTTTGTTATGATAAAAAAGTGAAAGAAAATGTGTTAGGTGTAGATAAGAAATTGATAGAAGAAAAAGGAACAGTTGATCAGGAAGTGGCAGAGCAAATGGTGCAAGGAACCTTGCACGTTATCCAAAGCAATTATGCCATTGCAGTAACCGGCCTGATGGGCCCCGGTGGTGGTGGCGAAGATAAACCCGTTGGCACGACATGGATTGCCGTTGGCGATAAAAACAAAATTGTTGCGAGAGAATTTCATTTCAGGTTCGACAGAAAACGAAACATCGAGCTAACTGCAATGAATGCGATGAATATGCTTCGCCTTTTTATTATGGAAAATGCGCCAATAAGGGAGTAAACAATTGTTATTCATCAAACCTTTATTTTTGATTTTATAAAAGCTTGTTTTTCTGAAACGAAGAGTATTAAGTAATATCCGAACAAGCTTCAATTATTTTTCTTTACTAAAAACGTTTTATGGCAATTATTGATGTTGTAATGCCAAAATTGGGCGAAAGCATTATGGAAGCTACCATTTTGAAATGGCATAAAAAGCCGGGCGATGCTGTTGCCAACGATGAAACGCTTTTAGACATTGCTACTGATAAAGTGGATAGCGAAGTGCCATCAACAGCCAGCGGTATCGTTACTGAATTGCTGTATAAAGAAAACGATGTGGTGCCCATTGGTTCAACCATTGTCCGCATTGAAACCAACGGTAAAACGGACAACAGCAATGCCCAGGAGACGACTTCAACAACAGTTGCAGATGAACCAGAAGAAGAAATACAAGTACCGTATGCGCCACAGCCCAAACCCTTGCTGCCAGCGGCTTCCGGCAATATCAACCGTTTTTATTCGCCGCTGGTTCTGACCATTGCCAACAGCGAAGGCATTGCGTTAACGGAGTTGGAAACGATATCCGGAACCGGCACGGATAATCGCGTAACCAAGAAGGATATCCTGGCTTATCTCGATAACAAAAAAAGAAATGCTGTGTTGCAAAAAGGCGCAACCGGAACAGAAGAAAAATTGGGGCAAAACCAAAAAGAGCAACCGCGCGTTCAACAGCCGGTTTCATCAACCAAAGAACAAAAAGAACCTGGAATTGAAGTGGTAAAAAACTGGGGAAGTAACGTTGAGATTATTGAGATGGACAGAATGCGAAAGCTGATTGCGAAACACATGGTTGACAGCAAGCAAACCAGTGCGCATGTTACTTCGTTTTCAGAAGCTGATGTTACCAATATGGTGTTGTGGCGCAACAAAGTGAAAAGCGATTTTGAAAAAAAGGAAGGCACAAAAATTACGTTCACGCCCTTGTTTATTGAGTGCATTCTCAAAGCGATCAAACAATATCCCATCATCAACAGTTCGGTAGATGGAGATAACATCATTATAAAAAAAGACATCAACATTGGAATGGCAACAGCTTTGCCCAATGGCAACCTGATTGTGCCCGTCATTCGCAATGCCGATTACATGAATTTAATCGGCTTAACCAAATCGGTAAACACATTGGCCAACAATGCCCGCAACGGCAAATTAAAACCCGATGATACCAAAGACGGTACGTTTACATTTACTAATGTTGGCACATTTGGCAGCCTGATGGGAACGCCGATAATCAATCAGCCACAAGTGGCAATCTTATCGGTTGGCATCATAAAAAAACGTCCCGTTGTAATTGAAACCGAGCAAGGAGATACATTGGGCATCCGGCACATGATGTATCTTTCCCTAAGCTACGACCATCGCATTATTGATGGCAGTGTTGGTTCTTCTTTCTTAGCTCTTGTGGCAAAAGAAATGGAAAACTGGGATGAAAAGAGAACATTGCTGTAAAGCTGCGCGCAGTGTTTTTTGAACCACAAAGACAGGAAGTAAAAAAAGTTGCACGAAAGTTACTTTTTCCTTCGTAAAGTTTTGTGTTCTTCGTGCCTTTGTGGTTCAAACAATTGTTTTTACATGCTTCGATTGAACCGCGAAAATGTTTTGGGAAAACGTTGTTTGATGCGGCTGATGATTTTATTAACGGATATATGTGTGTTGGATATTGCTTTTAAAAACCGTCTTACATCAGGCACATCTTTCAGATAATATTTTGCTGCGGACATATTACTTCCCACTTTTACCGTAAATGCCTTATCGGCAAGTGCAACAAACATGTCTTCATCAGTAGTATCATCGCCTATTACCAATGCAAAATCGTATTGATTTTGGTTGATGTAGTGCGTGGCCGATTTACCTTTATTGGCTTCAATGCTTTTGATTTCAACTACTTTATTGCCACGCAACATTTGCAAGCCTAAATCAGCAACAGTATAGCGAAGTGTGTTGATTAATTCAGCCGCACGGGCTTCGCCTAAATTGTTTTCTACCTTTCTGAAATGCCATACAAGCGATGAAGTTTTTTCTTCAGTAAAGGCGCCTGGTGTGCGTTCGTTAAATGTATCTAATACGGGCTGAACGTCGGTTTTCCAACCCGATGTCAAGCCTTTTATCTGGTCCCACTCCCCGCCTTTTACTTTATACCAAACACCATGCTCGCCAACCAGATGCAAGGGCATATTGCCAAACCATTCTTCTAACTTGGTATGTGCTCTGCCGCTGATAACCACCACATCATTCTTTTCATCTTTCGATAAATCGTCCAGCAAACCGTACAATTCTTTATCTGGATTGGCATGTGAAGGAACATCGGCAAAGCCCGTTAATGTACCGTCGTAATCCAACAATAGCAAGCGTTTGGCGGCTCTTGTATATTTATTTTTAATGTATTCTTCAATGCGCGGCGTAATGTATTTGGTTTGTAAAGAAAGCTGGCGGCTTTTGGTTTTGTTCAAATTGTTCATAAATGTATTTACCCAATTGCTCACGTTGTAGCGATGTACTGAATCGCGCATGATCCGCATTCGTCTTTTTTGCTCCTCAACCGGCATTGTTAGCGCTTCAACAATGCTCTGGCTCATTTGATAAATGTTGTTGGGATTTACAATAATTGCATCTATCAATTCTTTAGCAGCGCCAGCCATTTCGCTCAAAATCAAAACACCATCTTCACTTCTTCTGCTGGCTACATATTCTTTACAAACCAGGTTCATGCCATCACGCATGGGTGTTACCAAACATACTTCTGCAAGCTGAAACAAGGCTGATAATTCTTCCATCGCAAAAGCGCGATAAAAATAATTGACCGGCGACCAGTTATTGGTTCGGTATCTCGCGTTGATATTGCCAACCAGCTTATCAATTTCGTCGCGCAGATCTTTATAACGCTGCACTTTATCGCGCGAAGGAACCACTATCATGTACAAAGAAACGATTTGTGAATACTCAGGATTTTCCTGTAAAAACAAATCAAAGGCCTGAAGGCGTTGTAAAATGCCTTTGCTGTAGTCAAGCCTGTCAATCGAAAGAATCATACGTTGTCCTGCAAAATCATGTTGCAGTTGAAGCAGGTTTTGTTTTACCGCATTTTCATCAATCAGTTGGTCAAATTTGGCATCATCAATTCCCATGGGAAAGGCATCTGCCACAATATGCCGGTTGTTGCAGGTAAGCACATTTGCCGAGTAAGGAACCAGTAAAATACGCGACACCGAAAGCAAGAAATGCTGCACATCGTCGTAAGTATGAAATCCCACCAAATCGGCTCCCAGCATACCATTCAGCAATTCGCTTCGCCAGGGAATGAGCCTGAACAATTCGTAGGAAGGAAAAGGAATATGAAGAAAAAAACCAATGGTAAAATCAGCCGACTGCTTACGTAATAAGCGTTGGCAATAATAAGAGTTGATAATCGTGAACCCAGATTACATCGCCTGGCTCAGCTATCTGCATAACGGCTGCGCAAAACTTTCTCATTTACTTTGCGATAATAATCCCAATACGATGTTTCGTAATTGGCATACGTTACCATGTAATGAAAAATAGGCCAAAGAATTTCGTTGGAAAAACCTTCATAAAACTGCTTGATTTCTTCGGCTGATAAAAACACAGGAAGCAGCTTTTTTGTTTTCAGTTCTTCCCTGATTTCGCCTTCTTTTTCTTTAGGCACGTCAATACCAGGCCAGCCTATCCAAATGCTGCTTTCATCGCCCGCAAAAATAGAACTTAACCCGGTAGCCAGTCCGCCTTCACTTGTTGTAATTTGATACTGGTCTCCTTTTACTACTGCTTTTACCGGCAGCCGGTTAGAAATGATAATTGTTTTACCCATGCCACTGTCGTTTGCACTAAATCGTTAGAAAAAAATCGTTAGAAACAAGGTGCGGTGCTATCGCAAATATGGTTCCAGCAAATCAAAAGTCACACTTTGTTTTCAGTTAAAAAAACACGAATGACTTCAACAATGTTTTTATGCATATTGTTTTCATAGTTCACAATGTCTTCCGGTTTTACCCATATAATTTCAACAATGTCTTCTTCAGCTTGCGGCACCAATGTTTGATTCCCGTGTACACGCATCGCATACCAATGCGTTTTTTTGCCCAATTCCTTTTTTGTCCATTTATCCCAGTACTGGTGAAAAGTGGTATGAATAAATTTTCCTAATTCAATATTTTGCAATCCTGTTTCTTCTTCTACCTCGCGCACGGCGCACTGCTCAATGCTTTCACCTTCATCCAACTTGCCTTTTGGCATATCCCATACACCACGCCTGAACATGATCAATATTTCGCCAAAATCGTTTTGAACCAGGCCGCCTGCAGCAATTACTGTTTTATTTCCCATGCGTCAAAAATAAAACAATATACAAGGCAGCCCATTTATCGCACTTATATTCGCATCAGTAAAACAAAATTTGCGTTGAACACAATAACATCATCCAACGAAAAAACGGTTGCTGAAAAATTATTACAGGCAGGTGCTGTGAAGTTAAGTCCGCAACAGCCGTTCACCTGGGCGAGCGGCTGGAAAAGCCCTATTTACTGCGATAACCGAATTGTACTTTCCTTTCCGTATTTGCGCGATTTTATTAAGAGCGAATTATGCAATATAGTTTTTGAACAATTTCCTGATGCTGAGTTACTGGCAGGGGTTGCCACTGCCGGAATTGCATGGGGTGCGATGGTTGCCGATCAGTTGAAATTGCCTTATGTATATGTTCGTCCCAAACCGAAAGAACATGGTACCGGCAAGCAGATTGAAGGCTATTTTGAGGCAAAACAAAAGGTGGTGATTATTGAAGATTTAATTTCAACAGGCAAGAGTAGTTTGGCTGTTGTGGATGTGGCAAAAAAAGCTGGCTTGGAGGTTGCGGGCATGGTATCAATTTTTACTTATGGCTTTTCGATAGCTGATAAAGCATTTGATGAAGCAGGCGTAAAATTTATTTCACTTACCAACTATCCGGCCCTTATTCAGCTTGCATTGGAAAAAGGTATGGTGAAGCAGGAAGTAGAAAGCATTTTACTGCAGTGGAGAGAAAACCCGGCAGAGTGGAACGGCTCCTTATCTTCATAAGAAAGCAAATATTTTTGCAAAAGAAAAAGATGTAAAACAGATTGTATTGATTGATTCGTTTATAACAATAACTATGAAAAAAATATTGATGGCGGCTTTGTTGTTCGGAAGCATAAGTACAACACAAGCACAGGTAATGCAGGCAAAAACGCAGTGGGCAACTTTATCGGTTCCGCAACTGAAATGCTGGGAATGTAAAGACCGGCTGGATAAATATTTAGAACGCGAAAAAGGCCCCACCGATGATGCAGGAATTTTAAAGTGGAGTGCGAACATGACGAGTGGTACGCTTCGCATTCAGTATGCGCCCGACAGGATTAATTTGGAAACCATTAAAACGGCTATCAACAATGCGGGTTTTGATGTGGATAGTGCCAAAGCTACGCCAGACAGTTATGCTAAATTGCCGCCTGTTTGCAAACGTGCAGCAGAAGGTGGCGGACAAAAAAAAGGCGCACCACCTTGCAAGCTGCCGCCAAACGAAAGGGCGATGGTAGCTGTACCCAAAGAAAGCAGCGACATGAATAAATAGTTTGTTTTTACCTATATTTTTAATCGGGATGTAGCGCAGCCCGGTAGCGCGCTTCGTTCGGGACGAAGAGGCCGCTGGTTCGAATCCAGTCATCCCGACAAAAAGCTCTTGCAAACTTTGCAAGAGCTTTTTATTTTTATGCATGTTTTATATTTATATTATTGAATCGGGAACAACAGGTAAGTGGTATTATGGTTATACAGAGCGATTGGAAGAAAGAGTAAAAGAGCACAATTACAACAATGGTCATTTCACAGATAATAAAGGGCCTTGGCGACTTATTTTTAAAAGAGAATTTACCAATAAAACAGATGCTTTAAGCTTTGAAAAACTGCTGAAGAAAAGCAGGAATAAATCTCACATTTTGCGTGCTTACTCCGAATATTTTCTTACTGCTTAATGTCATTTCAAAAATGACGTATAGAAGCACTTTACCGCGTCCCGATTCAATCGGGAAGGCCGCTGGTTCGAATCCAGTCATCCCGACTTTAGCTCCTGCAATGATTACAGGAGCTTTTTGTTTTTACATAATATTGCATTGTTTGCAAATACAAAGCAGTAAGCTACATCATTAGTTAGCGCAAAATAATTCACCTTTACGCGTGCTTCAATTGATGGTTTTAATGAAATTATTATGGAAATAAAAAATACAACCGTTTTTCAAAACGCACCTTCAGGTGTTGGGGATTTCAAACACGTTTCTTATTTATGGGATGATGCCAAAGCTGCCGAGCTGGCAGGCGATGAAGTAGCGCTTGCTTGTTTATCGTTCCAACTTATTAGGCGCAGATCTACGGCTGACAAATTATGGCGGCGGCAATACTTCCTGTAAAGCGATGGCAAAAGATCCGCTAACCGGATAAAGAAATAGAAGTGATGTGGGTAAAAGGCAGCGGCGGAGATTTGGGACGATGAAACGCAGTGGCCTTGCTGCTTTGTATGTTGACAGGTTGCGCAGCTTAAAAAATGTGTATCGTGGAATTGAGCATGAAGATGAAATGGTAGAATTGTTCAATCATTGCATTTATGATCTAGCTTCAAAAGCGCCTTCTATTGATACGCCGCTGCATGGCTTTCTTCCTTTTAAACATATTGATCATTTACATCCTGATGCAGCCATTGCCATTGCTGCTGCAAAAGATGGAAAGAAAATAACGCAGGAATTATTTAATGGAACCATCGGCTGGGTAGAATGGCAAAGACCGGGTTTTGATTTGGGACTGAAATTAAAAGCATGCTGTGATGAAAATCCGGGCATCCGTGGCATTATGCTGGGTTCGCATGGTTTGTTTACCTGGGGAGATACGGCTTACGAAAGCTATATCAATACACTGGAAGTAATTGAACGTTGTGCGCAATATCTTGAAGAAAATTATGGCAAAAACAAACCCGTTTTCGGGGGGCAAAAAATAGGTTCATTGCCAAAAGAAGAACGTTTACAAAAGGCAGCAATGCTGGCACCAGTATTAAGAGGCTTTTGTTCATCAAAACAAAAATGATTGGCCATTTTACTGATGATGAACGGGTTTTGGAATTTATCAACTCGAATGATTTGGAAAGGCTAGCACCGATGGGAACAAGCTGTCCCGATCATTTTCTTCGAACCAAAATCTGTCCGCTGGTTTTGGATCTGACAACCGATGAAGATGTAACCAACCGGGAAAGCATCAAAGAAAAATTGCAACCGCAATTTGAAGAATACAGGAAGATGTATGCCGATTATTACAACAACTGCAAACATGCCAATAGTCCTGCTATGCGCGATGCAAACCCGGTGATTATTTTGTATCCGGGTGTTGGCATGTTCACCTTTGCAAAAGACAAACAAACAGCAAGTGTTGCTGCAGAATTTTATATCAATGCGATCAATGTAATGAGCGGTGCAGAAGCCATTTGTGAATATACATCGTTGCCACGGCAGGAAGCCTTTAACATTGAATATTGGTTGCTGGAAGAAGCAAAGCTGCAAAGCGCGCCAAAACCAAAAGCATTAAGCGGAAGAATTGCCCTTGATAACAGGAAGCGCAGGCGGCATTGGAAAAGCCATTGCCAAAAAGTTTGCAGAAGAAGGCGCCTGTGTTGTTATCAATGATATTAATGAAGAAAGGCTGCAAAGCGCAATGGATGAATTTCAAAAACAATTTGGCAGAGATGCAGTTGCTTCCACTTGTATTGAATGTTACCAATAATGAAACGATTGAAAAAGCTTTTGACAGATGCAGCCCTTGCTTTTGGTGGTGTTGATATTGTTGTAAACAACGCCGGCATCTCTATTTCAAAATCAATTGACGATCATACGATAGAAGATTGGGATCAATTGTATAATATTTTGGTAAAAGGACAATTTCTTGTTTCAAAAGCAGGCATAGAAATCATGCGCAAACAAATGATGGGTGGCGATATTATAAATATTGTTTCTAAAAACTCTGTTGTAGCCGGTCCTAACAATGCAGGTTATGGTTCTGCAAAAGCAGCACAGGCGCATCTTACAAGTTTAATTGCAGCAGAATTGGGAGCAGATAATATCCGGGTGAACACAGTGAATCCTGATGCTGTGATTGCTGACTCAAATATTTGGGCAGGCGGCTGGGCTGAAGGCAGAGCCAAAGCTTATGGAATTACAGTAGAAGAATTGCCGGCTTATTATGCAAAACGTACTTTGCTGAACGAAACCATTTTGCCGGAGGATATTGCCAATGCCTGTTTTGTTTTTGTGGGTGGCTTGTTGAATAAATCAACGGGCAATGTATTGAATGTGGATGGTGGTGTGGCTGCTGCGTTTTTGAGATAATCTGAACCAGTATGTAAGCAGATTGTTATGATTTACAGGATAATAAATTCATTTGCACAGTAAACATTTCATCTGAATCAGATAAATCTTATGAATCGTGGTTCAGACAACTTGCGAATATGAAAATCGAAAAATATAAAATTGAAGAATACAATCAATCATTGCTGAAAGAGCATCAACGCAAGTTTGATTTTATTGCTTCCGAAATAAGCGATGTAGAAAACATTATTCAAAAATTAATCGCATTTTCAAATTGCCATTCCATCCTGGGCTTTAGGCACAGGCGGAACACGGTTTGGACGATTTGGCGGTGGTGGCGAGCCACGCAATCTGGAAGAAAAAATTGAAGACATTGGATTGCTTCATGCACTTAATCATTCGAGCGGCGCCATCTCATTGCATATTCCATGGGATATTCCTGAAAATGCGGCAAAAACAAAAGCATTAGCTGCGCAATACGGTTTGCAATTCGATGCCATGAACTCCAATACTTTTCAGGATCAGCCCAATCAAGCATTGAGCTATAAGTTTGGCTCTATGCAGCATGTAGATAAAGCGGTACGCAAACAAGCCATTGAACACAATATTGAAGTAATCAAATATGGCAAAGAGTTAGGTTCAAAATCACTTACTGTTTGGCTTTCAGACGGCTCCTGTTTTCCCGGACAATTGAATTTCAGAAAAGCATTTCAAAATACATTGGAAAGCCTACAGGAAGTATATGCTCACTTGCCCGATGACTGGAAATTATTTGTTGAATACAAAGCTTACGAACCTAACTTTTATTCAACCACAGTTGGAGATTGGGGACAGTCGTTATTGTATGCTTCCAAACTTGGAAAGCAAGCATATACGCTGGTTGATTTAGGTCATCATTTGCCCAATGCTAATATTGAACAAATCGTGTCTTTGTTGTTGATGGAAGGCAAGCTTGGCGGTTTTCATTTTAACGACAGTAAATATGGTGATGATGATTTAACCGTTGGCAGCATTAAACCTTATCAGTTCTTTTTGATTTTTAATGAACTGGTTGAAGGCATGGATGCGAGAGGCATGAACCATGCAACCGATTTGGCCTGGATGATTGATGCAAGCCATAATGTAAAAGATCCGCTGGAAGATTTGCTGCAATCGGTAGAAGCCATCATGATTACTTATGCACAGGCATTACTGGTTGATAGAAATAAATTAGCTGAAGCGCAAAACAATAATGATGTAGTAACGGCACAGGAAATTTTGCAAAATGCGTTTCGTACTGATGTTCGTGCGTTTGTTGCAGAAGCAAGATTGAAAACCGGTGGCGCATTGAATCCTTTAGCCGTTTACCGCAAAGAAAAGGTTAGAGAAAAGCTGATTAAAGAGCGCGGAAGTAAAACAGTTGCAACCGGATTGTAATTCCAGTTGTTCGCTTTATAATTGCTTAACTTTGAATGAGAAAATTTTAATTATGGAAAACGAAAACATAAACATGAATGGAGGAACCAAAATAAATAAAGTACATTCCTTTATTAACGAATGGAAGCGCAGAAGATTACAAGATGAAATGGAATTTATGAATGAAACCAAAACGCCCGATTATAAAAAAATGATGGAGAAATTACGAGGCAAAACTGAAAAACATGGAATTGTTTCAGCTTCATGAAGATCATTATGTTTACCAAAAAATTGATGGTATTACCTCAATTTATTTTTTTAAAACAATATTTGATGTAGAATATAAAGTTATTTTAAAACCATCGCCTTATCTTTTTGGAGACGCACAACCTTACGCTGATTTATTGTATGAATTTTCTTTACTGGCAAAATTTACAAGTACCCATTCCTTTCAACGCGATGAACTTATAGCACCCACGATAGCAACCATCTTTCTTGACTTTTACAACGGTGCAAACCAAAATGTTTGTTTCTATATATGTGATTCATCAGATAACAAGCAACACGTTCGTAAGAGAAAATTTGATACATGGTTCGATAAATACAATCGTGGAGCTTTTCTAAAATTAGATGCTATCCTCAACGATACTAATGGCACACAATATCCTGTATCAATCGTCATGAGAAAGAATAATCTGTACAAAGACGATTTACTTAAAGCGTTTACCAATTTGATAAGCGGATATAACGATGAGAAATAGAATACCTGTTACACTCATTTTCGACGTTGGCAAAACCAATAAGAAGTTATTTCTGTTTGATGAACAATACAACATTGTATTCGAAGAATCACTTCAAATTGATGAAATTAAAGATGGAGACGGATTTCCTTGCGAAGACTTGACTACGTTATCAAACTGGTTAAAACAAAGATTCAAAAGTGTTTATTCTGATACAAACTATGATGTGCAAGCGATCAATTTTTCTGCCTATGGTGCAAGTCTTGTGCATCTTGATGAAACAGACAAGCCGCTCTCTCCTTTATACAATTATTTAAAACCTTACCCCGAACATCTTGCAAAACAATTTTATGATACTTATGGCGGCGAAAATGTAATGGCAAAACAAACGGCATCGCCCGTTCTGGGTAGCTTAAATTCTGGCTTGCAATTGTACCGCCTGAAGTATGAGCAACCTTTAATTTTTTCACGAATACAATATTCGCTTCACCTTCCACAGTATCTGAGCTTTCTTATTTCTGCTAAAAAAACCTCAGACATTACAAGCGTTGGTTGCCATACACAATTATGGAATTTCAATGAAAACAAATATCATCGTTGGGTTGATGAGGAAGATATAAAAGCAAAACTTCCTCCACTCTATCAAGGCGATAAAATTGTTTATTCTTCGATTGATACAGAAATGATAGCGACCGGCATTGGACTGCATGATAGCTCTGCAGCACTCATTCCTTATTTGATCTCGTTTTCAACACCCGTTTATTTTAATTTCAACAGGCACCTGGTGCATTAGTCTCAACCCTTTCAATTCTTCGCCGCTAACCGATTATGAATTACAGAATGACTGTCTTTGCTATCTGTCTTATGATGGCAAACCTATAAAAGCATCAAGGTTATTTGCAGGTTTTGAACACGAAGAACAAGTAAAGAGGCTGGCTGATCATTTTCATAAAGATTTAAATTATTATAAAACCATCCGGTTTGATATTTCGCTTCTAAAAAGATTAGTGCAAAAACAATTTTTTGTAAAAAGCAACAGCACCAATGCAATGGTAAAACCATCTTCCTTTTCAACAAGGCCATTGCAACATTTTGAAACATACGAAGAAACATATCATCTGTTAATGATGGACATCATGAATGAGCAGATTGCTTCCACCCAATTGGTTTTGAACGAAGCACCCGTACAACAAATATTTGTTGATGGTGGCTTTGCAAAAAATGATGTTTATATGAATTTACTAGCTACTTTCTTTCCCCAGATTAAAGTGTATGCTGCCACTATATCACAAGCATCTGCATTGGGTGCTGCACTTGTTTTGCATAAACATGTAGGAAACAAAAAAAAGCCATCCAACCTTATTCAACTCCAACGATTCAAAGCCAAAACAATAGATTGAAACAAACGAAGGAAAAGTTTTCATTGTAAAAGCAAATGCAGACATTGCAACACTGCGCAATAAGGTTCGGAACCTTATTACAAGAAAATAAGCCAAAAACAAAACAGCACACCTTTCATCTTTCATTTTCAGACCGCTAAACAAGAGAAATTTTTTTTGTTCCGATTATATCTCTATTTTGCTGCCAACTAATTTGCTTGAAAAGAGCCATTGCTATATTACTGCTTTCTATTCATCTGTTTAGTATTTGCGGATACAGGCTGTTTTTTTCGTTGGCCGAAACAAAAGCCAACCGGCAAATGATTACTTCTCTTGATAATAATAAGTATGGTGAAAATGAATTGATACAGATCAAGGTTGCATTGAACATGCCTTACCTTGTTAGCAACAAAAACTATGAACGTTGCAATGGACAGGTAGAACTGAATGGCATTCAATACAACTATGTGAAGCGTATGGTAAACAACGATACCCTGTACTTATATTGCATCCGGAATCAGCAAAAAACAATCATCAGCAACACCAAAATTTTTTATGCAAAACAAAACTGCGACAATCCATCCGGCAAGTCTGAACAATCTACCATTAAGAAGATTATTTTTTCCAGCGATTACAATATTGGTGCGTTAAATTTTTGCTTCAGCACTTATCAATCTTTATCTCTTCGTACTATTTCCATCAATCATCTTCCTGTTCTGAAAGGCTTTACCACAAAGCATTTGCAGCCTCCCGATTTGTTTATTTAACGTCCGTTATTCTTTTCTTTTATGCGGTCATGTGTAACATTACACGTGGCCACGGTTACGACTTAAATAAACATTACAATGCCTTATATTCCATTGGAAGAGCATTTACCGGGCATTACCGGTTTGCTCGAATATGATAAAGTGGTGGCTGCGCCCATTCGTGAACTGACACAAATTTTATTGCGTGGTGAAAGTACATTGACTGAAGGTGAGCGCGAGTTGATTGCAACTGTTGTTTCAAATGGCAATCAGTGTTCATTCTGCACGGCTGCACATACGGCTGCGGCTGATATTTTGTTGGGTGAAAGGGAAACAACAAAAGAGGTAAAAACAAACATTGCCACAGCACAGGTAAGTGATAAAATGAAAGCGTTGTTAACCATTGCGTCTATCGTTCAAAAAAGTGGTAAAGCTGTTACGGAAGAAGCCATTGATAAAGCAAAAGCGGAAGGTGCAACTGACATTGAAATACACGATACAGTTTTGATAGCCGCATTGTTTTGTTTGTACAATCGTTATGTGGATGGATTGGCAACCGTAACGCCATCTAATCCCCAATTCTATGAAGGATTGGGTGAGCGTTTACAAAAGCACGGTTACAATCGTTTGCCGCAGGGTTATGACCATTTAAAGAACCATAAACCTGTTGCACAATGAAGCCAGCTATAATTAATATTGAACGCAATGCGATTGTTGAAGAAGCATTGTATCGCCCAACGTCAGCCGGAAAAAGAAATCTAACCGTCGCTTTTATCATTTGTTACATCAGCATTATGTTTAGCGGTATTTCATCCATGCTGATGTCGGTGTATCTGCCTGTTGCCGTGAAAGATTTATTGGGTAATGTTTCCAATGAAAGGCTGAATTATATCAGCGCTTATCTCAATTCTATTTTCATATTCGGCAGTATGTTTGGCGGATTTGTATGGGGCTTTATTTGCGATAGAATTGGCCGAAAAAAAGCTGTTATTTTCTCAACTGGTTTGTATGCATTATTTACGGTTCTCACTGCATCATCGTCTTCGTGGTTGCTGGTTGGCATATATCGTTTTCTCACTGGTTTTGGCATTGGCGGCGTATTGGTTACCACTAACATTCTGATTGCAGAAATATGGCCGAAAAAAAACAAAGCCATTGCATTAGGCATTGTATCGGCAGCCATGCCAGTTGGCTTCATCGTTGCAGGCGCAGTAAATAACCTGGTACCGCATTGGCGAACCGCATTTCTTTCCGGTATTGTTCCATTCGTTACATCTGTTATTGCGCTTTTTGTTTTATCAGAATCTGAAAGCTGGAAGCAAAGCAACTATTCAACAAACAAGCAATTGCAACCATCCATTTTTTCAACTGATTATAAAACAAATCTTGTACATGGTTCTATTGTTTTTGGCACCATGCTGATTGGTTTATGGGCTGTGTTTTCGTGGACACCAACCTGGGTGCAAAGCGTAACACCAGACAGCAATAGAGCGAATGAACTACGTGGTATAACAATGATGATTTTAGCAGTATCGGGTTTAGTGGGAAGTTTGGTTTCAGGTTGGGTTGTAAATGCATTGGGTATGCGCAAAACCATGATGTCGTGCTTCATTGTTTGTTTTATCATGACGGCTGTTGTTTTTAAACTAAATACATCAGTTAGCAATACAACATTGATTGAAATGAGTGTGCTGGCCTTCTTTTTTGGAATCAGCCAGGGCGCTTTATCCGTTTATATTCCAGCATTGTTTCCTACCGGAGTAAGGGCTTCTGCCACCGGATTTTGCTTTAACATCGGCAGACTGTTTACAGCAACAGTTGTGTTCTTTATAGGTGCACTCGTAACCATTCTTGGCGGTTATGGCAACGCCGTTTTCATTTTTTCATTCATTTTTTTAATCGGTTTTGTTACAACATTTCTGTCTAAAAAAAGGGCAAATCCAAAAGCAGAGCCTTTCTAATTGACAGAAAGAATCTTACATCAAACATTTCAAATCACACATTATTTATGGCACACATTAACGTACCGGAAGGCGTTCCAGGCATACGCAGCCTTGTACAGTTTCGTCCCGAAACAGGTAAGCCTTTATACGAGTTAGCACAAGTTTTATTACGAGGCGATTCAACATTAAGCGAAGCAGAAAGAGAATTGATTGCCGCTTATGTATCGAAAAGAAACGACACTGTATTTTGTACCATGAGCCATGCGGCTGCATCTCGTGCATTGTATGGCGATGATAAAAACATTGTGGATGATGTTTTGAAAAATGCGGCAAAAGCAAACATCAGCGATAAAATGAAATCGCTTTTAAACATTGCAGGCAAAGTGCAAATATTGGGTAAAGAAGTTACACAGCAAGATGTTGATGCAGCAAGACGTGAAGGTGCAACCGATAAAGAAATTCATGATACCGTTTTGATTGCTGCGGCATTCAGCATGTACAACCGTTATGTAGATGGCCTGGCAAGCTTTACACCCACTGACGAAAAAGAATATGAAGAGATGGGTAAGCGCATGGCAGAGAAAGGTTATGTGCTGCCTAAAAGTGAGTTGTGAATGGTGAGTTGCCAATTTCATCACTCATAACTCACAAATATTAAAACTAAAAATTTCAAAATTTTACTATGGCTTTTATCAATTTACGAAAACGATTTACCCGGCATTCGCGGACCGATGCAATACAGCCCTGAAACAGGCAAAGCATTGAATGAACTGGCAGAGATTTTATTGCATGATGACAACAACACTTTATCGCGCGGCGAACGTGAAATGATTGGTGCTTATGTATCATCTCAAAACGATTGTTTTTATTGTCAGAACGTACATGGTGCTTTAGCGCAACATTATTTCCAATGTGATATGCAGTTCATTGATGACATCAAAAAAGATTATGGGTCAGCCGAAATATCGCCAAAACTAAAAGCCTTGCTTTCCATTGCAGGCAGTGTGCAAAAAGGTGGCAAGTATGTTACTTCTGAACAAATAGAAGCGGCTAAAAGCGTTGGCGCAACGGATAAAGAAATACACGATACCGTTTTGATAGCGGCTGCCTTTTGCATGTTCAATCGCTATGTTGATGGATTGAATACATGGGCGCCGTTAGACAGGCAGGCGTATGTCGAAAGAGCTGCCATGCGAGCAAAAGATGGTTATGCAAACATGAATCTGAATAAATAACAGCAAAAACAAAAACAAACTATGCCACACATTAATGTAGATCCGGCCTTACCGGGAATAAGACAGCTCATGGCTTTTAGCCCCGAAACTGCCGAGCCAATGGGAACGCTTGCCAACCTGATGTTGCGCAGCAACGAAGGCTTAAGCATGGCGGAAAGAGAAATGATTGCAACTTATGTTTCTTACCTGAACGATTGCTTTTATTGCCAGCAATCGCACGGCGCTATTGTTACCTGTTATTTGAAAGACAATAATGAACTCATTGATCAAATCAAAAAGGATTATCAACACGCTGATATTTCAGATAAACTAAAAGCATTATTAACCATTGCAGGAAGCGTACAAAGGGGCGGCAGGCATGTAATGGAAGAACAAATTGATAATGCAAAAGAAGAAGGCGCAACGGATAAAGACATTCATGATACGGTGCTCATTGCTGCTTTATTCTGCATGTTTAACCGTTATGTGGATGGACTTGCCTCCAATACACCGAGTGAGCTTTCCTCTTATCCGTTACGAGCGAAACAAATTGCAGAACATGGCTATGGAAATTACATTTTCGCATCGCCACAGCCAGCTTAATTATTTAAAAAAATTATCGCATTTCAAAACGCAAACATCAAAACACAAATGAAACAATTGCTTATTATTTTCGGATTCTTGTTCCTTTTGGTTTTGCCCTTTTTATCCGAAGCGCAAAACAATGCAGTTACTTTAAAAGTGAAAGAATCTAACGGGCAGCCAATACCAAATGCAAGCATTTTGGTTGATAAAAAAAGAACATTGATAGCCGATGCACAAGGCGCAATCTTAATTCCAAATGCTGCCAATTCTGTTATTACAATTAGTGCAACAGGCTTTAAAACAAGAACAATAAAAGCAGATACCTTAACACAAACTGCCATTGTACTTCAGCAAGACGTCGCCAATTTAGATGAAGTGGTTGTAACAGGCTTGTCAACTACAGTAAAAAGAAGGAACCTTGCCAACGCAGTTGCCATTATTTCTTCCAAAGAGCTAAGCGGCACGGCTCCAGCGCAAACACTGGATGCAGCATTGGAAGGTAAAATTCCGGGTGCTTACATTAACTCTAACTCCGGCGCACCGGGTGGTGGTACTTCGGTAAAGCTTCGTGGCGTTACATCGGTCTATGGCAATACACAACCTTTGTATGTAGTAGATGGTGTGTTTGTTGATAACAGTGTTACCTCTGCGGGTATTAACGCGGTTACAAGTGCTGCTGCCGGTGGCTCGCCCACTTCAACGCAAGACAACCCTACCAGCCGTATTGCTGACATCAATCCTGAAGACATTGAGAACATCGAAATTTTAAAAGGTGCATCAGCAGCAGCCATCTACGGCTCAAGGGCAGCAGCCGGTGTTATTATCATCACTACAAAAAGAGGAAGAGGGGGCAAAACATCTGTTTCTGTTTCTCAGGATTTGGGTTTGATAACGGCAAGAAAGCTTTTGGGTGTGCGACAATTTACGGCCGATCGTGCGGCAAGTTTATCAGGCGACAGCGCAACCAGTGCAGCTTTGCGGCAAGAGTTTTTGGATGCACAGAAAGGAGGTCATATTTACGATTATGAAAAAGAGATTTATGGCAATACCGGCTTTGCAAGAAACACTGAGTTAAGCATAACAGGAGGCAATGAACAAACCACGTTCTACTTTTCTGCTAACCAAAAAGATGAAGGTGGCATTGTAAAAAACACAGGGTATCGCAATACAGGATTCAGGTTGAATGTTGACCATCACATTACCGACAAAATCAAAATCGGTGTGAGTACCAACTATATTAATTCTTCTGCCGACAGAGGTTTGTTTGGCAACGACAATGCTGGCGTAACAACAGGCATCGCATTATCGTCAACGCCATCATTTGTACAGTTGCATCCTGACGCAGAGGGCAACTATCCCGCAAATCCATTTGCGGCTGCCAATCCTTTACAAACCATTGCGCTGATGAGAAATAACGAATCAGTGAACCGCTTTATAACAGGTTTAAATTTCGATGCCATTTTACAAAGCAGCAGCGTCAGCACAACAAGGTTTGTTGCCCGCGGTGGTTTCGATTTTTACAATCTTCAAACCAGCGTTTTGTTTCCCGGCACTCTGCAATGGCAGGCTATCAACAAAGGCACATCCATACAAGGCTTTACCAAAAACCTAAACACCAATTACATCGCCTCATTGGTGAACACGATCACTACTAAAAATGTAACGCTCAATACTTCTGCCGGTGTAACACAGGAAACGGGCGATTACAACAATCTATTGAATGTTGCGACACAAATCATTGCAGGGCAAAGCAACGTTAACCAGGCGGGTGCTTTAAATGCTACGCAGTTTCGCAATCAATACCTCAACACAGGTATTTTTGTTCAGGAAGAAGCCAATATCAGCGATGCGGTTACAGTAACCGCGGGTGTTCGTTTTGACCGTAGCAGCAACAATGGTGATGCAGCCAAATTTTATACCTATCCAAAAGGCGGCTTGTCGTGGAATCTTACCAAATCGGGCATTGTAAAAGAAGGATTTTTCAACAACGTGAAATTGCGTGCAGCTTACGGCCAGGCGAACAATGTGCCGGTGTATGGCAGCAAATTCACGGGCATGGTGATCTCAAACATCAACGGCAATCCCGGCGTTCTTGTGAGCACGCAGCAAGGCGATCCGAACATCAAACCCGAACGGCAAAAAGAATTGGAAACCGGTATTGATTTCAGTATGTTGAAATAGCCGTCTTGGTTTTGAAGCTACCTACTACAACAAAAGCATTTCCGACTTTTTGATGTTGCAAAGTTTGCCATCTTCATCCGGCTTTACAAGCAAATGGGTAAACGCGGGCGACCTTCGCAACCGTGGTGTTGAATTGGGCATGAATGCAGTGCCTGTTCAAACAAAAAACATAACCTGGAATACATCGGTTAATTTTTGGATGAATCGCTCAAAAGTTACCCGCTTAACCATACCACCCATTCCACAAGGTTCGTTTGGGTATGTACTGGGTTCGTTTCAAATTGAACAAGGAAAATCGGCTACGCAAATTGTGGGTTTGAATGGCAATGGCGTTGGTGTGTTGGGTGATGCCGAACCGAAATTTCAAATGAATACTTACAATGAAATTACATTCTTCAGAAAATGGAGCCTACGCTTTTTAATTCATTGGAAACAAGGCGGCGATAACATCAATCTTACTTCCTTAGAAAATGATTTTGGCGGAACAAGTGCCGATTACGATAAAGTAACCAACAAGCAAGGTTTGCCCGATGCCATCTATCGCATTTCGCAAATCGGAACCAATGCACAAGTATTTGTGCAGGATGCAAGCTATCTGCGGTTGCGCGAAATTGGTTTGTATTATTCGTTCGATAAAATTGGTGGCAATGTGGTAAAAAATGTTCGCGTTGGCGTTTCGCTCAACAACTACATTACCATTACGCATTACAAATCGTACGACCCCGAAGTGTCGAACTTTGGTTTTAGTTCTACGCAACAAGGGTTAAGCACAGGCCTTTCAACCGGCGTTGATGTTGACCCTTATCCAGCCAGCAAACGCGCAGAATTTCATATTTCATTCAGCTTTTAATCAACAACTAATTTTATGATGAAGACATTGTATATACAGACATTGGCATTGTTTGTTTTTATCGCATTTTTTCGCCTCCTGTAAAAAAGATTACGGCAATTTAAACGGACCTACCGTTGAAGCTTATCAGAGCAATGCAACGGTTGCAGAATTAAACAACTTAGTAAGTGGTACTGAATCGGGCATGCGCAATTCGATTGCTTTTTATTTGGATGATATTGGAATCATTGGCAGAGAATTGTATCACTTCTCTACTTCAGAGCCTCGCTATGTTACCGACTTATTAGGCGCAAGCAACGCAACATTGAGCGGAAGTAATTTTTATATTTCTACGCCCTGGGCATCTCGTTACCGGGTTGTAAAAAACTGCAATGTTTTAATAGCGGCTGCCAACAACACAACAGGGGCAACCGATGCACAGAAAAAAGGGTACGCAGGTTTTGCAAAAACCATAGAAGCGTACCAGCTTTTAATGAACTTAAATCTAACCGATTCCAACGGTATTCGTATTGATGTTTCTAATCCTGATAAATTAGGTCCGATTGTAGATTACAACACTGCATCTGGCTGCCATTTCATCCTTGTTGGATGATGGTATGAATGATTTAACTGGCGCTGATATTGCTTTTCCTTTGGCGGGCTTTGGGCAGTTTAGCGATGCGGCTGGTTTAATCAAATTCAATCGTGCGCTGGCAGCAAGAGTAGATGTGTACAACCAAAAATGGAGCGATGCGTTAACGGCTTTAAGCCAGTCTTTTTTTGATTTGAATGGTGATTTTTCAACCGGGCGTCTATCATGTGTTTGGAACCGGTTCGGGCGACCAGTTGAATCCGGCATTTATCCCGCAAAACCAAAACGGCGAAGTGCGTGTTGCGCATCCTTCTTTTGCTGCACAAATTTTACCTAACGATGATAGAATTGGCAAAGCAACCCTGCGCACTTCTACTGCATCCATACCTGCAGGTTTGAGCAGCAACCGCGATGTGTGGGTTTATACATCCAGCACAGCGCCTATTCCTATCATTCGAAATGAAGAATTGATCTTGATTTATGCTGAAGCCAACATTCAATTGAACAATTTTGGCGAAGCCATCAAAGCATTGAATGTGATTCGTACAAAACATGGATTGCCGCATTATAGCGGAGAACAAACGCAATCTGCATTGATTGATGAAATGCTGTATGAACGCAGGTATTCATTGTATTTTGAAGGTCATCGCTGGATTGATATGCGCCGCTACAATCGTTTGAATCAATTGCCTTTAGACAGACCGGATGATAATGTGTGGAGTGAATTTCCTTTGCCGGTAACAGAGCAATAGCATTGAGCTTCGAGCTTCGAGTTATGAGCTACGAGTTTTGGTGCAAAAACAAACTTGCTTCTTTGTTTTCGGCTCGTAGCTCAAAGCTCATAGCTTTTCTATTTACAAAATTCTCAACTTCTTATATGAAAGGTTGGCTCATTACAGTTGGTTTCATCTATTTAATCGCACTTGAAATATTGCGTGTATATTTCATCATGCCGTTTCCCGGTAGTCAGAACGCAAACACAATTGACATTGCTTATTTTATTGATAGAAATATTTTGTGGCTTCGCCTTTTTGGTTTTGCCATAATAATCATACCCTTACTCTATATATTAGAACAGCCTAAAGTTTGGAAAAAGGGAGTTACTGTTTCAGTGCTTCTATTCTATTGCATAGTTGCTTATCAATTCAATTTTAAATTTCTCGCAGATAAAATGTTTTATCAACCCAAAAACAAATTGTTGGTAAGCGCATCGTCCGATACAACCGACAGAAACCATTTGATTATCGGCGTTGCCATTAACAATGAAGCAAAAGCCTATCCTATCGAGGTCATTGGCTATCATCACCAGGTAAGAGATACCGTTGGCGGCAAGCCTGTGATGATAACCTATTGCACCGTTTGCCGAACGGGCAGAGTATATAGTCCTTATGTAAAGGGTAAACCTGAAAATTTTAGGTTGGTAGGCATGGATCATTTCAATGCCATGTTTGAAGATGCAACGACCAAAAGCTGGTGGCGGCAGGAAAGTGGTGAAGCCATTGCTGGTGAATTGAAAGGAACCCTATTACAGGAACTCCCCTCTCAGCAAATGGCGTTGGGCGACTGGCTTCAATTGCATCCCGCAAGTTTTGTTTTGCAACCCGATTCGAATTTTACAAAAGAATATACCGATTTAAAAGGCTATGATGAAGACACATTAAAAAGCAGCCTGGAAAAGCGCGACAGCGCATCATGGAAATTTAAATCCTGGGTAATTGGTGTAAAAACAAACAATCAATACAAGGCGTACGATTGGAATGAACTGGCAAAGAAAAAAATGATTGAAGATTCGTTTGCCAAAGCACCTTTGTTGCTAACCATAAGCTCTAATGAACGCAGCTTTTATGTGTTCAACCGAACCACAAAAAGGGGCATTTTACATTTTACATACGATAGTACTAAACAAGCTTATTGGATGATAAAACCGGCTCAACCTGGAGCATTAATGGAATCTGTATTGATGGTTCAATGAAGGGAAATCGTTTGCAAACTGTACAAGCTTACCAGGAGTTCTGGCATTCGTGGAAAGCATTTCACGGTTAAATCTAAATGGCTGGCTTTTTCTTTCAAGGGATAAGAAGTTGTAAAGAAGTTAGTGCCTACAAAAGCTATTAGCAGTGAATCATTTTGAAAATTCAGCCTTTTGTCATTCCGCAATTGCCCTCAGCACGCAGTTTTCATAAATCACTTTCACGAGGGCTTTGTGCGGAATCTGATTATTGCGGAATGAAGCTGTTGAAATGAAATAAAGATGTTTACAACAGAAAAGCAGCCTTATGTTTTAAAGATCAGATTCCGCACAAAGCCGCTCGTGAAAGTGATTATAGTGCAAAACCAAACGGCGGCAATTGCGGAATGACGAAAGGCTGAATTTTCATATATGAATTGATACATAACACTTACATATTTTACCTCTCTTTAGTGCTAGCGTTCTTACTTGTTCTTTCGATCCTGCATTTTTTATAAATAATATTTGGTGTGCGCATACTGATGCATGTTAGCGTTAACTTTAAAGTAATGAAAACAGACGCTTCCTCCAGAGGAAACCCCCAAGCTTTGTTTTTATTGATGAACCTCTTTAATAATGGCACCCAGCACATCAACTAACTCCTGCCTGATCATTCCAATTTGTTCAATTTCCTCGCCTGCTCTCCATTGTTCTCCTTCCTTTACGAGAGTAAGGCGCTGCGTGCCTTTGGCTGATTGAAGCAATACATCGTAGGTTCCTGTAAGATGCCCTTCCCAGGAAATGGTTTCTGCCAAAGCTGCTTTGTAAAAAATATTGTTATGGGTAAAACTGGTTGTAAAAACCAGGTGATCAGTTGCATCTGATCTGCCGGCAACAAGTTGATAGTCCATAGCGGTTTGATTTAGGTAAGAAAGGTAAACAAAATATCATTTTATTAATACTGAAATTGATCAAAGGTTTTTTCTCTCTGCAGGAATGCAAAAAGCCGGCTTAGGATGACTATGTCAAACCAATTGATTTAATTGCAAAGGAACAAGGAATCACTACATTTATAAAAAACTTATGGAGCGACGGTCTTTCATTAAACATACAAGTTTGGCTACGGCTGCTATTGCAATCCATTCTTCCTTTTCATTTGACAAAAAAGCAGGCAATGCTTTGCCGCCATGGAGAGGTTTTAATTTGCTTGATTTCTTCTCGCCCGATCCTTCGCAAAACCATCATACAACAACGGAAGAGCATTGCAAATGGATGCAGGACTGGGGCTTTGATTTTGTAAGAATACCCATTGCTTACCCATGTTATTTGAATATTGACAGAAGCAAAAACATTGGGCCGGATGATGTATATAAAATAGACAATAAAGCGGTGGATGATATTGATACCCTGGTGCAGATGGCTCATAAATACGGACTTCATACCAGCATTAACCTGCATCGTGCACCTGGTTATTGTATCAACTCTGGTTTTAACGAACCTTTTAACTTGTGGAAGGATGAAGCTGCACAAAATGCGTTTTATTTTCATTGGAATATGTGGGCTACACGCTATAAAAATGTTTCGGGTAAACTGATCAGCTTCGACCTTGTGAATGAGCCAAGCATGAGAGAAGATATGAACGACCAGCACTCGGCGCGCAGTGCAGTGCCCGGCGATGTGTATCGAAGAGTAGCAACAGGTGCAAGAGACGCGATAAGAAAAATAAAACCCGATGCCATTGTCATAGCCGATGGAAACAACGGTGGCAGTGATGTAATACCCCAACTGGAAGATTTAGGCATAGCGCAAAGCTGCAGGGCATATTATCCCGGACAGCTATCTCACTACAAAGCTCCCTGGGCGAATAAAGACACCAATAACTTGCCTGAACCGAAATGGCCCGGGCAGATAGGCGATAAATATTTTAACCGGCAAAAGCTGGAAGACTTTTATAAGCCCTGGATAGAATTAGTAAACAAAGGCGTAGGTGTGCATTGCGGTGAAGGTGGCTGCTGGAGGCGTACGCCGCACGATGTGTTTATTGCGTGGTTTAGCGATGTAACCGATATACTTTCCTCTCATAATATTGGCTTTGCTTTGTGGAATTTTATTGGTGATTTTGGAATACTAAATTCGGGTAGAAGTGATATAGCTTATGAAGACTGGCACGGCTATAAACTTGACAGGCAATTGTTGAATTTGATAAAGAGGAAGTAAGAGTTCTTATAGGTTAGTGCCTGCACTTTTTACTGTTGGCGAATATTTCCTCACGAACCAAACATTTTTCTCTTAATTCAGTTTTTGAGGCACAAACCGACAGTGGTGCGTACTACCTTAATTTACATATCCTGCTTTTAAGAACGCTACCAAAAAGTATCCCTATAAAAAACAGCAAATCAAAAACACAGTTGTTACTTCACATTATCACTTTCTTTTTATCTTTAAAGAATTATGCGTGCCAGACCAAGATTGCTCCATTGTCTTTTGTTTTTGCCCATTTTTTTCTGTGTCAATGCTTTCCCACAATATATTTTGAATGGCAACGCAACAAAAATCAATTGCAATTGTTACCAACTAACCGATTCTATTGACTGGCAAAGCGGCAGCGTTTGGAATAATCCCAAGATCAGTCTTGATAGCTCTTTTGATTTTCATTTTAATGTTTTCCTCGGTTGCCGTGATGATGATGGTGCTGATGGTATTGTTTTTATTTTGCAAACCGTAAATTCAAGTGTTGGACAAAATGCCTCCGGTCTTGGTTTCCTGGGCGTTTCTCCCTCGGTTGGCATTTCTCTCGATACCTGGCAAAACACAGATTATAACGATCCGGCGTATGATCATATCTCAATTCAACTCAACGGACATATTCAGCATGACGGCCACGACCTGGCAGGCCCTATCCCTGCTTCTGCTTCCTCAAATAATATAGAAGATTGCAACTGGCATACCTTCCGTATTACATGGGATGCTGCTACAGAAACCATCGCTGCTTATTTTGATGGCGTTTTTCGATTGCAGGCGAAGTATGATCTTGTAGGTAAAGTTTTTAACAACAATCCTAAAGTGTATTGGGGTTTTAGCGGCTCCACTGGCGGTGAGTACAACGTGCAGAAGTTTTGTACTTCGTTGAATTCAAATTTTATTACCAGTCCTGATACAGCTACCTGCATTGGCAATACATTGCAGTTTGCTGATTCTTCAGAATCGTTTACTGCCATTAGAAATTTTTATTGGGATTTTGGCGATGGCAGTACCAGCAAACTTACCAATCCGCCGGTGCATCTTTATACAGCACCGGGTGGTTATAAGGTAAAGCATGTCATTACCGGCGCCGATGGTTGTCTTGATTCGTTGGAGAAATTGGTAAATATTGGCAGTTACCCCCATGCGGATTTTAATTTGTCGGATACCTGCACGAATAAATTGGTAGGCGTAACCGATAAAACATACAATGCTTATGGCGCTGCATCCAAATGGACCTGGTGGTTGGATGGCAATATTGCTTCAACAGATTCTTTGCCCATAATTGACAACCTTGCTTTAGGCGAGCATCAGTTGCAATTGGCAGAAACAAGTGTATATGGTTGCCCTTCCGATACGATTATCAAAAGCTTTTCTGTGCATCCCACGCCGGTAGTTAGTATTGCTGCGCGGCAATGGATGTTGGCAACAGCCCATTTCTTTTTTAGGTAAACAAATAGACAATGCCACAAACCTCATTCAATGGAACTGGAACTTTGGGAATGAGGCATTGTTGCACGGACAAAATACGGCTTTTGCTTTTGCGCAGGGTGGAACGCAAACAGTTCATCTTACAGCGCTTGCCGATGATGGCTGTACTTCCAATGATACTTCTGCACAAATACTTGTGGAAGATATTTCGGTACATGCCGGAAACGATACTTCGGTTCAATGGGATAAACCTTTCTCTTTAGCTCCCACCTGGAGTGGGCATTTTGAAGGTACGCCCAGCTTTGCATGGTCGCCGCCAATTGGTTTAAATAGCACCAATGTGCAATATCCTGTTGCTGTATTAGAACACGACCAGACATACTATTTAACTGTTACCACCGATGAAGGCTGCACAGCAACAAGTGCGGTAAAAATTAGTGCTTTTAAAAACTTTGGTGTGATTGTTCCTACTGCTTTTACGCCTAACGGCGATGGGTTGAATGATATTTTATTACCCAGATACAACGGCATTAAACAGTTGAACCGCTTTGCTATTTATAATCGCTTAGGTGGCCTGGTTTTTCAAACATCTGATATGAAGAAAGGTTGGGATGGAGCTTATCAAAATGCAACGACAAACATAGAAACCCTTGTATGGATGGCAAGCGCAGTGGGCTTTGATGATAAAGTGTATCAATCAAAAGGAACAGTTACTTTAATAAGATAGCTGTTAGAATAGTTATTATACAAGCCTCTATGATGCCTTACAAAGACGGACAACTTGTAACTAAAAAAAAGCGCAAAAACAAAAATGCGGAATAAGAAACAAAACCGATATTTACCCGAAAAGAATTGATATGGGTTTTGATCAATACCACGAGCCAGCAAGCGACCTAAGCCAGGAGACAAGAACCATTGCCCGTATGCTGGCATCTCTTACCGAAGAAGCAGAAGCCATTAACTGGTACGAGCAGCGTATATCAGTAGAAAAAGATAAAGATGCGAAAGCGATCATGCAAAATGCACAGGAAGAGGAATTTAAGCATTTTGGAATGGATCTTGAGTTTTTGCTTCGCAAAATGCCAAAGTGGAAAATCACTTTGCAAGCCATTCTTTTTCAATCAGGCGATATAGTAAAGCTTGGCGAAAAAGGTGAACACAATGCTGAATAAATGAAATTGCTTTTTGCTGCAATGCTGCCCGGCTATGTGTTGGCTATCAACTAGCAAACTTCCTGATTTGCTTACACAATCTTTTCTTCTTATAGGTTGGTATTTGTACAACTGAATAAAGAGTAAGAATGTAAGATTCCTCTTTAAAATACATTAAGTAATGTGTTCAATTTGTTCTCCATGAGCACCAATCAATACAGAAGCTGTTAAGTTTTATTAGTCTTGTTTTTGATAACAAAACAACTTTTACTTTTATGCTTTAATTCCATTGACATGCGGTTACTATTGGTGTTTATTGTGATGATATTGGCCACTGTTACAAAGGCGCAAAGCCCATTGCAGAATGGTAACGGTTGGTTTCCTCCTGCTTCAATAGATGGTATTGTATCTCAGCGCATACCTTACAATGATAGTATGCCGCACAGTAAATGGTCGTTCAGCAAATACGTAAGCTTGTCATCCGGGTATTCTTTCTTCAAAGGCGGTAGTACATCGTTTTTTGCAGCGCCAATAGGTGTACAATTGAACCGCAGTTTAAGCAATCATCTTACTGCGTTTGCAGGTGTATCCGTAGTTCCGGTTTACTTTAATTTCAACAGTGCTTTTTCACCCAATGCTTTTGATAAAACGAATGCGGGTAATCCCTTTTTTAAGACCAATAACCTGAACATGTATTCTAAAGTAGAATTGGGCTTGATGTACACAAACGATGCAAAAACGTTTTCCATTTCGGGCAGCATTGGTGTACAAAAAAGCAGTTATCCTGTCTTTTATCCTGCGGCAACACAAAAGGGGCAAAACCAAAGCATTCTTCCCAATACACTTCAATAGGAATTGTTCATTGTTGTGTACAACCGCCTCGTTTGCTTCAACTTTTCGTGCAAAAACAAACCTCATTTAGCACCCAGCGGAAGTACTACCCTTCCATATACTTCATTGAGTATCTGCGCAACGCAGGCATAAAACGCCGACATGCCACACACGATACCTTCGTAGCCAGCCAACGTATGGATTGAACTGCTGCCTGTAAAATCGGCGGCTGCCAGCAGGAAAAATAAAACAGTAAGCGTTAGGAAAACGACTTGCAAAATGCGGCTTAACCGCAGTGTGCCGATAAACATAAACAAAGTAAATAATCCCCACAAAAACAAATACCAGCCCATACCTGTTTCGCTTGTGGCATAAGTGGCACCAAAGCTGGTTTTTGGAATGAGCCAGATGGCTACCAGCGACAGCCAGAACGAACCATAGGCAGTGAAAGCCGTAGCGCCAAACGTGTTGTTCTTTTTCCACTCCTGCAAGCCGGCAAACAGTTGTGCGAGCCCGCCCATAAAAATACCCATTCCCATGATCATTGAGTTCAGCTCAAACAGGCCTGCATTGTGAAGGTTAAGAAGCGTAGTCGTCATGCCAAAGCCCAGCAAACCCAGGGGCGCGGGGTTAGCAGTTGTGTCTTTTACAATTGTGATTGTGTCATTTGTAGTCATGGCAAGTATCGGTTGGTTTTAAGTAAATAAAATGTAAGATAATATGGAACAGTTAACCGCTACTTCATTTTTTTAAACGCTTGATTTTAAGATAAAGCGAGTGTTTGTATTTGTAAACCATTAACCGAAACCAACCGTTACTGCGAGGTATGAAGCAGTCTGTGGATTTAAGGTTTATGAATGCTGGTTGATGAGCTAATTACATTTCATAAATAGGATTATCCCTTTAGCACAGACTGCTTCGTACCTCGTTGACGCAACTCAAAAAAATTCAGGCAAAACCAAAAGCAACTTCATCAACTTTATTCACGCATTAATTTTAACACAAACACAAACGAACATGATATTCAAACGAATCTCACACACAAAACCGCATGTACCTTTGCATCAAATATGAACGAAAACAAAATGGTTGCGTCAACAAATCACATTGAAAGATTAGTTCGGTCAGAACAAGATACAGAGCTAAAAAACATAGGTTATAAAGTCATCAAAGGACAACGTCTTTCGTTTGATGATGGCGTGCTCCTGTTTGAAAAAGCATCGCTTCCTTTTGTTGGCGCATTGGCAAATTGGGTGCGCGAACAAAAGCATGGCGACATCACTTATTTCAACCGCAATTTTCATATTGAGCCAACGAATGTGTGCGTGTTTTCGTGCGCGTTTTGCTCGTACAGCCGTTTGTATGCACACCGCGATGAAGGCTGGGAATTAAACACACAACAAATGCTCGACATTGTGCGCAGCTATGATGGAAAGCCGGTAACCGAAGTTCATATTGTTGGCGGTGTTCATCCGAAACTGAATCTGAATTTCTTTATTGATTTGATGCAAAAAATAAAAGCGCATCGTCCCGATTTACACATTAAAGGTTACACGGCAGTAGAGTTGGATTATATGTTTCGCAAAGCGAAAGTATCTGTGGAAGAAGGCATGAAGCTATTGTACAGTGCTGGTTTGGACTCGATGCCCGGCGGTGGAGCGGAAATATTTCATCCCGAAATTCGGGAACAGATTTGTGCCGATAAAGTAGATGCGGAAGGATGGCTTACAATTCATCGCACAGCACACCAATTAGGTATGCACACCAACGCTACTATGTTATACGGACATATTGAAAAACCCTGGCATCGTGTTGACCACATGGAACGTCTTAGAAGTTTACAAGATGAAACCGGTGGCTTTAATACATTTATCCCGCTTAAATTTCGCAATAAAAACAACGACATGAGTGACGTAAAAGAAGCCACTGTTGCAGAAGATATGAAGCTATATGCCATAGCGCGTTTGTACATGGATAATTTTGCGCACCTGAAAGCGTATTGGCCGATGCTAGGCAGGCAAAATGCGCAGCTTTCCCTTTCGTTTGGCGTGAACGATTTGGACGGAACCATTGATGATACTACCAAGATTTACTCGATGGCTGGCAGCGAAGAACAAACGCCATCGCTTTCTACAACTCAGTTGGTTGCTTTAATAAAAGGCGTAGGTAGAGAACCCGTTGAGCGCGATACTTTGTACAATGTCATTCAGAATTATGCCAATGAGAATATAGCCGAGATGGAAGCCAATCCGCTATACAATTAAATAATTGGCGGGTTAGTGCCTGATTATACTTTCTTTTCATTTTTAAAAAATAACGCCTGCAGAATTAGATTGCTGCATTGTTTTTTACTTCTGCTGAAAGCAACGGTTACTTTTATAAGGTAATGATTGTTTAGCCTTGTTTGCTCATGCAGATAATTTATGGCATTTCTTTTAAGTTATAAAACCTGAATACTTCTTTGGTTATCATTTTTACATTTTGAGCCAATTGTTCAAGAGAGCATGAAAGTATTTTTAGGTTTAAAGGCAGACCATCTTTTAACTCTACCATATCCATATAAAGAACCCCTTTTTCGCTTTGCACTTCTTCCCCTTTTAAATTGTCAAATACCTGGTGGGCAAATTCTTTGTTATTGCCCAAAGAAAATCTGCCCAAAGTTTTGTAACCATTAACGGTTCTAATATTGATAATTACACAGAATGAGGTTTCCATTTCTGCTTTTTTTTGCTATCTGTTGTTACAAAGGCAAGGTAAAAAATACTATAAAAAAGGGTAGAACAAATAGCAGTTCTACCCTTTTATTTTCTACACTAAAAATATAACACTTATGCTTTTATTGTACCTGTATGTTGCGTGAAACTTTTTGCGCATTTTCTTTTTTTGGCAGTGTTACATGGAGAATTCCGTTTTCGTAACGTGCAGAAATGTTGTTAACATCCACAGTATCATCAACATTGAATGTACGAACGAACGACTGCTTCCTGTACTCGCGGTGTAACCATCCTTCGTTTTTATTTTCTTCATTGTGCTCAAAAGAAACAGTGAACGTATCGGAAGTTATATTTAAATGAAAATCTTCCTTTTTTAAACCCGGTGCTACAAGCTCCATCTCGTACGTTTTGTCCGTTTCCCTTATATTAACAGGTACCCCGCTGCGGCTGCTGAAACCATCGCTTCCCCAAAAAGAATCATCGAAAAAACGTGACAGATTGTTTTGGAAGATTTGATCTACGACACTTCCAAAAGCTGCCGGCTGTTTGGCAGTCTGTTCTCTTTTCATGACGTTGTTATTCATAATATCCTCCTATTTTTTACCATAAGAATTTCAAGCAGAATGCCAATGCGATAACAATTGAAATTTTGTCAGATACAGGTATAGCGAGTGAAAATTTTACATGAAATTTTTGCAAGGCAGAAGTAAAAAGTACACAAGTGGAAGCTTATCTTATCGTCAATGATTTTATAAAAAAGTAATAAAAAATCAAGACTCATCCCATCACTCCAACGCATCTATGCCTACAAAATTTCTTCAACGCTTCTTTGAATGTTAGTAGCCATGCGTTGCAATGGTAAATCATTTTCATCGGTGCCAAATGGTTCTTCAATCTCTTCAGCAATTAATTCCAAACTTGCCAATACATAAAAAATAAATGTTACTACCGGCACTGCATACCAGCTTAAACTAAACACATAACCGAATGGCAGTGTTGCTACATAAACGAAGATAAATTTCTTAATAAACGAACTATATGAAAGAGGGATAGGTGTATTTTTTATTCGCTCACAAGCGCCACAAATATCAAGGAAGGATTGCATTTCCGCATTCAGCACTATCAACTGCTCACCGCTGATGTCGTTGTTTTTATAAAGATGATGAATGCGCAGCCACATAGCCGATACAATTTGGTTAGGAACATGCTTTTGCATGTTGAGTTCCGGCAATTCAGGAGGTAAATTTTCGTCTGATTGCATCGGAACAAAACCTGACTGCAAATGCCGTTGTAAATACATAGCAAACATCGGGATAAGCTTTGCAAAATGTTTGCGCTCTTCATTTTTATCCTGCGGCAAAAATGTGTTTAATTTAATGGCCAGATTGCGGCTGTTATTTGTCAATGCGCCCCAGAGTTTTCTGCCTTCCCACCATCGGTCATAAGCTGAGTTGGTACGAAAAACCATCAGCATAGAAATAGCAAAACTCAACAGTCCGTGCATCACGGTAATATTCCGCAAATGATGCTCAATATCAGGTTTCAGGCAAAGTTCTTCTATCCAAACAATAATAGCGGTGTAAGCTGCAATGCCAAACAAAAAGGGGAATAATTTTCGTATTGTATCGCCTTTGGTAAGATTAAAAACAGAGAGCCATTGTCTTTCATTAAAATGAGCCATGCCGGAAAAATGAGTCTGCAAAAAATAAGGTGCAAAAACAAACAATAGTATAAATATAAAGCGAACAAGTCATTTTTAGTCTTGTTTTTGAAAAGAAGAACGGTTTGTTTTTACACGATTTTCGCTATTCTTTTTCCCAACTCGATTACTTCACAGTTTGTGATGTTGTTGCCATCAATGGCAAAACGAAGAAGCGTTCTTACCTGGTGCCAGCCATGTATTCCTGCCGCTCCGGGGTTCATGTGCAGGCACTTTAGCTTTTCATCATACATTACTTTGAGGATATGGGAATGACCGGAAATAAACAGTTGAGGCTGTTGCTGAATGATAACGTCTTTTACCTCCGGTGCATACTTTTTAGGATAGCCGCCAATATGCTTGACGAACACTTTCACTTCTTCGCAATAAAACAAAAGCTGCTCGGGAAATTCGCTTCTTACATCATAGCCGTCAATGTTTCCCCACACACCTTTTAGCGGCTTAAAAGCACGAAGTCTGTCTGCAATATCTATCGTCCCAAAATCACCGCCATGCCATATTTCATCACAGTTTTGGAAATGCCTGAAAATGGCTTCATCTAAGTAATTATGGGTGTCGGAGAGCAAACCAATTCGTGTCATTTGTTGTTATTGTTGAAAGAAATACAATGATAAAATTGAACTCTATGTAATAAGAACCGAGTGCTTGAATTATGAAAATGTAAGATTGAATCGAAAAGATTTAATACTTATTATGTTATTGTCATTTATTTACTTTCGCTGCATTATTGCGCCAGCCGCAAGCACAAGATTTATGATGAAATGAACGCACTGAAAACCATATACGAGCCTTTGCTATCCGACCTTCTACTTCCTACAAAAACAATTTCAATAGAAGAAGCACAGAATATATTTGAGTACTTTAAAAACAATCCTCTCTTTCGCTGGAGCGATGCAAATAATGATTGCGAAGATCGTGCAAATGCTATTTGTATTTTATTAACCGAATGGAAGATTCCCAACTACAAAGGATGGGTATTTGGCGGCGCATATTTAAAAAAAGAGCAAGGTTATTTAATGAACTTATGGAACTACCATGTTGCAGCCGCATTGCCGGTATATGAAAATAATGAAACTGCTTTTTACATTATTGACCCGGCTACATCTCCACAATTAGAACATATTTCGGTATGGGCAGAAAAAGTAACTCATGTTTCATGCAGTTATTACCTTATTAAGGACAGCAGTTATTATATTTTCCCTCCTGTTAAGTTGCGCAGAGACAATTGGAACCGGCAAAACAAACAAAACTTTGCCTGGACCATTCAAGGATTGGCAGGTATTAATGGCGTATCAAAAAAAGGTCAGGCCGCAATTGCTTTTAACAAGTATCGCATTGCAAATACAGCCCAACGTTTTCGCTGGCTTAAGTATCATAAGCCAGAGCAGTTAGGTTAGTTATTAATTATGATTCACTACTTATAATTTATTCTGTCCGCAAACTTTTTACAGGATTGTCAATGGCTGCTTTAATAGCCTGCACAGCGATGGTTGATAAAGCAATGAAAACAGCAGCAAAACCGGCTTCTGCAAATGTGAGCGGACTAATATGAATGCGATACGCAAAGTTGCTGAGCCATCCATTCATGAAGTAACCTGCAACCGGCGATGCGATTAAAAAAGCAATAAAAACAAGTAAGATAAAATCTTTCGATAACAGCGAAACAATACTGCCAGTGCTAGCACCTAAAATTTTGCGTACACCAATTTCTTTTGTTCGTGATTCGATGGTAAAGGTTACCAATCCAAACAATCCCAAACAAGCAATGCAAATGGCCCATAGCGACGCGCTTGTAAACAGGTTGCCATATTGCTTTTCAGAAGCATACAGTTTGTTGTAATTATCATCAATAAAAAAGTATTCAAAGGGATTACCACCAAAGTTTTTTTTATACAAGGTTTGCAGCTTGTTTATTTTGCTTTCGATGTTGTTGGAAGTGAGCCTGATGGTGAAATAATTACTATTGTTTTGAGGATAAAAAATCATAGGATCAATAGCATGTTGCACACCTGTATGGTTGTAATCTTTCACTACGCCAATTACGTCAAGCTTACGTTCATCCCATTGAATTTTAGTTTGTAAAATATCTTCCGGTTTGGCAAAACCAAGTTGCTTAACAGCCGTTTCGTTCATCAACACTTTGCTGTTGCTATTCCATTGCACGTTGCATTCCTGCTCAGTAAAATTTCTTCCGGCTGCCAACGGAATTTGATAAGTGTTTAAAAATCGTTGGTTAATGATGGCGAATGAATAAGTTTTTAATTCATCGCCACTTTTAGAGAGAGGTTGTGTAAAGCCGCTGGTTGTAAAATTATAATTGCCGCTCGGAATGCTGCCTGAAGTGCAAAAATCGCTAACAAATCCTTGCATAGCCAGTTCATTTTCAAACGCAGTTTTATTCAGGCGCAAAATACTATCGTTGCCTTCTTGCGGTCCTCGTATTACAAGCAAATAGTTTTTATTCAATCCTAATTTTTTGTTTTGCATGAAATTAAGCTGTGAGTAAATAACAAGTGTTACAATCATCAACCCAACTGAAATAGCAAATTGCGATATCACCAGCGATTTACGCAGCAAAAGCCCGTTGGTCGTTTTACTGATTTTTCCTTTTAGTGTTTCAACAGCTTTAAAACGTGCCAACGAAAAAGCAGTGTAAGCACCCGAAAGCAAAGAACCAATCAACAAAAGAATAAGTGCGTATAACCAAACACTTGTTGTTGTAACGGTTGCCAGGGAAAGTTGCTGATGAACCAATTGATTGAAAAGCGGCTGCAACAATACCGTTAAAATAAGGGCAAAAACAAATGCAGTAACATTGGTTAAAAAAGATTCGGTAATAAACTGAACAATGAGGTTGCTGTTGCTTGCGCCAATCACTTTCCTCACTCCTACTTCGTTAGCTCTTTTAAAAGCATTGGCAGTAGAAAGATTGATGTAATTGAACCAGGCAATAATCAGAATTAAAAATGAAATCACACCCAACATGTACACATATTTGATGTTGCTTTCGGTTGGATAAGTATCATGCATTGAACTTCCCAAATGCAGACTGGCAAAGGGTTGCAGCTTAAATACAACCCCATCTTTGTCCCTTTTTAAAGCGGTGCGCATTTGTGTTAACCCGTTTTCTAACGATCCAATGCTTGTATGTTTATCAAGCAATAAATACGTATAGATATATTGTGTGTTCAGGTTGTCAATAGTAGCCCAGTCATTGCCGTTTAAATTAGCAGGATTTCTTAAAGTTTCTAACGAAAACAACATATTGTATTGGATGTCAGAATTGTTTTTCATATCCGCATAAACACCTTCAACGGTGTATTCTGTTTTGCCAAACTGATTGTTTACAAGGAGAGTTTGCTGCAACGGATTGGAAGTTCCAAAATACTTTTTAGCACTGCTTTCCGATATAAAAACAGCATTGGTTTTACCCAATGATGAAGGACTTCCTAATCGTAAGGGAAAGCTGAAAAAACGAAAGAAGTTACCATCGGCATAGCCGGTTTTGGTTTCGCTGAAATTTTGGTCGGGATGAGTTTTTACTGTGATAACAGTGCTGCCGGATTCTTCATCAAAGCGACAAACGCTCTTAATTTGAGGAAAGCGTTGTTGCAGTAAAGAAGCCCAGCCTGGCTCTACTTGTGCCCATGTTTTACCGGCAGGATCCTGGTTAATAAGCCGGTACATCTGTGGCAGGTTAGCATGAAACTGGTTGACACTTTTTTCTAAACTGATGTATTCTGTTAACAGCAAGAATGCACAGATGCCCAAAGCCAAACCGGCAATATTTACAAATGCAGAAGTTTTGTTTCGGGTGATATTTCGGTACGCAATTTTTATGTACATGTTTAGCATAAAATCTGTTTTATGAGGTGTTGATCATTTATTTGTTGTCATCAGTGTATTCTCTGTTTGCATCATTCCGTTCTCAAACTCTTTACAGGGTTTGCTGTGGCAGCACGTATTGTTTGTATACCAAGCGTTAACAAGGCAAGCAACAGCATAATTACGCCGGCTAATACAAATATCCACCAGCTCATGCTTGTTCGGTATGCAAAATTTTGCAACCATTTATAAGTTGCCCACCAAGCTAATGGCGCACCAATCAGGAAGGCAATACAAACTAATTTTATAAAGTCAGATGATAACACCGAAACAATGTTGGTAACACTTGCGCCAAGCACTTTGCGAATGCCAATTTCTTTTGTGCGCGTATTGATAGTGTACATCACCAAACCTAATAAACCAAGACAACTGATACCAATAGCAAGACCTGTGGCCCAGCTTAACAGGCTTGCCGTTTGCTCCTCATTCTGATACATACTTGCAATTACTTCATCGTAAAATTGATAGGTAAAATCAGCATCGGGGTACATTTGTTTATAAGCTTTCTCAATTTTACGAATTCCATTTTTCCATGCAATAGCGCCTGAAGCATCAGGCTTAAAACGTATATGAAATGTAGAACCATTACTACCTGCAAACACAAGCGGAAAGATGGCGGCATGCGTTGACTGGTCGTGGAAATCTTGTATTACACCCACTATCGGCATGAGTTTGCCGTTAAAGGTTAATGACTTTCCAATAGCGTCCTGTGGCTTTTGAAAGCCAAGTAATTTTGCGTACGTATTGTTGATAAGGAACTCTTTCATTGTGTCGCTCGGCACTACATTATTGCCAGCCAATAGTTTTATTTTATACACATCAAGATAAGCAGGATTACCCCATCTAAACTGTATCTGTGCCTGTATGTCTTTCTTTGCAGGATAACTTACATTGGTATAAGCTACGCCAATATCTGCTGGCGAAAGAAAGCCTGAGCTTGCTACTTCTACTTCAGGAATAGTGTTGATTTTATTTAATAATTGTTGTGTATGAGATGCAACGGTATCACGAGGAATATCGAAAGTAATAATGCCATCTTTATTAAAACCCAAATCAGTATTCAGAGAATAATTCAGTTGCTTACTTACAATCAAGGTAGCAATGACAAAAAATTGTGCAATTACAAATTGCGATACCGTTAATGCTTTCCTTATCCAGACGTGACTTGTATCGCTGCTGCTTTTAGAAAATTGATTTTTTAAAACCAGTACCGGCTTATAACGTGATAAAATGAGCGCCGGATATAAACCTGAGATAAAGCTTACACCAAGTGTAAGTAAAAACAGAAATAAGAAAACAGAGGGTTGTGAAAAAGGATTGAAGTATAAGCCCGGTGGAATAAAATGTGAAAATGCTTTCAAAAGTAAAGGTGTTATCATCACAGACATGATCGTTGCGATAAGTGTTATAAAAAATGTTTCACCAAGAAACTGCAGTATCAATTGTTTTCTTGAACAGCCCATAGTTTTGCGAATACCGATTTCCTTTGCTCTTTGTGATGCATTTGCCGTAGTTAAATTGATAAAATTGATGCAGCCTAACAGTAACAAAAACGCGGCGATCAGGAGCAACTCATATAAGGTAGAGAGATTTGCTATTCTTCCCCCAACGCTCATATATTGGTTGTTGAAATGCACATCCTGCAATGGCTGCAGGTGAAAGCTTAGTGTGTTCGCTGCATCTTTATTTGCATCCTTATTATACTTTGCAAGCAGCTTTTTTAACTGTGCTTCTATCTGCAAAGAAGAAGTTCCTGCAGATAGCTTTACATAAAGCTGTGAATACGCCATCCAGTCGTTCCACACATTCATCATAAAGTCGTTCTGCAAATGAGTTTGTGATATGGTAGCAAACGAAATAAATTCAACCGCGTTGAATGAAGTGTGTTCATTCAGGTCTTTTACAACGCCTGAAACGGTTGCTATCACATCGTCGTTATAATTAATTTGCTTACCAGGGATATCTGCTATAGAAAGCGATGGAAAATATTGATGAGCGCGACTTTCACTCAATACAACGTTGAATGGATTTTTTAAAGAAGCAGCGGGTGAACCTGCCAGCCAATGATGAGGCAATAATGCAAAATATTGTGGATTGGTAAAAACAATATAAGGCTGGCTTTTAAAAACAACCGGCTTACCCGCATTGTCATTTGCTATACTCACTTTTGCAGTAGCATTACCCTGAAACTGCATAACAGGAACTGTTTTCTCAACACCTGTTACTTCATTTTGTATCGCGGTGCTTAATGGGGCAGGTACGGCAGCACTATGACCTTCCTGTCCATTATATTTTGCATCCAGCACCACACGATAAATTCTATCTCTATCTGGTTCAAATTTATCGTAACTGAGTTCATAATAGGCAATTAAAAAGATAACCAATGCAGCGCTGATGCCTATGGATAAGCCAAGCACATTAATAAAAGAAAAAGCTTTGTTGCGCCAAAAGTTTCTAAAGGCAGTAATGAAGTAATTTCTAAGCATACGGTATTTTTAATTTGCTTTGATAAGAAGACTTTACAGCAACTTGTTTGTTTTTTATAATCCGGTAAAAGTTATATACAGGAGAATTATATTTTTTGATTCAACGCTTGTGCCAACCGCTACAAGCCTTACCAGCATTGAGTTTTAGCTTTAGAATGAAAAACAACCGTACGGTATCGTACAGTTGTTGTGCGGTGCTGTTACATATAAATCCGTAATATTAAAACAAAAAGAAAATATGGCAAAAACAAAAAGCTCTGCAAGCATTTCACTTACAGAGCTTTATAAAACGATTTGTTTTTACCCGTTATTCTTCCTCTTCCGAAGCTTCATAATTCACACTATTTTCAGCAATTTGTGTTAACAGGCTGTCGGTTTGTTTTTCTTCTTCTAATGTTTGCTTCAGCAAATCAGCCACTTCCGTTAGTCCTAACGTTGTAGCCAATTGTGCCAAACCACCATACGTTGCTATTTCATAATGCTCTACTTTTTGTGCGGCTAATATCAAACCCACATCGCGTGTAGCCGTACCCTTCTCAGTATCTTCTATAATGCTTTTGCCTTCTTCAATAATGCCGGCCATTGCGTCGCATTTTTTAGCCTGCGCTTTTTTACCCAGCCGTTCAAAAGCCTGCTCAAGACGCGCTACATGGTTTTTCGATTGTTCTGTATGCGTTTCAAACGCTTGTTGCAGTTCGGCGCTGGTAGCAGCTTTTTTCATTTTGGGCAAAGTGGTAACAATGTGTTTTTCTGCCCAGTAAATGTCTTTCAGTTCATCAGTAAAAAATTCTTTCAGCATTGAATCGTTAGCGCCTACACCAGCTTTGTAATTGCCAAGTGTAGTAGCGGCTGCTTTCTTTGTAGCTTTTGCCATAATTGTTTTTCCATTTCTTAATTAAGAATCATGCCATTATCATCGTTACAAAACAGATCCATTTCAATGTAAAAATATTATCAACAATTTACTAACTTATTCTACATATAAATCGGGATATAACCTGCCTCCGGGCGTTACTGCATATTGGTCAAAATCAGTAATGCCTCCGCTGCGCAAAACATCTTCATCTAAAAACAAATTGCCTGTGCAATCGATAGACTGCTTGCTTAAAATATGAAATACTGCATCGCCCATAATTTGTGGTTTCCGGCTCATAGCCACCATTTTTTCGCCGCCGAATAAATTGCGTACGGCAGCCGTATCTATTAATGTTTTCGGCCACAAAGCGTTTGATGCAATTTTATATTTTTTGAACTCTACAGCCCAACTCATTGCCATCATACTCATACTGAATTTACTAATGGTGTAGGCAATTTGCGGACTCAGCCATTTGGGGTTTAAACTGATGGGTGGCGCGATGGTAATAATGTGTGCGTTGTTGCTTCTTTTAAGATGGGGCAGGCAAGCTTTTATCATCATAAAAGAGCCGCGAACGTTGATGTTTTGAATCAAATCAAAACGCTTGATGTCGGTATTTTCTGTATTACTTATCTGAATGGCAGAAGCATTGTTAATCACTGCATCAATGCCGCCAAACGTTTGTACAGCCTGCGTTACAGCGTTTTCAACTTCGTCTTCAAAACGAATATCTGCCTGAACCGGCAAGGCTTTACCGCCCGCTTCTTCAACATCTTTTGCTGCCGAAAAAATAGTGCCGCCAAGCTTTTCATTTTCTTCGATGCTTTTAGCTATAATTACAATGTTAGCGCCTTCTTTTGCAAGACGCAAGGCAATGGCTTTTCCAATGCCACGGCTCGCGCCGGTTATTAAAATGGTTTTATTGGCAAACAACATAATGATGATTTTGGTTGATGAAGATAAGCAGTGTTGGTTGTATAAAAGAAGAGAAAACTATTGAGTTGATTAAAGCTTGAAATACATGTCGCCTCATTCCGCAAGTCTTGTCTCGATTTACCGGGATGCCCTCAACACGATGATAGAAATTATAATCAAATTGGCGAGGGCTTTGTGCGGAATCTCATAATTGCTTTATGAAAATGATTAAGAGAATAAACAAGCTTACAACATTGCAACTTGTTCAAACCAATAAGAGCAAATTCCGTACAAAGCCGCCTTCCATCACGAAATATGTGCAAAACCAAACGGTGGCAATTGCGAAATAACGCATCATTAGCAATTCAGTTCTCATCATACCAACAAAAATTCCGTTATTGCATTTGCCACACGTTCACCGTCCATCGCCGCGCTTACAATGCCGCCAGCATAGCCTGCACCTTCGCCGCAAGGATATAAATTTTTGATTTGAGTATGTTGTAATGTTTCCACATTTCGCGGAATTCGAACCGGCGATGAAGTGCGACTTTCAGTAGCTACAACAATCGCTTCATTGGTATAATAGCCCCTCATTTTCTTGCCAAATTCAACGAATGCTTTTTGCAATCTTTTATAGATAAAATGGGGTAAAACGGTTTGTAAAGATGCACTGCTTACACCCGGCACATAACTGCAATCGGGTAACGTAGCCGATATTGTGTTTGCACAAAAATCAGTCATGCGCTGGGCCGGCGCTACAAAGTTTCCGCCGCCTGCAGCATACGCCTTTTCTTCCACCATTTGTTGAAAATACATCAATAACAAAGGATTGTCGGGCTGCCATTTGTTTTCATTCATTTTTCGCCAAAACCCTTTGTCAGCAAGCACTTCAGGCACATCAGTGGTAACTACAATGCCGCTGTTGGCAAACGGGTTATTGCGCTTGCTGGGACTCCATCCGTTTACTACCAACGCATTAGCTTCAGTAGCTGCCGGTGCAATGATTCCACCAGGACACATGCAAAAAGAAAACACGCCTTTGTCATCAACCTGTTGCACCAAACTATAAGATGATGGCGGCAAATTTTCGTCACGATTAAGCTGATGATACTGAATGCTGTCTATCAGGCTTTGGGGATGCTCAACACGCACACCTAATGCGAATGGTTTGGCTTCAACAGCTATGTTTTTGTTTTGCAACAATTGAAATACATCACGCGCCGAATGACCTGTGGCGAGAATGATGGCATCGGCTTCGTAAGTATCTCCATCAGCAGTGACAACGCTTTTGATTTCATCCCCTTCTATAATAAAATCAATCACCCTTTTTTCGAACAAAAACAAACCTCCACTATCAACTATCTGCTGCCGCATTGCAGTGATAATTTGTGGCAATTTATTGGTGCCGATATGTGGGTGCGATTGATATAAAATGCTTTCTTCGGCCCCAAACTGCACAAACGTTCGAAGTATGCTGTTTACATCACCACGCTTGGTGCTGCGTGTGTACAATTTGCCATCGCTGTAAGTGCCTGCGCCGCCTTCGCCAAAACAATAATTGCTGTTGTTGTTGATGATGCCTTCTTTATTGAGCAAGGCCAAATCTCTGCGGCGTGAACGAACGTCTTTACCACGTTCTAAAATAATGGGTTGAACACCAGTTTCAATTAGGCGCAATGCAGCAAACAAACCGGCAGGACCGGCACCAATGATGATTGCTTTGTGTTTGGATTTTGAAACATCTTTATAATCAACCGGAGTGAAGGGACGTTGCTGGAAAGGCTCATCAATAAAGGCTTGTAGGGTAAGGTTTATATAGGGTTGCTTACCGCGTGCATCAATTGATTTTTTTTGAATGAAGAAGCCGGTAATCTTATGGAGAGACGTACCAGTATGTTGTACAATATATTCTTTTACAATAGCACTGTTTTCTGCTTCGTGCGGAAGCAATTTAAGTGTAATGGTTTGTTGCATGTGGTTAGGTATTTATCCTAAAAGTTTCAACAAAAAAAGGGCAAAAACAAACTTTTAAAAAGGTAAATCGTCTTCTTCAGGTGAAGAATTATTGTTGGCTTTAGAAGATGATTTGGCTTCTCCAAAAGAAGAATTTACTGCCTGCAAATTTTCTATACGCCAGGCATCTAAATTGGTGATGTAATTGTCTCTGCCGTCCTTGCTCCACTTACTTCCACGCAGATTGAAATTCACTTTTATGCTATCACCTATATTCAATTTATCACACATTGAAGTGCGGTCTTGCGTACACTGAAATTTTACATAGCTTGTAAACGTACGGCCTCCGCTTTCTTCACTTGTTTCGATAACAAACTCACGGGTTCTAAACGATTCGGAACGTTGAACGGTATTATAAACAGCTACCAGTTTCCCCTGTATTTCAAATGCCATGTATTTGTTTTTGGGCAAAAATAAACGTTACGCAACAAAGCAAATAAAATGGGGAAAGAAGAGAGCAACTTTTTCAAGATTATTCATTCGTTATAAAATTATTATCAACTTCGCTGCTTCATCTTTCTTTGCCTTTACTTTTGGTTTCGTTATGACAAGTGCTACAAAAACAAAAAACAATTACCGTTACACTACCAATATCTATTCTGCTTTACTGCTTTACCTATTGATTGTAATGCTGCTTTACTCGCTGTGTCGTATTGGTTTTTATTTGTTCAACACATCTTATTTTCCAGGTATGACGTTGAACAACTTTGCTACCATTTTGGGCGGTGGTTTGCGGTTTGATTTGGTGGCAGTGTTGTACACCAATTCATTGTTTATTTTGATGTTCATTATTCCCAATCCATGGCGCTATAACAAAAGGTACAAAGCTGTTGCAAAATGGATTTTTATCATTGTCAATTCCATTGCCATTGCCACCAACGTGATTGATTTTATTTATTACAAATTTACATTGCGCCGTACCACCTTATCCATTTTTTCGCAGTTTAAAAACGAAAGAAATTTAGGCGTTTTATTCATTCATTTCTTCGTTACTTACTGGTATGCAGTGCTGCTATTTGTCGTGCTCGTTTTTTGTTTACAAATGATGTTCAAATGGATTGATTACAAACGGATTCTCACGAATAACAAGAAGCATTATATCATCAGTATTTTGCTGGTTCCGCCCATCGTAATTCTGTTTGTAGGTGGCGTTCGTGGCGACTTTAAGCACAGCACAAGACCCATCACATTAAGTAATGCAGCACAATATGGTAATGACCCGCGTGATGTAAACATTGTGCTGAACACGCCATTTGCTATACTAAAAACGGCAGGCAATGATGATATAAAAAAAGTGGCTTATTTTACTGATACTGAAGTGAGCCAATTGTTTAATCCTTTGCATGTTCCAACCGATACGGCGAAGTTTAAATATGATAATGTTGTAGTGATTATTCTTGAAAGCTTTTCCAAAGAATTCATCTCTGTTTATAACAAAAACAAACCAGGTTACCAGGGCTATGCGCCTTTCATAGATTCGTTGATTGGCAAAAGCCGCGCTTATCAATATTCATTTGCCAACGGAAGAAAATCTATTGAAGCGATGCCTTCTGTTTTATGCAGCATTCCTTCCATTGAATTGCCGTATGTGCTTTCTCAATATTCAGGCGATAACGTAAACAGTCTTGCTTCTTTATTAAAAGAAAAGGGTTATTACACATCTTTTTTTCATGGTGCGCCCAATGGCTCAATGGGTTTTTTAGCCTTTTCAAAAACAACCGGTTTTGATGCTTATTTCGGAAAGGATGAATACAATAATGATAAAGATTTTGATGGCATCTGGGCAATTTGGGATGAACCTTTTTTACAATTCTTCGCAAATAAATTAAACACTTTTAAACAACCTTTTTTTACGGCATTGTTTACAGCTTCATCACACGATCCTTATATCATTCCTGATCAATACAAAGATGTTTTTAAAGGTGGACCGCTGTCTGTTGATAAGGGTATTCAATACACCGATTATTCATTAAAAAGATTTTTTGAAACGGCAAAAACGATGCCCTGGTTTAAGAACACGTTGTTTGTTTTTACGGCAGATCATGCATCGCCATTAACACATTATCCCGAATACAGTTCAGTACCAGGCTATTTCTCTATCCCGGTATTCTTTTATAAACCCGATGAAAACTGGTCGTCTATGGAAGATGAAACGATTGATCAGATAGATATTTTACCAACGATATTGGGTTATCTTCATTACGATAAACCTTACGTTGCATTTGGCAGAAATGTGTTTAAAGAAGATACAACGCCGTATGCATTTAATTATCTTAACAACACGTATAATTTGTTTTATGGTGATTATCTATTGATGTATCAAAACGATCAACCCGTGGCGTTGTATAACTTCAAAACTGATTTTACACAGCAGCATAATTTAATCAGTCAATTGCCGGATACAACACTTGCATTAACTACAAAAATCAAAGCCTTCATTCAGCAATACAATAACCGCATTGTTGATAATAATTTAACAAGAGACGGCAGCCAGTTGCAGCTTCATGCAAAACCGTAAAGAATACCATTCTTGATTTGTGATTTGTGGTTGCAAAGAAAATCCATCAGGTTTGTTTTTGCTTATTTTTTGTGCAAAACCAAACCTGATGGATTGTTTAAAATTAGAAGATGACCACAATCTCACACCAAAAATAAAAATAGAATGTTCTACCATCTGCAGGTGTGAAGATTGTTAATCCAAATTGTTCAAAGACTTTGAAACTGCGGCTGTAAACTATTCTTTCTAAAACCTTTCGTCGTTACTGGTTTTAAAATAAGTAGCAATGCAAGCACACAGCCGTAACTGCCGCCTCGTTCTATCCATTCAAACAACTCGTAGTGCGGATAGAAAAATTCACTGGCTATCTTCCATGCCAATACAATAATCAACAATTGTTTTGTGGGACGAAATAATACAAAGAAGGCCGCAACAATTTCGGCAAAACCAACAATGAAAGCCATCTGCGTTGTATTGGTAAATCCTAAAGAAGCATACTGATCAAGCAAGCTTTTTTTTGCGAGTATATTTAACCATCCATGCCCGGCAATCAATAAAAAAACAGCCATTTGCAAACAGGCAAACAACCGCTCTGACGTTTTTTTATCTATTTGGATGTCGGGCTTCAAACGGGTAAACAACTGCCGCCAATTGCCCATTCCATACATAAAAAGCAGGGTAAGTGGTGCGCCATAATTGCCGGCGCGTTCAATTAATTCTGCAAATGGTTCGCCTGATAAAGGACGCAACGAAGCTGTGATAAAACCCCATATCACCAGCCATAGTGCAATAGCCACGATTGGGATAAACGAGCATAACAATGCCACACAAAATATCAACCGTACCCATCCACGGCATTAACCCATAAGCCAACTGTTTGCCGATGCCAAACACCGCAAAATAGTTGCACCAAATTGGTTTTGTAATTATACCAAAGGAGCCATGACCCACAAAGCACATAGCTATGGCAATTCGTAGTACGTAATGAATCTTCTGTTCTGTTGTATCTAACTTCATGCTTTGCTTTCTGTAAAACATAAAAATTACAATCACTTATTCAGCACCGTCGCCCTGCGCTCTTGCAATTGCATAGTCGCCTATTTTTTTACCGACGTCTAAACCGGTTTGGCAATCGCTGCGATAATGAATGCCACCATACATACGCGAATTGGAAGCCTCCTGAGCCATTGCATGATAATCTGTTGCGCGTGATGGAAGAATATGACCTAATATTTCGGCAGCGGCACCGCTAAAAGTGGAATGGCCGGAAATATAAGAGGGAAAATTAGGCAAGCCGGTAAGCGTTTTGATAGCCGGATCCAATTGTGTGGGACGCGGGTTAAAGTAAAAATATTTTGTATTCCAGCAAACAATAGCTGCATCCATCAGGCTCATGTTTACCAATGCCATGTTGCGCGCCCAACGCACTTCACTCCAGTTCTGTTTAATGAAGTCTTCAGATGCTATTGCATCCCAGTGACCGGGAGGAGTAGAAGTACCTACACCATCGGCCCAAAAATCAACAATGCGGATATGGTCGCGGGATGGATTTTTTACTAAATTATTTACCTCTTCCATTTCTTCTTTCATCTGCTGGCTGCCGGTTGAAGGTGGTGGCCCCGGGCGAAGTGCAACACAGGTTGCTGAATCGAACAAAAACGGTTTTACTTTTCCGTATAAAGGCAACATAGGCGGACGTTTTGGAGATTCCATACTAATCCAGGGTACTTCGCCTTTGGCTTCAGTAGTGGTTACAAAATTTGCCCAAATTGTAGAGTTGCCCCCGGCAGTGCCGGCATAATCAGTTCTCGCACGGGCTGTAAACAATTGCGCCACAGACCGTCCTAATGCTTCGCCAGCTACCAAATCGCTGCGAACATTCGCACCGGCCAGCAATCTGGCTTGTTGTGATTCGGCTGCTTTTTGTTCTATGTAAGCAATTTCAGTTGGAAACAACAATTTCATCATTTCTGCAGTAACGCCCGCCAGCACTGCATCTTCAGAAGGATAAGAAGGCAAATCGCTGGAAGGAATCAGTTTGTTTGCATTGATGGATGAATCTACTTTATAAGGCGCAAGCCTATTGTATTGCATCTTGTAATGCCAGGCACTTACCAAGGCATCGTATTGCGCAGCACTTACATAAGCATACGCACGGGCGGCATACGGCGGGTTGGAGAAAGGAAACTGAGGATAGCTAAACGGATTCACTGAACTTGGCACCGGATAAGTTCCGTCTGAATTTTGATAAGGCGGCAGATTATACTTGGCTACCAGTTGGCGCAGTATTTCGTTCCAGCGAAGTACAGAGCCTGCACTCCAGTATTTCACAATTGCTTTTTGCTCAGGTGTAAGATTGTGCTGCAACCCTTTTATTTCATTCAATTCGCCAACATACAACGGCGAAGTAACAGCAACCGGAGTGGCTACTGCAAATGAATCGGGGCGACTTAGTAATATAGTTTTCCAGGTACCTGCATTCACGTCATTGTTTGCCGGAGCCAATGCTGGTAAATAATCTGTTCTGCCGGTTACATCCTTATTGCAGGAAATAACGGCAAAAGAAAAGATGAGAAGTATTAAGAAAGTGATGCGATAATTTGTTTTCATACAACAGTTATAAATGGTGAATGGATTAGGAATGAGTAGGTGGTAAATTGGTTTTATGTTTAAAACTGAAAATGTAAAACACCCCGGCACCAACATTGGTTGCCTGGCCTACGTTTCTGCCCCTAATAACATGGCTGGCATCAGCCGTGAGTTCAAGATGTGTGTAAAAAGGCAATGTATATTTTACATGTGCTCCGATAGAAGTCATGTTCATACGATTACTTGGGAAAGGCATGTCGTTGCGGCGAATGTCAAAACCACCTAACGTAGTCATGTTTGTAATCATTGCTTCCGCAATTAAATAATGCCCACGAAAACCTGCACTCAACATATAGTTAGTAACATTGGGCATAGCTACCCTATTTGAGTAAATCAGGTGATCGGTATAATAAGAATTGCGGTCAATTTTGGTTTTGCCTCTTAAAGTATAAGAGTAAGATGCGGTTGTAAAAAATTTTCCGACCTGAACATCTGCTAACGCACGTCCTGTAACGTTCGTAGAGCCAAAGCCAATAGCAAGCGGAAGAAAGTCAACAACGTAATTTTGCGTTGGAGTGCCAACGCTGCCAATGGCGTATAAGCCAAGTTTGGTTTTGCCCCATTTTGCCGCAACCGCCTTCCATTTTATGGCTGCGCTTACATCCTGCCAGCCGCTCATTTTGTGCAGTGTTCCTGCAGAAACATTATTCCAGATATAAGGCAAGCCAGCCATTACATTTAACCGGTCCGTAATGCCATAATTGCTCATCAACATGGCCGATTGTGAAGTGAAAGTGCCAATGTTTTGATTGTTTCTTTTTAAAGTGCCTTCCCAGTAGTCTTTCCAATGAGAATGTTCGTAAGAGATGCCATTGCACCACTGATATTTGTTCATCATAATGGCATCTTCATCGGTTTGGGCCTGCACTGTGAACGACAATAAAATGCAAGCCATTGCTATTACAGAAAACCGTTTCATAAGCTCTTTAATTTTGTTTATGTTAGAATAATTGGTTTCTTATATATATTATATTAATAATAATGCGTTGTATCTGCAGCAGGCGCCAACGGTGTTTCGCCCCGCTTCATCTGCAGTGTATTGGCAACAAAATCGCCAACTTTACGACCATATTTGGTAGCCGTAATACAAGAACTGTGATAATGAAGACCGCCATAAAACCGCGCCCAGTTGTTTTCTATTGCGGCTGCACGGAAGGAAGGAAAAGAGCGGCTATCAATTCCAAACTCCAATTCGGTTGTGTCTTTGTAGTGAAAATTATCGCCGTAAACACTCGTTAACGCTTCGGCGGCCGCGGATGAAATGGTTGAATGCCCACAGGTATATTCAGGAAAAGCAGGCGTTTGTAAAAAGGGCCGCCAGTTGGGGTCAAAGTATTTATTAATAACACTTTCAGGCCGAATGGTGTTGTAAGTATATTTAGCATCCCAGCATTCGATAAACGCTTCAAACATAGCGATGGCTGTTTTGGTGTAAGCGTACACTGTTTTATTAAAGTCGGCATTTGCTTTCTTCGATGCAATGCCCACTATGCTCATCCAATGCCCGGTGGGCGAAAACTTTTTTGTACCAAACATCACATGCCCGTTTACATTCAATTTAAAAGGATTGTCATCCCAAAAATTAGCAATCTGTTGCTGTTCATCTGTTAAGCTGTCAACCGCATTTTTTATCAGCATTACCTGTTTGTAGTAATCACTGTTTTTATCTTTTATATTGTAAGGTAATGGCGGAGGAACCTGAAATTGCTTTGCACTGTCCATTACCAGGGTTCGTATTTCGTTCCAATGCGGCTCAACAGCTTGTGCATACATTGGCGGCGTAGGAATCCATCTGCCTTCTTCCTGCGTAACGGTAAATTTAGAGGCACTGCGCGTTTGTAAATAATTATCGCCTTTTGACCATTTTAAAATGGCGTTGGCAACCGTATCGCCGTAGGCAACACTGGCATCAAATACATTCGATGGCATACCTGCATCTATCGCTTTCTTTTTTAAACCGGCGACATATTCATCCATACTTCCTTCGGGAAAAGTTACCGCATTGCCTACTTTACAATATGCCAGTAATGCAGCAAAAGCAAAATCTATTTTATTATCGGCTGAAGGTTTTGGTATTTGTTTCAAACCATGCAACTGCCCTGCCAATGAACGATAATGATTGGAATCTCCTGCAGCAACAACTTCGTAAGCGGCAATGGTAGCATAAGTATAATTGCGCGTTGCCACCACCGGCGAAAAATTATTGCCCATTACAATGTTATTTAGCTCGTGAACGGTTTGCGAATACAACAAGGGATCGTTGACTACTTTTTTGTATTTGCCACTGTTTTTACAGGCGCTGAAAAGAAGAATTGCCGAAAGAAGAAAGACACTATATTTCATAAATTACACAATATGCAAATGAGGTTGGGGTTGGTATTGTTGAACGATGTTTGGAAATAATTGTTTTGGATACGAACTGCATTATTACTATTGTATTCCTCCGTGTTTGATGTATCAAAACCAACAATAAAAGAAACAATTTGCAGGATAATATTTGATGAAAAAAGAAAACCGGTGTACTGCACGAAGTAAATCTGCTTGTGTCAAACTTCAAACTTAAAAAAGTTCTAATGCTAATTACCCGATAGCCGTTATTCATCAATTGTAAATCCCGTTTTGCTTTTCAACAATTCAAAACCAATAAGCTGCACGAAGGGAAATCTGCTTGTGAAACTTCAAACTTAAAAAAGTTCTAATGCTGAACTTACTTATCTATTCTTGTTGAAAAAATTGCCTTTTATGGAGCAAAATAGTAATAATGCAGCTACATAAATTTATATCTCTGCATTGCAGCAAATGCACAGCGGCATTTGCTTTTGCCTATGCTACATCAGGCGGTTGCACGGGTGGAGTGTGCGGAGAAGTTAATAAGTTTTCTGTTGGGGAAAGAGTAATGAGTTGGGAAAAAGAAATAAGATATGACAGCGAAAACGAAGTGATGTGTTGGTCATAATCGGTCAAACCATTTTTAATAACGCTGCTTTTGTTATTGTCACTTTTTTTGTTGGCAGAAGTAATATCGTTAGTCGTCTTAAAGAAATCGTCTTTAGCTGTTTGAATGCGCATTTTATTGTTATCCGGCAAACATTGCAATTCCATTTCGCCTGAAACAATTCTACGCTTTACATACTTATAAATTTTGCCATTACAAGTTACTTCTCCGTTCACGCGCTCCCAATTCGATTGCAACGTTTGATACGGCATCGAAAGTGGAACTTTGATGGTAATTAAATCAGCATCGTTGTATTGCGATTTATCAAGTGAAGCTTCTAACTGCGAGTCCGATTGTTTTTGCGCATAATTAAAAACGGCCCGGTAACCAATAAGATTAAAGAGAAAAGTAAAAAGAAATAATATGGCAGAAAATTTTCTCACAGTTCGAGTTGCAATATTATAGTTTTCTGTTGTTTTTAATAAAAATTTTTTAGCGTTTGCTTTATTATTCTTACTTTTAAAGAAATTTCTTCATTAAAACATTACTCGCCACCGCACGAAATACCGCTTAATAATAACAATACTGCAAAGCTTAACAACATTCCGTTTCTCCATTCCTTTTTTCCAATCAAAGCATAAATATTCCGAGAAAAAGATTAAGTAAACTCATGGCAAGACAAACAATCCAAACACAAAGCAGTGTTCGACCACCGCTATACTCCTTTAATTATCAATATGATAAAAGCAATAAGCAAGCAAGATAGCAACAACAATATTTGAAAGTACAATTTTATAAACCGTTTTCATCTTGGTATTTTTAGAACAGATAAAGATTTTGACAGCGTTGGTTCTTTCTTCCTGCAACCGTTTTACAATCTCTTCTTTTTCATCCCGGTAAAATAAATTCATCGTTTCAAAAGGAATGATGCGTCCATCTTTGTGCACAATGTGAACACAACTTTTTTTAATGGCGCGTACATCAAAGTCCCACGCATCAACAAACCGCATAATGATGATGCGAAATAGATTGTTATAGCTTAAACCGGGTGCATGTATTTGCGGCAAACAGCACATCAGCTCTTTAAAATTATCTTCTACCCGATCTACCGAAATGCCGGTGCTGAATATCTTTAGCATCTGCGCATGAAGTTGCTCATCCGGCTTCATATACAATAGTATTTTTACTGTTATTCAGCAAATCGGCAGGGTTCACATAACGTGTCATCGGAAACACTTGTCCGCCTAATTTCAAAGCATAACCCATCACCAAAGCATCCGGATTGCAAGGCACCGGAATCAAATCGTTGGGCTGAAAAACAGATGTTTGCTCCAATATTTTTTGGCGCACATCAGTGAGTGTAATGCGGTCTGTTGAAGGATTAAACTCAGTCAATCTTCCTGCAATCTGTGTGGGCTGAAAAGTAACCCCTCTAACGCATGGTTGCCCTAAAGCAAACTCGATAATCTTTCCTATCTCATCGTCATTCACGCCTTTTTGCAAAGTAACCACCAGCGTAGTAGAAACATTGTATTCGTTCAAATGCTCCAACGCTTTTACACGCACATCGGTCAGGTCTTGCCCGCGTAATGTTTCTAATGCTTCCGCTTTAAAAGAATCCCACTGCAAATAAATTTCAAAGTCGGGCATGTAAGAAGAAAGCCGCGCCACAAATGCTTTGTCTTTCGCAATGCGAATACCGTTTGTATTCACCATCAAATGCTTGATGGGTTTGGTTTTGGCAATATTTAGTATCTCAAAAAAATCGGGATGAACGGTTGGCTCGCCGCCACTGATTTGCACCACATCAGGCGTTCCTTCATTGGCCACTACAATATCCAGCATTCGTTCTACTTCTTCTACCGTTCTGTGCCTGCCATAGTGCGGCGAACTCATGGCATAACAGGTAGGACAGGTAAGGTTGCAGCGGTCGGTTATTTCAACAACCGTTAAACAACTGTGCTGCTCATGATCGGCACAGAGTCCGCAATCGTAAGGACAGCCGTAATGTGTGCTGGTATTAAACTTAAGCGGCATTTCACTCGGCTTGTTATAATTGCGTATGTTTTTATAATAGTCAACATCCGTTGCAATCAACACTTTTTGAAAGCCGTGTTCGGAGCAACTTTTCAGCATGAAAACATTGTTGTTTTCAAACACAATTTTTGCATCCACTCTGCGCAAACAAACGGGGCAAAGGCTTAATGTGAAATCGTAGTAAGTGTATGGACGTTCCGGCATAGTGAATCTCCCAAACAAAGGGAACTTTTTTGTTGATAAAATCAAACGACAATGTTGTTATACAGTTTATGTGTTTACAACTTCTTTGTGCATAAACGGCTTACCTGCTTGCCAGTTTTGTTTGTTTTGAACACTTAATTTTTTGGGTTGAATGATATAACGATAATAATACAGCAACCCAAGCAAAGCTGTTAGTTGTATAGTAGATAAGCCGAAAGAAAATGTGTAATGCGGCTTTATGAAATCAAGCAGAAAACGAAAGGCGCAATACGCTATCATAAACAGTTTAAAACGTGCGCCCTCTTGTAATGGATGCTTCTTTTCCAGCAAAACCAAACCTGCCCATAATAGAATAAGAAACAAAATTTCGTACAAGCAAACCGGGTGTCGCAAATGATTATCACCCAAGTGCATTCCCCACGGTAAGCTTGTTGGCATTCCATACGTTTCTTCATAAACGCCCATACTAAAACAACCGATGCGACCAATGATAAGAGCCAGTATGATTGGGTAAACAAACAAATCGCCGGATGCTTTTGTTTCGCCTATTATTTTCTTTACCAGTTCTACTCCCATCAAACCGCCTAAGAAGCCGCCCAGCACCGTTTTGTTTTGATAGAAATACCACCATAAGTTGGTTGCAATTTTTACCTGGTACGGATCTTCAAATCCACCAACAATACGGCTTCCAAGGAAAGCACCGAGGAGTGCACCAACAAAAATCCAGATGCGGTGTGGTGAAGAGATGGTATCGCCCCTTTTTTTACGCAAAAACAAAAAGTAGCGAAACCCAATAAAAAAAGCAAGCGTTTCAAAAATAGTGTGTAGCAAAATGCTGGTGCTGCCAATAGTGATATGAAGTGGAAACTGCAAGCGGTTAATTTGGTTGAAAGATAAAGACTATTTCTTAACAAATAAGGTTTGCGAAGGATAATACCGATAAGCCAATAAGCCAGTTCTTTTTTGAAGGTACACCTGGTAAACAGCATCTTTTGTATGGGTGGTATCGCTGTTCCATATCATCTGCACATTAGTATATAGTTGTCCGTTAAGACTTAGGTTTGAATAGAATTGAGAAAGCATATTTGTAGAGTTCAGCCCTGTACTGTTTAAGCCTTTTGCACTTACTGTAAAACCGTGAACCATTAATGAATAATTGCTGTCAAGCATATTCCCGCTCCAATCCGATGCACTATTGTACCCAAATGAAAGCGCATCCGAATAAATGTATTTATCAGAATTACAACCGGAGTTAGAGCTTCCGCAACCTTGTTCGGCCCCATAAGACTGCGAGGAAGAAACGGTAGTGATAACTATCGTATCGTTGATCAGTTTGTTTGCACTATCTGCATACACAGTTTGCTGCGACTGAACATAAGGAAACCACTGATCGAAATTGCCATTTTTATACGCCGGACAACTTACTTGTTTACAAGAGCAAGTGCCACCGCTGTTACTGCTGCAAGCTTGTAAAAAATAGCTGCTGCAAAAAAGCAAACTGATTGCAACGGTTGTTTTGTGATTGATTCTCATAAGGCAAGGTATAGATGTAGGTAAGTTATAAAACTTTGCTTTTACGGCAAAAACAAAACATGGAAACTTTTATTAAAAATAGCAGGCATTGTAAACCGCCTACTTCATCAATGCTAATTATCTTTTTCTGAAAGGAAGCGATACATTGAGAGATGATTTGTTTTTATCTGTACAAATGTCGAAGGCCTTGTTGTTTTTAATGCTTTTTGGCATAGATTGATTTATAAAGTGCAACCTACTAATCCGATTCTTCTTTAATGACAATAATTTTTTCTGTAGTTTCTTTTTGCAATACTTTCTGTATCTGAGGAAGCAAAGGCTGTAAGTATTTTAGTGTATTTCTAAAAACATCAAGCACAATAATTAAGCAAGGAAGCTTTGAAATATTTTGCTGATACGGAATGTTTTTATCAACTACAATCCAGCAATTAAATTTGTTTTCAGCAAGCAGTGAAAGTAAAGTTCCGTTTTTAATACCGTTCCAGTTCATATCACGAATGGTATAAACTTCATGTATTTCTATAAAATACTTTTTGAAGCGAACATCTATATTTTCATCAAGCAATATTTTCATGATTGAACGTCAGCTAAAATTTTTTCGGCTGCCAATTCAATTACTCCTTCTGCTTGTTCTCTGCTAACTGAAGGGAAACCCTTTAAAAATTCTTCCAATGATTCTTCTTCCAAATAGTCGAACAATGTTTTTACAGCAACTCTTAGTTCCTTTGAAAACAGGGACACCGCCAGCGATGTCCATGTTTGTGGTGATGTATTGATTTAAATCCTGCATCCGACTGTGTTTGAATAAATTGATATAATAATTTGAATTAAAATTTAAAGTTACCATTTCGCTTTCCATTTATAAATTATTTAATGCAATGTCCTAGATGTTATTAGTTGTGCGATGTACTTCATTTCTGAAATGAGCTGTTCATATCTTGTGACAGGTGTTGGTGTTGTTATGAGATAACCTCTTAAATAACCAATAGGCTTTTTTTCTCTTGTTGATAGAGCAGTTTCTGCGATAATTTTATCTTCGAATCTCTTAAATGAATGTGTGCTTTTATGTGCTAATACGTTTCTAATAATTACAAACTTCTCAACGCTTTTTAATACTCTCTTATCAATACTTGGTAATGCGGGGTTTCGCCCTTTATCTAAGCCACAAAAAGGTAATCCATCTTTAAAACAAGCTTTAGCTCTTTTCATAGTAATATCGTATGGAAACCAATCAATATAACTACGTTCACCTTTTAGAATTGTTATAGATAATTCTTCTGATTCAAACTTGATTTTAGGTTTTACTCTTTTTGACTGATGGACTACTTTATGTGATAACAATGAATGAAAAAGATTTTCAATGAACCTTTCAAAAGAAGTTATTGCATCCATATAAAGTCCACTGTATATTATATTAATATCCCTTCTCACGATATGACCTTTCGCAAACAATTCTTCTGATTTTTTACGGGTTTTTTCAATGTCTGCTAAATGGCTTAAAAAATTTTGAGAAAGAGTTTCAGCAGGTTGTGGCATTTGATGAAGCTATTTTACTCTTGTCTTAAAATAATTATAAAGAGTTTTTCTTTCAAGAATATTCGTTGTTCTTCTTGTTGCTGACTCAAGTATATTTTCGGGAACCTTTTGTAATTGAATATCTTCTCCAATATGAATTAAAGAGTTTACTTGAGCAACAGTTATTTTGCTATGTTTTTTTGTAGCCAATTTGGTATCGGTTCCATAAAGAATATCGTAAACAATAATAAAAAGAATATAAAAAAGTGTTTTTTTCGAATAAGGGGTTTGAGAAATAATGTTTCCAAAATTATCATCGATAGTGTCTAAAACTGTTTCAAATCTCTGTTCAATAATTTCCCTTTCATTAAAAAATTCATCATAATCCTCGTAAAGTTTGTCTATTGCGTTTTGACTTTTACTAGATATACCTTTTAGCATATAACTGTAAAATTCTGATGATAATTCAGCCTCGTCCATTCTTGAAATGTTATCGTCTGTGAACACTTTCCATTTTTTCCATTCTGACAAATATTTTAAAGCAGAGTCGTAGACCGAAGTTTTAAACTCTCCAAAATATTCTGAATTTCTAATTTCTTGGTGATTTAATTTTAAGCCTGTTGAGTTCATTCGAGAGAATATTTGGTATATATCTCTGTCTTCAACATCAGCAGGTAGCACATTTACACTAAATTGGTAATCTAAAATTCTCTGTTTTAAATCTCTATCTAAATCTTCAAACTTTTTATTGGCGAGTTGTCGATTATGCGATCTTGAAATTTTAAAATCATCCTTTTCTGGATCGTAATTCTTTAAAGAGCTTGGCATTATGAAAGCAATTAGTGTTCTTAATCTTTGTTGTCCATCAACAATATCTCTAATAGGCTCAAGTTTAAACACATCTGTTTGTTTCTCTCGAATAAATATTATTGGAATCGGATAGCCTTTTATAATTGTATCAATTAAAAAAGATTTTGCCCCTTTTTTCCAAACAGAACGTCTTTGAAAATTGGGATTTAATTCTAAACTTCCTATTCTTTGCCAAGAAAGAAAGTCGCTTACTTTAAAAACTGTTCTGTTGATTTGCCATTCTTTCATTTTGTTTTAACCTTTTATAGTTTTACAATAATTACCGTTCATTTTCCTGCATCCTCCTTCTCTTTCAAATTCTTCACTAAATCCAATGCCTCTGACACTACATCGCACATAATAGTGATGAGTGAGCCGGGCTTCGCATTGTCATGTGCGTACATGATGGCATCGCGTTCATTGTAGATTACCGTTACAGGAACATCTTTGGTTTTGCCCATATTTATGCCTTCCATTAACAGGTTTACAATTTCCTCCGCCGTTCTGCCACGCAGGTTTTTATCGCATCGGATTATAATTTCATCAAAAAATTCAGCAGATAATCTTCCCATTTCTTTAATGTCTTCATCCCTCCTGTCGCCTGTACCGCTGATGATGCCCACTTTCGGCGAAGCATTCAGTTTATTTTGAAAATCGCCCAGCAAAAGCAGGCCTGCAGGGTTGTGTGCAAAGTCAACAAGAAACTGAAAGTTTCTAAATTGAAACAAATTCAAACGTCCCGGTGTTTGCGATGGCGAAGGAATGAAAGTTTGCAAGCCAGTACGGATGTCTTCAATAGAAATTTCTTTAAACAAATAAGTAGCAAGAACGGAAGGCAGCGCGTTCATGATATTGTGCAACGCTTTGCCTTCATACGTAATGGGAATGTCGCGCACATGCAGCACGCGAATTTTCCATGTACCTTTTAAAATAGAGACATAACCGTTTTCATACACTGCCGCAAAGCCGCCGCGCTTGCAATGCCGCTGAATGCGTGGATTGTTTTCATCCATACTGAACAAGGCAATATTGCATTCGAGGCTTTCACGCATCGCATATACTAAATCATCTTCGGCATTAAGTATTGCAAAGCCGCGCGGGAACACGGTTTCAGGCACAATGCTTTTTACTTTTGCCATTTGTTCTAATGAATTGATTCCACCCAAACCAATATGGTCTGCGGTAATGTTGGTAACAATGGCCATATCGCAATGCTGAAAAGCAAGGCCATTGCGAAGAATGCCGCCGCGCGCACTCTCCAGCACTGCAAAATCAACTGTCGGGTCTTTCAGCACAAACTGCGCGCTTACAGGTCCGGTGCAGTCGCCTTTCATCATCAGTTGGTTTTGAATGTAAACGCCATCACTTGTTGTATAGCCTACTTTTTTACCTGCGGCTTTGCAGATGTGTGCAGTTAAACGTGTAGTTGTTGTTTTGCCATTAGTACCTGTAATAGCAATGATGGGAATGCGGCCATCGCCGCGATTTGGAAACAGCATATTTACCACCGGCTCGGCAGCATTTCGTGCAATACCAACGGCGGGTTCAACGTGCATACGAAAGCCAGGCGCAGCATTTACTTCGAGCACGGCACCGCCGTTTTCGGTTACAGGACGTGATAAATCGGGCGCCATTACATCAATACCACAGATGTCTAATCCAATGATTTTTGCAATGCGTTCTGCCATAAAAATATTCACAGGATGCACTTCATCAGTAACATCAGTTGACGTTCCTCCTGTAGATAAATTCGCCGTTGATTTCAATAAAACCAATTCACCTGTAAGTGGCATAGTATCTAAGTTGTAGCCTTTTTCTGACAGCATTTTATGTGTGTCGTTATCCACCGTAATTTGGGTTAGCACTTTTTCATGTCCATAACCGCGACGTGGATCTTTGTTCACTTCATCAATCAACTGTTGAATGGTATGTTCGCCGTCACCAATCACAGAAGCGGGTGTTCGAAGGGCAGCACAAATGAATTTATAATTCACTACTAAAATTCTAAAATCAACACCAACAATAAACCGTTCAACAATCACGCTGCGGCTATATCGCTGCGCGTTTTGCAGAGCCGTTACCGCTGTTTCCCAGTTGATGATATTGGTTGTATTTCCTTTACCATGATTACCGTCAATGGGTTTTATTACCAACGGATAACCATAGCGGTCAATCGCTCTATGCAAATCTTCTTCGTCTCTTACTACGGTTCCGCTCGGCACCGGAATTTGAGCATCGCCCAGCAGGCGTTTGGTTTCTTCTTTATCGCCCGCAATGTCAACCGCTATGGTGCTTGTGGTGGATGCTATGGTAGCACGAATTCGTTTTTGATGCACGCCATATCCCAACTGCACAAGACTTTGATCGTTAAGCCGGATGTAAGGAATGCCGCGCTTTGCTGCTTCTTCAACAATAGAGCCTGTAGAAGGTCCGAGGCGCGTGTCTTCCCGTATTTCGCGCAGTTTTTGAATGTCTTCTTCCAGCAGGTATTCAGTGTTATCAATCAGAGCCTGCGCAATCTTTACAGCAGCCCTTGCAGCATAAATGCCTGCATCTTCCTCTATGTAATCAAACACTACAAAATATTCGCCTTCTTTACCCGTGCCACGGGTACGACCGAAGCCGCAATCCATTCCTGCTAACGTTTGCAATTCCAAAGCAATGTGTTCTATCACATGCCCCATCCAGGTACCATCTTTCACGCGTTCAAAAAAACCACCTTCATGGTCTTCGCTGCAACGGTGTTCATACATACTGGGCAGCAGCGTTTCAATGCGTTGCGAGAAGCCTTCGATGGTGTTGGTAGGGCGTTGTTCCATCTCTTCCAGATCAAGTGTCATTAGAATGAGCTTGCCGCGACGAATGCTCCAGTAATTGGGACCTTTTAATACTTTAATGTCTTTTATTTTCATAAGAGCTTTTGTTTTTGAACTGAAGTAACACAGAGTTTATGAATAAGCAAAGTGGAATTTTATGTGATGTAGTAAATGCTTGTTTGCCGTCTCAATTTATTGCATATTTTAATAGATACATAAAATTTAGTAATGCTTCATTGAAGAGGAAATTTGTTTTTGTCATTATTCCGCACAATTGTTCATATACATTGAAATATGACATTTTTTGTTTTGCACATACTTGGTGATAATTGAGAAAGCCATTGCAGGCGTATTTGTATGTAGTTTACAGACATGCAGCTTTGAATCAAACATTATTAGCTCTAAATCAACACCCGAAAGTGAAACCTATTCTGGTGGCTATTTTGGTGCCGGTTTTAGTCATTCTCAGAACGTTGTTTCCGGCACTTCTTATTCTAAAGTTTCGGCTTCACCATGCAGACCTTTGCTGCCTGCGGGTGTGCGCATTGGTTCGGCCAAAGAAAGCTTTAAAGGACACACGATTACAGTCGGTTCTATTGCAAGGAAGAGCTTGAAGTTGCAAAATACAACACCGCTGGTTGCAATGTGCCGCTTGATTTGTAAATGAATAAAAGATTGGATTGCAGGAGAAATAACCGTAGTGTTTTACATCTTCACATTCCGATAAAATTTCGTAAACTATATTTGTTCGATTTACGTTTCTTTACCGATTGCCTGCCAAAACTAAAAGAAGAAAAGATGCTGATACCTACAGGGAAATTAATAGCCATTGGCGGTGCCGAAGACAAAGGCACACAAACAGAGAGGGGCGATATTTATAAAAACAATCTCAACTTTTTTGAGTTAGGTATTTTACGCCGCGTTGTTGAAGAAGTTGGCGGGTTTGATAAGCACATTGAGGTGGTTACAACAGCTTCAACCATTCCTTATGAAGTGGGTGAAAACTATATAAAAGCCTTCGCAGTGATTGGTTGTACCAATGTTGATGTAATGCACATTCGCACGCGTGAAGATGCTTTGCGAAAAGATTATTTACAACGGTTAGAACGCTGCGATGGTGTGATGTTTACCGGCGGCAACCAGATGCGATTATCCTCAACTTTTGGCGGCACTGAATTTTTAAAAATATTGCACAACCGTTATCAAACAGAAGAGTTTTTAATTGCCGGAACATCGGCGGGCGCAATGGCAATGAGCAGCACCATGATATATGATGGCAATCCGTTTCATTCGCATTTGAAAGGTGAAGTCAAACTTGCTACTGGTTTGCGTTTTACCGATAAAGTGATTTTCGATTCGCATTTTGAAAAGCGGGGTCGTTTTGTAAGATTAGCCCAGGCCGTGGCTTCCAATCCAGGCTGCATCGGCATTGGTTTGGGAGAAGATACCGCTATGATTGTGAGTAAAGGTGATGATATGGAAGTAATTGGCAGCGGCTTAAACGTCATTATTGACGGGCACGACATTATTCATTCCAACATTGCCGACATTCCTGAATGCAACCCAATGAGCATCGAAAACCTTCGTGTTCATTTTTGCGCACGTGGTAATGGTTACATCCTCAGCGAACGCAGGTTTGTAGAAAAAATGGGTAAAGAAAATACACCGCACATGGTGAATGTGTTTTGAAGAAAAAAGCTATGAGCTATGAGCTTATTTAGGCAAATGCATCATTAGCTCATCAAGCTTCTTTTGCATGAATACAGCCGAGTTTTTATCAACCAAATAAAATTGATTTTTGCCATTTGCATTCCATGTATTGCTACCATCTTCTGCAATTACAATGTTGCCTTCTTTCAAATCATAATAAGGCTGAAAGCCAGTGATAGCAAGCAATGTAGTTACTTCATCCCAACTCTTTCTGCCAGCACTATCCTCTGCGGCTTGTGGTATGCAAATGCGAAACACATCTTTCACGGGATCGTGTTGTATTCTTTCATTATGAATCAACGGTAAACCGCATTTGATTGGCTCGCCAATTTCAAAACCGGAGAAGTAAACAGGCTTTGGAAAATGGGCAAAAGCAGACTGTGAAGCCTTGCTATCTTTAAACACATTAAACTCTTTTCCTTCGGGGAAATGTCCTGCCATTGACACCATTTGTTTTACCTTACTTTTTACAAGCTCAACACCATTCAAAGAGGAATAAGCATCAGGTTTTGATTGCAATAAATTGGCTATATTGGTTAAGAAACCAACGGTAATAATCACAACGCTGTTGTCCTTTTGTTTTGCCAATATTTTACGATATAACGTTACTGCATCTTCAGCGTCTTTATTCTGTTTGATTTGGTGCGGATAATTAGCAATTAAGGTATCTGTCCAATGCTGCCAATCGCGCTGATCAACCGCATAACCTGTAGGAACGCCGATGGGTAAGTTCGGGCGTTTGAAGTACGTATTGAACACATTAATCACTGCTGCTACACCTTCGTATTTAGTGCTTGCCATTGTAGCCAGGATATTGATTTTACCGCTATCAGCAAACGCATGAAGTACGGTGATGGCGCCCGCATCATCATAATCCGGTCCCATATCGGTATCGAAAATAATTGGTATTAGCGAAGTAGTTTTTTGCGCCATCAATTCACCCAAAAAAAATGTGCAAAAACAAAAGAGAAGCCAGTGTTTCATTCTGTGTTATTTTTTACCACGAAGACACAAAGTATGTAAAGCACTTTTTCGTTTGATCCCTGCCTTAGCGCGTTCGTAGAACATTATAATCCCGCATAAATAATCAAGCCAATGCCCAGCAAAAACAAAACAAACATCACAATTATCAAACGTTTTGTTGTGTTTGTAAACGGCGAAAATTCTTTCCAGATAAACACACCCCAGGCGGCTGCTACCAAAGTTGCGCCTTGTCCCAAACCATAAGAAATAGCAGGACCTGCTTTGCCCGATGCAATCAAATTCAATGAATTGCCAATGCCCCAAATGATGCCACCCAACACACCCATTAAATGTGTTTTTACATTACCCCTAAAATATTGGCCATAGGTTACTGGTGTGCCGCTTACCGGCTTACGCATCATGATTGTGTTGAACAAAAAGTTTGAAATGAAGATACCAACCGAAAAGACTACAACAGCCGTATAAGGCGTCATCTTACCAACAGCAGGCGATTTAAAATTATCAATGTCCATCGAAGCGGCAATAAAGCGATAAAAGAACGACATCAACACGCCGGCAATGACTGAGATAACAATGCCTTTTGTTGTAACAGCATTGCTGATTCCTTTTCTACGATACGCAATCGCGTTGATGACAATGGCAATCATTACTAACAAAACACCGCCAAATAAAAAGGTAGGACTGCCTTTTTGCGCAGCGAGATAGTTTACAAACACACCCAAAATTAAAGCGATCCCAATACCAATAGGGAATGCCACTGCAAGGCCCGCAATGGTAATGGCTGTACCAAACAAAATGTTGGCAGCATTGAAAATCACACCACCTAGAAAAGCGCTAAAAAGGTTGCTTTTACTGGCTTGTTGCAGGTCTTCAAGAAAACTTCTTCCTTCATTGCCATGACTGCCTAATGTAAATGCAAACAATAACGACAAAACCAAAATACCAATCACATAATCCCAATAAAACAACTCGAACCGCCATGTAGAAAGAGCTAATTTTTGTGCGTTTGCCCACGAGCCCCAGCACAACATGGTAATGAAGCAAAACAAAACGGCAGTGCTGTAAGTTGGTACAATAAACATAATGGTTCTTTATTGCAATTGAGAAAATCTCCGAATAAAAGATTCTACATCATGCCGGTTCGGTGCTGATGATTGTGCGCCTAAACGAGTAACTGATAATGTCGCGGCATAGCAGGCGAAAAGTATAGATTCCAGTATCTCTTTATTTTCTGCGAAAGCTACTGCCAGTGCACCATTGAATATATCGCCAGCGCCGGTTGTATCTTCCGGTTTTACATGAGGAGATGTTATTATTTTATAATTACTTCCATCGCACCACATTAGGCCATTTTCGCCCAGCGTGATGATAACCTGCTTTACACCTTTGCGTATAAAAAAATGAGCTGCCCGATTAAGTGTTTCTATATCTTTAATTTCAATGCCACTTAACATAGACGCTTCCTTTTCATTAGGAGTAATGGCAAATAAATCTTTATAAATATACTCTGGCAATGTCGTGGCAGGTGCAGGATTGAGAATTACTTTTTTATTTTTTTCAACAGCTATTTTTATCGCTTGTTCAACAGTCTGCAAGGGTATCTCTAACTGTACCAAAATCACCTCAGCCTCCTCAATAGCATGTTCCGCTTTATTTACGTCATCAACATTCAATGCAGCGTTTGCACCCGATGCTACAGCAATACAGTTTTCACCTTCTTCATCAACGGTTATCAGAGCAATACCCGACGTATTTTTATTATCTGAAAATACAAAATCAATGTTGATTCCTTCTTTCTCAAATCCTTCTTTGGCTGTCTTCCCAAATAAATCCTCACCTACTTTTGTAACGAACGTAACTTCTGCATTAAGCCGCGCTGCCGCCACTGCTTGGTTGGCTCCCTTTCCACCTGCATTCATAAAGAAATTACCACCCAATACCGTCTCTCCCGGCAAGGGCAAATGTTTTGTTTTGATGACCATATCGGTATTAGAACTACCAACAACAACAATCTTTGGTTTCATGATTTATTGATATTAAATTCAGTAGTACAAAATAAGAAGAGGATTCTTTATAAATTCTGCTTCTTCAACTCGCTGACAGCAAAATGAGCGGCTCGCGCAGTTAATGCCATATACGTTAATGATGGATTTTGGCAAGCTGATGAAGCCATGCAGGCACCATCGGTAACAAATACATTCGGTGATGCCCATACCTGGTTGTTGCTATTCAACATAGATGTTTTAGAATCTTTACCCATGCGTGCTGTTCCCATTTCGTGAATGTCTAAGCCCGGCGACTGCTTTGTGTCGTAAGCATCAATGTCAACAAAGCCCCCTTTCTCTAACATAGCAGAGCCCTCTGCCAGTGCGTCTTTTAGCATGGCAGCTTCATTGTCCTTATAGTTGCTGCCAATGTGTAAAAGAGGGATTCCCCATTCGTCCTTTTTGCTTTTATCCAACCACACTTTATTGTCTTCATACGGCAAACATTCACCCATCGCATTCATCCAGATAAACCAATCACCCGCTTCACTCAATCCATCTTTGAAAGCTGAACCTAACGGACTATTGTTATCAGCGATGCCTGTTGCACGATTGCCACCACCCGCAATAGCATAGCCGCGTATAAAATCAGTACGTTTGTTTTTGCCCACATTTCTGAAGCGCGGAATGTAAACGCCTGTGGGCTTTCTGCCATAGTAATAACTGTTCTGCAAGCCCGTGAATCTGCCTTCAATTTTACCGCGGTAATTGTGGTGCATGAGATAATGACCCAACACACCGCTATCGTTGCCAAAGCCAGCCTGAAAACGAGATGATGTTGAATTGAGAAGCAACAATGTTGTATTCAATGTGCCTCCATTAATGAAGATAACCTTTGCAAAATATTCCGTTTGTTTTCTTTGTTTTTGCATCAATTACACGAACACCGGTTGCTCTTCCTTTTTGTTCATCATAAATAATGGAATGTACAACAGCAAAGGGCTGTAGCGTTAGGTTGCCGGTTGCTTTTGCAGCAGGAAGCGTTGATGAATTGGAACTAAAATAAGCACCATACGGGCAACCTCTTGCACACATGTCTCTGTATTGGCAAGGACTTCTTCCGTTCAAACCTCTGGTGATGTTTGCAGTGCGCGAAGTAATGAGCTGCCTGTCGGTATAGTTTTGTTGGATACTACTTTGTAAATGTTTTTCTACCGCATTTAGTTCCATCGGGGGCATAAATTCGCCATCAGGCAAATGCGGAATGCCATCCTTGTTTCCACTGATGCCAACAAATTTTTCAACATAAGAATACCAGGGTGCAATGTCTTTATAACGGATAGGCCAGTCAACACCATAACCGTCTTTTGCATTCGCTTCAAAATCGAGGTCGCTCCAGCGTTGTGTCCATCTTCCCCATATCAAACTTTTGCCTCCAACCTGGTAGCCGCGTATCCAATCGAAAGGCTTGTCTTGCAGGTAAGGATGCTCTTTGTCTTTTACAAAAAAATGCTCGGTGGCTTCCGTAAACGCATAGCATCGCGAAACGATTGGATTATCATCCAACGTTTGTTTGGATAGCATGATGTTGTGGTGCCTGAAGTTCCACAAATCGGTATTAGCAGTTGGATAATCTTTGATATGGTCAACGTTTCTGCCACGTTCCAAAACCAATGTTTTCAAGCCAAGCTCACATAGTTCTTTAGCTGCCCAGCCACCGCTGATACCGCTGCCTACCACAATGGCATCGTAGGTATTTTGTGCAACACCTTTTGTATTGATGGCTACTTGTTTGGTGCTATCGTTATTAAAACCCATGGAATGATTTTGTTTTGCCACGAAGGCCCGAAGAAAAAAATGGATCGGTTTTTATTTGTTTATAGTTGCACTTTTTTCAGGCAATGCAAATGCTACGTAGCTATCACCCGATTTTGTTCCCAATTTGCCACCGCCACAGGCAATCACAATAAACTGCCTTCCATTCACTTCATAAGTAGCAGGTGTTGCAAATGCTGCAGCCGGCAGTTTGGTTTGCCATAACAGTTTGCCCGTTCTCTTGTTATAAACTCTACACATACCATCTTTGGTTGCACCAATAATCAATAAGCCACCTTTGGTTACAACCGGACCGCCATAGTTTTCACAGCCTGTATTAGCTGGCGCTCCTTCAAATTGGTTCTCTCCAAAAGGCTGCTTCCATACATAGTCCCCGCTGTTCAAATCAATTGCGTTTATCACACCCCACGGTGGCGACAAACCAGGCTTCCCACTCTTTGTATAAAATTTATTATACCCTGAAATTTCGTAAGGCAATGCCCGAAATGAATCCACCGCTGTTAGTTTTGATTCATACTTTTGGTTTTGCTCATTTTTTAAGTTCAATACAAACGATGCAATGGCTTCTTTGTCCATTTCAGGCAAGTATTGAAACGCAGGCATCATTCTTCTTCCTACATTAATAAAAGAGATGAACTGATCTTTGTTTAATTTTTTACTGATGTCAACAATCGAAGGATAATTGCCGCCACCTCGCCTATCAGGTCCATGGCAAGCCATACAATTGGCTTTGTACAAACGGGGTCCGGCTTGTGCAAAGGTTTCCTCGTGTTCCGCAGGATTAATGTCGAACATTTGCAGTATCCACGCCATCTGGTTATCATTGGTGTACAATACGCCGGTTTCGGGATCAACAGCAGGCCCTCCATATTCAGCACCACCATCAAAGCCAGGGAAAATAATAGTTCCTGTTTTCGATTGTGGCGTAAACATTCTGCCGGTATGAACAACGCCTAATAATTGTTTTACGGAATCGTATTCTTTCTGAGATAAATAAGGGTTGATATCTTCCTGCGTTAGTTTTTGCCTCACAAAAGGCGCAGGCTTTTGCGGTATGGGTTGTGTGGGCCAAATCTTTTCGCCCACCAAATCAGTAACCGTATCTTGTGGTGTTTCTTTTACAGGAAAAAGAGGATTGCCATTATCTCTATCAAACAAAAAAACGAAACCTGTTTTGGTAGTCTGTGCAACAGCATCAATCTTCTTTCCATCATGGTTTACCGTTAACAAAACCGGAGCTGAAGATGGATCGTAATCCCATGTATCATGATGCAAAAATTGAAAATGCCATTTTTGCTTTCCGGTAGCGGCATCCAAGGCAAGCATACAATCGGCAAACAGGTTAGAACCTCGTCGTTTACCGCCATAGAAATCCATAGAAGCCGAACCGATAGGAATATAAGCAATACCGCGTTGCTGGTCTATCGTCATGCCCATCCAGTTGTTTGCTCCACCTGTGTATTTATAAGCGTTTTTATCTTCCCATGTTTCATAACCTTCTTCTCCGGGATGTGGAATCGTATGAAACTGCCACATCATTTTTCCAGTTCTTGTATCATAGGCGCGAATGTCGCCGGGAGCCGCATCCATGCCTTCGCTTACTCTAGTTCCGCAAAGAAGTAAGTCCTTATAAACAGATGGCGGAGATGTTTCGGTTACAAACAAATCTTTCACGCCACCTTCCAGTTGCAAACCATCATGTAAGTCAACTTTTCCGGCATTTCCAAAACTTGTGATGAGCTTGCCTGTGGCCGCATTCAAACAAATCAGGTAAGGACCGGCTGCATAAAAAATACGCTTGTCATCTTTGCCATCGGTCCAATACGTTACGCCACGATTGTTATTCAAATTGAAATGACCTGCTTTGTTTTCTGTAATGGAATCGTAAGGCGAGTACATCCATTTTTGCTTTCCTGTAGCTGCATCTACGGCAAACACTTTCAGCATAGGTGATGTAAAGTACATCGTACTATCAATGATGATAGGATTGCATTGAATTTGCGAATGCGCAGCCGTATCCATATCGCCGGTATGAAACTCCCAGGCAACTTGCAACTGTGCTACATTGTTTGTATCAATTTGCGTTAACGAAGAGTATTTGTTTCCATCTGAATTGCCGGTTGCTTTTTGCCAACCGCTGTAATCGGTGGCAGATGAATTGTTGTTTTTACAGGAAAAAAACAGGATGATAAAAAAAGCGGCAAAACAAAACCTGCGAAGAAAAATGATAAGCATAAGCGTTATAAAAATAGAATGGTAAAATAAACGTTTGCACGATAAACGGGCAAAAACAAATGGCTTTTGTTTTTGCCCGTTTTTTCAATGATACTTAGTTATTGGTAACCCGGATTTTGCTTCAACGCAGGATTTACCGTTAAGATGTTTCGCGGCACCGGAAAGATTTCACGATGCTTATCGCCATCGGCAGGCTTTTCCCACCAGGCTTGCTCAAACTTTCCAAAACGGATTAAATCTTCACGGCGTTTCATTTCATACGCAAACTCACGTCCACGCTCGTTCAGCATTTCATCCATAGTTAATGTAGCGGTTGTGTAAGCAGCCCCCTGCGCACCAGCATCAAAGGCACGAGCACGAACCGCGTTTACCAAATCAACGGCTGTTTGCGGCGTGCTGCCGCCAGCTTTCCGCATGAGGCATTCGGCTTTCATCATCATAATATCGGCAAGGCGAAACACAACCAGGTCGTTGTTCATGTTATCCGGTATCGGGTTACCGGCTGTGGTTGGTTGTATCTGGTATTTTTCATTGCACACACCTTGCCCATAACCGCCATTCGCGTTGTTGAGCATATCTATATGCGGATAGATAACAAAAGGTTTGCTGTCCTGGTCGTACCAACCTAATACCGGTGTGCTATCAGCGTAGTATTGTGGGCCTACAAGCCATTGATTGATGCGCTTGTCATTGCTGCTATATAAATCAAAAAACGATTCCTGTGTTACCACCTTACTCCATGGATAATCTGAAAAATAATACTTGTCTTTCAACGCGCCGTAGGTTTGCTGTATCGTTGCGTTGAAGCCGGGTGCATATTGCGCATCAAACGGCACTACCCAAATGTTTTCGTTGCTGGTTTGGTTGTTAACCAGAAAAGGAGTTTGCCAGGTGGAATCCAGCGAATACAAACCTGAATTGATCACCGAATCACATTCGGTTATACAATCGTCCCAGCGTGCCGTACCGGTAAACACTTCAGCATTCAGATACAGCTTTGCCAGCAAAGCATGAGCTGCTGTTTTTGTAAAATGACCATACCAGGTAGCATCGCCTTTTTCACCCAGTTGACCTATATTGTTTTTAATTTCCTGTTCGATAAAAGCAAACACTTGTGCACGCGGTTGTGTAGGCGGACTTTGCACACCTAAATGGTCAACAACAGGTATGTTTCCAAAGTCGTTCATCGCCCAGTAATAATACATTGCCCGCATCAGTTTGGTTTCAGCAATCATCTGGTCTTTACTAAGAGGAAGATTGAATTTGCTTACATCGCGGTTCTCCATCGCATCAATAAAATTGTTGCAATAACCAATGCCCTGAAACATATTGCTCCATTCATACTGAAGAAAATCTTCACCCGATGTCCACGAATGTTGATGAAACCGGATCCACTGACCATTTTCATAACCTTGCCCGGCTTTTACAGTAACAACAGCCTCATCTGTTGGAAATTCTTCCACAGCAAAATGCACACTGTAAATTAACGTTTGTAAAAAGCTGTAAGGCTGCACATAAGCCGCCGTTACCTGGTCGGCGGTGGCATAATAATTACCTGATGTTTCAGAGCTATACACATGCTCTGTAAGCTTTTTGGTGCAGGAAGGAATGCTAAGGAAGGCCAGAAATAACGGCAAAACCAAAAGTCTTAATATCCATTTATCTTTTTTCACAATAAATAATTTATAAGTTTAAAAATCGGCGTTGATGCTAAACGTAAAGCTGCGGGTGCGCGGATAATAATAATCGTTCCGTTCAACACCGGAATAATTAAAAGAGCTCACCCCCAACTCTGGATCCATACCTGAAAACTTGGTAATAATAAATAGATTGGTTGCCGTAGCTGCAAAACGAATGCGCTGCAAATACGCATTTTTATGCAAGGGCAATGTGTAGCCAAAGGATAGATTGTCCAGCTTTACATAATTGCCATTTTCAAGATAATAGCTTGAGAAAGTGGGCGCATCATGAACGGGCGATGTAAGGGCTGATTTGAATTGATTTTGTTGTCCGAGCAAAGTTAGATTTTCATGAAAAATACGCTTTGCATTCACGGCTTTAAACGAAAGTGCGCTGCGCAATAAAAACGACAAATCAAAACTATGAAACACAAAGTTGTTGGTTAAACCCAGATTGTATTTAGGCACGCTATTGCCTAAGTATTTATAATCGTTATCGCCTATCTGGTCGGCTGTTACCGCTTTGCCTTCATTGTTTTTGAAAAGCCATGCACTGTCGGCGGTAAAACCGGCAAATACTTTTCCGTAAAACACATTAACAGGTTGCCCCGGCGCCATGCGCTGAATGGTTCCAACGCCGATATCAGTTATATCGTGAGCCGTTCCAAAAAACTGGTTGTTGGATACCGATACAATTTTGTTTTGATTGTAAGAGCTTACAAAATTGGCATTCCATGTAAAATTTCTGCTTTTTACAATTCTTGCATTGAGAGACAACTCAACGCCTTTGTTAGTCATGTTACCGGCATTTGCAAAAATAAGTGTCCATATTTGCGATGGCACCTGTGCATTATAATTGCCAATTAAGTTTTTAATATTTCTGCTGTAATAGTCGAATGAACCGCTTAACCAGCCTGATTTAAACAGCGCAAAATCAACACCTAAATCCAACTCATATTTTGTTTCCCAGCGCAGGTCGGGATTGGGATTGATGCTTGGCCCGTAAGCTACCACCCAACTGCCATTTGTTGGCGTTCCCACATAACCCTGATTGGTAGCATACGGGTAAGGTCCAATGGTGGCAAGCGATTGGTAAGGTTGCAAAGAACCTTGGTTGCCGGTTACGCCATAGCCCCCGCGAAGTTTCAGGCTTTTGATGCTTTTTATGCCTTGCATAAATGACTCTTTCGAAACAATCCAGCCGCCTGAAACACCCGGAAAGTTTCCCCATTTGTTATCAGCACCCAGCTTGGAAGCGCCTTCCCGACGGATGCTGGCGTTGAACAAATATTTCTCTTTGTAGTTGTAAATGATTCTTCCGAAATAAGAAAGCAACGTCCACTCATTGGCAAAACTGTTGATGGAAACGCCACCTCTCTGTGCATTGGGATCAAAATTAGATAAAGCAGAACCTGCACCTAAGTTGTTGTACAAATAACTGTTGGTAGTAAAGTTATTGTTGCCTGCGCCAAAGCCCTCGCTAAACTCATCCTGATACGAATAACCGGCAATGGCATCAAAGCTATGGTTCTTAAATCGTTTGTTCCATTCCAGCGTCGTTTCTAAAATATTATCGGTGGTGTTTTGCTCATTGCGGGAAGCCTGCCCGTTGAGGCCACTGGTTTGTTCATACGATAAATTGCTGTTGGTATAATAGCCATTTATAAAATCAATTTTATTCAATGAATACGATACATTGGCTTTCAGCGATGGCAATATGGAATAGCCAAGCGATGCCGTGCCGAGCAACCGTTTTTCTTTTTGATTGCTTGTGTTGTAAACTGTGTTTGCAACGGGGTTCCATTGGTTTTGCACCTGTGGTGTTTCAAAAAAATTGCCGGCAGAATCATGAACAGGATAAGTTGGATTGATGTTTAATGCCTGCCCGAAACCATAATAAGAAGATGCCGAAGCAAGGTTTTTATTGTCATAAGAATTCGCCAGCAAAATCGAAAAATCAAGTTTGTCGTTAATCGCTTTTGTGGTCATGCGCACGGTAGCATTTACAAACTCGCGACTGGTTACCAAATCAATACCGCCATAGTTTTGGTAATTAAGGGAAGCATTGTAAGTGGTGCGCCCGCTGCCACCGCCAAACGATAAATTGTGGCCATGATTAACGGGCGTTTTGGTGAGTGCTTTAAACCAATCGGTATTGGCACCTTTATCATTCGGGCCTCCTGCAGCACGGTACTGATCGCCTGTAAGCACATCGTATTTTTTAGCAATCGTTTCGGTTGATACATAGCCATTGTAATTCACTTTTACAGGCCCCGGCGTGCCCCTCTTTGTGGTAACAATAATAACACCTCCTGTTGCGCGGGAGCCATAAATAGCCGCCGCTGAACCGTCGCGTAAAACATCTATTGAAGCAATATCGGCAGGCGCAATGGTGTTAATGTCGCCACCCGGCACACCATCAATCACCACCAATGGCTGCGAGGTTCCTTCTACCGACACGGCGCCGCGCAAGGAGAAATCAGCCGTTGCATTCGGGTCGCTGCCATTCGGTCTCGTGATAGCGAGGCCCGCTACTTTGCCGCTAATCAAAGTCAACGGATCAGAAATAACACCTTTATTAAAATCTTCTGCACGTACCGTGGCAATAGAAGACGTAACAGCTTCCCTCTTTTGCGTACCATAACCAATCACCACTACCTGGTCGAGCGTATTGCTCGAAGAAGCCATTTTTACCAGCAGCGAATTGCTTCCCGCCTTCACTGTGAAAGCCGCTACTGTATTGGGTTCATAGCCAACATAAGATGATGTAAAAGAATATGTGCTGCCTACTTTCAAACGCGGAAAAGTAAACATGCCTTGTGCATTGGTAATGGTGGTAAATGTTTCGTTACCGGATGTTCGCGAAGCTAAAACGGTAACACCTTGCATAGCATCGCCTTTTTCATTCAACACCGTTCCGGTAAGCGACGCCGTGCTTTCCTGTGCGTGAATGCTTACCTGTAGCAACGTGGCGAACAGAAGAAATATCCATCTTTGTTTTTGCCTGATTTGTTCTGCGTGTAACCATCTCATAAAGCTGATTTTATTGTTCTTTGTTTTGTTTTGAAATGATAAAGTTGCCCTCTTCTTTTTCAAGTGTTAATCCATTCATTTGGGTTAGAATTTTCAATATATTGTTTACACTATCTTTCTTTGCAATGGTACCTGTAAAAGAAATTTCTTTCACCTCCGATGGATTAAATTGAATGTTTACGTTGTAATAGCTGTGCAACTTTAGTAATACATCCTGCATTGCGGTTCCATTGAAAAAGAGAGTGTCTTCTGTTTCAGTTTGTGTGTTGCTTTTAAAAACGTTTTGTTTGGAAGCAGCCGTTGGTTTCGTTTCTATTTTGCTCACTTTTGCAATCGCACCTTTTGCGTTATACGTCATTTGCTCGCCAGGCAACAGGTAAACATTCTTCCAGTTTTTAACGGTGATGTCCGTTGTTTTAATCACCACTTTTCCATGCAGTAATTGTACGCGGATGCCATCGTTGTTTTGTTTTACAATAAATTCAGTTCCTAATGCTGTGGTGGCAAAGTCGCCGGCATACACAGTAAAAGGTTTTTGTTTGTTTTTAGCCACTTCAAAACGTGCTTCGCCATGCAGATTAATGTTGCGTTGTGTGTTTCCAAAAGGTGCAATAAACCAAACAAATGATTGTGGCAATAAAGAAATGACTGAACCATCTTCCAATACAATGCGGCGTATTGTGTGTGTTTTATTGTATTCAGTATCAATAATGGGCAGGTTTGTTTTTGCTTCTTTTTTGTAAGAAAAAATGATTGCCGGGTTTGATGTATTTTTCTTAAATAAAAACAAACCCATTGCGATGCAACCTGCCATACAAGCCGCAACAGCACTGCGTTTCAGCCATTGTGACTTTTTGGTTTTACCCATATTTTTATGAATCAAACGCCAGGCTTTTTCCTTGGCTTCGTTTGATAAGCTTTCTGTTTCCTCAAATGTATTGTACGCTTCGTTATTCAGGTATGAATCAGCTACTTCGGGATGCGCATTCAGCCATGCCGCCACTTGTTCAGCTTCTTCTGCTGTGCATTCTTTCTTAAAAAAGCGGGCAATCAGTTCTTCGGTTATCATGCTTGTAGCGTGCGTCAAATAGATGAATACGCAGGAGAGAAATAAATTCCTTTTTTGCAGTAAAATTTTTTTTAAAATATTATTGAACTACAAAGAGGCAGAGAATAAAAAGGAAAGTAAAGTACTGCCTGAATCCTATTTTTTTAGCCAGGAGCTTTTCTCTATTTATTCAGCAGCAACGTAATCCATTCATTTGTTTTTACACGATTTCTCATTTTTGTTTTATATACTGAAAGCAGGATGAAGTCATTTTCCAATTAGCTTTGCCCGCACAAAAAGAAGAAACATGCGGCCGATACAAATGGTGGATTTAAAAACCCAGTATCAAAAATTAAAACCCGAAATTGACAAAGCTGTTATTGATGTGCTGGAAAGTTCAGCTTTCATTAATGGCAAGCCTGTTCAACAGTTTGCCGATGCATTGGCTGCCTATTTGGGTGTTAAGCATGTTATCCCTTGTGCAAACGGAACTGATGCTTTGCAAATCAGCATGATGGCGTTGGGCTTGCAACCCGGCGATGAAGTAATCACGCCATCCTTCACTTATATTGCCACTACCGAAGTAGTTGCTTTGCTGAATTTAAAACCTGTATTTGTTGAAGTAGATAAGCAAACATTTTGTATGGATATTGATTCGCTGCGTAACGCAATTACGGCAAAAACCGGAGCCATTGTGCCCGTGCATTTGTACGGACAGGCAGCTAATATGGAAGCCATTATGCAGTTGGCAAACGAACATAATATTCCCGTGATTGAAGACAACGCACAAGCCATTGGAAGTGATTATATTTTTAAAGATGGCAGCACAAAAAAAACAGGAGCCGTTGGCACTATTGGTTGCACTTCTTTTTTTCCATCCAAAAACTTAGGCGCTTATGGCGATGGCGGAGCAATGTGTACAAACGATGATGATTTAGCGCAAAAAGTAAAGATGATTGCCAATCATGGTCAGCAAAAAAGATATTATCATGAAGTGGTGGGTTGCAATTCGAGATTAGATACCGTGCAGGCCGCTATACTTAACATCAAGCTGAGAGAGTTGAATAACTACATTGCTGCGCGAAGAAAAGCCGCCGATTATTATGATAAAGCATTTGCGGCTCATCCAAAAATAACAACGCCATTTCGTGCGCCTTACAGCCATCATGTGTTCCATCAATACACACTCGTTTTAGAAGGCGTTGACAGAAATGGTTTGAATGAATATCTCGCATCGAAAAATATTCCTTCGATGATTTATTACCCGGTTCCGGGACACCGGCAAAAAATGTTCGAACATTTCAACAGCGCATCTATAAATTTAGAAATCACCGACTGGCTTACAGAACGTGTGATTTCATTACCCATTCATACCGAACTGGACGAAGAACAACTGAACTATATTACTTCATCAGTTCTTGAATATATAAACCAATAATCGTTGCCATTATGGAAAAGAAAATTATCGCAGTAAGCGGAAAGAACGGACAGTTGGGAACTGAGTTGCAGGAACTATCAAAACTGTTTACGGGATTCGATTTTGTTTTTACCGATAAAGATGAATTGAACATTGCTTCAACAGAAGAGCTTGAACAATTTTTTGATAAAAACAAACCCAACTTTTTCATCAATTGTGCGGCTTATACTACAGTTGATAAAGCCGAAACGGATAAAGACACTTCATATCTTATTAACGCTACTGCAGTTGGCAACATTGCAAGCTTGTGCAATCGCTACAATACAGTGCTGGTGCATCTTTCAACCGATTATGTGTTTAATGGTATAGGTCACGTTCCCTATTTGGAAGACGATACTCCTGACCCTGTGAATCATTACGGCTATACCAAAAGCGAAGGTGAAAAAGCGGCATTACAAAACAATCTACACACTATCGTTATCCGCACTTCATGGGTGTATAGCGAGTATGGAAACAATTTTGTAAAAACGATGTTGCGGCTGATGAAAGAAAGAGAATCTATCAACGTTGTGAACGACCAACTTGGCTCGCCAACTTACGCGCTGGATTTGGCAGAAGTGATACTGGCCATTGTAAGATATTGCGTAAACAATCCGGTTCCATTGGGCGTTTATCATTACAGCAATGAAGGCGTTATTTCGTGGCACCAGTTTGCGATGGCGATAAAGGAATTATCCGGTTCAAACTGCATCGTTCATGCGATACCAACGCAACAGTTTCCAACACCAGCGGTGCGGCCTACTTTCTCGGTTTTAGATAAACAAAAAATACAAACCGTATTTAACATCAAAACAAAACCCTGGCGCGACAGCTTAAAAAATTGCCTCCAAAAAATGGGCATTGTAAACAGCTGATTGCACCTTTGGTTTTGCCCATTTTCCTGCTATTAAATTCTTGTTTCACAAAAAAGATAAGCGGGAGACAAGCCTGGAAAAGATACCGGATTCCGAAACGAGTATGTACATAACTTTTCGCGCACAAGCCTCCGCACTTATCAGTACGTTCAGTTATTATAATAGTACGTGTCCGTGTTCTTTGCAAATGTAAAGGCAAACACTTTGGGCTAAGATTAAAATAAAAAAGGGCGGTATAGAAATACCAAGCCCCGGAATCCAATATCGCTTTGCAGTAAGCAAAACCAATGCCCTGCTGGCCTTTTTTAAAAGCGAAGGAGTTAAAGAAAGACAAAATGTAAATGTTTACAGATTCTGATTCAACTCCTTCAATAAGTATCAACTGCTAAAACATAACATTATCAACAAGCAACCCAACTTACTTTTGCAGCAATAAAAATTTACGTAAAACAAAACCTATGAATACATCGCAAACCATTACCATAGCGGGCAAAAGCAAGCATCCGTTAAAAGTAAACCGATTGGGATATGGCACCATGCGCCTTACCGGCGAAGGCATTTGGGGTGAACCGCCAAGACGGGAAGAAGCCCTGGAAATATTGAGGCAAACAGCAAAGCACGGTATTAATTTTTTAGATACCGCAGATTATTACGGTGATGATGTAACCAACCGTTTGATTGCGGAAGCCTTATATCCTTATAATGATGATTTGGTGATCTGTACCAAAGTGGGTGCTACGCGAAAACCCGATAAAAGCTGGGTTTTGTACAACAAACCTGAGGAACTTCGGGCCAGCATTGAAAGAAATTTGCGCACTTTGAAACTGGAACAAATAACACTGGTGCATTTTAGAGTAATGCACGGCGACAAAGGTTTTGAACAAGGCTTAGAAACCATGTTTGCTATGCAGCAGGAAGGAAAAATACTGCATGTTGGTGTGAGTAATGTGAACCGTGAAGAGCTACAAAAAGCAATGAGTATGGGTGAAATAGCTACCGTTGAAAATATGTACGGTCATGCACAACGTGGCAATGTTAAAGCGCCATACGGTGAAACGCGTGGAGCAGAAGATATTTTGCATATTTGCGAGGAAAATGAGATACCACTTATTCCCTTCTTTTCTTTGCAAACAGCCAATGAAAAAAAGGACACGCGCATTGCTGAAGTGGCTAAAAAATACGGCGCAACAGAAGCGCAGATTAACATTGCATGGCTCCTGCATCGTTCGCCCTGGATATTGCCAATTCCAGGAACATCTTCGTTAGAACATTTTGAAGAAAATATAAAAGCGTCTCAGATTGAATTAAGTAAAGATGACATGGCATTTCTCGGTTAGAGAAGTTGAATAAACATGCAAAAACAAAAGCAGCCATAAGATAAATTTTTATGGCTGCTTTTGTTTTTGTACAATATTATTAGTTACTGACCATTAGTACTTGTTGAATCCTTGCTGGGTCCTTTTTCTATCAAATCCATAAACTGATCCAGTTTAGGCGTGATGATAATTTGCGTGCGCCTGTTTTTAATTTTGCCCGCATCAGTATCATTACTGGCAATTGGGTTGTATTCGCCACGTCCGCCTGCGGTTAACCGTTTTGGGTCAACACCAAAATTATTTTGTAATGCCTGCACAACTGATGAAGCCCGCAGTGCGCTTAAATCCCAGTTGTTACGGATATTCGGTTTGCTAATCGGCACATTGTCGGTGTTACCTTCAATCAACACTTCATAATCTTTATAGTCCATGATGATTTTAGCAATTTTTGCCAACGTAACTCCGGCTTTATCAGAAATATCATAACTACCGCTTTTGTAAAGCATGTTATCGGAAAGCGAGATATACACCACGCCTTTCAATACCTGCACATCAACATCTTTCATTTCGCTTTGGCTTAATGAACGCGTAAGATTGTTGGTGAGTATCATGTTCAAAGAATCACTTTTGTTTTTTGATGCTACCAACTGCTGAATGTACTTGTTAGAAGAGTTGATTTCATCGACTAATTTTGAAACATTCACATTACCCTGGCTGGCAGAAGTCAAGCTCTTCTCCAATGCCGATTGAAGTGAAGCATTGTGCTGGCGCTCTGCCTGCAACTGATCTTGCAAACCCGCAATTTTTACATTAGCAGCTTCTAAACTGGTTTGGCAATCGTTAGTGGCTTTGGAAAGTGCAGTCGCTTTGCCTTGCAATGTGTTGTAATCGGATTGCAGCGAAGCAAACTTTTTGTTGCTTACACACCCGGCAGAAAATAGGATAAGGGATACACTCATTAGCAAGCATCGGTTTCTTTTCATCATGATATTTTGTTTTTATTAATAAAAGCGAACAATGATAATGAAATTATGATTACGGATGTAAGATGTAGATTTCTTTCACTTCACCGCTTCAATAAAATTGCTTACGGTTTGGGCAAACAAATCGGGATCGCCATTCATAGGCGTATGACCAGAATGCGGCATCAAAACCAGTTGCTTATTTAAAGAACCTAATTTACTCAACGCATCATAACCACAACCCATCGGCACAGTAAAATCGTATTGTCCCCAAATGAGCAGTGAAGGAATGGTAATTTTATACAACTGAGCCGTGTAGGTAGCCGATAGAAGCGATTGCAAAAAATCGCGACCTGCTTCCGTATAATACAGCTTAAAAAGATTGGCTCCTAAGCTGGCGGGCGATGACACTGAAAACAAATCAACCGCTGTAGTAGTGTGATTAATGTTCACATAGCTTTCTGCATCCGCGGCATATTCATCGGTTTGCAAACCAATGGTAATTGAATTGCGAACCGGATGCTTTTTGCAATAGTTTACTATCGTCTGCCATTGCGAAGCATAATGACCTTTTTGTATCTCATTGGTTCCGGTATCAATCAACATGTGACGTTCCAGTTTGTCGGCTTCGGGATAATCGTGTGCGCCATCCACTTCTATCCAACCTTTTATGTTTGCCTGGTTGTTGTTCTGCACTAAATATCCGCTACCCAACAATCCACCAAAGCTGTGTCCCATCAGGAATATCTCCATATCAGGCGCCATACCGATAATGAATCAGTTCTACCAGCTTTTTCAAATCATCAATCATCTGGGCCAAATTCAGGTTTGAATAGTTGCTGTTACCAGCTGCTGCGCCTGCATCGCGCTGATCCCAATAGGCAAACGAATAGTTCTTCCACAACTGGTCGGTTTGAAAGCCTGTAAAGCGATACGAGCCATCACCAGGGCCGCCATGCAAAAACAAAATCATGACATGCGAAGCGGTATTTCCTTTTACCCAAACCGGCATATCGGCACCGGCATTGCTCAGCCAAAATATTTCATTTGTATCGGCACTTAATTGCACGCTTTCTTTCTTACAACTTGTTGCAAAAAATGAAATGATGATAATAAAAAAGAAAAGACGTTTCATAGCTGATGACCTCTTTTAATATCCTTTTGACGTACCGTTACATTGAATGAAGAGAAATGATATTGCAGCGACAATTGCAGGGAAAGATGCGGCAAGATAAAACTATTGTAAGGATACTGAATCCAAAGCGATGGCCGAACCGAAATAGCAAGTGGCTTTGGTTTTGCGCTTCTTTCTAAATCTTCACCAAATACCGTAGAAATGCCAGTGATAGCATACCATCTTCCAAAGTGTGGCAATGTGTTGACAACACCGGTTTCACTTACAGAATAAACAGTGCCGTCATAAAAGGTTCGCAATGCACCCAGCGTTAGCCTCCATTCAAAAAAATGGGGCTTTGTTTTGTGATACCGAAAACCAACCGATTGCTGCAAAAGCAAACCTGTGTTGTTGAACGGATACCTGTAAAAGCCAATTTCAGTTGCCGTAATTCCTTCTCTGAACCTTTGTTTTTGCCTCTTTTTTTTATGGATAAAAATATGCCTGCTGCTGATCGGAAACTCAATATTAGCGGCAGCTCCAAAGCTTTGCGGAAAATCGTAAAACAAGGAACCCGAAGTGAAGATGGGCATAGATAGCTGATTAGAACTGTCTTGCGCTGCAAGATGAGAAAGACAAACACAAAAAATGATAATGAAGCTTGTTACTTGCCGGTAAGTCATTTGTTGTAAAAAACAAATGTAAGGCCGCGATGTGAGAATAAAAAAGCAGCAACATTTAACCACAGAGAAAAGAGTAAAGTAGTTTGAGAAGAGTTTATTTCTGTTTTCAAAAGTGTAAGGAAAATAAAACAGAAATTTGTGGCAAAAACAAACATGGTAAAAGCAATCGTACAATGCTGTTTTATTTTCTCAATTCTGCTTTTATTGTCTTTTCAAACAAAGGCACAAAAGCCTGAGAACTGGACAAGCGACCAATTGATAGAACCTGCTACACTGGCAACAGAAATTGGCGCAAAAACAAATGTTCCTCTTATCATCAGCGTTGGTCCTGGCGAAACAATACCCAACTCAATACACACCGGAATGGGGAGCACAACAGAAGGCATAGAAGCATTAAAACAAGAATTGCAGAAGATACATAGAGATAAACAAATCGTTATTTATTGCGGTTGCTGCCCGTTTGAACATTGCCCGAATGTGCGCCCTGCTATTGATGTTTTGAAGGAGATGAAATTTACAAATTACTATCTTCTGAATTTGCCGCACAACATAAAAGCCGACTGGATTGACAAAGGCTATCCGGTAGCAAAACAATAGCTTTTGATGGCAGCAAAGTATAGACGATAAGGATTTAATTTTTAAAACCTTGCACCGGAAGAATACACTTTTTAAGCTTCAATTCATTCTCGGTATGCTTTTTTCGCTTGTGTAAAATGCGCGTCAGCTTTTACAGAATGAATTGCATAGAAAGCATCGCGAAAATGTTGCTTTTGATGGAATGTTCATCAATTTTGATACAAATGGCTGATGGTTAAAAAAATAAGATTGAGTATAACTGGTTCCGTTTTGCTTCTTTCTTTTTATAAAAATTTTACTGATGAATACAAAACATGTTGTCATTGTTGGAGGCGGGTTTGCCGGCATCAACCTGATTAAACGTTTATCGAAAGACAAGCGTTTTATGATTACGCTGGTTGATAAAAACAATTATCATTTTTTCCCGCCACTGCTCTACCAGGTTTCTACTGCTTTTATCGAACCTTCTAATATCAGCTACCCATTCAGACGAATGTTTCAGGAGAAAGAAAATCTAAGGTTTTTTATGGGTGGTTTGGAAAAAGTGCATCCCGATCAAAACATGATCGAAACTGATAACGGAACACTTACCTACGATTATTTGGTGCTGGCACATGGCACCGAAACCAACTTTTTTGGGATGGATCAGGTAAAACAAAATGCCTTACCGATGAAAACAATTGATGAAGCGTTGAACCTGCGCAATCATTTGTTGTTAAGTATGGAAAAAGCAGTAAAAGCCGAAACAGAAGAAGAGCGTAATAAGTATCTCAATATTGTGATTGCAGGCGGCGGGCCTACAGGTGTGGAATTGGCTGGTATGTTAGCTGAACTTGGGAAAAATATTGCCGTTAAGGAATATCCTGAAATTAAAAATTTTAGTCAGCATTTGTACTTAGTAGATGCGGGTGAAGTACCTCTTGCGCCGATGAGCAAAAAAGCACAGGAAGCAGCAAAGAAAAAGCTTACGGAGCTGGGCGTAAAAATGAAGTTTAAAGTTGCCGTAAAAGGGTACGATGGCGAAACGGTGCAACTGGCAGATGGCAGCACAATAGAAACGCATTCATTGATTTGGGCATCAGGAGTCATTGCCCGCGAAGCGCCAGGCTTGCCCCCGGAAGTAGTTGGTAAAGGAAGGCGGATAGCTGTAAACGAATACAACCAGGTGCAGGGCTTCGATAACATTTTTGCGGTGGGTGATGTTTGTATGCAGCTTACCGACAGCAAGTATCCAAAAGGACATCCACAGTTAGCGCAGGTGGCTATTCAGCAAGGCCATTTGTTGAGTGAAAACTTAAAAGCAAAAGAAAGCGGACAAGCTATGAAACCATTTGTTTACCACGACAAAGGCAGCATGGCAATTATCTCGAAATACGAAGCTGCGGCTGATTTGCCGAAGTTTTCTTTTACCGGTTTTTTTGCATGGTTAATCTGGTTGTTCATTCACATCATTCCGTTGGTTGGTTTTCGTAATAAAGTAACACTTGCTTTTAATTGGCTTTGGAGTTTTTTATCCAACGACCCAACTTTGCGTTTAGTGATTCGGCCTGAAAAAGATGAGGATTTGAAAAGTATGGTAGCTGAAGAGATACGATAATATTGTAGTGGTAAAACAAATTCAGCTTAAAGAATGACATTTTACGAAAAAGAAATAAACAGAATCAGAAACATTGTGTATTCAAATCAATTCCAAATTGATATTGTAATCAGAACACGCAGTTTTATCAACAATAATTACAATACAGATTTGAATTTAAACTTGTTGTCTTACACTCAACTGACATCAAAATACCATTTATTACGATTGTACAAAAAATATTATGGGCAAACACCCAAACAATATTTGACAGAAAAACGCATTGAAAAATCGAAAGAATATTTGAAGAATGGAATGAACATAACTGCCACATGCTTTGCTGTTGGATTTGAATGCCCTTGTTCATTCAGTACATTATTCAAACATAGAACAGGAGTTACACCTACTGAATTTCAAAAAAAGCAATTTTCACAAAGTTAATTTAGTTCTGATGTTGCACTTTTGAATAGCAAATCAAAATCTGAATCGAAATGAAAGTAAAGCTTGTCAGTATTCCAGTTTTAAACCAGGAAAAGGCATTGGAGTTTTATACACAGAAGCTGGGCTTTATAAAAAAAATTGACATGCCATTGGATGAAGACAGCAGATGGTTAACTCTTGTGAGCAAGGAAGAACAAGATGGCCCCGAACTCTTGCTGGAACCATCACCGAAGCATTTTGAGCCAGCCAAAACATACCAAAAAGCGCTTTATGAGGCAGGCATTCCTTACACGCAATTCAATGTTGACAACGTTCAACATGAATATGAGCGACTTGTAAATCTTGAAGTAGAATTCAGTGTAAAACCAACCGAAATGGGAACGGTGAAAGTTGCTGTATTTAACGACACTTGTGGAAACAATATACAGATTGTAGAAATGTTATAGGGAGCACTATTGCGCAGCCAGTCTATTCACAACTTTATTCAGTGTAAGCCCTTGCACAATGATAGAAAATATGACAATAAAGTAGCAGCTTGCCAGGATGATTTCGCGATATGGTGATTGAGGAAGTGATAAAGCCATTGCTACTGAAATGCCACCGCGCAAACCTGCCCAGGTAAGGATGCTAAGATTGCTGAAACTTATTCTTCGCAACTGAGAAATGACAGGCAATGAAATACTAACCAACCGTGCTACCAAAATACAAACAATGGAAAGCAGACCTGCCAGCCAATAGTTATTTACAAACGGCATCGCTACCAATTGCAGTCCAATCATCACAAAAAGAATAGTGTTTAAAACTTCATCCAGTAGTTTCCATATCCGATTTAGAAACCGGTCGGCAGTTCCTCTTTTATCCAATTTTTTATTTCCTATAATCAAGCCGGCACTCACCGCAGCCAGTGGAATGGAAGTATGTAAATCATGTGCAATAACTGAAATACCAAACACAACTGCAATGGATATTAAAAAAATAGTTTGAAAATCTTTTACCGATCGCATAAGCCAATAACCCAGATAGCCTGCAAGCAAGCCAATGCCAATACCGCCCAAAACTTCGCGGGCAAACAGTTGCAGAATTTCGGAAGGGGATAAATTTTTGGTGAATGGATTCGCAATGTCGGAAAGTATAACAAAGAGCACCAGCCCGAGTCCATCATTAAAAAGCGATTCGCCGGAAATGATAGTTTGTAACGTTGGCGGCACTTTTGATTTACCTAAAATAGAAGACACAGCAATAGGATCGGTTGGTGAAATGAGCGCACCAAACAAAAGGCAATAGATAGGCGGAAGATTGATAGAGAATAATTGTGTTGCACCGTAAAGCAATGCACCAAATGCGCCTGCAGAAATGAGCACACCTACGGTACTTAATACAAGCACAGGCAACCGTTGTTCCTTCAGTTTTTGGGCATCAAAATGAAGAGCACTTGCAAACAATAGCAAACCCAGCAACACATCAAGCAAAACTTTGGAAAAATCTATGCTATTGGCAAAAGCGATTAAGCCTTTTGTTATGCCGATATTTGTTTTTGCCGCAATTAGTATCAGAATGGATACAACAATAGAAATTACCATTACTCCGATAGTACCCGGCAGCTTGATAAAACGTTCGTTAACATAAGAGAAAGTTGCACTTATGATGGTTAATATCGCAATAATAGTTAATACTTCCATTGGACAGGCTTTACATACAAATTTGCACAATTGTAAACAATGAAATGCTCTTATTGTTTTTATTACAAAAGAAAGCGGATGAACAATCATCCGGCCGCTTTCTGCAAAGGTTGTTTTATTCAATTATTATCATCCGAAATTTTGAGTAGTGACGGAATTTAAATACAGGTTCGTGATGTGCCAGTTCTTAAAAGGGATTCGCGAATACACACGAATTGGACCTACTCATATCAGGTTATTAGCAGCCATTTTACAGTATGCTGAAAAACGACAAATGCACAACCCGATTTGCATTTTCAGCAAAGAATTAATGGAACGGGCCAGGATTTTGGGAGCCGGTACTTTTATAAAAATATCTGGTAATTGCATGAGTATGTTTATAACAGGTACATTCCCTCCAGTAATCACTTTTAGGAAGTCTTATCTATTTTAATGAAGGTATTGAGACTTAGAAATTAGAGTTAAAAATGTGCAAGCTTTTGCCTTAATAATATCTTACATCCTACAAAAATTGTTGGTATCAATTAATATAGTTTTGATGAAATTAAGAAACTGATACAGAATATTAATCAAAAAATGTAGATGCCATAATCTATTTTAAAGCGTCTTCCACAACAAAAAATCTTAGGCTATCGCTAAGATTTTTTTATTTGAACAAGTCAAATTTTTTTTCTTTTTATAATGATTGAAGTTTGTTTTTGCCCCTTTTCTGGCGTTATTTTTTATGATAAAATAAAAACAAATCGCCATGAAAAAGGGAAACAAAAAAACGGCACTTAAAAAAGCAAAAAGCGCTAAAACCAAATCTTCTCAACCGAAGAAAGATGATGCAGTCATTCATACAACAAATCCATTCACCGGCAAGAAAACCGACATCACGCCTGAAGATTTAGAGAATATGGAACGGTGGAACGAAGCACAAACCGAACGGGATTAATTGAGTAAAGAATGTTTGTTTTTACTCATTTTTTTTAACCGCTTTAAACGTGCCATTCGGTTGAATGAACAAAACCTCGGCTATCTTGCCGTCTTTATTCTCATTGAATTGCAGCGTATAACCGCTTAGGGTCTTTATGCTAAATTTGTCTTTGTCTATAGGCACCAATTCATATTCCGGTTGCCCTTGTATAAACACGTATAAAATGCTATCCGCTTTGATATATACTTTCGCCACCGCACCGGGTGCTAATTCGTAATTGCCTACATATTTTCTCAGGCTGTCTTTCGACAGAGGTTTTACTTCGGCAACCCGTTCAAAAACAATAGGCTTCACACCGCCTTCTAATTCAATTACCAGTTGCTTAATATTGCCCGCATTGTCCATTTCAAAACGCGCTGGTGTTATATCTGATGTATCAAAACCATGTTTGTTTTTTACCATTAAATTAAAGATGTCATACGTTTTGTGTTGATAATAAACGGGCCGCAAAGAGTTAACCATTAATAACGAATCGTGAACCACCTGCAGTTGTATTTTACCATAGCCTTTGTTTTCAAAAGCACCGGCATAGCTTGTTAAAAGATGTGTGGCCGGATAAAGCACAGATGTGTCTTTCACCTTTGTTTTTTCGGCTTCTTTCGCTGCTTGCCTGGCTTTTTCTTTCTCCGCAGAAACTTTGGTAGTCCAGTCAATGTATTTCAGGTTCAATAATTTATCTGCCACTACATTTCTTATTATCGAAGGAACCGCAGAACCATCCTGATTACACAGCACCACAATGCCAACGCTATCGGTTGGAAAGAAAGAAGTGCTTGCGCTAAAGCCATCAATGTTGCCGCCATGCTCCACGCGATAATGACCGCGATACGAAGATAAAAACCATCCAAAACCATAAGTTGCAAAATAAACATCGGGTTGTTCTGCAGTGGGCAATGCACCGTTAATTACCATCTGGCTACTGATGGCTTCAGCAGTATATCCGGCAGGTATGATTTCCTTGCCGTCATACTTGCCACCATTGATCCAGGTACTTACCCATTTACTCATATCATTCACGCTGCTGGCAATGCTGTCCGCAGGCGCCATACCCTCAATTTTGTAATAGCTCAATTTATCAATTAAACTATCCTTCCAAACTGTGTAACCAACGGCAATATCGGCCGTTTTCATCCAGTCTTCATACGAAACGGTTGAGCGGGACATTCCAAGCGGATTGAAAATCTTTTCTTTGATATTTTCTTCCCAGCTTTTGCCGGTAAGCTTTTCAGCCACCGCACCTTGCAGCATAAACATAAAGTTATTATACTGCCAACGTTCGCGCAACGGAGCGGATGGCTCTAAATATTGAATGCGCTGAACCAAACTATCGCGGTTTGGCGTTGGAAAAAAATACCACGACATATCATGCCTTGGTAAACCAGTGCGATGGCACATCATATCTCGAAGCGTTACAGTATTGTTTAAATCACTATTATAGAAATTCACTTCAGGTAAGTAAGTGCGAACTGTTTTATCAAAGTCAACCTTGCCATCTTTGTTCAACAAGCCCAGCAAACTTGCAGTGAATGCTTTGGTGCAACTGCCTATTGCAAACAAAGTATTGGGCGTAACAGGTGTTTTGTTTTCATAATCGCTATAGCCAAAACCTTTGCTGTAAATAATATTGTTTTTATCAATCACAGCAACAGCAAAACCGGCGGCTTTATTGGTTTTTAAAACACGCGCAAATGCAGAATCCAGACCTGTTAAGCGGGCAGCAAGATTGGTTTGTTTTTGCGCAAATAATGCAATGGAAAGGAATACTGCAATGAAGATAAAGAGTGGTTTCATATTAGTAGTGGTTGAGAACAAAAAACGAAAATAAAGAAGATTCAACAGGATAGTAAAGAATACTATAGTCAATTTAATTTCTTCAAATACTTATTGCATTCTATTATTTGCAAAAAATAATGTTTTTGTTTTTGCATTACTAACAATTGTTAGCTTACTTCGTGCCATACTTAGTTATATGAATTTTCAACTTAGCGAAGAGCAAAGATGGATACAAACCGCCGCCCGCGATTTTGCGCTGCAGGAATGCCAGCCAGGCATAATTGAGCGCGATGAAAAAGCGATGTTTCCAAAAGAGCAAATTACAAAACTGGCAGAGCTTGGCTTCATGGGAATGATGGTTTTGCCCCAATGGGGCGGCGCTGGTTTAGACACCATTAGCTATGTGCTGGCCTTGCAGGAAATCTGCAGTGTTGACGCCAGTGTTGGTGTGATTATGAGCGTAAACAACAGCCTGGTTTGTTATGGCTTGCAAGCCTTTGGTAGTGAGGAACAAAAACAAAAGTATTTGATTCCGTTGGCGCAGGGAAAGAGGAACGATGAATTGTATATCGGTGCTTTTTTGTTAAGCGAACCCGAAGCCGGAAGCGATGCCACGCAGCAACAAACAACGGCTGAGGATAAAGGCGATTATTACCTGCTGAACGGAACCAAAAACTGGATAACCAATGGCTCTACCGCGAGTGTGTTTCTGGTGATGGCACAAGCCGATAAGAGCAAAGGCTCGCATGGCATTATTACTTTGATTGTTGAACGAAGTTGGGCAGGCGTAACCGTTGGAGCTAAAGAAAACAAAATGGGCATTCGTGCGAGCGACACGGCAACTGTTCTCTTCAACGAGGTAAAAGTGCCAAAACAAAACCGCATTGGCGAAGAAGGTTTTGGCTTTACATTCGCCATGAGAACATTGGCCGGAGGCCGCATCGGCATTGCATCGCAAGCGTTAGGTATTGCAAAAGGCGCGTTTGAAAAGGCACTCGCATATTCAAAAACCAGGAAGAGTTTTGGGGAAGAATTAAGCAAGCACCAGGCAATACAATTTAAGCTGGCAGATATGGCAACGCGTATTGATGCAGCTCGTTTGTTTTGTTTGAAAGCCGCGTGGTTAAAAGACAAGGATTTAGATTATGCTACAGCTTCTTCGATGGCAAAAGTGTTCGCAAGCGAGACAGCAATGTGGGTAACGACTGAAGCGGTGCAAATTCATGGCGGTTATGGTTATGTAAAAGAATATCATGTGGAAAGAATGATGCGCGATGCAAAAATTACGCAGATTTATGAAGGCACAAGTGAAGTGCAGCGCATAGTGATCAGCAGAAATATTCTGAAATGAATTTTATGGGCAAAAACAAACGTCATGTCATGTTTGTTTTTGCAAACAATTGGTGTACAATTCGTCAATCGCAGCAACCTCTTTGTCTTTCGAAAATTGTTCTTGCACAAAGGCTTTTCCCTTCTCTCCTATTGCCATTCGCAATCCTTTGTTGTGAATGAGTTGCTTTAATTTTTCAACCGCATCTTCAACGCTACAATTTTGGATTAAAAAGCCTGTTTGATTAGCCAGCAAAGTATCTCTCACGCCGCCAACATTAGTTGCCACGACCGGCTTCCCAAACATCTGCGCTTCCAGCAAAGATACCGGCGTACCTTCGTTCAGGGAAGTCAGCATTACAATATCAGTATCGTTCAAAGCAGAAGCAATGTTGGTAATCCAGGAAGTGAAATAAATACTTGCTTTTTGGTTTTGCCCGTTTTTCTCTTGCCAGGAAATTTGTTGTTGCGAAAGTTGCTTTTGGATTGCTCTTTTTTCATGTCCGTCGCCAATGATAAAAAAACAAACTTTCTTTTCTGATTTCAAAGTTTGTTCGGCGATATTTATAAAGAGAGAATGGTTTTTAATCGGCACCAATCGGCCAATGATGGCAACAATCACAACATCATCAGGAATGTGGTACTGCTTCCGCAAACCTTCTCCTGTAAGGGAATAATCATTTTTATCAATGCCTAAATAAATGGTACTGATTTTATCGGCAGGTACAATTCGATACGCTTCTGTTAGTTCAAAAGCCTGGTGCGGACTAATGGCAATGATACGTGTTGTAAACGAAGCCAACCACCGTTCAATACGGCAAATAATGGACGAAATAAAACCGTTGTAATAAGAATGAAACAAATGCCCGTGATACGTGTGAATAATAATAGGGATGCCCATTTTACGCGCTGCCAATCTTCCCAGCAAACCGCTTTTGAAACCGTGAGTATGAACAATTTGCGGGCGATGTTTTTTCAATAAAAACAAAAGTTGCCGGTAAGCTTTTGCATCATAAAAAGGATGAACGGCGCGATGCAGGGAAGGGATTTTTATAAACGAAAGCTGAGGATAATTTTGAATAAATGCAGAGACTTCGATCTCATCAGTTTCCTTTTCGCCGTACACAATTGTAATGTTGTATTTGGCACTCAACCGATGCGCAAGCGACACAGCATCTGCCGTATTTCCGCCAAGCACAAGCCGGTTAATGATGAGAAACAAGTTTATTTTATCAGCCAATTTTTATTCTTTGTAAAGCAGTTGAAGTTTTGTTGTTTGAACCACAAAGTCTCAAAGAAAGGAAGTTCCACCAATGTTACTTTTTTTCTTCTTGGTGAACCTTTGCGTCCTTTAGCTTCTTAGTGGTTCAACTGATTTTTTCTTTACCAAAATAAGAATGCAGAATTTGTGGTAACAGAATGCCATCCTCTGTTTGGTTATTTTCCAACAGAGCCGCTACAATACGTGGCAGCGCAAGTGAGCTTCCATTCAAGCTATGCGCAAGTACTGTTTTGCCTTCCGCATTTTTAAAACGGCATTTCATACGATTCGTTTGATAGCTTTCAAAATTGCTTACGCTGCTTACTTCCAGCCAGCGTTCCTGCGCCGCACTCCACACTTCAAAATCATAAGTTAATGCGCTGGTGAAACCCATATCGCCGCCACATAATTTTAATATGCGATGGGGCAGTTGTAAGGTTATCAGCAAGCCTTCCACATGCGCCACCATATCTTCTAATACTTCATAACTTTTTTCAGGATGAACAATCTGAATAATTTCTACTTTTTCAAACTGATGCACGCGGTTTAAACCTCTTACATCTTTGCCAAAACTTCCGGCTTCGCGACGAAAGCAAGGCGAGTAAGCCGTCATTTTTATAGGCAAATCAGCTTTCTTTTAAAATTACATCACGATAAATATTGGTAATAGGCACTTCTGCATGTAGGAATCAAAAACAAATTGTCTTCGGTAACATGGTACATCTGCCCTTCTTTATCGGGCAGTTGTCCTGTTCCATAAGCCGATGCTTCGTTCACCATGAACGGCGGCAAATATTCGTATAACCTCTTTCTGTATTGTAATCTAAAAAGTATTGCACTAAGGCGCGTTGCAGCTTTGCTCCCGCCCCTTTGTACAAAGGAAAGCCAGAGCCGGTAATTTTTGCGCCGGTTTCAAAATCAACTAAATTGTATTGCTTAATCAAATCCCAGTGCGGCTTTGCGCCGGCATACAGGTTTGGTTTTGCCCCATTTTCTTTCACCACAACATTGTCTTCTGGCGAAGTACCCGCAGGCACTTTTTGGGAAGGAAGATTAGGCAATTGAACAAGCTTGTATTGCAATTCTTTTTCCGTTTGCGATAATTGTTCATTAGTGCTGGCAACAATTTTTTTATTGTCGGCAACTTCATTTTTTAATGCTTCCGCTTCTTCTTTTTTTCCGGTTGACATAAGCTTTCCGATCTCTTTGGAAGCGCTGTTTATTTTTGCCTGTGTCGTATCAAAAGAAACCTGCAATGCGCGGCGTTGTTCATCCAATCTGATGATCTCATCAACCAATTCCGGTTGTTTAAAATTTCTTACTGCCAATCGCTCTTTCACCCAATCCGGCTTTTCTTTCAACACTTGTATTTGAAGCATACACTTTGAATTTGGCGGCAAATATAACCTTTGGCATCAAACCTTATCTTTGCCTTTATGACGAACGTGAGTGATGATTTGCAGCAACGTTGGTGGTCGTTGGAAGCAAAGCTGGTTGACCGCTTTGGCAAGAAGCCAGATATGGAAGCGGTTTTGTTTTTGATTGGATTGCAAGAAACCGGTTTTATCAGGGAAAAAATTACAAAAGAACAAAAGCAGGATTTAATGCATGTTGCCATTTGCATAGTGCTAAGCCGGGGCGCTTATTATGAATTGCAGGGCTTCGATGATGAAGGCTGGCCACATTTTACACAACTGAAAGATTTGCCCCCCTTATCTTTACACGACCAGGAAAATTTTTTAAAAGACCATATTCTGTTTTACTTCAACGAGCACGGATTTTAATATCAAATATGAAACGGATTCTTTTTGTTTTTGCCTTATTTTGTATAACTGCTGTTGGTTTTACACAAACTAAAACTCCATCTAAAAAGCCACTTACCGTACCCGCAAAAAAGATAGTGGAAAAAGAAAGAATGGTGGGCATCACAACGCCTTATGGAGTGATTGTAGTAAAGTTGTATGATAGCACGCCGCTGCACCGCGATAACTTTATAAAGCTTGTGCAGCAAGGCTTTTACGATAGCTTGTTGTTTCATCGTGTGATTGATGGATTCATGATTCAGGGTGGCGACCCTACGAGCAAAAATGCACCCGATTCGGTGCAATTGGGAAGTGGTGAAGCGCCCGGCGACCGTATTCCTGCCGAGTTTAACATGGCATATTTTCATAAGCGTGGTGCACTCGCAGCGGCTCGTGATAACAATCCCGAAAAAGCCAGCAGCAATTGCCAGTTTTATATTGTGCAGGGCAAGCCCGAAAGCGATACCGATTTGAACATGATGGAATGCCAGATTCGCAACGAGAAGCCTTTGTTTCATTATACAGATTCGCAGCGCACAGTATATAACGCGATTGGTGGCGCGCCTTTTTTAGATCAGAATTATACTGTGTTTGGTGAAGTAATTAAAGGTATGGAAGTGATTGATAAAATTGCAAAAATGCCACGTGATAGCAACGACCGTCCCTTGCAGAATGTGATGATGAAAATGAAAATGCTCAATTAATGAATGGTGAGTAAAGAGAAATAAATCAGCAAACTCACAACTGACTACTCACCATTCACCACTCACAACAATTAACCATTAACAATAATCAATATTATGACAATTAATGACGACATTAAGTACACGAAAGACCACGAATGGCTGAAGATGATTGATGATGAACATGCTTACATTGGCATTACCGATTTTGCGCAGGGCGAATTGGGCGACATTGTATATGTTGATATTTCAACTGTTGGGCAAACGCTTGAAGCAGAAACGGTATTTGGAACTGTAGAAGCTGTAAAAACGGTGAGCGATTTATATTTGCCTGTTGCTGCAACCATTGAAGAAGTAAACCCTGCTTTGCAGGGCGAGCCGGAACTGGTAAACAGTGATCCGTATGGAAAAGGATGGATGGTGAAAGTTAAATTGAGTAAGGCGGCTGATGCTGATAGCTTGCTAAGTGCCGAAGCCTATCAAAAATTAGTTGGGTAAGTCTGCCCGATTTTCTTGTAAAAACAAAAGCCTGCTACTATTTTTTAGCAGGCTTTGCCACGTTTGTTTTTGCCCATTTATTCCTCTGTATCGCTCGCACTTTCCTTGTAATGTTTTAACGCTTTTTCTGGAACATTAATCTCTTCTTTTTTCTTTTCATCATTTCCCGCATTGTTTTGTTGGGTTACATCGTTTGGCGGATCTTCCGATGCGCCCGTTGCAGCAGCTTTTGTATCTTTATCATCGGGGAAAAAGTATTTTTTCATAGATATTTATTTCAAAAGAAAAAGCAAATGATAAGCCAGTAACTTATGCGCCGCTTTCCTTCATTACAAAAGAATATAAACTAAATGATTGCTTACTTTTTACCCCAATCGTCTTTCATCTCTTCATAATTTTCTTTTGACACTGTGCTTTTCTTTTTAGGTTTGGATTTGCCCTCTTTTTTCTTTGCGTTGATGTTGTTTACCAACGAATTTTTCACTCCGAGTTTATTCTTTTTTGTACTTGTTTTTTGAGCTGCTTTCCTGGTTGCCATTTTTTTAGGCGATGCTTTTTTAATTCTAACCTTTTTAGTGGCTGATTTCTTAATGGCTGGTTTTTTATTTGCCGTTTTTTTAGGCGTTGCTTTCTTTCTAACTGCTTTTTTTATCGTTGCCATACAATCGTTTTTCAAATGTTTTAAAATTCTTCTTCTATCATTTATACATCATAGCCATAACTGCGGATGCAAGGCTTCCAATAATCCTGCTGGTTTTTTATCCAGCCATGAATACCAAAGGGCAAACCGTTGCAGTCACTGTTTGAAAATGGTAAATTTTCTACATCAAATTTTACAAAATCGGCACCAAATTGCTGTGCAACATCTTTGGGCGCAATTGTGAATTTGGAAAGCAATTTTGGATAATGAAGCGAATGGAACAAATCATCATAAAATCCTTTTCTGCGAAGCTTTCTTTGCCAGTGATAAAAATCAATGTACAGCTTGAAACGTGCGGTAATCTTGTAAAAGCTTCTCACTTTTTTTAACGAAAAACCGCCGTTTCCAAAATAATCGGGGTTGGTATAAGTGGTGATAATTTTAAACAGTGTATCCTTCATTATAAAATTCGTATTGTAAATGACCGAACCTATATAATCGTAATTGAGTGAACACCATTTGTCTAATTCATCACGAAAAACAAATGCATCCAAATGACAGGTAAGCATATATTCATATTGCGAAAAACGACGATAAAAATGTGGCTGGGTTTGCAACATGCCGTATCCTTCATAACCCTCCCAGTTAAAATATTCTATCGTTGCTTCTTTATTATGCTGTTTACAGAAATCAACATACCAGTTTGTATCAAGATGTTCAGGAGCCATAAATACGATTGGATAATCCGCCAACACTGTAAGGGTTTGCGTAAGCGAAATTTGCTCAAGCTGTGAGGGTTCTGATGTTTGAAGCGGAATAACGATAATGACTTGTCGGTTTTTCATGTATCGGGTTTATACATTATTCTCAACGAAATGTTGAATGTACGAATCAATTGTTTTCATTGGTTTTTAACTTACTTTCAAGCAGATAAATGTTTAATTATTTGCAAATACAAAAGCTATCTGTATAGCTTTTTAAACTGAGACGTTATCATCTACTGTAAAGAAACGGTTTTTACTGATTAAATTTTGAAAAAAGACAGAGATTCCTGCTACATGCGTAACGCTGCGTTAAGACAGCGCAATTTCTGCAGAGAGTTAGTTCATCAATATCAATTCCGCTATTTTTGTGTCCTAATTTATGAGTACACTTAGCACACTTGCCGAAAGCATGAGCGGATCTGAAATTGTGAAGTTGGGAAATCAAATCAGTGAACGCATCCGCAACGGAGAAAAGATTTACAATTATACAATCGGAGATTTTGATTCGTCTGTTTTTCCCATTCCGCAACAATTGCAGGAAGCCATAATTGAAGCTTATAAGGAAAAACTTACTACTTACCCTCCTGCCGAAGGTTTGTTTTTGTTGAGAAAAGCCGTAGCTCAATTTATCGAACAAAGAGAGGGCTTGCATTTTGAAGCCGATGAAATCCAGATTTCGTGCGGCGGACGACCTCTCATTTATTCTCTTTTTCAAACAGTAGTTAATGCGAATGATAAAGTGATTTATGCGGTGCCTTCATGGAATAACAACCATTACACCAATCTCAATCATGGCAGGCATGTAGCCATCGTTACTTTGCCCGAAAACAATTTTATGCCAACTGCAGATGACATTGCGCCTCATTTAAAAGGGGCTGCATTGCTGTGTCTTTGCACGCCGCAAAACCCTACCGGAACTACATTAGAAAAGGACGAGCTAAATAAAATTTGTCAGTTGGTTTTGGACGAAAATAAGAGCCGTAAAGAAGATGAAAAAAAGCTGTATGTCATGTTCGATCAAATGTATTGGACGTTGACGTATGGTAAAACAGAGCATTATAATCCTGTTTCGTTGCAACACGAAATGAAAGCTTATACCGTTTTTATAGATGGTATTTCAAAAGCATTTGCAGCAACCGGAGTAAGAGTAGGCTGGGCTTTAGGACCGAAAAATATTATTGCAAAAATGAAAGCATTTTTAAGTCATATCGGTGCCTGGGCGCCTATGGCTGAACAATACGCCACTGCTCAATTTTTGGTTGATACAAAAGCGGTTGATGATTACCTGGTTCAATTTAAAAAGGGCATTGAAATGCGATTGCACAAAGTATTTGCGGGCTTTCAGCAATTGAAACAGAAAGGCTATGCGGTGGATGCTATTTCGCCACAGGCCGCAATATATTTAACTGTATTACTCAGCTTAAAAAATAAAACAACATCTGACGGAAAGCAGTTGGCAACGCAGGAAGATGTTACGGATTATATTTTGAGTGAAGCGAAACTGGCATTGGTTCCGTTTTATGCATTTGGTGACGAAAGAACTTCGCCTTGGTATCGGTTGAGCGTTGGCACCTGTAAGTATGAAGAGTTGGATGCGATGTTTGAAAAGCTGGAAGGCGCGTTAAATAAATTAAAATAAAAAAACTCCTCTTTTGCAGCGGAGGAGCGAAATTGATTTAGAAAAACCACAGCAGTCTGCTTGTTAAGTTCTTAATTTTTATTGTTGATAAATACAAACGGTGGCAAGGTTTCGTTGCTAACAAATTGTTGGATAAGATGCTGCTTTGTGATGATTTTGCATCGGTTCACATCCAAAATTTCATGGGCGGTACAAAACACATTTAGTTGCTCAATCTGCACGAGCAAACCATTCAAAAGGCGAACCTGTTTTTCAAGTTCATCTTTGTTCATTGTTTTATTACCTGTCAATACTAATAAGTCGTGATATGGAGTCCTCATAACTTACCTGTGTGTATTTACGTTAAAAAATTCATAGCAAAATCAACCAACAATTCCCCGGTGTGTTGGACAGCCACAGTTTTTACTTTTTTTGCCATTGTATGTATAGGTGCGTGCACCGCAGGAGGTTAGCAAGGTGCCAATGACAAACAAAAAAACAAACAAGCGAAGAACTGTTTTTATCATAAAATATAAATGTAAGCGTAAATATTATTTCACATCAAAAAAGGATAAGTTATTTTGAAAAAAAAGTTTTCACCCAGCGTTATTGTTGCGCCGCTCGATTGGGGATTGGGCCATGCTACCCGGTGTATTCCGGTCATTAAATCCTTGCTGAATGCCGGTTGCAGCGTTTCAATTGCCTGTAACGAAACTGCACGAAGTTTGTTTTTGCAGGAATTTTCAAACCTTCGCTTTTTGCCGTTGCGGGGCTACAACATTCGCTATTCTTCTTCCAAACGCCTATTCTCTTTTAAAATTTTACAACAGATTCCTAAAATTTTATTTTCAATTTGGTATGAACACAGGTGGTTACAAAAAGCAATGAAACAATACGAATTTGATTTTGTGATTTCGGATAACCGATATGGATTTTACCGCAAAAACAAACCTTCTTTTTTTATCACTCATCAGCTCAAAATTCAAACCCCGTTTCCATGGCTATCAAAAAAGCTTCAAAAAATAAATTATCGTTTTATCAGTCGCTTCAACGAATGTTGGGTTCCCGATTTTTCTTTTGAACCTAATCTTGCTGGCATCTTATCTCATCCGGAACAACTGCCTTCCATTCCGGTTCATTATGTGGGTTTGTTATCCCGGTTTACCTTACAAAAAGAGGCAAAAACAAAGTACAAATGGCTGTTTATGGTTTCGGGTCCTGAACCACAACGAACTATTTTTGAAACACTTTGTTGTAAAGTAATAGAACAATTAGAGGAAGATGTTCTGCTCATTCGCGGCTTGCCGAAAAGTGAAGAAATATTGAATCTTCCGAAACATTGTACGGTGTTCAATCATCTTCCTACACCGCAATTGGAAATAGCATTTGCGCAAAGCGAATACATTATTAGCCGTGCTGGTTATACCACTGTAATGGAAATTGTTTCCTTACAAAAAAAATCTATTATCATTCCTACTCCAGGTCAAACCGAACAGGAATACCTGGCCAAGCATTTACTTCAGCAACAATGGTGCTTTGCCTGTGAACAACAAGATGATTTATTTGTGCAAATCAAAAAAGCAGGAACCTTTTCCTATCAGCTTCCCCTATTTAGCACATCAACATTACAGGATGTTGTAGATAGTGCTGTTTCAAAAAGTGAATCAGTTAAGTAGTTGTTCCGAAGATTTCACAGATCATCGCAGGAAAACAAAAAGTATCTGAATCAATCTGTGTTATACGCAGACTCATCATTCAAATCCGTACATTACCAAATCGTTTTGCTTTCTCTTCACTTCGCATTTCTTCTTTATCTTTAGCCTTTCTTTTCAACAACTTTATTCTTCAATTTGCATCTAACAATTATTTGTCATGGGAATAATAAAAGACCGTTTTAAAGCCAAGGCTGATGCCGACAATTCAGAAATAAAATCACTTTTAAAAGAGAATGGAACAAAGAAAATTGGAGAAGTAATGCTCTCGCAAATTTACCAGGGAATGCGTGGCATTACGGGTTTGGTATCGGAAACCAGTTTACTGGATGCACAGGAAGGAATCAGGTTTCGCGGTTACACCATTCCTGAATTGCAGGAAAAACTACCGAAAGCGTCTGACGGCAACGAACCGCTGCCAGAAGGTTTGTTTTACTTAATGCTGGTTGGCGATTTGCCTACGGAAGATGATGTGCATCACGTATCAGCAGTATTACAACGACGAAGCAACGTTCCCATGCATGTATTCGCAGCGGTGGATGCTTTGCCGATCAGTGCACATCCTATGACGATGTTTGTTACCGGAATTATGGCGCTGCAAACTGAAAGTATGTTTGCGAAGGAATATGGCAAGGGCATCAACAAAAAAGATTACTGGGAACCCACCGTTGAAGATACGCTGAACCTGCTGGCGCGATTGCCACGGTTGGCGGCCTATATTTATCGGCGCAAATACAAAGAAGGTAAGCACATTGAACCCAATGGAGAATTGGATTGGGCCGGAAATCTGGCGCATATGCTAGGTTATGATGAACCGAGCTTTATGGAATTGATGCGATTGTATATGACCATTCACGCCGACCATGAAGGCGGCAACGTAAGTGCGCATACTACACATTTGGTTGGCTCGGCATTAAGTGATCCTTATTTAAGTTTTGCTGCAGGAATGAACGGCCTGGCGGGCCCTCTCCACGGACTTGCGAACCAGGAAGTGATTAAGTGGATTTTTGAAATGCGCGAAGAATTAAAAACTGAATTGCCAACCAAAGAACAAATTGAAGAATACGTAAAAAAGACCTTGCAATCGGGCAAAGTGGTGCCGGGTTATGGCCACGCTGTATTGCGCAAAACTGATCCACGTTTTACTGCACAAATGGAATTTGGTAAAAAACACATGCCTGACGATAATTTGGTGCAAACAGTTTGGAATATTTACGAAACCGTTCCGCCCATTTTACAATCTTTAGGCAAAATCAAAAACCCATGGCCCAATGTGGATGCGCATAGTGGCGCTTTGCTGGTGCATTATGGTATGGTTGAATATGAGTTTTATACAGTATTGTTTGGTGTAAGCCGAGCCTTAGGCGTACTTGCCTCCTTGTGTTGGGACAGAGCTTTAGGCTTTCCGTTAGAACGTCCTAAATCAGTAACTACAGCCGCTGTAAAGCAATGGCTCGAAGGCAAAGAAGAAATCTGGGAATAAAGACAGTGAGTAGTGAGAGGTGAATAGTGGGAACATAAAAAGCTTTAATCGTTTTTTATTACTCACGGTTAACAACTCACCACTCGCCACTCACATTATGAAAATAAAACGAAACATCACTTTTTCATCTATCTTCAACAAGACCTTGCAGTATTTTTTGCAAGGTCTTGTTGTAATTGCTCCGGTTGCCATTACCTTGTATGTTCTGGTATGGCTGTTTAATACCGTTGACCGTAATTTGCCAAACATTGCTCACCAGATTTTCCTTAACAATCCAAATGTTGAAAAGAAAATTGTTACCATTCCCGGCATCAATTTTTTAATCATTGTTCTTTTATTCATTTTTATCGGATGGCTATCGTCTTTGTTCTTTGTCAGCCGCATTGTAAGTTTATTCGATTACTTGTTTGAGCACATTCCCGGCATTAAATTCATCTATGCACCTCTTAAAGATTTCTTCGAAGCGTTTACAGGAAACAAAAAGAAGTTTGATAAACCTGTATTGGTAAATGTAGATGCTACTGACGTTTGGCGCATTGGTTTTATCACTAAAGAAACGGCCATAAAATTCGATTTGCCACAACATGCGGTGGTTTATGTGCCGCAGTCCTATGCTGTGTCGGGCATTACTTATATCGTGCAAAAAGAAAGAATTAAATTACTCTCAAATATTGCTTCTGCCGATGCTATGAAATTTACTATATCGGGTGGTATAGCAGAAGTGGATTAAAAAGAAATCAACCTTATAATCTCTTCCAAATATCGTTTATCAGTTTGATCAAAATAATTCAGATGTTCGCTGTCAACGTCAAGCACAGCAAGCACTTCAGTGTTTCGAATGATGGGCAAAACAATCTCTGAACGAGATGCGCTGCTGCAAGCAATATGTCCGGGGAACTGCTCAACATCCGGAACGATCAGGGTTTGTTTTTGCAGCCATGCTGTGCCGCAAACACCTTTTCCTTTTTTGATGCGCGTACAAGCCACCGGACCTTGAAACGGCCCCAACACAAGCTCATCGTTTCTTACTAAATAAAAACCAACCCACCACCAGTTGAACTGCTCTTTCAGTGCAGCACAAATATTGGCCAGATTGGCAATCAAATCCGGCTCGCCTTCTATCAATGCTTTGATTTGGGGAAGCAGGGTTTGGTATTGTTCTTCTTTTGTTCCGTTTGCAATTTGTAAGTCTTCAGCCATAAAAATTATTTTATTGAATGATGCTTTTCTTTTTCTACCAGGTATTCCAACCACAAAATTTTGTAATAAGCAGGACAATAAAAAAAATAATAAACATAGCTCCAGTGAAGAAAGATTTGCTTTAAAAAAACCGGATATGAAAATGCCGCACGTGCCTGGAAAAACACAAACTGTTTTTGATTGCTCTTCTCAAAATCAGCAATGGTAAAATGGGGAAGGCTGGGTGCAATGCCGCCCAATCTGATCAAAGAAGTTCGCAACATCAATTGCTCCATTACATTGCTGCAAATCCTCAGTTGTTGTTCAATATCGCTTATCAGTTGCGGCTTATAAGGCTCTAATTCTTTGATACAAAACCTGCCCATCAGCCTCGCAATATGATACAACAATACTGAAGTTTTGACATAATATGGCGAAATAAAAACCGGCGATTTAATGTAGTCTCGATTTGCAATCATCTGTCTCAGTAATTCAATGGTTGCACTGTCTTGCTTTACAAATGGCATGTTCTTTTCCATCATAAAATACATCAGATTGCAATGAACGCCGAAGTCAAAATCAACCGGCATTCGCTGCCCCGTCCAAGTTGAATAAGCAGAAATATTGTGGTATTTTTTAAATGTTGAAATGAGTTTTTTACGAGTAAGATTGCTGGTTTCTGTCAATCGCCTTTTCAATGCAACGTTATCACTGTCGTTGTTGTTCAAACCCATCAATGCCATTACACTATCATCTGCATCTTCACTTTGCCCAAACACAGTTTTTAAATATTGAAAAACAAAAGTGTGGGGCATGATAACATCGTTTTGCGCCCAGAAATTATAAAAAGGCAGGTTGTTTTTGTTGCGATATAAATGATAACACTGCGTTGCCTTTTGAATAATGTCAGTTAGTTTTTGCTGATTATTCTGGCTCACATAAGATAGCAAATTTTGTAAGGCAAAAACAGAAACGGCGGTATAAAAAATGTTATTGTCGGGTTGATAATTGTGAGGGCTTCCACCACATTCTCTATACGATGGAAACTGACCTGCATAAAAATCTTTTGTATTTTGTTGTAACTGTTGAAGGGCTATGTTATCAATTAATTGGGTGATAAGAGCCGTATCGCTTGCTTGCGAAAACGAATGAAGTGAGGAGGCAAAAAAAGCGGCAAAAACAAACATCAGCTTGCGCATCAATCACAGTTTATCATTCTTCCGTTTGCGAAAAGAAGGGTGAAACATTCGTGGCAGTTTGTAAATGTAGTACAACCATTCAATGAAGTTCAACGGCTGTTCCATATCAACAATCATTGCTTTGCGGGGAAGCTTCCACCAATTCACTTTCTGCACTGTTTTCTTTTGCGTTCTGATGAATTGATTGATGGCAACCATACTTCTTGCATTGATGGTGTTCATCACAATGCAAAAATCTTTTTTTAGCTCTTCATCATAAGGCAACTGCATGATTTTTTCATTTTGTGTTTTCACACGTTCCAAAAATTGCTGCCTGAACAATTTGTAATTGGCGCAAGTGTTGACGAGAGTAAAAATATTGTCGCGAACATCTTTGTACAGATCAAACAAATCGTTGCCCAACTGGTACAAACTGCCTACATAAAACAAAACATCGAGCATTGCATTGGAAGCGACATCATCTAAGCATTGATGATAAATAACCACCGACACTGCGCCTTTGGTGTAAGTGATGAGTCTAAGTTCGGATACATCAATATTTTTATCGGTTTGTTTTACTGTTTCTGCCTGAACGGAAAGCACATCCGCAGCGGCTTGCATGTATTCGTCTAAATGGGGAACGGTGTTTAGTAAATACGTTTGAATTTCTTTGGCAACCTTCGCCGCAAACGTAGTAGGATCAATGGTTTCAGGTTGAAAAGTGAGATTATAAAGGGTTTTCGCATCTAGCTTGTCAACATCGAATAAATCATCGCCAACCGGCGTTAAAATGCCGAATAAAGTAGCTCGTTTTCGTTCTTCTTCTGTGAGTGTTTTGCCATACAAACGCTTGTAGCTGCTACATAAAAATGAAGTGATAAACAAACCATAATAATGTACAATTTTCTTTCGCTGTTCAGGCGTAAAAGTACCGTTATATTTCGTTTCTAATTCCGATAAATAGGGAAATAAAAACGTTCGATTAAACCGTTTTTGTTCTTTTATTTCTTTCCAAACGGCGGTGAATGCGCTTACGTATCCCATCAGGGCAAATATACCTCATACTAAGGCTTCTGTACAAGCTGAGAAGTAAGAGAAAGAATGTGTGGAAAAACTGTGCTTTTATAAAGAAAGAAAATAAGGCGTCACGATTATTCTTCAGCCTTTGCGTTGAAATAGAGCACTCGCTTACATGCTCATGCCTTTTCAGAACGTACAAGAGTGCGACGCAAGAGGGTGATACATCGGAGTTACAAAAGCTCGTAACATAAAAATTACTTCACAACTACAGCGTATGATGTACAGTGAACGAGTGAATAAATTGCGCTACCGCAAAAAGAATTTTAAAATAATGGCTGCAATGGCATAAACACAGGTAATAATGAAAATGCCGCGTGCCGTGCGGTCGCGGCGTGTGTTGATATACAGCGTGAAAATCACGGCGTTGGCAAACAAAGAAAAAGAAATAAGTGCAGTAATTAATGCTTTTTGCATTCCGAGAACGCGAAAAAAATCGGCGATTGAAAACGTTGGGTAAAACTTCCATAAGTAGTATGTGAACATACCAAACAAGGGTGCAATGACGCCTAAAACTAAACCTAAACGGAGGTTATCTTTTTGCAGTATCAAGGTACAAGATTTTTTTCAAGTCTTTTTTTCAATTCGTAGTTGGTAAGGTCGAACTGAACCGGAACTACGCTGATAAAATTATTTTCAAGAGCCCAGACATCAGTGTCGGTGCCGGTATCAAAGTTCATAAATTCGCCGGTAAGCCAGTAATAATTTTTGCCTCCCGGATCTTTGCGTTCGGCAAATTCTTCTTCATATTTTGCATACGCTTGCCGGCACACTTTCAAGCCTTTTAGTAATTCCAGCGGCTCTGCGGGAATGTTTACATTTAGGCACAAATGCTTGTCGGTTTTCTTCCCGATAATTTGTTCAACCAAATGCTTTGCATACCATTTGGCTGCCGTAAAATCGGCTTCCAGACTATAATCGAGCAAACTGAAACCAATGCTCGGAATGCCTTCGATAGATGCTTCCAATGCAGCCGACATAGTACCTGAATAAATGACGTTAATGGAATGATTGGCGCCGTGGTTGATACCGCTCAAACACATATCCGGCTTGCGATGCAGCACTTTATCAACCGCGAGCTTAACACAATCAACCGGCGTTCCGCTGCAACTCCAGGCTTCCACATTTTCAAACAATTTCATTTTCGCCATTCGCAACGGAAAGCCAATGGTAATGGCATGTCCCATTCCGCTTTGCGGCTTGTCGGGCGCTACTACTACAATCCTTCCCAAGCCTTTTACTGCTTCTACCAAAGCTGCAATGCCGGGCGATGTAATACCGTCATCATTCGTTATCAGAATAATTTTTTCGTCATCTTTTGCTTTTGGTTTTGCCCTTTTTTTTGCCTTCTTTGCCATGCGCGCAAGTTAGAACTTAAAGAGCTATGAGCTACGAGTGAGAGAAATATAGAAAAAACAAACCATAGTGCTGAATGCTCAAAGCTCATAGCTCGAAGCTTTCTAAAACGTATATCTCACACCAATGCCGCCGTAGCCAAGTCCTGTTCCGGTTGAACCAATTATGTCAACAGACGGTTGCCAGTCAAGACTGATATTAATAGGTAAATCAGAAAATTTATAATCCAAACCAATCACGCCATCTATGCCAATGCCAGCGCTGCTGTTGTTACTTTTTTTGCTTCCATCGTTGTTCCAGAAGCCAATGTGAGCACCAGGACCAACGTACCAGCGCAAACCATTAATCCCTTGAATATCCCAATTCCATTCATACAAGCCAACGGCTCTGAAACCGTTGTTGATAAACATGGCTTCGGCTTCGATGTTTTGATTTTGCTTTAAAAATTGTTTGTAAGAAATAGCAAAGCCGCCGGGAAATTTGATGCCAATAGCGCGGTCGTAAGTGTTGCTTTGATTATCAGTTTGTGCAAAAGTGGCGCAACAACAAAACAGCATACAAAAGGATACAAAAATAATCTTCATAAAAGAGGGTATTTGAAAATTAAAACAGGAACGCAAGATTGCGATTTTGTGTTATGAAAAACTTGTTAAACTATTGCCGTAAAAAGCATGAGTCTAATAACTAAGGAATCAGACGAAACAAAACACTGAAAGTTATATAACCAACAAAGTGCGCTATGAAAGTAATGTTTGTTTTTACATGAATTATTCAAACAAAACCTGCTTTCATCGCCGTAAAATTTCGTAATTCTGCACCTCAAAAATGTTTGATATGGCTGACTTACGAACCACCATGCGGGGAACCGGCGTTGCAGTGGTTACACCTTTTACGGCTGATGAAAAAATAGATTTTCCTGCTCTTGAAAAAGTAATCAACTCGATAATTGACAATGGTGTTGAATATGTAGTAACCATGGGTACAACGGGCGAAACGCCAACGCTTTCGAAAGAAGAAAAGAAAGACATTATCAATTTTACTTTCGAAAAAGTGAATGGCCGCGTGCCGGTTGTGGTGGGTATTGGTGGCAACAACACACGCGATTTAATAAACGATTTGCAAACGTTCCCTTTAGAAAAAGCAACGGCGGTTTTAAGTGCTTCGCCTTACTATAATAAACCATCGCAGGAAGGTATTTATCAACATTACAAAGCTTTGGCGGCTGCGTCGCCAAAGCCGATTATTTTATACAATGTTCCGGGAAGAACCGGCAAAAATATGGAAGCTGAAACCACGCTTCGGCTTGCAAACGAGGTAGAAAATATTGGTGGCATTAAAGAAGCTGCCAACCACATGGTTCAAATCATGAAAATATTGCACCAACGGCCCGAGCATTTTTTGGTGTTGAGTGGCGATGACGATTTGGTTTTGCCACAATTAGCGTGCGGTATTGATGGTGTTATCAGCGTAGCCGCCAATTGCTTTCCGAAACAATTTTCTGATATGGTACGCGCAGGTCTGGCATTTGATTTTAAGACGGCTAAACAATTGAACGATGGTTTGCTGGAAGTTTATACTTTATTATTTACTGAAAACAATCCTGCTGGTGTAAAAGCATTTTTAAGCGAACAAGGTTTGATACAAAACTACCTTCGTTTGCCACTGGTTCCGTTGAGCGAAGCGGTACATAAAAAAGTAAAAGAATACTTGAAGGATTTATGATTTTAGATTTCATGTTATTGATTATGTCTTCCAATCACAAATCAAAATTCACAAATCCTAAATCTCATACGTGGCTCCTTCTAAAGCCAGTTGCACATTGGGGAATATTTCTTTTGCTTCTTCTTCAAACAAAAACAATTTATCGTTGTCGTATTGACCGCTAAAATGACCGATCAATAATTTTTCAGCACCGGCTTCTTTTGCAATCAATGCAGCTTGCTGTGCAGTAGAATGATTGCGGCTTTCAGCGCGATCTTCCTGGTCTTTTAAATACGTGGATTCGTGGTAAACCATGGTTGCGCCTTTAAAAGACTTCACTATATCGGGCGAATAGGAACTATCCGCACAATACACATAACTTTTAGGCGGCGTATTGGCAAGGGTAACTTCTTCGTTTTTTATGATTGAACCATCCTCTGAAACAAAATCTTCACCCTTTTGCAACCGCTCGTAAAAAGAGGTTGGAATGATAGGATACTCTTTTATTTTTTCACCATTGATTTTTCTCGGGTTTCGTTTTTCTTTAATAATAAAACCCCAGGTTTCGATGCCATGAACAACATGAAAACAACTGATTGAAAATTGTGGCTCATCAACCAGAACACCTTCTTTTTCCAAAGGATGAAAATAAAAGGGAAACGGTAGCTCACTGTCTGAAGCCATTACCTGCAACTTAATTATCGTCTCCAAATCGGGCGGCGCATACAAGTGAAGAGGTGTTTGCCTGTCGCTTAAATTGTACGTGGTAAGCAAGCCCGCCAAACCAAAATAATGGTCGCCATGAAGATGTGAAATAAAAATGTGCTGTATTCGGCTTTTGCGAACCTTATAGCGGTTCATTTGCATTTGCGTACCTTCTCCGCAATCGAGTAAAAACAACCTGTCGTTCAAGGTTACAACCTGTGATGTCGGATGCCGGTTATAAGCGGGTAATGCTGAATTGTTGCCCAAAATGGTTACGCCAAACATAGTAGCCTTTTATAGCAACAATGTTACCAAAGAAGACAAAGAAAAAGACGCAAAACCAAACCTTCTAAATAGAAGAGCTCGTTTTGTTTTGCTCCATTTCTTCCCAAAACTTTACCTCATGGTTCCTTTATCTTGAACCTTGTCTCTTGTATCCTGTCACTTCAATCTTCGCTATTCAGCTTTTTTTCATTTTTTTTTAAACGAGGTTTAATCCATCAAATTTTCCCATATTGAAAATTTAGTCCGACATTTATGCCTCCAATCACAGTACCAATATCTTATGAAGGACAAAAATTTTTTAATACACATCCTGGAAGATGACAGGCTTTATAATTCGGTGCTTTCTCATTTTTTGAGTTTGAACCCCGAACATGAAGTGAAGTCGTTTTCAACAGCGGCTTCGTTTTTGAAATCGTTGTATGAAAAGCCGGATTTAGTAACGCTCGATTATTCTCTGCCCGACGGTACTGCCGATGGAATGCTCAAGCAAATAAAGGAAACGCTGCCCGACACGCGTGTAATTATTGTTTCGGCGCAACAAGACATTAAAACAGCAATTGATTTGCTGAAAAAAGGCGCCGATGATTATATTGTAAAAGATGCCGATACGCAGGACAGGCTTTGGATTGCAGTGAAAAACTGTAAAGAAAAATCCTTACTCAAAAAAGAAATTGCAACGCTTCAAAAAGAAGTAACCAAAAAATACGATTTTCAAAAAGCTATCATTGGCAATAGCGCACCGATGAAGCAGGTGTTTGGCATGATTGAAAAAGCAGCGCAAACCAATATCACTGTTTCTGTTACCGGCGAAACCGGCACAGGTAAAGAATTGGTGGCAAAAGCCATTCATTATAATTCAGCACGAAAAGGCAAACCATTTGTTCCCGTAAATATCGCAGCGATTCCTTCCGAGTTGATGGAAAGCGAATTGTTTGGTCACGAAAAAGGTGCTTTTACAGGTGCCATTACACAACGCATCGGCAAATTTGAAGAAGCCAACAAAGGCACTTTGTTTTTGGATGAAATTGGTGAAATGGATGTTAACCTGCAAGCCAAACTGCTGCGCGTGTTGCAGGAAAAAGAAATTATCAAAGTCGGGCAGCAACAAGATCGTTCCGGTTGATGTGCGCATCGTTGTTGCCACGCACCGCAACCTGATGGCAGAAGTAAAAAAAGGAACGTTCCGCGAAGATTTGTATTATCGTTTGCTTGGCTTGCCCATTCACCTTCCGCCGCTGCGAAACCGGGATAACGACATTCTATTAATAGCCAAATACTTCATTGATCAGTTTTGCGATGAAAATAATTTGTCCCGAAAATATTTATCGCTCGATGCCAAAAAACAATTGCTCAATTACCAGTTTCCTGGCAATATCCGCGAACTAAAATCAATCATTGATTTAAGCTGCGTAATGAGCGATGGCGAAGAGATTGAACTCACGCACATGCAGCGCATGAGTGCAGCAACTCCTTCTACAATGTCGTCGTTGGGCGAGCCGTTAACGCTTCGGAAATACACACTGCAATTGTTGCAGGATTATCTTGAAAAATATGAGTTTGATGTACTGAAAGTGGCGCAGGTATTGAATGTAGGTAAATCAACCATTTATCGTCTCATTAAAAACAAAGAACTGAATGTACCCGAAAAAGTATATTAACCATTATTCCAATAAATCCAATACTATGTACAGTTTTGAAAAACTTTACGACTTATCCGGCTTGCACGATATTCACCAGGACGATGAAGCCTTTATCCGCGTTATTAAAGATGCCTTTATCAACCACACACCTTCCGATGCCAACAAAATGCTGAACGCCTGCCACTCCGGCGACTGGCAACAAGTTACTTTTTTGGCGCACAAACTCAAATCGAGCATTGACATTTTAAAAATCATGTCCATCAGAGACGACATCCGCACCATCGAAGCCAATGCGAAAATGGAAAAAGAATTGGGAATATTACCCGAACTGGTGCAAAAGGTAAACATTGTGATCGCCATGACCGCAAAGCAAATGAACGAGTAAAAGCAAAGTTTGTTTTTGCCTATATTTTCATCAGTAAGAAATACAAAATACAGTTTTATATAGCAGGCTGCATCGCTCCGTTTAAGCATCGTTGCGTCGCACTCTTCAACGCTTTGAAAAGGCTTGAGCCATTAAGCGAGTATTTATTGCAACTGTAGAGTCGCAAAGTAACACAGCGACAGGATAGTATAATAGTTAAATTGCCGCACCCGTCTTTGCGAGGAACGAAGCAATCTGTACTCAACAGTAAATACTGTCTATAAGCAGTCAGTCCCTATTAGCGATTTTCATTCACTATTTACAATACACTGGCTGCCTCATGGCAGTGTTCACAGATTGCTTCGTTCCTCGCAATGACGAAAAGAAAATCCTTCGTGAAACTTTGTTCCTTTGCGCCTTTGTAGTTCAACCCTTATTCCACCCTGCGTATCTTTGCACCATGCACTATGTATCAGCAGAAAACCTCACCAAAAGTTTTGGTGTAACACCACTTTTCGACAATATTTCTTTTCACATTAACGAAGGCGATAAAATTGCGTTGGTTGCCCGCAATGGCGTTGGCAAAAGCACTTTGCTGCGCATTTTAGCCGGAAGCGAAACGCCCGATCAGGGCAAGCTTTGGATTCACAAAGATGTTACCGTTGCTCTCTTTGAGCAGGAACCAAAACTGGACGAAAATAAAACCGTCATAGAAAATATTTTTGGCATTGAACATCCTGTAATGAAAGCCATTCGTGCTTATGAAGAAGCCGAAGAAAGTGGCGATGCAATTGCCATTACCGATGCCATTACCTTATTGAACGAACTGAACGCCTGGGAATTTGAAGCCAAGGTAAAACAGATAATGGGTAAGCTTAACATTCATCATCTTCATCAAACTATAAGTGAGTTAAGCGGTGGTCAGCGCAAGCGTGTGGCTCTGGCTGCAACGCTTATTCAGATTGGTTTTGAACATAAGCACACTTTGCTGATGATGGATGAACCAACCAACCATTTGGATGTGGAAATGATTGAATGGCTGGAGCATTATTTAAGCGGAGAAAACATAACCTTACTACTGGTAACGCACGACCGTTATTTCTTAGATGCTGTTACGGATGAAATCTGGGAATTGGAACGCAGCAATATGTACGTTTACAAAGGCGATTACCAAAATTATTTAGAAAGAAAAGCAGCGCGCATAGAAAGCGAAGCGGCCAGCATTGACAAAGCTAAAAATGAATATCGAAAAGAGTTGGAATGGATGCGCAAACAGCCCAAAGCCCGCACCACAAAAAGTAAATCGAGGCAAGACAATTTTTACGAAGTAGAAAAACAGGCAAAACAAAAGATTGAAGATACGCAACTGCAATTGCAGGTAAAAATGAGCCGGTTGGGTGGCAAGATTGTGGAAATGAAAAAAGTGTATAAAAGCTTTAACGGCAATCCCATCTTAAAAGGGTTCGATTACACATTCAGTAAAGGCGAACGCATTGGTGTCATTGGTAAAAACGGCGTTGGAAAATCAACATTTTTAAACATTCTGCAAGGCATTGAGCCTGCCGACAATGGAAAAATAAACATTGGCGATACGGTGATTTTTGGCAATTTTTCGCAGCAGGGTTTGGAGATAAAAGACAATTTGCGTGTGATTGAATATGTGAAAACATTCGCCGAAAGTTTTCCGCTGGCAAAAGGCGGAAGCTTAAGCGCAGCGCAGTTTTTAGAGTTGTTCCTTTTCCCGCCCGAGAAGCAATATACTTATTTGAATTCGTTAAGCGGCGGTGAAAAGAAACGTTTACAACTGCTCACTATTCTATTTCGAAATCCCAACTTTTTAATTTTAGATGAACCTACCAACGATTTGGATTTGCCAACCTTAGGTGTGCTCGAAAACTTTTTATCAGATTACCAGGGTTGCATTTTAATTGTATCGCACGATCGTTATTTTATGGATCGCCTGGTAGATCATTTATTTGTATTTGAAGGTGAAGGCAGAGTGATTGATTTCCCTGGAAACTACACACAATATCGCCTGGACGAAAGGGGAAAAGAAGGGCAAAAACAAACCTCCGACTCAACTGATTACAAGCAGCAACCTGCTGTCATTCAGCAACCAAAAGCTGCATCAGACAACAAGCGAAAACCAGGTTACAAAGAAAGGCGCGAGTTTGAAGTGCTGGAAAAAGAAATTGCCGATTTGGAAACCGAAAAACAACAGTTGGAATCGAAGTTGAGCGATAGCAATGCTTCTTACGAACAAATCAGCATGTGGAGCAATCGTATCGGCAGTATAACCAATGAAATTTCGACCAAAGAAATGCGCTGGTTAGAGTTGAGTGAGATATTGTAAACTTGCTGAATGAAGTCGTTTACAAAATCGCTCTACTTTTATGTGCTTGTCGCCGTTGTGGCCGGCGTTTTACTCGGCCATTTTTATCCCGGCTTTGCTAAAAGTCTTAAGCCACTTGGCGATGCTTTTATCAGGTTGATTAAAATGATGATTGCGCCCGTTATTTTTTGCACAATTGTTACCGGCATTGCAGGGATGGATGATATGAAAAAAGTAGGTCGTGTTGGCTTAAAAGCCATCCTGTATTTTGAAGTGATGACAACGTTCGCACTCATCATAGGTTTGGTTTTGATCAATTTGTTTCATCCTGGCTCCAACATGCACATCAACGCTGCAACGCTGGATGCTTCGTCCATTACAGCAAAGGCAACGGAACACACATCGGCGGTTGATTTTCTGTTGCACATTATTCCTGAAACCATTGTTGGTGCTTTTACGCAAAGCGATTTATTGCCAATTTTATTCATTTCTGTTTTGTTTGGTTTTGGTTTAGCTAAAATTGGCGACAAAGCCAAACCCGTATTATCAGGTATTCAGTCGTTATCGCAAGCCTTATTTGCCATTATCAACATCATCATGAAAGCCGCGCCAATTGGAGCTTTCGGCGCTATGAGCTACACCATTGGTGCTTATGGAATTGCTCAACTCAAGCCATTAGCTGGCTTAATGGGAACGTTTTATTTTACCTGTATTTTGTTCATCATTGTCGTGTTAGGATCTGTCTTAAAAATGTTTGGTTTCAACATTTTTAAATTGCTTTCTTACATTAAAAACGAAATACTGATTGTCCTCGGCACTTCATCATCCGAATCGGCATTACCGCCGCTGATAGAAAAATTAGAAGAAGCGGGTTGTTCAAAATCGGTGGTGGGTTTGGTGGTTCCGGCAGGTTATTCTTTCAATTTAGATGGCACTTCTATTTACTTAACTATGGCAGCCGTTTTCATTGCACAAGCCACCGATACGCCGCTTACTTTATCACATCAAATTGCTTTGTTAGCCGTTTTAATTCTAACCTCAAAAGGTGCAGCAGGTGTTACCGGCAGCGGTTTCATTACACTTGCCGCAACATTGCCAACGGTAGGCCACGTGCCTGTTGCAGGGCTTACTTTAATTTTAGGAATTGATCGTTTTATGAGCGAAGCACGGGCTATTACGAACATTATTGGCAATGCAAGCGCGACCTTGCTTATATCAAAATGGGAGAATGAATTAGACGAAGAAAAAGCTAAAGTAGTGATGTAAAAATCAATCAAATAAAGTGGCTTGCGGGCGAATGGAATGAATGGCGGGAAAATTTACCGAACTATTTGCATTGATTTCTTCTATCAAATATTTATTCAGTTGTGGTGCGTTGAGGCTGTTGTTTTGGTGCATAAAAAAATAAATGTTCCTGATACCTTCTTTCATCCACAATTGCAAACGCGCTACCCATTGATGAATACGTGCATAATCGGTAGTATGTAAGCCATTACCTACAAACCTGATAAACGTTTCCGGCTTGCTCAAGTGCATGTGCACATTATCGCGTTTCCCGGCCGCATCAGTTATCACCAAACCAATGTTATATTCTGTTACAAAATCGTAGAGTTCTTGATGTAAGCCGCCCTCAAACCAACTGCTGTGGCGAAGCTCGATAAACACATCTAATGATGAGGGCAATCGTTCAATAAATCGTTTGATGAGGGGCAGTTCGCTCACTCCCATTTGCGGATTTGGCATTAAAAACACAGGTCCTAATGTTTCTTCAAATGCAGAGATAGCAGTTACAAACTCGCTCACTTCTTTATCGCAATGTTGCAACCGCATCACATGCGTTATATACTGCGGAAATTTTGGGCAAAACCGAAAGCTGCTGTTCACTTGGTTCTTCCAATGCTTTACTTGTTCAATAGTAGGAACATGATAGTAAGTAGTATTCAGTTCAACGCAGTTAAACAGCTTTGAATAGTAGTGGAGGTAATCTTTTTCTTTGATGTTATCAGGGTAAAAGTGTCCTAACCATTCTTTCGTTCCCCAGCGTGCGCATCCGAGATAGATTTGAGTGTCGGGTTTTATTTTTTTATTTAGGATAGACAAATTTTCGGCAGGCTCCGGCGGCAGCACGAAGTTGATGTTGTTCAATTGCTCTATATCAGTTTTACCCCATTCCATCTTCAAAATTCTTATCATAAAAATGTTCTCCGCCTTTTGGGGCAGAGAACATTTGCAGTAAGCTAAAATTAACCAAGTCCTCTCAGCCACTTTATTAAATCATCCTTTGCTCTTCCGGTTTTCTGTTGAAGCCTTCCTAGTAATTCGTCATCTTTTCCTTCTTCATATTTGAGGTCATCATCGGTAAGGTCGGCATGAGATTGTTTCACTTTGCCTTTGATTTCGTTCCACTTACCTTTTAGTTCTAATTTGTCCATGATTCGCAATCGTTTATTGGTGAATAATATTTTATAAACGTGCGATTTTTATGCCAATTATATAAGTGAATCTTTACAAATTCATCAAAAATTGCAAGGTGTCTGTGCCATCTGCAAAATCGGTAAAAAAGGGTTTTTGGGCATTTCCAAAAGGTATATGATGATGGCCAACAATGCACTGAATATCGCTGCTGTTTTGCAAACCCGAAATGGTTTCTTTTGCCGAATTGTAATAGCTGAAATTGAGTTGCGCAACCGGTGCAAAAGCAGAAGCATTTTCAGCTAACAAGATGGAGCCATTGTTCATATAAAATTTATTGCTCATAATTAAAAGAGCAAATTGATAGTCATAATTGTTTTTGTATTTGTGAAACTCTAAAAAATAATCGTACTTTTTCAATGCTTCGAGCAGCGGAATAAAATCATAACCTTCAGGTACAAAAAGCTTCGTTACATTGCGGCAACCCAAACCAAAATACAATGAGACATCATCAGCTAATAAACTCAACTCTTCTCTTGTTTCATTGCCTTCCAATATAGCAACAGAGGTTTTGTTTTTGCGGATGATATGACGATATTTTGCAAAATAGAATTCAAAATACCGGCTTGAATTGTTACTGCCTGTGGCAATGTAAGCATCGCAGTTTTTAAGCGTTTCAGCAACCGTTACATACTTTGCAAACTCTTCATTCCAATCTTTCATTTTATTGAATAAAAAAGGAAGCAGCACATCGTCTTTCGAAGAGAGTTTAACAGCAGCATAATGACCGCTTAAAAACACGCACAAATAATCGTGAAAGCCAACCAGGGGAATGTTTCCGGCCATTACAATACCTACGGTTTTTGGTTCGATAGGTTCGCCGATTTTATATTGTTGAACCACATTCTGCAATACCTCTTTTTGCAGATATGCATTGCAGATATTAGTTATAGCTAATTCGATAAACTGAGGTATAAACCATTGGTTTTTCAAATAAGCTCTATGTTTTACAGCATTCCACTCTTCGTTATCACTTTGCATGTATTCGCCCAGTTGCACCAATAAATTTAACCGTTCTTGCACATTCATTTTTCAGCACTATTTTTGGGCTGCAAAAGTAGTTTGTAAACCTCGATAAAAAGAACAGAATATGGCAATCAAGATAACTGATGAATGTATTAACTGCGGCGCCTGCGAGCCGGAATGTCCTAACAATGCTATTTACGAAGGTGGCGTAGAATGGGCGATAAAAGATGGCACAAGCGTAACGGGAAGTTTTACATTGATGGATGGTGAGGTAGTGAATGCCGATGACCGCTTTGCTCCTATTGCTGTTGATACTTACTATATTACGCCCAATAAATGCACTGAATGCCAGGGCTTTCACGAAGAGCCGCAATGTGCTGCTGTTTGCCCCGTAGATTGTTGTGTGCCGGATGAAATGTATAGAGAAACAGTAGATGAGTTATTGGGAAAAAAAGAAAAGTTGCACATGTAGAAAAAGCTGCGAGCCATGAGCTTTGAGCTTAGAGTTTTAGCACAAAACAAAAAGTGGAGGATAATTTTCTCCACTTTTTTGTTTTTGCGGCAATAGATGATAAAAAAATAGTTGGCACAATTGCCAACTATTTTTCTTTTGTGAACAAAAACAATTCGTTTAGTTTCTGCTGCTTGCCAGGCGGCTCAACAATTTGAGCACTTCAATGTACAGCCAAATCATGGTAACCAATAAGCCCCAGGCACTGTACCACTCCATGTATTTAGGTGCACCGCTTTGTGCCCCTACTTCTATATTTTCAAAATCAAGTATCAGGCTCATCGCAGCAATGGCAACTACAAATAAGCTAATGCCAATACCTAAAGGACTGCTATCGGTAATACTCATAAACTGCATGTGCACGCCAAAAGCAGAAAGAACAATAGTAATGAGATAAAACAACATAATGCCCAGCACCGAGCCCATAATGATAGCCCTAAACTTTTGTGTGGGACGGATAATGCGGAAGTTGTATAACAGGAACATTGCCAATGCAACACCAAAGGTTAAGCCTACAGCCGTCAACACAAGGTTTGGATATTTGGTTGCAAACATGCCATTAACAATGGCCGATAATGCACCAATTACAAAGCCTTCGAGCAAGCCATACGCTGGCGCCAAATACTTAGCCAGTGTGGGTTTGAAAGAAACTACAAGACCTGTTACCAAACCGCCAATCAATCCAACCCACAGCATTGTGGTCATGGTTTGTGGCCTAAATGCGTACATATTCCAGGTGTAGGCTGCACCGGCAATTACCATCAGCATTAAAAAACCAAACTTCGTGATAGAACCTCTCACAGTCATCACTCCGCTGTCGGCACTGTCAACAGAACGTTCAAAAATTTTTTGGGATAACGTAGGATTTCCCGATTGAAATAAAGCCATAGTAGTTCTGAATTTTTATTTTCAGTTTTATAAAATTACGCCACAAAGTAAAACCTTTCCATTAAAGAATTGGTAATAATGATGAACATAAAATTTGTGCAAAAACAAACTCACATACTATCAATATTGTGTCCCGCAGATTGTGCAGATCAACGCAGATATGAATACAGATAATCCGCGATTATCTACGCAATCTGCGGGACAAGTATTTTGTCAAAAAAAGTAGGCAAAACCAAAACTAAAATTATTAGCGTTGCGCCGGTAATTCTGAAATATATTTGCACCTACCTATGGCGAAAATCAAAGAATTGCAACCGGCATTGGACTATGAGCAAATAGAAGTAATCGGAGCACGCGAGCATAACCTGAAAAACATAGACATCAGCATTCCAAAAAACAAGCTGGTAGTGTTTACCGGCGTTAGCGGAAGCGGTAAATCTTCGCTTGCATTTGATACGATTTATAATGAAGGCCAGCGCCGCTACATGGAAAGTTTTAGCGCTTATGCACGACAGTTTATTGGTGATATGGAACGGCCTGATGTTGATAAAATCATAGGCTTAAGTCCGGTCATTTCCATCGAGCAAAAAACAACCGAAAAAAACCCTCGTTCAACCGTTGGTACCATCACTGAAATCTATGATTTTTTACGGCTTGCTGTTTGCCCGCATCGGCGAAGCGTATAGCTATAACACGGGCAAAAAAATGGTAAAGTGGAGCGAAGAAGAAATCGTTACAAAACATAACCGAACGCTTCAAAGACCAAAAAATAACCCTCCTTGCGCCATTGGTTCGTGGCCGTAAAGGTCATTACAGGGAATTGTTTGAAGACATACGCAAACGTGGCTTTGTAAAAGTAAGAGTGGATGGTGAGGTAAAAGACATCACACCAAAAATGCAGGTTGACCGTTATAAAATTCACGATATTGAAGTGGTGGTAGATCGGTTGCCTGTAACAGATGACATGAAAGTGAGGTTAAGCCAAAGCGTTCAGCAAACATTAAAAACGGGCAAAGATTTAATGTTTTTGTTAGTGAATGACAATGATAAAGTTGTGCAATACAGCAAGCAACTGATGTGCGAAGACACGGGTATTTGCTTATGAAGAGCCGTCGCCCAACGCTTTCTCTTTTAATTCGCCGTATGGCGCTTGTCCAACCTGTAAAGGCTTAGGTTCAGTTTACACGGTAAGTTTGGATGCAGTTATTCCTGATAAAAACATAAGCATCAAAGAAGGTGGCATTCTACCATTAGGCGAAGAACGCGAAGCTTTTGTTTTTAAGAATGTTGCCAATCTTTCAAAAAAACGGAAGATTGCTTTAGATAAACCCATCAAAGAGTTACCTCAATCCGCCAACTTAATTTTTTATTGTGGGGAAATGAAGAAGGTACAGATGAAGAGCGTGGATTTGATAGTCGAGCCCTGACGATATGTATTCCGGAGAGTTTGAAGGCATCGATTCCGATGCTTAATCGCTGGTTCAATTCGAGTACCAGTACCGATCACATGCGTGAATGGGTGGAAAAATACATGGAATTAAAAACCTGCCCCACCTGTTTGGGAACAAGGTTGAAACGGGACAGCGTTTGGTTTCGTGTAGATAATCAAAACATATCTCAGTTGAGCGATATAGATCTGGATAAACTGTTTGTCTGGTTTGAAAGACGTCGAGAAGCGTTTATCAAAAAAACAAAACCTCATTGCTAAAGACATCATTAAGGAAATTCGTGAACGGCTGCAATTCTTGCTGGACGTGGGTTTGACTTACCTTACTCTCAATCGCGCTTCGCGAACATTAAGCGGTGGCGAATCACAACGCATACGCCTTGCAACGCAGATCGGCTCGCAATTGCAGGGCATCACTTATATTCTCGACGAACCTTCTATTGGCTTGCACCAAAGAGACAATCAAAGGCTGATAAAAGCTTTGCAAAACCTTCGCAATATTGGCAACAGCGTTTTGGTGGTTGAACATGATAAAGACATTATGATGGCAGCCGATCATTTGGTTGATATTGGTCCGGGCGCAGGTAAACATGGGGGTGTTATTGTTGCCGCAGGAACGCCAAAAATGGTGTTGAAATCTGGTTCTGAAACGGCTCAGTATTTAAGCGGCAAAAAAAGCATTGCTATACCAATGGAACGAAGAAAAGGCAATGGAAAAAAGCTGGAATTGGTGGGCGCAGATGGCAACAATTTAAAGAAAGTAACTGTTCAATTTCCGTTAGGAAAATTCATTGTTGTTTCGGGCGTTAGCGGCAGCGGCAAATCAACTTTGATTAATGAAACCTTGTATCCTTTGTTATCGCAACATGCTATGCTCAAGCTTCGCAGCTCTGGATTATAAAGAAATAAAAGGGTTGGAACACATTGATAAAGTGATTGAGATTGATCAGTCGCCAATCGGCAGAACGCCACGAAGCAATCCGGCAACGTATTGTGGTTTCTTTACGGACATCCGCACTTTGTTTGCCGCGATTCCTGAAGCAAAAATCCGGGGCTATAATGCAGGTAGGTTTTCTTTTAATGTAAAAAGTGGTCGCTGCGATGTATGCGAAGGCGGCGGTATGCGCGTGATTGAAATGAATTTTTTGCCTGATGTATATGTGCATTGCGAAAAGTGCAATGGCAGACGTTACAACCGCGAAACTTTGGAAATACGGTACAAAGGAAAATCCATCTCTGATGTTCTGGATATGACAGTAGATGAAGCTGTTGAATTCTTTCATGCAGTGCCTTATTTATACCGCAAAATAAAAGTGCTGCAGGATGTAGGGCTGGGTTATATCACATTGGGACAATCCGCTGTAACCCTGAGTGGGGGAGAGGCACAGCGTGTAAAGCTGGCAACGGAACTGGCTAAAAAAGACACTGGTAAAACCTTTTATATTTTGGATGAGCCTACAACCGGTTTGCATTTCCAGGATATACAGCACTTGTTAGATGTATTGAATAAATTGGTTGACAGAGGCAATACGGTGTTAGTGATTGAACACAATTTAGACGTTATTAAAGTAGCCGATTACATCATTGATTTAGGACCCGAAGGTGGCGAAGGTGGTGGCAGAGTTTTGTTTACCGGCACACCCGAAGAAATGGTAAATAATAAAGAAAGCAGAACCGCTCCGTTTATTAAGGCGGAGTTGGGGTTGTAATAGTGATAAGGTAATCGCTTCATTATTCAATTATCTTCTTATTAAACTTTCTTAGTAACCATTCGAGAACAACTTGTTGATCGCTAATAGTTGCACGGCGGATTTGTGCCAGAAGGTGTATTTGATCAGGTTTTGGTAACGCAGTATTTTGAAGTCCTTCATTGCAGTTAGTGCAAACGGCTCTTAAGTTATTTGGTTCGTCGCCACCTCCTTTGATTTTATCTAGAATGTGTCCCATAGTTAACCTTATTGTTCTGCCGGGATTAAAAGGATCAGGATCGCCAGCGGCCACTCCACACATTTGGCAAGTATATCCATTCCTTTCTAATACCCAAGCTCGTGTTTCCTTGGATATATTTCTTGCAAATGCAGGGATACGTTTTGTTGTTTCAAGTAAGTATTGATTCGGCTTTAAGTCCGCTCTGTCTTTATGCGATAAAATTTGATAACCATCTTCATTACGAAGCTCGCGCACTCGCCTTGCCCATTCAGAAGCACCACCACTTGCGGCTTGTATTTGACGTGATTCGAGAATAACTCCAATGTTATTTAGAAAAAAATCCAGAATAAGCTTTTTTGAACCCGGTTTCCGCATTATAATATGTTTGGTTGATCTTCTGAAACAAAAGATTGAAATTGTGGTTGAACAACTGAACTTCTTGATAAAGCAATTTCTGCGTAAGCTGGATTTAGTTCAATAACAATTGCCTTGCGGTGAAGTTTAGAGGCGACAATTCCTGTTGTGCCGGAACCGCCAAAAGGATCAAGAATGGTATCACCTTCTTTCGATCCGAGTAAAATACATCTTCTCGCAAGCTCCCGTGGAAAGGCAGCCGGATGTCCATGTTTTCCTGGTTCTTGATTTAATATCCAATAGTTTCTTAAGTTGGCACCGCTTTCTTCCCTCACTCCTTCTGAATCGTAATAGTAATTAGGTGATTTTGCAAAAAGAAAGATTTCTTCTGTCGCAGTCGTTGGACGATTCTTTACACTTTCAGGCATGGGATTCTTTTTTATCCAACTAATTTTTGAACGCAGAATCCAGCCATCTTCCTGAAGTGCAAAAGCAACGCGCCAAGGCATTCCCAATAAGTCTCGGTCTTTAAGTCCCCAGCAATTGGGCACTTTGCAGTTCCGTTTTTGAATTCGCTTTTTAGTATTTCCTACCATTGCGTTTGGACCTGGTTTTCCTACACCGCCATTTCTTGCATAGCCATCTCCAATATTCAGCCACAAAGTGCCATCATCCTGCAAGACACGTTTTACCTCTTTGAATACTTCTACAAGATTTTGGACATACTCAACCGGAGAAGATTCTGAACCTATTTGTGCATTATGGTCATAATCTCTTAATCCCCAATAGGGTGGCGAAGTAACACAACATTGTACGGTTTTATCTGGTAATTCTGAAAGTAGTTTTCGACTATCGCCAATCATTATTTTTAAATCTTTCATCGCCTGCTTTATCAATATTATTTTTTGACACTTACTTCAATGCAAATTAAACTTTATTGTCCTTCTTCTCCAACTACTTTATTCACCATAATATTCACATTTCGCCTTTGCTGGTGTTCTTCACCAGCAAAAGTTAAGGCTATAGGTTTATGCTCTTGGCACTTCTTATCTCATTATAATTCTATCCACTTTCAATCAGTTATCTCACAAAGCATTCCATTTACTACTATTATAGCAAGTAAAATCCTTCGATTATCTTTACAATACTAAAATTGAAAAGAAAACAGTATGCAAACAATACAAGTAAAAATCAGTGACTTCGATTTTCAACGCTATCAATTGCATAGCTCTGAAATAAAATTTACAGATTTAGTTGACAAAATCAGCCTTGAATATGCGAGGCAATCTTTGCTTGAATGCAATGCAATCGCTGAAAAGGTTAGACTTTCAAATATGACATTGGAAGAGATTGAATTCGAAATAAAAGCTGCTAGAGATACGAAAGCTAATTCTTGATACCAACGTCATCACAACGCCAATCACTCATTCACCACATCTACAGCCTGCAACGCCTTTCTCACCGCCGGCCCCACCACATCTCCAAACAATTCAATCGAACGCATCATTGCCTTATGCGGAATGGCTCCCATACTCATTTGCGCCAAAAAACGGGTATGACCAAACAATTCGTGCTCGTATAAAATTTTATCAATTACTTGTTGCGGACTGCCTACGAGCAAATACCCTTCCGGGCTGCGCATATAATCAAACTGCTGGCGAGTGGTGGGCGGCCAGCCACGCTCCTTTCCCAACTGCGTCATTATTTTGGCATACGGCGGAAAATAAATATCAGCCGCTTCCTGCGAAGTATCAGCAATAAAAGCTTGCGAATTAATGCCCAGTTGAAAGGCAGCCATATCATGCCCGGCTTTTTGATAACTGTCTTTATAAAACTTGTACATGCGGCACAAAACGGTCGGGCGTTCCGCCAATAATTGCAAGCGCGAGGGGCAATCCCAGCCTGCCTGCACGGGCAATGGATTCAGGAGTTCCTCCCACCGCAATCCAGATTGGCATTTTGTGATAAGGCTGCGGATAAATGCCCAGATTTTGAAACGAAGGCCGATGTTTTCCCTGCCAGCTTACCACTTCACTCTCGCCCAGTTTTAGCAAGAGTTCGAGCTTATCGGTAAATAAAACATTGTAATCATTTAAATCATAACCAAACAGAGGAAACGACTCAATAAACGAACCTCTTCCTGCCATGATTTCCGCTCTTCCTTTTGATAATAAATCAACGGTAGCAAATTGTTGAAACACGCGCACCGGATCGTCAGAACTCAGCACCGTTACGGTGCTGGTGAGTTTAATTTGTTTTGTTTTTACTGCAGCCGCAGCCAGCAATATTGCAGGGCGAGGAAGCTAAAAATTCATGGCGATGATGTTCGCCGATGCCATATACATCCAATCCCAATTGGTCGGCCAGTTCTATTTCTTCCATCAGGTTGGCAATGCGCTGATGGTCGCTGATTTTTTCGCCGGTTGTTGCATCAGACATTGACTCAACAAAAGTGTAAATTCCTAATTCCATAGCTTACAAATTGTAGTAAAAACAAACGCAAAGTTAGGTTGGACCATTCCCTTTATTTGTAAGAAGGATCTCATTTTTGTTTTTGCGCCAATTTTCGTCATGGCGAGGAACGAAGCCATCTGTGCTCAGCCATACATCATGCTTGTCAGCAATGAATCTGTTAGCATTATTTACTCACAACTCACTATTCACAACTTACAAACCACTCAATGTGCAATCCACAGATTGCTTCATACTTCGCAATGACGAATACCCTTACCATCCAATGCCATAATCTTCTCCATTATTGCTACTTCCGCCCCACAATGTGCCATGCTTCCAGTCAAAATAAATGGCATTGATTGGGCCGCTGGTGCGCCTGCCAAATGATAAATGATACCCCATTTTTTGCAAAGCTGTTTTAGTAGAATCCGCTGTATTAATGTCAACTAAGATAGAGCCGGGATGGGGTATGCGATCACTCATTTGCATACCACCCAATGATAGCCATAGCTGATTGGTGTTGATGTTGGGCGCTTCCGTAGCTTCCTGCACCGTCATGTTGAATTCAACGAGGTTTAAGAAGAATTGTAAGAGGTTTTGGTCTTGCGTATCGCCACCCTGCACGGCAAAAGCCGCATACGGTTTTCCCTCTTTCATTGCCAATGAAGGCGTAAGCGTTACGCGCGGACGTTTGCCGGGTTGCACTACATTAAAAGGGTCAACGATAGAATCGAGCACAAAGCTTTGCATGCGCTGACTCATGCCTACACCCGTGTGTCCCGCAATGCAGGCTGGCGGCCAGCCGCCGCTTGGTGTAACAGAAACCACCCAGCCACTGCTGTCGGCTGCTTCAATGCTGGTAGTGCCACGCCACAAACGATCCATGTACAAGCTGTCCCGTGCCGAAGCATTGATAGCATACAACTGACCATCTTCCTTATTGTTCATTGAAGTCTTTTGATCGTGCTTTGGCAAAAACTGATTGCTACTTTTGTTTTTGCCCATATTTGTCAGCTCTCTTCTTTTTTGTAGGAGAGTAAGATAGGGGTTTTGTTTTCCTTCATATTGGTAAGGATCGCCCGGTGCGATGGTAGAATCGTTGTAGTTTAGGTTAATCAATTTCGCTCTTTCTTTTGCATATTCTTTGTTCAGCAAGCCTTTAATGGGTGGTTGTGTAAAGTAGGGATCACCATAATAAAAATCTCTGTCGGCAAAGGCAAGGCTCATGCTTTGATAAATGGTGTTGATGTATTGCGGTGAATTATAACCCATCTTTTTCAAATCAAAATTTTCAAGAATGTTCAGGCTTTGCAGCATGGCGGGCCCTTGTGTCCATTCCTGCAATTTATAAACATCAATGCCTTTATAGTTTACTTGCAAAGGCTCTTCTTCAACAGGTTTCCATTTAGCCAAATCCTCCATTGTTATCAAGCCACCTTGTTCTTTACAACCCCGCACAAATTCCTGCGCAATATCCCCTTTGTAAAAACGGTCGTAAGCCGCCATGATGGCTTCTTTGCGGCTCGCTCCTTTTTGCAACGCTTGCTGCTCAGCTTCCACCATTTTGGTTAATGTATTCAGTAAATCTTTTTGTACAAATATTTCTCCTGCTTCCGGTGCTTCACGTTCTTCGCCCAAATGTGGAAGAAACACCGCTTTGCTGTACGGCCATTCTTTAATCATCTTTTTGCCCCGTTCAAAACTGTTGGCAGTTTCTGCTTCTATCGGGTAGCCCGCCGCCATTTCCATCGCCGGTTCTAACACTTGTTGTAAACTCATCGTGCCATAATTAGCCAACATCAAACACAAGCCGCCTGGCGTGCCCGGCGTAACGGCTGCCAGCGGACCATATTCGGGTGGAAACGAATATCCTTTGCTTTTAAAAAAGTCAACGGTTGCGCCGGTTGGCGCCATGCCCAACGCATTAATGGCAATGACCTTTTTTGTTTTTGGGTTATAAATTAAAGCCTGCGTTTCGCCGCCCCAGCTCAACACATCCCACATGGTGCAAACGGCAGCCAACATACCACAAGCCGCATCCACCGCATTACCACCGCGCTCAAAAATTTTGGCACCGGCTTCGGCTGCCAAAGGCTTGCCGGTTACTGCCATCCAATGCCTGCCATGCAACGGCGGCTTTTGTGTTTTTTGTGCAAAAATTTGTGCAAAAACAAAAAGAAGCAACGCTATCAACAAAGGTGTTTTTTTCATGGTAATTGATTTTTGAAAAGAGATGAAATTGGTGTTGTAAATATAATGCAGGCTTGTTGTACAATATTGACGGCCATTTGCAATTTTTTGCTGTTGTGTAGCTTTTCTTGTACAACCGCAAATTCTCTGGTTGTTTTGTATTTACTCATTAATATTTTTACTTAAAAATCTAACGCTTCATCGCTTCACCATCTTCTTAACTACTATGAAACAAATACTAATTATTGCGCTGCTTTTCATTTTACCTTCCATCTTATTATTTGCTCAAGTTGATGAACAATTAAAAAATGATATTCGCAACACCGGCTACGTACATAGCCCGCTGCCATTGGATTACAGCAAGTCGTACGAAACGTTTGGGCTTACTAAAAAAGTAACAGACTCTGCGCTTTTATGCAATATGGAAGACCTTAATAAATGGAGCCATAAAGGTTTTGGCGGCATGAGGTTAACGGACGAAAGAAGTATTGCGGGCAAAAACAGTTTGCGGCTCACATCTCAAACAACCAATCCGGATTTTTTGAACTGGGGCATTGGTTTGGGTACTTCAATGGCAACGTATGATGTGGGCGGTGCCAACTGGGAAAAATACAATCGCATTAAAGTGTTTGTGTATCCGCATTGCGAAGGCGCCCGCAGCATTTATCTCAACCTAATAGTAGAAAATGATGGCAAAACAAAAGTGCCGGATCAATATGGACGCGAAGGCATTCATGAAATGAATTTAATCAACAACCAATGGAATGAATGTTTTGTGGAAATGACGGAATTGCCCCGCGATAAAGTTACCAAACTGTCCTTTGCCATAGAAGTGTTTGGGAAAGAACGCACCATGGGCGATTCGCTGAAATTTGATATTGACAATGTATCGCTGGAAACAGTTGAAAATCCTGAAGTGGTGAGTGGCTGGATGCCTGCTAACAATCGCATTATTTATTCTACCAGCGGTTATGGAGTGGAAAGTGAAAAGACTGCCATTGTAAGAGTAGCCAATCACAACGACAAATTTCAGTTAATAGACAATGTTAGCATGTTGCATCGTGTATGAAGGAAAAGTAGTTTCTACAAAAACAAATATCGGCACTTTTGAAACGATTGATTTTACCGATTTCAAAAAAGAAGGACAATATACCATTCGCGTTGGCGATGTTAGCAGCCAACCGTTTTATATCAACAGCAATGTGTGGGATAACTCGGCCTGGCGTGTGTTGAACTTCTTGTTTTGCGAACGATGCGGCTATCCTGTGCCCGGGAAACATGGTGTTTGTCATAGTGATTTACATGCAGATTTTGAGGGCAAGATTTATCCGTTTAATGGTGGCTGGCATGATGCGGCAGATATGTCGCAACAGGTACTGCAATCGGGCGAAATTATTTTTTCCTTACTTGAATTGGCAAAACGGGCAAAAGAAAAAAGCAATGTTGATTTATACAATCGCCTCATGGAAGAAGCCGACTGGGGCATTGACTGCATCCTCAAAGCAAGGCTGGGCAATGGTTACAGGGCGCAAACCTGGGGAACCAATTTATGGACAGATGGGTATATCGGCACAAAAGACGATTCATCTGCGCGGCGCAGAGTGCATGTTCACAACCGCGCATTTGAGAACTTTGTTTTTGCAGGAATTGAAGCGTATGCCTCTATGATGACGGCAAATGATAAAGAGCTAAAAGAAAACTTACGCAAAGTGGCAATCGAAGACTTTGGTTTTGCCAAAAAAAGATTTGACAGTTTAAGCTTTGGAGACCTTAGCAGCATTGGCGGCGGTGGCGACCACGCTGCGATGGCTTCTAACAGTCAGTATTCCGCAAACATTTCTTTTGCAGCAAGTCTGTTGTATCAGTTAACCGGCGATAAATATTATGCCGATGAAGCAGCCAAAGCCATTCAATACACATTGCAATGCCAGCGCACCGAACCATTAGGTGATAAAGACAAATTAAGAGGTTTCTTTTACCGCGATTTAGATAAAAAATCAATTGTACATTTCACACACCAATCGCGCGACCAGGTATATATGCAGGCACTCACCGCACTTTGTGAAACACAGCCCCAACATCCCGATTATAAAAAATGGGAAGCTTCCATTCGCCTGTACGGCGATTACTTAAAAACCATTATGCAGTATGTACAACCCTATGGCTTGGTGCCCAGTGGTGTGTACAATGTGAATGAAGTAAAAGATTCCGTGAACTTTTATAAAGTGCAGGTCGGCATTTTCAGTGGTGCCGGCGAAGATTATAAAGAGCAACTTCATAATGGAGTTCAGTTGGATAAAGAGCATTACCTGCGGGTATTTCCAGTATGGTTTTCTTTCAGAGGCAACGCAGCCGTTCAGCTTTCCACCGGCAAAGCCGCCGCGCTCTGTGGCAAGTTTTTACACGATAAAGCTTTGATGAATATTGCCGAACAGCAACTGATGTGGATTGTAGGTAAAAATCCGTTCGGGCAATCTATCATTTGGGGCGAGGGCAGCAATTATCCTCAGCTATATACGGCATTACCCGGCGAAACGGTAGGCGGTATTCCCGTTGGTATGGAATCGCGGTTTAATGAAGACAAGCCGTATTGGCCCCAATTCAACACAGCTACCTATAAAGAAGTTTGGATTGCACCGGCTGCAAGATGGTTGTCATTGGTAGCAGAGTTTTGATGAGAACAATCGAAATACTATATCAATAAGCTTTATCTCGAACAGGCACCCATAAAATTTGTTTTTATTGATAATCCATTAAAATCAAACTTACCAACATCAATATCTAACAAACGATGTAAATCAATACCACTGCGGATTACAGGCGATGAAGGCTGCAATTGATAATTATTAAATAATGACAACTTACCGACATCAGTAACCTTTGTATTGCCTGCTTTTATAAATGCAGGTTTTATATTGATGCCTTTTAATTTGCCGTTCCATAATTCTTTGTTGTGCTGATGCGCCCATTCTGAAAAATTAGAATTGCTATCAACGCTCCACCAGTCATTGCCTAAAAAATTGTCTTTGCTGTAATCGCCTCGTAGCAAAGCATTTTTTGCAATAAAAATATTGTTGTAAAAACAAAAGTTACTATGCTCACTTTCGGTTGAATATGCGACCGCAGCATTGTTTGAATTGTACAAAGTATTGTTGTAAAACAAAAGATTTTTGAATTGAGAAGAATCGTGCGAACTGTTCCAGACATAAGCACTGGCTCTTGCTGCGGAAGTGTTGCCATCATCTTCACTGATGCAATATCGAATTACATTATCATGCCAGGGGCTTGCACCATCGTATTGAAAAATGCCAAATGCACTGCCTTGATTTCTATACGATAAACAATATTGAATAACAGAATTTGTGGTGCCTCCATCGAAGTCATAACCACCACCATCTTCTCCGCCTTTCGATGTTTTATTTTCATACGAAATACAGTATTGAATATTAACACTATCGGCTTCATAACACCAAATGCCAACGGGCCCGTTGCCTTTCCGCGGCATATCCCAACCGTTGTTGAAAGCAGTGCAACTATCAATTAAAACCTGTGTGCAATAGCCAACCAAAATACCGTTGCCGCTGTGATTGCTAAGCATCGTTGGATCACCGGGATTGTTATAGGCATCGCAACGAATAATGCGTATGTTTTTACAATGCAGCTTATCTCCATATTCACCTGATACATAAATACCGGCAAAACCATTCTCGTGTGACGATATATTTCTTGCAACAATGTTGGATGAATTGTGAATGAGCAAACCTGCTTTTTGAAAGCCGGAAACATTGATATTGTTGATGGTAATGTTCCCACATTTTGTAACCACAATTCCATCTTTCACATTGCCTTCTTTTCTGCCACTCCCAACTGCAATGATGTTGTGTATAAAAATATAAGAACAATCATCCAAAACAATGGCTGAACTATCCTTCGCATTGATGATAGCAGGTTTGTTTTTATCGCCTTGAATGATAACAGGCGAATCTTTTTTTCCGTGTATGTCTTTCAAATAAAGTAATCCATTAAGAGATACGTTTTCTTGTAGGTAGACGTGATCACCAGGTTGCAAACACACTGCATTTAGTCTGTTGATGGTTTTCCAGGGATGTTGTAATGAGCCATCTTTATCATCGTTTCCTTTTGCATTGATATAATATTGATGACCTTGCGCAAATGCAGTGTAAGTAAGCATTTCTACAAAAAATATCAACAAAAACAAAGGGATGGCGCGAAGATTAGTTTTGTTCATAACGATAAAATTAGGTTGCTTATTATAGGTTTATGCAATGAAAAATAATGAGGGGCAACCGACGTTTTCACTCAACAAATCTAACTTACATTTGAGCTTTCCATTTATTTATGAAAAAGGAAAATAACAAGCCGGGCATCCTTTCTTTACTCAAACATTATCGTGGTTTGGTAGCGTTGTTGTTGCTGTTCACTTTGATTGGAAATGGCTTTAATTTATGGCTGCCAAAACTCATTTCTAAAAGCATTGATGCTTTTAATACAGGACACTACACACCGCAAAATGTATTGATAGAATTCATGGCTGCAGTTACAAGCATTTTTGTTTTTAGCTATCTGCAAAGCATTATACAAACTTATGTTTCAGAACGTGTGGCAAGAGAGTTGCGCACCCGTTTGTCGGAACAGATTTCAAAGCAAAGCTATCTGTTCATTCAGAAGGCAAATCCATCTAAATTATTAACCAATCTTACTGCTGATGTTGATTCTATTAAGTTGTTTATTTCGCAGGCAATTGTCTCGATCATTTCTTCTCTTTTTATCATTATCGGCGCAAGCGTTTTGCTCATTACCATCAACTGGAAATTAGCTCTCTGCGTTATCGCCATCATACCCATTATTGGTGTTACTTTTTTTGTGGTGCTACGCAAAGTACGGGCCTTGTTCAAGCAAAGCCGCGAAGTGATTGACTGGCTGAACAAAGTGATTACCGAAAGTATTTTAGGTGCAGCTTTAATACGCGTTGTGAATTCGCAGCAATGGGAATACGATAAATTTTTAAGCGCAAATACAAAAGCCAAAACACTGGGTCTGTCTGTGCTGCGCTTGTTTGCTATGCTTATTCCGGTTATCACTTTTTCTGCAAACCTTGCGATGTTAAGCATATTGGTTTTGGGCGGTCATTTTGTTATTCAGGGCCGCATGACGTTGGGCAATTTTGCAGCTTTCAACAGCTACCTGGCGATGCTGATATTTCCCATTCTCATCATTGGTTTTATGAGCAACGTAATAGCGCAGGCAACCGCTTCTTTTGAACGTATCAGTGGTGTGCTATCGGCACCCGAACCACCGCCAACAGGAAACATAATCGCATCGTTGCAAGGCAATATAGAATTGAAAAATATAAATCTTTTGTACGGTCAAAAGCCGGTTTTGAAAGATGTTTCTTTTACGGTAAAACCAAACTCACGAACTGCGATTATCGGACCCACAGCAGCCGGAAAAACACAGTTGTTGTATTTGCTTACCGGACTTACTAAATCAACGTCGGGAACTATTTTGTTTGATGATCATGCGATTGAGGATTATAACAGCGAAAGCTTTTACAGCAATGTTGGATTTGTGTTTCAGGACAGCGTTTTATTTAACATGAGCATCCGGGAAAACATTGCGTTCAGCGATGCCGCAACTGATGAATCGTTAGCAAAAGCAATTGACACCGCTGAACTAAACGACTTCATTCAAAGCTTACCAAACGGTTTGAACACTATTGTATCAGAAAGAGGTGCTTCTTTATCAGGTGGACAAAAACAGCGCATCATGCTGGCACGCGCGCTGGCAGTGAATCCTACGGTTTTATTATTGGATGATTTTACGGCAAGAGTTGACAACAATACCGAGCAAAAAATACTATCCAATCTGCAACGCAACTATCCGCAATTAACGCTGGTTTCTGTTACGCAAAAAATAGCATCGGTTGAAAATTATGATGAGATTATTGTTTTGACAGAAGGCGAAATTGCAGCCCGCGGAACACATGAAGAACTGATGCACATCAGCCCTGAATACGTGCAATTGTATCAATCACAACAAAGCACCAGCCACTATGAATTACAATCTTAATGCGCTATCGGCAGGGCAAAAAAAAGCATCCACTTTTGTTGCGCTCAAAAAGCTGTTGCAATTAATTTCTGATGAAAGGAAAACTTTGTTTTTGGCACTTTTTGCTATCCTGTTAAACAGCGCACTTAACTTAACCGGGCCATTCCTTATTGGCTATACCATTGACCATTATGTGCAGCACAAAAATTATCATGGCTTGTTCCTTATGTCGGGTATTTTGCTAACCATGTATCTCATTGCCCTGTTCACTTCTTATTCGCAGACTATATTAATGGGCGGCGTTGGCCAGCGCATGTTATTTAAGCTTCGCAATACCATTTTTAGCAAGCTGCAAGCCTTGCCGGTAGCGTTCTTCAACGATAATAAAGCTGGCGATGTTATCTCGCGGGTGAACAACGATACTGATAAACTCAACTCATTTTTCTCGCAATCGCTCATGCAGTTTATCGGCAGTATTGTCACCATGTTGGGCGCAGGCATTTTTTTATTGGTCATTCATACTGAGTTAGGTGTTGCAGCTTTAATTCCTGCGGTATGGCATTGTTGTGTTTACCTGGCTTACGTCTGCGTGGGTAAAGGGTCGCAATGCAGCCAGTTTAAAAAGCACCGGCAGCCTAAGCTCCGAAATACAGGAAAGCCTGAACAATTTTAAAGTAACCATTGCTTTTAACCGCCGCGATTATTTCAGGAAGCGGTTTGATGAGGTAAACCAAAGCAATTACAAGATTTCTGTAGCTGCCGGATTAGCGAACAACTTACTCCTGCCCGTTTACAATTTTTTTTCCGGCGGTGCACAATTGATTGTACTGATCTTTGGTATCTATCTCATTTCAAAAGGAGAATTTTCAGTAGGCTTATTGGTGAGTTACCTCTCGTACGCCACCAACTTTTACAACCCCTTGCGGCAACTCGCAGCGTTATGGACGAGCTTTCAAACGGCATTGGCAGGTTGGGACAGGATCTCAAATATTTTATCGTTGCAAAGTGATGTTGCGATGATAGAAAATGAGGCAAAAACAAACTTATCTCCTCACCTGATGGAGTTTCAGAATGTAAGTTTTTCTTATATAGAAGGTGAAGAAATTTTGCACAACATCAGCCTGCAGTTAGAAGAAGGAAAAACATACGCAATGGTAGGTCCGACAGGCGGCGGCAAAACCACAACCGCATCCATTATTGCGCGTTTATATGACCCTACAAAAGGAACCGTGTTGTTAAGGGGAAAAGACTTGCGGGGTTATGAAAACGATGCCCGTACCAATAAAATTGGTTTTATTTTACAGGAACCATTTTTATTCACAGGAACGGTGAAAGACAATTTGATCTATGGCAATGAACGCTACCGCCAGTACAGTGATGAAGCGTTGGAAGAAGTGCTTCGCGAAGCGGCTCTCGGCAAGCTTCTGGCTCTTTTCGAACAAGGCTTATCAACGCCAATCACTTCCGGTGGTGATGGCATCAGTTTAGGGCAAAAACAAATCATTGCGTTTATGCGTGCGGTACTGCGCAATCCTGACCTGCTGATATTAGATGAAGCCACTGCCAACATAGATACAGTAACCGAACAATTGCTCGAAGAGATACTCAATCAACTGCCTCCGCGCACTACGCGTATCATCATTGCGCATCGCCTCAATACCATTCGCAATGCTGATGAAATTTACTTTGTAAATGCCGGAAATGTGGAACGCGCGGGCTCGTTTGACAATGCTGTTGATATGTTGATGAAAGGGCAAAGAGTCAGTTAATGGAAACTTTGAAAAATATTATTTCAGCACGTTTTTCAAACCTTCACCAATTGCTTTGATGTTATGATAAGCTTCCACTGAATTTCTATCTTTATCGAACCTAATTAAAAGCCTGCCGGGTTCATGCTTCATGTAAAATTTAGTTCCGTCGTTTAAAGTAAGCTGCGCATCTATATGCGTGTTCGCAAACGAAACATCACTTTCACTTCCCAATTTATGCGTTAAATAATCTTCCACTTTTCCTGTCTCTGCCTGTGGGTAATGCGCCTGAATCTTGTAGTCCTGGTCGGTCTCGCTTAAGGTGATATTAATGTTATGACGGTTGCCAAACGACGAACAGGAAACAAAAGTCAGCATAATTGCCAACCAGCAAACAATAACGGATGTGCCTCTTTTCATATTGAACAATTGATGAATCAATAAATGTTAGCCTGTACGCTTTGAGTAGTCCCACAAGCTTACAGTAACAAAAATGATAAGTTAGAAAAAGAAAAATGATTATTGCTGGTACACAAAAGTAAAAAGATACATAAGCCATAGCGGCTCGTTTGTATAAGCGGAAACAAAAAAGTATAAGAGGAATAATGGGTTCTTTCGTTTACAGTTGCATGGCTTCTTCCATGGCATCTTTTAATGCGCCGGATGCTTCATCAAACAGGGTATCTTTTGTTTTCTTCGAAGCTTTGTTATCGTTCGATTTTTTAACTGTTGCCCTTATCGGATCGAGGGCTACAAACAAACGGGCTACCTTTTTTTCATACTGGGGAGTTGCCTCCATTTCCTGCAATAGCTCTTCATACGAATCCAGTATACTGTATATTTCTTTTACATTGTCCGCCGTATGCCTGCGGGGAATGCGGTTAAATAACTCCCTTAGCTTTTCTTGCACTTCCTTCATATTGTTATATTCAGCGAATACAAATGTACTTTATGTTGAGAAATTATAAACTCATCCTAAGCCGAATCAATCCCTGATCCTACTCCTTCTATAAACATTTGAACCCGACGGGTTCAATACAACATACTTTTAGTGCAAACCAAACAACTTCCGTAACTCTTGTGATGTCGCTCACCAACCGAAATATAAGAACATGGATATTATCTGTTGTATGTAATGAAATCCTTTGAAATATGACAAGCTATTGTCTTCAGCAAACCCTTTGTTATTGATGTAAGTAATAAGTTGGTACTTACATAAACCGGAATAAATGGCTAGTGAGTACTTGGTTTGAAATATTTCAATTAAAACCTGTCAGGTTATACGTTTACGATAATCGCTAACAATAAGTAAACCTGACAGGTTATCGCCACTTTTTCAAACTGTACCATTACTGAATACATTCGAAAGCAGTAAAATAGAATCGTCCTCCCTGAGAGAGTACACAGGAATACAAGGAAAATGGTGCGAAAACAAAAACAATTTATTTTTATGGAAAGTTGAAATATGAAACTCCTATCCTTCTTACTCTGTTTTATCCTATTGTGTACATTTGGTTTTGCACAAAAATCGGATGCCTATTATATAGATGTATATGATAATTCGGGCAAAAGAATAGATGCCAATAAATATGCAAACATACACGGAAGTCCTTTCTTGTACGATAAATGGGGCATTGGCTCTGTTGTTCTAAACAACCAACAGGAACATACCAATATGCCGCTTCAGTTTAATATTGAAAACAACACCTTGTATTTCAAAAAAAATGATGCCCCTTTTACATTTGCTGATAAGGTTACCTCTTTCAGAATAACTTATGCTGATAGTGCGAAGAATGAAACAGATGTGTTTTTCAGAAGTGGTTATCCCGACGGGCGGGGTTATCCTACCAATTTTTTATACCAGGTAATAGCAGATGGAGATAGCGTACAATATCTAAAGTATTTAAGAAACCATATAGAGCAGCATGTTACCTACGGCAGCAATCCTATACAGGTGTATATAACAACAGAAGAGTTATGGTTGTATGATGCAAAAACGAAACGGATGTTTAAGATAAACAAAAACGAAAAATCTATTGCAAAAGCGCTTCCCGGTTATGCCCAACTGATACAACAGTTTGCTGCAGCTAACCATTATAAATTAGATTCGGATCAACAGGTTATTGAATTGATTGAGAACTTAAACAAGGGCAAGTAAGTAGTTTTATCTTTTACTTTTAGATGTCCCGCAGATAACGGAAATGGAGGCGGATCAACACAAATTATCTGCGTTAATCAGCGTAATCTGTGGGATAAATTCAAAATGATACACTACTACTTGTTCATTATTCAATACGATTGATTTCAGGAAACTACGTTTGTTTTTGCTGCTTTTTTATTTTATCATCCACATTAACTTGTAGATAAGAGTTGCCGGTGGTGGCGTTATCAGTAATCAGCCTTAAAATAAACGATAAAGGTTGAGCCTTTTCCAAAAGTGCTTTCCACTTCAATCTTACCGCCTTTATCAGCAAGCATTCGGTTTATAATGTACAATCCCATTCCGGTGCCTTCAATATTATTGTTTAACCTTGAAAATTTCTCAAATATTGTTTTGTGATGTTTTTCATCAATGCCTATTCCATTATCCTGGATAGAAAGAACCACATAACCTCCCTGTTTCGCCGTGGTGATTACTACATTCAATGGTTCATCCGTTCTTTTATACTTAATGGCATTACTCAGAAGATTAAAAACAATGCTCCGTAAGCTTCTTCTTGAGAATATTATTTCAGAGGTATTGAAATGGGTTTTTATGTCAACTCCATTGTTGTATATGTCATTCCTTAACGAGAGTATTACATCATTAAATATATCTTCAATATTCAGTCGCTCATCTTCAGCGGGTATCGCCCTTTCCACGGTAATATGCTTGCTAAAATCTTCCACTAATGTCTTCATATTTTTAGAAGCTCTTTTAAGCGTATCAACCCATATTGTAAAGTGTTTGATGTCCTTATTATTGTATGCCTCCATTAACCCATCTCCAAGCAACACAATAGTGGAAAGAGGTTGCCTTATGTCGTGAGTTAAAGTAAAAAGCAGCGTAGCATATTGGGCATTGATGTATTCCAGTTCATTTAAAACAGCAATCCGTCTTGTTATATCCACAAAAGTTATAATTACACCGTTCGTTCTGTTTTCCTTCCTAATCAGGTAGGGCAAAATATTCATTTGAAACCATCGTTTGTCCGTCGTTTGAACTTCCTTTTCAAGGATCTCGCCTGTTGCAATTACTTCGTTTATATTTTCAAGTAAAGTTGGATAGCGGATATGGTCTGTTACATTCTGAATAGGCTTGTTAATATCATCAGGTGTCAGGGTAAATTGTTTCATAGCCGGGGGCGTAAATTTCCTGAGTATGAGTTTGGCATCCACAAACAATTGCGGAATAATAGTATTCGCAAAATAATTTTCTAAGTCCTCATTCAGAACATCCAATTCGTTAGCTGGTTCTTGCGTGGTAGTTCTTTGCATTATTTATTAGATTCTAATATATCAACATTAATTATATCAACAACACAAAGTCTGCAAACTGTGCCCATCAAATCAATATCCTCAGGTTCCTAAACCGCCACTGCAAACACGTCTTGCCAATTATAAAAGCACTTATGGTTTGACAAACAATTGAAAAACGGTGATCAAAAATAACAATACAACGCCTCCAAAAATATTTACTCTTCAATAACTAAACTTTCTTCTCTTTCGCCTGGTTGAGATTACGCTGAACAGAGGAGCTTGGAGAAATATGTTTGTGCAATCGTATTGTTGAAAATAGTACATTTACTTAACCACTGCTGCTAATGTGTTGGTTATTGAACAACGAAAATAACAATATAAAAAGCCCCGTTATAACAATTCATAAAAGTGCCTACAGGAAAAACATTCTTTAGCTATTCAAGAGCAGACTCCACTTTTGTGCTGAAGCTGGCAAACGACTTAAGGAATGCTGGCGTTGCCATCTGGCTCGACCAGTTAGACATCAAAGCCGGTGATCATTGGGATACTGCTATTGAATCTGCCTTAAATGCTGCGCCGAACCTGATTTTAGTGCTTTCCAATGATTCTGTAAAGTCGGAAAATGTAATGGATGAAGTTTCTTTTGCATTGGAAAGCGGCAAAAGTGTAATACCCGTACTGCTGAACGAATGTACGGTGCCTTTCAGGTTGAAAAGATTGCAGCGCATTGACTTTACAGGTGATTATCAAACAGGTTTACATCAATTGCTCCAGGTACTGAATCAACCAATAATTGCAGGCAATATAACCCCTATAAATAGTGATGAAGAAGAAAATGAAACATTGCAGGAGTTACAGAAACGACAGGCAGTTTCGCCTGACAAACCATCAACCTCCACACCCAGAAAAAGCCTTTCTTATTTACTGTTAGCCAGTATAAGCCTTTTAGTGATAATTGGTATTGGCTACTATTATTTTCATAATAAGTCACACAGCAGCACTGCCGAATCAGGATCAAATAACCAGTTTATTACAGTACGTGTTTTTGACGAAGATAAAAACCCGGTTACCAAGGGCAATGTAACACTCTCCTTTCCGCATTACCAGCGGTCATCCGCTATGAATGAAAAAGGCATGGTAGTATTTCCTGATATTCCTTACGACCAGCTGCGTAGCAAGATTATTATCAACGTAGAATGTGATGGCTATACCAGCCGCACAATAGATACACTGCTTTCTAATTTCGACCCGATTGACCTAACTGTATCGCAGGCAAAAGTGATGCGCTTATCGGGCATAGTGAAAGATGCGGCGGACCGCCCGATTAAAGATGTGGAAGTGGCTGTTGATGGTACACCTTATGGCACCAAAACAATCAACGATGGCAGTTTTGAAATACCCATACCTGGTTATCATTTTGGCGACAGAGTTATCCTTGTTACCTCTCACCCCGACTATGAAGATAAGAGCAAGCAATTCAACATTGAATCCGGCAAAATAGATAATATAGAATTTGTGCTGAATCCCATTTCTCCAATTAACATTAAACACAAAGGAAAATGAAGCACCTCACCCTCATTACAATCTTATTAATTATCTTTCTGAATGCGGCACAAGCGCAGGAAGTGGTTATAAAAGGCACACTCCGTTGCATGAACAATGGCGTTGAAACCTCCACCAGAGGTGCCGTTAACATTGTTATTATCCCTTCTTTTAACCCGAAAGCGGCTGTCGCCACATCTACAACACCGCAAGGTTTTTTCCAGGTCAATACCGGCTGGAAGGCAGCCGACCTCACGGATAAAAATGTTGCCTTATACATCATCACCAAATGCTCGGCCTGCAAAAAAATACAGCGTGTATTTGTTAGCGAAGACTTAGATAAACGCAATACCGACCCAACCAAAATGTATGTTACTATAAAAGGCTGGAAGATTTTGGAGAACTGCCAAAACACCGAACTGTCAGATATTATGTCTGCCCGGCTGCTGGATTCTGCACAAAACCTGCCGCCCGAAGACATGAACGGAAAGGCAACGGGCAGCGCAGCTTTAGCACCGGTTTCATTTATTAATTTGTTTGAAAAACTCGCTACCATTGCAGCCACACAAAATGTCGGCTTGTTTAAGGTAGTTACCATCGAACCGGCAAAAATAAAATATGGTATTTTCCTCCATTCTTCTCCCCTTACCAACACCGATAATACCGGTTTCAACTTTGCCCCTTCGCGCAACCTTTCCGAAGCTGTTTTTTGGAATGCATCTGCCATTGCCTTCAGCAGCAAGCCGGACAATGTAAGTTTATTAGCCAATTTTAAAAACAATATAAAGCTATCAGGCTATCAGCATATTACTAAACAGTTTGCGGTTGGGTTGGGTGGCATTTATACAAAACAAGACCAGCCAAGGCAAATCAACGTGTACAGCATTGGTAGTGACGATCCTACTGTTACGTTTGTTGTAACGCATCCCGAGAAATTACAGGAGTATGCAGTGTTTCTGGCACCCGTTTACCAGATTAACAACCGGCTGAGTGCGGCTGTTACCGTTAAATCAATATGGCAGCAATTCAACAATCCAAATCTGGTTGCCATGGAGCAAGACCAAAACGCTAAACCGTACAATTTTTTTTCCGATGATTCAATCAAGAGACAACGCTTTGATGCAGATGTATCTTTTACTTATAAAATAAATAGCTTTTTGCAGGCAGGTGTGTCTGTAATGAATGTAGCCGGCACCACACTGTATGCAGATGCGTTTGTGCGCGATTCAGCGCAGCGCTCTTATATCAACCAGCGTGCGTATGGTATAGGCTTATGTTATAAAAGAGGCAGGCTAAATGTAGGTGCCGATGCCTTACTAACCGACAAGGGTTTATACGATGTTTCAGCAGGCATCAACTATGTGCCGTTTAACGATGGGTTGATTGCAGCAGGCTATGCGTTCAGGCAGCAAAGTTTTTCGGTTGCATTCCGGATAAAGCATTTTAGAATTGCATATATTAATGACAATGGCCTTGTTATTAACGATGTGAAACTTGCCAAAAACAAAGTGTTTAACGGAAAGATATACTCAGGCTTTGTCTTTGATTTTTGAGAACATTTAATGCAGCGTAAAAAGGTTGCTTGCAAATGAAATAAGAAGAAATATGTACAAAAACAAAACTGCTCCATTGGAGCCGGAGCAATACCGAATCATAATTTTTCTACAAACCGCAAACCCGATGGGTTCAATATGCTCTGCTTTTAGTGCAAAACCAAACATCTTCCGAACAGGTATAACCTTTCCATCTTACTGATGCATCTTATCAACGAAACTAATACTCAGTACTATACTGCATACGGCAATACCAATAAAGAAAATGAAAAGAGCCCATTTGTTTTTGCCCGAAATTTTGCCCGCTCTAATAAGTAAATAACCTACTACAAGGTTAAACAGGGCCCACAAGACATTGACCATGGGCGAGGATAAACCTTTGCCCGGAGGATGGGCGAAGGGAGACGGAAAAGGATCGCCCGAAACGCCGTGAACAAAATGCGGAACCACATTAGCCAAAAAGAACCCGGCAAAGAAACATGCGATATAATGATACCATTTCATTTTATTGTCGTTAGAACTTATCATGCTGTCTTTGTATTTTTATTTGTTGCCTCTGTTCGGTTTTCAGCCCTCCCGTTTTGTTGCTTCACATTTATACATATTCATCTTCAACAAAAGCCTTCGTGTTTCAAGTAATATCGTAACGGTTTCTGCGAACAGAACGGAAAATTAATGTGCTTATTCCAAACGTAAACAGCAGTGACTATGTTTATTATTCACTTGTTGATTGGATGTGATATTGAACCGTTAGCCTTGCATGCCCTTGCATGGAAAGCCCGAATAGAGGACCCGCTGCAACAGAATAGTTTATTCAAACCGTTTTATCAGGGCTACATTTCGTGTTTCGATATCGCTGAGCATATTGTTAACGTCATCGTTCGTTCCCTGGTACCAGGTCTGTGCAGCAAAATACGATCTCATATCATTTGTCTTAAAAATAAATCCATGGCGTGCAAATATCTCGTTGCGCATAATCTTTAAATCCCATTTGCTTAGTCCGGATAAATCGTCCGGTGAAAGTACACGCTCAGATCCCTGTGGAAACTTACCCGGCAAAGAAGAGGAAGGACTTTGTGAGGTAGTAGCGGTTGCTGAAGTTGTTGAGGGACGACCAGCCACATCATGCTTGCCTGTATGCTTTCTATTATTAACCATAATAAACAATAGCAGTGCAATGATACAAATGCAGGCAATAATTAACCCTGTGCCAATTCCTTTTCTTTCCGGTTTGTCTTCTTGCACCCGGGTAGGTTGTTGTGGCGTTCGTGTTGGAGTAGTAGTGGTAGGTATGTACGGCTTTGTTACAGGCCGTATTGGTTTAGATTGGATAGGGCTTCCAATCATGTTTTTTACCTGCATAAGAAGTTCATCCATTTCAGATTGTTCTATGGAATTGCCGTTGGCCCATTGTAGTGCCTGTATCATCCTGAACCCCAAGGGCTGTGTTACAGTACCGATTAAAACAGGAATTAAAACATTACGTTTTAGTCCTTCATTCGCTTCGTCTTTTACATTACGCGAATTAATGGAAGCGGCCGACCAGAAAACAATAACACAGCGTGCTGAACCAAGTGCCTCTTCAATAACCTGGTCGTAGTCTTTTCCTGCGGGTATATCATGATCCCACCAAACGGTATAACCCGATTGGCTAAGCACGCCAGCCAGTGACCTTGCCAGCGCAATGTCTTCACGTTTGTAACTGATAAAAATATCTGCCATAAGGGGTATATTAAAAAATAGGAGAAAGAAGTTGATGTTAGCTCACAAAGCAAAGTAAAAATCCAGTCTTACAACGATAGTCTGTCTGTAATTAAAGATAATTTCTTTTGGTGATAAGGCAATTAAAATATAAAGCTCTTCTCACTTTTGCTGGCGTTCATCACTAGTGTTGGGAAGAAAAGTTAAGAGCATAAAATTGCCGTCACTGCGAGGCCGAAGCTGTTTATGCAACACACTAAGTGCTATTTATAACTAACGATTCGTTATCAACCAACATTCACAAATCATCATTCATAAATCCACAGCTGCCTCGTACCTCGCCGTAACAACCATAAAATTCATGCAAAAACAAACATGTTATTATAAACGGATTGTAAAAAAAATTCACGTTCAGCCATTACCTTTTTATTTTTTCTACGTATTCACTGATAAGAACATTATTTTTTGTGGTGATCTGAAATGTAAGAAGGTGTTTCTTCCATTATTCAGTGTTGCCCGTATAACTGTTTGAGGAATGGTCTATTGGAAATGGCAGGTCGGTAGAAAATATGGCAAAACCAAACATTGCTCAGTTCCATAGGAATACCTCAATATTTGTTGCTTCATGTACCGTTCCGATGGAACGATTGCATTTGTTTTTGTTCATTTTTCTATCCATCTGCCGTTACTGACGGAACGTTTGTGCAACGCTTATCAAACACTTCTAACAAATAGAAAATGCCACTTGTCATACTTTTCAGAACCAGCCTAATTTTTAAACAGTAATATATGAAAAAAATAACCTTCCGGAGAAACCTTTTGTTTCTTTCCACGCTAATTGTTGTATCAATTATTTCTTGCAAAAAAATAAGCATCCATGATGTGGGTGCAAGCTTTCAGCAGGTGAATCTTGTGTCGGACACTTCTATTTTTGGAGCGGCGAAAATAGATGTCAACCTTGGCAATCCATGGGGCATTGCCATTGGACCTACCGGCATTTTATGGATTGCTGCTAACCATACCGGCAGTACAGTTATATACGACGGACAAGGCAACACTATTTTACCAGCTATTTCTATTCCTTTAAACGGTATGCCACGCGGAGCCTCGCCTTCGGGCGCTGTGTTTAATGGCACAACTGATTTTGTTATCCCTGCAAATGGCAAACCCGGCAAATTTATTTATTCTACTGAAGATGGTATTCTTTCTGCCTGGAACTCGGGCACATCAACCATAACTGTGGCAGACAGATCGGGCGCGAACGCTGTATATAAAGGACTTGCTATTGCCAATGATGGAACTGGAAATTTTTTATACGCTACCGACTTCCACAACGGCAAGGTTGATGTGTATGATAACGCATATCATTATGTTACAAATAAACCTTTTATAGATCCGGGTATTCCGGCAGGTTTTGCGCCTTTCAATATTCAAAACATCAATAATGAGCTTTATGTAACGTATGCAAAACAAAAAGCACCCGATGCTCATGATGATGAAGCAGGAGCCGGTAACGGATTTGTGGATGTTTATAAGCCGGATGGCAGTTTTGTAAAGCGGTTTGCATCGCAAGGCCCTCTCAACTCACCCTGGGGAATTGCACAGGTTCCAGCTGGCTTTGGCATTCCGCAAAATGATATTCTGGTTGGTAATTTTGGAGACGGAAGAATCAATATTTACGACAGCACAGGCAGCTACCAGGGGCAAATGAAAGGCAACGGCACACCTATCTCCATACAAGGTCTCTGGGCTATCGTTTTTCCGCAAAGCAGCGCAGGCGGATTGAATACGGATTGGTTGTATTTTACAGCCGGACCACAGGCTGAAACCTTTGGACTTTTCGGTTATCTACAAAAGCAGTAGATACATCACTAATGAATGTTAGAGCGCTGCTCCGCAATATCTCGAACTACAAGTGCACACAACAGGTTTTGCTGGTAAGGCAAAGCCTGTTGAAGCTGCCCTAACCGAGCTGTATTAATCTGCTCTTGCTTTTTTCCCTTACTAATAAAAATAAAATTTATTGCCTCTTATCACAGCATCTGCAGAAGGATGAGATGCCGTCATTTATTTAAACGAAACAACGCAACAATCATCATGGCAATTCTTTCCCGTGTATCTTTAACCACATGAAACATCTCTTTTGTTTTTGCCTCATTTTTGTCTCATCAACTTCGTTCGCACAAAACAATCCCGACCTCGTTAAAAGCCTGTACACAAAGAAAGAAGCATACATTACTATGCGTGATGGTGTGCGGTTGTTTACCAGTATTTATATACCAAAAGACACGTCGCAGCAATATCCGTTTATGATGGAAAGAACTCCCTATTCTGTTGCGCCTTATGGTGAAAATAATTATCCCGGAAGGCTCGGACCAAACCCGCTTTTTGTTTCCGAGAAATACATTTTCGTTTACCAGGATGTTCGTGGCAGACATAATAGTGAAGGACAGTTTCACGAAATGACCCCAGCCATTGATAATAAGAAAGACAACACGAATGTTGATGAAAGTAGCGACACCTATGATACGGTTGACTGGCTGTTAAAAAACATCGGCCACAACAATGGAAACGTTGGCATTTGGGGCATTTCGTACCCGGGTTTTTATGCCACCGCTTCTCTGCCTAATGCGCATCCTGCTATTAAGGCCGTGTCGCCGCAAGCGCCCGTTACTGATGAGTTTGAAGGTGATGATGCTTATCATCGCGGTGCGTTTTTTTTAATGGATAATTTTTCTTTTGAAAACTTTTTTGATGCGCCAAGAACGGCACCTCGTCAGCAGGATCCGCCGTTGAACGACAGTATCAAAATTGATGATGTGTATGATTTTTATTTGAAAACAGGAGCCTTACACAACTTCAACGATTTGTATTTTCATAACCGCGCCAAAATATGGAACGAGTATCTGGAACACAATACCAAAGATGCGTACTGGCAGGCCAGAAACATCCGTCCGCATCTACACAATACAAAGCCTGCCACACTTGTTGTGGGTGGCTGGTTTGATGCCGAAGATATGTTTGGCGCACTCAACACGTACAAAGCCATTGAACAGCAAAACCAAACAAATGATAACCGTTTGGTGATGGCTCCCTGGACGCATGGCGCCTGGGAAAGAAGCAGTTGGAAAAGCTTTGCCGGGCTTGATTTCGGGCAGGATTTAAACCCGAAGTTTCAGCAGCTGGAGTTCGATTTTTTCAATCATTATTTAAAGGGCAAAAACAACTTTGATGCAGGTGAAGCAACGCTTTTTATTACTGGCAGCAACCAATGGAAAACGCTTTGCTACTTATCCGCCAAAAGCCCTGCAACCAATGGTTTGGTGGCTTAATAACAATCATCAATTATTGTTGCAAAAACAAAAGGTTGAAGGCAGTGATAGTTATATTTCCGACCCATCGAATCCTGTTCCTTACATTGATAAAAAAAGCAGTGACCGAATAAATGAATACTATGGCTGCCGACCAAACATTTGCGTCGAAACGAAGCGATGTATTGTTTTACCAAAGCGATGCTTTGCAAAATGATATAACGTTGTTAGGACCGCTTACTGCTGATTTGTTTGTAAAGCTAAACACCACGGATGCCGATTTTGTTGTAAAACTAATTGATGTGTTACCCAACGACAACACACAACAATTGGTGCGTGCAGAAGTGCTGCGTGGTAAGTTTAGAAACAGTTTTGAAAAGCCCGAACCATTTGTTGTCAATGAACCCACTGAAGTAAAATTTCAGTTGAATGATGTAGCGCATACGTTTCTGAAAGGCCATAAAATAATGGTGCAAATCCAAAGCAGTTGGTTTCCGTTGGTGGACAGAAATCCGCAACAATTCATTAGCATTCCCGATGCAAAAGATGGCGATTTTAAAAAAGCCACCATCACCTTTTTGCATGACGAAGCGCATCCATCGCATATCCAGGTTGGTGTGCTGAATGAAAAATAAGGCAAAAACAAAAGACTTTGTTTTTGCTCAAAAATTTCTTTTTTATGAATGATGCTTATAACCTCAAACGCTTTATAGACGCGCAACACAGAGATTACGAAACAGCGTTATCAGAAATTAAAAACGGACGAAAAAGAAGTCATTGGATGTGGTATATATTTCCACAGATTAATGGCTTAGGCTTTAGCGAAACATCCCGATATTATTCTATCAAAAATGGCGAAGAAGCCGAAGCTTTTTTACAACATCCGGTGCTCGGCGAAAGGCTTATAACAATTTGCAATGCATTGCTTTCTCTTCCCACCAACAATGCGCACAGCATTTTCGGAAGCCCTGATGATGTAAAGCTAAAATCCTGCGCTACTTTGTTTGCATCGTTGCCCAATACCAGTCCTGTTTTTGAAGCGGTATTACAAAAGTTCTTTAATGGAAAGAAAGATGAAAGCACATTGCGGATTCTCAAGCAACAAGGTTAGAATTAATATTTGAATCACTAAGACACAGAGTACACAAAGTATCACGAAGAACAATAAAAAAGTACTTCGTGTATACTTTTTTACTTTGGGGAGTTTGTGGTTCAAAATAATCAGCTTTTACTTTTTCCTTTCTAACATTGTAAGGAAATATGAAAGAATCAGAACGGATTATTCCTGCCAAAGAACATGTGTATTTAGATGGTCCGCACAGCCGCGGTTATGAAGCTGTTTTTTTGTTGAAAGTAGTATGGCAATTTTTTCACGGCATTCGCAAACTGCATTTTGAAAACCCTTGCATCACTGTGTTTGGTTCGGCACGGTTTAGCGAAAACGATGCTTATTATAAAGCCGCACGTGAATTTGGCAAACGCATAGCCAGCTTAGGTTTCAGCACCATGACGGGCGGCGGTCCCGGCATTATGGAAGCTGCCAATCGGGGTGCTTTTGAGAACGGTGGCACGAGCATTGGTTGCAACATTGTACTTCCGCATGAGCAGAAAGAAAACCCGTACCTGCACAAATCGGTAACGTTTGATTATTTTTTCATCCGCAAAACCTTGCTCATTAAATATTCTTATGCCTTCATCATTCTGCCAGGCGGCTTTGGAACAATGGATGAATTTTTTGAAACGATAACATTGATTCAAACCAAAACGCTTACACAATTTCCTATTGTGTTGTATGGAAAAGAATATTATAAAGAATTGATGGAAGCCATTGCCGACATGGCAAAGCGTGGCACCATCTCGCCGGAAGATATGAACCTTGTATTGCTAACCGACGACATTGATGAAGCGATGCAACACATTTACACATACATTACTACCAATTACAAAATTGTACCGCGCAAACGTTTTTGGTGGTTGTTTGAAGATGGCAGAAAAACATGAATTTGTTTTTGCCTACTTTTTCTCTTCGTCTCCTGATGGAGAAGATGTGTTGCTAATCGTGCTTTTGTCTTCGTTCATGCCCTCTTTTATGTTGGCTTTATCAGCATCTTCGGTGTCCGCATTGCCGCTTGTTTTGCCGCGATCTGTGTTGTTTTTATCAAAATCATTTTCGTTAAAGCTGCCGTAACCTTGTTCGTAACGATCAGGATCTTGCCCGGTAATGCTTTTATTTTCGGTGGAACTCTTGTCCTCAATTTTCTTGTCCATAATACTGTGTTTATACTTTTGTTTTTGTATAAAAACTATACCATGTTATGGAAATCGCTTGATTAGAAACAGTTTTATTTGCAATTGAAGAACTGCGAATAATGTTTTTTTCTCTCGACAGAATGTTGTTTGACTGTAAGCAAAGTGTATGTTGAAAGAAAATTGTATTTGCGAAAGTTTTAGCGTGTGTATTCTTTTTATATTTCAATTAATTCTAAACTAATTAGGCAATAAAAGCGAAAGTTTGTAAGGGGTGAGACTTTCGTATATATTTGAGTTGCCGGCAATACTTCGACAGCTTTAAATTCTAAAGGACTTATGATATTATGCTTTCAAAGTTGGACGTTAGAAGATTTCAGTTCTGCTATTAGCATTGCGACGCCAATCATATTGTTATTTTGGTTTTACTATTCGCAAAGACAGACTTTGTCAAAAAATTATTTTGACCAAGTTGATGGTATTTATGCAGGATTTACCGAGCCAATAAGTAAGCTTGACGATAAGAAAGGTTTGAACTCAGGCATAATAATGAATATTCGTGACACAGATGACAAAGGTTACTTCAAAGGAGAATTTGATTTTGGCGAAACAAAAACCGAAATTGAAAATGATAGGCTTTTCTTTAAAAATGTTAGAGACGGAGTACATACTTTTTTAGGAAAATTAGATTTTGAAATTTATAGAGATAAAGCAAGGCATCCTTTTAAACCAGAAGAAAATCGAATTTATAAAGGAACATTATATATTGTTGACCGATTAGATTTTGCTTTTGAAGATTATAAGATTGATACATACTTACGAGCAGAGTATGACATTTTACATTATCGAGAAATGCAAACTTTAAAATTCACTCTTAAGAAACGTCATAAAGAAGGTGAACCAGAATTACCGACAACTTTTGTTTTGCATAAAAAAATGGGCGTAAGTTTTGAACCTTACAAAAATGTAAAAGATGTTGTTTTTTTGGGAAATACGAGAAGCGACAAATAATAGTACTACAGGCAACAATAGGTTTGGTAATAGGCTGGCTGACGGAATAACAATCGGCTACAAATCAATATCAGCAATAGTTCCAGCTCGACGTTATAAATTTAGCTATTAGTTGTTATCTTCATCTTCAGTAACGATTTTCAGCTTTGGTTCCGGGCTTGACAAGCAATGAATTCCAGCCCATCGCCAAAGCCTTGAACGTTGGACGCCATTTGAACCGACCTTTATCGAATAGACAATCATTATAGTGGAAATATAAAGTCTAATGCAACTTCTAATGGAGTTGAGCTCGAAGTACCAGCAGATAAAAATTGGCTTTTAGTTATTGCATTTACTCAGTAGAATATAACTTTTGTTGCCTATGAAGCGAAAAGAATTCATTCAATTGTCTGCCTTTGCAACGGCTGCCATTTGTTTTCCTTTATTGCAATCTTGTAGTCCTTCTGCATCACGGCGCGCATCGTCCCAACCCGTTTTTTTATCGCGCTTGTTTGATAAGGAAATGATTGGAGAAGTTGGGCAAGCTTATCTTACAAAAACACCTAAAGAAGATAATGATAAAACATTACTTCAACTGCTTGCCGGCAATGATGCAATGGCAAATTCAAATGATGAAAAAGACATTCATCAATACTTAAACGAAAAAATAAAACAAGACTTTGCAACAGGTAATACCATTCTTCTAAAAGGTTGGGAACTTGCCCTTACTGAAGCAAGGCAATGTGCCTTGTTTTCATTATTATAATATTGCTTACCCATACATTTTAGTTATATGCACATTGATGCAAGAAGCCTGGAAAACAATTCTTTAATTGAAGGAGATATTTGTATAATCGGTGCGGGTGCTGCAGGTATCACCATGGCACTTGAATGGTTGAACACGCCTTATAAAGTGATTCTGCTGGAAGGTGGTGGTTTTGAGTATGATGAACAAGTGCAGGAATTGTATGCCGGTAAAACAACGGGACAACATTATTTTCCTTTAAAGTCAATCAGGCTGCATTATTTCGGAGGCACAACAGGACATTGGGCTGGCTGGTGTGCCGAATTTGATGAAATTGATTTTAAGAAGCGGGATTGGGTGCCCAACAGCGGCTGGCCTATTACATTAAGTGATATGAAACCTTATTACCCACGCGCACAACAATATGTTGAAGTAGGTGGCAACGATTTCAGTACTGAACACTGGGAACAAAAAGAGGAATCTTTTAAACCTTTCCCTTTTAATAAAAACAAAGTGTGGAGCAAGATGTGGCAATTTAGCCCGCCTACACGGTTTGGAACAAAATATAGAGATGCGATTGTAAACGCCAAAAATATTCACCTATACACGTATGCAAATGTGATTGACATCATTGCCAACGAAAATGTTTCTGCTATAAAAGAAGTAGCCGCCAAAAACTATGCGGGCAAGCAACACACCGTGCGCGCAAAATATTTTATTCTTGCCTGTTGCTCCATACAAAATGCGCGGCTGCTCCTATCTGCAAACGGCCAAGCGCAAAAAGGTTTGGGTAACGATTACGATCATGTGGGTCGTTACTTTATGGAACATCTTGAAATTAAGACCGGCAGTTTATGGCTTGCCGATCCTGCCGATGTAAAAATGTATATGATAGATTATGGCGTTACCAAAGCAAGAGCAGAATTGGCCATAAGTGAACAAATGCAAACACAATATAAAATATTAAATGGCACCAGTTCGCTTTCACCATTGGAAATTGCACAAAACCAGGCTGCCTTTATAGAGGTGTGGAAGGATGAAAAAGATGCCATGGAAAAATCATTTAAAAAGCTTGATAAAAATGGGGCAAAACCAAAAGCCCTGCACATTCCCAAAGGCTTTCAGGCGTATCAACTTTTTACACGTATGGAGCAGGCACCCAACCCTGATTCTCGTGTAACGCTTGATACCGAAAGGGATTCGCTTGGTATGCCAAGGGCAAAGCTTAACTGGGTACTTACCGCGCTTGAAAAAAATAGTTTGCGGACGATTAATAGAATCATTGGTCAGGAAGTCGGTCGTGCTTCCATGGGCCGGGTAAAAGTGTATGATTATTTGCAGGACGAGAAAGATGAAACATGGCCTTCTTTTACCGGCGGTGGCTGGCATCATATGGGCACAACGCGCATGAGTGCCGATCCCAAACAAGGCGTTGTAGATGCAGATTGTAAGCTGCACAGCCTGCACAATTTATATGTTGCCGGTGCATCCTGCTATGTTACTGCGGGTGCAGTAAATCCCACACTTACCTTACTCTCATTTACTGTCCGTTTAGCCGATCATCTGAAACAAAAAATAGGGTATCTGTAAACAGAAAATTAGGAATGAATATACGTTTTCTTACAATAACTTCACTTTCTATGGCTCATGCCAATACAAGGAAAGCCAGGCTGCTTAGGCTTCAGCTAATTCAACGCAACTAACCATAAGAATGTTTATTATTTTAGCATATCCATTCACAACAAAAACTAATCATATTATATGGTAGATCATGACTTAGTAACCGCCAGCAACCAGTTGGAAGGCTATAAAATTATTAAACACCTGGGCATTGTACGCGGTATTACGGTGCGGTCGAGAAGCATTTTTGGCAACCTTGCCGGTGCATTGCAAACATTGGTAGGCGGCCAATTGTCTATCTACGTAGATTTATGCGAGAAAACAAGACAGGAAGCCTACAACCACCTGATAGAACATGCCAATGAAAGAGGCGCCAATGCTGTTATTAACCTTCGCTATGATGCCAATGAAATTATGCAGGGAGTAACAGAAGTTTTGTGTTATGGAACAGCTGTGCAGGTAGTGAATGTGTGATGCACTTACTGGGTCTTCCATCATTTAACATAAACCTGCCAAACGTTTATTTCAGTAAATAATTACATTCCCGTCCTATTGTAATCTTATCACCACGCCTTCATCTCCTTCCAGGTTCAACGTATTTTCAAATACGCTTCCTTCTAATTCGGGTATAGAAGCCACTACTACTTCACCTGTAAAAGTAAAATGCGGAGGCGTGAAATAAGCAGGCCGATGAGTAAGGTTCAATACAATTAAAAAAGAAGAATCGCCGTTTTTACGAACATAAGCCAACAATTGAGTATCAGAATAAACAGGCGTGTAAGAGCCACTGTTTAATGCAGCTTCTTTTTGCCGCAAAAAATAAGCTTTTTGTATAAAGAAAGTATAGAATAAGGATTGCTACTTTCTACCTCAACATTTTGTCGGGCATAACTTTTATGCAATCTCAGCCAGGGTCTCGCTTCGCTGAAACCGGCATTGATTGTAGCGTTCCACTGCATGGGCGTTCGTGCATGGGTCGCGGCTTAAATGCTTATCAGGCATATTCACACCTTGCGGGTCAACCACTTCATCCATTGGTATAGCCACATCGCTCATTCCAATTTCATCACCATAATAAACGGTTGGCGTGCCACGCAATGTAAGCAATAGCATGGCAGCAATGCGTGCCTGCTGCAACCCTACCCGGCTGGCAATGCGTGGCTGGTCGTGATTGCCCAACACCCAATTGGGCCATCCATTTTGCGGCAAAGCACCTTCGTATTCGTCAATGGCTGCGGCTATCAATATTGGCCTGCCATTGTATAGAAAGCAACAGGAAATTAAAAGGCAGGTTTGCACCATTGTTGTGATTGCCATAATACATCATCAGCTTGTGTATGGGCAAATAAATTTCACCAATCATCATGCGCTCGCTGTATTCATCCAGCACACTACGCATCTTTTGTACAATCTCCTGCACTTCGGGTTGGTCAGTCGAATACACATGCAATAATTTATCGTAGGTTGCCTGCTGTGGCTGGTAATCCGCATTGACAGGCTCATCGCGCCATTGCGCATCTTTTATCAAATGCCATATTACATCAACCCGAAATCCATCAACACCTTTATCTAACCAAAACCGCATAACATTTAGCATTGCTTCCTGCACTTCAGGATTGCGCCAGTTTAAGTCGGGCTGTTCTTTTAAAAATGCATGATAATAATATTGCTTTGTATTGTCGTCCCACTCCCAGGCAGTGCCGCCAAAAGCAGACAGCCAGTTGTTAGGTGCGTTGCCATCTTCTTTAGCATCGTGCCAGATGTACCAATCGCGTTTTGGGGCGTCTTTTGATGAACGGGATTCGATGAACCAGGGATGCTGATCGGATGTATGATTGGGAACCAAATCAAGTATCAGTTTCATGTTGCGCTGATGAACTTCAGATAACAAAGTATCAAAATCGTTCATATCGCCAAACAGGGGATAAATGCCGGTATAATCAGAAATATCGTACCCAAAATCTTTCATTGGCGATGGATAAATAGGCGATAACCAAACGGCAGTTACGCCTAAGTTCTTAAATAATCCAACCCGTGATAGATTCCCTGCAAATCTCCAACACCATCGTTATTGCTGTCCTGAAAAGAACGTGGATACACCTGGTAAATAATGCCTGTTTGCCACCACAACAATTGTTCGTTCATGTATTACTTTTTGCTTTTGCATCAAGTTGGAGGAAAGAACGTGCCAAGATAAAATGAGGGAAAAACGAAACTTCAGTGCAACAGAATGGAAGGATGCAAACTTGGCAGATTGTGTCGGGTAAAAAAAAATCTCTTATCTTCCGCAAAAATAACTTATGACAAGTGAGCAAATCGAAATTTTCTTACCCCTGAATTGTTTACCAAAGTTGTTGTCATCAGCTTTAAAACCCGCAATACTATGCGTGGCATGTTTTTAAACACCGGCGATTTTGATCATTTAAAAACCAAAAACTTCTGGCGTATTTTACCTGAAAGCCGCCTGGAAGATTGGAAAAAAACAAAAGATAATGGTCTTGCCCGCATATACAATGGCAGTGAATTTACAAAACTTACGTTAAAGCAGTCGGCAAACGTTAACAATCATTAAAAGTTGCCCAAACGCTGCAACTGTTCGTAAGAAAGTTAAAGAGCAAAAAATTGAAACTGCTTCGTGCCAGTTCGGTGAACATGGCACGAAGCATTTTTTGCTATACGGAAATGTTACAGAATAATTGCGTTACGAATGGTGTTTTGCACGAGCCATACCAAGAGATACCGACAAATAATACTGGTTCAACCTGTCTTTTGGCGAATCGGCGATACGTTGAATTGTTGTTCTGGTCAATGCCCCAGCCTTGCTCTTTCAACCCATACTTATAACCTATTTTAATTGAAGTAAGACAGGTATGCTGTTTTGTAAAATCGGCCACATCAAAGCGCAAAGCGAAATTGAGTAACGGTGCACATCTGGTACATGTTCACTGCAACTTTATCGTTCAGCACATCAGCGAAGGTGGCATAACCGGTGGTTTGGGTAAGATTTACAGCAGAACCATACAAACCTACTCCCACTTCAGGCGCAATATGAAGTTTGTTTTTGTTGAAAACATAATATCCAAAATCTAAATCGCCCGACATATTCATGAGTGATTCATTGAAATTCGCCGGTCTTTTTTCTGATGCACCAGCCATCAAATTCAAACCAATCAAGACATTGTGCAGCTTAACATGTGTTTCTAAAGCACCATTTAAACTGTATTTGCTAAGGGTAGGCATTGAAAACTTTGGCAGAATATTATTCATGTTTTTATAATCGTTGTATGAGCCGCCGATGCCAAAAGTTGAGAGCCAGGTAACATCTGAATTTTTTGTTGAAGTGTTGGTTCCATTTTGCGAATAAGCGAGAGGTCATCATCAAGGCGCACGTAACTACTAACATTGTTCTTTTCATAGTGATCTTATTTTTCGTTCCGCAAAACAAAACCACTATCGACTTTCGTATTTATAAACTTCAGATTTTATAATATATTTGACATATTAACCCTTCACATACGGGTTGTACTTTTTTTCATATCCAATGGTTGTAGGTTCTCCGTGGCCGGGATACACAATGGTTTCATCGGGCAAAGTGTACAGTTGTGTGCGGATACTTTGGTGGAGCTGCTCTGCATTTCCCAACGGAAAATCGGTTCGGCCAATACTTTCTTTAAATAAAACATCACCACCGATTATGAAGTTTTGTTTTTTGCAGTAAAAACAAATGCTGCCCGGCGAATGTCCCGGCGCATCCAATACCTGCTAGTTCGTCATCGCCGAAACACAATGGTATCGCCACCTTTTATAAAATGCAGTTTTCCTTTGTAATTATTGGTAAAAGAAAACCCGAACCGCTCTGCAAATTGCGGCTGCACACTTAATACAAATTCTTCCTCTGGATGAATGAACAGTTCCAATCCGTATTGTTTTGCAACGAAAGAATTGCCAAACACATGGTCAATATGGCAATGCGTATTAATGAGTTGAACCGGTGAAAAACCACCGTTTGCTAAATAATTTTGTAATGTTTCTTCTTCGGCTGTAAAGTAGCAACCAGGATCAATAATAATCGCTTCCCGTTTTTCGTTGGTGAGAACATAAGTGTTCTCCTGCAAAGGATTGAATGTAAACACTTCCACATGAATCATAGAACTTATTTTTACACCTGAATTGAATTGAGCTAACTTTAATTTTTATAACGACTGGATATGCAAAGTAATCGCTTATTAAGTAGCGCGTTTGTTTTTCTCATTGCTCTATTCCCCTTTTTTGTTTTTGCACAAGTGAACACCGTTGACTATGGCAAAAACCGCATTCAATACAAAAAGTTTCACTGGAAATTTTATCAAACCCAAAACTTCAACACATACAGTAGTCAGGGCGGTTTGGAATTGGGCAAATTTGTAGCGCAGGTAGCCGAAGAGGAATTAAAATCTATTGAACAAGCCACCGAATATTCGTTGCAACGCAAGGCAAATATTATTGTTTATAATACCTACGATGATTACAAGCAAAGCAATATTGGTTTGGGTATTGACTGGCAAAATGCAGGTGGCTTAACCAAACTGGTGAATAACAAAATGGTGCTGTATTATAATGGCGACCATGAAAACCTTAGAATGCAGATACGGCAAGGCATTGCGCGTATTTTAACTGACAATATTTTGTTTGGCGATGACATTGGCGAAGTGGCTTCTAATGCGGCTTTGCTCGATTTACCCAAATGGTTAACCGATGGCTACGTGGCTTATATTGCAGAGAACTGGAGCACAGGTTTAGACGACCAATTGAAGAGTGCCATGCTTAGCGGAACGTACACAACTTTTTATCAGTTTGCGTTTAAGCAACCCGATCTGGCAGGTCATGCGTTTTGGTATTACGTACAGGAAAAATATAAGAAAGAAAACGTTACTTACTTTTTATATCTCGCCCGCTTGTATAAAAATTTAAACACGGCTTCTCTACGCATTGCTAAAAAGAAATTTAAGAATATGTTGGAAGATTTTATGCAATATGAATCAACGAAATATTTCAACGATATCAAAGGCAGACGAAATGCACCCAAAGGAAAATTAAGTGTTGTGGAAGAAACAACAAAGAGCGATTTCTTTCGCTTTAACGGAAACCCAAATCCGCGCAACAACTCTTATGCAGTGGTTGAATTTACGAAAGGCGTTTACCAGGTAAAATATGTTGACAATAATTACGATGAACATGTCATCTTAAAATATGGAGTAAAAACTTACCAGGGCGACATCAATCCAAATTATCCAATACTGGCATGGGACGGAAAAGGCTCGCGCTTGTTGGTTATCTATTGGAAAGAAGGAAAAATAAACATGTTTGTGTATGATGTGATTGCCAATTTTAAACGCTTTAAACAACAGATAGAAGGCTTCGACCAAATACTAGATGCAGGCTTTATGCTCGATGCCGGAACCTTGTTGTTAAGTGCGGTAAAAAATGGGCATTCCGACATCTTTACTTATAAAATTGAAACCGGAAGAATCAAGCAAATTACCAACGATGTGTTCGATGATTTGAACCCGACTGTTGTGGCGTTTCCAAACCGTGTGGGCATTATATTTTCGTCCAATCGGCCTGGGCCCGAACGCTAGCCAATAGCGACACAGCTTTACCCAGCCGTAATCATTTCAATATCTTTTTGGTTGACATCAATAATAACAGTGAAATCAAACAAATCAGCCAGTTGACCAATGTAAAGTTTGGTGATGCAAAGTATCCAATGCAATACAACGTCAATCACTTTACTTACATCAATGATGAGAATGGTATTTCCAATCGCTGGGCTGGCTTCTTCACCACACAACGCAATGGTTTGGATACATTGTGGTATGTAGGCGATCAGGTTCTTCGCAATCCAAGCGGTAAAGAGTTGGATTCTACTTTATCAGCATGGCAGAAGAACAAACCCGATAGTGTAAGTTATTACCAGGTATATAAAGATTCAACTTACACCTTCCCGATCACCAATTATCAAAGCAGTTTGCTGGAAACACGAATTGCCGGAAACAATGGGCAAGTAAGCGAAGTGAGACGCGAAGGCGATTATAAATTTTTGTACAAATTAAAACCTGATTCTATTGCCTTGCGCCGCCGCAATGTGAACCCGCGACCAACCGATTACATTAAACAGTTGTTGATTCATGAACGATTGGAAAAAGGCGCTTCTACCATTGCGCGACCAACTGATACTGCGCAAAACAGCAATAAGGGAAACAACTTGTTTCAAAACGAATTTGAAAACGATAAAAAAGATACGACAACAAACAAAACAACTGGAACATCAACCGCTGTTGCACCGCGCAAAACCGGCTTGCTGGCCAATGCAGGTTTGTTTAATTATGGTTTGAAGTTTAGTGCCGATTATGTACTGGCAGGCTTTACCAACAATATAATCTTCAACCGTTATCAACCGTATGCCGGTGGTGCCGGTCCCATACGATTAGATAATGGGCAGGATTTAAGCTGGATGTTTCGCGTAGGCGTTAGTGATGTAATGGAAGATATAAAGCTGATCGGTGGCTTCCGGTTTGGAACAACGATCAGTGATAAAGACGCTTTTCTTTCGTTGCAGAATTACAGAAAACGCATTGATTGGGGCATCACTTATTATCGCAGTAATGTAAACAATTATCAGAACTTTTATCAGCCGGGAAATGTGGACACAACTGGTTTAGACAAAAGCTTTTTGTCGAACAATGTTGTTACCAATTTGTACCAGGCAAATGCTTCTTTTCCCATTGATGAAGTAAGAAGTGTGCGCTTGACGGCGGGTGTAAGAACTGATAAAGGCATTATCAAACCGTTTCCTTATCCCGATGCGTTGAAGTTGTCGGATTCAACAGCAAAAACATTAGTTACGCGGTTGGAGTATGTGTATGATAACACCATTACGCCGGCACAAAATATATGGAATGGTTTGCGCTGGAAAGTATATACCGATTTTTGGGCGCCGCTGGGCCAATCTTCTATAAAAGGGAAGCACATTGTGAATATCGGTACTGATGCACGATATTATGTTCCTATTTATCGCAACTTTATTTGGGCTGGCAGAGTAGCGGCTGATTTCTCGGTGGGCGATGCAAAAGTGATTTATTATCTGGGCGGTATAGATGGTTCGGTGCTCACTCCGAAATTCAATACCAATCCGCCTAACCCTTCAGTGCCGTATGCGTTTCAAACACTGGCAGTAAACATGCGTGGCTATAATCAAAACTTAGCCAATGGCAACAACGATTTAATCATCAACAGTGAGTTTCGTTTGCCTGTGTTTACCACATTTTTTAATAAGCCTATCAATAATGCATTTGTAAGAAACTTTCAGTTGACACAGTTTATTGATCTGGGTACAGCCTGGGACGGAAGTATCAAAAACATTGCCCGCCCAAGTGAGAATTATACCGATCCTTCAACGCCGGTATCTATTAAAATCCGGTCTGGCGGTATTGGACCATTGGCAGGCGGTTATGGATTTGGTGCCCGTACTACATTGCTGGGCTATTTTATTAAATATGACCTTGGCTGGCAAATGAAAGGTGTCTTTAAAGGCAGCCCTGTTTCTTATCTGGCGCTGGGATTGGATTTTTAAAAGACAAAAAAATGCCCCGCAGATAACGCGGATTTACGCAGATGTGTTGAGTTATTTCTGCGCTTATCCGCGTTATCTGCGGGACATGCTTTTAAACGCTACACTTTCTTTACAAAAACAAACTTGCTGTGGTCGGCTTTGTAAATGGCATCGTAGAAAGTAACAAGTTTACTATAAGCTGAAGGCGCAAATCTGCCTTCAGCCCTTTTAAAATATCGCTGGCAAATAATTTCATCATCACCCGTTTGAAAACGAATGTTATAATCACCAAATTCGTTGCTAATCGTTACATCTTTTGGTTTTGCCTCAATTTCGTAACCCTTTGGTAATTGAATGTGAATTGTATCAATATGAGTATAACCATATAGCAAACAAACATCAAACTTACGATCGTCGTCGGGTGAGAGTTTACTATTATTTTTGGTCAAAATATCAGGCATTACAAACATGCGTTTACCGGTGATAGTCGCGTAATTGTCAGCCGCTATTTGTAACGATTCTTCTGTAGCTGGCTTCGAAGAAATACCTTCATTATAACTGAAAGCAACCACATCGTAAGTAGGAATATCAAAATCATTTTTTAGCTGTTCCAACTGTTCTTTTTTAGTTTTAAAATGCAGCATTTTATGAATATCGTCTCCTTCCAAACATTTGTAAACGGAATGCACTTCTGCTGTTAATTTTCCGCCATCATCAATCGTAGCTTTTATGTTTCTTACCTGCACATTATCGGCAGCCGTATAATGAATGGTATTGACAACATGACCTCCAGCCTCATCAATTAAAACCGCTTGCCGGTTGCCTGTAAAATCGCTGATGTAATTGGCAGGAAACGTTTGGCTCGTGCATTCCAGCCACATTGTATCGTGTGGCAAGGGCACACAAACCGTTGCATGATTGAATTGGTTCGATGGAAAATCAGCCATTAAACCATGTGCATATCTACCTGCTTCTATCAGCACATAATCTGCCTTTATTCCCGCTTCTTTCAGCATGGCAACCATATAATTAGATAGAGCTTTACAATCGCCGTATTTATTGGAATACACATAAGAAGCATCAAATGGTTGCCAGCCGCCAATGCCCAACTGAACGCTAACATAACGTGTGTTTTGCTGCAAAAACTGGTACAACGTATTCACTTTATCTTCAGGCTTTGTAAGATGATCTGCTATCTCATGCACTTTTTGTTTCAGCGCATCGGGCAAAGCATCTCTACCTTTTAATAATGAATTCATAAACACGCCGAAACTGCTCCATGTATTCATATTGCCTTCGTAACCCTCAATCTTGAAGTTAGATGGTGCAACCGAAACCGATGTAACCAACTCCTTCCATGCGGGTGCAAATGGTTCTTTTAGTTTTGCAGGAATATTTTTGATCTGCCAGGTGTATATTTTTTTATCGCCTGATTGTGTAATCACGGGATCACCTGCATAATTCATTTGTTTGTAGCGAAATGGCAGGTTAGCTGGCGCGATTACGGTAAGCTTGCTTAATTCAACAGCAATGTGTTCATTCTCCTGCGGCATCCAATAATCGAGCGAGAAGATACCGTTATCTTCATCTTCTTCCTCGTACTCAACTGTATAAGGATAACTGCGGCAATTGAAATCGAATTTTTTACTCCGGTTATCGCTCATCAGGCTAAAACCATCGTAATAACTTTCGTCTTTACAATCTTTTGTTTTGATGTGTTTTATTTCCTTCCCATCCGCATTATATAATGTACCGGAAATGTAATTGATGGAAACAAACTTATCATACCAACTGTTGCAATCTGCATGTTCATCACCGGCTTCACTTAAAATTGTTGTTACATAATGCGTATAAATTTTTGCTCTTTCGGTTGATAGAATTTCAATTCGTTTTTCTTCGTATCGCTTTACAGCAACTGCATTCGTTTTTAACGAATCAGCTATCGTTGAGTAAGGATAGTCGGCTGCTTTTGCTGCAAAACCAAACATCACAAATGCTATTACAATCCAGGTTTTCATCTCTTTTTATTTTATCTTTTTAAACACTATTTGCTCGGCTTCTTTTTTTATAATGGCTGCATACCAATTGCGCAACGATTGATATTCTTCGGGCTCATAAACCGCTTTGGTTAGCTTTGTTTTTACCGTTAATTCAATTTTATTGTTTCCTTCTTCAATTGCATAATCAAACAATCCATTGTCATCATTTAATTTTAACTGGTAAGGTTTTGGTAGTTCATCCACTTCATATCCTTTTGGTACACTCATCGCTAAATGATAAACTCCTTCTTTGCAATAAGGTAACTCAACTTCATATTTCCTGTCAACGGCTGCAAATGGATTTGATTTGATTTGTGATGAAAGCAAAGGAGAAAAATAGATCACATCATCACCATTATTAAAATCGAGCGGCAGTTCATACGAAACGTTGATGTTTGAATCTGCGTTTGATAAACCATCTACCCGGATGTTGTTCGCAGTTGTTTCGTTCAACAATAAGTCTTTTGCTTTTTTATTCTGTTCATTTTGCAAAGAAGCCGGAATCAATTCTTGCTTTAATTCCAATGAAGGTTGCGAACTCATGATGGTTGTAACAACAGCTCGGTTTGTTTCATTAGTAATGGATGCTGTTGTAGTAACCGTTTCGTTTAATGAATTAGGCGAAAGAACAATGCCCTGCGAGTTCAAAATATCAACAACACGCGCATAACCGTTATAGCAATCATTAAGCAGTCTGCCGAAAGGAAGATATTTATAACTGGCATCCAGCAAATACTGCTTTCTGTCAATTAATACTGAGCAGATGATATAATTGTATTTTGAAAGTATGGGATACTCATACACAATTCTGCCATGATTAGTGGTGCTTACCAAAACCGGCGATGCGGTTAACTTGCTGTGAGAAAGCATAGTAAGAAGCAGTAAGTTAATATCTGCTACATTGCCTTGTTTCGATTGCATTGTTTTGCTTAACTCCTGCGAGAGATATTTGGTGCTGTGATCAATGCAGATGTAATGATCTCTTACATAATTAAAAATATGTTTTGCTTTTTCTAAGTTTGGCAGGCTGTCTGTACCGATGGCTTCTTTTAGTTCTTTGTTCAATTCATCTTTATCGTTGTCTGAATGATAAACAAATGAACTGCTGTTCAGAATTCTTGTTGCGATGTGAAACCAGGTTGGGTTACTGTTTACATAGATACCACTTGCATTTTGATAAGCTGATAACTGAAATTCAATTCGTGCAGCATAATTGTCAAGCGTATTAATAAAGGGTTCTGTGGAAAGAGGCGGCACATTTTGCATTACCCATTCGTGCTGAAGTGTGTTGTCTTCTCTTGCGCCACCCGAACGGTAACTATAATCAGCATGATACGTTGAGGCAGAATCTACTATAAAAGCAAGATTACCCTGCTTTAATATTGAATAATTGTAAAAGAAAGGAATGGTAACTTCATACTCACTCCACAACACAGGATATTCTCTTTGAAAATCCCAACCTGGTATTCCAATGCCCGGTGTTTTTATTATAAAAGCAAACTCAATGATAGAGCCTTCTTTTATGTCGGGCAAAGTGAGCTTTACCACTTTCAATCCTTTCCTTTTTTCTTTGAAAACGGCTTCCTTTTTTATCGGCTCCGCCACCACTTTTCCATTCACCAAATTGTAAGTTGCAGCCTGTAAATCTTCTAACTTTTGTTCGTCTTCATCATCATTATAAAGAGGAATGATAAGAGTAGCTAAACCAAACGCATTCTTATTCAGAATTTTGATGCGCACGCGCCGTTGATATACTTCTTCGTTATGCTGATTATCGTCTTTATGATAATAGGTAGAGCCGATGTCGTAAAGATAAACGGCGCCTGCACTTGTATCAACCGGATATTTGGAAACGGTAAAATCTTCCGGCTTTATATTGCCAAATGAAAAATCAGGTTGCTGAACCTGCGCCTTTGTTGCATAGAAAAAAAGCGCAAAAACAAAAACAAAAAGACTTCTGTACATTACTTCACTTTTTTAAACACAATTTGCTCGGCTTCTTTCTTTACCACATAACCAAAAAAGTCGCGGAGCGTTTGGTAATCTTCGGGTTCATACGTTGCTTTTTCTAACTTTACACGACAACTGAAACTGAATGCGGTCGCCGCTTTTGGCAATAATGTATTCAAACATACCTTCGTTTTCATTCAACTTTACCCGTGTTGATTTGGGCAGTTCATCCACTGTATAACCTTTTGGAATTTCCATGTTCAGTACATAAGTATCATCGTTGCAATATGGCATTTCAACCGGGTAATAACGTTCCGCGGCAGCAAATGGGTTGTCTTTTTGCTGATCGCCAAGCATGGGGTTAAAATAAAGAATGTCATCATCGTTATTCTCAAGCGTTAAGTCGTAACTTACCTTCACTGGCTCGTCGAGCAGTGGAAGACTATCTATAGCTTCATTGCTTACTGAAATGTTATCTGAGAACGATTTTTTTATGTTTTTATAAAATACATCTTTGCTTTCCTTCACCAACTGATTGCGCAGCGAAAGCGATTCTTCGTAACCTTTGGTACTGCTTACGCTGGCTGCCATTTTATGATTATCGCTGTTGGTTATAAACACAGTTGTTATACTGTGTTCTTTTAATGAATCGGCTGATAGATTGATAAGTTCAGGAAAGTCAGGATTGATAGCACGACCATAACCATTGTAACAAGTTGCATCCAGATGATTGAAGCCTAATTTATTGTTGGCAGCATCAAGCAAGTAAGATTTATCATCAACTTTCAACTGGCAAATCACATAATTGTATTCCTTCAAAAGCGGATACAACGGATAGGTTTTCCCATTGTCTCGTGTGCTAACCATCACAGGATGTGCTTCCATACCCAGACTAATGTAAATAGCAGAGAGAAGCAAATTAATATCAACAACATTTCCTTTTTTGTTTTGATAAGTTTTGCGCAAAGGCTGCGATAAATATCTTGCAGCATAATCAGTGCAGGAATAATTGTCGCGCACATATTCATACACTTTTTTCGCCTTTTCTACCGGCGTATTTGCGTTTGCTATCGCTGCTTTTACATCAGCATCAAAAAAATTGTTGGGCTTGCTAAGAGCACTACCGAAATCATCATCTTTCAGTAATTCGGTTGATACATCCGACCATGTACGCATAATCATTTTCGGGTCCACATTGGGATAGCGTATAGCTGATAACTGAAAGCTTAATTTAGAAGCGTAGTTATCTAATGTAGTAATGAAATTTTCCCGCTTTATGGCAGGAACATTTTTGATTGCCCAAATATGATTAAAGGTATTGGCAGATGCAGAAATACTTCGGGAAGACGAACTAGCATCATCACCAGGATCAACAATATTATAAACATCAAATGAAACCTTTACAGTGTCTATAGTATAAGGCAAATAGCCACGCTTCATTACGACAAACTCATAGTATTGCGGAATCTCGTTTTCATATTCGCTCCACAGTCGCGGGTACTTTCCCTGGAACGACCAGTCGGGCAAAAATGGACGGCCAGGCTGGGGTATAATTAATGTAAAACTATACTCGATAATTGAGCCTTCCTTTAAATCGGGAAACGTAAACTTTGTGTTGATGTAATCGCCATCTTTTTCTTTAAATAATGAATTTTTATTCAAAGAGGTAGTAACCACTTTTCCGTTTTCAATGTTATAAGTAGCCGCCTGAAAATCAGTAATACGCTGTTCGAACTGAGTGCTTGCCGCATAAGTGGGGATAACAACTTTACTTAAGTTATCGAACGAATTTTTGTTTAACAAGCGAATACGCTCATGCACTTTGAAAACAACATCAAAAAAGCCTTTGGTATTACCCTGAAATTTGGTTGAACCTCCATCAAACAAATACACCGCTTCCGCCGATGAATCAACGGCATAAGCCACCGGTGTAAAATCTTCAGGTTTTACATCACCAAAGTTGCATACAACGCGGTTAGGAATTTCGCCTCTCCTTTTTTTCTGGGCGCTTAAACAAATACTAAATAACATACATGGCAGCAGTAGCCACATTAGTTTTGGTCTCATAGCAGTAACTTTATGGTTCTTTTTCGTTATTGCAAAGATTTATAAATTTTATCTTGAACCTTCAAAAAGCACATTCAAATTTCATTAAAATTTCAGCCCGCAGGCTGGGTTTCGATTATTGCGGCATTTCCAAAGCCGAAGAGTTGACTGATGATGCGCGTCGCCTTGAAAAATGGCTCAACAACAACCGGCATGGCTCGATGCAGTATATGGAAAATCATTTCGATTTACGCATCAATCCTTGCAAGTTGGTGCCCGGCGCCAAATCGGTAATATGTTTGTTGCTGAACTATTATCCCGAACAAAAACAAAAAGGTGATGCGCCACACATTTCAAAATATGCCTGGGGAAAGGATTACCACGAAGTGATACGCGAAAAGCTGAACCATTTTTTGTTTTTGCTGCGCGAAGAAATTGGCGACATCAATGGCAGAGGTTTTATTGATTCCGCACCGGTGCTGGAACGTGCGTGGGCACAACGAAGCGGCGTTGGCTGGATTGGTAAGAACGGAAATTTAATCAACAAAGGGAGCGGTTCGTTTTTCTTTATTGCTACCTTAATTGTTGATGTTGAACTGGCAACAGATGATCCTTACGCAAAAGATTGGTGCGGCACTTGCACACGCTGTGTTGACGCTTGCCCAACCGATGCTATTTTACCCGATAAAGTGATTGATGGCAGCCGCTGCATTAGCTATTACACCATCGAATTGAAAGACGCGTTATTGCCAACTGAAATGAAAGATAAATTTCAAAACTGGATGTTTGGCTGCGATGTTTGCCAGGATGTTTGTCCCTGGAACCGCTTCAGCCAACCGACAGCAGAAGCAGCTTTCACGCCTATTCCCGAAATACTGAATCTATCAACAGGCGAGTGGAATGTGATGAGTGAAGAAGCGTTTAAAAACATCTTCAAACATTCGCCTTTAAAAAGGGCCAAATACAAAGGCATACAGCGAAACATCAAATTCATTGCGGGTGATTAAAGCAAGTATTTATTGATAAACTTTGTTTTTATTGATAAAATCGCAACAGCATGAAATCCTGTTTTATTGGGCGGTGTCCCAACCAAACAAACATTTTCTTCATCATCTGATATGTGCGGACACAAACTTGTAGCTGTGTTGAAGAAGCATTTATTTTTAAATGAACATTTTATATAACCTATCCGTTTCTTGAACGTGATAAGTTAAGCAAAACACTATCGAATGGATAAAGCATCGAGAACGGAACGTAAACTATATTCGCAACAGGTATGATGTATAGGCGGTTGTTTTTTATATTGATCATTGAGTGGTTTGGTTTTGCTGCATTTTCTCAAACAACTAATATCACCGGCATTATTACCGATAAGCAAAGTGATGAGCCAATCCCTTTTGCTTCTGTTTATTTTAAGAAAGATGGCCGCGGTACATTAACCGATTCATCAGGCAACTTTTCTCTATATAAAGCAGGCGTTGCTTCCACCGATTCTTTATTGATTTCAAGTGTAGGTTATAAAACGGTAGGATTTTTATTAAGTCAACTGAAAGATTCTTCAACAGTAAGCATTCAGTTGGAAGTGCTGCCACCATCAAGTGAAGCCGTTGTGCGAAGCAAGTATAATCGTGCGTTGTGGTTTTGGCATAAAGTAATGGCCAACAAGAAGAAAAACGACATTCAACGATGGAACAATTATTCTTACGAAGTATACAACAAGCTTGAACTGGATCTGGATAATGTGAACAAAAACAAACTATCGAATACGCCGGTATTAAAGAAGTTAGATTTTGTTTTGCAGTATATTGATTCCACTTCCGCAGACAAACCTTACCTGCCGGTTTATCTCACTGAAACGCTTTCTAATTTTTACAAACAACGCCAGCCTTATCGTACCCGCGAAGTGATAAAAGCCACGATTACCAATGGTTTGGACAACCAAAGCATTATCCGGAACCTTGGTAATACGTATCAAAATATTGATGTTTACGATAACACGATTCCCGTGTTCGATAAGTATTTTACAAGTCCGTTCAGCGAAAGCGGCGATACTTATTACAACTTTAAGTTGCGCGATACGCAATATTTAAACAAGAAGCGGCTGGTTCATTTTTTATTTACACCAAAACATGCGGGTGCTACTTTTTTTACCGGTGATTGCTGGGTGAACGATACCAGTTTTGCGATACAAAAAATAACACTTCGCCCTTCTGCCGACGCAAATATTAATTACATAACAGGGTTATCAATCATTCAGGAATACAAGTTAATTAACGACAGCGTTTGGTTTTTATACAAAGACAAATTCGTGGCTGATATTTCGCCTCTTGGCAAAAATCATATAAGTTTTAAAGGAAGAAAAACAACTACTTATCGAAACGTTGTTATCAATGATACATCTGTAGAAAATGAACTGGCCAAAAGCAAACCCAGCGAAGATATTCTGGTGCAGAGCAACGCACAAAACAAACCTGATTCTTTTTGGTTGCAACACCGCCACGAGCCCTTAAATAAAGATGAAAAAACGGTATATGCCGTGCTCGACACACTCGAAAAAAATAAAACCTACATTCATTATCGCAACGCAATTACTTTTCTTACCACAAGTGTAAAAGACTTTGGTAACATCCGCATCGGACCTTATTATTATTGGTACACTTCCAATTATTGGGAAGGCAATCGCGTGCGGTTTGATGTATCAACCAATCGTGGTTTTAACGATCATCTTTACCTGCATGGCTATCTCGCTTACGGCTTTCAGGATAAGGCTTTTAAAGGCGAAGCGGAAGCAATGTATATGTTTTCGAGAGCACCGCGCACATACCTTCGTTTTCTTTATAAAAAAGATTTGGATAACGGGCAGGTGTACTACGATCAAATCAGCAGCGATAACATTTTCGCTTATCTTTTACGCAAGCCTGGCATTCCTTCCAAATACCAGATGATAGAAACAAAGCAGGCACAGTATTACACTGAAAGCCACAATGGGCTTGGCTTTGGTGTTACTTTATCAAACAGAGAATTTACGCCATTATTAAATCTTCCACCGAAAGATTTGTTTACTGTAAAAGATGGCGAAGCTCTTAACAGTACAGATGTGCAGGTGCATCTTCGTTATGCTTACCAGGAAAGAACTTATGATGAGAACTTTGACAGATACACGTTAGGCAGCGATTACCCGATAGTTGACCTTACATTAACGCATGGTTTGAAAAACATTTTAAATAGCGGTTATCTATACAACCGGCTTGATTTTACAGTGCATGATTATTTAAAATTAGCGCCTTACGGTGAGTTGTATTATAACTTTTTTGCGGGAAAAATCTGGGGCGCTTTGCCTTATCAATTGCTTGCCATTCAGCCGGGCAATGAGTGGTATTATTACAGCCGCAACTCATTCAATTTGATGCGCCGTTTTGAGTACATCACAGACCGTTATGCCGGCTTCAATTTCGAACACGATATTGGAAGCGGTTTGTTTCGTTACACGAACATTACCCGCAAATTAAAACTGCGACAATTCTGGGAAGTGAAAGGCGTGGTGGGTGATTTAAGTAACGCAAACAAGCAAATCAACTTTGTGGGAGATTACCCCTTTAAATCGTTAGATGGAAAATTATACATGGAAGTAGGCACCGGCATTGACAATATTTTAAAATTCTTTCGGGTAGATTTCATCTGGCGTGTATCGCCAACACCGCTTCCCGCAAATCCAAGGGAACGTTTTGGTGTGTTTTTCGGTTTCCGTGTAAGCTTATAAAAAGCCATTACCCGTAAGATGGATTACATTAATAGCAATACCAATCATTATTAAAACATTCTTACTTACAACTAATGGCTAATAGCTTGCAGCTTTTTCTCTTTTTGAGTTACATTTGTTTTTACACAAATGATTACTCCGCAAACCATACAGCAAATCACCAATCGCATTGATATTATTGATGTAGTTGGTGAATTTGTCAAGCTAAAAAAACGGGGCGCCAACTATCTTGGTCTGTGCCCGTTTCATGGGGAAAAAACCCCTTCGTTCACCGTTTCTCCTGCTAAAGAAATTTATAAATGTTTTGGCTGCGGCAAAAGCGGCAACACCATTACATTTTTAATGGAGCATGAAAAATACAGCTATGTTGAAGCTTTAAAATGGTTAGCTGCACGATATAATATTGAGATTGAAGAAACCGAAATCAGCGATGAAAAACGCCAGCAATTACAGGCTTCCGAAAGCTTGTTCATCATCAATGGTTTTGCCCAACATTTCTTTTCACAACAATTATGGGAAAGCGAGGAAGGACGTGCCGTTGCAGCTAAGTTATCTGCAACAACAGCGCGGTTTTACAAAAGAAATTATCGAAAAATTTGGTCTTGGGTTACAACCCTTCTTCGCGCGATACATTTGCCAAAGCAGCATTGCAACAACAATACAATCCGGAGCTTTTAGTAAAGACGGGTTTGGTAGTAAACCGCGATGAAAAATTGGTTGATAATTATCGCAACCGCATCATTTTTCCTATTCATAACAACACCGGAAAAGTTATCGGTTTTGGCGCGCGCGTGATTGGCAAAGCCGATAAAGCACCCAAGTACATCAACACGCCGGAAAATGAATTGTACAGCAAAAGCCGCATTTTGTACGGCTCTTATTTTGCCCGCACCGCCATTGATAAACAAAACGAATGTTTACTGGTGGAGGGTTATACCGATGTTATCAGTTTACATCAGGCAGGCATTGAAAATGTGGTGGCAAGCGGCGGCACTTCACTCACTACAGATCAGCTTCGGGCGATAAAAAAATTCACCAAAAACCTAACTATTATTTATGATGGCGATGCGGCTGGCGTGAAAGCAGCGTTGCGCGGACTTGACATGGCATTGGAGGAAAGTTTAAATGTAAAGCTGGTGCTGATTCCCGGCAATGAAGACCCCGACAGTTATGTAAAGCTGTTGGGAAAAGAGGCGTTTATAAACTTCATTGCTGCGAATAAAAAAGACTTTGTCCTTTTTCAGTTAGAAGTGATGCTGCGTGATGCCGGAACCGACATCAGTAAGAAAAACGATGTGGTAAACAGCATTGCTGAAACGTTGAGTAAGATTGATAAAGCTGAGGATTTTACTAAGCAACAGGAATACATCCGCCAATGTTCAAACCTCCTGCGGATTGATGAAACAGGCTTAACAACGCTGGTTAATAAATACAAACGCGACCGTGTAAGCAAAGAAGAAAAAAGGCTGCCATTTGAAGCCGTTGAACCTACGGCAATACCGGCCGCTTTGGTGCAGGATAACATTGAATTGATTGTTAACGGCGATGATTTGCAGGAACGAAGCGTGCTTCGTGTGCTGATGGAATTTGGCTTAAACCAATGGGATGAAAATCGCACGATGGCACAATTTATTTTTGATGAACTGGACGGTTTTGAATTTGAAAATCCTGAACACAACCGCTTGTATGAATTTTATCAAACACAATACAGTCAAGGTTTTGAGCCAACTATAAGAACATTACTTTACAACGAAGATGCAGCCATACGAGAGCTTGTAGTTGCTATTACGATGTTTCCTTTTGAATTGAGCAACCGATGGAACGAGTTTGTTGATAACAAAAATGTTGTGAACGTTGACAACAGTCATGATGACGTTTACAAAAGCATTCATTACTTTAAGCTGCGCAAACTAAAAAGCATGTTTGAGCAAAACCAGCATGACATGGAAAAGAGTAAATCGCTGGAAGAACAAATGCAACTGATTCGTGTACACAAAGAATTAAAAACAATGCAGGAAGAAATCACGAAAAACTTTGGAACGGTAATATTTAAATGATTACAACCGCGAAGACGCAAAGGCACAAAGAAAAAAATGGCAAAACAAACTTTGCGTCTTCGCGTCTTCGCGGTTCAAAACACATTCTCAATTCAAATTCGCAATTGTACATCTTCCTGATATAAAATATTCAAGACTTTTTTGATATTCCTCCGATGATTTTAATAAATGATGAAGTTGTAGCGTTGGTAAGACAAGTAAGAATAATAGCTCGCAACCAGCTTGTTCTTATGAGCCGATTCATGATAATTGGATTTTATAACAATCAAAAGTAAAATTCTTCTTTACCGAGACTGATTAAAAAATGCTTAAAACCAAACCTTCATTTTAGCTTCTTCTTTACCAATAAGCAGCTCTTAATCTTTCTTCTTCATCAAATATTTCACGAAATTTGCAGGTTGTTTTTATTAAAAGTAACGTTACATTTTTGAATGAAATTATATCCTGAATCAGCCACAGCGCAGTTAGAATTTGACAAGATCAAAACGTTCCTCACTGCGCATTGCAAAACAGAATACGCACAAAACAAAGCATCCGAACTTCGCATTCATACGCACAAACAATACATTGATCTTGAGCTTCAACAAAGCTATGAATTTAAGTTGCTGGAAATGCAAAGCCAATATTTTCCGGTTGATTTTATCCTGAACATTCATCTGCGATATTAAACTGCTCAGCATTGAAGGAAGCATGCTTACCGGCGAGCAATTTTTAAACATCAGAAAACTGACAGAGAATGCAGAAAGCATTTTTCGCTGGTTTGATGCCGACCGGCGAACGGCTTATCCTGCCTTGCATAAAGTGCTCGAAAACAAACATTATGAAAAAGCCATTATTACTTTGATTGATGAAGTGCTTGACGAAAGTGGTAATGTAAAAGACAATGCATCCGATGCCTTGCAACGCATTCGTTTGAATTTGTACAGAAAGCGCAACGAGCAACGCCGCATGTTTGAACGCGTAGTAGCAAAACTTGCAAAAAGCGGATATACGGCCGACATTGATGAAAGCTTTAGCAATGGACGCCGCGTTGTGGCTGTTTTCAGCGAATACAAACGCCAGGTAAAAGGCATTTTGCATGGTGAAAGCGACAGCCGCAAAACAGCTTTCATCGAGCCTGAAGAAACCATCGAACTGAACAACGAAGTGTTCTCGCTGGAGAACGATGAACGCAAAGAAGTCATCCGCATTTTGCGCGAGCTAACGAAGCGTTTATCTCTTTATTCTTTTTTGTTGCAAACTTACCTTGAAGTGATCGGCGAGTTTGACTTTATCAGGGCCAAAGCCCGCTTTGCCATTGATGTAAATGGCAATTATCCAAACGTGATTGACAAGGCAATTGTTGACCTAAAAGATGCTTATCATCCGCTGCTTTTTTTATACAATAAAAAGGCGCAAAAACAAACCATTCCGGTAAATATAACACTGGATGATAAACAACGCATCCTCATTATCAGCGGACCGAATGCTGGCGGCAAAACAGTTACAATGAAAACCATCGGTTTAAATCAAATGATGTTGCAAAGCGGCTTGCTGGTGCCGGTTCATCCGGCTTCGCAAATGGGCATTTTTAAGCAGTTGTTCATTCATATTGGCGATACGCAAAACCTTGAGTTTGAGTTAAGCACTTACTCATCGCACCTGCTTCACATGAAGCATTTTATTGAGGCTGCCAATGGCAAAACTTTATTTTTTATTGATGAGTTGGGCAGTGGCAGCGACCCCAATTTGGGTGGTGCTTTCGCCGAAGTAATTTTGGAAGAACTCGCTCGCAGGCATTCGGTGGGCATTGTTACAACGCATTACCTGAATTTGAAAGTAATGGCGAATCATACACAAGGCATTTTTAATGGCGCTATGGCGTTTGATGAAGTGAATTTAAAGCCTTTGTACAAACTCATTGTTGGTAAGCCCGGAAGCAGTTATACCTTCTCAATTGCTGAGCGGATTGGTTTGCCGGAGCATTTGATTAATCGTGCAAAAAAGCTGGTGGATGAAGACCATTTTCGGTTGGATAAATTATTAAACAGAACTGAGCAAGACCTTCAACATATTGATAAAGAAAAGAAAGAGCTGGGCCATTTGCTAAAAGAAAATGAAAGGCTAAAGCACGAAATGAAAACAACGCTGGATAAAGAAAAGCACCGCCAGCAGGTTGAACTTTTGAAGCAGCAAAACCTCATTACAGAGGAACGCATTGCCAGCCTGAAAGAAACCGAACGCAAGCTGAAACAGATTGTTTTGGAATGGAAAAAGGCCGAAAACAAAGAAGATATTTATAAGCAAATACAAAACCTGTTGTTCAAGAAAAACGACCAAACTGTCAACAATAAACTGGCGAAGAAAGCGGATAAAAAATACAAAGAAGTAGCTGCCGAAATAAAGGAAGGAAGCAAAGTAAAAATGAAAAAGAACCACCAAATTGGCGAAGTAAAAGAAATACGCGGCAAGCGGGCCATTGTGCAAATTGGCTTGTTGCCCATGAATGTTGAGCTGACAGATTTGGTTGCCGTTGAAGAAAAAGAACCGGCTTGAGAATTTACGATTTTTGATTGGTGATTTATAATGGGTAATAACTGCAAGTGGCGGCAGTAAAGACTTTCAGGCAGTTGCGATATACAGCGAGATAATGAGAAAGAATAAAATGGCTTAAAATAAAAAAGCTGCCCTTAGAAAAAGGCGGCTTCTATCCAAAATCCAACGCTTAAATAATTCGTGTACCTATCTGATGATTAAGTACGCCGAACTACCTCCTGTCTAAGCGAAGCAGTTTATAAAACAGTATGCACTCACCGCTTACAAGCCAATAACAGCAACGGTTTCGTACAATGTATTGTATGATATTATGTGATATTCCGACGCATCAAGAAGCATTACTTCAGTAATGAATTTTTGATATTGGATTCCGGGCCGGAACGCTTGATATTTTTATTCTTTTATAACAAGGCAAAAGTAAAAGGCAATGTTTATCTGCAACATTAAAATAGGCTTATACAGCTTAAAAAAAGAGGCTAAATCTTAATCTTCCTAAAGTTTGTTTTTGCACTAATTTTTACTTTGTCAATCTATTGCGTAAGCGTAGTATTACACCAACAAACCTCAGCTATGAAACACAGATGGATATACTTTTTCGCTTTCTTCACTTTTGTTTTTGCGCAAATAAATGCGCAAAAACAAATACCTGTTTTTAAAGTGATTCCGTTGGGTACACAAGGCGGCTTAAATGAAAGCAATTTGTCTTCTTACATGGTTGCACCGGTTACATCCAACAACTTTATTTGCCTTGATGCGGGAACATTGTATGCTGGCATCAACAAAGCCATTGCTAACGGTTTGTTTCATAAAACAGCAACCGAAATTATCCGGCAAAACATAAAAGGGTATTGCATTTCGCATCCGCATTTCGATCATGTTGCAGGCTTGCTTATCAACTCTCCGTCCGATACTAATAAAATTATTTATGCAACGAAGTTTTGTTTGGATAGAATGGAAGAACACGAATTTAGCTGGCAAACCTGGGCAAACTTTGGAGACGCAGGCGATAAGCCAACACTAAACAAATATCATTATGTCGAAGTAAAAGAAGATTTGGAAGTGCCCATTACCGGCACAGATATGTTTGTAACAGCGTTTATATTAAGCCATGCTAATCCTTATGAAAGCACTGCTTTTTTAGTCAGAAAAGACAGCAGCTATCTTTTGTATTTTGGTGATACCGGAGCCGATACAATTGAGCATTCTCAACGGTTATTGCATGTGTGGCAAACGGTTGCGCCATTGGTAACAAAGCATCAATTGAAAGGCTATTTTTTTAGAATGTTCTTATCCCAATGAGCAGCCGGAGAAACAATTGTTTGGTCATCTCACTCCTAAACTTTTAATGCAGGAAATGAAACGTTTGTCCCAGTTATGCAGTAACAATTCCATTGATAATTTACCACTTGTTATCACACACATTAAGCCCGAAGGAAACAATGAAAGTAAAATTATGAAGCAGGTAAATGCACAAAATTCACTGCACTTAAAAATTATTTTACCACAGCAGGGAAAGATAGTTTTGTTCTAATATTTCAGAATTTGTACAAAAACAAAAATGCCGGAATTCTTTCCGGCATTGCTTCCCGTGAGGGGAGATTCTTCATAGGTTATCATTGAAAAAATTAGCTGTGGATTTTCTATAAAAATTATGCCGCGAAATCACATATCAGAACATCAGCAGCTATAACTAACTAAAAGATAATTTTTATTGAAAATGAATTTATGTGGCAAAAGAAAAACAAGCCTTTTTGAGCGAGTATAATGACTAACTAAAACTTTTTTGTGGTAATAAAATGCCTCATGCGATTTTACATACATGAGGCATTTGTTTTTATAAAGAAAATGTATTGTTTGTTATACATCTTTACCGTGGCAATTCTTAAACTTCTTACCACTTCCGCAAGGGCAAGGATCGTTTCTACCAATCTTCGGACCCACTTTTATCGGCTCCTGCTTTACAGCAGAAGAAGGGTCGAAATAATCATTTTCATTTGCTGCATAATCGCTGCCGGCTGCATCTACCTGCGCTTTGTTGGAACGCATCTTGCTCATGTCGGTTTTTTGTTCGCGGGCTTCACGCGGCGGTGCGGTTTGCTGTTCGCTGGGTATTTCGGAATGGCACAAGAAGTTAACGATGTTTTTGTTTACCGCACTATCCATTTGCCTGAACAGCAAATAAGCTTCTCCTTTGTAAATTACCAACGGATCTTTCTGTTCATAATAAGCCGTTTGCACGCTTTGTTTTAAATCGTCCATCGCACGCAAATGCTCTTTCCAGGCATCATCAATAAAGCCAAGGGTAACTGTTTTTTCTAACGATTGAACCAACTCAAGATTATTGCCAGCAAGTCTTTTATCTAAGATTAGATATCACCTGAATAATGCGTCTTCCATCGGTAAAAGGAACAACAATATTTTCAACATGTGCGCCTTGTGTTTTACGAATGTTTTTAAATACCGGCAACGAGTGTTGCATGATCTCAGCCCGATGCGATTGATAGTTAGCAAATGCTTCGCTGTACAATTTTTCGGTTAGACTTTGCTCGTTTTCAGCGCCAAATTGTTCCTGCGTGATAGAAGTATCCAAGCCAAAATTTACAATTACTTCTAATTTAAATCCTTCCCAGTCGTTACTTTCTTTAAAGCCATTCACCAAACCTTCGGCAACATCATAAAAGGCATTGTCCAAATCAAGCGATAAACGCTCGCCAAACAAAGCATGGTTGCGTTTTGCATAAATTACCGTGCGCTGTTTGTTCATCACATCATCATACTCCAGCAAGCGTTTACGGATGCCGAAGTTGTTTTCTTCCACTTTCTTTTGTGCACGTTCAATACTTTTGGTGATCATGCTATGCTGTATCACTTCGCCTTCTTTATAACCCAAAGTCCATCACCTTGGCAATGCGTTCGCTGCCAAACATGCGCATCAGATCATCTTCCAGAGAAACAAAAAACTGCGTAGTACCCGGATCGCCCTGCCGACCTGCACGACCACGCAACTGCCTGTCCACACGGCGGCTTTCATGTCTTTCCGTACCAACAATGGCCAAACCGCCCGCTTCTTTTACACCAGGCCCTAGTTTAATATCCGTACCACGACCTGCCATGTTGGTGGCAATGGTAATGGCACCAGCCAAACCGGCTTCGGCCACAACCTGTGCTTCACGCGCATGTTGTTTTGCATTCAATACATTATGAGGAATTTTTTTTTGCTGCAAGCATACTGCTACAACAATTCACTCACTTCAACCGAAGTTGTACCCACCAGAACCGGCCGGCCCTGCATTGCGCAATTCTTCTATTTCTTCAATTACGGCGCTTATATTTTTCGCGCTTGGTTTTATAAACCAGGTCCTGCTCATCTTTACGTATTACTTGTACATTGGTTGGAATGTTTACCACATCCAGTTTATAAATGTCCCACAATTCACCAGCTTCTGTTTCTGCAGTACCGGTCATACCCGCCAGCTTGTGGTACATACGGAAATAATTTTGCAGCGTAACCGTGCATAGGTTTGTGTGGCCGCTTCAATCTTCACATTTTCTTTTGCTTCAATCGCCTGGTGCAAGCCATCGCTGTAACGGCGGCCATCCAGGATACGGCCTGTTTGCTCATCCACAATTTTTACCTGCCCTCCATTACCACATACTCAACATCTTTATCAAATAAAGTATAAGCTTTTAATAATTGCTGAACGGTATGAATGCGATCGGCTTTTATAGCATAATCATTTAGCAACGCTTCTTTTTGCTGCACGTTTTTCATCTGCATCATCTGTTGTATCATTATCAATCTGCGCAAGTTCAACGCCGATATCGGGCATGATAAAAAAGTCAGGGTCTTCACCGGCTTTTGTAATCATGTGAATGCCCTTTTCGGTAAGTTCTACTGGTTATTTTTTTCATCTATATAAAAATACAATTCCTCATCAACTTTCGGCATTTCGCTTTGCTGGTCGGCGAGATAATAATTTTCCGCTTTCTGCAGTTTGACGCGTAATGCCTGGCTCACTTAAATATTTGATCAATGCACTGTTTTTGGGCAAACCGCGCTGTGCACGAAACAAAGCCAAACCTCCATCTTTCGGGTCATCATTGCCTTCTGCAATTTTTTTCTTGGCTTCATTTAAGAAATTGTTTACGGCTCTGCGTTTGCGCTTCCACCAATTCGTTCGATACGCGGCTTTAAATCGATGGAATTGCTGCGTATCATCACCATGTCGGCACCGGGCCGGAAATGATCAAAGGCGTACGCGCATCATCAATCAATACGCTATCCACTTCATCCACCATTGCATAATGGTGTTTGCGTTGCACCATTTCATCAGGGCTGTGCACCATGTTATCGCGCAGGTAATCAAAACCAAATTCATTGTTGGTGCCATAAGTAATATCGGCCAGGTAAGCTTTGCGGCGTTCTTCGGTGTTAGGCTGATGCTTATCAATGCAATCAACCGCAAGCCCAGCCATTCAAAAATGGTTCCGTTCCATTCGCTGTCGCGGCGGGCCAGGTAATCATTCACCGTAACAATGTGCACGCCTTCACCAGCCAGTGCATTTAGGTAAGCAGGCAAGGTAGATACCAGCGTTTTACCTTCACCGGTTGCCATTTCAGCAATCTTTCCCTGGTGCAACACCATACCACCAATCAGCTGCACATCGTAATGCACCATGTTCCAGGTAATAAGGCTTCCGGCAGCGGTCCATGCGTTTTTATAAATGGCATTATCCCCTTCAATGCGGACATAATCTTTTGTTACGCTTAGTTGTTTGTCCAGTTCTGTTGCAGTGGAAATCAATTCTGTATTTTCCTTAAATCGGCGGGCGGTTTCTTTCACCACGGCAAACGCTTCAGGAAGAATTTCGTTTAGAATTTCTTCAATCTTTTTGTCCCTTTCTTTTTTGATGTTATCAATGTCTTTGTAGATAGCATCTTTATTCTGAATATCGTTTTCGTCAAGTTTTTCTGCTTCCTGCTGAAGATGAACAATCTCATCATCAGATGCTTTCAAATGTTCAGCAATGCGATTTTTGAATTCAATCGTTTTACCACGCAGTTCATCATTAGAAATGGTTTGGTATTGTTGAAAAAATTCGTTGACTTTTACAACGGTAGGCTGCAACAGCTTTACGTCTTTTTCCGATTTGTTGCCACCCAGTAATTTGTTTAAAAAACCTAACATATCAATAGAGTTCGTTGTTATAAAAATAAGATGTTTCCTTGCTCAAAAACAATGCTATGCCTTGAGAAGAAGCCACATTGTCATTTTGCAATTAGCAATAGCGGACGAAATTAAGGCATTTGAAAAAGAGATGGTTATGATGAGTAGTTAAAGAAGATTCAAGATGCAGGAATCAAGCTGTGAGCTTTGAGCTATGAGTGTATAGCTACAAACATGAGGAAAAAAGAGGCAAAAACAAACTTTGGGACTGGCAATTCATTGCTCATGGCTCAAAGCTCGTAGCTTCTCCTACCAGCTTCCGCTTGCACCGCCGCCGCCGCTGCTACCACCACCGAAACCACCAAAGCCGCCTCCTCCACCGCCGCTCCAACCACCGCCTCCGCTACCCCATCCGCCACCGCGGCTGCCGCCTAAAGCACTGCCAAGCATGTTGCCTAAAATAAAAGGTCCGAGACCACCGTATCCTCTTCGGCTCATCATGCCGCCACCTCCGCTGCCACCGCCGCGGCGAAAAATAAAAATGATAATGATGATGATAATGATGATTCCAATCAAAGAACCTCCTCCTCTGTTGCTATTATTATCATCATTGCTGCGCTGCCGCTGTACATGATATTCACCTGCTGCCGCTTTGCTTACATCGTTGGTGGCAAGGTTTAATCCCTGAAAATAATTTTGTGTTTTAAATGAAGGAACAATGTCATTATCAATAATGCTGTTGGCAGTAATATCGGGTATCGCACCTTCCAAACCGTAGCCCACTTCAATGCGCACCTGATGGTCGTCAATGGCTGCCAGAATGAGCACGCCATTGTTATTTTTTTTATTACCGATGCCCCAGCTTCTGAACAGCTTGTTAGCATAATCTTCTATCGGGTAATCGTTCAGGGTTTTAATAAGTACAATGGCAATCTGATTGCTGGTGCTATCGTCTAACGCAACTAATTTTTGTTCTAAAATATCTCTTTGTTCGGGCGATAGTGCTCCAGCCAGATCGTTTACCAATCTGGGCGGCGTGGGTCGTGCAGGAATGTTTTGCGCCTGCACATCCATACTAATGATGGTTGCCAAAAGCAGCAATACAAAATATCTTATTAAAGAAAATTTCATCAAAAACAAATGAGTGTTATTGAAATGGCGAAAGGAAAATTATTTACCAAAAACAATGTCATCAGGCAGTTCGTTTTTATCGGTGTCTTTATCGTAAGGAAAGTGTTGCTTTAATGTTTCACCAATCTGCAGGATTGAATGTACAATACCTTCGACTACTTTATAATTTCTGAATTGTTTCAGCATTCCATCAACCGCGCCTTGCCAGTAAGCATCGCCCGTTTTTTGATGAATGCCTTCATCAGCAAACAAAGCCACTTGTCTGTCTTTCAAAGCAACATACAAGAGCACCGCATTTCGCAGTGCCGTTTTGTCCATTTGCAATGAAAAAAAAATTTCCTTTGCCCTATCTAGCGCATCCATATAGCTGCACTTGCTTTCTACAAACAGGCGCACTTCACCGCTGGTTTGCTGTTCCGCAGTTTGTATAGCTTGTACCATGCGCTGCTGCTGATCGGCAGTAAAAAATACTTTTTGTTTTTGCCCAAATAATTGCAAAGCCTGTTTTTTATTTGTTATCAAAATTTACCGATGGTGCTTTTGAGGCTCCAGGGTCGGCAGCAAAAGGTTGTTTTGGTGTAAAATGAAACCAGCCTGCATAAAAATTATTCGGAAACGAACGGATGGTGGTATTAAATTCCTGTACAGCACCATTGTAATCGTTGCGTGCAACTGCGATTCTGTTTTCAGTACCTTCTAATTGCGCCTGCAATCCACGGAACGCATCGTTAGCACGAAGATTAGGATAGTTTTCTGTTACTACCAGCAACCTTCCTAATGCCTGTGACAATTGTCCTTGAGCAGCCTGGAATTTTTGAACATTTTCCGGCGTTAAATCATTGGGATCAACATGGACTTGTGTAGCAGAAGCTCTTGCCTTGATTACATTTTCCAAAGTGGTTTGTTCAAAATTAGCTTCGCCTTTTACGGTACTCACAAGGTTTGGAATTAAATCACTTCTGCGCTGGTATTGCGTTTCAACTGCCGACCATTTGGCTTTTACATTTTCATCCAAAGCCACGCCTTGTTTTTGAAACGATATTGAGCCGCAGCCAACGCAGCCACCAACTAATAAGATTAAGGCTAAAATGACAATGAGAGCAAGACTACTTGTTTTCATTTTTCAGTTTTTATTTGGTAATGATTTGCAAAGTACAATCCAATTGTGATTTACTGACATTATTGCGGATGATATTTATAAACGGCTCTATTTTTTGAAAAGCGTTGCCTGATAAAATCATTATCTTTTCGTTTAAAAACCAACCGCTTTTTTCAACATGAGAATCCTATTTATACTCCAGTTTGTTTTTGCCACATTTATTTCTTTTTCGCAGCAACAGATAATTGATTCTATTCCAACAGATGGCATTGTATTAAACAAAAGCCGGAATTTTAAAGCCGGTGATAATAAGGAATGGGCAAAGCCTGATTTTGATGATAAAAAATGGCAAGCCATTGATCCAACACTTGATGTAAGCGAACTTCCACAACTACAACAACATCCGATTGGCTGGTTACAAATTCACTTTCATGTTAACAGCAGCTTATTGAACAAGCCGTTGGCATATCACATTTTTCAATCCATTGCTTCGCAGGTATTCATCAATGGAAAGTTGACGTATAGCTTTGGTGTGGTAAGTTTGTATAAAAACAAAATCAAAGAATGGCGACCATCCAACGATCCGGAATGCATTGTGTTTACGCAAACAGAACAAACGGTTGCAGTGAAGTTTTCGTTACAGCACAGCTTTTTACCTACCACTATAACAACCAATTATGACGAGTTTATCTTTAGAATAAATGACGTAAAAAGGGCAGCACAAAGTATCGAACTGCCGCATCAGTTTCCTCTTACGTTACTCATTTTTTTTACATTTTTCTTACTTGTCAGTATAATTAATTTGGTACTGTATGTCAGTAACTTTCCCATATCGGCAAGATAACAAACTAAATATGAAAATAGCCAGGAATGCTGTCATTGCATTGCTTGTTTCTTTTGTTAGCAGAAGCTCTTTATTTTGCCAATTACAAATTGCTGCTGCGTTCTGCGAAAACAAAGTCAACCCGATAGGCGTTCCCTTGCAGAATCTGCATTTCAGTTGGGAAATAACGGCAAAAGAAAACGGTGAATATCAAACGGCTTACCAGTTGGTGATGGCTTCATCAAAAGAAAATTTACACAAAAACAAATTTGATGTTTATCAATCGAACATTATACAATCTGAACAAAGTATTCTTATAAATTACAATGGCAATGCTTTACTGCCAGTACAAACTTATTTCTGGAAAGTGCGTGTGTGGGATAAGCATTACAAACCTTCGGCATGGAGTAATAGTCAGCGAATAACCACCGGTTTGTTTACACAAAACGACTGGAGCGGCGCACAATGGATAGGTTATGAAAACTTACCCGATTCGATGCGAGTTGTCCCCGGTAAAGCCGACACCAATTTGTTAGGGAATAAATGCTTGCAACAGCCTGTAATTCCCCTGTTTAGAAAAAATTTTACTATCAGAAAAAAAATAAAATCTGCACTTCTTTTTATTACCGGACTTGGACAATATGAAGCGAGCCTGAACGGCAAAAAAATTGGCAACGCATTCCTATCTCCGGGCTGGACGTATTTTGACAAAACCGTTTTGTACAACACTTATGATGTAACGGCACAAGTTAGAAAGGGAGTTAATACTATCGGCGTGATTGTAGGCAATGGCTTTTATAACATTAACCGCGAACGATATTTTAAAATTGTTACCGCTTTTGGTATGCCTAAAATGATTTGTAATCTGAAGATTGTTTATGAAGATGGCTCAACAGAATACATTGTTTCTGACCCTTCCTGGAAGATGGCGCTATCGCCTATCACATTCAGCAGCATTTATGGCGGTGAAGATTGTGATGCCCGAAGGGAACAAAAAGGCTGGAACACTTCGTCTTTCAACGATGCGAACTGGAAGTCGGCGTTAAAAGTAAAGCCGCCTTTAGGCAAGCTCGTTTCTGAACAGGATTATCCGTTAACCATAATGGATTCATTCAAAGTAAAAAAAATACTTACACCAAAACCGGATGTTTATGTATATGATTTTGGTCAAAATGCATCGGGTATTGTTCAAATAAAAATAAAAGGAAGGCGGGGACAAACTGTAAAATTAATTCCTGCGGAACTTATAGATAGTCAACAATTGGCAAATCAAAAAGCCAGCGGTTCACCTTATTATTTTTCTTACACATTAGGGAGTGATAGTATAGAAACCTGGCAACCAAAATTTACTTATTATGGCTTCCGGTATGTTCAGGTTGAAGGTGCTGTGCTCAATACCGCAACCAACACATCTTCACTGCCTCAAATCATACAACTGACCTCGCTGCACAACAGAAACGCAAACCCAACAAATGGCTCATTTTCCTGTTCCAATCCTTTGTTCAATCGCATTGATACGTTAATCAACTGGGCGATCAAAAGCAATATGCAAAGTATAATAACCGATTGTCCGCACCGCGAAAAATTGGGCTGGCTGGAACAGGATTATCTAATGGGCGCTTCGATTCACTACAACTATGATATTTATAGCTTGTACCGGCAGATCGTTTTCGATTTAATGGATGCACAATATCCGCAAGGCTTTGTACCTGATATTGCACCGGAATATGTAGTGTTTGAAGACGGTTTTTTAGATTCGCCCGAATGGGGAAGCTCTTCAGTGATTCTACCGTGGTTGTTATACACCTGGTATGGAGATAAAGATATATTGCAACAGGCTTACCCAATGGCTAAAAAGTATATTTCTTATCTGCAAAGCAAATCAGACCACTATATTTTATCGCATGGCTTGGGCGATTGGTACGATTATGGGCCAAACCCGCCCGGCTTTCCGCAGTTAACGCCCAAAGGGGTTACCGCTACTGCTATTTTTTATTATGATGCAACGCTGCTTAGCCAGATGGCGGTGGCTTTACACAACGATACAGATATTGCAACTTATAAGCAACTGGCTGAAGCAGTTAAAAAGAGTTTTAATGACAAATTCTTCAACAAGGAAACAAAAGTGTATGCAACCGGCAGCCAAACGGCAATGGCAATGCCGCTGGCTGTAGGACTCGTAGATGATGCAAACAGAAAAGAGGTATTGAAGAATTTAGCAGATACCATTTATGCCAAAAACAAAGCACTGACGGCAGGCGATATTGGCTTTCATTTTTTGGTAAAAGCATTGGATAATGGCGGTGCTTCGCAGTTGATTTATGATATGAACAACCGCGATGATGTGGCGGGTTATGGCTTCCAGCTTAAGAAAGGGGCAACATCATTAACCGAATCATGGGCCGCATTAGAAGAAGTATCAAACAATCATTTGATGCTGGGGCATATTATGGAGTGGTTTTATAGCGGCATTGCAGGCATCAGCCAGGAAGATAGCTCTATTGCATTTAAACACATCCGCATTCGTCCGCAGCCGGTTGGCAATCTTACCTCTGCCAAAAGCAGCTTTCATTCGCCTTACGGATGGATAACAACCGACTGGAAAAAAGATTCAAGCCATTTTTATTTGCACCTTATCATTCCGGTAAATACAAATGCCAATGTTTACTTACCAGCCACGCCAACTTCAAAAATTTATATGAATGATCAATTGCAAACAAATATTGCCAACAGTAAAGGCGTTGCTGTAATAACGGTGCCTTCGGGTAAGTATAAGTTTGAAGTGAAGGAATGAGAAGAGTTGGTGATTGATGGCTGTTTTTATAGTTTGTTTTTGCCCGATATTACAATACTGATTTGCATTTTCTCTTTAAGAGTAAGTCAATCTTCTAAAATAATTGGAACAAAAAAGCCGGCTCATTGCCGGCTTTCAAAGATATTTATTTTGCGTTGATTGCTGCAATGCCGGGCAATTCTTTTCCTTCAAAATATTCCAGCATAGCACCGCCACCGGTAGATACATAACTCACTTTATCGGCAAGACCAAACTGGTTTACAGCAGCTACACTATCACCACCGCCAACGAGTGAAAAAGCACCGTTTTGTGTTGCTTCGACAACAGCAGTAGCAATGGCTTTGGTACCATGTTGAAAGCATTCCATTTCAAACACGCCCATGGGTCCGTTCCACAAAATGGTTTTTGAATTGTGGATGACTTTGGTGAAGGTTTCGCAAGCCATCATGCCAATATCCAATCCCATCCAGCCATCAGGAATGTTTGTGCTTAATGAACTGGATATATCGGCATCGTTGGCAAACTTATCAGCAATTACAGAATCGGCTGGCAAATGAATGCACACGCCTTTTTCATCGGCTTTTTTCAACAAGTCATTGGCGGTATCCAACCTGTCGTCTTCGCATAACGAAGAACCGATTTTGCCACCTTTGGCTTTCATAAAAGTATAAGCCATGGCGCCGCCAATAATAATATCATTTGCTTTTTCCAGCAGGTTTTCAATAATTAAAATTTTATCCGAAACCTTGGCACCGCCGAGGATAGCAAGGAAAGGCTTTTGCGAATTGTGCAGCACTTTTTCGGCACTTGCAACTTCACTTTCCATCAGCAAGCCAAACATGCGTTTATCAGGTGAGAAAAATTGTGCAATCACCGCTGTGGAAGCGTGCGCCCGATGTGCCGTTCCAAAAGCATCGTTCACATAGACATCTCCGAGCTTACTTAACTTTTCAGCAAAGGCTTTATCACCCTTTTCTTCTTCTTTATAAAAGCGAAGATTTTCGAGCAGCAACACTTCGCCCGGCTGCAAGCCATGCGCCATTTGATAAGCTTGTTCGCTGATGCAATCATCCGCAAATTTTACGGGTGCATCATTTAATAATTCGGTAAGATGTGGCACTAAATGTTTTAAAGAATACTTGTCGGTCGGTCCATCTTTCGGGCGACCCAGGTGGCTCATTAAAATCACACTACCGCCATCTCCTAAAATCTTTTTTATGGTTGGTACAGCAGCCCGCATACGGGTATCATCTGTGATTTCAAATTTATCATTCAAGGGCACGTTAAAGTCAACGCGGTCTAATACTGTTTTACCGGAAAAATTGTAATCGGTGAATTTGCTCATGGTTGTGATTTTTTAGTCATTAATTTCAATGTGAACAATGTCCTTATCAAAGTCAATCAATGGGCACAATGCTCTTTGCACGTGCTGTTTAAGAAGAGTGTACAGAAAACGATTTGAACAATTGCCTACTTTAATGTTGATTAATTTAAGAGGAGAACCATTTGTAATAATTATATCCTCAATGTCTGAGTCTCTGGAAACAATAATAATCCTGCCATATTCTTTTGCTTTCTGATAAATATTGAAATCGGACATTGTTTGCATTTGCAAGCTAAAAGTAGTTTTAACAAACAAATCAAAATCATCTTTCAACTATTTTCCAACAATTGGGGCAATGTTGTTATCTAACCAAATTTTCCACTCAGGCAACATTAATAATAGTTGTATTTTTTAATTTCATAGAGGCGTAAAACAAACATGCCTGTATATCTTCCTTCTCTATATAAGGAAAATCTTCTAATATTTCTTCATTGGTCATGCCGCCAGCAAGCATATCAAGTATGTCACTTATCCGAAACCGCATTCCCCGTATTGTTGGCTTTCCTCCCATTAATTCTGGAACGATGGTAATGCGTTTCAACAATTCTGCCTGCATAAAATAAATTTCATCAAAAATAAAAAAACCGCAGCGTAAAATGGCTGCGGTTTGTATTCATAGAATAATCTTACTTGTTGATTAATTCTGCCATGTACTTTACGGTGCGAACGAGTTGGCTTGCATAACTCGTTTCGTTATCATACCAGCTTACTACTTTCACCAATTGTTTGTCGCCAACCGTAATGACTTTGGTTTGCGTAGCATCAAACAAAGAACCATAATACATACCGATAATGTCGGTGCTTACAATTTCATCTTCGTTATAACCAAAGCTTTCGTTGCTGGCTTTTTTCATTATTTCATTTACTTCTTCCAAACTTGTTTTTTTGCTGCACACTGCTGTTAATTCAGTAACCGAACCGGTGATAACCGGAACACGCTGCGCACCGCCATCGAGCTTGCCTTTTAATTCGGGCAAAACCAAACCAATGGCTTTGGCAGCACCAGTACTGTTGGGAACAATGTTGGCAGCCGCTGCACGTGCGCGACGCAAATCACCTTTGGCATGAGGTGCATCCAATGTATTCTGGTCGTTGGTATAAGCATGAATCGTAGTCATACTACCCACTTCAATGGTAAGCGCATCGTTCAATGCTTTTGCCATTGGTGCCAAACAGTTGGTAGTGCAGGAAGCGCAACTAATGATAGTTTCGCTGCCATCCAATATGTTATGATTTACATTAAATACTATCGTTTTCAAATCGCCGGTTGCCGGTGCAGAGATCACCACACGCTTTGCGCCTGCTTTTAAATGCGCTTCGGCTTTAGCTTTATCTGTAAAAAAGCCGGTGCTTTCTATCACTACATCTACCTGGTGCTCGCCCCAGGGAATTTGGGCCGGATCTTTCTGTGCATAAATTTTTACTTCCTCGCCATTTACAACAATTGAATTATCGGTAAATGTAACCTCGCCGCCTTGAAACCGGCCATGTGCGCTATCATATTTTAAAAGATGGGCTAATACTTTGGGTGTGGTTAAATCGTTGATGGCAACCACGTCAATGCCTTCCATGTTATAAATCTGGCGGAAGACAAGACGACCAATACGACCGAAACCATTAATAGCAACTTTTACTGTGCTCATGTTGATAGTTGTTTTTGTTTTTTTGAAAAAGCACCGCAAAGTTAGAATTATTGAAAAGAATATGGAAACTATTTTTCAATGTTTAAAGGATTAACGAAATGATGGTTTGCATTAAAACCGAAGTTTACTTTTGCACTATTTTATTCATTGTCTCATGCAAATCATTCCACTTTCTGAAGGTGCTTTTACCATTGACAAAACAAAAATTTTTGTTCCGTTCGATTTAGAAGATGACGACCTGCAGAGCCGCGCTGCCGGAAGCTTATTGGTTGAAGTGCAGCCCTTTGTTATCATCACACAAAAAGATGTTTTGCTGTTAGATACCGGATTGGGTTTTTATAAAAGGGGCGAATTGCAGTTGCACCAAAATTTAAAAGCAGCCGGCATTGAACCGCACCACATCACTAAAGTGTTGATGAGCCATTTGCACAAAGACCATGCGGGCGGTGTAACCAAAAAAGATTCGCTTGGCAATTACTCGCTCTCTTTTCCAAATGCCACTTATTTTGTTCAGGAAAAAGAGCTGCAATATGCACTGGATACGGGGTTTCCTTCTTACATGACGGAAGAATTATCTCCGCTTGTTAACAATCCACAAGTAACCTTATTAAACGGCAATGGTGTGATTGAAGACAACATTGATTATGAAGTAACAGGCGGTCATTCGCCTTACCACCAGGTTTTTTGGATAAAAGAAAGAGGCAATATTATTTTTTTTGGAGGCGATGATGCGCCGCAATTGCAACAAATGAAAAGCAGGTTTGTTGCCAAGTATGATTATAATGGAAAAAAAAGTATGCAGCTTCGGCAACAATGGTGGCAGGAAGGCATGCAAAACGGCTGGACATTTTTGTTTTACCATGATATTAAATCACCGGTAATGAAGGCTTCAGAAACGTAGCAATATGTGTCCGCAGATGTCGCAGATTTCCGCAGAATCTATATAAGGCAGTTTTGGATTTGCAGGAATTTTATCAGCCAATTCGTTTTTCTTTTCTATACAAATCTGCATTTATCTGTGCTATCGGCGGAACGCCCATAACTCAAACGAATGATTAACGCAAAACCTTCTTTCTTTCCAAAAAATAAAATTAGATTTGCCGCATTATAATTTTCATGGAATACAACACAGCAAGAAATTATTTGAGTATGCGCGAATACGGCAGGCATATTCAAAAAATGGTAGAATATCTTTTAACCATATCTGATAGAGAAGAACGCCAGCAGCAAACCCGCTCCGTTATTGAACTGATGGGCTTTTTAAATCCGCATTTAAAAAATGTTGAAGATTTCAGGCACATGCTATGGGATCATTTATTTTTCATTTCCGATTTTAAACTCGATGTTGACAGCCCGTATCCCATTCCGCAAAAAGAAACGTACAAAGCTAAACCGCAACCGCTTTCTTACCCAAAAAGACATCCAAAATACTCTCATCTGGGTAAGAACTTGGAAGTGATAATTGATAAAGCTTTAGCAGAACAAAACCCGGAAAAGAAAGCTGGTTTTGCCAATGCCATTGCTTATTATATGAAGCTTTCATACAGCAACTGGCATAAGGAATTGGTGCATGATGATGCCATAAGAAGTGAGCTAAACGCCATGACAAAAGGTGAGCTTGAATTTAGCAACACACCATTTATCAAGCATCGCCCGCCGGCATTTGAAAGCGACGATTATCGCCCTACTGCTAAGCGTGTATTTTCGGGCAAAAACAACAATAGTAACAGCAAAAGCAACAACCGAAACAACAACAGTTACAGCGCTTCGGGCAGAAACAACAATCGCAACAATAACAATAATAACGGCGGCAATCGCAATAACAATAACAACCGCAATGGCGGTAGTTTTAAAAAGCGGTTTTTATAATCATTCATTTTATTTTATAAAAGCCAGCGAGTATGCTGGCTTTTTTTATTTTCGTTTGAAATAAAAACTATGGGTTCATTTAAAGTAAAGGGCGGAGTAAAATTGCATGGCAGCATCACACCGCAGGGTGCTAAAAATGAAGCGTTGCAAATCATTTCTGCTATTCTTCTTACAAAAGAAAAAGTAACCATTTACAATATACCCAATATCACCGATGTAAACCTGCAAATAGAGCTCATGGCAGACATTGGTGTGAAAGTAGAACGCAATGCGGATACCTGTAGTTTTGAAGCCCAGAACATTGACCCAACTTATCTTGGAACCGAAACTTTTAGAAAAAAAAGCGGACGGCTTCGCGGTTCGGTGATGATTGCCGGACCTATGCTGGCGCGGTTTGGAAAAGCGTTTATTCCTAAACCAGGTGGCGATAAAATCGGACGGAGAAGATTGGACACTCATATCATCGGCTTTCAAAAATTAGGCGCAATTTTTAATTATGATGAAGATGCAGGCGTGATGCAATTAAGTGCGCCGCAACTGAAAGGCACATACATGCTATTAGATGAACCTTCTGTAACAGGCACGGCTAATATTATAATGGCAGCGGTGATGGCAGAAGGTACAACCACTATTTACAATGCCGCCTGCGAGCCTTATCTGCAACAGCTTTGCAAGATGCTCAACAGTATGGGTGCTAACATTAAAGGTATTAGCAGCAACCTGCTAACAATTGAAGGAGTAAGCGAGTTGCATGGCACCGAACACACCATGCTGCCCGACATGATTGAAGTAGGTAGCTTTATTGGTTTGGCTGCTATGACACAAAGCGAAATCACCATTAAAAATGCTGGCATCAATTATCTTGGCGTGATACCCGATAAGTTCAAACAATTGGGTATTCAAATGGAGTTTATAAACGATGATATTTTTATTCCCGCACAGGAAGTGTACGAGATACAACCGTTTTTAGATGGAAGTATTTTAACCCTTTCCGATCATCCATGGCCCGGCTTAACACCCGACTTATTAAGCATCTTATTGGTAACGGCAACGCAGGCAATCGGTACGGTTTTGATTCATCAAAAAATGTTTGAAAGCCGCTTGTTTTTTGTAGATAAACTAGCTGAAATGGGCGCCAGAATTATTCTCTGCGATCCGCACCGTGCAACAGTTGTAGGCTTGGGAAGAAAATATTCGTTGCATGGCATTACAATGAGCAGCCCCGATATTCGTGCAGGTGTTGCCCTATTGATTGCAGCCATGAGTGCAGATGGCTACAGCACCATACAAAACATTGAACAAATAGACAGAGGCTATCAAAATATTGACGTTCGGTTGAACAACCTTGGTGCAGAAATAATGCGTATTCACTAACGAAAATTATGGCAAAAAAAAGCGCAGGGCTTGTTGTTTATCATTACGATGAAAACAAGATTTTAAAAGTATTGCTTGTACATCCCGGCGGACCATTTTTTATTAAAAAAGACAATGGTGTATGGTCAATTCCCAAAGGTGAATATAATGAAGATGAAGATGCGCTAACCGTTGCGCAGCGTGAGTTTGAAGAAGAAACAGGAAATGTAATCACTGCCAAAACATTTATTCCGTTAACATCGGTAAAACTAAAAAGCGGCAAAGTGATAACGGCCTGGGCAGTGAATGAATACTTTGAAACGCCGTTTATCAAATCGAACTTATTTCAAATGGAATGGCCGCCGCATTCAGGCAAAATGGGAGCCTTTCCTGAAACTGATAATGCGGCTTATTTTACAATTGAAGAAGCCAAAATAAAACTATACGAAAGCCAGCATCCATTTATTGAAGAACTCGTAAAACAACTTGCCATATCTGAACGTTCGTGAAAAAAGCGGCAAAAACAAACCCTGTCAAGTGTAAAACGTGACAGGGTTTAAAAACATAAATATTCCAAATCTTATCTCGCCACATTCACTGCCCGCTTTTCACGAATCACAGTTACTTTGATTTGGCCGGGATATGTCATTTCGGTTTGAATTTTTTGGGCAATTTCAAAGCTCAGTTTATCGCTGTCCATATCGGTTACTTTATCGGCTTCTACAATTACGCGCAACTCACGTCCTGCCTGAATAGCATATGCTTTTTCAACCCCGGGATAAGAAGCAGCCAGCGTTTCAAGGTCTTTAATGCGCTGCAAATATTGCTGCATAATTTCGCGTCTTGCACCAGGTCGCGCGCCACTAATAGCATCGCAAGCCTGCACCACCGGTGAAATCACGTACTGCATTTCCATCTCATCGTGGTGTGCGCCAATAGCATTTACAACAGCAGGATTCTCGCCATATTTTTCAGCCAGTTTTGCGCCCAACAACGCATGGCTCAATTCGGTTTCTTCATCGGGCACTTTACCAATATCGTGCAGCAAACCAGCGCGTTTGGCAAGCTTTGGATTCAGACCTAATTCGGCTGCCATTATTCCACAGAGGTTAGCAACTTCGCGGCTGTGCATCAACAAATTTTGTCCGTATGAAGAGCGAAAACGCATCTTACCAACAATGCGCACCAATTCTTTGTGCAGGCCATGTATGCCCAATTCCATCACAGTTCGTTCGCCAATTTCCACTACTTGCTCTTCCAGCATCTTGCGGGTTTTTTCAACCACTTCTTCAATGCGGGCCGGATGAATGCGGCCATCGGCAATCAAGCGTTGCAGACGATAAGCGGGCTATTTCCCGACGCAACGGATCGAATGAAGAAAGAACTATTGCCTCAGGTGTATCATCTACAATCAAATCCACACCGGTTGCGGCTTCTATAGCTCTGATATTTCTGCCTTCACGTCCGATAATCTGACCTTTAATTTCATCGCTTTCCAGGTTAAAAACCGTAACTGTATTTTCAATGGTTTGTTCGGCACCGGTACGTTGAATGGATTGAATAACAATTTTACGCGCTTCTTTATTTGCCTTCAATTTAGCATCTTCAATAATTTCCTGCTGAAGGGCAAGAGCCTGCGTATGAGCTTCATTTTTCAAGCCTTCTATCAGTTGTGCTTTGGCTTCCTCGGCAGTAAGTCCGGCAATTTTTTCCAACCGGCGAATGTGCTCTTCCTGGTGCTTTTCCAGTTCGGTTCGCTTACTGTTTACAATTTCAATTTGTTTATTCAGGTTCTCTTTAATCGCTTCGTTTTCTTTTAGCTGTTTGTCAAGGTTGCCTTCTTTCTGACTAATGCTGTTCTCTTTTTGTTTTATCCGGTTTTCGGCCTCGTTCATCTTCTTATTCCGTTCCAGCACCAGCTTATCATGCTCTGCCTGTAACTTGAACGAATTTTTCTTTGGCTTCTAACTGCTTTTCTTTTTTAATGGTTTCCTCGCGCAACTCGGCTTCTTTAATAATACTTTGTGCTTTTAAGTCGGCTTCCTCAAGTTGTTTTCTCGTGTCTTTTGCAAAAATGAATTTCCCGGCTATTATACCTGCAATTAATGAAATAACAATCGCTATAATAATCAACACTGTGTAATGATCCATTGTTCTCTATGCTTTTTAATTTGTGTTTTCTTGGGTTTGATTAACAAAGGTTGCGAAGATAAATAAAAGCAGCTTCAATTGGGTTTCCCGCTTCCTGTTCCCAATGTAAGAAAGGAGAACAACTAACATTCTTTTATCAAATTCTCATTATCCGCTTGAAAATCAATGGTTTTTTTTTTAACGCAATTTGGTATGATTATCGAAATTATTTTTAAGCGATTTTTAATCTGATATTAATCAATCTTAATTTCGTGGTCATGAAAAATTCATTATCAGCCCTGTTTTGTTTTTGCGTTCTTTTGTTATCCTGCACAAAAGATAATGCATCTTCTCCTGTGGCGGCTTCTATCCAAACTTCCTCTCCTGTTTCATTTACCAGCAATAACATTTCCATTCTAAATTTTAAAGCGCAAGAAAGCACCAATCAAATCAACATTAGTTTTATTACTTCGTTTCAAAAAGATGTCAACCTCGCTTGAAATTTTAAGAGGCGTGTCGCGAACCAATTTGTGCAGCATTTATAAAACCAATGGTTCAGGAACCTCTACGGCTGTTATTCAGTATGCAACCAACGATGCGCAAACTGCACCTGTGTTATATTATATTGTAAAGTACACTTTGCAGGACGGCGATTGGGGCTACACTCCTATTTTTACTTTGGAAACCGATAAGTAAATTTATTTGTCACTAATCAAAGCTTTGGTTGGAAGCGGCTGCTAATTTCAGCAAGCGGTCGTATTGTTCAGGCGTTAAATCGTTATAAAAAAAATAAACCGGGTCAACCGGTGTTCCGTTTTTATGTACTTCGTAATGGCAATGCGGACCGGTACTTTTGCCGGTGCTTCCCACATAACCAATCACTTCACCACGTTTTACTTTTTGCCCAACTCTTGCTTTCATGCGCACCATGTGTCCGTATAAAGTTTCATAGCCGAAGCCGTGATTAATAACCACATGATTTCCATAACCTCCTTCGTTAAAATCGGCTTCCGTTACAACGCCATTGGCAGTAGCATAAATAGGCGTACCAATCGGCGATGCAAAATCAAGCCCGGCGTGTAATTTCTTTACTTTATAAACCGGGTCAATACGGTATCCAAAGCCAGATGCTATGCGGGTTAAATCTTTATTACTTACAGGTTGTATAGCAGGAATGGCAGCCAACAGCTTCTCTTTGTTTTTGACCATATTTTCAATGTCGCTATAACTTTTTTGCTGATACGATACCAGCATTGAAAGATCGTTTACCTGGCCTGTGATGCTTTTTACCAGTTGATCCTCGCTCATGCTTTGCACCAGTTTAATTTCGTTGCTTTTTTCAATTGCCTTTAGCCGCGCACTGTCGTGTACAGGCTGCGCTTCAAAAATCGCACGATACACATTGTTGTCCCTATTTTCCAGTTCACTCATTTGCTGCTGCAACTGTTGCAGTTGTTTAGTCAATACAACATAATCATCACGCAGGTCTTCATTTCTTTGTTCTAATATTTTTTCTTTCGGAGAATCAATGTACCGGAACGCAATGGCTACAATAATAGCAGCCGAAACAGCAACGGTTGCCAAAAATCCAAAGACGCGGAGCAGTTTCACGCGCAACGGCGTTACAAGCTTTTCGTAGCGAAGCGTATTTGTGTTATAGAAGTATTTGATTTTTTTCATGGTTGTTAAAAAGCTATGAGCTGGTAGCTACAAGCCGCAAGTCTTAGAACACAAGTTGCAAAAGGAATTTCTAAAAATGGTTAGCACTTGAAGCTTGTAACTTGTAGCTTACTGGTTGCTTCTTCCTACTTTTGCTGCCCGTTTTCAAAGCGTTCAAAGATAACGGCATTTCAAACGATATATTTTCTTATGACATCTTCGGAAATACGACAGCAGTTTTTAGACTTCTTTAAAAGCAAAGAACACATCATTGTTCCTTCGGCTCCGATTGTAGTAAAAAACGATCCCACGCTGTTGTTTACCAACGCGGGCATGAACCAGTTTAAAGATTATTTTTTGGGCAATAAAACTGCCGAATACAAACGTGTTGCAGACACACAAAAATGCTTGCGCGTGAGCGGTAAGCATAATGATTTGGAAGAAGTTGGTGTTGACACTTATCATCACACCATGTTTGAAATGCTGGGCAACTGGAGTTTTGGCGATTACTTTAAAAAAGAAGCCATTGCGTGGAGTTGGGAATTGCTTACTGAAGTGTATAAACTTGACAAAGACCGCTTGTATGTAACCATTTTTGAAGGAGACGAGAGGGAAGGTTTAGAAAGAGATACCGAAGCTTACAATGAGTGGAAAAAATGGATTGCGCGAAGACCGCATTTTATTGGGCAACAAGAAAGATAATTTTTGGGAAATGGGCGATACCGGACCATGCGGCCCTTGCTCTGAAATTCATTATGATGGCAGAACCGATGAAGAGCGCAAAACCACAGCAGGTGCGGCTTTGGTGAATAATGACGATCCACAGGTGATTGAAATTTGGAATATTGTATTTATGCAATTCAATCGCCTGAAAGGTGGAATTTTGGAACCTTTGCCCGCGAAACATGTTGATACCGGAATGGGCTTCGAGCGGTTGGTGCGTGTAATACAAGACAAGCACAGCAATTATGATACAGATGTATTTACCCGAACAATTAAGGAGATAGAAAAAATAACAGGTAAAACATACAATTATAGTGAACACAAAACAAGACATATCATTCCGTGTGATTGCCGACCATATTCGTGCCATTGCATTTACTATTGCTGATGGGCAACTACCTTCTAACACCGGCGCAGGTTATGTTATCAGAAGAATTTTGCGGAGAGCTGTTCGGTATTATTATTCTTATTTGGATTACAAACAACCACTGTTATTTCAATTGATTCCATTGCTTGCAAAGCAATTTGAAAATGTGTTTCCTGAATTAGAGAAGCAGGTTGATTTTGTAAGTAAAGTGGTGAAGGAAGAAGAAGAATCTTTTTTGAGAACGTTGGGAAAAGGCATTGAAAAGTTGAATACTACTTTGAGAATTGGATGAAGATGCGTTATTATATTGGAGAAATTTCTGCGTATAGAACTTTAAGTGATGAACAAATAGATGATTATACTCAAGTTCTAAAATTCATATCCGATCATCAAGTTTTTAAAATAGGAGGTTTATATAAACTTGAAGAATATTCTTATAGTTTATTCACACAAAAAATCGAAAATCACTTATTAAATTCTATAATAAAAAGTATCAAGAACAAGATGAGTTTTAAGAGAAATAGAAGTTATTCAAATGAAAAAATATCAAATGATGGAAAGTTTGTCTTTGAATTGTATGATACTTATGGATTTCCATTTGATTTAACTAAACTTGATTGCAAGCGAACATGGATTGGACAGTTGATGAAGCAGGTTTTAATGCTGAACTTCAAAACAAAAAAGCTCGCTCCCGTGCAGCCACAGCTTTAGATACAGAAGATTGGATTGTATTTAGTGATAAAAACAAAACAGAGTTCATTGGCTATGATTCTTTAGAAACCGAAGCCAACATTCTTAAATACAGAAAAGTAAAAGCGAAAGGCAAAGAGTTGTATCAAATTGTGTTGGATAAAACACCATTTTATGCAGAAAGCGGCGGGCAGGTTGGCGATAAAGGTTTATTGCAATTGAATGATACAACCATCCACATTGTTGACACCAAAAAAGAAAATGATTTAATCCTTCACATTGCTGAAGCCATTCCTGAGGATATTAATGAAGAAGTAGTTGCCATTGTTCCAAAAGAAAGAAGGCAAAACATTGCTTCGCATCATAGCGCAACACATTTGCTGCACGCCGCGCTGCGACAGGTTTTAGGAACGCACGTTGCACAAAAAGGTTCGTTGGTAACGGATGATTATCTGCGTTTTGATTTCTCGCATTTTTCTAAAGTAACAGGCGAAGAAATTGCACAAATTGAAGCCATCGTCAATCAAAAAATAAGAGAAAATATTCCGGTTGTTATTCGCTATATGAGCAAAGAAGATGCAATGCAAACCGGCGCCATGGCTTTGTTTGGTGAGAAGTATGGCGATGTGGTGAGAGTTGTAACCATTGACCCATCTTATTCCATTGAGCTTTGCGGCGGCACACACATTGGCAACACTGGTGAACTGGGCTTTTTTAAAATAAGAAGCGAAAGCGCCATTGCCGCAGGCGTGCGAAGAATAGAAGCTGTTGCTGGCAAAGCCGCAGAAGATTTTGTAGATGAACAATTGAACGAACTGAATTACCGCCAAAGCTGCTTTGAAACATCCAAAACAATTGGACAAAAGCATCGAAAATTTGCTGGCAGAATTGGGCGAAAACAAAAAGAAGCTCGAATCTTTTGAAGCAAAGATTTTGAACAGTTTGCAAAGCGAACTGCTAAACAACACAATCAGCATCAACAACACTTTATTCATTGGTGAAACGGTTGATATTAGCAGCGCAGAATCATTAAAAAAATTATCCATCGAATTATCTAAAAAAACAAATGGCTTTGTTGTTCTTTGCGCCAACATCGGGAGCAAAGCAACAGTAGCTGTAGCAATCGCTGAAAGCCTTGCGGGCAAAGGCTTTGATGCGAATAAAATAGTTAAAGAAAATATAGCACCTTTAATTCAAGGCGGTGGCGGTGGCAACAAAACATCAGCCATTGCAGGCGGACAAGATAACAACAGGTTTGAGCAGGTAATTAATACAATGAAAGAGTTGTTGTAGCAACTGTTTCTTAACCTGGATTAATATACTGGTTGGTGGTTCTGAATTTAAGATACGTTCCTTCACTAATCACTCCCGCTTTGTGTATCACAATGGCAACACAATTGTTTTGTTTTGCATCAATTTCAAAGGCAATTCCCTGTTTACTATCATACACCGCATATTGCTTTCCGGCGTCCCAATATTCTTCCGTCTTTTTTACATTAAAAGCCTTTTGAATGTGCGCCAAAGAAGAAGTAGTTCCAACGCCTTTTCCGGTTGTGAATGAAGGCGAAGTAATCCTGATCTGCAAAACGCGCGCAACCGCGCCACTATCAGTTCCTCTTTGTGTGTAAATGGCAATTGAATTGCCTGTCGTATCATGATGGCTATACCAGATGGCAACCGCTTTCATCATTGCAGCATCACCGCCATCTGGCTTTCCCAAACGCGCATAAATGCTGTCAGCATCTTCGCCAATTTTCGTTTGCCCTGCAGAAATGCCAGGTATCAGAAGCCAATCTTTATCATATGTTATTGTCTTATTTAATTGGCTTGCATCGCTATCATCAGGCACCTGAACATCCTTCAATTTCTGAACGCTATTAACCGCAACAATGTTTGTTTTTGTACCATTTTTATTGGTGCAACTTATCAGCGCAAACAAAACAATAACACCAATTGCAGGAACAAGTTTATGTTGAATGAATAGAAGCACGACGCAGTTTTCTTTTGCTGTAAAAATAATTGATCATCAAAACAGAAATGACAATCACCAATCCAAAAAATTCGCGCGTTTCTTCAATCCAGGGCTTTTCGGCTTTCATGGTTTCTGCAATGTTTTGCGCGCCATGCTTGGTTATCCAATCTATCAAACCATTTTGGTCGAACACTTTATACAGTGCATAAACAGCGCAAACAATGCTTCCGAATATATAGGCTTTTGGATAAAATTTATTGCGAAAAGAAAGCCAGCAGAATAAGGCTCCGTATAAATAAATCGGCATCCACACATAAGGGTCAGGATCATTGTATTGAAGCCCCGCAAAAATGATAAAGATGATAACAAAAGCAATGTTGAAGATTTTCATGAAGTGAAAATAAGAGTGAATTTTGAAACACGAAAAATAGTAATTGTTAGTGATGCGAGGCACTTTCATTCCATCCCAACTATACTATTGAGACGGAATGATGCGAAGACTACAAACCATTCTGTACCATATAAAAACAATACTATCTCCAACGTTTGTTTTTGCCCTATTTTTATCATCGACACTTCTTCTCATGAATCGCATTGACCGTCTTTCTGCTATCCTCATTCAACTGCAAACCAAACGGCTTGTGAAAGCGCAGGAAATTGCCGATAAATTCAACATCAGCCTGCGCACTGTGTACCGCGATGTTCGCGCTTTAGAAGAAGCCGGTGTTCCGATAATCGGCGAAGCCGGAATGGGATACCAATTAAGAGAAGGTTACCGGTTACCGCCGGTTATGTTTACCCAAGAAGAAGCTTCGGCATTGCTTACCGGCGCAAAGCTGATGCAGCAAATGAGCGATGATCGTTTATGGAAACAATATTCATCGGCGTTAGATAAAATAAAAGCTACGCTTCGCTATGCCGAAAAAGATTTTATTGAAGAGATGGATGAGCATGTTGCTGTACTGACACCGCCTTCTTTTCAACACACAAAAAGAAGTGATTTGTTTTTGCAACAAATTCTAAAAGCCATTGCTACCAATGTTGTGATTGAAATGAATTATACTTCATCAAACAAAGGCGAAACATTGAAGCGAAAAGCCGAGCCGGTGGGCATTTATTACCAGGGAAGCTATTGGTATCTGATTGCGTGGTGCCTGCTACGCAACGATTATCGAAACTTTAGAACCGATAACATTCAGCAGTTGTTCATCACCAACGAAACAATACAACAAAAGCATCCGCCGCTGCATCATTTTATCAACAAAACGGCAGAGCAAAAAAAGCTTGAAAAAGTAGTGATTGATGTGGACAAAGAAGTAGTAAAATATTTTGGCGAACAAAAATATTACAATGGATTTGTAAGCGAAGAAGATAGCGGTGATACAATACGAATGACTTTTTTGTGCGGCTCGCTGCAAGGCTTTGCACGCTGGTTTCTTTTGTTTGGAGAACGTGCTGTTATCATTGAACCGACATCGCTAAACCAGACTGTTATTGACATTGCGCAAGCCATTCAAAAAAAGATTGAACATTCTGCAAACACTGCTGACATAGGGTTGTCAGTACCGCATTCGAGCTTTGCTTTATAAACAACACACTATGACATTCATTGAATTTTTTAAGAAGCAATTTATTGAAGAAGGCGCTACCACACGCAAGATGTTATCAAGAGTTCCAGCCGATAAATTTGATTTTAAGCCGCACGAAAAAAGCATGGACATGAAGCGGCTTACCGTTCATCTCGCTGATCTTCCAGGCTGGCTGCATTTCATGTTTACCACCGATGAACTTGATTTTGCAAACCATATGAAATACCCGACATTAATACGCGTGAAGAACTAATGGCTTTCTTTGAAAAGCGCTATGCCGAAGGCTTATCACAATTGATACCGGAAAATGAAGCCTTATTAAACAAGACATGGAGGTTGCGACATGGTGAAAAAATTTTTAGTGCCGACCCAAAAATTGAAATGATTCGTATAGCTCTTAGTCAGCAAATTCATCACCGTGCGCAATTGGGTGTTTATTTCAGGTTGTTAAACATTCCCATTCCAGGCAGTTACGGACCCAGTGCTGATGAAAATAATTTTATGTAGTTATTTATAAACCGCTAAGACACAAAGACGCAAAGTAATGAATATCATTAAACTTTGCGCCTTTGTGTCTTAGCGGTTCTTATTTTTCATTCAAAATTACCTTTACTGTTACCAGCAGTTGCCCGGTGTGGCGCATCGTATGCTCGGCTGCATGAAACAGCAAGCCCAACCGCGTGGAAGGTATCTTTTTCCTACCTACATATCTTACTTCGGTGAGCGTTTGTTTTTGCACCTTTTTTAAAACATTAACAGAAAGAGAAATTTGTTGTTGTAAGTTTTGCAATAAAAATTGAACCGTAATGGCATCGTCCTGTTTCCCTTCTTTGGCAAGATAAGTAAGTTGTTCTGCTGATAATTCTTTTTCTTCCGCATAAGAAAACAACCTGTCAAGCACGCCAACAATGTGTTGCAGATGAAAAGCCGGAGAAGCAACGCCGGCGGGTGTTTGCCATAGTTTATTATTAGGAAAACTCTTGCATTAAATCGGTTATTTCATCTTCCGCTTGCAGAAGAGCATGTGCAACAGGTTGCAATAAGTCTGGCACATCAGCAACAGGGCCGCTCAGCCAATATTCGGTTTTGTTTTGCATTATTTTTAATTAAAAAGTAAGTGCTATGAAACACATAGAATCATAGGAACATATATTTCACAATAGATTACTATGTGCTTTTCTAATGTTCCTATGATTCTATGTGTTTAAAAAATCAACAAAAGAAAATTAATCTTTACAAATATTTCAACGGATTTCTTCTGGCAGAAAGAATGTATTTTTTGATATTGAGCCAGAACGCCATAATCATGTAAACAATTACCGGCGAGCCCATCGTGAGAAAGGAAATATAAATAAACCACGTGCGTATGCGCGAGGTGGCAATACCCAATTTATCACCAAGCGCCGAGCATACGCCAAACACCTGCCATTCGATAAAATGTCTTACCTTGTTCATATCCGCAAATTAGTTATTTTTTGTAAATGATAAGAACATCATTGCAGTGATGCTTCGTTTTCTTATAAATTTGCAACGCTCCGCAAAATTATTATTTACCAAATATTCAGCGACATGGCTTTTGATATTGAAATGATAAAAAAGGTGTACGATGGTTTGCCAAAAAAAATAGAAGCCGCCCGCAACACCGTTGGAAGACCCCTTACGCTTGCCGAAAAAATTTTGTATTCGCATCTTCATCCCGATCAGCATTTACAGGCTTTTGAACGGGCTAAACATTATGTTGATTTTTCGCCCGACCGCGTTGCCATGCAGGACGCCACCGCACAAATGGCTTTGCTGCAGTTTATGCAGGCAGGACGGCCAAAAGTAGCAGTGCCTTCTACCGTGCATTGCGACCACCTGATTCAAGCCAAAGTAGGTGCAAAAGAAGACCTCGATACCGCTTTGGAAAAAAACAAAGAAGTGTACGATTTTTTATCGTCTGTTTCTAACAAATACGGCATTGGCTTCTGGAAGCCGGGTGCTGGCATTATTCACCAGGTAGTGTTGGAAAATTATGCTTTCCCCGGTGGTATGATGATAGGAACCGACAGCCATACGCCTAATGCAGGCGGCCTCGGTATGATTGCCATTGGAGTGGGCGGTGCCGATGCTTGTGATGTAATGGCAGGGCTTGCCTGGGAATTGAAATGGCCAAAACTAATCGGTATTAAACTAACCGGAAAATTAAGCGGCTGGACGAGTGCTAAAGATGTCATTTTAAAAGTAGCCGGTATTACCACTGTAAAAGGTGGAACCGGCGCTATTGTAGAATATTTTGGTGAGGGTGCCGATAGCTTAAGCGCTACCGGTAAAGCTACCATTTGCAACATGGGTGCTGAAATAGGAGCTACTTGTTCGCTGTTTGCTTACGACGAAAAAATGGCGGCTTACCTGCAAGGCACAAGCCGCGCTGATATTGCCGAAATGGCAAATGCAATAAAAGAACATCTTCGTCCTGACAATGATGTATATGCGGCTCCGGAAAAGTATTACGACCAAGTAATTGAGATCAATTTAGATGAATTGGAGCCGCATGTAAATGGTCCGTTCACGCCGGATCTGGCCTGGCCAATCTCTAAATTTGCAGACGCAATTAAAGAACATAGCTGGCCTGAAAAACTTGAAGTAGCGTTAATCGGTTCCTGCACCAATTCGTCTTATGAAGATATTACACGTTCAGCTTCAGTAGCGCGGCAGGCAGCCGAAAAACACCTGCAGGCAAAAGCAGAATTTACCATTACTCCTGGTTCAGAAATGGTTCGATACACCATCGAACGGGATGGTTTGCTGGAAACATTTGAAGAAATGGGCGGCGTTGTTCTTGCCAATGCCTGCGGACCTTGTATTGGCCAATGGGCGCGACACATGGATGATCCTACACGCAAGAACTCAATTATTACTTCTTTCAACCGCAATTTTGCCAAGCGCAACGATGGCAACTCAAGTACACATGCTTTTGTTGCTTCGCCCGAGATTGTAACCGCTTTTGCTATTGCCGGTGATTTGACTTTTAATCCTTTAACAGATACATTAAAAAACACCAAAGGCGAAGAAGTAAAACTGGATGAACCGGAAGGCTATGAGTTGCCACCCAAAGGCTTTGCCGTTGACGACCCGGGCTATCAGGCACCGGCTACTAACGGTAAAGATATTGACGTAAAAGTATCGCCCGACAGCGATCGTTTACAACTCCTTGAAGTGTTTCCTGCATGGGAAGGAACCGATTTAAAAGGCTTGCGTTTATTGATAAAAGCAAAAGGGAAATGTACCACCGATCATATCTCTATGGCCGGCCCATGGCTTAATTATCGTGGACATTTGGACAATATTTCCAACAATCTTTTGATTGGTGCGGTGAATTATTTTAATGAAAAAACAGACAGCGTTAGAAACCAGTTAACAGGTGAGTTTAGTTCCGTTCCTACCACACAACGCGCTTATAAAGCGGCGGGTATTGGAACTATTGTGGTGGGCGATGAAAACTATGGCGAAGGTTCATCGCGCGAACATGCAGCGATGGAACCACGGCATTTGGGAGTTCGCGCTATTTTAGTAAAATCATTTGCCCGCATTCACGAAACCAATCTGAAAAAGCAAGGCATGTTGGCACTCACATTTGCTAACAAAGAAGATTATGATAAAGTGCTGGAAGACGATGTAATTGACATTGATGGCTTAACTCATTTTGTTCCAGGCGAACCATTAACTATTGTGCTTCATCACAGCGATGGAACTACAGATAGTTTTGAAGTAAATCATACTTATAATGAACAGCAAATTGAATGGTTTAAAGCTGGCGCAGCGTTGAATATCATTCGTAAAAAATTCAATGCAGCTCAATAAAATTCAGGCATTTTAAAAGAGCCGGAACATTGAGTTCCGGCTCTTTTGTTTTTACCGTTATTTTTGATATTTCATACATCGTTAACATCACTTCATGCGCTGGCTTATTGTTCTTGCTAAAACGGCTTTCATTTGCAACATTGCTTTTTTACTTTGCCTCATCATTTCTGTTACTAAAAATTTTATTCCGGGCGAAGCATTAAAAGGCCTGATTATCATCTTAGGTTTTGTGCTGTCGTTTTTTATCAACAGCCTTGTAAATGTTACCGAAATTGTGCTGGCAGCAAGCCGCAAACCTTCACCGGTAAGGCTTTGGCTCAGGGCTTTCAATTTTGTGATTTTCTCTTTACAAATTGCTCACTATTTTATTTTTGGAAATGCTTCATATTTATAAAGACCGCCCCACCAAAGTATTCATCGCCATCAGCGCATTTTTTGTTTCCAATGCACTGATTGCAGAGTGTATCGGCTCGAAAATTTTTTCTCTTGAAAAATTATTTGGCGCATCGCCAGCCAACCTTTCCCTCTTCGGGCAAAAAGGTTTGTCGTTCAACTTAACCTGCGGCGTTCTGCTATGGCCGCTTGAATTTATCATTACCGATATTGTGAACGAATATTATGGTGTAAAAGCTGTGCGCCGTATTAGTTACATAACAGTAGCACTCATCGGCTATGCGTTTCTGATGTTTTTTATCTCCATTCATTTGCCTTCAGCCGACTTTTGGATTCCCTCGAAAAAAGACTCCGGCATTGATAACATGCAAACAGCTTACAACGCAATATTCGGGCAAGGCTTATGGATTATCGTTGGCTCTCTTACTGCCTTTTTATTAAGCCAGATTATTGACGTTACCATTTTTCACAGCATCAAAAAAAGAACAGGCCATAAACATGTTTGGTTGCGCTCAACCGGCTCTACGCTTATATCACAGTTGATTGACAGCTTTGTGGTTTTGATCATCGCTTTTAAGTTTGGAAGCAATTGGACCTGGACACAAGTTATTGCTGTTGGGATTTTAAATTACACTTATAAGTCGTTTATGGCAATTGCGCTAACACCGCTGATTTATTTTGCTGAAGGAAAATTAGATGCGTATTTCGGAAAAGAACTGGCTGAAAAAATGAAACGCATGGCAATGGCAAAAAGCGAAAATGAGGTACTTACCGACGTGCCTGCTGCGGGATGACAATGATTGCGTTTCCAAAAGCTTTATTTTTATGCAATAGCAAAAACAAACCGCATGAAGTACACGGCTTCGCTTGATAAAGCTTCAAAAATCATAACGCTTATTATTTCGCTTTTGTTTATTGTCATTGTTGTATTCCAGCTTGTTCTTTTTATTCAAAAAGATGAATACAGTTCGCTGTTTGTAATAGCGGTTCTTCTCATCATTTACGGTATCACCTATTGTTACCATCCTGTAAATTATCGAATCGAAAATAATAATATTATCGTTCGTCGGTATGCTTCTAATGTTGTGTTTTCGCGCAACGAAATCAAACACATTGAAATTGTCTCACCACAAAAATTGAGGAATGCCATCCGCATTTTTGGTGTAGGTGGATTGTATGGTTATTTTGGTAAATTTATCAATCGCGATTTAGGTTATATGACATGGTATGCAACGCAACGCGATAACGAAGCAGTTTTAATTGAACTGAATAATAGTAAAAAAATTATCATCACGCCGGATCAGCCTGAACAGTTTGTGGCTGAACTTTCTCAAATTGCATAATGTATCGTTTGTAAATGCCGCTTTTTTGCTGTTTGATAAGCCTCAAACAAACAGTTTGAAATTAACAAATCGGCTAAATTTACTCCCTTTAAAACAAAGCTGATATGCTATTTTTGTTAGTAAAATTTATCGCTTGAAAATGCTTCATAGATACATCCTGATTGCGTTGTTCTCTCTTTGTTATATATCATCGCAAAGCCAGACAATTGCCTATACAGAACCTGATAAAAACGACACGCGCAATCTCGATTTTGAAATTGTGGGAAAGCTTGACAATCATTATCTCATTTTTAAAAATAATCGTAGCAGTTATACGGTTTCTGTATATGATGATGATATGAAACAAGTGTCGAGTGTAAAGCTTGATTTCCTTCCTACCCGAACCATTAGCACGGATGTGTGGGCGTATCATAATTTCTTTTACATTTTTTATCAATATCAAAAAAGAAATGTGGTGTACTGCATGGCGGCGAAGCTGAATGGAGATGGCAAACTAATGGAAGACGTAAAAGAGCTGGACACAACCGTGATTAATATGTTTATGAACAACAAAGTGTACTCGTTGTTGTACAGTGAAGACAAACAAAAAATTGCTTTAGTAAAAATCAATACAAAAAACCCGGATTTTAATCAGGTGACTGAAGTATTGCTGGATAACAATTTGAATTTGCTAAAAAAAGCAGTAATGAATATTGATACGCCTGAACGCAATAATTACCTTACTGAATTTAATATTGACAATGAAGGTGATCTGGTGTTTTTAAGGGCCAATGGGACTTCGCAAAAAGGGAAAAACATTTCGGCTATTACCCTAATAACAAAAAGTAACACAGAAGACAAACCACAACTCCACGATGTGTTATCTGGCCAAACTTATTTGGATGATATACGACTAAAGATAGATAATGCAAATCGCAATTATTTACTGGCTTCTTTTTATAGTCACAACAAACGCGGCAATGTAGATGGCTTATATGCTTCTATTTTCAGTAAAGTGGCAGATAGTGTGGTGTCAACCACATATACAAACTTCAGCGAACAACTGCGCCAGGAAGCCAAAAGCGAGGGCAATGCAAAGTTTGCTTTCAACGATTTCTTTTTGCAGAACATTGTAATGCGCAGAGATGGCGGTTATGTAATCGCTGCTGAATCGGTTTATTCAACTTCGCGCGGCAACCAGTACAACCGCTGGGATTATTTTAATAGTTATGGTTCCGGAATGCTTGGTTCACCTTATTATTACAGTCCGTTTAACTCTTATGGCATGTATGGATATTATCCCTGGTATCGCAGCGGGTTCGGTTATCAAAACACAAGATATTTTGCCGATAACATTGCCATTCTTTCGTTCGATTCTACTGCAAAGCTTTCCTGGTCGAGCGTGATTCATAAAACGCAATACGACGATAACACCGATGATTTTATTGGTTATATCACTATGAACACAGGCAATGAAGTACATTTTTTATATAATCAAACCGAACGCAAAAATGTACTTCTTTCCGACCAAACCGTAACGCCTGATGGTAAGGTAGAACAACAACCTACTTTAAAAAATTTAGACCGTGGTTACGAATTTATGCCCCGGCTTGGCAAACAGGTAGCAGCTAAACAAATGATTATTCCCTGTACGTACAGAAACTATATTTGCTTTGCAAAAGTTGACTTTCAATAAAAGCCTGTGGTTGCTATTTTTCGTGATAAATCGGCGGTTAGTGTTTTTTGGTTAATTGCTTTAAGCATTGTTATTCATGGTCATTTCATTGTAGCGCCGCCACAGCTTGTGGTGAATAGCAATGACGTCTTGATGAAGGAATTTTTATCGCCTTTATCCACGTTGCCGGCATTGGGTTTATTTCTTTTTTATCATGCCATTGTTATTGTTCAGGCCTTGCGCATCAGCGCTGTACTTAACAATCTGCGCATGTTTCCAAAAGTATATTTCATTCCGGCTTTGTGCTATCTTTTGCTCACTTCCCTTTATCCCGCATGGAACAACATAACACCCGAGTTACTCATTAATTTTATCATTATCTGGTTGTTTTCATTGCTTGCCAGGTTGTACAGTTCGCCGCAAAGCAAGCCTTTAATTTTCAACATCGGTTTGTTGGTTGGAACAACCGGACTTATATATTCGCCTTCTTTGTTTTTGTTGCCTCTTTGCTTCATTGCATTAACATTGCTGCGGGCATTTCGTTTTAATGAATGGATGATTCTGCTGCTCGGTATTCTAACACCACCGTACTTGTTAGCTTCCTTTTTGTTTTTGAACAATCATTTGGCTGCTTTTACAAAAGCACTTCCCCATTTTCATCTTCATGCAATAAACCTGCAAAAACAAACGCCATTGCTCATCGCCATTGCAGCCAGCGCTTTGTTGATTGTTTGGGGTATTGCTGTCTGGCAATCAAACACTGGCAAAATGATCATTCAAACCCGCCGTTGCTGGAGCGTATTGTTTATTATGTTTGTGTTGAGTATTCCATTATTGTTTGTGTTGAAGGGAGAAGATACAAACGTTTTACTGTTAGGCATGATACCTGCCGCTGCTTTAAGCAGCAATTCGTTTGTATATTCAAAAAACGAATGGCTGCAAACCATCGTATTCTGGCTACTGATTGTGGTTATTATTTTCAACAATTGGTTTTGGTTAAAAACTTAAACAAACATTTCAGGCGCAGGAGTTTATTTTTGCTTTTCAACTGTTACATTATGAAATTTGGTGTGGTTGTTTTCCCGGGTTCCAATTGCGACCGCGACATGCAAAATGCTTTGCAATTTAATCTGAATAAAGAAGTGATTATGCTTTGGCATAAAGATAAAGACATCAGCCATTTTACTACTGATGATTGTATTGTTTTGCCTGGCGGATTTTCTTTTGGCGATTATCTGCGATGCGGCGCCATCGCGCGTTTCAGCCCGATGATGCAAAGCGTAATCGAGTTTGCCAACAAAGGCGGAAAAGTGCTCGGTGTTTGCAACGGATTTCAGATTTTATGTGAAGCGGGTTTGCTTCCAGGCGTATTATTGAACAATGGCCATCGGCAGTTTGTATGTAAAAATGTGTTTATCAAAGGCAACGATAGCGAAGCTTTAAAAATACCTGTTGCTCACGGCGATGGCAGATATTATGCCGACGATGCAACATTAGATGAACTCGAAAAGAACAACCAGATTTTGTTTCGTTATTGCGATGAAAAAGGCAATGTAAGTGATGTAAATGATATTGATTTGGCATACAATCCCAATGGTGCCATCCGCAACATTGCAGGCATTAGAAATAAAGAAAATAATGTGTGGGGAATGATGCCGCATCCTGAGCGAGCCACCTCTTCATTGCTCCATAATACCGATGGCTTAAAAGTATTTTCTTTATTAGGATTGAATTGATTTTATTGCAACAGTAACTACTCTTTTGTTTTTGCCCGAAAAATTGAGTAAAAACAAACTATCAACTACGCAACAACATGAACATACCCAGCATGGCAGAAATGATGATGAATGGCGAAACACCCGACATTTTATTTTGGGTGGGATGTGCTGGCTCGTTCGATCAGAGAGCGCAAAAAATAACACGTGCATTTGCTTCCATCCTGCAAAAACTCAATATCAAATTTGCTATTTTGGGGAAAGAAGAGGCGTGTACCGGCGACCCTGCACGCCGCGCCGGCAATGAGTTTTTGTTTCAAATGATGGCATACAACAACATCCAGATTTTGAATGGTTATGGCATCAAAAAAATAGTAACGGCTTGCCCGCATTGCTTCAACATTTTTAAAAATGAATATCCCGAATTGGGTGGTAATTATGAAGTGATTCATCATACCCAATACTTACAACAACTCATTGATGAAGGCAAAATAAAATTGAAAGAAGGCGGCGCCTTCAAAGGCAAACGTATCACGTTTCACGACAGTTGTTATTTGGGCAGAGCCAACGATATTTATGAAGCGCCACGCAAAGTGTTGGAGGCATTGGATGCTGAACTGGTAGAGATGAAACGCTGTCGCAGCAAGGGCTTGTGCTGTGGTGCCGGTGGTGCACAATACTTTAAAGAAGACGAGCCGGGCAGTAAAAGAATCAACATTGAACGAACCGAAGAAGCCCTTGCTACCAGCGCAAACATCATTGCAGCGGCTTGCCCTTTTTGCAATACCATGATGACAGATGGCGTAAAAAACAAAGAAAAAGAAGCCGATGTAAAAGTATTGGATGTGGCGGAGTTGATTGCGATGAGTATGGAAGAGCGAGTTGTGAATAGTGAGTAATGAATTGAACAATAAAATATAGGCAAAAACAAAAACATGAATTTAGAATACGCACAATATATACCCGAAGAATTTTATCCTTCATCAAGGGTTTGGATTTACCAAAGTAATCGCAGGTTTTTAATTACAGAAGCGCTTTCCATGGAACCTTTGCTGGAAGATTTTGTAAAGACCTGGAATAGTCATGGCACATCTGTGAAAGGCTTTGCTAACCTGCTTTTCGGGCAATTCATTATCATCATGGCAGATGAAACAGCAACCGGCGTAAGTGGTTGCAGCACCGATAGTTCGGTGCGGTTGATAAAGCAGCTTGAAAGCACTTACAAATTGAATTTATTTGACCGGCAAACGCTTGCTTTTTATGCAAAAGAAAACATTCAATTGTTGCCGCTTTCGCAGGTAAACTATGCAATAGAAAACGGTTTTCTCACTCCCGAAACTTTATTTTTTAATAACCTGGTTTCTACCAAAGAAGAGTTGCTAAACAAATGGATTGTTCCCATCAAAGAAAGCTGGCTGTCAAAGAAGCTTGGAATAAAAATGGAACCCAGATAACACAGATTTTGTGCACGAATTTATTGGGTTGAATATTAAAAAAGCATAATTGAATATTGGTGCAAAAACAAACCTTTCATTTTGTCATTATCCTATAAATCCCCAACCATCCCAGTTGAGATTATCCTCACTACCGTTTTTCCTCCGCAAACGGCATCGTAAAGCCAATGCCGATCAAGCTTTTTAATTGCAAACCAGGACTGGTATGATTCGGCCCGAATAATTTTATATTATCGTCATAAATGGTTTCTAAGCTATAAGTAGCTGCCAGGAATTTATTGATTTTGAACGAAAACAAATTGGTCATATAAAGGTTTATATTTTGCGGATTGCGCACATAATTGCTGAATAAATCGAGGCGGCCTTTGTAAGTAATGACATCTTTTTTAATGTTCAAAAAATAGTTGATAGAAGCAAACGCTCCCACTTCATTATAAATATGTTTACCAGTGTCAACGCCATAAGATCCTTTGGCAGATATTCTATTGCTTGTAACCAAAGTGGTACGGTTGGTTAGTGGCGAAAAGAAAAGGGAAAATGTTGGCTTTGGTTTGTAGTCAAACCCTACAGAAAGAATAATATAAGCAGGCGAAAGAAAAGTAGATGTAAGATCGCTTTCTGTATTGCTTGTATAATTTCTCCCATCAAACAATTGTGAACGGAAGTCAAAAAGCGTTGAAGCATAGAGCTTTTTAGAACTATCAATCTGGCGTCCGTATTTCGATAAAAAATCAATTCTATCATCATTCTTCCTGCTTCCTAACGACGAAGCTTGTACATATCCAAAATTGAAGTCGAAACTATTGTCCCATGTATGCAAACCTTTTCGATAAAACACGAGATAATTAACATGAGAGTTAAGCGACATTGAAAAATTATCGCCGCCCGCCGACCAGTTGCTTAACGAACCTTGTGATAGATTTAAGTTTACCAATCCACCGCGTTTCCAAATCCATTTGGTAGTATCCTTATCATCTTTTTTCACGCTTCTAAAAATTTCATTCGGCAATGTTCTAACCGGAATATCCTGAGCAGTAGCAGCAATAAAAAACAACACGTTAGAAAGAATAAAAACGACAATTCGTTGCATCATAATCATTGGTCTTTGTGCAAGAGCGGGCAAATATACTTTTGAAGCTAAAAAAACAAGCTGTTAACATTCTGTCAATCTGACATCGTAGTTGTTTTTTGTTATTTTTGCCCCTTTATTTTTTACCGGATGGAACTATTTTCTACTAAAGTACATGATGAACAAAAACAAGGCGAAGCATTTGCGCCTTTTGCTTTGGATTTGAATGTGTACGATAAAAAATTTTACATAGAAAGCTATGGCTGCCAGATGAACTTTAGCGATAGCGAAATTGTAGCTTCTATTTTAAATGGCGAAGGTTTTGGCGCTACGCGAAATGCGGAAGAAGCCGACATTGTTTTGTTGAACACTTGCTCGATTCGTGAAAAAGCAGAACAAACAGTACGCAAAAGATTGACCGAATTTCGCAAGCAAAAAGAAAAAAAGCCAGGCCTATTGGTAGGCAGTTTTGGGCTGCATGGCAGAACGGTTAAAATCGAAATTGTTAGAAGAAGAAAAGCTGGTTGATATTGTTGTTGGACCTGATGCGTATCGTAGTTTGCCATCATTGATAGAAGAAGCCGAAACGGGGCAAAAAGGTGTAAATGTTTTATTAAGCCGAGAAGAAACGTATGCTGATATTTCGCCGGTACGATTGAACACAAATGGCGTTACAGCTTTTGTTTCCATCATGCGCGGCTGCAACAATATGTGCTCATTTTGCGTGGTGCCTTTTACACGTGGAAGAGAACGCAGCCGCAATGCGTTTTCCATTGTTGCAGAAGCAAAGGATTTGTTTGATAGAGGTTATAAAGAAGTAACCTTACTTGGGCAAAATGTGGACAGTTATTATTGGCTGAATGAAGAAACCGGCTGAAGCGGTAACGTTTGCAAAGTTGCTTCAGATGGTTGCACTCATCAATCCCTTGCTACGCGTGCGTTTCAGCACTTCTCATCCTAAAGATATTACGGAAGAAGTGCTGCATACGATGGCAAAATACGACAACATCTGCAAGTACATTCATCTTCCGGTGCAAAGCGGAAACACCAGAATTTTGCAATTGATGAACCGCACTTATACCCGCGAATGGTACATGGCAAAAGTGGCGCAAATCAAAACCATCCTTCCCGGTTGTGGCATTAGCAGCGATGTAATTACGGGTTTCTGTACGGAAACAGAAGAAGAACATCAGGATACTTTATCTATCATGGAGTATAGCGGTTATGACATGAGCTATATGTTTTTTTACAGCGAACGCCCGGGCACATTGGCAGCGCGCCGTTATAAAGACGATATTCCTGAAGCCATTAAAAAAAGACGCTTGCAGGAAATTGTTGCGGTGCAAAACAAACTTTCGCTGCAAAGCAATCAGCGGGATATTGGTAAAACGTTTGAGGTATTAATTGAAGGCGAAAGCAAACGCAGTAATGATGATTGGATGGGACGCAACTCGCAAAACAAAGTGATTGTGTTTTCGAAAGGAAATGCTTCTTTGCAAAAGGGCGATTATGTAGAAGTAAGAGTGAGCGATTGTACACAGGCGACGTTATTGGGCGAATTACTAAACAAGTAATAAGAAGATGATAAATATTCTTTCCAATCAGCTTACTGAAATACACAAGGCATGTGAAGAAATGAACGTAAAATCTTTGTATTTGTTTGGTTCGGGAGCAAGAGGAGAAGATTATAACAAACAAAGCGATCTCGATTTTTTATTTTCATTTCAGGTTGATGTGAACGGTAATTTGTTGCCACCTTATTTTGATTATTTTGATTTTTTATTTCGGTTAGAAAAAATAACAGGGCGAAAAGTTGATTTGGTAGCAGAAAAAAAAATAAAGAACAAATACTTTTTAGAACAGGTTCAGAAAGATCGAATTCGAATTTATGAAGATCACTCTTAAAAAGTATTTGGAAGACATCTTGCTTTCCATTGATGCTATCGAAATTCATGTAAAAGGCATTCACGCTTTTTCTGATTATGAAAACAATCTTACAGTAACGGATGCAGTCGAAAGAAGATTAGCCATCATCGGAGAAGCCATGTATCAAATCAACAAAATAGATAAAGCCATTTTAATTACCAACAAACCCAAAATTATATATCTAAGGCACATTCTGGTTCATGCTTACGATTTGATTGAAGATGCAACGATTTGGAATATCATCTTTCATCATCTGCCTGTTTTAAAAACCGAAGTGCTTCAGCTATTAAACGAAACATCTTAATGGATATACAATCTATAAAAAACCGCTTTGGAATCATTGGAAATTCATCTGCTCTTAATCACGCTTTGAACGTAGCCGTACAAGTATCAACAACCGATTTAAGCGTTTTAATTGTAGGTGAAAGTGGTGTTGGTAAAGAAGCGTTTTCGCATATCATTCATGCCTTGTCATCGCGCAAGCACAATCCGTTTATTGCAGTGAATTGCGGTGCCATTCCCGAAGGCACCATAGATTCTGAATTATTCGGACATGAAAAAGGTTCGTTTACCGGCGCAGTAGATAGTCGCAAAGGCTACTTCGAAACAGTAAGCGGTGGCACTATTTTTTTAGATGAAATTGGTGAAATGCCTATCGGCACACAAGCCCGTTTGCTGCGTGTTTTGGAGACCGGCGAATTCATTCGCGTTGGTTCTTCCAAAGTGCAAAAAACAGATGTGCGTGTAATTGCTGCTACCAACCGCGATTTGTATGAATCCACACAAAACGGTCGTTTCCGGGAAGATTTATACTATCGTTTAAGCACCGTTCCCATTCGTGTTCCGGCTTTGCGGGATAGAAAAGAAGACATTTTTTTGCTATTCCGAAAATTTGTTTCCGACTTTGCCGACCGTTATAAAACCACGCCCGTTCAATTAGATGATGAAGCGAAGAATTTGTTGGTAAATTATACCTGGCCCGGTAATGTTCGCGAATTAAAAAACATAGCAGAACAAATTTCAGTGCTCTCAACCGATCCTAATGTCAATGCACAAACCCTGCGTGGTTTTCTTCCCGAAAAAATGATGAACCGCCTGCCGGTATTGGCTTCCAGGCAAAACAATAGCAGTGAGTTTGCCAATGAGCGGGAAATCTTATACAAGCTTTTTTTCGATATGAAAAAAGATGTTACCGAACTGAAACGCATGTTTGTTGACATCTTAAAAAACCCATCGCTTTCATCAAGGGCTATGGACAGCACACGCGAACAGTTGCTACAGGATTATGAAGATTACGAACCGGCAGCCAGCAACAACGGAGCCAATCATCAATCGGCATTGCAACCTTCCGTGTTGTCTTCTAATGGTTCGTCCAATGGTCAGCCGGTTTTAATTCCCAGCAATATTGCCGACCATGAAGAAGTAGAAGAAACACTGAATATTGTAGATAAAGAAAAAGAGCTGATTGTAAAAGCCTTAAAAAAACACAGAGGTAAACGCAAAGATGCCGCTTCTGACCTGGGCATCAGTGAACGAACCTTATACCGAAAATTGAAGGAATATGATATTAATGAATAAGCTGGAGAGATTGTGAGTTACAAGCAAGCTATGTAAGATACAAGCTGCAAGGTATAAGTAGCAGGTTTGTTTTTGCCATAAAAACAAATAGCTCGAAGCTTGTAGCTCAAAGCTCACAGTCTCATAGCTTGTAGCTTATTGCTTGATAGCTTTGTCTTCCTGCGGCGTTTATACTTTTAAAGACATCAGCATACCAGCCGATGTAAAGACCATTAAAATCAATTATATCGAAAACAAAGCACGTTATATCAACCCACAATTAAGTCCGCAAATAACTGATGCGCTCAGTCAAAAAATATCAAACCAAACTAAATTGACCCGCACACAAAGCGATGACGCCAACTGGATGATTAGCGGCACAGTTACCAATTATTCGGTTTCGTTTTCGGCAATTTCGGGCAAGCAAACCACACAAAACACTTTGACTGTTGGTGTGCATATTGTGTTCAGAAATAATTTAAAAGACAAGACCGATGAGTTTGATATAAGTCGTGATTTTCCATTTTCGGCAACGCAAACTTTATCGCAGGTTGAAAACCAATTGCTGCCTGACATTGTGAAGAATGTTACCGACGAAATTTTCAATCATATTTTTTCTAACTGGTAAGCGTATTGTATTTTCATCGCATGAATAAGGACGAAATAAATGTTTTGCAATGGCTTACCGGAAAAACCACAATGGAAGAGGTTGCGGTAGAAGAGTTGCAGCAACTAACCATTACCAATCCTTATTTTTCGGCTGCACAGTTGCTGCTTTGCAAAAAGATGCAGCAAACCGCTCATCCTTTGTTGCAGCAACAGTTGTACAAAACGGCTTTGTATTTTCCGGATGAGCAATGGCTGCGTTATTTAATGACAGACACTTCTGAAAGTATTGATTTTACTGATGAAACAGAAGAAAATGCTGAGAAAAGAGAGCTGGAAAAAGAGGCAAAAACAAACGAAGCTTTTGTTGCAAACGGTTTGCAAAATGATACAGCAAGATCCGGTGGAAAAGAAGAAACCACAGATGCTGTTGAAAACGATCAGGTTGAAAACAGTATAAAAAAAAACGGGCAAAAACAAATTGGGAATGAAGATGAAAATGTAATAACGCTTCCTGTTGAAACGGTTTTAGAAAATTTTCCTTCACACTTTGATGTGCAGGCCGAACCGGAAGAATTGCCGCTGGACGAAGAAGAATTGCTTCAGCAAACCGAAGAACCTTTACCCATTGAAGAATCGAACCAAAAAATTGCTTCTCTCCTTTCGGAACAAGCAGAGGAATTCAACAAGCCGGTTACTGAAGAAGCTGAAATAAAAATAGAAACCGAGCCTTTGCACGCGGTGGATTATTTTGCCTCGCAAGGCATAAAAATAGATGAAAAGAAAGAAGAGAATTTGTTGGATAAAAAGGTTCACAAGTTTACGGACTGGCTGCGACAGATGAAGCGCATCAATCCGCAACCTGTTGATTTAGGAACCGATAGCGAAGAAGAAAGTTTTGTAGCCAACATTGCAGCTTCGTCCAATCAAACAAAGGAAATTATCACCGAATCTATGGCGGAAGTGCTGGTAAAACAAAACAAAAAAGACAAGGCGGTAGAAATTTATGAAAAATTAAGTTTGCTTTATCCCCTTAAAAACGCTTATTTTGCCGCCAAAATTCAGCAAATCAAACAATAAAAAATGGCATTGTTATTCTTTATATTAATCGCTATTTCCTGCATTATTCTAAGCTTTTTTGTTTTGGTGCAAAACCCGAAAGGCGGCGGTTTATCAGGTACTTTTGGTGGAGTAGGCAACCAGTTTATGGGTGTAAAGCAAACCAACGATGTGCTTGAAAAAGGCACCTGGGTTTTTATTTCTGCTCTGGCTGTTTTATGTATTGTTTCTGTTATGTTTTTTTCAGGCTCTGGCAACAGCAGCGGCAACGAAAACAAACTATTAAGGAATTTGCCAACTACAGCTCCGGCTTCCCAACAAAATAGTACACCAGCCACTACAACGCCTTCCGCACCTCAGAAATAAGTGAGGTTTATTTTTCTTGCCCGATAGTATAATGGTAGTATCTCAGATTCTGGATCTGATGGTCTTGGTTCGAACCCAGGTCGGGCAACGTATTTATACTGAATCCAATTCTGCTTTCTTTCTTTTTTCCACTTCCTCTTCTTCTTTGAAAGCGATTAAAAACTGGTGTTTTAAATGGTCGTAAAACGAATGTTTATCAATCAATAAAGAAACCAAACTGGCAACCATCGCAGCCAGCATTAAATGAAAGATAACGCTGTGCCGGTCGGTCATTTCCAACACCAAAATGGCCGATGTAAAAGGTGAGCGTGTGATACCGGTAAGAAAGCCTGCCATGCCTGAAAGAATGAGCAAATTGGTATTGACCGAAGAAAGGTGAAACCATTGCGCAATCCAACCGCCGATACTTGCACCTGCACTTAACGCAGGCGAAAAAATGCCACCTGCGGCACCCGTTGTGAAAGAAAGCGCAGGACCTAACAAACGCAAAAGTGGCAAATAAAAAGGTTGCGTTTTGTCGTTGTTAAACAACAGGCCGTTCATAACATCTTTACCCGACCATAACACTTCATTATTTACAGATAAAGCAACTAAAACTAAGAGCAATGCACAAACGATCACATACAAGTATTGCTGCATTGTTGTGAATTTTTGTTTCCAGGCAAATAACTGTAACATAATTTTCGATAAAATACTTGCGCTTAAACCAGAGATGATAGCCACTAAGATGATACCTCCAAAAATATATGGGCTTGGATTCGTTACATTGGGATAACCCAAATAGAGATAAGGTCCTAATAAACCTTGCGCAGTAAGACCAGCAATAATAACAGCCGAGAAAATAGCCGTCCGGTAAAAACGAATATGGGTATTGGAAAGCTCTTCAACGGCGAAAACGATACCGCCAAGAGGAGTGTTAAAGGCTGCTGCCAAACCAGCCGCAGCGCCGGTTAAAATCATGGTGCGCTTTGATATTTTAGGCCAGCTATCCGGAATCCATTGATTAATCTTTCGAAAGATAGACGCTGAGATTTGTATGGTTGGTCCTTCTCTTCCAACGGCGCCACCACCTAACACCATTAACAGACTGGAAACGATTTTTACTATAATAACTTTTACACCTACAAACTTATTAAACGTTGCTGTTGATGTTCCTGATGGCATTTCCATTGCCGCCATTACCTGCGGAATGCCGCTACCCCGTGCATAGCGTGCCCATTTTTTTACGATAAAAAAGGCAAAAACAAAAGTAAGCGGAGATAACAAAAGGAACCACCATTTATGTTGTTGGATAAAAGCACGTGAAACTCCTTCTGTCCAAACAAATAACTTGGTGTAAAGAACCGCTGAAAGCCCTGCTACAACAGAAGCTATCCAAAATGGAAACGCCTGAAGTATGTTGTATTTGAGCTTTTGGCTTTTTATTTTATCGAACCATTTTTTTAGTATTTCCCGCATCGCGGCAAAAATACTTGTTCTTTTGGCGTGAATGATATTTGCGAATAATAACCACTTACAAATTCAAGTGAAAACAACTACGTTTGTTGAAGTGTTGGTTAACTGTAGAGACGCTAAGATGCGATGTTTGTTTTTGCCTATTTTCTTGCGTCTTTGCGGTTGAAAATAGCACTCGCTTAAAAGCTTAAGTTATTTCAGAACGTACAAGTGTGATTCTTTTTTCTCTTTACTTAAAAGAGAAAAAATAACAAATCTTCGATTGCAACAGACGATCAAACAAGAATTACTGCAGCTCGTAACATAAAAATCACTTCACAACACCAATGTGTGATGTCGAGTGAACAGAATACAATTAAAAATTAAAAATTAAAAATAACATGCCTCTTGTTGGAATTGTTATGGGTAGTGATAGCGACCTGCCGGTAATGCAAGCTGCCGCTGATGTACTGAAACAGTTTGCCATTGATTTTGAACTGACGATTGTTTCGGCGCACCGAACACCGCAACGGCTGATGCAATATGCTGAAACGGCACGTGAGCGTGGCTTACAGACAATTATTGCCGGTGCAGGTGGCGCGGCTCATTTGCCCGGAATGATAGCTGCGGTTACTACATTGCCTGTAATTGGCGTGCCCATTAAATCGTCGAATTCGATGGATGGTTGGGATTCGGTTTTGTCTATTTTACAAATGCCAAATGGTGTTCCGGTAGCAACGGTGGCACTGAATGCAGCGAAGAATGCGGGCATTTTAGCGGCTCAAATTATTGGTGCAACCGATGATGATGTGGCTGAACATCTATTAAAGTTTAAAGCGAATATGCAGAATGAAGTGATCGAAAAAGTAAGTCGTTTAAAAAAGGATTATTGGAATGATTTCGACACCCCTTTATAAAGTGATGATGGCAAATTGTTGCTCTAATGAAAGAGAATACTTGTAAATGATTTCGAGGAATTCTTTACCGTAACGGGCATACGGCCCGCTGATATTTTCAACACGTTCCTGTAAGTTTTTATGAGGAAATAACTGTTGCAGCAAAGTTTGTATTTGCCGCATTTCTGTGTTGTATTTTCTTCGCTCGGCACGCAGAATTTTGCTTTGCAAAGCAGCAAGTTTGTTTTGTGTTGTTGTTGATAAAGCTTGTGTATGTTCGCTTAGAGAAACGTCTACTTCTGCAACAATTTCCTGCAATTTTTCAAACAACAAACTGACTTCCTTTCTTTCCTCATCAATGCTGATTTTATTGTTTGAATTTCGTTGCGTTAACTCATTAATTAAGGTCAGATCATCTTTAAAAAAATCGCTTTCGGTAAAGTGGAGCTCTGTATTTTTTCGTTCCATTTTTTTGTAATAAAAAGAAAAGAATTGCGCAAAACCAAAACCGGATATGGAACTTGCGCAGCCGTAAAAACACCTTTCAATTCAAGCCAGTAAGCCAACTCGCCACCACCGCCAATAAAAGCAATATTTGGCAATACGGTTTCCTGCATCACGCCACGTAAAATTACATTCGGACTAAAGCGTTCAGGATGTTGTTCTAATTCTTGTAATAGCTCATCTTTTGTGAAACGAAGCTTTTGGTTTTGCACAATAAATTCATCTCCATTCTTTTCAATTCGTTCGCGCTTGTCATCCAACAAGTAAAACAAATTCACTTCTCTCCCACCTGCCTGCACTTTGTAATGTTGTGCAAGTTGCGCAAGTGTTTGTTCAACTTCTTTATGAGAAAACTGTTCTTCAATTTCTTTGCTAAAAGTGGCGTGCAGCAAGCGTTTCAGCTCTGCATTGTCAGGAATTAAAACAACAACGCCCCATTCACCAAACAATTCATTTACTAATTGCAAAGTAGCTTGTTGAATGGTTGCACCAACACGATAACAACGCTTGAAAATCTGAATCATATCGTTACCAAACGGCAGTACTTCAATTTGGTTTTGCAGTTGTTGCAGCAAGGCGATAAATTCTTTATCCACCTTCATTCTTCCAACAGCGCCGGTTTGTTTGGTGTTCCACTTGTACTCTTTGCTGTCAACATTCATCGTTCCCAATTCGTCCAAATCGGCATCTTCACTTCCCATATAAAAAACAGGAACGAAATTGTGTTGTGGTAGTTGTTTTGAAAGCTGTTCAGCCAGCTTTGCAGCATGTAAAATTTTATAGGCAAAATATAACGGACCTGTAAAAATAACAGGCTGATGTGCGGTAGTTATGGTGAATGTATTGGACTGTGAAAGCAGTTGTATATTCTGTGCAACTTTACCGGATAAAGTCAAGCCTTCATATTGCTTTTTGAGAGCAGCAACCAGCACTTCTCTGTTGTGCTGAAAGCCTTGCTGCGCTTTAATTGCAGCTTGTATGCCCGGAATAGAAAAGGAATGTTGGTAGAACGGTTGCAGGATTTGTTTTTGCCCTAAATAATCGAGAACAGCTTTAGAGAAAAATCCGGTCTGAGCGTAAGGAATGTAAGTACAGGTTTCATCCGTTTGAGTAACTGCTTGCTGTTCATTCATAAATAAAAACTGAAGCGCAAAGATAGTTGGCAATAGAAAGAATAAAACACTTGCTTACGCTACCACAATTCCTTCCAAATCGTAATCGTAAGCTTTTGTGATTTGCACGTTTACAAAGGTGCCCAATTGTAGCTTTTAGTTCAGAATGAATGACCACTTCATTGTCCACTTCCACACTATCAAATTCGGTACGACCGAGATAACGTCCGGCTTCTTTTTTATCAACTATTACTTTGTAAATGTTGCCAACTTTCTGCGCATTTTTCTCTAAGCTTATTTCTTGCTGTACTTCCATAATTTCCTGGGCGCGATGTTGTTTTTCTTCAGCCGGAATATCATCTATTAAATCGAAAGCGGATGTGTTTTCTTCATGACTATAAGTAAAAATACCAACGCGGTCAAACCTTTGTTTTTGCAGAAAATCTTTCACTTCTTCAACATCATCTTTGGTTTCGCCGGGAAAACCTGCAATCAAAGTGGTGCGTAAACAAATGCCAGGCACTGCATCACGAATGGCAGCGATTGTTTGTTCAATTTCTTCGCGCGTGCTTTGACGACGCATGGCTTGTAGCATATTATTGCTGGCGTGCTGCAAAGGCATATCCAGATACTTGCAAATATTGGTTCGGCTTTGCATCACTTCCAATACATCCATTGGAAATTTGTTGGGATAAGCATAATGCAATCGTATCCATTCAATGCCTTCCACATCAGCCAGCCGGTTGAGCAAATCGGCAAGTGCTCTTTTTCTGTAAATATCCAAACCGTAATAAGTCAACTCCTGTGCAATGAGCATGATTTCTTTTACACCTATTTTCACCAATGCTTTTGCTTCGGTAATAATTTCTTCGATGCTTTTGCTTACATGTTTACCGCGCATCAATGGAATGGCGCAAAACGAACAGGTGCGGTTGCAACCTTCGCTGATTTTTAAATATGCATAGTGTTTGGGCGTACTTAACAAACGTTCGCCTAACAATTCTTTTTTATAATCGGCGTTCAACTGGCGCAAGAGGAGCGGCATTTCAAAAGTGCCAAACCAGGCATCTACTTCAGGTATTTCGCTTTCTAAATCATGCCGATACCGTTCGCTTAAGCATCCGGTTACATACACTTTATCAAGTTTGCCGCGCTTTTTTAAGTGTACCTGATCAAGAATGGTATTGATGCTTTCTTCTTTGGCTTTGTCAATAAAGCCGCAGGTGTTTACCACCACAATGTTATGGTCGAGCTTTTTGTTTTCGTGCAAAACATCAATGTCGTTGGCTATCAACTGACCACTCAATACTTCGCTGTCAACAAGGTTTTTACTGCATCCGAGTGTAATGATATTAACCTTATCCTTTTGTAGTTTACCTGCTTTCATTGCGGGTGCAAAATTAAACGATTCTAACTGGCTAAACGCTTGTTTAACGCAGCTTTCAGGTTTGTAAAGAAAGCTATGAGCTGCGAGTTGTGAGCTGGGGGCAGTGAACAGTCCTGTTTGGTTTTGCACCAATTTGTTATTGTCTGGTATAGTTTTTAAAGAAGAAAAGGAAATATAATCACCTATGGAAAATATGAACATTGAGAATTCTTCTGAAAACCTGATGATTGGAAAAGAATACGACAGAAGATCCTTTCTCAGCAATGCAGGCAAAGGCATTTTAGCAACAGGCTTATTAAGCGGACTGGCTACCTCAACAACAATGGCACAAACAAATGGTAATAATCCGTTGCCTGATCCAACACCAATAAAACTGCCTTCATTGGATGATCCAACAGAGCAGGAGATGCCGCCGGTGCCAACCTTCATGAAGCCTGACAATCGCATTGGTTATGCTGTGGTTGGTTTGGGGCATTTGGCTTTGAATCAAATTTTACCAGCCATTATTCAATGCAAAAAATCGAAGCTGGTAGCATTGGTAAGTGGTGATGCGAGCAAAGCCGCTAACGTGGCTGCACAATATGGTGTCAATCCAAAAAACATTTACAATTATCAGAATTTCGATAGCATAAGGGACAACAAGGAAATACAAGCTGTGTACATTGTTTTGCCAAACGGACTGCACGAAGAATATGTGGTTAGAGCAGCGAAAGCAGGCAAGCATGTGTTGTGCGAAAAGCCAATGGCAACTTCATCGAAAGAAGCACAGAATATGATTGATGCCTGCAAAAAAGCTGCTGTAAAGCTGATGATTGCTTACCGCATTCAATATGAGCCGAAAAACAAATTTGTGAAAGATTGGGTTCGCAAAAAAGAAAAAGGGAGCTACAAAGCTGATTGAAATGGTGAACACGCAAAACACAGGTGACCCAACGCAATGGCGATTGAATAAAAAATTAGCAGGCGGCGGCTCGTTGCCCGACATTGGCTTATACTGTTTAAACACAAGCCGGTATTTGCTGGGTGAAGAACCGATGTGGGTGAAAGCCACTGTTTACAGCACTCCCAACGATGTTCGGTTCAAAGAGGTAGAAGAAGCGGTGCTCTGGCAAATGGGTTTTCCCGGTGGTGCGTTGGTAAATTGCAGCACATCGTATGGTGTGCATGAAACAAGGCGTTACCGCTGCGTTACCGACAAAGGTGCATGGATGGGATTAGACCCCGCATTTCCTTACAAAGGCCTGAAGGTAGAAGGCGAATATGCCGAAGGCAAAAATGTGTTTAAACATGAACCATCCATTCCTGATAAAGACCAGTTTGTACCGGAGATGGATCATCTTGCCGAATGCATTATGAATAATCAAACACCTTATACGCCAGGGGAAGAAGGCTTGCAGGATCATAAAATTATGGAAGCCATTTATGAAAGCGCGCGCACCGGCAAACAGGTTGATTTGGAAAGAATTACTAAGACAGATGCCTTCAGAGGAACGGAACCGAAAAGCGATGAAAGCTAATACCGGCAAGCCTTTCAGGTAGAAAAATATCAATAAAAACAAAAGCCTCCCGATTGAATCGGGAGGCTTTTGTTTTAGCATCAATCATAAGTATTTTATTTCTTCGAAGCTGGCTTTTTTGGGTGCAGCTTTCTTGGTGGCGGCCTTCTTTGTCGCGGCCTTTTTAGGAGACGCTCTTTTTACCGCTGCTTTTTTTGTTGCCGCTTTTTTAGGCACTTTTGCGCCCGATTTGCGGGCTTCCGATAAACCAATGGCAATGGCTTGTTTTGGGTTGGTTACCTTTTTGCCGCTGCGACCACTTTTTAATTTACCGGCTTTCATTTCGTGCATTTCTTCCTGCACTTTTTCGCCAGCTTCTTTTGAATACTTTGCCATAATTTTTTGTTTTGAATGGTTAGTAAATATTTATTAATATCACTCAAAACGTTTGCCACCACAGCTTTTGTTATGCACAATTAATCCTCATTCGGATTGTTGTCGCTATGTGATTTGGGATGATTGTTTCTGTGTTCTTTTTTATTGTGCGTTACATCATCACCTTTGGTGTCAAATTCTTCGTTTTTACGGCTGTCTAAATTGTCTTTGTTTTCAGCACGATGCTGATGTGAGGAAGCTTTACTAGCCGTTTGATTAACTCCTGTATTCGATTTCATAATTTCTTCTTTTTTATAAGTGAACAATGAAAAAGAAACGACAAAAAAGAAGCCAACGAATACAACGTTGGCTTCTTTATTCGTAAGCTTTTATTTATAAATTAATTCACCGCTTCCTGCAACATTGGCTTTTTAACTGCCAATCGCGCTTCATTGTATCTTTTTGCGGCGGCAACAAATTCAACAAACAGAGGCGCGGGTTTTTCAACTGTGCTTTTCAGTTCGGGATGATATTGTACGCCAATAAAAAAAGGATGATCAGGCACTTCCATAATTTCAACCAAAGCCGTATCAGGATTGATGCCGCTTGCAATCATACCTTTTGCTTCAAAACGTTCGAGATAATCGTTGTTAAATTCATAACGATGACGATGCCTTTCGCTAATCCGGTTTTCGTTGTAAATCTTCTCAGCCAATGTGCCGGGTTTTAAAACACAGGGATATGCACCCAAACGCATGGTGCCGCCCATCATTTTAATTTTCTTTTGCATCTCCATCATGTCAATCACAGGTTCTGGCGTTGCTACATCCATTTCGGTTGAATGTGCTTTTTTCAAACCCAACACATTTCGTGCAAATTCAATAACAGCCATTTGCATACCGAGGCAAATTCCAAAGAAAGGCAAACCGTTTTCACGGGCATACTGAACCGCTAAAATTTTCCCTTCAATACCACGATTGCCAAAGCCTGGAGCTACCAATAAGCCATCCAAACCATGAAGGTTTCCCGCAACATTGTCTTTTGTAATGTATTCGCTGTGAATATCTACCACCTGTACTTTTACTTCGTTTACCGCACCTGCATGAATAAAGCTTTCAAGGATAGATTTATAAGCATCCTGCAGCTCAATATACTTACCAATTAAGCCAATGGTAATTTTACTTTTGGGATAATTCAAACGGTCTAAAAAGCCTTTCCATTTTTCCAGTTGCGCTTCAGGAAAAATTGAAATGCCAAGCTTTTTCAAACAATAAACATCCAGTTTTTCACGCAGCATTAAAAGCGGCACTTCATAAATGGTGGAAGCGTCGAGCGCTTCTATAACGGCATCTGGTTTTACATTGCAAAACAGGGCAATTTTGCGTCGTATATCCGCGCCCAAAGGCTCTTCTGTACGGCATACAAGCACATCGGGATGCACGCCGGTTTCGCTTAACATTCTTACGCTGTGCTGCGTAGGTTTTGTTTTTAATTCTTTGGCAGCTTTTAAGTAAGGAATAAGCGTAAGATGAATGACAACTACATCATCCTCAGGCAGCTCCCATTGAATTTGCCGCACAGCTTCAATAAAAGGAAGACTTTCAATATCGCCGACTGTTCCGCCAATTTCTGTTATCACAATATCAAATCTTCCATCGTTGCCCAACAGCAACATGCGGCGCTTAATTTCATCAGTAATGTGCGGAATTACCTGCACGGTTTTTCCTAAAAAAGCACCTTCTCTTTCGCGATTAATTACGGTTTGGTAAATGCGACCTGTTGTAACATTGTTTGCCTGCGAAGTGAAGATGTTTAAGAAGCGTTCATAATGCCCTAAATCCAAATCTGTTTCGGCTCCGTCTTCTGTTACATAACATTCGCCATGCTCATAAGGATTGAGCGTTCCCGGATCAATGTTAATATAAGGATCGAACTTTTGAATGGTAACGCGAAAGCCGCGCGATTGCAGCAATTTCGCCAACGATGCGGCAATTATTCCTTTTCCTAAACTGCTGGTTACGCCTCCTGTAACAAAAATATATTTCGCCATAAATTATGGTTTTAATCAAACGATTTTATTGTAAAAACAAAAACTACTTCTATTGAATGAGAGACCTGATATGACCAGAAGCATGAACCGGATTTTGCAATCAACCGGCTATAAAATTTATGCGGAGGTCGTACAAAGCTACAATAAAAACGGGGGCGATTTTCGTTTGCTTTTTAAAATGTGGATAACCTGCGCAAAGGTATTTTTCGCTTTCGTTGATAAATGCGGTAAAAACAAATCACTTACATATACAATTGTAACGTTGAGAAGAAATTGCAAATTTTTAAAAGCTTCAGTATCTGCGCAACTTATTCCATTTCAATACCAATATTTTTCATAAGGATAGATGCATTTAAGCTTTTACAAATGCCTTCTTTTAATTTGTAATCGAAGTACAATTCATTACCGGCTGCCTGCACATCAAAGTGGTAATTGTGTATTGCCACCGGATATATTTCCTTCAATTGGGCAAGCTCAACATCATGCGTTGCAACAATAGCCACAGCTTGTTTTTGTATCAGTTGTTTTAGCAACGCAACAGAACCTGTATGCCTGTCGAGCGAGTTGGTTCCGCGCAAAATTTCATCCAGTAAAATCAAAATGGGTTGATGTTCATTAACTGCTTCGATGATAGATTTTAGCTTCTTTAATTCCGCATAAAAAGTAGAAGTGTTTTCGGATAAATTATCAGCGATCCTCATGCTGCTCATCAGCTTAACAACTGAAATTGAAAAGCTCATTGCACAAACAGGTGCTCCCATCAAAGCCAATACAGTGTTCACTCCTACACTTCGCAGAAATGTGCTTTTACCGCCCATATTAGAGCCTGTAACCACTGCAATTTTACCTATACCTTCTACTGAAAAATCATTATCAACCCTGCTTTTCTCACGCAGCAATGGATGACCGATTCTGCTACCATTGAATGTAAAAAAATCTTCCGCAATTTGCGGTATACACCAGGTTGGATGATTAAAAAGCAAGGTTGCCAGGCTATTGCTTACTTCTATCTCTGCAATTGCCGTAAACCATTCAGCAATGCTTTGGTCATTGGCGTGTTTCCACTTATTTAAAGAAAGCAACTGTTGCAGATCCCACAACAAAAAAGTGTTTAAAAAGAAAAACAAAAAGGTATTGAGCCGAACATCGAAACGGTTTAAAATGCGGTACAAGATTTTTATTTCGGCTGATGTTGTGCTGTCCTTTTTGTTTTGCAGCAATTGTTGCAAATGAACAAGCTTTTTTGAAGTAAAACTTTCAGCTTCGATTGCTTGCAAAAATTTTTGCAATGTTTGTATTTGGCCTGATATTCTTGATAGCAATTCATAAGTTGGGCTCACTTTACTGCTGATATAAAAAGCAATTAAATAACACACAAATACCATCAACCAAAACAAAGAAGACGATACAACATTGGTTATATATAAAAAAACAAGAGCAATTGAAAAAACGGGAAATATAAACGCAAGCCAACGCCAATAGGTAGCAGCGAGTTTTATGGGTGAGGAAAGCCACTGCATTATTTTGTTTTCTGTGTCACTCGTGAGTTGTTTAGCCATCCCAATAGCTTGCAGTTGCTGAATAAAATGGATTTTACTTTTCAGTTCAGTAACCGCTTCCTGTTCCCTCTGTATTTGTTCTTTTGTAGAATGATGAAGCAGTCGTTCGGCCAATAATGTTTTTCCTTGTTGTGTTGTGCAGCGGTTGATGTATTGATAAATTGAGGCATTTCCAAACAAATCCAAATCTTCTGCATAAGCATGATGTGGCGGCAAGTGTTCAATACCTGTTTCGCGATGCAGGAAATCGTGATGCAGAATTTTTATTTCTGCTTCATTAATAAAAAGCAAGTGTTGCAGGTAAGCCGCTTTTTCTTTAGCATCCGTATCTTTCGAAATAACAAATAAAAAAAAGCCAATACACACAATGGCTTCTGCAACCAAAATGTACATAGCTACTTTGTTCCATGTTGTATATAACAGTATAAACATCCCTAGAACAATCGCTAACCGCTGCCAGGCAATGCGCCGCAATTGTTGCTTTGTTTGTTTCAGTTGTAAGCTTAGTTGTAATATGCGTTCCTGATAAAAATTTTCAACAGACTCATCATTCATTTTCATAACAAAAAACAAAGATGCGGTTGTATGCTGTTTATTAGGGCAACAATTTGTAAATTTGCTGTTCGAATTAACGGGGCTGTACTGGTTTTGACAGCATACGTTGCGGTAGGTGTAAGCATGCAGTGCGTTGTATCATTAGCACTTTAATCTGAAGATTCAACAATTAAATGGCAATACACAGTATGCCATGGCTGCCTAATTAGTAATTAAGTAGTCATTAGGGCCGCTTGAGCATGGCTGGCTTCATGCCTCGCTCCGCCGCCGACACAACAACAAATTGAAGCTGCTGCCATCAAAGGCTGTGATGATGGCAAAAGAAACATACAGCTAAGGATATAATTGGTTCGTTCGTTTCCTGTTATGTCCCGACAAGCAATAACAGACTAAGCATGTAGAAAGCTTATGGCAAGGATGTTTGGACAGGGGTTCGACTCCCCTCAGCTCCACAACGAATTATTAGCAATTAAAAAAGCCTGATGATTATCACATCAGGCTTTTTTCTTGTAATCTTTTTAGTGTTTGTTTTTGCCCATTTTTTAGCTCCGGTTGCATTTCTACTTTAATTTGCATTTATCTTATTTTTCACTGTTAGACAATGGAATGAAGAAAGCAAATCATCGGATTAATGTTACCGTACCTTTTTCACTTTGGATTGAATGACCATCCAAACTGAAAGAACATATCCATAGATAAGTGTCCATAGATTGTGGGTTTCCTTTTATGGTACCATCCCATCCCTGCGAAGAATCATTACTCGAAAAAACAAGCTTTCCCCAACGATTAAAAATTGAAAAATGGTAATGTACCAATGTGCCTGAAAAGCCTGGTTTGAAGATGTCGTTATGTCCATCATGATTGGGCGTAAATGCTGTTGGAATAGAAAAGAAAATAGGACAAAGAGAATCAATTACAGTAACAGAATCCCGCCCTGCGCAACCATTGTCATCTGTTACTTTTAGCCAATACAAACCTCCTGCCGGAATGGTAACGCTTCTTGTCTTGCTTCCATTGCTCCAGTTATATGTATCGTAGTTATTGAGAGGACTTAACGTTGTTACTTTGTTAGAACATTTTGTGATACTTGTATTTAAAAAATGAGAAGGTGGATGCACCATCACAACATTCACTGAATCGGTAGCTGTGCAGTTGCGCTTGTCGGTTAATCTTACCCAAAATGTTCCAGGCGTATGCGTAGTATAGGTTTGAACCGTACTGCCATCGTTCCATAAATATGAAACATAACCACTACCACCATCTAATATTTTTAAACTATCGGGACATAAATATTCAACATTACGAAAATCGGCTGAAGGAAGTTGGTACGCAGCTACTGCAAAAGTGTCTATGCTAGTACATCCATATATATCTTTCGCAATCAAGCTATATGCGCCTGCTACATTCACTATAATTGAGCTTGTGGTTTGCCCCGTGTTCCATAAGTAGCTTGCAAAATCGTTTCCTGCATTTAACAATATTGAACCGTTCTCGCAAAACCCGGTTTGATAAGTACTGTCTCTTGTCGCAACATTGCCATTCGGTGGCGTAAAAACAGTAAGTATGACCGTTTGTATCAAGCTGTCACAACCATTCGTATTTATGTAATGGTGTTGGTAAGATCCCGCCGTGGTTACTGTAGAATCCCAGGGTAAAACATACGAATCGCCGTCACAGATGACCGACGAAACATTCTCTTGTTGCGGCGCCACTGTTACATGAAGATTTAAGATAGTTGTTGAATCGCAGCCGGCCGCTGATGCTGTTACATAAGTTGCTATGCCATCGCCTCCCGTTATTACCTGCTTTCCATTCCATAAATAAGGAAGTTGTTGAAAGCAAATAAATTCATCATCAATCACTGCTTTACCGCTTGATTGTATCACAAAAGGAATGGCATTGTCGGAAGGCAATATCTGGCTATTACAAAGCCCGAGTAAAGTGTTGTTGTCGGTTCCTTTTTGGGCTCCGATTGTATAATTGCCGGGAGGCAATGGCGATGAAAAATGAATGATTACAGAATTAGTATAACCATTTACACCAGCACAATTGATGCTTGAAGCACTGGTAATTTTTGCTGGCGCGTTGGTTATAAAATCACTGCCATCAGGCGCAATAGAACTGCACAAAACTTGCGTGTTTAATTTTACAATAACACTTGTATTGTCGTTGCATGTTTCATCAACACTTTGTAGTTGCGGATTGGCCGTGTTATAAAAAGTGGCTGTAGAGCCGCTAAAGTCAATGGTAAAACCTTTACTTGCGCTACCATTTGTATTGTTGCCCGATCCATTCACCATGATGAGATACGTTTCACCTCCTCTGGCAAAAACTGACTGGCAAAAAGGAATTCCAAAAGTATTGTTTTTTATATAAGGCGTTCTTGAACTATCGCTGGTTCCAGTGCTGCCTGTAGGATTGGTGCCTGAAATATTACCACTAAAATTACATCTGATAACATCAGTCATAGTAAGTGAGCCACAACTTTTACCCGTTGTATTCAGCACTGCGAAATTATAATCGTCCGCAGGGCTTATAGGTTTAATGGTAAATACAATAGAACCGGCAGTAGCTATTTGTACCTGCAGCCATACCGAATTTTTTTCGCCACCGCCACTTTGTGGAAAACAAGGAGTTGAATCTAAATCTAATACTTTGCCATTGCCTATATAACTGTATGGTGTAAAGAAGCTACTGCCGCACAATTGCAAAGCATGGCAGGCATCTTGTTCTGGTTGGTTTGGCGGCAATTGATAACTGCTTTGTGCCATTACTTTATTAGCATCTGCAAAGTATATAGCTATACAAAAAATTAAAGCAATTCTTTTCGTGAAATACACCAGCATTATTTGGTTATCATACAATCGTGCTTAAAAGTATGATTTAAATTGAAACAGAAAGTTTTTACACTTTCAATCTTTATATCTTTTTGTTTTTACCGTATTATCCTGCAACAAATTATTTCGGCAAAACAAAAGCTAACACTACTTGCTGTAAAGACGAGTACGATAGTCTCTGTATAATAAGCTTCGCATTTTCGAGAAAGCTTATATTGTTGTCAAGTAACCCTATTTTTCAACTCAAGTCAACCGGACTTTCTTTTTCAAATGTAAATCCATTTTCCAAAATTGGTACTTGCTTCGCGTTTTCTTCCTTTATAAAACATTCATTATCAATAGGTTTATTGCTGGCATTGCGATTGGCTTTTAAAGGCATTGCTTTATCACCAATAACCAATCAATATCAAAATTTAAAATCCATTGTATGAAAACAATATCACATTGCAGCCGCGCTTGTTTACTGTTTGTAATTGTTATTTTTTCGCTGGTGCTGATGAATGCAGTAAGCATTGTAATGCTTATGCGCTTAAACCAGAAAAAGGAAAAATTGGGTATGACGGCGGGTTACGAATTTCCGGCTTATGAGCTTAGCTGATAGAAGCCGCTACAGCTTTTTATACCTTTAACAACTGTTCGAAAGGTAAAGAGAAAGAAAACACGGATCCCTTACCTGGCGTGCTTTGCACGGCTATGGTACCGTTATGCTTTTGAACAATTTGAGAAGCTATAAATAAGCCAATACCAATGCCTGTAAATTTGTTTTGGTTAGTGCCCTCCACACGGTAAAACTGTTCAAATATTTTTTTCTGATCGTGTAAAGTGATGCCAACTCCAAAATCTTCAACTGCTATAGTAATGCATTGGTCGGTAACGAAGCTTTTTATTTTTATCTGTTTTTTTTCGGGCGAAAACTTTACAGCATTGGTAAGCAGGTTGATAAGCACTTGCCCAATGCGCTCTCTATCTGCATAAATCAAGGCAGCCGCTTCTTCTGAGAAATGAAACTGATAAGAGGTGCTAATATGCTCAACTTCATCAATCATTTCATGAACCAGTTTATTAAGAACAAACTTTTCTTTGTAAAGAGACAAACTACCGGATTTAATTTTTGAAACATCGAGTAAATCTGAAATCAGTTTTGTGGTTCTTCCAATTTGTTTATTTACCGTATTGAGAGCACTGGTTAAAAATGCATCATCGTAGGTGCCATACTTTTGTTGCATCATTTGCACATAACCTTTGATAGAGGTAATAGGCGTTTTTAGTTCATGGCTCACCATTGCGATGAAATAATCTTTCTGTTCATCTAACTGGCGTAGTTCATGTATATCTGTTCCGGCACCTAACCAAGATTGAATATTACCATCAGCATCAAGTTGCGGTACAGCACGGGTTAGCCGCCAGCGGTATAAGCCATCTTTCCTACGAATTCGGCGTTCGCATTCAAAGTTCTCACCGGTTTGTAAGGCATGTGTCCAAAGGGCAATATTGTTTGCATAATCATCGGGATGAAGCAAATCCATCCAATTGCTATTTTTCATTTGCTCCAGCGTCAACCCCGTGTAGTTGCTTTCGGCTGCATTAATGTATGTAAGATTACCCAATGCATCGGTGGTCCAAACAAACATAGGTAATGCATCGGTAAGCAAACGAAAGCGTTCAGATGTATAAGCGCAGGTTTTCCTCAGCTTTTTTTCTATCATTAATGTCAATGCAAGCGCCTACCCATTTTTCAATTTCACCCCTTTCATTTCGTAATGATTCCCCGCTTATATAAAACCAATGGTAGATTCCTTTTTTATTTTTATAACGAACTTCTGCTTTGTACGTTTTTCCTGAAGCCAATGCCTCAGCCCAAACTTCCATTAAATATTTGTAATCGTTAGGATGAACAACCTTTTCAAAAGATTCTTCATCCATGCGGGCAAAACCTGTAAATTCTTCCCATCGTTTTGAAACAAACAATTGCTCTCCTTTACCGTCAGTTGTCCAAACCAATTGAGGTAAGGATTCTGTCAATTGCCGAAATTCCATTTCACTTTGCGCCAGGATTTGAGCATTTTTCTGTTGGTCTGTAATATCGGTATGCACACCTACCCATTCACGAATGGTATTGTCTTCATTGAATAGCGGAATAGCCCGAACAGAAAAGGTTCTCCATTCACCATTTTTTACTTTTAGCCGATGCTGAAATACGAACATCTTCTGCTCAGATAAAGCCTTTTGCCAGGCGTCAATGGTAGGTTGCGCGTCATCGGGATGCACCAGTTTACTCCATCCATAACCTTTGTACTCTTCCAAAGTTTGCCCCGTAAGTGCCGACCAACCAGGCTGCTCACCCTGCATTTCTCCATTGGCATCGTTTGTCCACAATACCCCTTCTACTGCATTAATAGCAGCACGAAAGCGTTGCTCGCTTCGACGCAGTTGAAGTTCCTTGTTTTGCAACTCTTTTTTGATGGAAACTTTATTAGTTACTTCGGTTGCTACAATTAAAACCCCGGTTGCTTTCCCGCTTCCATTTTCATAATAAGGTTGAAAATTAAAATTTACATATACTTTTTCTTTCTTACCCCATCTGACCAGATCAACACACGCTTCGTATGCCTCATAATATTGACCTGTTTCCCGAATCTGACGCAGTAACTCAGCAATGCCCAAATCTTCTATTTCAGGTAAAACCTGAAGCAAAGGCTGCCCAATTACTTCCTCTCCCCGCCCCCATAAAGTAAGAGTAAGCGGATTTGCAAAATCAATAATTAAAGATTCTCCTTTAATTATATGAATGGCTACCGGCGCCTGCATAAAAAGACTATAGGCTTGCTCTAAGCCTTTTTCTTTGCTTTGTTCCGCAATAGCCGGATATGGCAAGTCTTCTATTGTATGAATAATATAAGCGACTTTGTTTTCATCCATCACAGGTTTATTAATTATCTGCGTATATGATGGAGTACTACTTCCATCTGCATTCTGCACATCGTGAAAATAATTGAATACATCCTGCTGTTGAGTATGAATTACTTTTTGAAAGGATGATTGTAAATTAATATCATGCCTGTAATCAGCATCATTGGAATGAGCTGAAAAAACTTCAAACCACCCTTTGCCAATAATGTTATCTTTTGTTTTACCAACAGATTGCAAATAATTGCTAGTAGCGACAAGAACGGTGTAAACAGGCGCATCGGTTGCGAGCAAAATACTACAACCGGGCATGGCCTGAAACACGGCATCAAAGCCTATACTAAGATTTGTTTTTGTTGGATTGTCAGCCATCTTACATATTTCTCTTTCGTTCTGTGTTGCTTACCATAGAACATTATTTACGATAAACAGTTTTCCCTCGTTTCATAACAATTGAAAACTGATACTCTTTTTCAAAAAAAATTGAAGCAAAAACAAACGTAGCTGTTGCTTATTTAACCCAAATTTATTTATTAATTTTTTCAGCAGGTAGTGTAAAATAAAACATGCTCCCTTTCCCAACTTCGCTTTGTACCCATATTTCACCACCGTGCCGCTGAACAATTTCGTGACAAACATATAAGCCAATACCGAAGCCAGCTACCGTTGTATTGAACTTATTTTCAACCCTAAAAAACCTGTCAAACAAACGTTCTTTGTCTTCGGTGGCTATCCCTCTGCCTTCGTCTTTAACGCTAACCTGAACCTGGTTGCTAATAATAGTACAATCAACCACAATTTGAGTTCCACGATCTGAATACTTTACAGCATTGCTGATTAAATTATTAACTACCTGTCCGATTTTTTCGTAATCGGCAAAAACTTTTACAGGCTCACAGGGATTAAATACAACCGTATGATCCCTGGTGGTAACATGCATGTCATCTATCACTTCTTTGATTAATTCATTCAGAGTAAAAGTCGTTTTGTCAAGATGAATTTTACCAGCGTCTAACCGGGAAACATTGAGGAAGTTATTTATAAGGTTGGTCATTTTTGTAATTTGCTGATCGGCCTTCTGAAGCAGATAATTGTCCTCTTTGTTTTCGGCCATCATTTTGCATTTGCAGCATTTGCAAAAAGCCCTTCATTGACGTGAGCGGTGTTTTTAGTTCATGGCTCACCATGGCAATGAAATCGTTCTTTCTGATGTCGTCCAGCTTAGGTTCGGTAATATCAAAAATAATTCCTGAAAACTGTTCCGGCTTACCTTCGGATGAAGAATAAACTTTGCCAGTTAGCTTTAGCCAACGTGTATTATTGCTGTGTAAAGTGGTAGATTGGAAATTCAACGTCGAAACTTTCCCTGCTTTGGTAAGCAGCACGAACAACATTTAATACACTTTCTCTATACCCATTATCTATTTGCTTAATAGCATCTAAGTATGGCATTTCATCGTTTGCATCGTATCCAAACATTTCTTTTACACGCTGTGAAGGAACAAATGTTTCGGTTACAATATTGAAATACCATGTGCCAAGCATAGCCGATTCTACAGCCTGCTGAAACTTTTCCTGTGTATGTTTAATCTGCTGCGTTGCTTTGTATTGATCTGTGATTTCATCGGTTATCATCATTACGCCAATCACATTTCCTGCTCCATCTTTTATTGGATGATATACCGAATTCACAACGGCTTCACGCGGGCTGCCATCGAGGTTTCGGAGCATTACTTTAAAATCAACATTGCGCTTCGTTTCGCCGGTAACGAACACTTCATCTATCCTTTCCAGCACATCCTGGCCCTTCAGTTCCGGTCGCGCAATGTATTGCGACAAGCCAATTACATCTTCTCTTTTATATCCCCAAATATGTAAAATATTATCGTTTACAGCCTCAATAATTTGTTCTCTTCCCCGCAGCAAACACATACCAAGCGGAGCCTGTTCAAACAAACCACGGAACAGGTTTTCACTTTCAGCCAACTGATTCAGCAACTTCCGCCGCGCCGTAACATTGGTAAAAGTGCCGATGGCGCCGGTAAGTTCTTTTTCAGCATTAAACAGAGGCGCGGCATTCATTGATATGTAGATGACTTCCTTATTGTCCAATTCAATCCCGTATTCAAAATTAAAAACCCTTTTTTGTGTTTTCAACGCTATATTCATAGGATGATCTTCCCAGAGAAGTGGTGTTCCATCCAACCGAAAATTTTTCCAGTTCCGTTCGCCGTAAACAGGGTTGCCCTTTTCGTCTTTTTTTATTTTTACCATTTGCTGTGCTACTGCATTTGCATACACTATACTGCCTTCCGTATCGGTAATACTAACACCTTCTGCCATGGTATCCAGAATGCTTTGCAATCGCGCTTCGTTGTTGCGCAAAGCTTCTTCCACTGCATCTTTTAATTCAATTGTTTTTTCAAGGTCTTTGCGAATCATCACCTGCCTGGTAACATCCATACCAATTACCATAATGCCCGTACTGTTGCCGCTGCTATTTTTTAAAGGATGATAAATGAAGTTGTAATATCCTTCTTTCAATTCGCCGTTTTGTTGAAAATAAACCAACTGATTGTTTCCAAAATAAGTTTCGCCGCTTGTGTAAACCTTATCTAAAATTTGAAGGAAGGGCTGACCGTTCAATTCAGGAATAGCTTCAGCCACGGTTTTACCAATAATGTCTTTTGTTTTGCCCAAAACCTGCAAAATACTATTATTACCAAACTCAATTTTCAACTCTCTTCCTGTTAGCAGGCCAATGCCAACCGGTGCTTGCTGGTAAGCTTCCTGCAACTGCTTTCGCTGGGCTTCGACAATATTAAATTCAAGCGTTTTCTTTTGCGCCAGATGGTATGTGGTGGTTACATCCTGCGTAATATGGACAATACATTCCACTTCACCTTGCTCATTTAAAATAGGAGAATTGGTTGCAGTCCAATATCGCGCTTCCCAACGATTAGTGCCAGGAATCTGAATATCGTAACGCCGGGCTTCCAACATTGTTGCCTGTTTTGTAAGAAGTGCCTCTGTCAAGCTTTCTTTCAATTGCTCTGCACTATTATCCTCAATATGAGGATTGGCAGGGAAAGCTTCTAACAGCCCAACGCCAACCAAATCAGTTAGTGCAATGCCTGTTATTTCTAAGTAAGATTTACTAACGGTAAGAATTGTAAATTTCGGCGCATCAGGCTGTACTATAATGGTAGGCGGTGCGGTATTTAGAAATACATCAAATCGTATGTTTTGCAGGTTCACTTTTGGTATGGATTCAAGTATGATTAAATGATATTACAGCAAATCTAAACTTAAATAAACGAAATGTAACAAACTGATAAACATTAAAAAATAAGCAAAAACAAAAACCTCAAACCACTTGCCTTGCTTTTATTTCGATGTATTTGTTGATAACATTTGCCGTTAGCTTTTGCGGTGCCGTTAGCAATGCCATAATACCTGCATTTTGCAATTCTTTTATCATTTGCCGCTTATCAAAAGCAAACTTGTTAGCTATTGTTTTTACGTAAATATCTTCCAGTGTGGCCGCCGTTTGTTTTTGCAGATTAATAAGTTCGGTATTCTCGAAAAAATACAACTAACAACGCATGATAGGAAGCTATTTTTTTTAAGTAAGGAAGCTGGCGCTGCAAGCCATACATGCTTTCAAAATTGGTAAACAAAACAAGCAGACTTCTTTGTTTTATTTTTTGCCGGATGGTAGTATAAAGCGCTTCGGTATTGCTGTCTGAAAAAAGAGTTTGTTGCCGGTATAATGTTTCCAGCAAAAGCGAAAGATGACCTCCTTTTTTATCCGGCGCAACAAACTGGTCAATGGTTTTACCATAAGTAAGTAAGCCTGCTTTATCACCTTTTAATAACACTGTATTGCATAAAGTGAGCGAAGCATTAATAGCATAATCCAATAACGTCATGCCAGCAAATGGCATCTTCATATTTCTGCCTTTGTCAATCACGCAAATCACCTGCTGGCTGCGTTCGTCCATGAAGGTATTAATCATCAAACTGTTTTTACGGGCCGTTGCCTGCCAGTTGATGGTACGGTAATCATCTCCCGGAACATATTCTTTAATTTGCTCAAACTCAAGACTACTGCCGATTTTACGCAGTTGGCGCGAGCCTCTTTCTTCCAACTGATTGGCAACTGCCAACAACTGGTAGCGCCGCATTTGCATAAAAGAAGGATACACCGCAACAGTTTTTTCTTTACCCGTTTTGATATGGCGAATGAGCAAGCCCAACGGACTGTATAAAAATAAATTGATAAAACCAAAACTGTATTCGCCTCGTTCAACAGGTTTCAATAGGTAAGAAAAAGAAACCGTTTCTGTTCCTTTTATGTTGAAAGAATAAGGCTTCGCAATCAGGCTGAAATTGATAAGGCATTTCATCAATCAGTTTTATTTTGATGGAATATGACTGATGATTGCTGATGTACAATGTAACCGTATTATCATCGCCATTGCTAAATCTGTCGGCACACACTCTTTCTGCTGTTAGGGGTTGTTGGCTAACGAACAAAAGCAACATATCCAACAACAAAGCAATGCAAACACAAAGCAAAAGGATAGCGCCAATTTGCATCAGCGCTTCAAAGAAAAAAGCAAGAATAAAAATGCAATAATACCGCTTATTATAAAGTAGAACCGGGTACCGTGAAGTAGAACGAAAAACGGGAAAAAATAGCTTTGAACATAATATGTGCAAAAACAAAAAAAGATGAAATGAATTCTTACTTCAAACCATCATCTTGGCACATCAATGCCATGAATGATTTTTTGAATCACTTCATCCTCTTTCGTGCCTTCCATTTCGCGTTCGGGTGTTAAGATAATGCGATGCCGTAGCACTGGTGTTGCAGCTTGTATAATGTCATCAGGCGTTACAAAGTCTCTGCCGCTCATCACCGCAAACGCTTTGGCAGCGTTCATTACAGCCAATGAAGCTCGTGGCGAAGCACCGAGATAAACCGCTCGGTCGCTTCTTGTACTTACAATGATTTTTGCGATGAACTGAAGCAATCTGTCTTCAATTAAAACCGATTTTAAAATCGCTTTGTATTCTGTTATTGCATTGCCTGACACTACTGCATTCACGGTATCAACTACATTATTGGTTGTGAAATTATTGAAGCGTTGCAGTATGCTTACTTCTTCTTCTTCGTTGGGATAAGGCACAATAATTTTAAATAAAAACCTGTCTAACTGTGCTTCCGGCAAACGATACGTTCCTTCCTGCTCAATTGGATTTTGCGTAGCAATTACCATAAACGGAGCAGCCATTTTGTGCGTGATGCCATCGCTTGTTACCTGGCGTTCTTCCATTACTTCAAACAGGGCTGCTTGGGTTTTAGCAGGCGCACGGTTGATTTCATCAATCAAAATTAAATTGCTGAAAATAGGGCCGCGTTTAAACTCGAACGTACCCATAGCCGGGTTAAAAATGTTTGTTCCGAGCACATCGCTTGGCATCAGGTCCGGCGTAAACTGTATGCGGCTAAAACCGGTTTGTAAACTCTTTGCAACAAGTCTTGCAGTTAATGTTTTTGCTACGCCTGGCACGCCTTCAATCAACACATGACCATCGGCCAAAATTGCAGCCATTAACAGTCGCACCATTTCATCCTGACCTACAATTACTTTTTTTATTTCCTGCTGTAACCGCGTTATAGCATCACTTAATTCGCTTACATCGGTACGTTGTTCAAACAATTGTTCCATTATATTTTGCTGTAAAAATTTTCAAGTCGTTGGTGATAATCCATCAGTTCCTGCTGTGTGATGGAATCGCTTAATTTTATATTAATGAGCCTATCAGTTATTGCCGTAACTTCTTCCAAAGAAACATTGCTTTTCAATGCCACCGCTTTTGCAAATTCTGCATTGATTTCTGTGGTGGAGATTTTATATTTGTTACGGATCAAATCCAAAAAATAAACACTCAGTTTATCAGCCAGATTTTTATGATCACCTTTCTCAAAATACAATTTTCCAATGGTTGAAACAAAAGCCAAAGAATCGTTGGCAGGCGGCGTGTGTTCGGGCGTCAAACGCTGACGGCGTCTCACTTCTGTTACAATATACAATGAAAGCAAAACGATACTCAGCCAAAATGCCCATCTGAAATTTTCATACTTTAACAGCACATGCAAAATAGTTTGACTGTTGTTGTCAACAGCCGGTTTGCGATGCAAAAAATATTCATCCCACACCACATATTTTGTATCGGCTGGCAATAAGCTCATTAGTTTTTCAAAATATAAATAATTGTTGTTCCACAGCAAAAACAAATTCGTAAATGTGATGGGCGCAGAATGAAGAAAAATAGTGCCTTTGAGTGTGTGAATTGCCAATAAATTTTCAAGCTTTTTATTGTAGCCAAGTGGATAAGAATAAATGCTGTCATACTTTAAAAAGCGGTTGTTGTAAGCCACACCGGGATAGCTAAATGAAACAGGCTTGGTAAATATTGATGAATCCAAACGAACAGTAAACGAATCGGAAATATCAATGCTGTTATCGTAGTGGGAAAGAAAATCGGTTGAATACAAATCGGTTTGCGTTACCCTAAAAAACAATTGCGCTTTATCGCTCATTTGCAATGCCGAAATAAAAACAGTGTTGCCTTTTTGTGCAAATGAAATCAAGCTGTTCAATTCGTCTGCAGTCGGGTCGAAATAAGAAATTAGAATAAATAAAACCTGTCCCGAACTGTCTTTTGCTGGCAGTTTCCATTCGCCGGGCGCGGCTTTATTAATACTCATTCTGGCTTTAGGAAATTGCTGTTTCATCAACTGGTAAGCGGCATAAGAACCATAGGGAATCGTATGCGTTGGATTCAGTGTAATGCGCCCATCAAAATGCCTTTTCTCTTTGTGAAAAATGAGCAATAAAATAACGGCAAAAACAACAATTGCTGCGGCTATATATGGCAACCATTTCTTCATGAATGCAAGACTCCGTTTGTAAGGTTGACAAAGTCGTTTCTCACAGTTTGAAATGCACTTTCCGATACATCAAACTCGCCATACCAAATGTATTCGTAGTGCCTTGTTACAATAAAAAAATTTTGATACAATGAAGAAGGTTGCAACTGTTGTAAATATTGTGCATTTGTAAACTGCGGCTGATACGCAATAATACCGCGCTCGCTAAAGAGTTTTAGTAACTGCAAATACAATACTCTTACTGCAAAACGATAATTTTTTTCTGCTACATATTTTTGCAATAAAAATTCGTAGTTTAAGTTGAATACATCTTCTTCGATGGTTGCACCATTGTGGTTTGTTTTTGCCGCTTTTTTAGTAAATAAACTGATTTTATTCGACGATAAAAAATAAACGATAGCAGCAATAAAAATAGAAATGATAACCACCCAAACCGTTCGGATAAACCATGGTTGGTAATACCACTCATTACTACTTTCTTCTTCTTTAAAAACCTGTTCATCAGGTGGCAGCAAGCCCTCTTTGCTAAGGCTATCCCGATACTTTCTGTCGTAACGCAAACGCACTGCATTTTTCTTGAAGCTTTCGATGCTTTTTACATACCAGAAATCATCATCGTTTTTCAAACGTTGAACAGATGTATCGGACGAAATCCGCACATTTATTTTTTCAGTTGTATAAGAATCATTAGGATATTGTTTCCAGTTAAAATAATAACCCGTTGTATCATAACCGTCATAAGTTCTTACAGAATCGCTACCGGCATTTTGATTTGCGCTTACAGAATCCCTATGATAAGAATCGGAATCAGATTGTGCAAAAGAAGATTGATATAACATCAAGGAAAGCAACAGAAAATGCACAAAACCAAAAGCGCAGTTTTTCTTTTCTACTTTCTTCATTACCTAACGTTGATTAAGCCGGAAGCCGCTGCAGCAGCGCGTTTCAGGCGAATTGGATAAACGATAAAATAAAAAACAATCAACGTTACTGAAGAAACAATAATCAGCAGTTTTAGCCACAAAGGCATATCGGTGTGGCGCGTAACAAAGCCTTCAAAAAAAGCAGCCATTAATAAAGTAGGAAAGCCTGATAAGGCAATAATCAAACCTTCTTTTGCACCCCCTTTTAAAGCATCAAGCCGTTTTTTGTTTTGCGGAAATAACCAGCTTGTTGCTAATACCAAACCAGCCGTTGAAGCCACCACAATGGAAAACAATTCCAGTGTGCCATGAATTAAAATCGTAAGCAAGCTATCGCTCATCAGGCCGTGTGTATAAAATAAATATTCAAATGTACCCACCATAATTGCATTATATAGCAACCCGGTAACTGTTGGAAAACCAAGCAAAATGCCGCCCGCAAATTCTTTCAAAGCAACGCTGATATTGTTGGTAAACAAAGCCAGAAAACTCAACAGCTCGTTTCCATAACCATACACCTGGAACGGTTTTCCTTCGCTGATGTTTTTTTCAGTCATATCTACATAACTATCGCCCAATATTTCTCTTACAAAAGTTTGTTCGTGCTTTGCCGAAAAAAAACCGATAAAAACAAACACTATAAACAGGCAAAATGAAATAAGCAACATGCGATGATGCTTGCCAATGGTAAGCGGTAGTTTGTATTTAAAAAAAAGAAGAAAGCTATTGCTGCTTTCACGCCCGTTTTCGTAAATAGCAAGATACTTTTTGGAAGCTTCACTGTTTAAATATTGCGTGATGCGGCTTTGCGGATAAAAGGTTTTACTATAACCCAAGTCTTCTACCAGTTGCACAAAATGATCTGCCTGTTCATCGGGGTGTTGGTTGTTGTCGTGCGTAATGGTTTGCCAGCGTTCACGGTTTCGTTTTATAAATAAAGCCTCACGCATCATTTCTTGTTTAAAAGCGGAAATTATCAATTACTTTACAAACGAAGACAATTGTTTTTGAAGAATGGAAAAAATTAAAATTCCCACCCCTTTTAACATTGAGCTTGATTTTGAATTGGCCAATATGTTACAACGTTTTTTCGCCTGGTTCATTGATTTGATGATTCAAATTGCTTACCTTTTCATTGCATACCGCGTTGCATTTTATTTTTTTGATAGCAGCGGAAAATCGTCTGGAAACAAAACTGTGATGTATAACGAATATGCTGTGATGATGTTGTTGAGCCTGCCTGTATTGTTGTATCATTTAGGAAGTGAAGTAACGATGAACGGACAAAGCATTGGCAAGAAATTAATTGGTATCAAGATAATAAGTGAAAGTGGCAACCGCCCTTCTTTTTACCAGTTTTTATTGCGTTGGTTGTTGCGACCATTTGAAATGATTTTCTTTTTTATACCTGTTTTTTTCTGCATGCTTATCACTAAAAAAAATCAGCGTTTTGGTGATTTGGCAGCCGGAACATTGGTGATTGTAAGTCGGGTAAAAACAAATATCAACAATACAATTTTTCTTGAGCTGGAAGAAAGCTATCAGCCGCGCTATCACAATGTTTTGCAGTTGAGCGACCGTGACATGAACATCATCAAAACCATTTTAGATTCCAGCATCAAACAAAAAAATTATGAGTTTGCCGAGCGAACGAGCGCCAAAATCAGAACGGCTTTACGAATTACTGATTACCAGCATCCGGTTGAGTTCTTAGAAACGATACTGAAAGATTATAATTATTTATCGAATAAAAATTAACTGTTTAAGAATCAAGAGTCAAGAAACAAGAGACAAGAAGTGTGGTTCAAGAAACAAGTTTCAGAAAACAAACAAGACAGAATTGATAGAAGCAGGTTTTGTAAAAATAATCCACCGATTTGTTTTTGCTGTAATTCTTATCTCATGTAACTTATTCCTTGTCTCTTGAAACTTCATTCTTGAACCTTGCATCTTGTTCTTTGAACCTTGTATCTTGCACCTCGAATTCTGATACTTTTTATGGTTATCAATTTAAGCGAGCATCATAGTTTGGTGAGCAATTGGGTAAGCGAATTGCGCAGCATTGACGTGCAAACAGACCGGCTCCGCTTTCGGAGAAATTTAGAGCGAATTGGCGAAGTAGCCGCTTATGAAATCAGTAAACAGTTGCCGGCTAAAGAAGTTGAAGTGCAAACGCCGCTTGGCATTCACAATAGCAAAGTACTGTTGGAACAACCGGTGTTGGCAACCATACTTCGCGCCGGTTTACCCTTGCACCAAGGTTTATTAAATTATTTTGATAAAGCTGACAATGCTTTTATCAGCGCTTATCGCAAACATCGTCGGGATGGTAGCTTCGATATTCATATCGAATACATGAGCAGCCCTGTGCTGGAAGGAAGAATTTTGATTTTGAGCGATCCGATGCTGGCAACCGGAGCCTCATTGGTAAAATCGCTTGAACGAATGCAAGCCGAAGGCGAACCTTCCTTTATACATATTGTTACGGCTATTGCCTGCACTACCGGAATAGAATACCTGAGGCGTGAAGCGGGTGATAAAGTAACCGTCTGGTGCGGCGATATTGATGAAGAACTTACCGCCAAAGGTTACATTGTTCCGGGTTTGGGCGATGCAGGCGATCTGGCTTATGGAAATAAAAATCAATCGTAAAAGAAGACTGGTTTTATACTTTTAAAAAAAGCCAAACGTTTCTGAAAATTAATGTACTTTCACAAAGAAATTTTCTGCTCATGATACGGACTACCCTAATGATGGTGTGCATGTTTTGTGCTGTTCGTCTGTTTGCCCAAGACCCGCATTTTTCACAATTTTATTCTTCACCGCTTACTTTAAACCCGGCGTTTACAGGTAAATTCAATGGCGATCTTCGGGTGGCTGGCAATTATCGAAACCAATGGCCTACTATCAATAAAGCTTACACAACCGGAACCGTATCTGCCGATTTTGCTATTTTAAAAAATAAAGTTGCAGACAATGACACATGGGGTGTTGGCATCATGGCGTTAACCGACCAAAGTGCGGCTGGTGCAGTTAAATTTAATTATGCGGCTCTTTCAACTGCTTATCATAAAAGTCTGGACGAAAATGGTTTTAAGCAATTGGGAATTGGGTTTCAAACCACGTATTCCAACATGAATATTTATACTTCAAAACTTACATTCGGCGATCAGCTCGCTTCTGATGGCTCATTTTCCTTGCCTACGGCAGAAGTTTTTCCCGGTTCGGTTTTGAAGAAAAGTTATTTTGATTTGAACACGGGTATATTATTTACTTCAAGTGCAACAGACCACGATAATTTTTATGCTGGTGTAAGCATGTATCACATCACACGGCCACGCGAGCAATTTACTACTACAGGTTATTATGTTCTTAATCCACGGTTTACGTTCCAGGCGGGTGGTTATTTTTTAATAGATGACCGAAACACTTTGCACCTAAGTGCTTTGCACAGCGAACAGGCCGGTGCTAATGAAACCCTGGTTGGAGGCGCCATTCAGCTACCCGTTGGCAATGCTGATGTGGGTGATAATGGCGTAAGTGTGTATGCCGGTCTCTGGACACGCTTGAAAGATGCACTCATTCCTTATGTGGGCTTAGATTTCAGCGATTTTCATATAGGTCTTACTTACGACATCAATACCTCCGAATTAAAAACAGCTTCTAACAGCAGAGGCGGTATGGAAATTTCCTTGATTTATATCAAGCAACATCCTGGCAGCAAAGGTTTGCCTTGCCCTAAGTTTTAGTACGTTTGTTTTTGCCCATTTTTAAAACCTTCTATTAAATGCTCAACATCTTCTTTTGTATTGAATGAATGCAAAATAATACGCAATCGTTCGCTCTCTTTTGGAACCGTTGGATAGAGAACAGGCCTAACATCTATACCACGCTCTTCCAACATTTTGGATAGCTTTTTTACTTCCTCATTTCCTTTCGCAATTACGGCTTGTACCGGCGTTTGTGAAGGCAATTTCTGCAAAGAAAATCGGGCATTTTGAAACTGTTGTATCAACGCTTGCAAATGCTCTCTTTCTTTTTGTAGATGAGGGAATACGGCATAGCTTTTTTGAATGAAATAAACCGCATGTTCGGGCAAAGAAGTGGAATAAATAAAACTGCGCGAAAAGTTGATGAGATAATTTTTTAAACTAATTGAACCCGCTACAACTGCACCATGACAACCACAAGCTTTTCCAAACGTATAAATACGGCAAAACACTTCGTTTTGTAAAAGTAAATGCTGCACCAGACCTTCGCCTTCCTTTCCGATAATGCCAATGGCATGAGCTTCATCAACTATTAAAAAAGCACCGTATTGGCTACACAGTTGCACCATTTCTTTTAACGGACAAACATCGCCATCCATGCTAAAAACCGATTCGGTAACAACAAAGATGTTTCCGCTTGCAGCCCTCATTTTTTTCTGTAAATCATCCATATTGCTATGTAAAAAAGAAAACGATGTTGCAAAGGAAAGCCTGATGCCATCGCGGATGGAAGCATGGCACAATGCATCGTAAATAATAGTATCTCCTTTTTGTGCAATACAAGAAAGAACACCAACATTGGCATCATAGCCGGAATTGAATAACAACGCGGCTTCTGCCTTATGAAAGCGCGCAATTGGTTCTTCGGTTTCTTCTATCAACGGATAATTTCCGCGCAACAAACGCGAGCCGGTTGAACCGGTTTTGAGAGGTTTGTTTTTGCGCAAATTTTCATCATCCCACAACAAATTGTTTTTTACAATACCCAAATAGTCGTTGGAACAAAAATCAATCAATGCTTCATTCGGTAAACGAAGTTGGCGATAAGCATTCAGCTTTTTTCTCTCCTTCAATTTTTCTTCTAAATGGTCAGGTAGTTTCATTCGGTTTCAAAGCTATTGTTTCTTGTTGTTTTGGTATAAAAACAAAAGAAGCTGTCTAAAATGTCCCGCAGATTGCGCAGATTTACACGGAAGACTTGTACTGGACAGTCCGCGTTATATGCGGGAGAACTTTTATCATCACAAAAAATCAGGCAAAAACAAACTTTATCCCTCACCTATTTTACCAAATGCTTATCGAAAAACATCTTCATAAACACTTATATTAATCTTAACTTTGCAATCCCGTATAAAATAAACGGGATTTACGTATGGACGATAACAATATTGTTAACCAGCCTGTTGAAGAAACAAGCGCAAACGCTGAACAGCAGGAGCCTGCTACTGTGGCTGAACAACCACAAACAGAGGCTACAGCGACAACAAATGAACCTGCACAAACTGAAGAACAACCCGAACAACCTGTTGCAGAAAACAAGCCCGACATTTCAAGCGTAAAAATTGAAGAGCCGGTAAAAGAAACTGTTGCTGCACACGACGATTTTGACTGGAGCATTGACAAGCGCAATGTGGCACATTACAACAAGGAAGACCAGAAGAAATACGACAAAGTGTATGAAGACACTTTTGTACAGATTGAAGATGGCGAAATTGTAAATGGAACTGTGGTAGCGCTCACTAAAACCGACGCTGTTGTAAACATCGGTTTCAAAAGCGATGGATTGATTTCGTTGAACGAATTCAGAGACACGCAAGGCGTGAACATAGGCGATGTGGTAGAAGTAATGGTGGTAGAAAAAGAAGACCGCCAGGGACATCTTCACTTAAGCCGCAAGTCTGCCCGCATTTTCCGTGCATGGGAGCGCATTGTAGAAGTGCACAAAACCGGCGAAGTAGTTACCGGCATTGTTACCAGCAAAACCAAAGGTGGCTTAATCGTAGATGTATTTGGCATGGAAACCTTCCTGCCAGGTTCGCAAATTGATGTGAAGCCAGTTACCGATTACGATCAGTTTGTTGGTAAAACGATGGAGTTTAAAGTGGTGAAAGTAAACGAAGCCATTAAGAACGCCGTTGTATCTCATAAAGCATTAATTGAAAGTGATATAGAAGCACAACGTGCACAAATTATTTCGAAACTCGAAAAAGGCCAGGTGCTGGAAGGTGTGGTGAAAAACATTACCGACTTTGGCGCCTTTATGGACCTTGGCGGCTTAGATGGTTTGCTGTACATCACCGATATTTCGTGGGGTCGAATCACGCATCCTTCCGAAATATTGAAGCTGGATCAAAAGATAAATGTTGTTGTGCTTGATTTTGACGATGATAAAAGACGTATCTCTCTTGGTTTAAAACAACTCACTCCTCATCCTTGGGATGTGTTGCCTGAAAACATTCATGAAGGTGCAGTAGTAAAAGGAAAAGTGGTGAACATTGAAGATTATGGTGCTTTCCTTGAGATTTTACCTGGTGTTGAAGGTTTGGTTCACGTAAGTGAAATTACCTGGGCGAACACGCCAATCAACGCAAAGGAATTCTTTAAATTAGGCGATGAACATGAAGCTAAAGTGGTAACATTGGATAAGGAATTACGTAAGATGAGCCTTTCTATCAAGCAATTGTCGGAAGACCCATGGAGCACTATTGAAACGCGTTACCCAGAAGGAAGCAAACACAAAGGAACTGTAAAAAACATTACTCCTTATGGTGTGTTTGTAGAACTGGAACCCGGCATTGGCGGTATGATTCACATCTCCGATTTAAGCTGGCTCAAACGCTTCAATCATCCGTCTGAATATACCAAAGTAGGCAGCGAAATAGACGTTGTTATTTTAGCAATAGATAAAGACAACCGCAAATTGCAACTCGGTCATAAGCAATTGGAAGAAGATCCCTGGAATGCGTTAGAAGACACATTTGCCGTGGGAACTATTCACGAAGGAACGGTGGTTCGCAAAGACGACAAAGGTGCTTTGGTTCAACTGCCTTATGGACTGGAAGGATTTACTCCTAACCGTCATTTGCTGAAAGAAGACGGCAAAAGCGTTGCGCAGGATGAAACTGCCGAGTTTATGGTGATTGAATTTGACCGTAACGAAAAGCGCATTGTATTAAGCCATTCGCGCATTTGGGAACAGGCAAAAGCCGATGAAAAAGAAGCCCAGCGCAAAGAAGCAAGAGTGGAAGCCGACAATGCAAAAAAAGCGGTGAAAAGCATTCAAAATAAAGTTGAAAAAGCAACACTTGGCGATCTTGGCGCATTAGCAGAAATAAAAGAAAAGTTGAAAAAAGAAGAAGACAATAAATAGGCTTCTATCTTTATAAAATTGAAGTCCCGACACCTGAAAAGGTCGGGACTTTTTTGTGTAAAAACAAACTATGGCAGCACCGGTTTATCATACCGTTTATAACAATACGTTCTGGCTTTCTCCACAACGATGTGTGTATTGGGAGGAGGAACAAACATTGATTGTTTCGGATTTACATTTAGGTAAAACAGGGCATTTCAGAAAAATGGGAATTGCGGTTCCGCAAGCGGTTTACAAAGAAGATTTGCAACGGTTGTTTAGTGAGATTCAATTTTACAAACCGAAAAAATTAATTGTGGTTGGCGACTTGTTTCATAGCCGCGAAAACAAAGAAATGGAGCTGTTTGTAAAGTGGCGAAACGATATATCTTATCTCAATTTTATTTTGGTAAAAGGCAACCACGACATTTTAAAAGATGAATGGTATAAGGGTGCCGATATTATGGTTGTCGAGCATCAGTTGTGCATTCATCAATTCATTTTTACCCATGATGTTACTGCTGCAAACTGCACTGGTGTTGAGTCGCCTTACATTTTCAGCGGGCACATTCATCCAGGTGTAGTTATAAAAACGGGCACAAAACAAACGCATACATTTCCTTGTTATCACTTCAGTAAACAGGGAGTAGTTCTCCCGGCGTTCAGTAAGTTTACCGGCGTTTACATCATGCCCAAACAACCAAGCGATGCAGTGTTTGCTATCATCAATCAATCCGTAATAAGAGTATAAAAACAAAAGCCCCCGACATGTCGGGGGCTTTTGTTTTTGCACGAAAAAGTTTAGAATGGCAAATCATCCATTGGCTCGGTAATTTCCTGCGGATGTTGTGGTGCTGATTTTGATGCCGGTTGTTGTGTGTTGTAATTGTTGTTATTGTTATAAGCTGAAGCCGGAGCAGAAGCTCCTTCGTTACCGGGAACGCCTTCATTGTTTTTGCCACCAATCAACTGAACACTTTGCACACGCAATGTAAGCGAGCTTCCCGTAGTACCTTCTTTTGTTGTATAATTCCGAATGTCGGGCGAGCCTTCTACATACACTTGCGTTCCTTTTTTTAAGTACGGCGCAATGGCCGTCCTGTCCGTCCAGTAAGCGCATTCAACCCAAATGGTTTTGTCTTTTTGCACGCCCATGCTGTCTTTAAACTTTTCAGTGTGCGCTACACTGAAATTAATAACGGTTTTGTTGTTCACTGTGTTTACTGTGCAATCTTTTCCGAGATTGCCAATGGCTGTTAACTTTATCATTGTTTTACATTTTAAACTACTAATTGGTAAGCAATAGTAACAATTTTATAGCAATTTACTCTCTTTTTAAGAAGCTCATAATCATTCAATAAAAAAAGGGTTGAACTTAAAAAATGATTAAATCACCTAAAATTTTAACAGTTCAGTTTTTTTTCTAAAAGTAAACCTTAACTTGTATCTTCATTTTGAGAATTTTCCCATTATAATAATTGGTATCAGGAACATGAGAAAGGAATTCAATAATTCAAAAAATAGAAACCAACTAAGTAAAACAGAAGCGAATTCAATCATTCAAAAGCAATTTATTTCCATTCACCATTCTATTTCATCCAAAATCAGATTATGGAAAATCCTTACAAAATTTTATTGGCAGAAGATGAACCTAAATTAAGTCAGGTTATTCAGGAAGAGTTAAACAGGCAGGGTTTTGAAACAGATGTTGCTTTTGATGGCAACATAGCTGAAAAAATGTTTAAACAACATGCTTATTCTTTGGTGTTGTTAGACATTAATTTGCCTTACAAAAATGGCCTGGCACTTTGTAAAGAATTTAGGGAAGCCAACGGCCAGATACCGATTATCATGCTTACAGCATTGGGAGAATTGAATGACAAGATTGATGCTTTTAGCCTGGGAGCTGATGATTACATTGTGAAGCCGTTTCATTTTGATGAATTATCGGCACGCATTAAAGTATTTTTGAAACGTGCTGAAAACAGCATTGCGCCAACCGAAAAAATTGTAATCGCCGACATGGAAATTGACTGCGAAAACAAACTGGTGTCACGCGAAGGCAAAAACATTAACCTTACTGCAAAGGAATTTGCTTTGCTGCTTTTGCTATCGCGCAACAAAGGCAAGGTGGTAAACAAGCAGGATATTTTGGAAAAGGTATGGGATCTCAACTTCGACACCGGCACCAATACCATTGAAGTGTATATTAGTTTTCTTCGCAATAAAATTGACAAACCTTATTCAACGAAGTTAATTCATACAAAACCAGGCTTTGGTTATTATGTAAAAGAAACGATGATATAAAATAATGAAACTTCGGTTTAGGTTTACAGCTTTTTTTAGCCTGTTGTTTACACTGCTTTTGCTGCTTTCAATTTTTGTAATTTATCTATTCATCAAAGGAGTACGCAAACACGAATACGATAAACGTTTGTGGGCGCAAGCTTATTACACATATAGCATTTGGCAACATAAACCTTTGACTGATTCTATTAATAAAATTGTAGCAGATTATCGTTTTATCAGCACTAACAATTTTCATATTATTATAGTTGATTCTTCTGCACAAAGGGTAGTATTTAATGTAAATGGAACAGCCGAATTTCTTCCAGCTGTAAGCCAACTGAAAACCTTAAAAAACAACAAGCCATTATATTCAGCAAATGGTGATGTACAAATGGTAAGCATTCTCTTTGAGGAGCCACAACCTTGCTACGTTATTGCTTATGGCTACGACAGGTTTGGTTTGGCAAGAGTGAGAACATTAGGACGAATGCTAATCATGGTTGCCTTAATCGGTGTAGTGTTTATTATTGTTTTTGCCATAATTATTGTTAATCTCCTCACCAAGCCTTTTATACGGCTTGGCTTACAAATGCAGCGCATCACAGAAACCAATTTAGAAGAAAGGATAAAAATAAAATCAAGAAAATTCAATCATGAAGAAGCGAAAATCGCTACTCATTTCAATGCGATGCTCGACAGGCTTGAACGGGCTTTTGAGCTGCAAAGAAGTTTTGTGCATCACGCCTCGCATGAATTGCGCACACCGTTAGCTACCATGCTTGCACAAACTGAACTGGCACTTAAAAAAGATTTAACGGTTGACGAAGCGAAAAAAGTGTTTCAGTCGCTAAAAGAAGACCAGCAGGAAATGGTTGAACTTACCAACTCGCTGCTCCTGCTTTCGCAGTACGAGCGCACCAATACTTCTCCTGAATGGCCTGTTCTCAGGCTTGATGAATTGTTGTATGATACGATGAGTATGGTGAAGCGCATGTTGCCTAATGTAAACGTATCGCTTGAGTTTGCACAGGTTCCAGATAACGAGTTGTTTTTGTCTATCCAGGGAAATGATTCTTTGATTCGTTCTGCATTCAGAAACCTGATTAAAAATGCGTGGTTATACAGCGAAAACAAATCGGTTGCTATCACCATTGATTCAACTGGCAACAACATTTATCTTCATTTCGATAACAATGGAAAACTGCTTTCTTTGGAAGAACAGGAACGTTTGTTTATACCCTTTTTCCGAGCTTCCAATTCAACACACAGAAAAGGATTTGGCTTAGGACTCAATATTATTCAGCGCATTGTTACCTTACACAAAGGCAGTATTGGCTATATCATTTACAACAATTTAAATCGCTTCACTTTACAGTTTCCAAAACTGCAATCCGCTAGTTTGAATTATAGATTGAATATACCACTGTTGATAGCTTGCAAGGCTTCTTTTTTATGTTCAGAAGAAATCAAAACAGAAATGTTGTGATGACTGCCACCATAGCTTACCATGCGCACCGGAATGTTCTGTAAAGAATCAAACACTTTTTGCAACATCTTCGGCGTTTGCGCAATTTCATTACCTACAATAGAAACAATCGTTTGATTCGCATCTATTTCTACAAAACCAAAAGGCTTTAATTCTTTTACAATGTCGGAAAGATGTGCATCACTATCAATGGTTACTGAAACAGCTACTTCTGATGTGGTAATCATATCAATGGGCGTGCGATATTTTTCAAACACTTCAAATATCTTTCTCAAAAAGCCGTATGCCAGCAACATGCGGCTGCTTTTGATGTTGATGGCGATAATACCATCTTTTGCGGCAACCGCTTTTGCACCGGTACTATTGGCTTTTTCGGCGATGAGCGTGCCTTTTGCTTTTGGCTGCATCGTGTTGAGCAACTTTACCGGAACATTGGCTTGCTGTGCAGGCCAGATGCAGGTTGGATGTAAAATCTTCGCACCGAAATAAGCCAGTTCAGCAGCTTCATCAAAACTTAATTGTTCTACGGGAACGGTTTGGTTCACAATGCGCGGATCGTTGTTGTGCATGCCATCAATATCAGTCCATATTTCGCAGGCCGAAGCATGAATAGCCGCAGCAATTAAGGAAGCGGTATAATCGCTGCCACCACGTTTCAAATTGTCAACTTCACCACGTGCATTGCGGCAAATATAACCTTGCGTGATGAAGAGTTTTTTATCGCTGTGTTGCTTCAAAAGCTTATCCAGCTTGTGTTGTATAGATGTCAGTTCAGGTTCTTCGTTGGCATCAATGCTCATAAACTCAAGTGCAGGAAGCAGCAAATGATTGATGTTTTGTTCTTCTAAATAAACGCTGAACAACTTAGTACTTAGCAACTCACCTTGCGCTAAAATGTCTTTATACAAAGCATCACTAAAAGATATTTTTAAGATGATCTGCAAAAACTCGAAATGTTCTTTGATAATGGCAGATGCTTTTATAAATGCCTCTTCTTTTTCAACCAGCAACGAAGCAAAATGGTCATAATGCTTTTGCAAATCTTCAATGGTTTGCTGCGCTTTTATGCGGTTGCCCGAAGCAATGGCATCACTGATGGAAACCAGCGCATTCGTAGTGCCGCTTAAAGCACTCAACACCACAATTTTCGGTTCGTCATCTTCCGTTATCAAACGCGCTACTTCGTGCATACGTTCTGGCTTTCCAACAGAGGTGCCTCCAAACTTCATTACTTTCATCGGTAAAAATTAAAGATTGCAAAAGTATTGGCAGAAAACAAAAAATGAATAAAAATTATGGCGTTTCAAAAGCCTGTACAAATTGTTATTTTAGCCACTCCAAATTACCAAAGCCAAATGTTATGTCGGAAACCAAAAATGAGATACACAAAGAATTAGAACTGGAGCGTTTGATTTTATTCAGTGATGCTGTATTTGCCATTGCTATTACACTTATTATCATCGAAATTAAATTTCCTGATATTGAAAAAGGCGATTCGGTTTCAAAAATCTGGCAAGCTTTTAAGCCGGTTTTGATTCAGTTTTTGGCTTTTAGTGTCAGCTTCTTTTTGATTGGACAGTCATGGATGCAGCATCTTCAGTTGTTCCGTTATCTGACAAAATATAACCGGGGTTTGGTAAAACGAAATTTAGTGTTTCTTTTCTTTATTGTTTGCTTTCCATTTTCCGCGTCTGGCATTACCGAACACATTCGTCCGGGCTTTCTGTTACCTATAAACATTTATACTTTCAATATTGCCGCTGTATCGGTATGCCAGTATGCAATAACGAATTATATTTTTCGGGTAAAAACAAACCTTTGCATTGAAGGGTATGAACAAGAGAAAAATTATTTATTACTGAATGCCAAATGGATGGCTCTACTATTGAGCTTCGTATTTATCAGTTATGTGTTGGTTGTGTTGTTTCTTCCGCTCAATCCGTTTTCTGTTACACTGCCTTCTTGCATTTTGGCTTTACCGGCTTTAGTAATAATAATAAGATTAAAAAAATTAAAACCTGCTTCGATGAATGAAATGTAGCTTTTGGTTTTGCCCCTTTTTATTTCATTCCAGCCAATTGCACTATCCGCATCCATTCATCCTCTGTAACAGGCTGAACAGATAGGCGTGAAAGCCTTACCAACGCTATGTTTGAGAGTTGCTTGTCTTCTTTTATCTGCGCTAATGTTACCGGCTTGTGCAATGCTTTTAAAGGTTTAATGTCAACCACAACCCAATTGGTATTGCTGGTGGTCGGATCCTGATAGGCTTCTTTGGTTATTTCGGCGATGCCCACAATTTCCAAACCTTCATTGCTATGATAATAAAACACCTGATCGCCACGCTTCATCGCTTTTAAATTGTTTCGCGCAGCATAATTTCGAACACCGTCCCAGGTAGCTTTTTTATCTTTTGTAAATTGTTCCCAACTGTATTTTGCAGGTTCAGATTTTACAAGCCAGTAGTTCATATTGTTAATGATTTAAGTTTCTTAAGCTACAAGTTGCGAGCTATGAGCTACGAGTAAGCAGCAAGAGACATTGAGTAGTTTTTTTCCCCACTAAAATCTCAATGCTCATAGCTCACGGCTCGCAACTTATTCAACTTTGGCCAGTACATCGGCAATATGCAGTACCTGCAGGTTCGACTTTTGATGTTGGATGCAACCATCAATGTGCATCAGGCAACTCATATCCGTACTAATAATGTATTGCGCTCCTGTGTCGGCTGCATTGGTTATTTTTTGATCGCCCATGGCAATGCTTATCGGCTCAAACTTTACAGCGAATGTGCCACCGAAGCCGCAGCAGGTTTCAACGTCATTCATTTCGCGCAATTCCAAACCTTCCACATGGCTTAATAAAATGCGTGGTTCTGTTTTAATATTACATTCACGCAAAGCGGCGCAGCTATCGTGATAAGTGGCGGTTGCATTGAATTTCGCACCCACATTTTGTATATTCAAAACATGAATTAAAAAAGAAGAAAACTCAAACAAACGTTTGCCTACTTCTTTTACTTTATCAGAGCCGGGAAACAAGGTTTGATAATAATTTTTTACGAATCCAGCACAGCTTGCACTTGGCGTAACAATGTAATCGGAACCTTCAAAATCCTTCAAAAACTTTGAGCAAACCGCTTTTGCTTCCGCGCGATAACCAGCGTTGTAAGCAGGTTGCCCGCAGCAGGTTTGATTGCTGTTGTATTGAACGGTACAGCCCAATTTCTCTAATACTTTCACCATGTTGAAAGCAACGGTTGGATACAACTGATCAATAAAGCAGGGAACAAAAATGCTTACATTCATGGGCGTAAAGTACAATGAGAAATTAGTGTAACAAAGACCTTTGCAAAGCTATCATCTTCAAGGCTGTAACAGCCGCTTCTTCACCCTTATGACCATGAACGCCACCGATTCGCTCCAAGGCCTGCTGTTCCGTATTTACCGTTAGTACGCCAAAAATAGTGGGCGCATGGAGCTTCATGTTTAGCCACACAATACCTTCGGTTATGGCTTTGCATACATACTCAAAATGCGGCGTATCGCCTTTGATAACGGCACCCAATGTTATAAAGGCATCAGCGTTTTCTTCGTTGCTGGCAGCATACGTTTTTATGGCAAAAGCAATCTCAACAGCGCCAGGCACAACAATCGTTTTGAACCTTGTGCCTTGTGTCTTGAGTATTTTAATTGCGCCTTCTTCCAAAGCATTTACAATGTGCGCATTCCATTCCGTTTTCACTATAACTACAAAGGCATCCCCGATGTTTGGAATGCCTTTGTTCAATTCAATATTGCCTTTGCTTGCCATGTTTTATTTTACGCTAAATTCATTGGGTTCAATACTCAGGCGATAAATGTATTTATCTATCTGTGCGCCACGCATGGTGTTGGGATATTTATCTTTTATTTGTTTGTACAAATCCAAAGCTTCTTTGTTTTTGCCCAAAACTTCGCTTAACAAAGCCGCACGAAACAAGTATTCAGAACTGTTGTCCCTGTCATCCTCAAATGTTGTAGCGGCTTTTTTATAAGCATCTACGGCATCGGCTTTTTTATTGGCTTCGCTGTAAGCATCACCCAAACAGCCATACGCCATCATTTGCACCGGTTTGGAATCGGTAGAAAAATCTTTCAGGTATTTAATGGCTTCCGTAAAACTGCCCAGTTTCAAATCGCAAACACCTGCATAATATTTAGCGAGATTAGCACTTTTGGTTCCGTCATAATTTTTAATGATGTACAGGAAACCTCTGTTTACACCATCGCCATCCAACGCTTTGCGAAGCGAATCCTGCCCGAAATATTGCTGTGCTTTAAAAATAGCATCCTGTGCTTTATCTTCTTTGGGCTGAACCACCCAGGCATTGTAAGCAAACCAGGCACCGAAGCCAATGATAAGTACTGCAAGCACAATAGATGCCGGCTTGCCCCATTTGCTCCAATAATTCTGTACTTCCTGCAATGGCTCTTTATGCACACCAGCACCGCTCACTTTTGTTTCAACGGCCATAATTGTATTTATGATTTATGAATTAAGATTGATGATTTGTTTTTCTTATCTCGAAGCTCACGGCTAATAGCTCGCAGCTTTCTTTCTAATCGGTAATGAAAGGATAATTTTCATCTCTGTAAACATCGCCATACACTTCGCTCAAATCCGGGAAGGCGCTTTCTTCAGCAAACTGTACGCTTTGCTCAACCACGCTACTCACACGTTCGTCAATGGCTTTAATTTCTTCATCCGAAGCGAAATTATTTTCCTTAATCGTTTGTAAGATAGAAGTAATCGGATCTTTTCCGCGATATTCTTCCACTTCTTCTTTGGTTCTGTATTTCTGTGGGTCGCTGATAGAATGCCCTTTGTAACGATATGTTTTCATTTCCAGCAAGGTAGGGCCGCCGCCTTCACGGGCTCTTTTTACAGCGCGTTCCACCGCTTCATGCACGGCTTCTGCTTTCATCGCATCTACTTTATCGCCAGGCATTTCGTAAGAATCAGCGAGTTTATAAATGTCTAACACATTGGATGTTCTTTCTACCGAAGTACCCATTGCGTAGTTGTTGTTTTCGCAGATAAATATCACCGGAATCTTCCACGACATGGCAAGGTTAAATGTTTCGTGCAGAATGCCCTGACGCGCTGCTCCGTCTCCAAAAAAACAAAGACAAACGTTATCCGAGCCTTTGTATTTTTCGGCAAAAGCAATACCTGCGCCTACACCAATTTGACCGCCTACTATACCATGACCGCCAAAGAAAAAATGCTCTGCACTAAAGAAGTGCATACTACCACCCTTTCCTTTTGCAACGCCTGTGGCTTTGCCATACAACTCGGCCATGCAGGCATCGGCGCTAACGCCTTTTGCCAGTGCCAAACCATGATCGCGGTAGCCGGTAATAAATGGATCTTCCTGCCTCGTTGCCGTCATACAACCTGCAGCAATGGCTTCCTGACCAATATAAGCATGAAAAAAACCACGGATTTTACCCGCCATCTTATACATTTCTTCAGCTTTTAGTTCAAACTGGCGAATCAGTTGCATCAGTTCGTACCAGTACAGGTATGTTTCCTGGGAAAATTTTGTTGGCACTGCTATCAAAATTTAAGGCGGCAAATATAATGGAAAGAGTGAGATGGCGGATTATAAAATAATTATAAGGGTGATGATTGAATATTCGTAATTCTCTTTCAAAAATCTTCTGTTTACCAGATTCAAAAAAGCGTTGTGATAAAACCAATATTTATTCTGTCATTATTGGGTAGTGGTACCGTTTGAAACAATGACAAATTAAAACCTGTCTGGTTATACGTTTAGTTTTCTAAAAAATCATAAGCAAACCTGCAGGTTACAATTATTATTTTCAAACTCTACCATTACTCATTATTCCTTGCGCAGGTCAATTACAAATAGATTCATTGCATATTTATGAAGTTTTAATAAGTCGGGCAACAGCATGATGTTGTTTTTCTCATCTTTTGTTTTTGCACAATAAACTAAAACTTTGCGTGTTTTGCACTTGGCACATTGTTCGACAATAACATACAATGATTTACCTGGTTAAAAAGCTATTCTTTGTTATTCCTTTCTCTTTGCTGCAATTGATAGCCTTTTCTCAAATCAATGAGATTGATTCTTCTCAATTCAATCATCAATTGGATGTCAAAGACCTTGTTCATAAATGGATAAAAACAAAGCATGCAAAGCCTCAAAATACAAATAAAAATTTCCAATGGTCGGTTTATCCTGCAGCAGGCTATTCCTCTAATACCAGCTTCGCTGTTTTGGGTGGTGCTAATGCTTTGTTTACCTTAGAAGGCGCTTCCAAACAATCCAGTTTAGTTACTAATTTAACTTATACCTTGTATAACCAAACGCTGTTTCCGTTTCAAGCCAGTATTTGGACCAGGAATGACAGGTTTAATCTTATTTTAGATGACCGTTATATCAATTATCCATCGGCAGCATATGGCTTACGCGGCAGGTCGAAATTAGATAGTGGTTATTCTATCAATTTTAAATGGATAAAGCTTCATACTTCCCTTTTGGCAAAAGTTAGCAGATAACTTATATGCCGGTGTGGGTTTGTATTACGATTATTTCTGGAAGATAAAGGAAGTAGGTGTGACGCCAACCAATCCGAATCCTTTAGGCAGCAATACCGCATTTGAACGATATGTTGGTAAAAGGATTCCTGACGCTCACGAAACAGCATTCGGACCCGCTTTCAGATTGTTGTTTGATTCAAGAGACAATCCTGTAAATGCTTACAAAGGTGCTTATGTTTCAGCAGCATATCACCCTTCTTATAAAAGCTGGGGCAGCGATACCAATTGGAGCAATATTGTTGTAGAAGCCCGTAAGTATTTTTCGTTTTCACAGAAGAAGGAAAGTGTTCTGGCATTTTGGGGTTATTACTGGCAAACATTTGGGAAAGCGCCTTTTTTATTGTTGCCAAGCACCAACTGGGACGAGTACTGGAACCTTGGCAGAGGTTATTCGCAAGGCAGATACCGCGGTAGTACCATGCGCTATTTAGAAGCTGAATATCGGTTTCAAATTTCTCAAAACGGCTTGTTCGGCGGCGTTGTTTTCAGCAATCTGCAAAACTTTCCGAATGAGTTGTACACCTCTTATTCCGAGTTTCGGGGAAGAACAAACGTAAATCTTACCCAAGTGGGCGCTGGTTTCGGCCTGCGTTTAAAATTCAATAAATATTCAAGAACCAATGTTGCATTGGATGCTGGTTTTGGCCAACAATTTCCGCATCCATATATAGCTGTAAATTTAGGAGAAGTGTTTTAAAATACGTTTTGTTTTTGCCGTATTTTTCTTATCTGTTAACTTACAAAATTCCATTGGTTGGTTATTGGCTTATGGTGTTGCAGGGACGCTTTTATTCTGAAAGAGATAGCTTTTGTAATTAACAAATCAACCATTACAAAAGGTTATATTTGTTGAAAATGACTGCTACCAATCTTATACAGCGCAATCATATTGTTGTTCGCGGCGAAGGCACAATGCCTATGATGTTTTCTCATGGTTTTGGATGCGATCAGAATATGTGGCGGTTGGTTGTACCGGCGTTTGAAAAAGATTATAAAGTTGTTTTGTTTGATCATGTAGGTTCAGGTCAATCCGACCTTTCGGCTTATTCCAAAGAGAAGTATGCAAAGCTCGACGGATATGCAAACGACATTATAGAGATTGCACAAGGGCTGAACTTAAACAATATCATATTTGTAGGGCACTCTGTTAGTGCTATGATTGGCGTCATAGCTGCCATTCAGAATCCGGACCTTTTCAAAGCATTAATTCTGGTAGGACCTTCGGCTTGTTATATCAATGATGGCAACTATACCGGCGGTTTTACCAAACAGGAGATTGATGAACTTTTGCTTTCGCTTGACCGCAACCACCTCGGATGGTCAATGACAATGGCGCCTGTGATTATGGGAAATCCGGATCGTAAAGAACTTGGCGACGAATTATCCAATAGCTTTTGCAGAACGAACCCTGAAATTGCGAAGGAGTTTGCGCGCACTACTTTTCTTTCTGACTGCAGACATCTTTTAAAAGCCAACACGATACCTGCCCTTATCCTTCAGTGTTCTGATGATGTTATTGCGCCGGTTGAAGTTGGAGAGTACGTTCATAAAAGTATGAACCAAAGCGAATATGTGCTAATGAAAGCAACAGGGCACTGCCCAAATTTAAGCGCTCCGGAAGAAACCATTGCGGCTATAAAAAACTATCTCACTGGAAACAGGGAAATTAAAAATGGATAGCCAGTTATTACAGGAAGATTTTGAAGATTTTTTCGAAAACTCTCTTTGCGGTTACGTTACAACGAACCTCAAAGGAGAAATCATTCGTTGTAATACCCGCTTGGCCCACTGGCTACAGTATGAAACAGAAGAACTGAAAGGCAGGCGATTCTCTACTTTATTAGCTATCGGTGGAAGAATGTATTACGAAACCCATTTAGCACCTCTCATGCGATTACAGGGTTTTTTCGATGAAATAGAATTGGAGTTGGTTAGTAAAAGCGGTGAGCGATTGCACTTTTTAATAAACGGTTATGAGCGTCAGGACGCACACAGAAATCCGCTTTTTATACGCTTAACTATTTTCAAAGCCTCTGAAAGACATATCTACGAAGAAAATTTACGCCATGCAAAAGCAATGGCGGAAGCCAATCTTTTTGCTGAGCGTCAAATGGCAATACTGAGAGAGCAGTTTATTGCTGTGTTAGGGCACGACCTTCGCAATCCTCTTTCAGGCATTAACGGTGGTGCTAAATTGTTGTTAGACACAACCACAGACCAACAGACTACAGCAATAGCCCGAATGATTAAAAGAAGCGCATTACGCATGGCAGAACTGGTAGAGAATATTATGGACTTCGCCAGGACGCGGTTAGGTGGCGGCCTGCATGTTGAAAAAAAGCTGATCGAATTAGAGTCGGTCTTAACACATGTTGTGGAAGAATTGCGTTCGGGATGGACTTCACGGGAAATAGAAACGCATTTCTCCATTATCCATCCGGTATATTGCGACAGCGCCCGCATTTCCCAGCTTCTTTCAAACCTTGTTGCCAATGCACTCGTACATGGGTTGCCAAACGGAGTAGTTCATGTTTATGCCCATACAACTGAAGATAGTTTTGAGATGTCTGTTACTAACCTTGGTAATCCAATCGCAGCAGAGAATATAAAAACATTATTTGAACCTTTCAAACGTGAAAGAACAAGCCCGAGCAAACAAGGGTTAGGATTGGGATTGTACATCTCTTCCGAAATTGCACGTGTGCACGATGGAACATTGACTGTTGTATCTGATGATCATGAAACACGCTTTACTTTCCGCATGTTACGGTTAGGAAATGAAATTTAACCTCATTAAAAAGAAAGCCTTAACCCAAGTTTGTTTTTGCCGTATTTTTCTTGTCGAATAAAAGCTATCAACCTGCCGCTCCTTCTTTTTTACTTTGATACTCCTGAAGAACTCCTTTTAAATGCACAATAAACTTTTGTATGTCGGGATTATAACCATATCCTTCTTCCGCAAGTCTTTGTTCCTTTCCATCTAAAAAAAAGTAAAACGGCTGGCTGTTCGCACCAAACTTTGTAACCTGGAAGTCAGCATTTTTATCACCTAAGGTTTCTACCTGTTTGTTCAGAGCTTTAGAAAAATATTGTTCGGCCTGCGGCAAATCAATGTTCTGCACATCCACATACAACGACACAATGACGAAGCTGTCTTTCAGCATTTGCATCACTGCCGGATCGCTCCACACCTGCCCTTCCATTTTGCGGCAATTCACACAATTGATGCCTGTAAAATCGAGCATTAAAGGCTTGTGGGCTGCACGGGCAACAGCAAGCGCTTCGTCGTAATCAAAATAAGTGGTCATACCATATTTTACTACTACTTCAGGCTCGTATTTTTTCATCACATCATAATACTTAGTCGGATGCAAACTGCTTTTGTTTTGAGTAGAAGAATTGATTGAAAAGGCGCCAGCCGAAGAAGTAAAATCCTGCGTTCCCATTGGTGGTACAAATGCGCTGATGCCTTTTAAAGGCGCACCCCATAAACCCGGAATCATATATACCGTAAATGTGAAAGCTGCAATCGCAAATAGCAATCGCGGAATGGTGAGATAAGGCATTCCAAAATCATTTTTGGGCAAATCATCATCGTGATGAAATTTGATTTTGCCCAATAAATACAAACCCAGCAAAGCAAATATCACTATCCATAAACTTAAAAATACTTCTCTGTCGAGCAAGCGCCAACTGCGGGATAAATCGGCATTGGATAAAAACTTTAATGCCAACGCCAGTTCTAAAAATCCGAGAGTAACTTTCACCGCATTTAACCAGCCACCAGCCTTACCCAACACATTTAATTTAGATGGGAAAAAAGCAAACAGCGCAAATGGCAAAGCCAGTGCAACAGAAAAGCCAAACATGCCAACCAGTGGCCCGTAATAGTTCCCCTTTGCTGCCAGCACCAATAAATTACCTATGATTGGCCCGGTGCAGGAAAACGAAACCACCACCAGCGTTAAAGCCATGAAGAAGATACCGGAAAAGCTTTTCATGCCTGCTTTGCTGTCGGCCTTCGTTGACCAGTTTGTTGGAAGATTAATATCAAAAGCACCCAGAAATGAAATGCCAAAAACCAAAAACAGGAGAAAAAAAATGAGGTTGGCAATCCAGTTGGTAGAAAGATTGTTTAAGGCTGCCGGACCGAAAATGAGCGTAATTAAAAATCCCAATAAAGTAAAAATCAGAACAATGGAAATGGCATAATATAAAGCGTTTTTAATGCCTTCGCTTCTTGTTTTGCTTCGCTTGGTAAAAAAGCTTACTGTTACCGGAATCATCGAATAAACACATGGCGTAAACAAAGCCAGTAAACCTCCCGCAAAAGCGGTAAAAAAGATCCATAACAGGGTTTTGTTTTCAACGCTATTTGTAGGGGTGTTTACTACGCTTGTTGGTGACGGTGTTGGAGTGAATATAAAACGTAAACTTATCTTCACCGGGAATATATTTATCTTCTTTCTTATAGAGATACGTTATGGTTCCTTTCAACACTGCACTATCCGGCTGCAGATAGTTTTACTTTTTGCTGCCAAAGCACCGAATCAAAAAAGAAACGTACTTGTGCATCTACTGTAGCATCTTTTTCTATATGCACGCTTCCCTTCTGAGTTACTGAATCAATTAACAAGGGCTGCGCTGAAGAATCAAACTGAACTGTAGAATATAAGGCATTATTATTTGCACTTTGCAAACCATATAAAGAAATATTGTTTACAGAACTTGCCTTAATAGAAAGCAGCACTTCTTTGCTATTAATGCGCTCTTGTTTGTAACTGAATTTGATTGCTGTTGTATCAGCAAATGCAGGAAAAACAATACAGGCCAGGCACAGAATAAATGCTGCGAAAACAAATCTTTTCATCATAGCAAATAACTAAACTACAATTATTCCAATGAAACGGAAAAGGTTTGGGTTTTAGGCGGAAGACATTCGTTATCGTTACAGCTCATGAACTTTACGTTACCATCTACATTTGTTTTTGCCTTGCCTTTCACTTTTACCGTTTGTACAAACTCAACCTGGTTAGAAAACTGTTTTACATCTACACCAAAAAGCGGCTCGTTGTGTTGTTCCATTTTACCTACCTCTTTAGGCGTTCCGTTGATGATCAGCAAAGGATTTTTAGTGAACGAAACTGAAGTGGGCACAGGTCCGCCTGCTGGCGTGGTTTGTGAGTAAATATGCCAGCCTTTATCCATATTAGCCATCGCGTGCACTTCGTAAGTAGTAGCGTCTATTTTCTTTGAAGAAAAAGTCCAGTGCACGGGATTTTTAATTTGTGCAAACGCACCATTAAACAACAAAAAAAGGGCAAAAACAAAAAGGATTTTTTTCATGACATTTTATTTGTGTTTCAGATAAAAGCAAGCAGCAATGATCCTATTTTTTGATGTAATCTTTTGTTAAGGTAAAAAACCGGCTTTGCACTACTTTGAAAGTAGTCAACTCTCGTTCCGCATTTGCAATTCAGGCAAAAACAAAAACGTACCGAACACTTAACTGTGCCCAATACGTTTTTGTTTTTACACGAATATTTATCGGCTTATGAAATCACAAAACCATCCGGTAGCACGGCACCTTTCTTCACTACAATTACACCTTCTTTTATGGTATAAAGCACATGATCCGTATCCTGCAAATGCGCGCCGCCATTGATACGCACATCGTTACCGATGCGGCAGTTTTTATCTATGATAGCGTTCTTTATAAAGCAACGTTCACCAATACCTAATTCAGGAATGCCTCTTTGTTTATTAGCCTCAATTGTTTCGAGCGTTTCATAAAAATCGTTACCCATGATATAAGTGCAAACAACCGTGCTGCCATACCCAATGCGGGCACGAACGCCAACCAGCGATTGCTCTACGCGGTTGGCCAAAATAATAGAGCCTTCGGCAATAACCGTTCGCTCTAAAAAAGTACCGCTGATTTTTGCCGGCGGCAACATACGGGCACGTGTGTAAATGGTGTTTTCGCTGTCAAACAAATTGAATTTCGGTATGGCATCTGTAAGCGCAATGTTAGCTTCAAAAAATGCATAAATATTACCAATATCTGTCCAATAGCCTTCGTATTGATAAGAAATGACTTTGAAATTATTTATAGAGCTTGGTATGATTTCTTTACCAAAATCCTTTGCTTCAGGAAATTCATCTTTTAATAAATCTTCCAGCACATTTCTGTTGAAAATATAGATGCCCATTGATGCGAGGTAATCTTTTCCTTCGCTGTGCATTTCGGGCCCGGTATCGCTTACCCAATCTTTATGCAATTCCTTGGTGGGCTTTTCAATAAAGGAAGTAATAAAGCTTTCTTCGTTGGTTTTTAAAATACCAAAATCTGTTGCGTCATCGCTGGTAACCGGAATGGTGGCAATGGTTATATCAGCACCTTTATCACGGTGATTGTTTATCATCGTTGAAAAATCAATCTGGTACAATTGATCGCCACTTAAAATGAGCACATATTCAAAATCATTATTGCCAATGTGCCGCAACGATTGGCGAACAGCGTCAGCCGTACCCTGAAACCAGTTGGTGTTATCGGGTGTTTGCTCAGCGGCAATAATATCAACAAAGCCCCGGCTAAAGTGGCTGAATGTATAGGTGTTTTTAATGTGTTTGTTGAGTGAGGCAGAATTAAATTGCGTTAAAACAAACATTCGGTGAATGTTAGAATTGATGCAATTGGAAATAGGAATGTCAACCAAACGATACTTACCGGCAATAGGAACAGCAGGCTTCGAACGGCTGGCAGTGAGCGGATACAAACGCGTTCCGGCACCACCACCCAATATAACGGCAACAACAGAGTTAGATAGTGTAAACATAGTGTGAGTTTTTATTTTAGGCTTTGATAAAGATGAATGTATTGCTTAACGGCGTGTTCCCAGCTATTGTCAATTCCCATCATGCGTTTGCGCATCGCATTGAGCTGTTCTTTGCGCTGATACACTTCAAAAGCTCTGCCAACCGAAAAAACAATATCTTCTATATTGGCATTGTTAAAACGGATGCCCCAGCCGCCGGGGTCGCCCATATCAATCACTGTATCGCGCAAACCGCCGGTGCTTCGTACCATTGGCACAGTGCCGTATTTCATACCGTACATCTGGTTCAATCCGCAAGGTTCAACACGACTTGGCATTAACAAAAAATCGGCACCGGAATACATTAAATGACTCAGGCTTTCGTTGTAACCAATCATTGTGTTATAAGAACCGGGAAAGTAATCGTTCAATTGCTGCAAGCGCCATTCAACCTGAGGTTCGCCGCTGCCGAGAATTAAAAAGCTTACACCGTTGCTGTATGCATACATGGATGATAAAATGGCATCGGGCAAAACATCGGCCGCCTTCTCTCCCACCAATCGTCCGATAAAAATAATGAGAGGTTTCGAAACGTCTAAACCGAATCTTGCACAGAGTTCTTCCTTGTTTTTTTGTTTGCCTTCATCAACGTCTTCGATGCCATATTGGTTGGGAAGAAACGCATCGGTTTCAGGATTCCAGACTTCGGCGTCAATGCCGTTTAAAATACCAGAACATTTTCCCCTTTCATATTCAAAAAGTGCTTCGAGACCATTGGAATTCCAGCGGAGTTCTTCCAGATAACTCCAGCTAACGGTGGTTACTTTCCAGGCGCATTTTACGGCACTTGCTAATGGATTAATGTCGTTCTTCCATTCCAGCAAACCGCTTTTCCATTCATCAAAAGCCGGCAACAAATAACGTTGGTTCCAGCCCATCCAGCCCTGGTATTGTGCATTGTGAATAGTAAGCACGGTTGGCACACTGGCCAGCATGTTGTAATGATACGTGTGTTTAAAAAAGAATGGAAGCAAGCCTGTATGATAATCGTGCACGTGCACCACATCAGGACGATGTTGCCAATGGCTTATCCAGTCGGCAACAGCAATTTGAAATCCAACAAACCGCTCTGTGTCGTCGGCATAACCATAAATATTTTCACGGTCGAGCAAGCCGTTAATATCCACCAAAAACAAATTGAAGCCGAGCTTGTCCGTACTTTCCTTTATAACGGTATAATCAAAGTACCAGTCTCCCATTTGGGCGCGTCCTTTAAAATCAACCGTCCACTCATTTTGGTAGAGGAATTTGGTTCTGTACATAGGCATCACCACTTTGGCATTGTGCCCCATTTTATTTTGATATTTTGGCAACGCACCCACCACATCACCCAGGCCACCGGCTTTTGCCACCGGATAACATTCTGCCGACACGTGAAGTATTTCCATAGAAGAATTTGGTTTTAATGGCTGCTCAAATGTTGCGAATAGAAATGATATGAGCAAATAAAGATTGGAAAATCTGGGCAAAAGAAAAGATTGTGTTGCTCGATTGGTTTTGTATTGAGTTCTTGGAGTTGTACTATATGAGTTATGTTATTAATGATCAACCGTATTTGAATGAAATGTATTATTTCCTTCTGTATTTTTGTATTTTAGTTTCTTATGAAGCAAGCTACTAACCATAACGCAATCCAATTTGAAGCCATAAACTACAAAGGCAACGACATCATTAAAGTAATTTTCGATTACAACAAAGAATGGAATGCAAAAATAAAAGTAATGGCCGGCGCTACATGGAGTCAAACTTTAAAGTGTTGGCATGTGCCCGATACAGAAGTAAACAGAGTAAAATTTAAAATGCCGCTGAAAACAGCTTCTTTGGAAGTGCTCAACTCTATTAGCACCGATAACCGGCAACAGTTGGCTTTGTTTATACAGGAATTGCAGCTAAAAGCTTATAGCCACAGTACAATAGTTACTTATCGGAATGAGTTTGCCCAAGGCGAACCTTACAGTATTCGCTCGGCTCAGCAAATTTTTTATGATGCGAAAATTAAAGCGGGTATCCGAAAAACGGTTAGTTTTCATGCGCTGCGACACAGCTTTGCCACCCACATGCTTGAAAAAGGTATAGATGTAAAGTATATAAAAGAACTTTTAGGTCATTTCAATATCAAAACAACAGAGCGGTATCTACATGTTCGGCGGGAGGTCCTCATCAATTTTGAAAGCCCGATTGACACGTTGTATAATGACCCTCGAGGATCTCCTGCTCGCTCTGCGCCATGGGGCACTCCTTGAGGTTTTCGTGGTGTCTCGCCCGGGGGCTGTCCCGGCCGGACCCGCGCGGGGCGCGGGGGTGGGTGGGGGTCGTCGCGACCCTACGGCAGGACGACGACCTGGGCCGCGTAGACCAGGCCGGCGCCGAAGCCGATCTGCAGGGCCAGGTCGCCGCGCTTCGCCTCGCCCTCTCCAACATGCGCTCCATGGCCAGCGGAATGGAGGCCGCGGAGGTGTTCCCCGTCTCGGCGATGTCGCGGGCGACGGGGAGTCCGCCGGCAGCTTCGAGCGGCTTGATCATCGCGTCGGTGATCCGCATGTTGGCCTGGTGCGGGATGAACACGTCGAGCTCGTCGGCCCTCACGCCGGCCCGTCGAGCGCCTGCTGGCCGACCTTGGCCATCTCCCACGACGGCCCAGCGGAAGACCGTCTGCCCGTCCATCGTGAGGTCGGCCAGTCCTGGCGGCGGCCGCTCGCGTCGACGTCCAGGACTCCGTCTGGCTGATCGCCTGCACTGCCGCCGTCCGACCCCCAGACCGTCGGGCCGATGCCCGGGGTGTCGGTCGGGCCGACGACCGCCGCGCCCGCGCCGTCGCCGAAGATGAACGCGCTGCCGCGGTCGTCGAGGTCGGTGAAGTCCGAGAGCCTCTCGACCCCGACGACGAGGACGTACTCGGCGCTGCCGCCGCGGACCATGTCGCTGGCGACCGAGACGCCGTAGCAGTACCCGGCGCACGCGGCGGAGATGTCGAAGGCGGCGCACTGCACCCCGAGCCGGTCGGCGAGCATCGGCGCGGCCCCCGGGGTGACCATCGGGTGGGTCACCGAGGCGATGACGACGGCGCCGAGCTGCGAGGCGTCGATGCCGGCCGCGGCCAGGGCGTCACGGGCGGCGTGCTCGGCCATGTCCACGACCGACTCGTCACGGGCGGCGAAGCGACGGGTGACGATGCCCGAGCGCTCGCGGATCCACTCGTCCGAGGAGTCGATGCGCTCGACGAGCTCGGAGTTGGGCACGACACGCTCCGGGCGGTAGCCGCCGACGCCGTGGATCCGGGCGTGACGGGCGCCGTCGGACCCGGCGAGGACGCCGGTGCCCTTGGGCGCGCGCGGGGTGCGCGGGGTGGCGGTCACGGTCATGGTCGGTCCGTCCTCGAGGGGGTGGGTGGGGCTCAGGAGCCCGCGTGGGCGGCGACGAGGGCGCGGGCGGCGTCGAGGTCGTCGGGGGTCTTGAGGGCGACGAGCTCGACGCCCTTCATAGCGCGCTTGGCGATCCCCGTGAGGGTCCCGGCCGGGGCGAGCTCGAGCAGGCCGGTGACGCCGAGCTGGAGCAGGGTCGCCATGGTCAGGTCCCAGCGGACCGGGTTGCTCACCTGCGAGACGAGCCGGGCGAGGGCGTCGGAGCCGTCCGCCACGGCGCGGCCGTCGCGGTTGGACAGCAGGGTCGTCCGCGGGGCCTGAACGGTGACCTCGTCGGCGGCGTCGCGCAGCGCGTCGACGGCGGGCGCCATGTGGTGGGTGTGGAAGGCGCCGGCGACCGCGAGGGGGATCACCCGGGCCTTGGCCGGCGGGTCGGCCGCCAGGGCCTGCAGCTGCTCCATCGTGCCGGCGGCGACGGTCTGCCCCGCGCCGTTGGCGTTGGCCGGGGTGAGGCCGTGGCGCTCGAGGGCGGAGGCGACCTCGTCGGGGTCGCCGCCGACGACGGCGCTCATCCCCGTGGGGGTCAGCGCGCTCGCCTCGGCCATGGCGCGGCCGCGGACCCCGACGAGCCGGACGGCGTCCTGCTCGCTCAGCACGCCGGCGAGGGCGGCGGCGGTGAACTCGCCGACCGAGTGGCCGGCGAGGACCCCGGCTCGTCGTACACCGTCGGCCTCCCCGAGCGCGTCGGCGGTCAGCAGCCCCGCGGCGACGATGAGCGGCTGGGCGACGGCGGTGTCCTTGATGGTGTCGGCGTCCGACGTCGTGCCGTGGGCGACGAGGTCGAGACCCACCGCCCTCGGACCAGCCCGGTAGAGCCAGCTCGCGCAGCCCGTCCAGCTCGAGCCACGGGGTGAGGAAGCCGGGGGTCTGGGAGCCCTGGCCGGGACAGACGATGGCGAGCACGGGTCAAGCCTCGCCGGTCGCGACCCCGTCCGGCGGCACCGAAGCCCACGAATCTATTCCGAAGTGGTCGTTGGAGGTTTCCTCCAAATCCAGATCCGTCCGGTCGACGTCGCGCCGGGCGTCGAGACCGCTGCGGCGTGGCCGAGACGCCGCTGCGCCAGGGCCGCGGCTCGGGCTCGGCCAGCCGCCCCACGGCGAGCGCCACCTGGACCGCGAGAGCCTCGCGAGCAACGGTGAGGTCGTACCCGACGAGCGTCGCGATCCGGCCCAGCCGGTAGCGGACCGTGTTGGGGTGGACGTAGAGCGCCCGCGC
>CAWJYO010000001.1:0-15812 GCA_963847085.1 uncultured Chitinophagaceae bacterium | reverse complement strand
AAATCAAAACCGCCCATTGCACAACAGTTTTGTAACCCATTTACTCGAGAAAGGAAAAGCATGTTCTAAAATATATTAAAGAACTGTTAGAACATTTTGATATAAAAACAACAGAGCGATATCTTCATGTTCGGCGCGAAATGCTAATCAATTTTGAAAGCCCGATTGACACTTTGTATAAAAACAATAAGTAAAGTTGTATTGGCGCAACTACAATACAAAAAGCGCATAGTAACAGCAGTGATAATCAAGGGGCATTTATTTTTTGCTGGTATAGATTATTGCGTATAATATTGTGTTAGCGGTCATGCCAGCGAACCAGCTGCAAGTTCTTAACATCGGGACAAAACCAGACTTCAGAAGCGTAAATTTGCTGCTTAACGACAGACAATTTGAGTACTTATCACAAAATCATTAACGGAGACAGCAGGCAAATGCTTGAATTAAAGGACAATTCAATGCACCTTGCCATTACTTAGCCACCGTATTGGCAGCTCAAAGATTATGGCACCGACAACCAAATAGGCTTTCACGACAGCTATGAAGCCTACATCAACAACCTTAATCTTGTATGGAAAGAGTGTTACCGCGTCTTGCACAACGGGTGCAGGCTTTGTGTGAACATTGGCGACCAGTTTGCCCGTTCTGTTTATTACGGCAGATATAAGGTCATTCCAATTTGGGAGGAAATTATCAAGTTCTGCGAGAACGTAGGATTTGATTACATGGGCGCTATTATCTGGCAAAAGGTAACAACTTCAAATACGACGGGCGGAGGCATCGAAATGGGTTCTTACCCATACCCACGGAATGGCATCCTTAAACTTGATTACGAGTTCATACTCATTTTCAAAAAGTTAGGCGACGCACCAAAGCCGACTAAAGAACAAAAAGAGGCATCCAAAATATCTGCTGAGGAATGGAACACTTTCTTTGCCGGTCACTGGAATTTCGAACAGAGGCAGACAAACCATATTGCCATGTTCCCTGAAGAACTGCCAAGAAGGTTGATAAAGATGTTTTCATTTCAGGGTGAAAATGTTTTAGACCCTTTCGGTGGCAGCGGAACAACAACTTTAGCCGCTAAAAATTTAGTGCGCAATTCAGCATCCTTTGAAATCAATCCGGATTTCATACCCATTCTTAAAGAAAAAATCGGAGCTACGCAGCCCGATTTGGGAAAGTCTATACCTACCAGTTTGTAACAAGAGAAGAGCAGCCCCAAAATCTTGAGGGGCAACTACTTTCCTTGCCATACATATTTAGCGACCCGCATAAGCTTGATAAAAAAATTTGACATTAAAAAGCTGCAGTTCGGTTCACGGCTTGACAAGGAAGGAAGTGCTAAGAGAGAGGAATTTTTTACAGTAAAAGAAGTAATCAGTCCTGAGCTAATCAGGCTGAGCAACGACTTGACCATAAAGCTACTGGGAATAAAGGCAGACAAAAAATCAATGGTAAGGCAACTGAATTTTTGCAAGGCAAAACCAAAGGAAAGCGGGTGTTCCTTAAATACGACGCAATTAAGTACGATAGAGACAACAACTTATTATGCTACCTCTATCTGGAAAATAAAACGTTCCTGAATGCCCACTTAATTAAGTATGGGTTTGCTGAGGTGGACAACGATATTGAGTTCAAATACAAAACCAAATTTCAAAACCTTTTACAGCAAGCTAATGGCTAAAGAATGGATTCGACAGCGCAATGAACCGCTTCCAACTGAACTTCAAAAGGAATGTCGGACCTACCTTCTGAATCCATTAGAAAGTGCTCGCCAAAAACAGTTGACGAATGGCGCACCTACTATTTCACTAATGTAAAATCTAAAGAGCATATTGAGGAGCTGGGCAAGAAACTGTACATCAAAATTACCGAGGTGATACAGTCCGAAGTTGCTACCGTGACCGAACAAGATTGTATTGATTACATGATACAGTTGGTTATTGACCGGACTTTTGACGGCTACGTAACTGAGATACAAACCGTTTACGGGCAACTGCAAAAGATATTAGGTGTGGAGATTCAGCCAGCGCCTGATGAATGGGATAGGCTGTTCAATGTTGACTTCTTCATTAAGGTTGGCGAAAAGTATATCGGGCTTCAAATCAAACCGGTAAACAGCGGAATACAACTACCTGAAATTTTTAAGGAATACAATCTGCAAGCCGAAACACACAAGAAGTTCACTGAAGTTTTTTTTGGCGGTAAAGTATTCTATCTTTTTTCTGCTAAGGTTGGCGAGAAGAAAGAAATTAGAATAAGGAAGAAATTGAAGAAATAAGAAGAAGAAATTGGACGGCTTACTACTGGATAGGCACGAACCGCTAACATGGGTTTGGCGCAAGCGGGGCAAACGAACAAAGGCTGAACAATAGTTTTCCAATTTAGCTTCAGTGCAGGCATTATGGCTGATGGAATTTTACAACCCCGCCTGCGCCAAGCCCTTATCCGTTGGCGGTTATACTTCTCACTTCTTTCTCCACAACTCTATCACATCCATCACCCAAATTCTTCTTCCCTTCAACTCCCATCTTACCATTACTTTTGTCATCTTTATTTATAATATGACAACACTGAACAGGAAGCAGGCGCCGCCCATTCATCAGCCGGTAGAATTGGATGTACAACTAAAACCTTATGATTTTTATACGCTCGATAACGGTACGCCTGTGTATGCCATTCACGCCGGTGAGCAGGAAGTGATGCAATTGGAGATGGTGTTTTATGCAGGCAATTGGTACGAAAACAAAAACATTGTAGCTGCCACCACCAATTACTTGCTAAAGAACGGCACAAAGCAACGCAGCGCATTTGATATTAACGAACACTTTGATTTTTATGGCGCTTACCTCAACCGCAGCAGTGGCAACGAAACGGCATCACTTGCCTTACATTGCATGAGTAAGCATGTTGCGGAACTGCTGCCGGTAATGAGTGAACTGCTAACCGAAAGCATCTTCCCGGAAGATGAGCTCCACATTTACAGGCAAAACCAAAAGCAGAAGCTGCAGGTGAACCTGAAAAAATGCGATTTTGTTGCCAACCGCTTGATTGATGAATACCTTTTTGGAAAAGAACATCCGTATGGAAAATACACAACCTTGCCGGAATATGATGCTCTCGAACGCGAACAATTGGTTTCTTTTTACAATGAATATTACACGGCTGGCAAATGCACCATTTTTGTAGCGGGCAACTTGCCAAACAATATGATTGAATTACTGAACAAAAGCTTTGGTTCGCTGCCGTTTCATCATTCTTCTCTTCCGCAAAAAGAGCACAAAACCAAACCTGCCGAAGAAAAAAAATATAACATCAGCAACGATGACAAAGGTGTGCAGGCAGCCATCCGCATGGCGATTCCTTTTCCCAACCGTCACCATGAAGACTTCCCAAAAATGCAGGTCTTGAACAACATTTTCGGTGGTTATTTTGGCTCGCGTTTAATGAGTAATATCCGCGAAGACAAAGGCTATACGTATGGCATTCATAGTTACCTAGAAAATCATATTCATACATCAGCCTTATCCATTTCCTCTGAAGTGGGCAGAGACGTTGCAGAAGCCACTATCACTGAAGTGTACAACGAAATGGAACGCTTGCGCAACGAACCGGTTGATGAGGAAGAATTGGGGTTGGTTCGCAATTATATGATAGGTTCTTTGCTTGGACATGTAGATGGGCCGTTTCAAATCATTAACCGTTGGAAGTTGTATATCTTACAAGGTTTGGATGAACAATATTTTTACAAAAGCATTGATGTGATTAAACACATTACTGCCGAAGAACTACAGGAAATGGCAAACAAGTATTTACAACCTGAAGCCTTTTATCAGCTTACTGTAATTTAAAATGTATGAAGTTTATAGGTAAAATTTTGGTAACGGCGCTGGCAGCTATTATCGCTTCAAATTTAATTCCGGGCATTAGCATCAAAAGCGGCGTAACGGCTATCATATTGGCATTGGTGCTCGCTTTGTTAAACACGTTTATAAAACCGTTGCTCGTTATCTTAACCATACCTTTCACCATTATTACATTCGGTTTGTTTTTGCTCATTATCAACACACTGATTATCAAATGGGCATCCGATTTGGTAACCGGTTTTACGGTGCGAACCTGGTGGTCGGCTTTTTGGTTTGGCATTACTTTGTCTATTGTAAGCTACTTGATTGAAGTGTTGATTGGAGATAGAAAGAAACCGGAACGCAGGTGAGATTTTTAATATTCAATTGTTAATTGTTACTTGAAACGATACGCAACAGGATTCTTTTATTCCTTGCCGGTGCAGTTGTTTTTGCTGCACTTCCGGCGGTATCAGGTTTTGCTTCTTTTTTGGGTGATATTGTTTGCTACAGTGGCCGGACATTTTTTACAGGTTTATGGCTCAGAAACTTTATACTTGGCGCCCGAATACGCAGGTAACGTTACGCCGCTGGGTACTGCATTTGTCGGCTTTTCCATTGGCATTTTTATAATGAGTTGGAACATCACCACATTCATTCTTCATACAAAACATATACGGTTTTTAGCTACTACTTCACAGCCATTTTTAAAGTATTGCATCAATAATGCAGTGCTGCCCGTTTTCTTTTTAATCTTTTATTTTTTCAATGCCGTTGATTATGATTTCCGTGAAGAATTGCTGCCTGTAAAAGATCTAGTCTGGCTCAACAGCAGTTTTTTAATAGGGTTTGTTTTTGCCGTATTTATTGCTTTTGCTTATTTCTTTAGCGCCGATAAAACCATTTATCGCCGTATGAAAGGGTTGCTCCATAATGCCAACGAGCATTATACGGTTGCCATCCTTAAAAATCCGTTGCCACATTACAAAGGCGAGATTCGGGTAGATTGGTTTTTAAGCGCATCGCTGCATCTTCGAAAGCCCCGCGATGTGCGCCATTACAGCGATGATTTGTTGCAAACCATTTTCAAACGCCATCACCTTGCGGCAGTGCTCGCCGTGCTCATTGCGTTCCTATTTTTACTATCTGTTGGCTACCTCAGCGATAGTGCCGTGTTTCAGGTTCCTGCGGCTGCCAGCATCACTATTTTCTTTGCCATTTTAATTGGTGTTGCAGGCGCATTTTCCCTATTCTTAAAAACATGGAGCATTCCGGTTTTGGTATTGTTGTATGTGGTTATCAACTGGCTTACCAATATCCATGTCATTGATTTCCGCAACCGTGCTTATGGTTTGAATTACGATGAAAAAATTCCTCCATCGCCTTACAACCAGCAAGCTTTGGAAGCGCTGGCTTCTTCACAAAATATAGAAAGGGATAAAGACAGCTTTTTGCTTATATTAAACAAGTGGAAAGCCCGCCAAAAAGAAGAAAAACCCGTTATGTTTTTGATTGATGTAAGTGGTGGCGGCACCCGCAGCGCAACATTTACCATGAACATTTTGCAACACCTCGACAGCATTACGGCTGGCGGCCTGATGCCGCATACAATGCTGATGAATGGTGCATCGGGTGGCATGATGGCAGCTACTTATTTCAGGGCTTTGTATTGGGAAAAAATGAAGGGCAACAACGTCAATTTAAGCGATGCAAAATATGCAGATGCCATTGCAGGCGACTTGCTCAATCCTTTGTTTTCATCCATGATTACGCGCGATTTAATGGGGCCTGCCTCGCACTTTCAACAGAATGGTTACCGATATATAAAAGACCGCGCTTATGCCTGGGAACAAAAGCTCAACGCCAACACGCACGGCATTTTAAACAAACGGATTGGCGATTATAATTTGCCCGAATGCGAAGCTCAAATTCCAACTTTAATCTGGAATTCTGTTATCAGTCGCGACGGGCGGCAACTCATCATTAGCAGCAGCCCCAAACGATGGTTGATGCAAGCCGGTTTCGACACCACCCGCATTCCAACAAAAGAAGTAGATGCAGTTGATTTTGCTTCATTTTTTAGGGATAAAAATCCGCTGAATCTAAGCGTGCTGTCTGCCCTGCGAATGAATGCCACCTTTCCTTACGTACTGCCCAATGTGTGGCTGCCGAGCGAGCCGGTGATTGATGTATTAGATGCCGGCCTGCGCGATAATTTCGGGCAGGCAACTACGTTTCGTTTTATCAGTACTTACAAAAACTGGTTACAACAAAACGTTGGCAAAATCATCATCATTCAAATTCGCGACCGGCAATCCGGCGATTGGGATCGGCCATTGGAAACCGACAATGTACTGGGCTTTTTAACCAAGCCATTTTTGGTTTTGCAGTACAATTGGTTTCGTTTGCAAACGTATTATCAGCTCAATCAACTCGACTATTTATCCGACGAATACGGAGCCAATTTATACCGTCTTTCCTTTCAATACGTTCCTACTAAACAACAACAAATGGCTTCCATTTCTTTTCATCTTACTGCATCCGAAAAAAAAGATATTGCTACTTCTATCAACAGCAGCATCAACCAGCAAGCGTTTGCCAAACTAATCGCTTTGTATTCATCCAAATAAATTGCATTCAATCCAACACGACTTCATTTATATTGCGCTTTTGAAGACATCAAACAAGGTTTGCTTTTTGCCTATATTTTTAAAGAATAAGAAGTACAAAATACAGTTTTATGTAACGAGCGTCGGTAACTCCGGTTGAGCATCGTTGTGTCACTCACTTCAACGTTCCGAAAAGAATTGAACATTTATGCAAATACTAATTTCAACCGCGAAGAGGTTAAGAAAATTTGCAAAACAAAACTTTGCGTCTCCGCGTCTTCGCGGTAAAAACAAATTTCCGCATGAACAATAAACTTACGCTTTACATAATCATCGCCATGGTGCTTGGTGTCGCATTGGGTTATGCAATTTTTCTAACTGCTTCGCCCGCCACGGCACAAGCCATTTCCGATAACTTAAAACTACTCACCAAAATATTTCTCAACCTTGTGCAAATGATTATTGCACCGTTGGTGTTTAGTACGCTGGTAGTTGGCATTGCAAAATTGGGCGACATAAAAACGGTGGGTCGCGTGGGCGGCAAAGCCTTGCTGTGGTTTGTTTCTGCCTCATTAGTAAGTTTGTTATTGGGTTTGTTTTTGGTCAATATTTTTAAGCCCGGTGCAGGCATTTATTTAACCAATACTGATGTGAAAGAAGCTGCCAGTTTGGTGGGCAACACACAAAGCTTTACGCTATCTAACTTCATTGATCATGTGTTTCCAAAATCAATTTTGGATGCTATGGCAGGCAATCAGATCCTGCAGATTGTAGTCTTCTCTATTTTCTTCGGCATTGCAACAGCAGCCATTGGCGAAAAGGGCAAAATTGTAATCAAAGCGCTCGATGCAGTGGCGCATGTAATTTTAAAAATGGTGAACTATGTAATGAACTTTGCGCCGCTTGGTGTGTTGGGTGCCATTGCCGCAGTAGTTGCCACCAAAGGGCTTTCTATCTTTTTGTTTTACGGAAAATATTTTTTGTTTTTTGTGATGGGCATCCTGCTGTTGTGGATTGTTTTAATCGCAGTGGGTTATCTTATTTTGCAACGAAGAACAACGGTATTGTTACGCCACATCACACAACCCCTTGTGATTGCTTTCAGCACTACCAGCAGCGAAGCCGTGTTTCCAAAACTAACCGAAGAACTGGAGCGTTTTGGCTGCAACAACAGCATTGTTTCGTTTGTGCTGCCGCTGGGTTATTCCTTCAATTTAGACGGCAGCATGATGTACATGACGTTTGCATCGCTTGCCATTGCACAGGCCTATCATGTGCCGCTCGATATAGGTACACAACTTACCATGCTATTGGTGTTGATGCTTACCAGCAAAGGCATTGCAGGCGTGCCGCGAGCTTCCTTAATTGTTGTAGCAGCAACCTGTGCTATGTTTAAAATTCCGGTTGAAGGAATTGCTTTAATATTGCCGATAGATCATTTTTGCGATATGTTTCGCACTGCAACCAATGTGCTCGGAAATGCTTTGGCAACAAGCGTTGTCAGCAAGTGGGAAGGCAAGTTGGAGAAAGTGTAATTTTGAAAAAAGTATTTATGAAGTTTGAAAGAATTGCGGTTAATCCTGAAATTGTGATGGGTAAGCCTTGTGTAAAAGGAACCAGGATTACAGTGGAATTAATTGTAAAGAAATTAGGCGAAGGTTACTCTTATGAAGAATTACTGCAAGCTTATCCTAAGCTTACGTTGGAAGATATTCAGGAAGTTCTTACTTATACCTATGCAATCTTAACCAATGAAAAGGTAATTGAACAAACAGCAATATGAAGATAATTGTAGATGTAAGTGTAGCTTTTCACTTTGTTAGGTTGGTACGATCGCTTTCGTTTTCAGTTATGTCAATTGCTAAGAGCTTTCCGTCAATTACAGATGAAAATATCATATCACTATCTTTATTACCACCATCGCTTATCATTACTGACGATAAAGATTTTGGTGATTTGGTTTTTACAAGCAACTTAAAGTATATGCAGTAGTACTATTACGCTACGACAAAACAGAGAGACAATTGATTGAAGAAAAATTGACAAATCTTTTAATGAATTATTCATCCGAATTAGAAAACTCTTTTACCGTAATTACCTTCAATAAAATTAGAATCCGAAAGTTATCTTTTGAATAAAATAACTTTTGTGGTATTTAGAACAATAAGAATTTATATGCTGAACAATTTGATAGAATGGATTATTGATCACGGTGGCTTGTATGCGTTGCTGTTTATTGTATTTGCTGAAACCGGTTTGCTCGTAGGTTTCTTTCTTCCCGGCGATTCGCTCTTGTTCGCAGCCGGTATTTATGTAGCTAAGCTATCGCAAAGCTTTTATAATGTTCATTACAGCGTTATCATCATTCTGGTTGTTATTGCTTCGGTGCTGGGAAACATGGCGGGTTATTGGTTTGGGAGCAAAACGGGGCATCTTTTATATCAGAGGAAAGACACTTTCTTTTTCAAGAAAAAGTATCTTTTGCAGGCGCACGATTTTTACGAAAGATACGGCAAAGCAACCGTATTTGCCGCTAAGTTTTTGCCCATTATTCGCACGTTTGCGCCCATTGTTGCAGGTATTGTAAAAATGGAGAAAAGTACATTTGCATTTTATAACATTCTGGGAAGCGCAATCTGGGTTTCGTCCATGATTTTAGGCGGCCATTATTTAGAACGTTGGGTGCAGAACAGATTTGGTTTTAGCCTGAAAGAACACATTGAAGTAATTGCCATCATTATCATTTTAATTACAACGCTACCCGTTCTTTTCAAGTTGTTTTTCGGTAAGAAAAAAACGGTAGCCCAATAAGAACTATAATTCGCTGCATTTTTGTTTTTATTCATTTTTTGCACATGATAGCCGCCATCAAAACCAACAAGCAAAGCTTATTTACCATTCCGCTTTTAGTAGCTGCTTTGGGCTACTTTGTTGACATTTATGATTTGCTTCTTTTCAGTATTATCCGCGTTCCCAGTTTGAAAAGTTTAGGACTAACCGATGCTCAAATGTTAGTGGCTGGAGAACACATCATCAGTGTACAGATGATAGGCTTACTGCTGGGTGGCATTGTATGGGGAATTATTGGCGACAAGCGGGGAAGATTGAGCGTGTTGTTTGGTTCTATCCTACTCTATTCATTGGCCAATATTGCCAATGGTTTTGTCCATAATGTTGACCAATATGCATGGGTTCGTTTTCTTGCTGGCCTTGGTTTGGCTGGCGAGTTGGGCGCGGGTATTACACTGGTTTCCGAAATTGTGTCAAAAGAAAAAAGAGGCATTGCCACATCGTTTGTAGCAGGCATTGGTTTATTAGGTGCAATTGCAGCATTCGCAATAAAACAAACGTTTATAAAAGGGGACAACAGCGGCTGGCAAACCTGTTATTTTATTGGCGGCGGGCTTGGAATTGTGTTGTTATTGCTTCGTATCTCAGTGTTTGAATCAGGCATGTTTCAGCAAATCAAAAAAGCCGATGTGCAACGGGGAAACTTCTTCATGCTCATTAATAAACGCGAGCGTTTAACGCGATACCTGCTGAGCATTTTAATTGGCTTTCCTTCCTGGTATGTAATCGGTGTGCTGGTTACATTTTCAAAAGAATTTGGCAAGGCCATGCACATGTTGCAACCGATTGATTCTGGTAAAGCGGTAATGTTTGCTTATGCCGGTTTATCGGTGGGCGATATTGCCATTGGCTTTGTAAGCCAGTCTTTAAAAAGCCGGAAAAAAGCATTGTATATCTGGTACACACTCAATGCTTTGGTTATCTTTCTTTTCTTCACCATTCAACACAATTCATCTGCACAAACCATGTATTGGCTCTGCGCTGCATTAGGTATCAGCAATGGTTACTGGGCCATATTTGTAACCATTGGTGCCGAACAGTTCGGAACCAATCTGCGGGCGACAGCAGCCACTACCATTCCTAATTTTGTAAGGGGTTTATTGCCGTTGATTATTTTATTATTTCAAGTGCTACGAGGTGTGTTATTACAACATGGCGCAACGCCTGACAGCAGCTATTTAACCGGTGCCTGGATAACCGGCATTATTGTAATGATACCAGCCTTTCTCGCTGCTTTTGCGTTAAAAGAAACATTTGGAAGAGATTTGAATTTTGTGGAAAAATAAATATTTTACCGCAGAGTAATAGCGTTCATAGAGGTTTCGCAGAGAAACTGAACGCTGTGCAAACTCCTTTTTCTCTGCGGTTGAAATCATAACAAAAACAAACATTCTTTTCATCTACAAAAAACTGCTGTACTTCGCAACATGAAGTTGTTGATTGTTCGCTTTTCTTCCATTGGAGATATTGTGCTTACCACGCCGGTTGTGCGCTGTGCTAAGCTGCAATTAGCCGCCGAAATTCATTATTTAACCAAACCCGCTTATCGTTCCATTGTGTCATCTAACCCATACATTGATGCGGTTCATTTGTTGGAAGATGATTGGAATGGAGATGATAGAAAAGCTGCAAAAACAAAACTTCGACTACATCATTGATTTGCATCACAACCTGCGAACATTTCGTTTAAAGCGAAGCTTGACAAGGAATGAAAAGCTTTTCGTTTCAAAAAATCAATTTTCAAAAATGGCTGCTCACGGCATTGAAAATAAATGTGCTGACCAAACAACATATCGTGGATAGATATTTAGCCGCTCTGCAACCTTTGCAAGTAACCAACGATGGCAAAGGCTTAGATTATTTCATACCTGAAAATGAGGAAGTGCAGCCAGAGCAAATTCCGTTAAGCCATTGTGCTGGCTACATTGCCATTGTAATTGGCGCAACTTATAATACCAAAAAATTGCCTTTGCACAAATTGAAAGAATTATGCAACCGCATTGATTATCCGATTGTATTGTTGGGTGGAAAAGAAGATGAAGAAAACGGTGATGAAATTGCCCGAATCAATGAGATAAAAATCTTCAATGCTTGTGGCAAATTCAGTTTGAATGAAAGCGCTGATTTGGTGCGCAAATCCAAACTTGTAATTACGCACGATACAGGTTTGATGCACATTGCAGCCGCATTTCAAAAGCCCATTATTTCTGTTTGGGGAAACACGGTTCCGCAGTTTGGCATGTGGCCGTATTATGGCGATGCAACTACATTTTCTATCATCAGAAAAATGGGCAAAACAAAACCCATCTTTCATGGCAGAAGTAAAGCCATTATATTGCCGTCCGTGCAGCAAAATTGGTTACCGTAAATGTCCGTTAGGACATTTTAAATGTATGGAAAAACAAGACTTAGCAGCTATTAAAAGAGAAGTCATCAAAATGCTGTATGCCACATCCTGACTGCCTTTTAGAGATTCATCTTGTAGCTGATTGTTTGTTCCTTATAAGCCGAGTCCTGATCCTTGAATGCTGTTTCTTGCATCTTGAAACTTGTACCTTGTTTCTTATCCGGTTTTCCTTTTCTTTACAAAAAAATCATGCACTTAGCCCGCTACATTGATCACACCATTTTAAAACCTACTACCACCATTACTGATATTGAAAAGCTTTGCAATGAAGCGATGCATTACCATTTTACCGCTGTTTGTGTACCTCCTCCATTTGTAAAAAAAGCAAAGGAATTAACGGCAAAAACAAAAGTAAAAACAGCAACCGTTATCGGGTTTCCGTTTGGTTATTCGGCAATTGAAGCAAAGATTGCAGAAGTGTTGTTAGCAATGGTAGATGGTGCTGATGAACTGGATGTTGTTATCAATTTAATTGCTTTAAAAAATGGAGATTGGGCATATCTGGCCAATGAAATTAACCACCTGATGCCGGTAATCAAACAACAAAATAAGGTAGTAAAAATCATCATTGAGAGCGGTCTATTAACCGATGACGAGATTATCAAATGCTGCGAATTGTATGGCGCTTCCGGCATTGATTTTTTAAAAACATCAACCGGCTATGCCGAGAAAAGTGCAACGGTGGAAGCGGTAACACTCATGCGAAAACATTTGCCTGCGGAAGTACAAATTAAAGCATCTGGTGGCATCCGTACTTACGAATTTGCAAAGCAGTTGTTGGATGCCGGCGCCACACGTTTAGGTTGCAGTGCCTCTGTTGCCATCGTGCAAGGCGAACCATCGGAAAGTGAATATTGACAAGCCAAAGAGGTTTATAATTTCATTCATTGTTATCACTCACCGTTTACTTTTACTTTTGCACCAAACGCACTATTCAACAACCAATGAAAACAACACTTTCTCTACTTTTTTGTTGTTGCATTTTTACCGCTCATGCGCAAAGCGACGATACCATTATTGTTCGCAAAGATGGAAGGTTGGATATTCTTACATCTATTCAGGCGAAACTGAATAAGAAAGCAGCCCGCATGACATACAATGGTTTATATCATGGTTATCGCTTACAGTTGTTAAGCACACAAAGCCGCGAACAGGCTTTTGATTTAAAAGCAAAATTATTACAGCGTTTTCCTGACCAAAAAACGTATACCATTTATCAGTCGCCTTATTTCAAAGTGAGATTTGGAAACTTTATTGACAAAAGCGAAGCAGAACGATACAAGCGCATTTTGGCTTCCATTTATCCGCAAATTATTTCTGTGATTAATGATAATATTGAGTACACACCCAAAGACGACGACATCACTTCCAATTAATTTATGCTAAAACAAACCATTCAACAGTTAGCACATCAATACAAAGACGAGTTTATACAAATCCGCAGGCATCTTCATGCCAATCCTGAACTGAGTTATCATGAATACAATACTTCATCTTTTATAAAAGAAAAATTAGCGAAGTGGAGCATTCCGTTTACCGAAATGGCAACTACCGGCGTAGTAGCTTTAATTGAAGGAAAAGACCCGCAAAGTCGCACAATTGCTTTACGTGCTGATATGGATGCGTTGCCCATTAACGAGCAAAATGAAGTGGTTTATAAATCAAAAAATGAAGGTGTGATGCATGCCTGCGGACATGATGTTCACACTACTTGTTTGCTGGGTGCTGCACAAATTTTGCACGAAACCAAAGACAAATGGCAAGGCACAGTGAAGCTGATTTTTCAGCCCGGCGAAGAACGGAATCCAGGCGGCGCCAGCATCATGATAAAAGAAGGTGTTCTCCAAAATCCAGCACCACAGGGCATTGTAGGCTTGCATGTGCATCCGGGTTTGCCGGTTGGTAAATTAAGCTTTCGTAAGGGAAGAGTGATGGCAAGTGCCGATGAAATTTTCATTACCATCAAAAGTGCAGGCGGCCATGCAGCCGCGCCGCATCTTACCGCCGATACTGTTTTAATAGCATCGCAAATTATCGTTTCGTTGCAGCAAATTATCAGCCGCAACAACAATCCTACTTCGCCTTCTGTGCTTTCGATCTGTTCCATCCAGGGCGGTTATACAACCAATGTAATTCCGAGTGAGGTGAAACTCATGGGAACGTTTCGCGCAATGGATGAAACCTGGCGAAAAAAAGCGCACGGATTCATTACAAAACAAGTGAAAGGCATTGCCGAAGCAATGGGCGCCGAAGCCGACATTTTAATTGATGTTGGCTATCCAACGGTTGATAACGATCCCGCTTTTACCGAAGAAGCCTGGCAATTAGCTAAAGAATTTATACCTGCAGAAAACGTTTTAGAAACCGAACTGCGCATGGGTGCTGAAGACTTTGGTTACTACACGCAACACATTCCCGGGTTGTTTTTTCAGGCTGGGTGTACGCAACGAAGAGGCTGGCATCATTCACAATGTACACACGCCTTTTTTTAATATTGATGAACAGGCCATCGAAATGGGAATGGGCATGATGGCATGGTTTGGCGTAAGTTTATTGAGCAATTGCCGAATATCTCATTAACTTTCAATGCATATCAGTAAAAACCCTACCTTCGTAAAGGCAGAATATTTTTTCTGCACACAGCATGAAAACTGACTTAAAGAAACGAGTGCTAATTTGCGATGATGATGCTGACATCCTTTTTATTTGCAGCTATATATTTGAAAAACAAGGCATTGAGGTAGTTACAAGAACTCACTGCAATGATATTGTTGAAACAGTAAAAAACATTCAGCCTGATTTGATTTTGATGGACAACTGGATACCCGACAGTGGTGGCATTGTAGCATCGCGTACCATTAAGGAAAACATGGATTGCAACCACATTCCTATCATTTATTTTTCAGCCAATAACGACATCCAATCACTTGCAAAGGAGGCCAAAGCCGATGCATTTCTTGCTAAACCTTTTGATCTTGAAGAATTGAAAAAAATTACCATCAGCCTGATGGATTAAGTTCACTTTTGTTTTTGCCGCTTTTTTAACCAAGGAGTAACAAGAGTTATTGCGCGGAGTTTTTGTTTTCGTCTTTGCGAGGCACGAGGCAATCTGTGCGATAGAACAAATCCTGTTTATAAAAAGTTATCTAAGTTATCTATTATCACTATTCATTCACTGCTCATTAGCTGCTTCATTACGCCGTCTAAAGATTGCTTCGTTCCTCGCAACGACGAGCGTGGCAGCTTCACTTTGCACTATCCTATCGCTGTGTCGCTTCGCGTCTTTGAAGTTTAGGAACTCACTGTTGGAAATGCCTAATTTTTTTCTGAACGTAAAGTGTGATTTTTTTTCTCTTTATTTAAAAGAAAAAAAGAACAAATCTACGATTGCAACAGACGATTCAACAAGAATTACTACATGCCCGTAACATAAAACTGTATTTTGTATTGGCTGTTTTACTCACTACTCATAAAAACAGCATGTGATATTCTGCAGATTCTTTACCGCGCACAACGTAAGATTCGTTTTTTGAAACGGCTCCAACGAGTATGTTGTGGTATCTCTTCACTTTCGTATTCGCGATATTTGAAGAAAGGAATGCGGAGAATGAAGATAACCATCCGCGCTTTTGCTTTTGCGTAAAATCCCAACGTTGATGAGTGATGCGGAACCAATAGTAAGTGGGCCAATGCGAAGCGCCATGCCGGTTTGAAAGCCGCCTGCAAACTGGTAAGTGAGTGGCAAATAAAAACCTGCCCAGGAAAGCTCGGCGCGAGGTGTAATATTCAATTGCGATAAAGTATGTGTGCCTATATAATAGCCTGCCGGCGCAGTAATAATAGGCAATGAAAGATGTGCGGCAGCCGATAGAAATGGATTGAAGCTATAATCGAATGTGAGATGCAAGGTGGTTGGCAACATCATAGTGAAATAAGTGTCGGAAGGCCCGCCGGGAAATTTGTTTTTAATCCAGTTGGAAATGCTTACCAAACTGGTGCTGTCAGGCGGTGCTTTAAGGTCTTCAAAAATGTATTGCTGCCCGGTGAGATGTGTGTTGTAAGAGTTAGGTGATGAATGATAGCGAATGCTACCTATGT